>CAVYTN010000034.1:0-10470 GCA_963771475.1 uncultured Alphaproteobacteria bacterium | reverse complement strand
CGGGGGTAGGTGCGTTCGAACCACGGGAAGGTGGGCATTGTCCCCTCTCCGTCGTGGTCGGCGAAGGCCGACCATCCACGACTTTGCCGACATCGGCACTGCAATCCGTGGATGGTCGGCCTTCGCCGACCACGACGGGGTAGCGAGCGGGGCTGGCGGGTCAGGGCAATGCCCCCGATGACCCAAGCCGGTGCCACCATCCGCCGTCTGCTGCATCACCGGCTGTTCATGCTGGGCTGCGTACTGTTCGGGATCGTGCTGGTGGTCGCGATCCTCGCGCCCGTGATCGCGCCGGTGGATCCGAACAAGCTGGCGATGCGCTACAAGTTCCAGCCGCCCTCGGCCGATTTCATCTTCGGGACGGATAATTTCGGCCGCTCGCTGTGGTCGCGCGTCGTCTGGGGCGCGCAGCTTTCGATGATCATCGGCGCATCCGTCGTCGCCATCAACGCCGTCGCCGGGACGGCCGTGGGCGCAGCGGCGGGGTATTTCCAGCGGCTCGACAACGGGTTGATGCGGATCAACGACGCGCTGATGGCATTCCCCGCCGTGCTGCTGGCGATCGGCGTCACCGCCGTGCTGGGGCCGTCGGTCAACGACGTGATCATCGCCCTGTCGATTGTCTATACACCGCGCACGGCGCGCATCGTCCGCTCCAGCGTCATCGTGCTGCGCGAGATGGAATACGTGCAGGCGGCGCGCGCGGCCGGCGCAGGACACTGGCGCATCCTGCGGCGGCATATCCTGCCCAACGCCATGGCGCCGCTGATCGTGCAGCTATCCTTCCTGTTCGCCTATGCGGTGCTGACCGAGGCGACCCTGTCCTTCCTCGGCGTCGGCGCCGTGCCGCCCACGCCCACCTGGGGCAACATCATGGCCGAGGGCCGCCAATACATGAGCGATGCCCCCTGGATCATCACCATCCCCGGCGCCGCGCTGATGATCACTGTCCTGGGCCTGAATCTGCTGGGCGACGGGCTGCGCGACGTGCTTGATCCCCGCCTGAGGATACAAGCATGAAGGACTGGGCCATGAAGGACTGGGCCATGAAGGACTGGGCCATGAAGGACTGGGCCATGAAGGACTGGGCCATGAAGGACTGGGCCATGAAGGACTGGGCCATGAAGGACTGGGCCATGAAGGACTGGGCCATGAAGGACTGGGCCATGAAGGACTGGGCCATGAAGGACTGGGCCATGAAGGACTGGGCCATGAAGGACTGGGCCATGAAGGACTGGGCCATGAAGGACTGGGCCATGAAGGACTGGGCCATGAAGGACTGGGCATGAGTTTGCTGGAGATCGACGGCCTGACCACCGCCTTTCAGACCGGGTCCGGTCAGGTGACGGCGGTCGAGGAGATCAGCTTCAGCCTCGACAGGGGCGAGATCCTCGGCATCGTCGGCGAATCCGGGTCCGGCAAATCCGTCACCGCCCTGGCGATCATGGGTCTGCTGCCGAAGCCCCCCGCGCGCATCCTGGGCGGGCAGATTCGCTTCGAGGGCCAGGACCTGCTGCGCCTGTCCGACCGGTCGATGCAACGGCTGCGGGGCCCCGGCGTGGCGATGGTGTTCCAGGAGCCTATGACGTCGCTGAACCCGGTCTTCACCATCGGCGACCAGATCATCGAGACAATCCGAGCGCATGAGAACATTTCGCCGCGGGATAGTTTCACGCGGGCGGTGGAGATGCTGGCACGGGTGGGGATTCCCTCGCCGGACAAGCGCATGAGCGACTATCCGCACCAGCTCTCCGGCGGGCAGCGGCAGCGGGTGATGCTGGCAATCGCGCTGGTGTGCCAGCCGAAACTGTTGATTGCAGATGAACCGACCACGGCGCTGGACGTGACGATCCAGGCGCAGATCCTCGATCTTCTGATGGACCTGCGCGATGAATTCGGTATGGCGATCATGCTGATTACCCACAACATGGGGGTGATCGCCGAGACTGCGGACCGGGTGATGGTGATGTATGCCGGCCGCGTCGTCGAGCAGGCGCCGGTCGATCGCCTGTTCAATTCGCCACAACATCCGTATACACGCGGCCTGCTCGCCTGCGTGCCGACGCTGGATCAGGACACCGACCGTTTGATCGCCATCCCCGGCAGCCTGCCCGAACCTGCTCGCCGGCCGCCGGGATGTCGGTACTCGGTGCGCTGCAAGCTGGCCATCCCGGCCTGCTCGGATGGCATACCGAAGCTGATTGGCACCGAACCGAACCATGCCGCCGCCTGCATCCGCATCGGGGAAACCGCCTGATGCCGGCGCTGCTGAAGGCCGAGGGCCTGGTCAAGCACTACGACGTCGAAACCGGCGGCTTCCTGCGCCGCTCACGCATGCCGTTGCGCGCCGTCGACGGCGTCGATCTGGAGATTCAGCCGGGCGAGACGCTGGGGTTAGTGGGCGAGTCCGGCTGCGGCAAATCAACTCTCGGCCGCGTGCTGATCCGGCTGGTCCCCGCCACCGCCGGTTATGTCGAGTTCGACGGGGCCGACGTGCTGCGGCTGGACTCACGGGCGCTGCGAGACGTGCGGCGGGGGATGCAGATCGTCTTCCAGGACCCGTTCGGCGCGCTCAACCCGCGCATGTCGGTGGAAGAAACCGTGCTGGAGCCGCTGCTGATCCACGGCACGCGCCGCGGCCCCGAAGCACGCGCCGCCGTCGGCAAGATGCTGGAGATGGTCGGCCTGCCCGAAAGCGCGCGGCTGCGTTTCCCGCACGAGTTCTCCGGCGGCCAGCGGCAGCGGATCGGCATTGCGCGCGCGTTGATCCTGCGGCCGAAGCTGGTGGTGCTTGATGAGCCGGTCTCCGCGCTGGATGTGTCGGTGCAGGCGCAGATCGTCAACCTGCTGTCGGACCTGCAGGCGGAGCTGGGGCTGACCTATCTGTTCATCGCGCATGATCTGGGCGTGGTGAAGCATATCTCCACCCGTGTGGCGGTGATGTATCTCGGCAAGGTGGTGGAGGTCGGGGAAAAGCGCGCGCTGTATGCGGCGCCGAAGCATCCCTATACGCAGGCGCTGATGGCGTCCGTGCCGGTGACGCATCCGTCGTTCAGAAAGCGTGGACGGCAGGCGCGGCTGGCGGGGGATATCCCGACGGCGCTGGCGCCTCCGCCGGGGTGCCGGTTCCATACACGGTGTCCGTTTGTGATGGATGTGTGCCGGACGCAGGAACCGGCAATGCGCGCGACGGGGCCGGATCACCAGGCGGCGTGTCATTTGCTGCCGGGGTGAACCGCCAAGCCAAGCCGGTGTTCGTTCAACAAGGCGTTGGCCCTTGCTGCTACCGTTGTCGAGTGATACCGGCAGCCCTTAGAGCAGGATGACATCGCTTTCGCTCAGCCATCCTGCTCCAGGTGTTTGTTTGATCGCGTGATTCAGACCTCCGGCGATTCCGCCTCCGGTCATCACGCTCTTGGCCTGACCGGTATGCGCGCAGGGTTGCCAGGGGAGGCAGGTTTGCGGCTGCGCGCGAAATCAATACCATACCAGCGGCCTGTTCGTCTTAACACGAGTGAAGACTTCGGTCCGCTGGTATGAGGGCTGTGTACCTCTGGGTCGACGTGCTGCGAAGACTGCTTGCAAATGATACCGAACAGGCCCTTCTGGTTGAAACGCCGCATGTCCGGACGCAAGGGCTCGGCGGTGCAGACGAACGACGGATGTTCAGGATGGGCCCTGGTGAACGTATCGAAGGCGGGATTGACGTCGATGTCATCGACCACGATGACGCCGCCAGCGGACAAATAGCGCCAGGCACATTCGAGCTCGAACATGACGTTACGGTTGCTGTGCAGGCTGTCGTGAATGAACAGATCGATTTGGCCGAGGCGCGACAGCAATGCTGGAAGCCGACGCCGGCTGGTGCCTGCTATATACGTCCACCGATCGACCGGCACGCCGGTTTGACGCACTGCGACCCCGACTTCCTGGCGCGTGATCGGGTTCAACGGGGGCAGATCGATACTCCACAACTTGCCTGCACCGTTCGTTTCAAGTGCCTCTAGTATGAAGCGCGACGTCATGCCGTGCGCCACTCCGGTTTCGACCACATTGACGGGGCGCAAGTGGCGTATCAGACACCAGATGGCCCGGACGAATCCTGCATCCCCGTCGTTCCATTCGTAAAAGCTGAAAGGGCCGACGGCCATGCCCTGTGCCTGCAGGGTCTTCACGACGGTGGACCATAACGGCCAAAAACCCTCCCCCTCGGACTCGGATGACATCCCCAGACGGCGGTGCAGCGCAGCCTCCCAGTCGGGATCCGCCATATAGCGAATCGTATTGGTGGATCCGATGTGAGAGTAGATGTTTTCCTGAAGTGCCGCTAGCATATCAAGTGGATCCATCGCCGCCTGCTTGAAAACCAATAGTGGATGCCGCAGTAATGTTTCGAACATTCGCCCGACCTCGAAAAATCAGCCATTTGAACTTCGGTGTTCAACACATAGCTCCCTTCTCCGACGGTCGGAAACTGCAATTTATTTTTACTATACTTTCAGAAATGACCGGGAATAGATGCTGACGCGCAATCAGACACAGCGCTGCACTTCCGCGCGTTGGATGTGGCCAATGGGAGCTGGCGAATCCGTGCCGCCCATGATCAGATCGGAACGTTCCGGTACACGACCTTCATGCGGCAGCCCATGACTGGAAATCTAACGAGTCTTCAACGACCGATAACATGCTTCCCCCATTTGTGTTCGTCTGTGAAGGAAGTATTGGTGTTGGATTTTACGACAGCCCGAAATAAGCCTTGTGCAGGCTGTCATCAGCTTCCAGTTCGGCAACCGAACCCTCGAACCGAATGCGCCCGCCCTCCAGCGTGAACACGCGGTCCGCGAGGTCCAGGAACGCGATGTTCTGCTCGGCGATCAGCATCGCCAGCCCCTGCTCGCGGAACTTGCTCAGCACCTGGATCACCTGTCCGACGAACAGCGGCGACAGCCCGGCCGAAGGTTCGTCCATCACCAGCAGCCGCGGCGATGAGGCCAGCGCCTTGGCGATCCCCAGCATCTTGCGTTGCCCGCCGGACAGCGCACCGGCCAGCGCCGAACGGCGGCCGGCGAGGTCGGGGAAGTAGCCGTACAGCTCCTCCATCCGCATGCGGAGAGTGGATTTCTCGATGAACTGGCCGCCGACGCGCAGGTTTTCATCGATCGACAGGCCGGGGAAGACGCCCATCTCCGACATATAGGCCAGGCCGCGGCGCGTTGTGATACAGGGTGTCAAGACGTGTCAATCCACGAAGCGGGTTACGGTGATGTTATGATTACGCTGACTGGCTCTTGCACGAGGGGCGGTGGAATCGATCGCGATATCGCGCCTTGCGCAATGGCAATCCGCAGGGATACCTTGCGCTGTCGACGGTCCCGCGCGAGCGGGTGAAAAGGGAACGCCGTGCGTCCCGGCAGGGCCTTGGGGTCCGGGGGCAAGTCGGCGGCTGCCCCCGCAACTGTTAGCGGCGCGCCGCTGGTCCGTCCGCCCCTGATCGGGCGGGTCACTGAGCCGAAAGGTTCGGGAAGACAGGACCGGATGGCAAGGGGCCAACCGCCCCGCACGCCGTGAGCCAGGAGACCTGCCGTCGTCGCACGAGCCATGCCGCCGGGCGGGGTGCACCGGAGGTCGGAGACAGTCATGTCTGCCAATCCTGGCGGCGTATGCCGCACTGCCAATTCCTATCGAGTTGATCCGTCCATCCTCATCACCTGGAGGCTCGCATGACGGTCGCGAGCAATCTCGGCTTTCCCCGCATCGGCGCTCGGCGCGAACTGAAATTCGCGCTGGAGCGATTCTGGTCCGGCACGCTCGATGAAACCGGCCTGGCAACCGCCGCAAAGGGCCTGCGCAATACCCATTGGAAGCTGCAGGCTGGTCATGGCATCGGCCATACGCCGTCCGGCGATTTCTCGCTTTACGACCATGTGCTTGATACCGCCTGCATGCTGGGGGCGATCCCGCCGGGTTATGGCTGGCAGGACGGTCCGGTGTCGTTGCCGAGCTATTTCGCTCTGGCGCGGGGGTCGCGGGGTACCGAGGCGGAGCATGCGGCCGGTATCGCGCCCGGTTCGCCCGCACTCGAAATGACCAAATGGTTCGATACGAACTATCACTACCTGGTGCCCCGCTTGTCCGCGGACCAACACTTCACCCTGACCGAAAACCGGCCGCTGGTGCAGTTCCGGGAAGCGCTCTCCGACCTGTCGATCCGGACGCGACCGGTGCTCCTCGGGCCGGTCAGCTTCCTGATGCTCAGCAAGACGACGGACGGTTCAGACCCGCTCGACCTGCTGGATCGGGTGCTTCCGGTCTATGCGCAGATCCTGCGGGAGCTGGCGGAGGCGAATGCCACCTGGGTACAGATGGACGAGCCCGTCCTGGCGCTCGACCTGCCGGAGAAGGCGAAGATCGCGTTCGGCCTCGCCTACGGCATCCTGCGGCAAGGCCCTGCCCCCGACATTCTCCTCGCCGCCTATTTCGGTCCGCTCGGCAGCAACCTTCGCACCGTCGCGGCGCTGCCGGTGGCGGGTCTGCACCTCGATCTGGTGCGAGGTGCCGCGCAGCTTGGCGACGCGCTGGATGCGGTGCCACAGGAGCGGTGGCTGTCGCTCGGCCTGATCGACGGGCGCAATGTCTGGCGCACCGATCTGCGCACCGCGCTTGGCACGCTGCAGACGGTGGCGGTCCGGCGTGACACCCGCCGGCTGATGGTCGCGCCCTCCTGCAGCCTGCTGCATGTCCCAGTCGACCTGCGGCAGGAAACGAAGCTGGCGCCCGACGTGAAGGGCTGGCTGGCGTTTGCAGAGCAGAAGCTGGATGAGGTCGCGGCGCTGGTGCGCGGACTGGATGAGGGCGAAACGGCGATCGCCGCGCAGCTTGCCGCCAGCGATGCGGCGGTGCAGTCCCGCCGGAGCAGCCCGGCGGTGCATCGGCCGGCGGTGCAGGACCGCCTCGCCGGCGCAACAGCGGCGATGGAGCGGCGCGCAAGCCCCTTCCCCGAACGACGCCGAGCGCAAGAAGGGCGGTTTGGATTGCCGTTGTTTCCGACGACGACGATCGGTTCGTTCCCGCAGACGGCCGAGGTGCGGCATGCGCGCGCATCGCTGGCGAAAGGCGAGCTGGCGGCCGGGGACTATGAGCGCCGGATCGAGGGCTGGATCGATGAAGCAGTCCGCTGGCAAGAGCAGATCGGCATCGATGTGCTCGTGCATGGTGAGTTCGAACGCAACGACATGGTGAAATACTTCGGCGAACAGTTGGAGGGTTATGCCTTCACGCAGCATGGCTGGGTCCAGTCCTACGGCAGCCGCTGTGTGGCGCCGCCGATCATCTGGGGCGACGTCCACCGCCCCGAACCGATGACGGTGCGCTGGTCCGCGTATGCGCAATCCCGGACGCAACGGCCGATGAAAGGGATGCTGACCGGGCCGGTGACGATGCTGCAATGGTCGTTCGTGCGCGACGACATCCCGCGTGATGCCGTCTGCCGGCAGATCGCGCTGGCTATCCGCGACGAGGTCGCCGATCTTGAGCGTGCCGGCATCAGCATCATCCAGGTCGATGAACCGGCGTTCCGCGAAGGCCTGCCTCTGCGGCACGCCGAATGGGCCGCCTACCTGGCCTGGGCGGTGGCCTGCTTCCGTCTGGCAACGAGCTGCGTTCGTGATGACACGAGTATACACACCCATATGTGCTACTCGGAGTTCAACGACATCATGCCCGCCATTGCGGACATGGACGCGGATGCCATTTCGATCGAAACCACCCGCAGCCGCATGGAGTTGCTGGATGCATTCGCCGATCGCAAGGCAGGGGCAACTGCGTATCCCGCGGAAATCGGTCCGGGCATCTGGGACATCCATAGCCCGCGTATCCCGGATACGAACGAGATGGCGGACTTACTTGGCCTTGCCCGCAAGCGGCTGGATGACTGGCAGATCTGGGTCAATCCGGATTGCGGTCTGAAAACCCGGAAGTGGGAGGAGGTTCGCCCGGCGCTGGAGAACCTCGTGGCCGCGGCGCGGCGGCTGCGGGAGGCTGCGGCGCGGTAGGGGGATTGTTAGGGGCCGCATCCCTCCGGTTGCGGCTCCGTGGCATGTCTATCTTTGTCATGACCGGGCCTGTCCCTGTCATCCACGACTTTGATCGCATCAGCTCCGCAAGTCGTGGGTGGTCGGGCCAAGCCCGACCATGACGAAGGGGATCGATCCGCCCTCGGTCGAGCTCGTCAAGCTGCGCGAAAGTGACAAACCAGCCGCCCGTGACTAACCTCCCGGTCAAACGGGAGAAACGCCATGGTCATCGAAGTCCGCACCTATCAGCTAAAGCCCGGCTCTGTGCCGGAATTCGAGAAGCGCTTCGGCGAGAAACTGCCGGAACGGGTCAAGCTCTCGCCCCTGGCCGCGCTGTGGCACACCGAGGTCGGGCCGCTGAACGAGGTCACCCATGTCTGGCCCTATGACTCGATGGACCAACGCACCGAAGTCCGCGCCGCCGCGGTCAAGACCGGCGTCTGGCCGCCGAATAACGGCGAATTGCTCGTCTCCATGCAGAGCGAGATCTACATCCCGGCCCCGTTCTCGCCGGCGCTGACGCCGCGGGAAGTCGGGCCGCTGTTCGAGATCCGCACCTACACCCTGGCCCCCGGCGCGCTGCCGGGCATGATGGAGCGCTGGGCCGCGAAGATCGACGAGCGCGTCAAGCTTTCGCCGCTGGTCGGTGCCTGGTACTCGGAACTCGGAGGGCTGAACAAATGGGTGCATATCTGGGCCTATAAGGACGCCGCGGAACGCCAGCGCATCCGAGCGGAAGCGGTCGCGAAGGGGATCTGGCCGCCGGGGGGCGCCGCGTCGGGCCTGGTGATCAAGCAGGAGAACAAGCTGGTGATGCCCGCGGCATGCTCGCCGCTGCGCTGACAGGAGGGGGCGATGCAGGTCGGCACGGCGCTGAGCATCCTGGCGCAACCCGGACGGCCGGATGTTGCGCTGTTCAACGAACACATGGCGCTGGGCGACCTGGCGGAACCGCTGGGCTTCGACTCGCTGTTCGCGCTGGAGCATCACTTCACCGGCTACTCGATGTCGCCGTCGCCGCTGCAGACTGCTGAGTTACTACGCCGGGCGAACGAAGCGGATCATGCTGGGGACCTGCGTCATCGTGCTGCCGTGGCACGATCCGATCCGCGTCGCCGAGCAGATCGCGCTGCTGGATGTCTTCAGCGGCGGGCGCACGCTGATGGGCTTCGGCCGTGGCGCCGCCAGCGTCGAATACGAGGGCTTCCGCATTCCGATGGAGGAAGCGCGGCCTCGCTTCGTCGAAGCCGCGCAGCTTGTCATCAAGGCACTGACCGAAGATAGTTTCGAATGGAACGGGGAATTCTACAAGATTCCCCGGCTTCGATCCGGCCGCGGCCGATCTCGCATCCGGAACGGCGATTCTATGCGTCGTCCGTCAGCCCGGAGTCGGCCGAGGTGATGGCGAAGCTGGGCTTCGGGCTGTTGATCGTGATGCAGAACGAATGGCCGAAGGCGGCCGAGGATGTGCACCGCTACCGCGCCATGGTCGAGAAGCGTCGGCCACACGCCGCGGCCGCCGATCATCCTGACCAATGTCGCCTGTGCGCCGACGCGGCGAGGAGGCGCGCGACTGGGCGATGCAGTATCTCGGCGAGAAATGGGATTCGATCGACAACCACTATCATTTCTCGGACGGGCATCTGGCGGGGTGAAAGGTTACGAGTTGTACGGCAAGCTGGCGAAGACCTATACGAAGATGAAGGATGCCAGCTTCCGGACGAAGGCGACGGATTTCTATGTCAGCATCCAGATCGTCGGCACGCCGGATGACTGCATCCAGCAGATCGCGGAACTGCGGCGGCTGACCGGGATGGATCACCTGGTGACCGAGTTCTCGTTCGGATCGATGCCGCATCATCTGTCGGAACTGAACATGCGGCTGTTCGCCGAGAAGGTGCTGCCGGTGCTGCAGCGGGATGCGGCGTTCCAGGGGGTGGTCGATCCGGTGGCGCAGGGGGCTGGAGATGGCAAGGAGCGGCTGTTCGCGCCGGCTTAGGCTGAGATCGGATCAGGTCGACCCGGTCACGGCCTTCCTGTGCCCCGGAGAGAAAGAATTCAACCGCGGATGAACGCGGATGAACGCAGACCACGCTGAATGAACAGTCATTCTGGTCGGCAACGTGTGGCCAATGGCGGCGTTACACCGACAATCCGTTTGCTAACAACATTCAGCCGAAAACCGCGACGAAGACATGAAGCAATACATCCCGGCAGTCTGTCTGCCCTTAAATTCAATGGGCTAATACCAGCCGGCGTTGACCTGACCCATCGCCGTGTCCTGTCCGTCATGGCCTGACTTGTTCCGGCCATGACGGGGAGTCGATCTCTTCGCGGGTTGGTATAATTTGAAAATGCTGCAATTCAAGATATGCAATCTGATCGAAAACTGCCCTGA
>CAVYTN010000033.1:0-82784 GCA_963771475.1 uncultured Alphaproteobacteria bacterium | reverse complement strand
CCGGATGGACTTCCGGAGCGACCAAGCGAACCCATGTTCTACGAAATCGACCGGTTTGAAAAGAGCCATGTCGATGCGGTTCTGGCGGAACACCGCATTACGCTTTCGGGCATCTTCGCGGACGACATCCGGTATCTGCTGAGCCGGCCCTTCTTCCTGCAGCTTGTCGCCAAGGGGCTGGTTGAAGTGCCAGCGAACGCCAGCCCGCGCAACCTCCTGGCCTCCTTTGTCACAAAGCTTCAGCTGGCATTCTCGGCTCGGTTTGAAACCGATCTTCTGCTGCTGCCGATCTTCGCGAAGGTCGCCTATCGCGCGATCGAGGCCGAACGGGAAGCATTCCCGCTAGCTTGGCTTTCCGATCTCATCACCACGCAGATCCCTAATGCAGCGGCGTTTGATGCGAGCGACGTCGTCAACTGGCTGATCGCGCGCGAGGTGCTGATTTCCGATACCGGCCGGCGCGCCTCGTTCGTCCACCAGTCGATCACTGAATATTGCGCCGCGACCGAACTTGCACGGCATTCGCGGTCGGACACGGTCTCGTTGCGCGACACGATCGCCTCCAAGAAGTGGGATCAATGTCTTTTCCTGGCACTCGCGTTTATGGAACCCAGGACCGCGGAGGCAGTGCTCAACGATGCGATCGAGGCGGATCTCAGTCTCGCAGTCAATGCAGTTCGCTATGCTGAGGAAGGCCAGTCTGCCGCAGTCACGCACTTGCTTAGGGTGCTGATCGGCCGAACTAGTCAAGCTGATGCGCAGCGCTTATACGGCCTTTCGCTACAGCGCCTTCCAGTCGGCCCCGATCATGTCATGCTGCTGAGGCAATTGCTTCCAGTCGGAGATTTATCGCAGGCCAAGCGGTGCTCCTCATCACGCAAGTGCTGGGCGCCCATTTCAAATCCGAACTGCTCGATCTTCTTGAAGCGCACGCCGACGACTTCAACTTCGCCGTCAACGGTATCGCGCCCGCGCTCAGTCCTCTAATTCAGGGTGGGCGACCTCACGCGGTTGATGGCGATCGCCCGCGCTTGGCTCGCGAAGGATGATGATGACGCCGGCTCCGCGATCGCCGACGTCATGGCAAGGTTCGAGCCGGAGGCGTTGGCGCGGGCAGCCAAGGCCGCGGACGGAACAATTCCGTCGCGCATGGTCTCGATCCTAGGGCGGAGCCTGAGGCAACGGGAGGACGACGCGTCGTTCGAATTGCTCACGGAGCTCCTGCTTGCACACCCCGTCGAAATCACGTCCGAGTTTTGTCTCTCGCTTCCGATCGAGGGTGAGATTCTGACACCAACAAAATATGGACTACTTGATAATCGCCATGTCGAGGCGATCTGGAGCGCGCGTTCCAGCGAGGCCTTATGGAACGATGCTCTATCACGAGTGTGCCGTTCTCGTTCCGATCTCAAGGCACATGTCGAGAAGTTGGCTGAGGCGCATGACGGAATTGAGGCAATTGCGCCGCCAGCGACTGCGCCGGTGCGCCGACAACGAAACATTGTTTGCCGCGCTAGAACAGTTGCTCGGATTGGATGATACGACACTGAAACATCAGCCATTTGACATCTTACCCCTCAGGGAGCTCGACTGGCGAGGCCGTGAGACACTGCTCGTGCAGAGCCTCGTACGCGACGTCCCGAGGCTGCGCGAGGTATTGCTCAATCATTCGATGTTTTCTCAGCCCCTGGCACGAAGAAGCATCGACCTTACGATGATGCAGCCGGTCATCGCTTTGGTGGAAATGATGTTCGACGATCAGAAGCTGTGGTGGAACCTCTACCGGCTGGGTATCATCGTGGCCCATCTCGGTAATGAGCAGGTGCAAGCCTTCTGCCTCGACGCGCTCGTGCACGGCTCCAGCCGCCTCAGACTGTGGGTTAAGCAGCACTATCTGAGCCAAGCCGTGAACCTCACCAGCGATGCGCTCGACGACGACATGATTGCCGCATTGCTCGCCGATCTCAATGGCGCCCAACCGGATCTCAGAGCATTGGGTACAACCCGCTGGGGAATATTGCGACCGACCGGTTGTACAGGAGCGACTGCTTCCGCTGGCCCAAGATGCTTCGACCACATTCCGCAAAAATCTAGCGCTCGTCCTCAAGCCTGTCGGCGATCGCCACGGCAAGCGGTATCTGCTGCCGACCTAACGCTTCTTGTCCAGCCCGCTTGTGCGGCAGCTTGAAGGGACGCCCTAACCCAACGTCCGAAACGGGCGCGAAGCCGTCAGGCACCGGTGTCGGGGAACGTCCGCTTTGGGGATCGCCTCACATGCGGATGGGCGGCGCCCGACTTGGGTCGATAGCGGCCCAACGCTCCGGGTGCGGAGCGGACTGTCCGCTTTTGAAACCAGATGCGGGGTATCGGACTTCCGTTCAGGGTAACCGGAGCAACCAAACGAGACTCGCCGACCGCTCCGTGGAGACCACCAGACCTGGCCGTCGTCATCTGGCGGGCTGATTGGGTTTGGAGCCTAGTGCGCCCCAGCAAGCCGTGGGACGATCAAAGTAATATCCGGCACGAACGCGATCAGCAGCACCGCCAGGACCAGCACCAACGCGTAGGGGAGCATGCTTCGCGCGGCTGCTTCGATATCGCTGCCGGCAACGGCGGCGGAGACGTAGAAGCCGACGCCGATCGGCGGGATGAACGCGCCGACGCCCATCGCCAGGATCAACGTGATGCCGTACTGGACAGGGTTCACACCCATGCGCGCCGCGATCGGAAGCAGCAGCGGGGCGAGGATGATCAGCGCCGGCAGGCCCTCCAACAGCGAGCCGATCACGATCAGAAGCACAACCGATCCAGCCATGAACGCGATCCGTCCGGAGCCGATTGTCGACAGAAGGTCCACCAATGCCTGCGGCAGGTTGGCGGCGGTCAGCACCCAGGCGAAGGCCGAGGCGGATGACAGGACGAACAGCACCATGCCGGCCGACGCCGAGCACGCACCGGCCAGGGTCAGAACCGAACGCAGCGGTATGGCGCGATACACGAGCATGGACAGGACCGCGCCGTAGACCACCGCCAGCGACGAAGCCTCGGTTGGGGTGGCGAAGCCGAACTTGATGCCCATCACCATCGCCACGGGCATGATCAGCGGCAGGATCGCGCCGGGGATCGTCGCGAGCCGATTGCCAACCAGCGGCACCGTGTCGATGTGACCAGACCTGCCGCGCCAGCAGGTAGATCAGCACCATCAGGCAGATGGCGATCACGACAGCCGGCAGGATACCGGCGATGAACAGCGTGCCGATCGAGATTGGCGTCACCGATCCCAGCACCAGCATGGCGATGCTGGGCGGTATGGTCTCCGACATCGCGGCGGAGGCGGCCAGCACCGCGGCGCCCTCGGATTCCTTGTAGCCCCGCCGCTTCATCTCGCCGCGTACGACCGGGCCGACGGCCGCGACGTCGGCAACCTTCGACCCGGACACGCCCGAAACCAGGAAAATCGTTATGACGATCACCTGCAGCAGATCCGCCCCGCGCGCTGCCGATCAGCGCCATGGCGAAGCGGACCAGGCGGACGGAGATTCCGCCGCGCTCCATGATCAACCCGGCGAAGATGAAGAAGGGTAGCGCGAGCAGCACGAAGTTGCCGGTGCCATCCACCATGGACTGCGGCACCGCCACCACCGGCGCGACATCGGTCAATTCCAGATAGGCGATCGTCGCCAGAAGCATGCCGAAGCTGACCGGCATACCGAGCAGGATGGCGCCGAAGAACAGCAGGATCATGCCGGTGAGCGAGGCATTCGGATTGTCGGCGAACATCGCCGCGCCGGCCTGCCAGATGGTCCATGCGGTCATCAGCCGCCATGACCACACCGCGTCGAGAGGGCGATGCGCGGCGAATAATCGACCAGCAGACGCTCGCCGGCGACCGCGCGATCAGCACCAGACCAACGGTCACCGGCAAGCCGATCCAGCCGACGCTGATCTGCAGGATCGGCGTGACATTGCCCCAACTGTCTTGCAGAAGTTCGACAGACTGCCACGCCGCAGACGAGGCAGACGATCAGCACCAGCCACTCGATCCCGGCTCCCACGTCAAGCTGCCCGGCTCGCGGCAGACGATCGGTGACGAAGCGGACGGCGGTGTGATGGGAACCGCGATACGCCGCCGCGCCGCCGATGAAGGCGATGGTTGCCAGCGCGAGACGCGACGCCTCATCGCTCCACATCGGCCCATAGCCGACCGTTGCTCTGCCGGTAATGCTGACCAGCACGACCGCGAGTTCGATCAGCAGCGCCGCCGCCGCGATGATGGTGGCGATCAGGCAGATCTGACGCACGGCGGCCGAATACACACCGACGAAGCCGCCGCCCGGTATTGCTGCCGGCGCGGCGGAACCCGCCTGTGCCATCAGGCTCGGCCAGTCTGCTTCTGGATCGCATCCACCAGGTCGGCGCCGACGATCGGTTTGTATTGAGTCCAGACCGGCTGCAGCGCCTTGGCATAGGCGGCCTTGTCGGCATCAACGATCGTGCATCCCTGAGTCTTCAGGAACGCGATCGCCTCGTCCGTCTTTGTCGCCATCATCGTGCGCCAGCCCGGCGACACGGCCAGCGACGCGTCCCGCACTGCCTTTTGCATCTCCGGCGGCAGCTTATCCATCGTCTTCTTCGACGCCATGATGGCGCCGGCGTTGTAGACGAAGTTGGTCACGCTGACATGCTTGGCAACTTCGTAGAACTTGCTGGCGATCAGTGAAATCAACGGCACTTCCAGTGCGTCCACCGCGCCTTGCGACAGCGCCAGATAGATTTCCGACACATCGATCGCGGTCGGGGGCGCGCCAAGCGTCTGGTAGGTCGCGGCATAGATCGCGCCAGGCTGGACGCGGATCTTGGTGCCGGCAATGTCTTCAGGGTGGGGAACGGGTTTCTTGGTGTGGGTGACGGGACGCCAGCCCCAGTGGCCCCAGCACAGCCCAACGATGCCCTTGGCGGGAAACTGCTCGAACAACTTCTGCCCGACAGGGCCGTCCAGCACCTTTTCGGCTTCGGCAGCGGTTTGCAGGATGTAGGGGAGGTCCAGGACCGCGACGGACGGATAAATCGTCTCGATGAAACCGGTGGTATGGCAGACAAAGTCGATCGTGCCGGTCTGCATGGCGGTCAGGGCGTTGCCTTGGCTGCCGAGCTGGCCAGCGCCATAGACCTTGATCTCGACCGCGCCGTTGGTCCGGTTGCGGATGTCGCCTGCCCAGTCGTTGAGCATGCCGTAGATGGGATGGGAGGAGACGTCGGCCATCGTCGCCTTCAACCGGTACGCCGGCGCATCGCCCAGTGCGTGGCGCGCGACGAGGGGAGACCCCAGGGTGACGGCAGTCGCTGCCAGAATTTGCCGACGCGTGGTAGACATGTGGTTTCCTCCAAGGCCAGCTTGCTGCGACCTGCGGGAGGAAAATGCATATCGCGATACGGGTCGTCAACGATCGGGCGGTTGCAAATTTGGAGTTGGGAAGAAATGCTGCGATCGGCCGGATTGGCTTCCCCGGCAACCGAACCCGCTCCTCCGCGGCCCTCCGTATCAAATTCCGTGAAGGCCGCTGGCCGGCTCCGTGGTTTCTTTCAAGCAACTGCCAAACCCGGCCGCCGCCCGACATAGACCGGGTTAACAGACGACACTTCAGTCCCGCGGCGTCCGCCGCCCGCTCAACCCCTGCACCACCGCCATGACCCCCGCGATCCCGCCGGCCGCCGCGAACGTAGCCTGGAAGGCCCCGGTAAACCCACCCTCCCCGCCCGCTGCGCGCAAGGTCTGGAAGATCAGCATCAGCACCGTTGCGCCGGTGACAGTGCCGATGCTGCGGGTGGCCATGCCGAGCGCGCCGGCGACGCCTCGGTTGCGGGGGGGAATGACGCCGGTGATGATGTCGAAATAGGCGACCTGGAACAGCCCGACACCGAACCCCTGCACCGCCATTGCCGCGATCAGCCACACCAGCGCCGGGTGGCCGCCGGCCAGGGCGATGCCGAACAGCCCCGCGCTGCTCAGGGCCGATCCGACGATGGCGATCCGATGCGGCGGCACACCTTTCGCGAGCCGTCCGGCCAAGGGTGCGGCGAAGATCATCGCGAACGGCGAAGACGCCAGCACGAAACCCGCCTGCGGCAGCGACAGGCCCGGAATCCGCGCCAGGTAGAACGGCGCGAGCAGCATGATCGCGAACGCCGCAAGGTTTACGAGCGAATTTGCGGCGTTGGTGATGGCGAAGCCCAGGTCGCGGAAATAGGCGAAATCGATGATCGGACGGGGAGCCCGCTGCTCCTGCCGGTAGAACAGGACGAAGCAGACAGCGGCGATGGCGGCGAACACGGCCATCGTCACGCCCGGGTCGCGCAGCCGGTTCAGCGCCAGCAGGAAGAAGCTGAGTGCGACCGCCAGAAACGCTCCGCCGGCTGCATCGAAGGGTTCGACGCCCTGGCTGCGCGGTGCGCGCGGCAGCGTCCAGGCCAGCAGGAACGCCGCGGCGGCGATCGGCGCGCGCACGCTGAACACCGCACTCCAGCCCATTTCATCCACCAGGATGCCGAACACGGACGGCCCCAACGCCTGGCCGATCCCGAACATCGCCAAGTAGCGGCCCAACACCACGGCCCGCATCGTCTCGGGATAGAGGCTGGTGGCAAGCGCCGGCCCGACGCTGAGGATCAGACCGGCGCCGATGCCTTGCGCCACCCGCGCGGCCACCAGCGCCGGATAGGTCGGCGCCAGCGCGCAGGCCAGGAATGCCAGCGCCGAGAACCCGGTGCCGAACAGGAAGACCCGCCGGTATCCCAGGATGTCGCCAATCCGCCCGAAAGTGAGCATCAGACTGGTCTGTGTCAGCACATAAGCTAATAACAACCCACTGAATCATCGGGATCGGCAGGGAAAACCGAGCGACAATGGCAGGAAAGTCTATGTTGACAGCGGAATCCAGAGGCACGACGACCGTGCCCAGCCCGACGATCAGCAGCGACCGCCACGGCGCCGCCGCCTTGACCGCCAGCGAACTCATGCCGCGGCGTTCAGGGCCTGCCACACCCGCCAGGGCGAGGCGGGACCGGTCAGTGCCGTGATCGCCTCGGCCGCCAGAGCCGGGTCGGAGGCGACCGCATCCGCAATGGCATTGGCGATGGCGGGATAGAGCGCGATCGCACCGGCCTCGCCGCAGCCTTTCACGCCGACCGGATTGGTGGTGCAGCGTGTGCCGGCGAAACTCAGGTCGAAGCTGGGCAGATCGCCGGCGCGCGGCATGGCGTAGTCCATGAAGCGTGCCGCTGATCGGCTGGCCGGAGTCCGGGTCGTAGACCGCGTGCTCCAGCAGCGCCTGGCCGGTGCCCTGGGCGATTGCGCCATGCGCCTGGCCGGCCGCCACCATCGGGTTCACCACCACGCCGTAATCGTCGACCGCGGTCAGCCGCTCCAGCGTCACGCGGCCGGTTTCGGGATCGAGTTCGATCTCGGCGACATGCGTGCCGTTCGGGAAGGTCATCGCCTCCCGCGTCCAGCGATAATAGGTATCGAGCACGCCCGGCGCCTGGTCCGCCAGATCGAGCAGTGTGACGCTGCGATCGGTGCCGGCGACACGGAAGGCGCCGTCGCGGAATTCGATGTCCGCCTCGGCCGCTTCCAGGACGCGCGCCGCCTCGCGCTTGCCCTTTTCGATGATGATGTCGGATGCCCGCCAGATCGCCGTCCCGCCCATATAGGTGGCGCGCGAGGACCCGTGGCCGCCGCCGATCGGGATCAGGTCCGTGTCGCCCTGGCAGAGCCGGATCAGCGCGTTCGGCAGCCCGAGCCGGTCGGACAGGATCTGCGGCATGGTCGTCTCATGCCCCTGCCCGATCGTCTGCGTGCCGGTGATCAGGGAGACGCTGCCGTCGGGTTCGAAGCGGATCTCGACATTCTCGGTGGGCGAGCCGCCGGTTCCCTTGATGTGGCAGGCGAAGCCGAGGCCGCGGCGGCGGCCGCGTGCCTCGCTTTCGCGGCGCCGCTCCGCGAACCCTTCCAGTCAGCCGCCAGCGCCCGGTCGAACGCCGCTCGGAAATCGCCGCTGTCGATCGCGAAGCCCAACGCATTGGTCGTCGGCATCGGCCCGGCAAAATTCCGCCGGCGCAGTTCCGCTCGGTCGAACCCGCATTGCCGAGCGGCGGCGTCGATCAGGCGTTCGATGATGTTGACCGCCTCGCCGAAGCCGGGGCCGCGGGTGACGCCGATGGGCGTGGTGTTGGTCAGCGCGGCCCGCACATGCAGGGCGATCGCCGGGATGGCGTAGACGCCGCCTTGCAGATGCGGGAACTGGTTGGTCTGCACCCCGCCGGCCCCGCCCGCCATATAGGCGCCGAGATTGGCGATGCTGTCGACCTGCAGCGCGAGGAACCGCCCGTCTGCATCCAGTGCCAGCGTCGCGGTGGCGACCTGATCGCGCGCCTGGTGGTCGGCGAGCAGCGTCTCGGACCGCGTGGCGATCCATTTCACCGGGCGCCCGATGCGGCGCGCGGCCCAGAGCAGCAGGGCGTATTCGGCATAGCAGAAGTTCTTGGCACCGAAGCCGCCGCCGACATCATGCGCGACGAAGCGGACCTGCGACGGTTCCACGCCCAGAACGGCGGCGGTGACGTCGCGATTGCCATGCAGGTTCTGGCTGGAGACATGCAGCGTGTAGCGTCCGTCGAACACGCCGACCGCGCCGCGCGGCTCCATCGGGTTGGTGGCGATGCGATGGTTGTCCAGGTGCAGCGTCACGCGATGCGGCGCGGTCGCGATGGCCTGGGCGGCTGCCTCGGTGTGGCCCCAGTGCCAGTCCATGCAGAGATTGCCGGGGACCTCATCGGCCAGTTGCGGCGCATCGGGCTGCAGCGCGGCGGCGGCCGAGGTCACCGCCGGCAGCGGCGTGACGTCGAGCGTCGATCCGTTCGGCGGCATCCATCGCCTGGTTGCGGGTCTCGGCGACGATCAGCGCGACCGGTTCGCCGGCGTAGCGGATGCGGTCCCTGGGCCAGCAGCGGTTGCGGCAGGAAGCGGAACGGTTCGTTGGTCTGGACATTGGCCTCGACCGTCGGGCGCAGCGGCCGCAGCCCATCCTGTGCCACGTCCTGCGCCGTCAGGATGGCCAGCACGCCGGGCATCGCCCGCGCCGCGGCGGTGTCGATGCCGCGCAGGATGGCGTGGGCATGGCCGGCGCGCAGGAAGACGGCGTGTGCGGCCCCGGGGAAGGCGATGTCGTCGAGATAGCGGCCCTGCCCTGTCAGGAAACGGGCGTCTTCCCGGCGGCGCGGCGTAGCGCCGATTCCGGAGACGGCCCCCGCGCCGTTCCCGGCGACATTCCCCGCGCCGATTCCGGCGACATCCCCCGCGCCGATTCCGGCGACATCATTCATTTTTTGGCCTTCCCTGGACTGGTCCCGATCGGAGTTTGGCCACGCTCCGGGTTGGCCGGCAAGTGGCGCCTGGCCGGTGTCCGTGCGATCATCCGGCGAAGCAGACAGGGAGAAACACCATGAAAATCGACGACGTCTCGCTGACCATCTTCACCTGGGACAACATCCCGGCGACGCATCTACCACCAGGGTGCGACGGCCACGTCCGGCAGCAATCTCGGCCTGTTGCGCATCCGCACCGATGGCGGGCTGGAGGGCCACGCGTTCCTCGGCTCGGCCACCAATCCGGCCTCGATGGACGGACCGCAACTGATCCGCTCGCTGAAGCCGATGCTGATGGGCAAGGACCCGCTGGAGCGCGAGCGCATCCATGCCGGCATGCGGCTGATCAACCGCTCCGTCAGCTACCGCGTGATCGGCGCGGTGGATACGGCGTTGTGGGACCTCGCCGGCAAGATCGCCGGGCTGCCGGTGCACGCGCTGATGGGGACCTATCCGAACCTCGATCCCGGCCTATGCCAGTTCGCAGGTGCTGCCGGACGCCGCGGCCTATGTCGACCAGGCGCAGGCGTTCAAGGCGGCGGGCTGGCAGGCCTACAAGATCCATCCGCCGCGCGACCCCGACAACGACATCAAGGTCTGCGAGGCGGTGCGCAAGGCGGTCGGCGACGACTACCGGCTCATGCTCGATTCCACCTGGTCGTACGACTACATCGACGCGCTGCGGGTCGGCCGCGCGATCGAGGAGATGGGCTACTACTGGTTCGAGGATCCGCTGGCCGACGAGGACATCTACAACTACGTCAAGCTGCGGCAGAAGCTGGATATTCCGATCATGGCGACGGAATTTCCGGCGGGTGGGCTGGACACCTATCCGATCTGGCTGACCGAGAAGGCGACCGACTATCTGCGCGGCGACATCCCGAACAAGGGCGGCCTGACCACGATGCTGAAGACCGCGCATCTGGCCGAGGCGTTCGGGCTGCGCTACGAGGTCCATCACTCCGGCAACTCGCTGAACAACCTGGCCAACCTGCATCTGTGCATGGCGCTGCGCAACACCACGATGTGGGAGGTGCTGCTGCCGGACGGCGCGCATAAATACGGCATGGTGGAGGATCTGGCGCCCGACGCGGAGGGGCTGATGCACGCGCCGACCGAGCCGGGGATCGGCGGTCAGATCGACTTCGAACTGATCAAGCGGAAGACCGAGGCCGTGCTGCGCTGAGCGCGCCGAACCTCGTCAGGGCGGCACATGGCCGTCCCGGCGGGGTATCTCGCAGCGGTCTCGTTCAGCGTGTGGGAGCGTGCCGCACCGTCCTACCGGACTTTGCGTGCCTTCCGCGCCGCATAGGCCGCGTCGCGGGCTGCTTTCTGTGCCGCCCGCTCCTCGATCGCACGCGCCCGAGCTTCGGCGACGGCGGCCTCTTCGGCGGCCTTGCGCTCCGCCTCCACCCGCGCGATTTCGGCCGCTTTGGCAGCTTTCCGCTCGGCGAGCCGGGTCGTACGGGCCTCGGCGACGGCGATCAGTTCCGCCTGCCTGGCTTGAAACGCGGGGTCATCGGAAACGGAGCGGGACTTGAAGCGCTCCATCATAGCCTGACGGGCAGCTTGTGACGCGTCACGGCGATCTTTGAACGTAGAGCCAGTATTGGAAGCCATGGGTTCGTGTAATTCTCTCTCGCAATTCGAAGCCGCGTGCCCATACAGCGGTTACGGTCCGGGTGGAACTACAAACCTGGGTCTAGCAGCGTTGCAACAAGCGCGAGGTGGCGAATGTGGTCCCCGGCAAATCGCAAAACCAGGTGGGATGCCCCGGCCGCGACATAGGCATCCAGCCAGGGTTTCAGCCCCTCGGCCGGTCCGCAGTAGCTGGCCTGCCGACGCCGCGTCTGTTCCGCCGGCACGTAATAATATGATTCGAGGAAGCGGTTCAGCCGCGCCTCGGCCTTCGCCGCGTCGTCGTCCAGCGAGATGGTCAGATACATCGCGCCGCTGACCGAAGCCGGATCGCGCCCGTGGTCGACGGCGACCTTCCGCACGGTTTTCAGGCCCTCGGCGAAGTCGGGCGCGGCGGGGGCGATCGGGAACCAGCCGTCGAAATGCTTGCCCGGCGCGCTCCAGGCTGGCGGGCATGTTGCCGCCGATCCACAGCGGCGGGCCGCCGGGACGAGCGGGCGTCGGCGCCAACGGTCGCCTGCGTCATCTGCCAGCGCCCGTCCCAATCGACCGGCTGGCCGGACCACAGCGCCTTGCACAGCCGCAGCCCTTCCAGCATGCGGCCGATCCGATGCTCGAACGGCACGCCGGCGGCGGCGAACTCGGCGCGGATATTCGGCCGGTCGGCGGCGAAGCCGACGCCGAGGATCAGCTTGCCCTCGGACAGCTGGTCCAGCGTCGCCACCTGATGCGCCAGCAGCACCGGATTGCGCAGCGCCGGCAGCAGCACGGCGGTGCCGAGCGTGAGGCCGCGGCACGCGGCCGGCGACGGCGGCGAGCAGCGTCAGCGGATCGTGCCGCGGCCGTGCGGTCAGCGAATCGCCGACCCAGACCGAGTCGAAGCCCAGCGCCGCGCGCCCGCGCCGCCAGAGCCAGCAGCGGGCCGGTCTCCGGTCGCCCCTCCATGATCTGTTCGCGGGTCGGCAGCAGGTAGCCGACCTTGACGGTCATACAGCCCGAGTTCCCGCTTCACCGCGGCCCAGCGGTCGAGGATCGGCATGATCGTGTCCTGCCTTCTCGGCCGGCAGGCTGAACACGATGCGGTCGATGCCGATCTCCTGGCAGAAGCGCAGTTGCGTCAGGTCGTCGGGCACGCGGAAGATGGTGATCGGCAGGCTGGCGGGATCGCGGCCGGCCTCGGTCGCCATGTCGCGGAACTTGCTGATGACGCACGCCGATGCCGTCATGCTCCAGCCGGTCGGCGCGCGGGATCCAGCCGTTGCCGTAAGCGATGGCGCGGCGCGCGGCATACGGGAAGGCGCCACCGACGATGATCGGCGGATGCGGCTTCTGGAACGGCTTCGGCCACTGGTTCATCGGTCCGAATTTCACGAATTCGCCGTGATAGCTCGGGTTCGTCCTGGGTCCAGATCGCCTTCATCGCCTCGATCCGCTCGCGCGCCAGCTTGTGGCGGGTGGTGAAGGCGGTGCCGTGGTTCTCGATCTCGTCCTGGTTCCAGCCGTTGCCGACGCCGAACAGAAACCGGCCTTGGGACAGCTGGTCGAGCGAGGACACCATCTTCGCCGTCACGATCGGATCGCGTTGCACGACCAGGGCGATGCCGGTGCCGATCTTCAGCTTCGTCGTGACGGCGGCGGCGGTGTTCAGCGCGATGAACGGATCGTAGATGTCGTAATACGGCCGGAGCAGCGGGCCGCCGCCGGGATACGGCGTCTGGCGGGTCAGACGGGATATGCGTGTGCTCCGGCACCCAGAGCGATTCGAAGCCGCGCTCCTCCAGTCGCCCGGCCGAGCGCGGCGGGCTGCATGGAGTCGCGTGGTGAAGAACATGACGGCGCCGATTTTCATTCTGATTCCCCGTTTCGGCGGCAGTGTGAGCAAGCGGTCGGGCTGGCGTCAGAGGCGGTCCACGCCGTCAGGCCGACCGCACCGCGGGAAAGATCTCTTCCGAGATCAATTGCATCTGCTCCATCGCCAGGCTGGCCGGCATGCCGACCCAATGGATGCCCAAGATCAACGTGTTGATCCCGAAACGGCGCTTCAGCACCAGGATCTGTTCGGTCACCTCGGCCGGCGAGCCGAACAGGAACCGGTCGTTCATCAGATCCTCGAAATCGATGCTGAACGCGTCGCCGGTCGGCATCACCTTGTCCTGGCCCCAGTCCTTGTAGGCCTTGTATTTCGCTTCCAGATGACGGCCGCGCCAGTCGGATCGCCTCGGCGCGGGTGGGCGCGACGAAGACCTCGCGCGCCATCGGCAGTTCGTCCGGAAACGGCTTGCCGGCCTCGTCCAGCGCGCGCTTGTAGACCTCCATCTGCTCCGCGATCGTATCGATCTTGTTGTGCGGGTTGATGAACCACGTATCCGCCATGCGCGCGGCTCGGCGGATGCCGACATTGGCGTTGGCGCCGATCCAGACCGGCGGCATCGGCTTCTGCACCGGCATGACGGTGCAGTTGGCATTGTCCAGCTCGAAGTAGCTGCCCTTCATGGTGACGAAGTCTTCCGACCACAGGCGCTTCACCGCCGTCCAGGCATTCCTCGAAGCGTTTGCCAGACTGTTTCTGGGTCGAGCCGAACGCGTTGAACTCGACCTCGCGGTAGCCGATGCCGGCGCCGAAGATCAGCTTGCCGTCGCACATCACGTCGAGCGAGGCGAGTTCCTCGGCCACATGCAGCGGACTGTGCAGCGGCAGCAGCACCACGCCCGGACACAGCCGCAGCTTCGGCGCGATCATCGCGACCTGGCACAGATAGGGGATTTGCTGGATGTACTGGAACGGATACGAACTGTAATGCGAGCCCTTTGCCGATCACGTCATAGCCCAGATCCTCGGCGAATTTGGCGGCGTCGAGGTCCTCCTTCAGGCGGACGCGCATGTCGTCGCCCTGCGGATACTGGCCGCGGATGATCAGGCCGAAGCGCATGGTGTTCCCTCCTGCATTTTGGCGCAGGGTGGCAGGGTGGCCCGCGCTGTCAAGCATGGCATAGTCGACCGCATGCGCCTGAAACATGCCTCCATCCGGCCCGACGGGCCGTCCGATCGCCTTCACCTTCGACGGCACGCCGATCGATGCGCTGGAAGGCGAGACGATCGCCGCCGCGCTGTCCGCGACCGGTGTCACCACGTTCCGCCACACGCCGTCGGGCGCGCCGCGCGGCCTGCATTGCGGCATGGGTGCGTGCTGGGACTGTGTCGTCACCGTCGACGGCCGGATCGGCCAGCGCGCCTGCATGACCCCGGCGGCCGACGGGGCATGGTGGTGCAGAGCGGCTTTCCCGCGTCCCTGGCCGAACACCCTGCCCCGCCGGCAGGGGGCGAACGGCTCTGCGACGTCCTGGTCGTGGGCGGCGGCGTTGCCGGCCTGTCGGCAGCCGCTGCGGCTGCGGCGGCCGGGGCCTCCGTCGTGCTGCTGGACGAACGGCACGCGCCGGGCGGTCAGTATCGGCAAGCCGCTGGCCCCCAGCCACACCGATTCCGCCCCGGACAAGCAGTTCGCGCTCGGTGCCTCTCTGCGCGCGGCGGCGGAGCAAGCGGGTGCGGCACTGGAGAACGACGCGCTGGTCTGGGGCGCCTTCGCACCGGACGAGATCGCTGCCCTGGTGCGCGGCCAGTCGGTGACCTATCGGCCTCGCCGCCTGATCCTGGCACCCGGCGCACATGAGGCGCCCACGCCCATGCCGGGCTGGACGTTGCCCGGGGTGATGACGACCGGCGGCCTGCAGGCGCTGGTGCGGAGCCAGCGCGTGCTGCCCGGCAGCAAGGTGCTGATCGCCGGCAACGGGCCGCTGAACCTGCAGCTTGCCTGCGAAATGCTGGCCGCGCGGCGTGAAGCCCGTCGCGGTGCTGGAGGCGGCGCGCCGCGCCCGGCGTCGCGACGGCGATGACCATGCTGCGCATGGCGCGTGCGGCCCCTGATCTGATGCGTGACGGACAGGCCATGCTGCTGTCGCTGAAAAACGCCGGCGTGCCGGTGCTGTGGCAGACATCGCTCGACCGGCTGGAGGGTGACGGCCGCGTGCAGCAGGCCGTTGCCGGCAACCGGCGCTGGGATGTCGATATCGTCGCCTTGAACACCGGATTTCAGCCCGAAACGGGGCTGGCCCGAGCGCTGGGGGCGCCGCATCGGTTTGTGGGATGGGGGGCGTCGGGGTTCCTGGCGACCATCGCCGACGCCGAGGGCCGCACCGGTCTGCCGACCGTCTTCGCCGTCGGTGACGGCGCCAGTTTCGCCGGCGCGCGGGTCGCGCAGGCGCGCGGGCGATTGGCCGGGCTGGCGGCAGCGCGTGATCTGGGTTTTGCGGCACCGCCCGATCCGGACAGCCGAACCGCGCTGGCGCGCGCCGAAGCCTTTCAGACTGCATTGTGGCAGGTCTTCGCAGCGCCGCCGCGAGAGGTGCCGGACGAAACCATCGTCTGCCGCTGCGAGGAAGTCACCGCCTCACGCCTGCGCCAGGAGATGGCAGCCGGACTGACATCCGTCGCCGCGCTGAAGAAGGCCACGCGCGCGGGCATGGGCCGCTGCCAGGGACGTTTCTGTGCCGCGACGATCGCCGCCATGTGCCCGCAGGCGCCCGATGCCGAAGGTTTCGCCGCGCCGCGTGCGCCGCTGCGCCCGGTGCCGGCCGCCCCGCTGATGCACGAAGCGCCGGAGTTCGTCGCCCCTCTGCTGCCCGATCCGGCACCGGCCCAGGTGCTGCATCCGATGCCGCCGCTGCCCGTCGAAGTCCGGCAGGCGGATATCGTGGTGATCGGCGGCGGGGTGGCCGGCCTGTCGACCGCGTATTTCCTGGCCCGCGACGGTGCGGATGTGCTGCTGATCGATCGCGATGAGGCCGCGATGGCCGCCAGCACCGCAAACGCCGGCAGCCTGCACGTGCAGCTTCTGTCCTATGATTTCACCGACGACACGCCACCCGACGGTGGCCCCGCCGCGCACACGCTGCCGCTCGCCCCGCGCAGCATTGCCCTTTGGAAGGAGATCGGCGCGGCCTTCGGGGAGGACCTGGGTATCCGCACCAATGGCGGGCTGATGCTGGCCGAGGACGAGGCC
This sequence comes from uncultured Alphaproteobacteria bacterium, assembly GCA_963771475.1. Taxonomy (GTDB): domain Bacteria; phylum Pseudomonadota; class Alphaproteobacteria; order Acetobacterales; family Acetobacteraceae; genus Rhodopila. The sequence continues at coordinate 66,666 of CAVYTN010000033.1, read as the reverse complement.
GGCCTCGACTGGTTGCGGCGGAAATCAGCGATGGAGAATCGTTTTGGCATCGAAAGCCATGTGCTGAGCCATAACGAACTCCGCGACCTCGCGCCCGCGGTGTCGGAGCGGATGATCGGGGCCGATTTCGTCCCCGCCGAGGGCTATGGCGATCCGCTGCGCGGCATGATGGCGCTGCGGTCCCTGGCGCAGTCGCATGGCGCACGGTTGCTGCGCGGCGCCGAGGTGCAGGCGATCGACCGCGACGGTGCAACGTGGCCGGTCACAACCAGCAAAGGCGCCGTCACCGCCGGCAACAGTCGTCAACGCCACCGGGCCCTGGGCCGCTCGGATTGGCCGGATGGTTGGGCTCGACCTGCCGGTGACGGGGACGGTGCAGCAGGTGATCGTTACCGAGCCGGTGCCGGCGATGACCCGGCATCTGGTGGCGGTGGCAAACCGGCATTTGTCGCTGAAGCAGCAGGCGAACGGCAGCTTCCTGATCGGCGGCGGCTGGTTCGGCGCCTTCGACGCGGCGACCGGGCGGACGCAGACGTTGCGGCAGAATATCGAGGGCAATCTGTGGGTCTGCGAAAAGGCGCTGCCGGCGGTGAAGTCGCTGTCGATCCTGCGCGCCTGGACCGGGATCAACCCGGCGATCGACCGAGCGCCGCTGCTGGGCGAGGCGCCGGGTCTGCCCGGATTCTTCAACGTGGTCACCGCGAACGGCTACACGCTGGGACCAGCGGTGGGGCAGATCGACCGCCGCGGCGATGCTGCACGGGGAGACGATTGATCCGCGCTACCGGTTGGAGCGGTTTAGAGCGTGATGACCGCAGGCGGAATCGCCGGAGGTCTGAATTACGCGATCAAACAAAGAGCGTGATGACCGGAGGCGGAATCGCCGGAGGTCTGAATCACGCGATCAAACACACACCTAGAGCAGGATGGCTGAGCGAAAGCGATGTCATCCTGCTCTAGGTGATTGCGACGCCGGCGACCGGGCTGAATGTAGACCCTGACCCACTCCGGTATCGCGGGAACTCGCATCGTCTCCACCGCTGGCAGATCGAAACCGAAATGCTCTATCAGAAAGGCGCGCAGCTCGGCTCGGTTCGTCAGCTGGTACGATCTTGTCTCCCCGCCGTCGATGATCTTGACGTCCCGGTTCATCACACTGATCCGGCCATTCTCGGTAAATCGGCTCATGAGGATCCGTTGCACGAACGGTGAGCTTGAATGCGACGCAACGAAGTGGTTGCCCATTTCGAAATCGATCTCATAATCCTCCGCCAGCGTCGAGTACCAGGCCGGGATGCCGTTATCAAGCAGCGCCCACAACGCGCCGTCTCGGACGATCCGGTGCCGGCCCACGTGTTCCCCGGTCAACGGAAGCGGCGTAGTCGAAGCCGGGCCGCCGAAGCCTGGATCGGCAACGAACCGCCCCTCCGGCAGATCGACCGTCAGGAACATGTGGGTCGCCGAGGATTTCTCGAGCGGCGTGAACAGCACCACGCGGGCCGAGTGCCGTTTGATCTTGAATCCCAGTGCTTCCAGTACCCGCAGCAAACAAAATCGTGTGTTCGTAACAATATCCGCCGCGGCGGGCGCCTACCAGTTTCTCCTGCAGACTTGCCAGATCCAGGCGGACACCGCGTCCCAGCAGCACGTCCAGTGCCTCGAAAGGGATCGCGATCATGTGTGCGCGCTTGAGTGCCGCCAGTGTCTCCAAGGAGGGTGACGTACTGCCCGTATAACCGACACGGTCCAGATATGCTTGCAGGTCCAGCGCCGTCATCGGTGCCTCCTTCGACAAACTTGCGAGTGTCATGGCTCCGCTCGTTTCGCAATCCGTCTAATCAGTCGGACCCGATCTGCGCCACAGCGCGCTAACCAGCCCCCACCCGCAGCCGATCCCCACCCTCCCCTTCCATCGCGTTCCGCAGCGCCGACAGCAGCGCAACGATCGATGGCGCAGCGCGGGGAGGCCGCCCGGCGGCGGCGCGGTCCGGGGTCGAATAGAACCAGCGCACTGGGCGCAGGTCGGGATCGGCCCGCGCCACGGTGAACACGCCGCCCGGTGTCTCGATCGCCACGTCGGCGTCGCGCACCGTGACCTTTCCGTCGACCTCCCACAGACGCAGGCTGTCGATCAGCAGATTGCGCAGTTCCGCATCCGTCACTGATGACCCATCAAGGCGTGGGCCATCAAAGACGGGGGGCGGTCAACATCGCGTCGGCGACCTTGCGGTGCTGCCACTTGCCGTCGTTCAGGCTGCCCTTGAACTCGCCGTTCTCGACGACGACCTTGCCGCGCAGCACGGTCAGGCAGGGCCAGGCGTCCATCTTGCGGCCTTCCCACGGCGTGTAATCGGCCTCGTGCAGATCCTCGGCGCGTGATCACCCGCTTGTCGGCCGGATCGAGCACGCAGATATCGGCGTCCGACCCGGCCGCCAGCGCGCCCTTGCGCGGATACAGGCCCATGATCTTCGCCGCGTTGGTCGACACCAGATCGACATAGCGCGTCAGCGAATAGCCGCGCTTGCCGACCATCTCGGTGTACATCAGCGACACCCGCGGCTCGACGCCGGCGTTGCCGCCGGTGGTGTCGTCGATCCGCGACGCCCTGCAGTTTCTTGCGCCAGCGTGCAGCAGATCTCGTCGGTGGCCACGCAGTTGATCGAGCCGTCCAGCGTGCCGGCCCACAGCGCGGCCTGATCCTCCGGCGACTTCAGCGACGGATAGGTGTGATAGATCTGCCCGTTCGGCCGCTTGTAGTCCTCGCTGGTGTAGAGCATGTACTGGTGCAGCGACTCGCCATAGATCGGCACGCCGCGCGACCGCGCCTCGCGGATCGCCGACACGCCGGTGGCGGCGGAGACGTGCATCATGTACAGCGCGGTGCCCGGGACCTTCTCCGCCAGCCGGATCACGCGGCGGAACGAAATATCCTCGGACAGCGTGTTGTGCACCTCGGCCATGTTCTCGAAGCCGGTGCGGCCCTCGCGGATCAGCTTGCCGTACATGTGCATAACGATGTCGTTGTCCTCGGAGTGGATCACGCCGAGGCCCTTGTTCGCCGCCAGCACCTGGAAGATCTCCCAGATGTCGCCGAAATCGACCATGCGGCCCTTGCGGCTCGGCGTGATGTCGGTGGTGAAGATCTTCACCGTCGGAAAGCCGGCCTGGATCGCCTCGCCGATCTGGCCGGGCAGATCGACCGGCAGCGCGCCTTCGACCATGATGTGCTGCGCGTAGTCGCAGGCGCAATGACCTTTCCAGTCCTCCTCGCGCTTTTCGATCGCGTCCCGCACGTTGGCGCCCTGCGAGGCGCGGGTGAAGTCGATCATCGTCGTGGTGCCGCCATGCACCGCGGCCTTGCTGACGACATCGGGCGGTTCGGTCAGGCCGGCGCTGCCGTCCGGATTGGGCAGGTGCCATTTGCAGTGCACATGCGGATCGATCCCGCCGGGCATCACGATCTTGCCGGTGGCGTCGATCATCCGCGCGCCGTGCGGCACGGGGAAGCTGCCGCGCGCGGCGACGGCGACGATCTTCTCGCCGGCGATCGCGATGTCGTAGGCGCCGACGCCCTGCGGCGTCACCACCGTGTCGCCGCGGATGAACAGATCGACCATGGCCGTTCTCCCCGTCCCTTGAAGCCGACGCATGGTTACCCGTTCGCCGCCCTGCGGCAAGGGGGGGCGGCCACACGGACGAAAGGGCTTTCCCTTCGGCCCGCGCCATGAGATACAACCGCCGGCTTTTGCGAATAAGAACGCTTACGAGAGGATTTGAGGTGCCAGTGCCTGCGTTGTGCGTGAGGACCCATCTATCCTCGCCCCTGCCCATATCGTGGCCGGTCTTGTTCCGGTCATCGGTCCCTCTGGTTTTTCCCCGGAAACTCCGCACAGGGATCAGCGGGCTAGCATGACCGCCGCGATCGAGCCCGACAGCTTCGAGCCGGGCGAAGCCGTCGCCGGCCCTTTGGCATCTGTCCTCCTGGCGCCTGTCCAGCGCCTGCTGGACGTGATCAACCTTCTGATGGCCATCGGCAGCGCCTTTGCCATCATGGCCGCCGGCATCGTGCTGACGTGGGAGGTGATCGGCCGCTATTTCCTCGGCGCCGCCAGCAACTGGCAGGATGAACTGTCGGTCTTCCTCCTGATCGGCGCCACCTTCGCCTCCGCCGCCTGGACGCAGGCTCGGCGTGGCCATGTCGGGATCGACGCGCTCTCGCATGTGCTGCCACCGCGTGCCGAGCGGGTGAGGCGGTTTTTGGCGGACTTCGTGGCGCTGCTGTTCGTTGCGTTCTTTGCGTGGAAATCCTGGGCGCTGATGAAAGAGGCGTGGGACGACGGCGAGACGACGCCATCCTCCTGGGGACCGCCGCTATGGATACCCTATGGCTGCATGGCCTACGGCATGATCCTGCTGGCGCTGCAGTTGCTGGTGCAGACCCTTCAGTTCGGGCGGCGCGCGTGAATACGTTGACGATGGGCCTCGCCTATGGCGGGGCGACGCTGGTGTTCCTGTTCTCCGGCATTCCGATCGCCTTTGCGCTTGGGGCGGTGGCGACGCTGTTCATGCTGCTGTTCATGCCGCCGGCCTCGCTGGATACCGTCGCGCAGGCGGTCTACGAGGAATTGTCCAGCATCACGCTGCTGACCATTCCGCTGTTCATCCTGAAGGGTGCGGCAATCGGCAAGACGCGGGCCGGCAAGGACCTGTATGACGCGCTGCACACCTGGATGAACCGGGTGCCCGGCGGCCTCGGGCTGGCCATCACGATCGCCTGCGGCCTGTTCGCGGCGATGGCGGGATCGTCGCCGGCCACCTGCTCCGCCATCGGCAGTTCCGGCATCCCCGAGATGCGGGCGCGCGGCTACTCGCCCGGCTTCGCCGCCGGATTGGTGGCGGCGGGCGGCACGCTGGGCATCCTGCTGCCGCCGTCGATCGTGCTGATCCTGTACGCCGTTTCGGCAGAGCAGTCTCTGGGCCGGCTGTTTCTCGCCGGCCTGGGTCCGGGCGTGCTGCTGGTGGTGCTGTTCGGCATTTATGCAATGCTGCACTGGGGCGTTGAATACCGCGCAGCGCGCGACAGCGGGCGGCCGAGCGCGATCTTGAACCGGGATCGCTATACGATGCGAGACCGGCTGGCGGCGGCACCGCGGGTGCTGCCGTTCCTGATCCTGCTGACCGGCGTGATGGGCGCGCTCTATGGCGGCATCGCCACGCCGTCGGAAACGGCGGGTCTGGGCGCGGTGCTGGCGCTGGTGCTGATCGGCGTCGTCTACCGCACCTGGCGGCTGCGGGAGATCGTGCCGATCTTCAGTGGCTCCCTGGGCGAGTCGGGCATGCTGCTGATGATCATCGGCATGAGCCTGCTGTATTCCTACGTGATGAGCTACCTGCACATCAGCCAGGGTGCGGCGACCTGGATCGTCGGGCTGCATCTGTCGAAATGGCTGCTGGTGACGGCAATTCTTCTACTGGTGGTGATCCTGGGCTTTTTCCTGCCGCCGGTTTCGATCATCCTGATGACCACGCCGATCATCCTGCCGCCGCTGAAGGCGGCCGGTTTCGACCTGGTGTGGTTCGGCGTCGTCATGAGCATCGTGATGGAAATGGGGCTGATCCACCCGCCCGTGGGGCTGAATATCTTTGTCATCAACCGCATCGCGCCGGATATCGGTCTGGGTCCGATCATCTGGGGCACCCTGCCCTTCGTCATCCTGATGGCGCTGGGCGTCGTCATCCTGTCCATCCTGCCTGGCATCGCCATGTGGCTGCCGAATGCCGTCTATGGCAGCTGATTTCGACATCATCGTCATCGGTGCCGGCATGGCGGGGGCCAGCGCGGCCGCCTTCCTGTCCGAAGACCGCCGCGTCGCGTTGCTGGAGGCCGAGGACACCGCCGGCTACCACACCACCGGCCGCTCCGCCGCGATGTGGATCGAGAACTACGGCCCACCCGACGTCCGCGCCCTGACCCGCCTGTCGCGCCCGTTCTTCGAACACCCGCCGGAGGGCTTCACCCAGGCCCCGCTGTTCCGCCGCCGCTCGGTCCTGCTACTGGCAACGCCGGCACAGGAAGCCGCCCTGGACGCCGCGATCGCCGGCGGCCACGGCCTGCGCCGTATCACCGCCGCCGAGACCCTGGCCATGGTGCCCGCCTTGCGGCCCGACTATCTCGGCGCCGCGGGGCTGGAGGAAGACGCCTTCGACATCGACGTCGCCGCGCTGCATCAGGGCTTCCTGCGCCAGTTGCGCAACCGCGGCGGCGAACTTGGCCTGCGGCGCCGCGCCGGCCGGATCGAGCGGCAGGGCGACGTCTGGAACGTCGAGACTGCCTCCGGCGACGATCTACCGGCGCCGATCGTCGTGAATGCCGCCGGCGCCTGGGGCGATCAGGTCGCCGCCCTGGCCGGCGCCGCTCCCTTGGGCCTGGAACCGCGGCGCCGCACTGCGGCGATCGTCGACCCCTCGCCGCACGATGTCTCCGACTGGCCCATGATCATCGACGTCGAGGAGCAGTGGTACGCTCGGCCCGAAGCCCGCACCCGCCTGATGGTGTCACCCGCCGACGCGACGCCGACCCATGCGCACGACGTCCAGCCCGAGGAAATCGACGTCGCCGTCGGCATCGACCGTATGCAGCAGGCGTTGGACATTCCGGTTTCCCGCGTCGAGCATCGCTGGGCGGGCCTGCGCACCTTCACGCCCGACGGCAGCCTGGGGATCGGCTGGGACGTCGCGCGCGCGGGGTTCTTCTGGTGCGTCGGCCAGGGCGGCTACGGCATCCAGACCGCACCGGCGGCCGGCCGGCTGGTCGCCGATCTTGTTCTCGGCCGCGCGCCCCAGATCCCGGAGGCGACCCTGGCTGCCGTTGCGCCGCAACGGTTTTCGCGTGACACTTTGTGATTGTTGCGTCTGACTGTTGCGTCTGATTGTTGCGACAACGAGCACAACGCATGCCCGGAAGGGATGCGACCCGCACGAGCGGGTGTGCGGCGGAGGGAGGTCTTATGAGACTGCATCTGGGTCTTTACGCCGCTGTGCTGCTTCTGGGCGGCTGTTCCCTTTTTGGGGAGCGCCCGCACTATAGTGTCTACTTCCGACCCTACTCGGCGGATCTGGATGCGCAGGCGAATACGACGGTGCACACCGCGGCGGACTACGCCGTGGCTCATCCGGCGCAGGCCGTGTTCGTCACCGGCTATTGCCGCACCGCCTGATCCCGGGAAGGATGTCGACGGTCTGTCGGCGCAGCGTGCCGATGCGGTCACCAAAGCCCTGACGGCCGCCGGCGTTCGCCCGGACCGGGTCGTTACAACGGCGAACGGGACGACCGATCCCGGTGACTTGCCGAACGTTTCGGTCCGCCGCGTGGATATCCGGTTCGGATCCTAGAGCAGGATGCTCAGCCATCCTGCTTCAGGTGTTAGAGGCTTCGATCAGTCCTGCACCGGATTGGACGATCTTGGAACGGATGGCGCCACCGCCAAGCCTTTCCCAAACAGTTCTGAATGCCTTGCCGATACCTCTGCCAACATTCCTTGAGAGGAAGCTCGGACGCCGACAGCCGGAGACTGTTTTATACCGAGTGAAATGATATTTAAACCAGATGCGCCGTAATGAATGCTCCCGGGTGGGCCATCCCCTCAGATGACCTCCGCCCGCCGCAGATCGGCTATCGACGCTTCGTCGTAGCCAAGACCTGCCAGCACCGTGTCCGTATCCGCCCCCGGCGCCGGCGCCATTGTATCGAGCCGGCCGCCGCCGTGCGCCATCTGGAAGCCCGATCCCATCAGCCGCAACGATCCCCACGGGCTTTCCACCGTCTGCATCACGCCGCGCGCGGCGATCTGCGGATGGTCGATGATCTCCTCGATCTTCCAGATGCTGGCGCAGGGGGCGCCCGCCTCATTCAGGCGCGTCTCCCAGACCTTGGAATCCTCGGCGGCGAGAGCTTCCTCGATGATGGCACGCAGTTCCGACTCATGCTCCTTGCGCGCGAACCAATCGGGAAAGCGTGGATCGTCCAGCACATCCGCTCGGCCGATCCCGGTCATCAGTGCGCGGTACTGTTTCTCGTCATTCACCGCCAGCAACAGATAGCTGTCCTTGGCCCGGAACAGATTGGCAGTGACCTTGCGGCTGACCGCCTGGTTGCCGGCCTGCTTCTGCCGATGCCCGGCAACCGTGAAGTCGGCGACCTGCGTCGTCAGATACGCCAGGCTTGCTTCCAGCATCGAAACGTCGATGAACTGGCCTCGCCCGGTATGCGTGCGCTGAAACAGCGCGGATGCCAGCGCGAACGACCCCGTTGCACCCGAAAGGATATCGCACACCGCGAAACCGGCGCGCGTCGGTCCGGTCTCGGGATGGCCGGTGATCGCCATGATGCCCGACATCGCCTGGATCTTTCCGTCATAGCCGGCCTGGGTGCTGTACGGCCCGGTCTGCCCGAAGCCCGAGATCGCACAGTAGATCAGCTTCGGATTGATCTCCGACAGCGCCTTATAGCCAAGACCGAGCCGATCCATCACGCCGCCGCGGAAATTCTCCATGACGACGTCGGCTTTCGCCGCCAGCTTGCGCACGATCTCCTGCGCCGCCGGTTTCTGCAGGTCCAGCGTCAGGCTTTTCTTGTTGCCGTTCACCGCGAGGAAGGACGAGGCCATGTTGCGTTCGGCCCATTCGCGCGACAGCGGCGTGCGGCGCATGTCCTCGCCGCCCCGCCGTTCGATCTTGATCACCTCGGCGCCCAGCAGCGCCAACTGGTAGCTCGCGTAAGGACCCGCGAGCACCTGGGTGAAATCGAGGATGCGAACACCCTCGAACGGACGGGCTTCCGGCGAAGCGTTCATGCCGCCTTACCGCGACCCGCGCGCGCCGGCGCGACATCCCCGCGCGCCGCCGGCGCGACCCGGTTCGGACGGGCCAGTTCCTTCTGCCGGTCGAACTCGGCACGGCGGCGCTTCAGTTCCTCCTCGCCGATCTGTTCCAGGTTCAGATAGTCGAGCTTCCACTTGCCATCAGCGTTCCAGCGGACCGGCGACTGCATCGTGGTCTGCGGACCGACCGCGCTTTCCAGCAGATGCAGCGCCAGTTCCAGCGTCTGGTCCTGCGACGCGACGTCATGCGGCTTGCCGGCGCTGTTGCCCAGCGGGAAGTCGCTGAACAGGAAGCGCGCGACCGCGGCGTGCTCGACGATGTCCTTGGCGCAGCCCATCAGGACGGTCGGAATGCCGTTCGCCTCCAGATGGCGCGCGGTCAGAGAGCAGGTCTGGTGGCAGACCGGGCAATTCGGCACCACGATGACCGCGTCGACGTCGTCTTCCTGCAGGCGACGCAGGATTTCCGGCGCATCGGTCTCGATCGTGACGCGATGGCTGCGATTGGTTGGCGCGCCATGGAACCGCGCTGCCACCGCCCCGATCCGCCCGGCCGTCGGCCGCCCGGCGCAACGCCGGCAGCGGGAACCAGGTATTGGAGTCCGTCGCCGTCGTGTGCGTGCGGTCATAGCCGATATGGGAGATGCGCAGGTCGTGGTCATGCGCCGTGTCGCCGGAATAGACCTGATAGAACTTGGCACTGCCGTTATAGGCCGCGCCCGGCCCCTGATCGCCCTTGTCCGGCTGATACGGCGCCGCCGTCGTGACGATCGCGACCTTGCACTGGCTGAGTGGCTTCTTCAGCGGCGTGAACGGCGCGGCCAGGAAATGCGCCCAGCGATACGGCGTGGTGTAGCCGATCGCCGTGTAATATTCGCGCGTCCGTCGCATATACGGGATCGGCGAGTCGTAATCGGGCGCGAAACCCAGCGCGGCATCAAGCGCAGCGTCGATCGCGGTGTTCATACAGGTTTCCTCCTGTCAGCCTTGCGCAGAGTGTCGCGCAGGACGGCCCGCAACGGAAGAGGCGACCTTCTCCGCGGAGCCCTGCACTGTGCCGGTGAATTCCCAGCCGCGGGCGAGATATCCACGAGCAAGGCCAAGCCCGAGGCCGCGTGACGCCCCGATGATCAAAGCGCGTTTTTCTGGCATGGCAGATCCCTTGTACAAGGGAGGGTTTGCGGTGTTGCAGTTTGGCTATAACCCTTGACCCAGCAACACAGCAGGACCGATCGATGACAAAAGCGCGCGGCCGTCAATTCTTCGCCAATCCGGGCCCGACGAACATTCCCGACAGTGTTCTGCGGGCGATGGACCGGCCCAGCATCGACTTCAACGATCCGGATTTCGTCGAGATCTACGAAGCCGCTCGGGAAGGCGTGAAGCGGGTCCTGCGCACCCAGCACCACCTGTTCATGTACAACGCCTCGGGCCATGGCGCCTGGGAAGCCAGCCTGACCAACCTGCTGTCGCCCGGCGATACGGTCCTGGTGCTGGAGTCCGGCTACTTCTCCGACGAATGGGCCGCGATGGCGCGCGGCTTCGGGCTGGAGGTGCGCATGGTCGCCGCCGACTGGCGGGCCGGCGTGGCCATCGCCGATGTCGAGCGCGCGCTGGCCGAGGACAAGGCGCATGCGATCAAGGCCGTCTGCGTCGTCCATAACGAGACCGCCACCGGCATGATGACCCCGCTTACGGCCATCCGCGCGGCGCTGGACGCGGCGAAGCATCCGGCGCTGTTCCTGGTCGACACCATCTCCTCGCTGGGCTCGCTGGAATTCCGCATGGACGACTGGGGGATCGATTGCGTCGTCGGCGGCAGCCAGAAAGGCCTGATGCTGCCGACGGGCATGAGCTTCACCGGCGTGTCCGAAAAGGCCCTGGAGGCGCATGCCAAGGCGAAGCTGCCGCGGTTCTATTTCGACTGGACCCTGATGGCGAAGCGCGCGCAGAAAAGCTTCATCGGCACCGTGCCGGTCAACATCTTCTACGGCCTGCGCGAATCGATCCGGCTGATCGAGGAAGAAGGCCTCGACGAACGTCGTCGCCCGCCACACCCGCCTAGGCGAGGCCACGCGGCGAGCCGCACGCGTCTGGGCAGGCAATAACGGGCCGGAGCTGTTCTGCATCTCGCCGGACCGGCTGTCGAACTCCGTCACCGCGATCCGGATGCCGCAAGGTTTCAACGGCGATGCGCTGCGCAAGACGATCCGCGAACGCTTCAATGTCTCGCTGGGCGGCGGCCTGGGCAAGCTGGGCGGCACGATGTTCCGCATCGGGCATCTGGGCGACCTGAACGAGCCGATGCTGCTGGGCGCGCTGGCGGCGGTGGAGATGGGGCTGCGGGTTGAGGGCGTACCGCACGGGCGTGGCGGTGTGGACGCGGCGATGGAGTATCTGGCGGCATCCTGAGTTATGTGGCGGGCGGTAGCGCGATCGGCCGCTGCCGCACCGACGCGGATGGATATATCCGGCTGATAGCGCTGGCGGGGACGAAGTGTTGCCAAGCGCCCAGTCGCCGGGCGCTTCTTGCCTCATCCGTTCCTGCCGAGACTGACGAGGAGAGCTCGACTCGTAAGGCTGACTTATGCCGTCAAGTTTGCATTAACCACTCGCATTGACGACACGCCCTAGTATCGCCGCGCCGTACGACGCGCCACCCCAGCCGCACTGACGGGCGTAAGGGGCCTTCCAACGATGGCTTCAGCCTTCGAGATGATCTGGAAGTGCGGGATGCTGACGATCCGCTCCGATGCCATGAGACCAACGAAGCCGGCGAACGCAAACAGCAGTGACAGTTGCAGTTTCATTTCCCGCCTCCCATGCTGCTCGGCAATTCATCGGTATCGCTGAGATCTGTCGTTTCTGCCTTCCGGGCGTTGGTCGCGTTGGAAAATGCAAAATTGTTGGATACGACTTCGTTGCCGGTCATCCAATCCCTGACCTGGACGCTGTATTGCGGCGCTTGGTCAACTTGTTTCGATGTGATGACATAGCGGCACGGATAGGGCCGGTCGCCCTGCGCAACCCAAATCTGCCAATCGACGTCCTGAGTCCTGAAGGCGAAGTGATCACATTCGGTGCCGCCGATCACGCCGCTGCCGAGGTCTTTCACATCGATGACGCTCGGCATCAGCTGTTCATAGACATTCGACAGAAGCAAATCGGCGCCAGGAACAGGCTTGTGAAACTTGTCCCGCAACGCGTCGACGAGATGATCCAACGTGCCCGGCACCTCCGCTTGGGCGTATGCGTTGGCGTTCTTGTGCAGCACGGTCAGCGTCTTTCCGTCAAAGATCGTCTCGACGTTTGAGAAACCGCCGTCACGCGTTGCGCGAATCTTGTCCGGCCTTTCGATATCGACCGTTCCCGAATTCGCGAGCATGAACTTCTGATGGTCCTTGGAGACGATCTCTAGATCGAAATCGTAACCGAACGATATGGCGGTTTGCTTCGCCATGTAGTCCGACATGTCCTTCATCCGGGTCTTCGCGTATGCCTCGTCCGCTTGCGCAGCGGGTAGTATCCCAACGCCAACCGCCAGGGCCAGCGCCACGCTGCCGACAATACGAACGCCCATTATCCACCTCCTCTTCCCTGCAATCGAGTTGAGCGCTGCGCCAGAATGATAGTAATTGATCAAAATCAATTACATGCCATTGTCGCGCTCGATTTACCCGGTCACCGGGGCTTTCGGAGGAGACTTCGCGGGCACGCGCAGCACCGAGAGCGGGCATTCGCCGTCCTTGGCTTCGACCCGCCTTTCGGCCTCACGCGGCCCCAGCTACCCGCCCGCAGCGAACCCTCGCTGAAGCGCCAACGCCCCCAGCGATAGGCCGGTGTCGTCCAGCCCATGCCCAAGCCCCGGGATGTAATGTGCGTCAACCGGCACGCCGGCAGCCTGCAACGCCGCCTCGGCGTCTTCTGGACCGGAAGACCGGCACGGCCTCATCCGCTTCTCCATGCACGATCAGCACGGGCGCTTTGTTGGCCAGCTCCCCGGCCAGCGTCTCGGGCGCCAGCAGCGCCCCGGAATACGCCAGGATCGCCCGCGGCGCCGCCTTGCGCCGCAGGCCGGTGAACAGAGAGATCATTGCCCCCTGGCTGAAGCCCATGATCGCGTAGTCGGTGACCCCGACCCGCGCGCATTCAGCGTCGATGAATTCATCCAGATACGGCATGGCGGTGCGCGCCCCGGCCTCCATCACCGAGGGCGTCCGGTCGGCAACGCTCCACCACTGCCGCCCGAACCCGGAATCGTGACGGAACGGCGCGTCGACCGAGGCGAACACGGCGTCCGGGCAGGCATCAGCCCAGGCATGTGCCAGGTCGATCAGGTCGTGAGCGTCGGCGCCGAGGCCATGGCACAGCACCACCAATTGCCGCGGCGTCGCCTTTGACGCCGGTCCCCAGCGCAGCGCATCTAGACCTGCCATGTGTCTTCCCTTTCGCTATTCCCACCGATCCTAAGACGAGGCCGGCGGTAAATGAACCCGACCACCCGTTTCGCCCCGAGCCCCACCGGTCATCTGCATCTCGGCCACGCGTTCTCGGCCTGGTGCGGATGGCGGCGTGCTCGCCAGGCGAATGGGCGATTCCTGGTCCGGCTGGAGGATATCGATCCGAACCGTTGCCGACCCGAATTCGCCGCCTCCATCCTGGAAGACCTGGCCTGGCTGGGCCTCGATTGGGACGGTGAGGTGCGGGTGCAGTCGCAGCATCTGCCGGCGTATCAGGCCACCCTCGATCATCTGGCCGGCATGGGTCTGCTCTACCCGTGTTTCTGCACGCGCGCGGATATCCAGCGGGAGGTCGCTGCCTCCGCTGCCGCACCGCATGGGCCGGACGGCGCACCGCTCTATCCCGGCACCTGCCGCCGCCTGTCGCCAGCCGAACGTGAGGACCGCATCGCGGCGGGGGAGAAATTCGCCCTGCGGCTGGACATGCAGGCAGCCTACCGGCCAGGACTGACGTATCACGAGGAAGGCCAAGGGCAGCCAGGATGGGAGCCAGGATGTCGCCTGCCCTGTCACCCCGAACGCTTTGGCGATGTCGTGCTGGCGCGCAAGGACGCGCCGGCGAGCTATCACCTCTGCGTCACGCATGATGACGCACTGCAGGGGATCACGCTGGTCACCCGGGGCGTCGACCTGCAACCGGCGACCGATCTGCATCGGCTGCTGCAAACGCTCATGGGCTGGCCGGAACCCGGTTATGCGCATCACCACCTTCTGACCGACGATACCGGCCGCCGGCTTGCTAAACGCGACCGGGCGGCGACCCTGCGTGCAATGCGGGAGGCAGGCGTCGCACCGGCGGAGATCCTCGGCCGCTTTGCCGCGTAAGCCCGCTCGGCCCCTCCTCGTCACGCCAATGGGGCCCACCAATGGGGGCCCCTTGTCATCATCCGCCTTTGCGTCACTCTGCCGGCGAAAACGTCCACCACGGAACCCGCCCATGACCGAGACCCCCGTCCTGCTATCCGTCGACGCACGCGGCGTCGCCACCGTCACGCTGAACCGGCCGGAGGTCGGCAACGCCTACAACGCCGCCCTGCTGGACGGCGTGATCGACGGCCTGACGCGGCTTGCCGCCGATCCGTCGGTGCGCTGCCTGGTGATCCGCGGCGCCGGCAAGCATTTCCAGGCCGGCGCCGACATACGCTGGCTGAACGAGGTCGCCGCCTACCCGCCGGCCGAGAACTACGCCGCCTCGGTCGCCACCACGCGCGCGATGCAGTTGCTGAACGAGTTTCCCAAGCCGACCATCGCCCTGGTGCACGGCGCCTGCTTCGGCGGCGGCGTCGGCATCGTCTGCTGCGTCGATGTCGCCTTCGCCACGCCGGACTCGCAGTTCGGCATTACCGAGATCCGCGTCGGCGTCGCGCCCACGCCGATCTCCACCCACATGGTCAACGCCATCGGGCTGCGCCACACCCGCCGCTACGCCCTGACCGGCGAACGCTTCGACGCGCGCGAGGCCGAACGCATCGGCTTGATCCACGAGGTGGTTGCAACCGAGGACATCGAGGCAAAGTTGGCCGTCCGTGCTCGACGCGATCTTCCTCGGCGGCCCGACCGCCATCGCGATGACCAAGAGCAGCTTCCTGGGTGCCAACGGGCTGCTGCTGGATGAGCGGCAGGTCTCGATGCTGTCCCATGAGGGCTGGACGCAGCGCCACTCGCCGGAGGGGCGGGAGGGCACCAGCGCGTTCCGCGAGAAGCGCAAGCCGGCCTGGTACAAGCCGGCCTGAACGTGAAGTTAACCGCAACCTGAAGGTCCAGCGTGTCCGGACCTTCCGCAGGCAGCGGTCCGATGAACGACGCCGCGCCGACCGCTGAAGTGCTGCAGTGCCCCGCCGCGCCGATCGGCCAAACCGCCCGGACCCTGCGCCATGGTGATTTTCGGCGCCGGCGGCGATCTGACGAAGCGGCTGCTGGTGCCGGCGCTGTACAACCTGGCGACGACCGGCCTGCTGCCGGAGCACTTCGCCCTGATCGGGGTCGACCTGGCCGACCTCGACGCCGACCGCTGGCGCGACAGCCTGCATACGATGATGGAAAGCTTCGTCGGCAAGGCAGCCAGCGAAAGCCGCATCGACAACATCGATGAGGACACCTGGCACCGTCTGACCGGCCGCATCGCCTATATCAAGGGCGACCTGACCGACGACGACCTATCGAGACGCTGAAGACCGCATCTCGACCAGGAGCAAGGAGACCGGGGGAACTGCCTGTTCTACCTGGCCGTCGCCGACCGCTTCTTCGGCCCCGTCGTCACCGCCCTGGGCAAGGCCGGACTGCTCGAGGAGAACTGGGACGAAGACGGCACCCATCCGGAGCGCTGGCGGCGGCGTGGTGATCGAAAAGCCGTTCGGTCACGACCTGGCCTCGGCCAAGGCGCTGAACGCGACGATCCTGCGCGGCGGCCGAGGAGCACCAGATCTACCGCATCGATCATTTCCTTGGGAAGGAAACGGTGCAGAACATCATGGCGCTGCGCTTCGCCAACGGAATGTTCGAGCCGATCTGGAACCGCGACCGCATCGATCACGTGCAGATCACCGTGGCCGAGACGGTGGGCGTGGAAACCCGCGGCCGGTTCTATGAAAAGACCGGCGCGCTGCGCGACATGATCCCGAACCACGTCTTCCAGCTTCTGGCGATGGTGGCGATGGAGCCGCCGGCGGGGTTCGATGCGAAAGCGGTCCGCAGCCGCAAAACCGATGTCTTCTCGGCCTGCGCACCGTGGCACCCGAGGATGCCGTGCGCGGCCAATACGATCAGGCGCGTATCGTCCACGGAGAAAGGATGTCGCCCCGGACTCGGCGATCGAGACCTATGTCGCCATGCGGTTGTCCATCGACAACTGGCGCTGGGCCGGCGTGCCGTTCTACCTGCGCACCGGCAAGCACATGTCGCGGCGCGATGACGGAGATCGCCATTCGCTTCAAGCCGGCGCCTTTCGCGCCGTTCGAGGACACCGACGTCGCGGCACTGCCGCCCAACTGGCTGCTGCTGCAGATCCAGCCCGAGGAAGGCATTGCCTTGCAGTTCGAGGTCAAGCGGCCGGGCCCGGTCGTCGACCTGGCGGCCGTGCGGATGGCGTTCAAGTATGCCGACTGGTTCCCGAAAGAACCGAATATCGGCTACGAAACCTTGATCTACGACGTCATGATCGGCGACCAGACACTGTTCAACCGAGCCGATATGGTCGAGGAAACGTGGCGCGTCGTGGCCGACGTGCTGGATGACTGGTCGAAGAAGAAGCCGGAGAGCTTCCCCACCTATGCCTCCGGCAGTGATGGCCCGGCGGAGGCCGATGCCCTGCTCGCCAGAGATGGCCGAAACTGGCGACCGGTGAAGGAACCGGGTCGCTGAGCGTTTCCGTCATGGCGCCGGCTTGATCGCATAGAGCGTGATGACCGGAGGCGGAATTGCCGGAGGTCGATCGCGCGACCAAACAACCAGCGTGATGACCGGAGGCGGAATCGCCGGAGGTCTGACATCGCGCGACCAAACAACCAGCGTGATGACCGGACGGCGGAATCGCCGGAGGTCTGAATATCGCGCGACCAAACAACCAGCGTGATGACCGGAGGCGGAAGCGCCGGAGGCCTGAATTGCGCTGCTGATCACGACACCAACGATGCGTCGATTGACCGGAGGCGGAATCGCCGGAGGCCTGAATCGCGCGATCGAACAACGAGCGTGATGACCGGAGGCGGAATCGCCGGAGGTCTGAATCACGCGACCAAACAACCAGCGTGATGACCGGAGGCGGAATCGCCGGAGGTCTGAATCGCGCGATCAAACAACCAGCGTGATGACCGGAGGCTGCCAGATCGATGCGGCAAAGAACAGCGTATGACCGGAGTCGCATTGCGGATCTGATTCGCGATCAAACAAACACCTGGAGCAGGATGGCTGAGCGAAAGCGATGTCACGCCTGCTCCAGGTGGTAACGAGCGTCCCCTCCGTTACGCCCCTCCGGGCCAGGATGCGATCGAAACGATCAGCCGCCCGGAAGCCGCAAGGAGAGTCCGGGCGGCGGCATCAGCTATCGGCGCTTCGGGGCTACGTGCGTGCCCGAGCGATCGCCTCGTCAAAGGCCGAGAGGACCTGACGATGGCTGGAGTTGTCGTTCATGCTTTCGATGTCGTTGAAGCCGCGGCTCATCGCCACCGACAGCAGCATCGTGTTGGCCCCGGTCTGCGGCCCCTGCAGGTTCATGCAGCCGGGCGGCGCCACGCAGGGCGCCGACGGCGCAGCGACGGCCATCCCGCGTCTCATAGCGGCGCTGCACCCAATCCTTCCGGTCCTCGATCAGCGCTCGGCCGATCGTCAGCACCTGCAGCGTTGTGTTGTCCGCCTGGCCAGGCGGGAGCGGCTGAAACGCAACAGGCGGCAGTCGCTTCGGCGTGCCAGCGGCACCGCGGACAAACTGACCGATCCGATTCCAAAGCGATACCTTTGCTGCAGATCGAAGCCTTCGGCTCAGTCGCGACGTATCCAAGTCCATCGAACGGCATGGGTGCCTCCCAAACTTCAAAGGATGCCGCTCATTTAACCATGTTCGACCGCGGATGTTCGAAGTGCACGATAAGTTGCGCCAATGATGCGTGCGTATTCGGCGTCAGCAGCGGACGGTCCGGCGTCGTCAGCCGCTGCCCCGCGTGTTACTCGCCGGGAGCACGCCCGTTGACCATCCCGTCGGACCACGTCTCATGGACCACGTCCCGTGGACAGGCCCTGGGTTACGCCTTCCGCAATCGCACGATGAACCGCGCGCCGAGCACCTTGCCGGCGGCGTCGCGCCGGTTCTCGGCCGAGATCTGGCCGTGCAGCGCCTCGACGATCTGCCGGCTGATCGACAGGCCAAGCCCGGAATGCTGCCCGAAACTCTCGCTCTGTGGCCGCTCGGAATAGAACCGGTCGAAGATGTGTTCCAGGTTGGCATCGGGAATTCCCGGCCCTTCGTCCTCCACGCTCAGTTCCGCCATCGCGCCGGCGTCGCGGACCCGCACGATGATCCGTCCGTTGCGGCGGGCTGAACGACTGCGCGTTGCCGATCAGGTTGCGCAGCACCTGCACCAGCCGGTCCTCGACCGCCCAGACCGCCATGCCCGCCGGCGGCGCCACCACCTCCAGCCTCGGATCGTTGTCCGATCGCGCGTCGCGTCATCGAGTTCCTGCAACGTGCGCAGGATCGGCACCACATCGACCGGCCGCGCGGTGACGCGCGACATCTCGGCATCCAGGCGCGACGCGTCGCTGACAGTCGCTGATCAGCCGGTCCAGCCGCACCACGTCCTGCGCCGATGATGGTCAGCAACTGGCGCTGGCGGCCGGGATCCTCGATCCGCGGCAGCGTCTCGATCGCGCTGCGGATCGACGACAGCGGGTTCTTGATCTCATGCGCCACATCGGCGGCGAAACGTTCGGTCGCGTCCATGCGCGCCCACAGCGCGGCGGCGCTATCGGACAGGGCCGAGGCCAGCTCGCCGACCTCATCGCGCCGGCGCAGCAGCGACGGCGGGCACGCTGCCGGAGCGGCCATGCCCTTCCCGCATGTCGGCCGCGGCCTCGGCCAGACGCAGGATCGGCCGCGCGATGGTCAGCGACAGATACCACGACAGCAGCACGGTCAGCGCCAGCGCCAGGCCGAACAGCGCGAGGATCGACATCCGGACGGTGAACAGGCTCTCGTCGACCTCCCGCGCCTCCCGCGTCAGCGAGACGATGCCGACGGTGTGCTTGTCGCGCTCCACCGGGACGGCGACGGTGACCAGCAGGCGGTTGTCGAGGGTGCGGCGGATATAGGGCGGCGTTTCGCGGCTGTTGCCGGCGCTGTTGAGCCGCAGTTCCTCCTTCACGTCCGGCTGCCAGTCGGGGCCGCCGGCGGTCGGCGTGAGATCGACCAGCGTCGTCGGCGCGCTGGTGCGGCAGCAGCGACAGCACGAAGTCGTAGATCCTGCCGATGGCGCGGCAAGAACGGCCCGTGATCGAGCGGCGGCGGCAGCGGTTCGGTGGTGACCGTGCCGGTCGGCCCCTCGCGCAGCCGGGAATCGGCCAGGATCGTGCCGTCCGGCGCATAGAGCCTGCGCCTGCGCGTCCGGTGTCGGTTCGGTCAGGCGGCGCAGCAGCGACGCGGCGATTTCCGGCACCAGATGCGGATTGTCCGGATCGGTGGTGCGGACCGCGCTTTCGCCGATCGCCCCGGCAAAGACCCGCGCCTGCTCCCGCAGCGCCGCGACCTGCGCTTCCAGCAACCCGTTCTGATACTGGTCGAGATACAGCAGCGCCACGACCAGCAGCGCCAGCGGCAAGGCATTGACCAGCAGAATGCGCCGCAGCAACGGCGACACCCAGCGCTGGCGAAAGCGCCTGCCGGTCGCGCCGCCGCGTCAGCGCACGCGAGGGATGGCCGCCATCGGGCAATCAGTGCTCCTTGTAACGATAGCCGATACCGTAGAGCGTCTCGATCTGGTTGAACTCGTCGTCGCCCGTGCGGAACTTCTTGCGCATGCGCTTGACGTGGCTGTCGATCGTCCGGTCGTCGACGTAGATGTTCTCGCCATACGCCGCATCGATCAACTGATCGCGGCTCTTCACCATGCCGGGACGCGCGGCGAGCGCCTTGACCAGCAGGAACTCGGTGACCGTCAGCTGGATGTCCTGCCCTTTCCAGAGGCATTGATGCTTGGTCTCGTCCAGCACCAGATCGCCGCGGGTCATGACGCCGCCGGGCGCGGTGCCGGAGCCCTCGGCCTTGCCGGCTTCATTGCGGCGCAGCAACGCGCGGATCCGCTCGAGCAGCAGGCGCTGGCTGAACGGCTTGGTGATGTAATCGTCCGCGCCGAGGCGCAGGCCCATCAGTTCGTCGACTTCCTCATCCTTCGAGGTCAGGAAGATCACCGGCATCGAGCTGCGCTGGCGCAGGCGCTGCAGCAGCTCCATCCCGTCCATGCGCGGCATCTTGACGTCCAGCACCGCGAGGTCCGCCGGGCTGGGCGGTCAGGCCCTGCAGCGCGCTCTCCCCGTCCGTGTAGGTGCGGACCGTGAAACCCTTCCTGCTCCAGCGTCATCGACACGCTGGTGAGGATGTTGCGGTCGTCGTCGACCAGGGCGATCGTCTGCTTCATGGCGGTTCCTATGCTCGCTGGATCGGTCGGTGGATCATGCTGGCGCTTCATGACATGTCCATATAGGCACTGATTGTGGCGGATTGCGGACGAGGAGTGAACGAAACATGGCAGCCGATCAGCCGCGACGTTCGATGCGGCATGGGCCGCCCGATGCCTGCTCCGCGCCGCCGCGGTCGGCACGCTGGCGACCAGCGCCGATGGGGCCAGCCGTTCGCCTCCCTGGTGACGCCGGCCTGCGCGCCCGATCTGTCGCTCCTGCTGCTGCTGTCGCGCCTGTCGCGAGCACACGCGGCATCTGATGCGCGGACGGCGGTGCTCGATCCTGGTCATGGGCGCGCCGGAGAGCGCCAATCCGCAGACCGCGCCGCGCGTGACGGTGACCGGCGTGGCCGAGCCGGTCCAGGACGGTGCCCTGAAGGCGCGCTATCTGGCGATGCATCCCTATGCGTCGCTGTATGCCGATTTCGGCGATTTCGGCCTGTGGCGCATGATCGCCGGCCGAGGCGCTGTTGGTCGGCGGCTTCGCTCGGGCACTGCGGCTGAACGCGGCGCGAACTGCTGCCCGATGCCGCGGCGGTGGCGGCGATCCTGGCCGCCGAGGACGGCATCATCACGCCACTGCAACCACGACCATCCCGACGCGCTGGCGGCGATCGCCGGTGCAGCCGGGAGATTGGCGGATGGTCACCGCCGATATCGACGGCTTCGATCTGGCGCAAGGCGAGCAGGTGCGGCGCTTCGCCTGGTCGGCGCCGGTGAAAACCCCCGCCGATGTCCGCGCCGAACTCGTCCGCATGGCCCAGACCGCTCGGGCGAAAGGCTGACACGCTTGCGCTTCACCCTGGCGGCACGGCTGCCTGCGCCGTTACGCTCTGCGCTGGCTGCCAATTCTGGCGCCGCTGATTCTAACGGCTTGTGTGAAACCGACGATGCCCGACGCGCATGTTCCACCCTTTGCCAAAGTGCCCTTCGAGCCGTTCTCGCGCGCCGCGGTCGTTGCGATCGCGCTGCGGGAGTGGCGGCTGTTCGGCGAGACCATGGCCGACCCCGAGGGAGAAGCCACGCGGGTGTCAAGCCGGAGCGCGAAGAGGGGCTGTGGCAACGCGTCGGCGAATACTGGTGGCTGGGCCTCGATGCCGGCTCGCCGGAAATCGGCTGGACCGGCAAGCATGACGGCGATGGCCAGGTGTTTCCGCGCGGATGAGGACGGCGACTTCGCCTGGTCGGCAGCGTTCATTTCTTATGTGTTCCGGATCGCCGGCGCCGGCTCACGCTTCCCCTACTCTGCCGATCATGCCGTCTACATCAATGCCGCGCGGGAGGTTTCGTTGGGTAAGACATCGAAATGGCTGGTGTCGGCGGAGCGGCTGCAGGATTATGCACCGCAGCCAGGCGACCTCGTATGTTTCGGTCGCGGATCGGCGAACGGGCTGCGGTTTGAGGACCTGCCGACACCGGGACTGTTCACCTCGCATTGCGATATCGTCGTGGATACCAGCACGCCGGGTTCGATCAAGGTGATCGGCGGGAACGTGCAGGATTCGGTGACGATGAACGAAGTGCCGGTCACGCAGGATGGACGGCTGGCGACGCCTGACGGGGTGGTGCTGGATACGCGGTTCCCGTGGATGACGGTGTTGCGGGTTCTGGCGCCGTTAGCGTCACATCAACAGGCTGGCCGCGTTGTCGGCGGGCATGGCGGTGACGGCGGCGGGTGATCTCGTATCGACTGTCGCCGTTACAGCGATATATGCATGATGCGGGAGCGAGAGGTAACGTGCCTGCGGTAACCGCAACCTAGGGCGTGTCGTCAATTAAGTGGCGGCTAGGTGGATGGCGGCGAGGAGTTGCGGGCGGTCTTATCGTAGCGAGTATCGATCGCACGAAACTGCAAGAGTTTGCCAAAGAAGTGACCGACCATCTGCGTTGATCCGCGTTCATCTGCGGTTGAACTGCTTCTCTCGGGACGGATTCGATTGTGCCGGTTCGCAAAGGGAATCAACCGCAGATGAACGCGGATGAACGCAGATCGATGCGGTATTCGGCGACACCATGTAGCAAACGCCACCACACGATTTGGTTGGAATTCTCTGTAATCGGCCCAGCATATCGAGCACCTGCGAACTGTATGGTTTTCTCGATGCTGGCGATTTCGCCCTTAATCGTAGCGATGCGTTCGTCGGTGAAATCTTCCCACTGACCATTTGTCGGTTTACGACCGACTCGCATAACGCCACCTTTCCCCCGAGCACGATTTAGCTCGAAAGGCTGTTAGAATCGCACTTGGATCGGGCGCCTACTTTTGGCGGGTTTTAGGGAACTGGCTGGAAATGTGTCCCGTTTGATGTTTCATTTTGGGTCTAACCAGGAACACGTGATCTGGTCTCCATCGACCTTCTCCACAATTCTGGGGATGCCGGACAGAAGGTGTTGAACCCGATCTCCAGGTTTGAACGCCATGGCCATTCTTCCGTGCGTGGATAAGGTTGCCACTATGTTTCTAACTTGTTAAGTTGTCAAATCGTTGCCATTGGCACTCAGTCCCTATCATCTCACCTAAACGAAAGCGATTTCATTTTAGGTTGAGCTTGATTTTCCAAGCCTCTGCCACATGTTCCGTGAGTTGGCAAAGTAACCACGTGTAGTCACCGTCTATGAACACATACGGCTCGGACGATATCGGAAATCCGCATCGCAGAACGCCACACTCGGCGGGCGCTTGGAGGGTTAAGTCATCAAAGCGCTTCTTCGCATGCTTGGTGCCATTGGCAATATCCATGACTTGATCATATGACCAATTCTCCATTCGTAGCGACCTCTTAAATTCTGCAAGTAAGGTCCGGATATCTTTTTCACTCTTATTCGGGTCTAATATATTGTGGCGAAAATAGTGCTCGGCCATCGACTGCAAAGCGATACACGCTTGCGTACCCGGCGGATGTCACCGGGGTACTTTGAAAACTCGTCGACGGTTGGCATAACCATCTGATCGAAAAATTCGACATCGTTCATAGTCATAATAATACCCCACTCCGCCTCGCTTTTCCATTGTGGGCTACACGTCCTCTAATCGGATCATTGGGCAGCCAAGCCAATCGCCTTCATACTGGCAAGAAAAACCACGCCGGAATTTTCGTCCTGATTGGATCTCACTAAGCA
The DNA here is from genome assembly GCA_963771475.1 of uncultured Alphaproteobacteria bacterium. GTDB lineage: Bacteria > Pseudomonadota > Alphaproteobacteria > Acetobacterales > Acetobacteraceae > Rhodopila. Next base: position 42,980 of record CAVYTN010000033.1, on the reverse strand, counting down.
ACTGAAACCCCGGAGCCGTCGGCTCGCGCCCTCGTCAAGCCATCGGCCATCGCCTGCGAAGCGCCATTAAGGTTAAGGGCACTTCGCCCGAGCCTCGGACGCGTGGACTACATCCGGAACGGGCGGGCAAATAATCCTTGTTCATAAAAGAAAATAAACCTATATACCGGGAAACGCCCCAAAACACAGGTTCAGCCATGTCCCTCGCCGACCTCCCGGAAGCCTTCCTTCAGACCATCCTCCATCAGGTCGCCCTGCTCCTGCTGCAAGGCGCCGGTGGCGACATGGAGGTCGCGCGCCACGCCGCCGCGGGGACGCTCAGCGCCTACGACCCGCGGACCGAAGCCGAACTCCGCCTCGCCGCTCGGATCATCAGTTTCAGCTTGCAGGCCGGCGAGGCTCTCGCGCAAGCCGCCGACCCGGAGATGCCGCTGACCCGCGTGTTGCGCCTGCGCACCGGGGCCGTCAGCCTGAGCCGAGAGGCCGAGAAAGCCGAACGCCGGCTGGAGAAGCTGCGGGAAGCCCGGCAGCAAGACCCCATCGAGGACGCCGACCCGCTTCCCGAGGCCGAATCACCCCGCATCGATAAAACCGTCGCCCTGATCGAGGACAACGCCAAGGTCGCCGCCTACGCCGAGGCGAACGGCATCACCTGGACCGAGGCACTGAAGCAGCGCCGCCGGGAACAGCGGCTGGCTGAGCGCCGCCGCAAGCAGGCGATGCCCGCCAAAGCCGCATAAGCTCGGAATCGTACAGACGACGCCGTGTTATACGGCCAGGCCAGTCTCCCTGGCCGGCTTCCACCGTTTCGCACGGAGGCGTCCGCTGCGCGGACTGACGGCAGGGCAAAAGATCACGGAAGATGTTGTCTCGGCGCCGGTACGCCACCTGCCGGGTTCTTCCAGCGGACGGAATCTGGCAAAGCGCTCTTCGAGCGCGATGCGTATCACCCAACCGGCCCAACCCGGCACGATCGAGCGGATCAAAGCCGGGAACGGATCTGCAACGCCTCCGTGAACTCCGGCCCTCCTGCAAAGGCGCGCAGCGCCCGTCTCCGTGCGAAACAATCGAAGATTGCAGCCGTTAAGACGGTTGGCCTGTGGCAGAAACCGCAGCCTGCGGCCTCTGTCACAGCGCCCCCTCACGCAGGCTCAAGGCAACGCGTAACCCTCCGCTGCCTCGACCTCCAACGTCTTCCGCACCGCCGGCCGCTGCAGCATCTGCTCATAATGCCGCGTCAGGTTCGGGAACGACCCGGTCCCCTCCGCCAGCCCGCGCCCGAAGCGCCAGAACAGCCGGAACAAGTGGATGTCCGCGATCGAATAATCCCCCACCGCCCAGGTCTGCTCGCCCAGGCGCTGATCGGCGATGCCATAGATCGTGCGCGCATGGTCCTCACCCTGACGCCGAGCGGGATGGACCGTGGAGGCGATGAACGACATCCAGGAGATGGCGCGGGCCGAGGCCTCGACGTCGCCGAACGGAAACAGTTTCGCCTCGCGGATAGGCATGCGCCAAGTAATACAGACACCCGGCCACCTCCGTCAGCGGGCGGCCCTCGATCACCAGCGTCGGCACCTTGCCCTCAGGGTTGAAGCGGCGGAACTCCGGCGGGTCCTTGTCGCGTTCGGCGAAGCCGATCCGTTTCGTTTGAAACGGTGCGCCGACTTCATGCAGCGCGATATGCACCGCCATCGAGCTTGAGCCCGGCGACTGATAGAACGTGTACATGCCCCCCCTCCGTCTCGTTATCGTTGCCGCCACGGCAGGCCCTCGGCCTTCCAGCCGGCGTCGTTGCCGCGATGTCCCTCGGCGTCGATCGGCCCCTCGAACCCGTCGGCGACGTTGAACACGTGCGGAAATCCCGCCGCCTGGGCGGCCTCGGCCGCGGCCAGGCTGCGGACGCCGCTGCGGCAGAGGAAATAGATCTCGTTCTCCGGCGTCAGGCCCGGCCCGCTCGCAGGTTGTCCTCGAACGCCGGCGTTGCGCTGCATCGTCGGATACACCTGCCAGGGGATCAGCAGGGTCTCCTTGCCCGCCGCCTGCAGGTCCGGCAAGCCGACGAAATTCCACTCCGCATCCGTGCGCACATCGACCAAGCTGCGCCTTGGGGTCGGCTTTTCAGGGCTTCCCAGGTCTGGGTTGGCGCGACATTCTCGAACCATAGCTAACCGCTCCGTTGCGGAAAGAGGGGACATCCGATGACAGCCGTTTATCACGGCACGAGCTTCCAGGACGACCTGGCTGACGCGATCGGCAACACGCCGCTGATCAAGCTGCGCCGCGCGTCGGAGGCGACCGGCTGCACCATCCTGGGCAAGGCGGAGTTCATGAACCCCGGCGGCTCGGTCAAGGACCGCGCCGGGCTCGCCATCATCACCGACGCCGAACAGCGCGGCACGCTGCGCGCCGGGCGGCACGATCGTCGAGGGCACCGCCGGCAACACCGGCATCGGCCTGACCCTGGTCGGCAACGCCCGCGGCTATCGCAGCGTCATCGTCATGCCGGAGACCCAGTCGCAGGAGAAGATCGACTTCCTGCGCATGATCGGCGCCGACCTGCGCCTGGTGCCCGGCCAAGCCGTACCGCGATCCCGGCAACTACGTGCACGTCTCCCGCCGCCTGGCCGAGGAGATGGCGCGGAGACCGGCAACGCGATCTGGGCCAACCAGTTCGACAACCTGGCCAACCGCGAGGGCCACCGCATGACCACCGGCCCGGAGATCTGGGACCAGACCGGCGGCAAGGTCGATGCCTTCACCTGCTCCTGCGGCACCGGCGGCACGCTGGCCGGCGTCTCGCTGGCGCTGAAGGAGCGCAATCCCGAGCGTCCGCATCGTGCTGGCCGATCCGCTCGGGCAGCGGCCTGTATGGCTGGGTCAAGAGCAACGACCTGACGATCGCAGGGCTCCTCGATCACCGAAGGCATCGGCCAGTCGCGGGTGCCGGAAAACCTGGCCGGCGCGCCGATCGACGACGCCGAACGCATCCCGGACGCCGAGGCGCTGGAGCAGATCTACGACGTGCTGATCCATGAGGGCCTGTCGGTCGGCACCTCCTCCGGCATCAACATCGCCGCGGCGATCCGGGTGGCGAAGGCGATGGGGCCCGGCCACACCGTGGTGACGATCCTGTGCGACGGCGGCTCGCGCTATCAGTCGAAGCTGTTCAACCCGGAGTTCCTGCGCGGCGAAGGGCTTGCCGGTGCCGCCCTGGATGGCATGATCGCTACCACACGGGCTGCCGCGGCCGCTCGCCGCGCAGTGCCGCCGCCAGTTCATCGGTAAAGAATGGTTTGCCAAGCAGGGGCCGGCCCCAGCGCGACAGCCGCGCCTTGGCGTCGCGGATACCGATCCAGCCGGACATCAGCACGACATGCAGGTTCGGCCGGACCCGCGACGCCGCCTCGGCCAGGCCGATGCCGTCCCGGCTGCCCGTCAGCACGAGATCCGTCAGTAGGATATCGATCCTCTCCCCGCGTTCCAGCACACGCAAGGCGGCCGCCGCGTCGGGCGCTTCGCGCACCCGATAGCCCAGGGCAGACAATTGCCGGACCGAAGCGCGGCGGAACCCGGTATTGTCGTCGACCAGCAGGACGACATCACCGGTCGCAGCTTGCCGCACCGGCACGGGGGACACAGCGCGGTCCTCGCCTCCATGATGGGCGATGCGGGGCAAATAGAGGCGAAAAGACGATCCCACCCCGGGCTCACTGCGCACCGACAAGCGGCCCCCGGACTGGCTGACGAAGCCGAAGACCATCGAAAGTCCCAGGCCGGTGCCCCTATCCGGCGCCTTGGTGGTGAAGAACGGCTCGAAAATGCACTTCAGCACCTCCGGTTCCATACCCGATCCGGTGTCACGGACGGTGATGACGGCATAGAGCCCGGGAGCGAGGTCCTCGTGATGCGCGCGATTGCCGCCGGTGACGGACACGGCGTGCGTGCTGATGTACAGCCGCCCGCCCGACGGCATGGCATCGCGCGCGTTGGTACCGAGATTGACCAGCGACGCCTGAAACTGCACCGGGTCGACCATCGTCGATCCGACGTCCTTCCCCAGGTCCATCCGCAGAACGATCCCCTCGCCCAGCGCTCGGCGCAGCAGCCGGCCGACATCGGCGACCTGGGCGTTCACGTCGACGATCTGCGGCTGCAACGGCCGGTGACGGGCGAAGGCCAGCATGCGCTTGACCAACTCGGCGCCGCGCATCGCCCCGTCCAAAGCTTCGTCGCACAGTTCCATCGCTTCCGAACCGGTTTCCAGCAGAGTCCTCAGCAGATCCAGGTTGCCGATGATGACACCCAGAAAGTTGTTGAAATCATGCGCAATTCCACCGGCGAGGTTGCCGATCGCCTCCATCTTCTGTGACTGGATCAGGCCCCGTTCCAACAGGCGCAACTGGGTCACGTCCCTTGTCGTGCCGGCGAGGCGGCGGATGCGGCCATCGGGATCGATGATCGGCCGCGCGTCGATCTGCAGCACACTGGCAGTCCCGTCCGGCCGCAGCGTTTCAACGTCGCGCGGCGGCGGCTGGCGCCCGGCAGCCAATTCGGCCAGCCACACCCGGTGGACGGCAAGTTCCTCGGGTCCCAGCATTTGCTCCAACGCCGCCTCGCTGATGTCGGCGGACGGGTCGATCCCACTGATACGGTAAAGGTTCCGAGACCAGATATTGGTGCCGGTGTCGATATCATGCTCCCAACTGCCCAGCGCGGCGTTTTCCTGGGCACGGTCGAGCCGTTCTTCGCTGGCACGCAAAGCCTCGGCATGCGCCGTCAGTGCGGCCGCATGCCTCTCCTGCGCGCGGAAGCTGCGAGCGAGGCCCATGAAGAGCGCCAGCAAGGCGATCGCGAGCGTCGGCGTCGCGACGAATGTGTAGACCGACTGCATCCGCCAGGTGTGCAGCACGCGGTGCACGTCGGCAGTGACTTCGATCGCCAGGGCATAGTCTGGTACCGGATGGACCGCCATGATCGTCTCGCGATCCACGAACAATCCAGCCGCGCGCAACGTCCCGCCACCCTGCGCGACCTTGTCGAGGACGGTGAACTCAGGCTTGACGCTAAGCGGTGGCAGCCGAGCCGCCTCGGGTAGCGGCGGAAAGCGCACCAGCAGTGCCCCATCCGCGCGCAACATGCTGACCGCGATATCCCGGGTCTGCGCAAGCGAACGGAAGCAGTCGCTGAAGTATTGGGTTGATAGGCCAACGACGGCGATGCCGAGAAAGCCGCCGTCGGCGCTTTCCAGGCGGCGCACCGCGTAGAACGACATCAGACCGGTGGCCCTGCTGATCCACGGCCCGGCGAACAGGAGTTCGTCGGTGCGATGGTCGCGCAGCCATCTGAAGTAGTCACGATCGGCAACACTGACGAAGGCCCCGTCATGTCTGCGGTACACCATGGTCCCGTCGGCCCCGAACAGCGCCAAACCGTCACTGGCGGGCAGCGAGGCGGCCTGGGCACGCAGAAAATTCAGCCCCTCGGCGCCTCTGAAATGCCGCATGAACTGCTCTGGCGCCCTGATGTCTGCATTTCGTACCTGGCTTTGGACGTTGCGCAGCAGGATGTCGGCGACCCGGACATGGTGGGATGCCTGTTCGGCCAGCACGGCACTGAAATCGGCGACCCGTTCCCGCACTTCCGCCTGGGTGCGGTTATAGACGTTGAGGCACGTCCACGCCCCCACGGCGAGGGTAATCAGGCAGCAGACGACGCCAACGAGGGGGAGTCTCCGGATCAGGTTCACCTGACAGACCGACCGCCGGATGCCCTCCCACATAGCCTGAGGTCCGCTTCGTTCAGCCTCTCCGGTTCACCGGAGCAGGAGCAGGGCGCGGGAGCAGGCGGATGACACGCGGAGGTATGGAACGCATGCCAAGGCTCTTCATGACCGACATCCAATTGTGCGCCGCAAACCGCGAACGGACCCGTCCGGTATTCCACCGCACGGCGAAGGTTCGGCGATCCGCATCAGGCGGCCACCCCGACGGGCCTTGTTTGCGCCAGTCCAGGGGCGGCATTGGCGACGACCGGTACCATCCAGGCATCGCCGAGAACGGCGATGACGTCGGAGCGGCGGAATGGCTTGGCGAGTTCGGTGATCTCAGGCTGTTCCTCGAAGGCGGCGATGGCCTTGGCCAGTCGCATATAGCCGGAACCGAAGCCGGACGTGATGATGATCCTGACCTGCATACCCATGGCCGCGACCTGGCGGAGAATGTCCACACCGTCGATATCGGGCATGATCATGTCCAGCATCAGAACATCCGGCTGAACACGCATGAATGTGTCCAAGGCATCGCCTGGATCGTTTACTTCGAAGACCTCGTAGCCAAGACTTTCAGCAATCCTGCCGATAATCCGTGTGATACTTTTCTCGTCATCAACGACTAGCAATTTTTTGGTCATACGCTCTCCGCTGTCGGCTGACAGTAAAGCTCGCGGCCGGTTTTGGCCCTTGGTGTAACTCACTGCAATTCACGCTATACAACCCCCTATCGGTATACAACCGAAAATATCACAAATCCGTGATATTTTCGCACAGGACGACCTCGTTGTCCGATAACGCGAAATATAGAATTACCAATTATCATCCGACCTTCAGGTTTCATTGTCCTGATGTATCATACCGGCAGCCCGACGGGCTGACCGGGATGCGCGCACGGTTGATGTGGCGACTGCGCGCGGAATGCGGAATGAAGACGATAAGAGCGGCCCGCCCGCGTCTGCCGGTATCAGATCGGCAGCCGGATCCGTGCTCTCAGGCCGCCCAGCGGGCTGTCTTCCAGCACGATCTCGCCGCCATGGGCGCGCACGATGTCGCGGGCGATCGTCAGGCCCAGGCCGGTGCCGCCGACGGAGCCGCTCTCGAACGGGCGGAACACGCTCTCGCGCCGGTCGGCGGGAATGCCGGGGCCGTCGTCGTCGACCGTGACCAGCACCGAACGCCCCTGGGCCGACGGCCGCCAGCACGACATGCTGCGCATGCCGGCGCGCATTGTCCACCAGGTTGGTGACCGCTCGGCGCACCGCGTCGGCGCGCAGCTTGATCGTCAGGTCTGCCGGCACGTCCAGTTCCAGCCACGTGCCCGGCCCGCCGCGCGCCGCGGCGACGTCGTCCAGGATCGCCGCCAGGTTGACCGCCTCGGCCTGCTCCGTCCCCTCGCCGCGCGCGAAGGCCAGGTAGCCGCCGATCATGCGCTCCATCTCCTCGACGTCCGCGGTCATCTCGGCGACGTCCTGCGCTGAGTTCCTCGGTTCGCGGCAGCATCGCCAGCGCCAGCCGCAGCCGGGTCAGCGGCGTGCGCAGGTCGTGCGACACGCCGGCCAGCATCTCCGTCCGCTGCGCCAGGAAGCGGCGGATACGTTCCTGCATGCGGTTGAAGGCGGTCGCCGGCCTGCCGCACCTCCGACGCCCCTTCCGGCCGGATCGGCGGCACGTCGCGCCCCATGCCGAACGCCTCGGCCGACCGCGCCAGCCGGCTGGATGGCGCGCACCTGGTTGCGCATGAACACCGCGGCGATGGTGAACAGCAACAGCGCGGAGCCGACCAGCCAGCCGACGAACAGGAAGATCGTGCCGATGGCCAGGCGCTTGCGCGGCGCCTCCACATCGAGCACGCCGTCCGGCAGCTGCAGCTGGATCAGCACGGAGCGCGGGTCGGACGTCCAGTCCATGGTGAACGGGACGTGGAACTTCTCGCTCCAGCGCGGCCGCGAGATCGTCGTCCATCGGGCCCAGGATATTGTCCCGCGTGCGTGCGCCAGCACTGCGCCCGGCTCCAGCGTGATGTCCAGCAGTGAACTGCTCATGCGCCTCGCCAGGATGCAGCGCCTGGTCCTGCGGGGCCTGGGAACTGGCGCATCAGTTCCACCGTGTAGGCGATCTCCCCGGCGATCGCGCTGGACAGCCGGCGCGACACGATGCTCGAGGTGGCTGCCATAGAATATCTGCAGCGCGATCGCCTGCACCAGGACCAGCGGCACCAGCATGATCAGCAGCGTGCGCCCCAGCAGCGAACGCGGCATGAAGCGCTTGATCCAGGTGCCGAACGGCAGGCGGAGGCGCGCGCGCATCTCAGACGCCCGGTTTCAGGATGTAGCCTCGGCCGCGCACGGTATGCAGGAAGCGCGGCTCGCGCGGATCGGCCTCGATCTTGCGGCGCAGGCGCACGACCTGCACGTCGATGGCGCGCTCGCCGGAATCGTCCATGCCCAGCGCCTCGGCGATATCCTCGCGCGACAGCACCTCGTTGGGCTTGCGGGCCAGCGCGGTCAGCAGCGCCGCCTCCCCGCCGGTCAGGCGGATCGGGCCGTCGGCATCGCGCAATTCGCCGCGCTCGAGGTCGAATTCCGCCTCGCCGATCCGCACCGGCCCGGCGGCGCACCTCGGTCGACCGGCGGCGGTGCTCGCCGCAGCAGCGCGCGGATGCGCAGCACCAGTTCCCGCGGCTCGAACGGTTTGCCCAGATAGTCGTCGGCCCCGGCCTCGAACCCGGCGATCCGGTCCTCCGGCGCGCCACGGGCGGTCAGCAGCAGGACCGGCAGGTCGTGCACTGCTCCTCCACGCGCAGTGACTGGGTCAGATCGAGGCCGCTTTCGCCCGGCATCATGACGTCCAGCACCATCAGGTCCGGATCGATCGCCCGCAACTTGGTCCGAGCCTCGGCGGCGTCGCCGGCGGCGGTGACGCGGAAGCCCTCGCCTGGCAGGTAGCGGGCCAGACGCTCGCGCAGCCGGGGGTCGTCCTCCACGACCAGGATGTGCAGTCGTCGTCCATGCATGTCAGGCGTCCTCCGCCGATCCGGTGCCATCCATATAGGCACGCGCGCCCTTGTCCATCATGGCGCGCATCACGGTTCGGAATCCCTGCACCGCCTGCGGGCCGGCTGCCCGATAGGCCTGCGGCGATCTTCGCCCGCTGCGCCTCGAACAGGCGCCGTTCCAGCGCCTGGCCCTTCTCGGTCAGGGTCAGCAGGCGCATGGCGCCGGTCCTCGTAGCCGGGCGCCTGCGCGACATAGCCTTCGTCCACCAGCGCGTTCAGCACGCGTGCCAGCGACTGCTTGGTGATGCGCAGGATCGCCAGCAGGCCGGAGACCGTGATCCCCGGATTGCGGCCGATGAAATGCAGCGCCCGGTGATGCGCGCGGCCGAGGCCGAGTTCCTCCAGCACCTTGTCGGCGACGTTGGTGAAGTCGCGATAGGCGAAGAACAGCAGATCCTGCGCCAGGCGCATTTCGGCGTCACCGACATCGACAACCGGCGTCGGCCCGGCACCTTGGACGGGGACGGCAGCTTTGCCGGCGGCAATTTGGCCGGCGGGGTCAGGTCGGATTGGGTTTTCAGCATACCTGTCATTCGCTCGCCGATTAGGTCAGCATTATTGACGTAATCAGTCGTTTCGTTCTAACTTCGCAAGGCTGAACGCAACAATATATCGGAGGCAAGCGGTCATGGCGCTGCTTCCTTTCGACGACCGGGACGGCTGGATCTGGCTGGACGGTTCCCTCGTCCCCTGGCGGGATGCGAAGCTGCATGTTTTATCGCACGGATTGCACTACGCCAGTGCCGTCTTCGAGGGCGAACGGGCATATCGCGGCAATATTTTCCGGCTGTCGCGACCATAGCCGCCGGCTGATCGACTCCGGTCGCATCCTGCGCTTCGAAATTCCCTACTCGGTCGAGACCATCGACGCCGCCTGCAAGCAGGTGCTGGCGGCCAACAACCTGACCGACGGCTATGTCCGCCCGATCGCCTGGCGCGGATCGGAGCAGTTGGCGGTTTCGGCGACCGGGACCTCGGTGCATCTGGCGATCGCCGCCTGGCCCTGGCCCAGCTATTTCGGTGGCGAGCGCATGCAGGGCATCCGCGTGGCCGAGGCCGAATGGCGCCGCCCGCCGCCGGAAACCGCTCCGGTCAAGGCCAAGGCGGCCGGGCTCTACATGATCGGGTCGCTGGCCAAGGTGAAGGCCGAGCAGGAAGGGTATGCCGACGCGCTGATGCTGGATTGGCGCGGGCTGGTGGCCGAGACGACGGGGGCCAACATCTTCCTGGTCATCGACGGCGACCTGCACACGCCCGATCCCGACGCGTTCCTTGACGGCATCACCCGCCGCAGCGTCATCGCCCTGGCGCGCCGCAACCAGATGAAGGTGATCGAGCGGCAGATCGACCCGTCGGATCTGACCCGCGCGACCGAGGTGTTCCTGACCGGCACCGCCGCCGAGGTGACGGCCGTGCGCGAAATCGGCCCGCACCGTTTCACGCCTGGCCATATCACTGAGACATTGATGCGGGCCTACGACGATCTGGTACTGCAATCGCCGGACAAAGTCGCATCTATGGTGGGATGAATGATCGGACGGGGGAGACCGTGACGGAGGGACTGCACAAAAGCGGCGTAACTCGAGCCGTCTGTGCCCCGGAGGATGCAGATCGCTCGATCGAGCCCGCATCAGTCCAGTCGATATTTGCGGGTCTGAACCGTCGATCCGCGAAAGCCTCACACGGAGCCGGCCCGCAAGCGGGCCTTGAACGGAGGAAGCCGAAGGGCACGGAGGCGTTGTTTCACGGCGGTTTGGGAACGCAAGCCGCTTTGTGGCGTGATCTACGCTGAGCCTTTCAGAGCGCTTCGCGCGTTGCAAAACCGCACAGCGTCAGCCGGGACAGTTCGGCTGCCGAAGGCAGCAAACATGGGTCCTTCCGGCAGCCAGACCGGTCGAACCCTGTCCCCGCGACGCTGCCGCAACACTCCGTGCCGGTTCGCATCGCCTCCGGTCCAAGGCCCGGCCTTGACGGGCCGCCTCCGCGTTTTCTTTCACCCAAGCCGATCGCCGCACAGGCCCGCCCGCCTCCAAAGACTTCCCGCATGACCGATCTCGACTGCATCATCATCGGCGCCGGCGTCGCCGGCCTGGCGGCGGGTCGCGCCCTGGCGGAAGCCGGAAAACGCGCCGTCATCCTGGAAGCCTCCCACCGCGTCGGCGGCCGCGCCTGGACCGCCTACCCTGAAGCCATAGGCCATGTCTGGTTCGACATGGGCGCGATCTGGTTCCACGACGCCGAGAACAATCCGCTGACCCATATCGCCCGCGCCGCCGGCGACACGCTGCTGCGCTCGGACGAAATCCGCACCGAACGCACATTCGTCGGCACCCGGCTGGCCACCGATGCGGAGCAGGATGCCTTCCAGGCCGCCTGGCCGCGCTATGAGGCGCTGACCGACGCGATCCTGACGCAGGAAGGCGATGTCCCCCTCTCAGAAATCGCCCGCCGCCTGCCCGACGACCCATGGGCACGCACGATCGAGGCCTGGGAAGGCACGGTGATCTGTGCCGTCGACGCCACAGGATTTCAGCGCCCGCGACTGGCGCCGCAACGCGCTGGGCGGCAGCAACCTCGTCCCCGACGGAGGGATCGGCAGTTTCGTGCGTCGCCGCCTGACCGGCGGACTGGATATCCGGCTGAACGTGCCGGCGCGCCGGGTGCGCTGGGGCGGTCCCAGCGGAGCCGTCACGGTCGAGACAGACGCGGGCACTCTGACCGCCGCAAGCTGCATCGTCACCGTCTCCACCGGTGTGCTGGGCAGCGGCGCTCTCCGGTTCGATCCGGGATTGCCGGCGTCCATCACCGAGGCGATCGAGGCTTTGCCGATGGGGCTGGCCAACAAGATCGCGCTGCGAGCCGTCACGCCTGACCGGCTGGATCTGCCGCCGCACTGTTCGGTCGATATCATGGTGACCGAGCGTGATCCGGTGCTGATGCCCTTCCAGTGCTGGCCGTTCGGGCGCGATTACGTGCAAGGCTGGATCGGCGGCTCGACCGCCTGGCACCTGGGGCGGGAAGGCGATGCCGCGTCGATCGACTACGCGCTGTCCTATCTGCGTAACCTGTTCGGCGGCCGGGTCGATACGCTGTTCCATCGTGGCCCGGCCGTGCTGACGCACTGGCAGGCCGATCCATGGGTGCGAGGCGCCTACAGCTACGCGAAGCCGGGCGCCTCTGCGGCACGCGAGGCCCTGGGCCAGCCGGTGGCCGACGGTCACCTGATGTTCGCCGGAGAGGCCTGCAACGTGCCCTATGCGGGGACGGTGGCCGGCGCCTGGATCAGCGGCCAGGCGGCGGCGCGAACAGTCCTGACCACGCTCGGGCACCCGAGCCTGAACGGCACGGTAGCCGTCAGCCCTTAGAGCGGAGACAGTGGAAACCGCCACCGTCATGGTCCGGCTTGACCGGCCATCCCTCGCCAGGGAGGCACGGTCCCACGTCCCCGCTGCACGAGAATGGCCCGGTCATAGTCGGGCCATCGACGGGGATGGGCGATGACAGTCAGATCGACACCAGCTCTGGCTCCGGTTGGCATTAGCGCCCTGGACATCAGCCCCCGGTATCATCCGCCTGGCGGCATGGTCGGGCGCCGTCCGCCACCTGGCTGGAACCGCGCCAGATAGGCCGGCACCATCAGCTCCACCGGTGTCGGCGTGATCCCCAGATCCATAAGGCCCAGCGCCCCGGCCGAGACCACATTGTCCCGCTCCAGCATCAGCAACTGGTCCGGCGTCAGTGGCTTACCAGGCAAATGCTGCATGATGTTCGCCTGCAGACGAGCGATGGACATGGGCACTTCCACCAGCGGCCGGTGGCGATGCGTCTCTTTCAGGATGAACGCCAGGATCTCACGGAACGTCCAGACGCGCGGCCCGCCCAGCTCATAGATGTGGCCCGCCGCATCCGGCCGCGTCAGCGCGGCCATGATCGCATCCGCCACGTCGCACACATATACGGGCTGCATCTTGGTCTGGCCCGAGATCACCGGCATGAACGGCAACAGGCGCGCCATTTCGGCGAAGCGGTTGAAGAACCGGTCCTCCGGCCCGAACACCAGGGACGGACGCAGGATCGTGGCCTGCGGGAACGCCGCCCGCACCGCCTGCTCCGCCGCGCCTTTGGTGGCGCCATAGCGGCTGGGGCTCGCCGGATCGGCAGCGATGGCCGAGATATGCACCAGCCGGTTCACACTGGCCGCGGCGGACAGCCGGGCGATGCGTTCGGCGCCATCCGTGTGCACAGCCTGGAAACTGGCGTTGCGTGACTTCGGCAAGAACGCCGACCAGGTTGACGACGACAGTCCGCGCCTTCGACCGCGCGATGCACCGTGCCCTCGTTCATCACCGAGGCGAACAGCGGCACCACCTGCCCGACCGCACCCATGGGCTTGAGGAACAGCGCGGCCTCCGGATCGCGCACCGCGACACGCACCACATAGCCCTGTTGCGCCAGCCGCTTGACCACATAACGGCCGATAAAACCCGAACCGCCGAACACTGTCGCCACGTGCCGCGTCGTCATGATCAATGACCTCCTGATCCGCGCGTCTGATACGCCGGGCGGTGCGGTGCCTCAAGATTGCACCGCACCATTCGGCGGGGCTGGCGAAAAGAAATCGTTACAGAAGGCCGAACGGCGGTTGACGCCGGCGCGGCGGGGGGCTACATCGCGCGCCCTACCGATGGACGCGACGCTCGCTTCCATCCGGTTGCCCAGATGGCGGAATTGGTAGACGCGCAGGTTTCAGGTACCTGTGGCCGCAAGGTCGTGGAAGTTCGAGTCTTCTTCTGGGCACCATTCACACATGAGCATCACGCAATTCATGCCGAACGGCACCATTCACCTGCATCGGAACGACCTGCCGCAGGATGTGGTGCTAGGTCCCGTGGTCGCGGTCGATACCGAGACGATGGGGCTCAACCCGCATCGCGACCGGCTGTGCCTGGTGCAGTTGTCCTCGGGCGACGGGCATGCGCATCTGGTGCAGCTTACGCCGTCGTCCCTGGGCGGCTTCGGTTATGACTGCCCGAACCTCAAGCGGCTGATGTCCGACCCGGCGACGGTGAAGCTGATGCATTTCGCCCGCTTCGACGTCGCCGTGCTGCAGCACTATCTGGGCATCACCGTCGCACCGGTGAAGTGCACCAAGATCGCAGCCCGGTTGATTCGCACCTTCACCGACAAGCACGGCCTCAAGGACTTGTGCAAAGAGCTGTTGGGCGTCGAATTGTCCAAGCAACAGCAGAGTTCCGACTGGGGCGCGGTCGAGCTTACGCCCGAGCAACTGGCCTATGCGGCCTCCGACGTGCTGTATCTACATGCACTTTGGGCGAAACTGGAAGCACTGCTGATCCGTGAGGAGCGACTCTCCCTCGCCCTTGAATGCTACGCATTCCTCCCCACAAGAGCTCGGCTGGACCTGTTGGGTTACGAGCAACCGGACATTTTCTCGCATTAAGTCATGGCTGCCGGTCTGCTCACGGAGTATGACTGTAAGTAACTCTTTGATAACCTCGAGCGGTTGACCCGGCGCGAGGGGCCGGCCCATAGAACAAGAGTCAAATTTCGGAAGACGCATCGATCTTGAGCGCACCTGCACCCCTGACCGACCCCGACTGCATCATGCCCACCACCGACCTGCAGGTCGCCCGCGACGTGCTCAGCACGGAAGCAGCGGGATTGCTGTCGCTGGCGGCGAGCCTGGGCGAGCGGTTCGCGGATGCGGTGAACTGCCTGGCCTCGGCGACCGGGCGGGTCGCGGTCTCCGGCATGGGCAAATCCGGCCATGTCGGCCGCAAGATCGCCGCGACGCTTGCCTCCACCGGCACGCCGGCGCTGTTCGTGCACCCGGCCGAGGCCTCGCACGGCGATCTCGGCATGATCGTCACCGGCGACGCGGTGCTCGCGCTGTCGAATTCCGGCGAGACGGCGGAGCTTGCCGACCTCGTGGCCCACACGCGGCGCTTCGGTCTGCCGCTGGTGGCGATCACCGGCCGCGCCCGATTCGACACTGGCCCGAGCCGCCGATGTTGCGCTGGTGCTGCCCAAGGCACCAGAGGCCTGCCCGATGGGCCTGGCGCCGACCACCTCGACCACGATGCAGCTTGCCCTGGGCGACGCGATCGCGGTCGCCCTGCTGACGCGGCGTGGCTTCACCGCCGCCGATTTCCGACGCATTCATCCGGGTGGGCGCCTCGGCGCACGGCTGCGCCGTGTGAGGGACCTGATGCATGGCGGCGACGACATGCCGCTGGCGACGCCGGAAACGCGGATGGACGCCGCCCTGGTGCGCATGACTGAAAAGCGCCTCGGCTGCCTGGGCATCGTCGATGAGACGGGTGTGCTGATCGGCATCATCACCGACGGCGATCTGCGTCGTGCCATGGGCCCGGACCTGCTGCAGCGCGACGCGCGGTCGAGTCATGACCCCTGCCCCGCGCACGATCGGCGCCGACGCCCTGGCCGAGGAAGCGCTGCACGCCATGAACGCGCATAGCCGCCCGGTCACCACGTTGTTCGTCGTCGATCCGCAGAGCCGCCCCGTTGGGGTGCTGCACGTGCACGATCTGCTGCGGGCAGGCCTGGCATGAGCCGGATCTCGCTTCCCGGCGGCCGGGGTCACGGCGACCTGGCACAGCCGTTGACGCGGCCGACGACCCTGGGACAGACCGGCGCCTATCTTCGCGCCGCCGCGGGCCTGCGCTACCGCGTCCCGCCCCCGCCGAACCGCATCGCCCGGCGCCGCTTCACGATCGCGCTGGCGAAGTGGATCCTGCCGCTGATCGCCGTCGTGCTGCTGGCCTCGGTCGCGCTGTGGCCGGAGGTGCAGCGGATGACCAGCGCCTCACGCCTGGCGATGTCGCACATTTCTGGCGAGGTCGAGGGCGGCAAGCTGATCGACGCGCGCTACAACGGTGTCGACGAGAAAGGCCGCCCCTACACCCTGACCGCGGCCACAGCCTGGCAGATCGATCCCGAACGCGTCGGTCTGACGATGCCGAAGGGCGACATCACGCTGGAAAACGGCACCTGGCTGATGCTGACGTCGAAGACCGGCACCTACATGCAGCATCTGAACCAGCTCGATCTGGTGGAGGACGTCACATTGTACCGTGATGACGGCACGACGATGCACACGCACAGCTGCGTCGATCGACCTGAAGGCCGGCGCCGCGGCGGGCTCGCGATGCCGATGCATGTCGAAGGCCCGTTCGGCGTGCTGGATGCCAAAGGCTTCACGGTGATGGACAAGGGCAACGTCGATCGATTTCCCGGGTCCGGCGCATGTGGTGCTGAACGGGGCGGGCAATTGACGGCTGCGCCCTCGCCGCGGCGCATGGTTCCTGCCTGTCGGGCGGTCTTGATGGCCGCCCTGATGGCTTTGGGCCTGGCGAACCTGCCCTCCGCCCAGCGCAGCAGCTCGATCTCACGCATGGCGGCCCGATCGACATCACGGCGCAGGACGGCATCGAATGGCGGCAGGCGGACCAGCAGGTCATCGCCCGCGGCGACGCCAAGGCCGATCCGCGGCGACGTGACCGTGACCGCCGACCGTCTGACCGCCTGGTATCGCAAGAAAAAGGCGGCCGGCACACCGGTGCAGCAAGCCGCGGACAGCCGGCGTCGCCAACGGGTGGCCTGACGGGTGACACGTCGACCGAGGACAGCGAGATCTATCGGCTCCAGGCCGACGGCAATGTCCACATCTTCACCCAGACCGACAGGCGCAGGGCGACAAGGCGATCTATGACCTCGATCAGGCGGTCATGGTGATGACCGGGCGCAACCTGAAGCTGACGACGCCGAATGACGTGATCACCGCGCGCGACGATCTGGAATACTGGCCGCAGAAGCACATGGCCGTGGCACGCGGCGACGCCGTCGTCGTGACCACCGACGCCAAGCGCGTCGCGCGCCGATACGCTGGTGGCCTACACCACCGACAATCCGCCGGCGCACCGGGCAGCCGGCCGCCAGTCGCACCGTCTGCCGCATCGTCCGCGGCACGGCCGCATCGGCGGATCCGCTGGCGTCATCGGGCAAGTTGCAGCGCGTCGAGGCTTTCGGCCATGTTTCCATCCGCACGCCGACCGACACCGTGACCGGTGACCGCGGCGTCTACGTGCCGGACACCGGCATGGCGCGTCTGGGCGGTAATGTGCAGATCACCCGCGGCCAGAACCAGTTGAACGGAGCCGAAGCCGACGTGAACATGAAGACCGGCATCGCCACGCTGATCGCGGCCACGACGCCGGCCGGGTGCAGGGTCTGGTCGTGCCGAACGACGAGAGCAACAAAGGGCTGACGAATGACCCGGCCTTGGGGCCGTCCACGGCGCCGGCGGGCGGCCAGGCGATCAGAGGGACGGCCAGGCGGCTCGCCAGACGGGCGGCAAGCCTGCCGCGCCGGCCGGGACAAGACGCCATGAACGTCGTCCACGGACCGGAATCGATGGACGTCGTGCGCGGATCGGATGCCACGAACGACATCAAGAAGCCGGTGCGGGACGCGGCGACCGAACCGGGCAACGACGTCGAGGGCCTGACCGCGCGCGGCGTCGGCAAGACCTATAAGGGACGGCCGGTGGTGCGGAATGTCTCCGTCACGCTCCAGCGCGGTGAGGCCGTCGGGCTGCTGGGCCCGAACGGCGCCGGCAAGACCACCACGTTCTATATGATCGTCGGCCTGGTGCGGCCCGACACCGGGCAGATCAGCCTGGACGGCGCCGACATCACGCGCCTGCCGATGTATCGCCGCGCCCGCCTGGGCATCGGCTATCTGCCGCAGGAAGCCAGCGTGTTCCGCGGCCTGAATGTCGAGCAGAACATCATGGCGGCGCTGGAGGTCGTCGAGCCCGACGCCGCCACGCGCCGACATGATGCTGGACGAATTGCTGGCCGAATTCGGCATCAGCCACCTCCGCCGCACCCCGGCGCTGGCGCTGTCCGGCGGCGAGCGGCGGCGCGTCGAGATCGCCCGCGCGCTGGCGACGCAGCCTTACTATGTGCTGCTCGACGAACCTCTGGCCGGCATCGACCCGATCGCCGTCGGCGAAATCCGCGATCTGGTGAAACACCTGAAGGATCGCGGCATCGGCGTGCTGATCACCGACCACAACGTGCGGGAGACGCTGGATATCATCGACCGCGCCTACATCATGCACGATGGCCAGGTGCTGATGCAGGGCGCGCCGCAGCGAGGTCGTGGCACACGAGGATGTGCGGCGCGTCTATCTCGGAGAGAAGTTCAGCCTGTAAGGCCCGCCGCGGACGGGCTCGCCAGTTCACGGCATCCTTCGGGTGAGCTGCCGGCACGACTCTGTTTTGGCTTGTGTGGACCGCGCAGCGCCAGCTTAGGGGTCAACGCGGTTCCTGCGTCATGGCGGGCGAAGGCGTCCACTCCGGTGCTTGTGCTGATCATCGCGATTCGCCTCCGGCGATGTTCCGCGCTCCGGTCATCACGCTCTTTGTTTGATCGCGATGACCCGGATCCGTCGGTCATCACGCTCTTGCTTGGCATCGACCTCCGGCGATTCCGCCTCCGGTCATCACGCTCTTTGTTTGATCGCGTGATTCAGACCTCCGCATTCCGCCTCCGGTCATCACGCTCAGGCGCCCTTTCGATGCGTCGTCTTTCGTATCCGTTATTCCTGCCGAACGTTACGCCCACCGGTTTCCCGACCGCAGCGCATACAAATTCATGGCCGACGGCCAGACTTAGCACGCTTTTTGCATAACCAGACCGGAATATCCGTTGACCGCCGCAGGAATGGAACGATAATCGCCGCCATGGCGATCGCTCCGCGTCTCGATCTGCGGCAAACACAGACCTTGGTCATGACGCCCCAGTTGCGTCAGGCGATCAAGCTGCTCCAATTCTCCAATATCGAGGTCAACGCCTTCGTCGATGAGGAGATGGAACGCAATCCGCTCCTGGAACGCGACGCCACCGAAACGCCGATCGGCGAGCGCGCCGCCATCGACCAGATCGTCCCCCGCGCCGATGCACCGGTCGATGCCGCGGACGCCGTCAGCGGCGGACAACCTGCCCACCGAGGGCGCAGCGCCCCTCGATGCCGACCATTCCAACAACTACGACACAGGCGGTGTCAGCGACGGCGCGCCCCTGGTCGGGCGGATGGATGGCGCCGGCGGGCAGCCACAGCTTCGAATCAGACGACCGCGGCATCGACGACCTGGCCGGAGAGGACCGGTCCCTGCGCGAACATCTTGGGCGAGCAGCTACGGCTGAGCTTCAGCGATCCGATTGATCGGATGATCGGGGCGCATCTGATCGCCCTGCTCTGCCCCGCCGGCCGCCTGACCGCCGAACCCGCTGCCATCGCCGCGGCGATGAACCTGCCGCTGGAACGGATCGAGCGGGTGCGCTTCACGATGATGCGCTTCGATCCGGTGGGTCTGTTCGCCCGCGACCTGCGGGAATGCCTGATGGCGCAACTGGCGGAACGCAACCGGCTCGATCCGGCGATGCAGACGCTGCTCGACAATCTCGAACTCCTGGCGCGGCGGGACAGCAAGCGGCTGATGGCGCTGTGCGGCGTCGATGCCGAGGATCTGTCGGACATGATCGGCGAAATCCGAGCGCTCGATCCCAAGCCGGGGGCGTCCTTCGACATCGCGCCGGCGCGGGTGGTCGTGCCGGACCTGCTGATGCGCCAGTTGCCGGACGAAACCTGGATCATCGAGCTGAACCCCGACACCATGCCGCGCGTTCTGGTGAACGAGCGGTTCTACGCGACGATCGCGCCGAAGGCGAAGAAAGAGGACAAGAGCTTCCTGAGCGAGCGGCTGGCCAATGCCAACTGGCTGGTGCGATCCCTGCAGCAGCGGGCACAGACCATCCTGAAGGTCGCCTCCGAAATCATCCGCCAGCAGGACGCCTTTCTGCGCCTGGGCGTCGCGCATCTGCGCCCATTGATCCTGCGCGACATCGCCGAGGCGGTGGAACTGCACGAAAGCACCGTCAGCCGCGTCACCGCCAACAAATACATCGCCACGTCACGCGGGACGTTCGAGCTGAAATACTTCTTCACCACCGCCATTCACGGCACCAACGGCGGGGATGCCCACAGCGCCGAAGCGGTGCGCCATCGTATCCGCGGCCTGATCGATCACGAGCCGCCGGCGGACATCCTGTCGGACGACGCGATCGTCGAGGTCCTGCGCAAGCAAGGCATCGACATCGCTCGCCGGACCGTCGCCAAGTATCGGGAGGCATTGAAAATTCCCAACTCTGTGCAGCGTCGGCGCGAAAAGGCCGTGCCCGCGTAATACAACGGAGTGGACACCGCCGCCCGTATCATGCCCAACTACCCAGCGTGCACATGAGGACGCCGCCGCTTGATGACAGACCAGTGCCAGCGGTGGAAACGCTTGGGAGAGAAAGATGGAAATCACGGTTTCCGGCAAACAAGTTGATCTTTCGGACGCATTGCGGGAACGCGTTTCCAGCAGCCTTGGCACGATCGCCAACAAGTATTTCGATCATGCCCTCGACGCTCACGTGATCTTCAGCCGAGCGCGAAGCTTTTTCACGTGTGATATCAATATGCGTGCAGGGCGCGGCCTGCAGTTGCGCGGCGAAGGTGAGGCCGCTGACGCGAACGCGGCCTTTGACGACGCCGCCGAACACATCGCCAAGCGCCTGCGCCGCTATCGCCGCCGGGTCAACGACCATCACCGCGATCTCACCAACCGCGCCAAGCCCGAGGCGGCGCGGCAATACATTCTGCGCCAGGAGGCGAATGGCCTCGATCAGGATGAGACGACACGGACCTTGGACGAGGCCTATGCCACCGTGATCGCTGAGACTCAGACGGAAATCGCCATCCTGTCGGTTGGAGAGGCGGTGATGCGCATGGACCTCGCCGACCAGACGGTGATGATGTTTCGCAACAGCTCCTCGGGCGTGCTGAACGTTGTTTATCGGCGCACTGATGGACATATCGGGTGGATCGATCCGGGCGACTGACCCGGTTCAGGCTGATCCGATCCGGCTGATCGAACGCGCCAGCGGCGCGTGTGGGCTGGTTGCGCCGGTGCCGGCTTTTCCTGTCTGGCGGAAATTGATCTAGAACCCCTGCGCAACCGATCACATCAGGGGAAACGTCATGCGTTCACAAGCCGCCGCCATGCAGGCACTGCTCAGCCAGCCCGGAATTCAGGTCGTGCCGGGTTGCGGCGACGGACTTGCCGCCCGCCTCGTCGAGGAAGCGGGCTTCGCCATCGGCTTCGCGTCAGGGTCCTCGATCTCCGCCATGCGCCTTGCCATGCCGGACATGGACCTGCTGACCTTCCCCGAGATGCGCGACGCCGTGGAAACGATGATCACCGCCGCGCCCAAGGTACTGTGGCTGGCCGACGGCGACACCGGCTACGGCAACACGATCAGCGTGCAGAAGACGGTCCGCGCCTATGCCCGCGCCGGCGCGGCGGCGGTGCTGATCGAAGACAAGCAATGGCCCCGTCAGCTCGGCCATAACGGCGCCAAGCTCGTCGTCGAACGCGAAGAGGCGCGGATGCGCTGCCGAGCGGCGGTGCAGGCGGCGAAGGAGGAGGGCATATTGTTACTGGCACGCACCGATGCGCGCACGTCCCGTGGATTTGATGAGGCGTTGGCCCGGCTGCAGGATTTCGTGGCGGAGGGCGCTGATATTTTCTTCCTCGATTCCCCGGCCAGCGAGGCGGAGATGCGAGCCTCTGTCGAGGCCTGCAATGGCAAGCCGGCCATTGCGGTGACCAACCCGGGCGGCAAGCATTTCAAGCCAGCCGACGACGTGCTCGCCACGATCGGGATCAAGATGGTGATCTACCCGCAGGAGATCCTGGCCTCGACAGTCCTGGCGGTGCGGGCCGCGCTGACAGGGCTGAAGACCGGCCAGCGGGCGCCGATGGCGACGCCATCCGATCTCGCGGCGGCGATCCGTTCGCCGGAGTATCTGGCACTCGATGCCAGGCTGGCGAATGGGGCCTGAAGGCCCGAACCGGCGGCCGGCGCAGCCTCGGGGCTACCCCGAGGCGGCGCGCCGGCCAAAGCGTGCGATCAATCCCGAGGGGCGATCAGTCCCAGTGGGTGTCAATCCCGATGGGCGATCAGTCCCGAGTCGGGTGATCAGTCCCAGTGGGTGATCAGTCCCAGTGGGTGATCAGTCCCAGTGGGCCGGCGCCCAGAGCCAGCGGCCTTCACGCGGTGCCCAGGCCCAGCGGCCTTCCACCCAATGGCCCGGCCGGTGATCGATATAATGGCCGCCCAGCCAGACGTAGTGCCCGCGGTCCCAATGCCAGTGACCAGGCTCCCACACCATGCGGCGGCCCGGGGGTGGCGGGGGCACCATTTCATGTCGCGGCGGCGGGACCTGCGCATAGCCGGGAGGCGGTGGCTGTGCCCCGGCGGACCCAATGCCACCGACCGCCATCAAACCGACCACACCACCGACCAGAAGCCAGCACGTCGAAGCAGGCCACCCGCCGGCCTCGGAGCCTCTCCGTCACACTGACTTTGTAACAGATGCGCGTCAAATATCAGCGTAACAATGTGTCTCCGCATCGGTGCCGGGATGCGTCGTCGCACCCAGATGCGCCGGCCCGACCAGTTGCGCATATTTCCAGATGGCGCCGGCATTATAGTCGGTCCTGCGCGGCTTCCAGGCCGCCTTGCGCGCTTCCATCTCGGCCGCCGGCACCAACACCTCGATGCTGCCCTGTTCGGCATCGATAACGATCTTGTCGCCGTTCTGCAGCAGCGCGATCGGACCGCCCACCGCGGCTTCCGGTCCGACATGGCCGACGCAGAATCCCCGCGTTGCGCCCGAGAACCGCCCGTCGGTGATCAGCGCCACATCTTCGCCCATACCCTGGCCGTAAATGGCGCTGGTGGTCGACAGCATCTCCCGCATGCCCGGGCCGCCTTTTGGACCTTCATAGCGGATGACGATCACATCGCCGGACTTGTAGGCGCGGGCGTCAACGGCGGCGAAGGCCTCCTCCTCGGAATCGAAACAAAGTGCGGTTCCTTCGAAGCGCAGATGCTTCATCCCGGCCACCTTCACGATGGCGCCGTCGGGTGCGAGGCTGCCCTTCAGCCCGACCACGCCACCGGTGGCCGAAAGCGGGTTGGAGACCGGGTAGATCACGTCCTGGTTCGTCGGGAACACAACGTCCTTGTGGTTTTCTGCCAGCGTCTTGCCGGTGACGGTCAGACAGTCGCCATGCAGCAGGCCGCCGTCCAGCAGCGCCTTGATAATGACCGGGATGCCGCCGACCTTGTGCACGTCGAACGCGACGTATTTCCCGCCGGGCTTGAGGTCGGCGATATAGGGCGTACGGCGCATGATCTCCACCACATCGTCCATGGTAAAACGAATGCCGGCCTCATGCGCGATCGCCGGAAGATGCAGGCCCGCATTGGTGGAACCACCGGTGGCACCGACCACGACGGCGGCATTTTCCAGCGCCTTGCGCGTAACGATATCGCGGGGACGGATGTTCTTCGCGATCAGGTTCATCACTGCCCGTCCTGATTCGACAGCGAACCGGTCCCGCTCCTCATACGGCGCGGGCGACCCGGCCGATCCGGGCAGCGCGAGGCCCATCGCTTCCGAAACGGTCGCCATGGTGTTGGCAGTGAACTGTCCACCGCAGGCGCCCGCCGAAGGACAGGCGACGCATTCCAGCTCATGCAGGTCTGCGTCCGACATCTGTCCGGTGGCGTGCATGCCGACGGCCTCGAACACATCGACGACGGTGACGTCCTTGCCGCGGAAATTGCCCGGCAGGATGGAGCCGCCATACATGAACACGCTGGGCACATTCAGCCGCAGCATCGCCATCATCATCCCGGGCAACGACTTGTCGCAGCCCGCGAGGCCAACCAGCGCGTCATAGCAATGACCCCGCACGGTCAACTCGACGCTGTCGGCGATCAGGTCGCGCGAGACCAGCGAGGACTTCATGCCCTGATGGCCCATGGCGATGCCGTCGGTGACGGTGATCGTGGTGAATTCGCGGGGCGTGCCGCCGGCTTCGTTCACACCCTTTTTCACCGATTGGGCCTGGCGGTTCAGCGCGATGTTGCAAGGTGCGGCTTCATTCCAGCAGGTGGCGACGCCGACGAAGGGCGCGTTGATTTCGTCCTCCGTCAGGCCCATCGCGTAGTAGTAGCTGCGATGCGGCGCGCGCGTCGGGCCGACCGTGACGTGACGGGACGGCATTTTGGACTTGTCCCAGTTCTGGATGGGCATTGGCGTTTCCCCTTTCTGGTGGCGGCGCGATGGTCAGCATCATTGTGCCGCAATGCACGACGCTAAACCAGGAACCTGTTGACAACCCGGGGATCCAACGATCTTCTGCTCGCGTATCGAAAGCGAGCGTGGATTTGTCCGACAGTCTTCGACCCCGACAGCAAGCCTGGATTGGTGAAGTATTGGGTGTTCGGTTTGAGCAGTCCGCCGACGCATCCTCCTCGTCGGGCCAACGACCCTTCTCCGCGCGTTGGCAACCCGTCAAGGAGGCCTGGGTCGAGGCCAGTTACACCGCGGATCAGCAGATTGCCGTCTTGGCCAGGATCCTGCGCAACAGCACAGACGCCCGGCTTACCAAGATCGCGGAATTCGGCCTGAACGCGGTGACGGCGGGCCACAAGGTCGCGGTCATGGCCGCAATCCGGGAAATCGCTGCCGCACACGATCCAGCGAAAGCAGCACCCAAAGCGTTGCAGGCAGTCCGGGGCTTCCGCAACCACCTTGAGCGTGATCCTCGCATCGCAGCGTGCGACCAGAACCCGTTCGGCGCGACGGTGACATTGCGCGCCATCCTGGGTGACGCGCTGGAAAAGATGGAGGCCGTGCTCAATAGCGCCTAATCCGGCTCAATCATCAACCGGTGCATGTCGACGAAGGGACCGGCTGACAGGGCTGCGAGAAGCGGCTGCCATGCATCAGCCTCGATCGCGTCATAGGCGTCTCGCGGTACTTCCAGTTCCTCCAGGCATTGGTTGCTCGCCGTGTCGATCCAGCCGAGACGTAGCATCCCAAGATTCGACGTCCAGGAGCCGCAGTTCCGTTTCATCGTCCAGTGGTGCGTCGGGCAAGCTGCGCAAGAGCCCGCATTTCAGCGCTTCCAAGACGACATCATCCAACAGATGGTCGGCGCAGAGCAGTTTCTCCCGCAAGGCGGCCCAGCCGAAGGTAACGCGCACCGACATCGTCGCCCCGATCGCCCGAGCGGCCAGTGGCGCGGCGTCACCGAAGGCCTTCGCGAATGTGTCGAGCGCCTGCTGTTCAAGATCCGGCCATCGTGCCAGCCCCTCCATGGGCTGGACCAGCACCCACTGATCCCGTACGGTATCGAAATAGGTCAGCAAAGGGTCCAGGCGAAACCTTTTCTCGCAGGTCTCGCAAACGCGCGCCTGGAAGCTGTCGTCCAGAATAGAAGCGCGCAGATCGGGGCGCCGCTCTGCGTTGACGCTCGATACGGCATCGAACGTATGATCCGCCTTGCAGGACGGGCACTGAATGGTAGTGGTATTGAACAGGGACACGGCGAAACCTTACTGGTCGATGGTGTCTTTGAACCAACGATAATGTTTGTGGTTCTGTGGAAGCTTTCCCATGAAATAAACTCCATACAGTTCTGCAAACCATTCCCCACCCGCGCGAAATTGATAGTCGCTGACTCTGTCAGCCCGAGCGGCTACGTTGTAGCTGTTCCAGTCGCTGGCGTAGGATTGCTGGTAAACGCGTCCGGCAATGGCATATTTGGTCGATTCGCTGTTGCTGTCCCACAATCCGCCCGACTCGCCCTTCATGAAAATAGCGCGGACCCAGACGATGCCGTCATGTTTGGATAATGCCTGCCAGTCGGGCTTTGCCGGCATGGCACCATTTGGTTGCAAACGAGCCATCGTTTGGCCAACGGCATTTTCCGGGGAGAGCGTCCCGTCCCCAAGCAACGCCAGACAAACAAGGGTACCAATCTTCCCTTTTTCACCTCCCAGCTCGGAGATGATCGCCTTGTCCCTGAGCTCTCCTTCCTTCGCAACGCGCGTTCGCCGGTCGGCTATTCGCCGGATCGCCAGAATTTTTTCGATGGCACCATCAGCCAAAAGCTCCTCACGTGTCGGCGCCGCTTTTGCGAAGGTTTGGCTTTCGGCGAATAAGTCCGCTAATGGCTTGCTCTTCTCTGGATCAGTTTTCGCGATGACGTTGTCCACGTATTTCCTCAGAAAATCCGAAGAATATCCTTTCACCTTGTTGAAACCTTTGCCTTCAAGAACAAGGTCGCGGATACTGCCGGTCGAACTCTTTCACCCAACCGGCATGTCCATCTGACGGAAACTTGTGATTGACCGAGTGACCGACTTCGTGAAGCGTTGTATGATCGAAGTGATTGACCCAGCCGATGCCCTCGACATTGACCAAGGAGTTGGGGATGAACACCCCGGCAGCCCCGGCCCTGCCGCAGCGCAGATTGATTGTCGTGCCGTCCGCATAATCGCTTGTTCCCGGGATGATGGACTGCACGCGGTTGATCTTCTGCAGCTTATCATTGAACGTGGTGTGGGATTCTGGCACCCGGGTCAGCAGCTTGTAGATCTGGGGTAACGCCTTGGTCGTCAGGTCGCCCGTCAACTCCACGTCGAAGCGCGCACGCAGAGCGTCAGCGATGAACGTCTTATCGGTCGGGGTCGAAGCTTTGCTGCCGATACCAGCAACCATGCCGTCGATGACCTGACGCCCTCCGGCATCGGCCGCCAGTTCGGCGAAGCGTGCTTTCCTGGCGGCGTCATCCTTGAGTCTGCCCATGCTCGCCTTCTCGGCCGTTGCCAACGCAGCACGAGCCGCCTCGACCGCTTTTGCCGCGAGCGGAGCGGACTTGTCCGCTTCAGCCTTGACCTGTTTGTATGAGGCCAGCTTGTCGGCAACGGTGCCAGCCACGCGGAGTTTCTCGGCCAGTTGAGCGGCGATTTGCTGAACCACGGCCATATGGTCGGGCTTGAGTGCCGGTTGGGCCTGTCCGGGTTGAGGCTGAGGCGGAGCAGGCTGCTTGGCGGCGATCAGGGCGGCGACGGCAGCATGCTTCCGAACGGCAGCGACGGCGTCCTCCGCGGCTTTCTTGGCGGCTTCCAGCTCAAGATTGGGACCGGCATTAAATGGTGCGACAAAGACAGCGACCGCTGCCTCCGCTGCAATTGGCGCACTGCCTGACATCACGGTCCTTCGCACAAAGCTATTTTCTGCAAAAACTGTAATGAAATCCGTGCGGCAGGGCAAAACATTCGTGGCCATGGGGGTTGGCGAGCGCGCCGCACCACCACCGCAAGCCGCGGATTGGGGGCTTCGCCCGCCATGACGCATGAACGGCGGCCCCTGCCCCCCTCACCGGCCATAAACGGTTTATTCATCTTTCGCCGGTATACCGGCCGCCATGACTTGGCGCGCGACCTTTGCCCTCCTGGCCCTTCTGGCTCCGCAGCGTGCCTTCGGCGACCCGGCCCCCTCCACACCCGATCTCTGCCGCCCGGCCATCGCCGCGGCGGAACAGGCGCATGCCATCCCCTCCCACCTGCTCGCCGCCATCGCCCGGGTCGAGAGCGGGCGCCGGGATCCCACGACGGGAAAGCTCAACCCCTGGCCGTGGACGATCAATTTCGACGGCCAGGGCAGTTACTATGACGTCAAGGCCCAGGCTGTCGCCGCCGCGACCAGCATGCGCCCGCGGGCGGTGCGCTCGATCGATGTCGGCTGCATGCAGATCAGCCTGACCAACCACCCCGACGCATTCTCCAGCATGGAGCAGGCCTTCGACCCGGCGGCGAACGCCGATTACGGCGCCCGCTTCCTGCGGCAGCTCTACGACAAGACCCAGTCCTGGCCGAAGGCGGTCGGGATGTATCACTCGGCAACCCCCGAACTGGCGAGCGTCTACCAGACCCGCGTCTATGCCGCCTGGCCCGACGAACTTCAAATCACCCCCGCTCGGCCTATGCTCGCCGCCATGTCGCCGTTCGGCTTCGGCTGGAACCGCAACCCGGTCCAGCCTGCGCCGATGCCGGCGGGGCCGCGCATCATCCCGATGAGCAGCGGCGGGCCAGGATCAGTGATGCAGGGGCGCTCGCTCGCATCCTATCGCGCCATGCCCGTGCGGCTGGCATCGCGGCTGCCGTAACGGCGTCCGCGACGGTCCGGCTTGCAGGGCATGCTTGCACGGGCGGGGTCGAAGGGTTACCTCCGCACCGCCTGACGGTGTCGAGGCGACGCCGTCCTTTCCTGCGGACCCCACTGCTTCAACCATGAACGATATGATCGCCACGCCGGTTCTCAGCCGCTCGAACGCCATTCTCGGCCGCGTCGCGGAACGCGTGTCCGCGGCGCTGGAGCGTTGCGGCTTCCCGGGCGTGAAGGACGCGGCGCGCTACAGCGACCGGACGGATATCTCGGATTTCCAGTCCAACGTGGCGTTCCGGCTGGCGAAGCAGGCGAAGACGCCGCCGATCAAGGTGGCCGAGACGCTCGCCGCTGCCCTGGCCGAGGACACCATGTTCCGCGATGCCCGCGTCGATGGCGGCGGCTTCGTCAATTTCCGCCTGTCCGACACGTTCCTCGCCGCCTACCTGACGGAAATCGCCGCGGACCCACGGTTCGGGGCGGCGCAGGCGCATGAGAAGCGCACCTTCGTCATCGACTATGGCGGACCCAATGTCGCGAAATCGATGCATGTCGGGCATCTGCGCTCCACCATCATCGGCGACTGCCTGTTGCGGCTGACCCGCTTCCTGGGGTTCCGGACGATCGGCGACGTGCATCTGGGCGACTGGGGCACGCAGATGGGCATGCTGATCCATGAGCTGTCGCTGCGCGCGCCGGGGCTGCCCTATTTCGACGCGTCCCTCGAAGGTCCCTACGCGACAGAGCCCCCGCTGACGCTGGCGGAGCTGGAGGAAATGTATCCGACCGCCTCCGCCCGCTGTAAGGAAAATGCCGCGGACATGGACGCCGCTCGGCTGGCGACCGCCGAGTTGCAATCCGGGCGCAAAGGCTATGTCGCCCTGTGGCGCCACTTCGTCGCGCTGACCACGGTCAGCCTGAAGCGCGACTTCGCCTTCCTTGGCGTCACCTTCGACCTGTGGTGGGGCGAGAGCACGGTCCACGATCGGATCAGCAAGATGGTGGCCGAGTTGCGCGCCGCCGGGCTGGCGGTGGAAAGCGACGGGGCGCTGGTGGTCCCGGTGGCGACCGAACAGGACA
Organism: uncultured Alphaproteobacteria bacterium; assembly: GCA_963771475.1. Classification (GTDB taxonomy): domain Bacteria; phylum Pseudomonadota; class Alphaproteobacteria; order Acetobacterales; family Acetobacteraceae; genus Rhodopila. The sequence continues at coordinate 13,886 of CAVYTN010000033.1, read as the reverse complement.
AGACGAAGCTGCCGCCGCTGATCCTGGAAAAGAGCGACGGCGCGGTGATGTACGGCACCACCGATCTGGCGACGTTGCAGGCGCGCTTCGGCGAATTGGGCGCGGACTGGGTGCTCTATGTCGTCGATCAGCGGCAGAACGTGCATTTCCAGCAGGTCTTCCGAGCGGCGGCGAAGGCGGGGTATTGCCGGGCGGATCAGGTGGAGCATATCGGCTTCGGAACGGTCAACGGCCCGGACGGCAAGCCGTTCAAAACCCGGTCCGGCGGCGTGATGAAACTGCACACGCTACTGGAAGCCGCGCACGAAAAGGCGCGCGAGCGTCTATATGGAACCAAGGCGTATTTCGAACTGGATGAGGCCGGCAAGGAATTACTGGCGCAATCGATCGCGATCTCGGCACTGAAATTCGCCGACCTGTCGAACCAGCGGCTTGCTGCCTACGCTTTCGACCTGGATCGTTTCGTCAGTTTTGAGGGCAAAACGGGCCCGTATATCCAATACACCGTTGCCCGCATCAACTCGATGCTGGCTAAGGCAACGGAGCGGGATCTCGATGTGGGTCCTCTGCGCCCAGCCGCGGCACAAGAGGAACGGGAGCTTCAGATGCTGCTCTCGCAGTTCGCCGACACGGTGGAGGGCGCGTTCGCCGGGCGAATTCCGAATCTGCTGTGTGACGGCGCCTTCAAGCTGGCGCAGGCATTTTCCCGGTTCTATGCGAATTGCCATGTCCTGAACGAGGAGGCAGACGGCCAGCGCGCATCATGGCTCGCGGTATCGGACCTGACCAGGATCCAGTTGATGGCCTATCTGGATATCCTGGGTATCCCGGCCGTGGAGAAGATGTAGCGGACCGGGCGGGCGGAAACCGTCCAGTGGTCCGGGAGACATAGCCGCGCCCACCGGACCATGACGGATGGCGCAATTCCGGTCCGCCTAAAACTGCTCTACGCTCCGTCCAATCAGCGAGAGCAGCAGGAAACGATCCATGGATATCATGCCCGGCTTCACCCTGACCGACATCGAAACCTCGGGCGCTCGCATCCGGCTGCGTCATGGCGGCAGCGGCCCCCCGCTGCTCCTGCTGCATGGCAACCCCCTCACCCATGTCGCCTGGCACAAGGTAGCGCCGCGCCTGACGGATCGCTTCCATGTCGTTGCCGCCGATCTGCGCGGCTATGGCGACAGTTCCGCCCCGCCGGAGGAGCCCGACAGTGCCAACTACTCCTTCCGTGCCATGGCGCAGGACCAGGTCGAGGTCATGGCGGCCCTCGGCTACGATCGCTTCTTCGTTGCCGGCCACGACCGCGGTGCCCGCACCACGCACCGGATGTGCCTCGACCATCCTGAGAAGGTGCTGAAGGCGGCGATCATCGATATCGTCCCGACGCTGGATATGTGGGCCGCGATGGACAAGGAAGCGGCGATCAGCGGCTGGCACTGGCCGTTCATGGCGCAGCCTCAGGGTTTCCCCGAGATGTTCTTCAATGCCGTCGATCCGGACTGGTTCATGCGCAAGAAGCTGTTGAAGCTGACGGCCAATCTGAACCACATCCCGCCCGAGATCTGGGCCGAGTATGTCCGCTGCTTCAACGAGAAGACGATCCGCGGCTCCTGCGGCGATTACCGAGCGGCGGCGACGATCGATTGTGAGCTGGATACGGCGGACCTGCACCGCAAGCTGGCGATGCCGATCCTGGTGCTCTGGGGCGCCAGCAGCAGCGTCGGCAAGCGCTTCGCCGACCCGGTCGCGATCTGGCGCGAGCGGGCAGAGGACGTGCGCGGCGAAGCCCTGCCCACCGGACATTACGTCAACGAGGAAGCGCCGGAGCAGATGATCGACTGGTTCCTGCGGTTTTTCGGGGACGGGAGGGCGTGATACATCGTCGCGGCGAGGTGGAAAACATCCAGCCTGCTTGCGGACAACGTGGCGCTGAGTCCATAACGCCTTCGAAAGCTCGCATTCCTCGCCAGAGGACGTGCCGAACTCCCCAATCGTGCCAACCCCCCATCGCGCGATTCACGCGCGGAGGAAAGGTCCAACATGAGCGTACGTGCCGGCCGTGAAATCCTGGCCATCCCCGGCCCAACCACCATGCCCGATGAGGTCCTGCGGGCAATGCATCGCCCCGCCGTGGACATCTACTCCGGCCCATTGCTGGCGCAGACCGACAGCCTGTTGCGCGACGTCGCGCGCATATTCAACACCAAGGGCCGCGCCTACATCTACAGCGCCAACGGGCACGGCGCGTGGGAGGCCGCGCTGACCAACGTGCTCAGCAAGGGCGACAAGATCCTGGTGCTGGAAAGCGGCCGCTTCGCCATCGGCTGGGGCAACAATGCCGGCCGCATGGGGGTGGAGGTTGAGATCCTGAAAGGGGACATGCGCCGCGCGGTGCGTCCGGCCGAGGTCGAAGCGCGCCTGAAGGCCGATCGCAAGTCCGCGGGCGGCGGCACCATCAAGGCTGTGCTGGTCACGCAGGTCGACACCGCCTCGGGCGTGGTGAACGATATCCCGGCCATCAGCCAGGCGATCCGCGCCGCGGGGCATGACGCGCTGCTGATGGTCGATGCGGTGGCTTCGCTCGGCTGCATGAAATTCGACATGGACGATTGGGGCGTGGACGTCGCGATGTCGGCCTCGCAGAAGGGGCTGATGGCGCCGCCCGGCCTGAGCTTCGTGGCCGCCAATGATCGCGCGCGCGAAGTGCACAAGACGGCGGGGCTGCGCACGCCCTATTGGGACTGGACCGAGCGCGAGGGCGACCAGCACTACCAGAAATACGCCGGCACGCCGCCCGAGCACCTGTTGTTCGCGCTGCGCCAGTCGCTCGATATGCTGTTCGAGGAGGGGTTGGAGAACGTCTTCCGACGCCACCAGTTGCTCGCCGAAGCGGTGCGCCGGGCAATCGGCGTGTGGTCGGAAGGCCAAGTGATCGGTTTCAATATCATCGAGCCCAGCGAGCGTTGCGACACCGTGACGCCCGTGCTGACCGATGGCCACGATCCCGAGGTCCTGCGCGCCTATTGCAAGAACCAATGCGGCGTGGTCCTGGGCCATGGCATCGGCGACCTGGCGGGCAAGGCCTTCCGCATTGCCCATATGGGCCATGTCAACGCGCCGATGGTTCTGGGCGCGCTCAGCGTGATCGAGATGGCGCTGACGGCGTTGCAGATCCCGCACGGCAAGGGCGGCACGCAGGCGGCGATCGAATGGCTCGGTGAGCAGGTGAAGGCGTAGGCGAAAACACGCCAGCGCTTGAGCAATCCCAACGGCGCAGCCCTTGGGACCTCAGGCTGCTGCGCCAGCGTCATTGTGCCCTCGCCCAAGCGATCCGTTATGCGCTCAATCATTGGGACGGGCTGGCGCAGTTCCTGGACGATGGACGGCTGGACCTGGACACCAACATCGTCGAACGCGCCATGCAAGCCGCACGGCCCGTCAGTTCGTCGCGGGCTCGGCCATGGTGTTCGGCGGATGGATATCGTTTCGGTTGGCACACTTCATGCAGGCCGTAGGCTCGTCGGAGGAGATTGAGCATGTCCCGGATGAGGCTGACAGCCGTGGTGCTGGCACTGAGTATGTTGGGGGGCGCGGCCTTCGCGCAAGCGCCCGCGCTGCGGATTGGGATGCGCGACGATCCCGACCTGCTGGATCCCACCCTGTCGCGCACCTATGTCGGCACATTGGTGATGACCGCCATCTGCGACAAGTTGTTCGACTTCGACGCTAACCAGCGGATCGTGCCGGTGCTCGCCACAGGCTACGAGTGGACCGATAGCACCAACCTGCTGATCCATATCCGCCCCGGCGTGCAGTTCCAGGACGGCGAGCCGCTCGATGCCGCTGCGGTCAAGTACACGCTGGAGCGCCACGTGACGATGCCGGGCAGTTTTCGCCGCAACGACATCGGCGCCATGGACCACGTGGAGGTGGTCGATCCGCTCACGGTGCGGGTGGTGTTGAAGCAGCCGTTCTCGCCGTTCATGGCGGTCCTGACCGATCGGGCCGGCATGATGGTCTGCGCCCAAAGCTGCCGAGGCCGCCGGCAAGGATTTCGGCCTGCACCCGGTATGCGCCGGGCCGTTCCGTTTCGTCGAGCGCGTGGCGCAGGATCGCATCGTGCTGGAACGCTTCCCGGAATACTGGGACGCCAAGCGCATCCATTATGATCGCGTCACGTACCAAGTGTTCCCGGACAGCACCATCCGGCTGACCAACCTGCAAGCGGGCGCGCTGGACATCGCCGAGGTGGCGCCACTCGATGTGCAGACGGCGGCGGCTGCTCCCAATCTGACCGTCGTCAGCGTGCCCAGCCTGGGCTATGGCGCGCTTACTGTGAATCTCGCCGGGTCGTCGCCGCTGGCGCGCGACCCACGCGTGCGCCGCGCGTTCGAGTTGTCGCTGGACCGAGCCGCGCTGTCCCAGGTGGTTTTCGCGGGAATGTATGAGCCGGACGCGCAGGCGACGTCCGCCACAAGCCCTTACTACGCGCCAAACGTGCCGATGCCGCCGCACGACGTGGCTGCGGCAAAGTCCCTGTTGCAGCAGGCCGGGTTGACGGCCCCGGTGCATGTGAACCTGCTCGTCTACAACACGCCGCAAGGTGTTCAGGCGGGCGAAGTAATCCAGGCCATGGCGGCCGAGGCCGGGTTCGACGTGAAACTGGTCGCGGCTGAGTTCGGCACGGTGATCAACGCGACAACGGGTGGGAACTTCGAGTTGACGCTGGGCGGCTGGTCCGGCCTGCTGGATCCCGACAGCAACAGCTACCCTTTCCTGCATTCGGGGCAGGCGCTCAACATCGCCAAGTATGCCAATCCGCATGCAGACGAGTTGCTGGAGGCTGCTCGCCGCGAGAGCGACCCAGGCAAGCGCCGGGCAATCTATGAGCAGCTCTGGCGGCAGGAACAGGCGGATCTGCCGCTCATCTATCTCTGGACCACGCGCAACATCCTGGGCGTCTCGAAGAAGGTGACCGGGGTCACCCTGCTGGCAAATGGGTTGCTCCCGCTCCAGGACGTGCGCCCTGCTCCTTAGTAAGGCGGACGGACTGAAATCCACCCCATACCGGACGTGTTTGCCAGAGATATAACCGCCTGGTTCAGCCGCCACCCACCCCGGGTCGCCATCCATGGACGGCCGGAACGGGCAACGCCCGAACCGGTCACCCTTTCCGCCCCATCACATCCAGCCCCTGACGCAAATCCGCCGTCAGATCGTCCGGATCCTCCAGCCCGATATGCAGCCGCACGACCGGCCCGGCGAAGCCTTTCCCACCCGGCGGTGCGGGTGACGAACCCGGTCGTGGGCACCGCGAGGCTCTCATACCCGCCCCAGGACGCGCCGATGCCGAACAACTCCAGCGCCTCGACGAACCGGTGCGTGTCCTCAGGCGTGAAGTTCGGCTTGAACTCGACCCCGAACAGGCTGCAGGCGCCGGTGAAGTCGCGCCGCCACAGCTCGTGCCCCGGCGCGCCGGGCAGGCCGGGATGCAGCACCTGCGCCACCTCGGGCTGGTGGCGCAGCCAGTGCGCCGACCTGCATCGCCGCGTCCATCTGCGCTTGCAGCCGCACCGCCATCGTGCGGATGCCGCGCAGCGTCAGCCAGCAATCGTCCGGGCTGGCATATTGCCCCAGCGTCCGGCCGGCGGCGTGCAGCACCTGCCAGTCATCGTCGTTGTTCACCGTGATCGCGCCGATCAGCACGTCGGAGTGCCCGGCCGGATATTTCGTCGCCGCCTGGATCGAGACATCGACGCCATGCGTGAACGGCTGGAAATGATGGATGCCCCAGGTGTTGTCCATAAACACCTTGGCGCCGCCGGCATGCGCGGCGCGCGCGATCGCCGGCACGTCCTGCACCTCGAACGTGTGGCTGCCGGGGCTTTCGGTGTAGACCACCTTGGTGTTCGGCCGCATCAGCGCGCGCATCCCCGCCTCATCGATCTCGGGCAGGTAGAACGTCGTCTCGACGCCCAAATCGCGCAGCATGCCGGAGGCGAAATTCCGCGCCGGGCCATAGACATGGTCCGGCATCAGCATATGATCGCCGGCCTTCAGCAACGCCAGCAACGGGGTCGTCACCGCCGCCAGGCCGGTCGAGACGAGGTAGCAGCGCGTGCCGCCCTCGATCGCCGCGATCGCATCCTCCAGCGCCCAGTGCGTGCTCGGACCCGCCGGTGCCGTAGGTCAGCACCCGCTCGCCACGCCGGGCGGCCAAAGCCTTGCGTTCGGCGACCGTCGGCGTCAGCACCGTCGAGCCGCGCAGCAGCGGCGGATTGACGAAGCCATGCTCCTGTCTTGCTGATGCGGCCGATATGCGACAGCGTCGTGCGAAAGCCGCGCTTCTTCGATCGGCCATGTTTAGTCCTACCTCGATCGGGGTGTCGGAGCGGCCGCCCCATTCCGTCCATGACCCGTCATACACCGCGCCCTCCGGGAAGTCCGGCCAGACTGCAGGCCCAGCGTCAGGATGCAGGCGGTGACGCCCGATCCGCAACTCGTGACCACCGGCACGCGTGCCGTCGACGCCCGCCTGCGCGAAGCGCGCCCGCACGTCATCGGCGGGACGGAACGTGCCGTCAGCGTTCAGCAGATCGGTATAGGGCAGGCTGACGGAGCCCGGGATATGGCCGCTGCGCATCCCCGCCCGCGGCTCCGGCACCGCCCCGGTAAAACGCCCCGCCGCTCGGGCATCCAGCACCAGTTCGGCGTGCGAGGCCACGTTGCGCAGCATGTCGCCGACGCCGCGCAGGCGTGTGGCGCGCAGATCGGGGCGGAACGTCGTCGGGCGCCGGACGCGCGGCCTCGCCGTCGCCGGTCGGGCGGCGTTCGGCGATCCATTTCGGCAGGCCGCCGTCCAGCACCGCTGCGTTGTCGTGGCCGAACAGACCCATCAGCCACCAGCCGCGCGCGGCCGAGGCGAGGCCCTTCTGATCGTAGAACACCACGCGCGAGTCGTTGCTGACGCCCAGTTCGCTCATGAGTTTGGCGAAACGTCCGGCGGTGGGGACCATGTGCGGCAGGTCGGTATCGGGATCGGCGACAAGATCGATGTCGAAATAGCGCGCGCCGGGAATGTGGCAGCGCAGGAACTCGGCCTTGCCGTCCTTGGCCTCGTTCGGCAGGTATTTCGTCGCGTCGAATACGACCAGGTTTGGCTGGCCCAGTTCACCTGCCAGCCAGTCGGTTGTCACAAGCGGACCCATCCTACCCCCTCAATCCCCGGTTCATCTCAGTTGCGTCCCGGCTCGCTCGTGTTCCCGTTCACAGGCGCCGCAACGCTGGGCGCGCGAGCCTGAGAGGCCCCATGCACCGTGTCCCCAATGCACCTTGTCATGGAGCCAGGTCAAATTCCCGCCCGCAATGACAGCTTGTCTCCCCCGCCCAGGCGGCGGCTGACCGCGACGGCGTATTTGTGTATGGTTTCCACCAAAAGGGAAAGGATTGCCAGATGATCGTTGCCGATGTGATGACACGGAACGTCATTTCCGTTGCCCCTGACGACACCGTGGAGACAGCGGCCAGGACCATGTTGGAACGCCGTATCTCCGGCCTGCTGGTGGTCGACAAGGCGGGGGAACTCGCCGGTGTGGTGACCGAGGGCGATCTGCTCCGCCGCGATGAGATCGGCACCGAGGTGGACCGCCCCTGGTGGCTTCGCCTGCTGGTTTCGCCATCCCGCCAGGCCGCCGACTTCGTCCGAGCGCATGCGCCGCCACGTGAAGGACATCATGACGGTGGACGTGCTGACCGTGGCCGAACGATGCGGGGCTGGAAGAGGTCGTGGCGACGATGGAAAAGAGACGCGTCAAGCGCCTGCCGGTGACGAAGGACGGCCGCGTGGTCGGCATCGTCAGCCGCTCCGACCTGGTGCGTGCGCTGATCGGGCGGGCGCGCGAAACTGCCCCGACCGCCGGTGATGACCGGTCGATCCGCACCGCCATCATGGATGCGCTGCACGAGAAGCCCTGGGCGCCGCGCACGACGCTGAACGTCAGCGTCAACAACGGCATCGCGGATATCTGGGGCAGCATCACCAACGAGAACGAACGCGCCGCCATCCGCGTTGCGGTGGAGAACACCCCCGGCGTGACCGCCGTGCACGACCACCTGGTCTATATCGAGCCCTATTCCGGCACGGTGATCGAGTTGCCCGACGATGTGGCCTGACGACCGGTTCGGCCCCATGAGCGTTAAGACAAGAGCCGGCTGGGCGTCGTCCTCTCCTCGTCGTGGTCGGCGAAGGCCGACCATTCACGGCTTGCGGTGCTCGCTCGAGAAAGCCGTGGATGGTCGGCCTTCGCCGACTCACGACGAAATTGGGCAGCCTGAGCCGCACCTGACGTGACGGCATCCGGCGTCTACGACCTGGCCGTCATCGGCGGCGGCATCAACGGCGCCGGCATCGCCCGCGACGCCGCCGGGCGCGGCCTGTCCGTGCTGCTGCTGGAACAGGGCGACCTCGCCTGCGCCACGTCCTCGGCCTCCACCAAGCTGATCCATGGCGGGCTGCGCTATCTGGAGCACCGCGAATTCCGCCTGGTGCGGGAGGCGCTGACGGAGCGCGAGGTGCTGCTGCGCGCCGCGCCGCATATCGTCTGGCCGCTGCGCTTCGTGCTGCCGCACCATGCCGGGCTGCAGGCCCTGGTGGATGATCCGAGCGGGGCTGTTCCTGTACGACCATCTGGGTGGGCGGCGCATCCTGCCGCCGACGCGGGCGCTGGACCTGGCGCGCGATCCGGCGGGCGCGCCGTTGCGGGCCGATTTCACGTCCGGGCTTCGAATATTCCGATTGCTGGGTGGACGACGCCCGCATGGTGGTGCTGAACGCGCGCGACGCCGCCGCCCGGGGCGCCGATATCCGCCCGCGCACACGGTGCGTCGCGCGCTCGGCCGGTCGATGGGCTGTGGGCGATCACGATGGACGCCGGCGCCGAAGCGCGCGCCCGCGTGCTGGTCAATGCCACGGGCCCGTGGGTGTCGTCCTTCCTGGCCGATGCGGCGGGCACGCGAGGCGCCGACGCGCATCCGCATGGTCAAGGGCAGCCACATCGTCGTCCGCCGCCTGTTCGCGCACGATCGCTGCTACATCTTCCAGAACGCCGATGGCCGCATCTGCTTCGCCATCCCCTACGAGCAGGATTTCACCCTGATCGGCACGACCGACGAGGACTACACGGGCGACCCGGCCGCCGTCACGCCCTCGGCCGAGGAGGAATGCCTATCTTCTGACCATGGTGAACGCCTATCTGCGCAGCGCCGGTCAGCGCGGACGACATCGTCTGGCGCTATGCCGGCGTGCGCCCCTTGCGCGACGACGGCCTGACGCCGGCGCAGGAGGCGACGCGGGACTACGTGCTGGAAATGGACGGCGATCCGCCGCTGCTGAGCGTCTTCGGCGGCAAGATCACCACGTTCCGCCGCCTCGCCGAGGCGGCGATGGCGCGGCTGCAGCCGTTACTTTCCGGGCATGCGAGCGCCCTGGACCGCCGGTGCGTCGCTGCCGGGCGGTGATTTCCCCTGGGACGGCGCCGAGGCACTGCTGGAGCGCCTGCGGGAGCGATTCACGCTTCATGCCGCCGGCGACCCTGCGGCGCTTCGTGCGAAGCTACGGCACGCTGACCGACGATCTGCTCGGTGACGCGACACGGGAAGCGGACCTTGGCGCGGTGATCGGCGCCGACCTGACGGAGCGTGAGGTCGATTTCCTGCGACGCACCGAATGGGCACGCACCGCCGATGACATCCTGTGGCGGCGGACGAAGCTCGGCCTGCGCGTCACGCCGGCCGAAGCGGCTTCTCTGCAGGAGAGGATGGGGTTCTGAACGGCGCAATCCGTTTCCGGGGGGCTGGAATTGTGCGGCTCGGTCATGGGGGGCTTGCGGATGCGCCGGTGCGGGGACCAGCTTGGATAAAGAAAAACACGGAGCCGGCCGCTGCGCGGCCTGAATAGAGGGTTCGGAGGGCACGGAGTTGTTGCAATGGTGATACGGGTCCCCCCGGGCCGGACGAGGTCTATGTTTGGGGGATGATGTCTCTCCCCAACATCGCTATTAAGGGTGGAAAGCAGACATTCTCCTGGTTAATCGCGATGGCTGATTAGAGCATCCGCGAGCTTCGATTTGCGGCTGACCAAAGTGTAACAGAGAGGGACCTGTGCCTGCCGTTTCTCGTACTGGCTGTATTCTGTCTCCCGGTTAGAATGGGGGAACTCTTCCAGTCGCTCAATCTGCAGGCCGGCGCCCACACACCCATTCATGATGTCGCCAAGCCTATGGATGAACCAGTACGAGGCAGGGGCACTACCGGCATCGCTTCCGTCGTAGACTATGGTGTTTCCCGAGATGAATGGCGTTCGAGCGAAATATGAGAAGGAGGGCGTAAATGGTTCCGTGCTCTTCGGATCAAACATTTCGAGGAATGGGTGGGTCTCGTAGATCACCAGATGGCCGCCCTCTACTAACAATCCGGAGACAACCTTAAAGAACTCAGCAAGGTCAGGCATCCAGTTCAAGACACCAATGGTAATAAGCGCGATGTCGAAGCTGCGCGGCGTATCGGATGGCAGATCATAAACATTAGCACAAAGAAATTGGCAACTGGTTTTCGCTATAGCGTTTAATCCTCGGTAGCGACGCGCGGATGGTCGTAAGTCGTAACGCCCCCGTCATGGCCCGGCTTGACCGGGCCATCTCGCGCAGCAGGGGACTCCGCGTGTGTTGAACGTGCCCCGTTGGCTGGGGAATGGCCCGGTCAAGCCGGGCCATGACGACGTTGCTCTCTCGGTTCAATCCTAGCAAGAAACAGAGTGCTTCGCTCCCTCGACGGAAACGGTCCGCAGACGTAGCCTCCCCGGCAAAACGGGAGGAAACACATGAAGAGACGCACCCTGCTGGGCGGGGCGGCCGCGACTGCGCTGGCGCGCCCGGCCATCGCCGGCAAGGCGCAGACCCTGTCGCAGGTGCCGCAGGTCGCGCTGAACAGCATCGATCCGGTTTGGACCAGCTCGCAGATCGCCCGGAACATGGGCTTCATGGTGTTCGACCTGCTGTACGGCCGCGACGAGGCGATGAACCCGCAGCCGCAGATGCTGGAAGGCGACCTGATGGAGGACAACGGCCGCCGCTGGACGCTGCGGCTGCGCGAGAACCTGTGGTTCCACGACGGCGAGCCGGTGCTCTCGCGCGACTGCATCGCCTCGCTGAAGCGCTGGATGGTGCGCGACCAGGGCGGCGTCACGCTGTCGCAGCGGCTCGATGCGATGGAGGCGCCGGACGACCGCACCATTCGTGCTGCGGCTGAACAAGCCGTTCCCGCATCTGCGCACGCTGCTGTCGAAGTTCATCATTCCGGCGGTGATGATGCCGGAGCGCCTGGCGCAGACCGATCCGTTCAAGCAGATCCCCGAAGCGATCGGCAGCGGCCCGTTCCGCTGGCTCGCGGACGAGCACGTGCTGGGCAGCCACGCCGCATTCGCCAAGTTCGATCGCTACGTGCCGCGCGACGAACCGGCGAGCTATACCGCCGGCGGGCATCGCGTGCTGGTCGATCGCGTCGAATGGAAGATGATCCCGGACGGCGCAACCGCGGTCAATGCGCTGATGACCGGCGAGGTCGACTGGATCGAGATCCCGCTGCCCGACCTGCTGCCGCAGCTGAAGAAGACGCCGCGGCGTACGGGCGGCGTGCTGGATACCTACGGACAGATCTGTTTCCTGCGGCCAATCACATTGCCGCGCCGACCAACAATCCGGCGATCCGCCGCGCGATGCTGGCGGCGATCGACCAGCAGGAGGTGATGGCCGCGTCGATGGGCGGCGATCCGGAGAACATGTTCACCGGCGATCGGCTTCCTGCGATCCGGCAAGCCCGAGATCGACGATGCCGGCATGGACGCTGGTGCGCACGCGGCACACGCCGGATCAGGTGAAGGCCATGCTGGACCCCGCCGGCTACAACGGCGAGCGCATCGTGCTGCTGCATGCCACCGATCACTGGTCTCTTCAATCCGGCATCGCAGATGGTGGCGCAGCAGCTGGCCGCATGCCGGCTTCAATGTCGACGACCAGGCGATGGACTGGGCCACCGTGCAGACGCGACGCACCAGCCGCGAACCGCTCGACAAAGGCGGCTGGTCGATGTTCTCCTCCGTGGCACCGGTGCCCGACCATCGCGATCCGCTGCTCGCCGCCTTCATCCGGGGTGACGGCAAGAAGGGTTGGTTCGGCTGGCCGGAGGATGCACAACAGGAAGCGCTGTACCACACTGGCTGTCCACCACGGACCCCGCGGAGCAGACGCGGCTGGAGATCGCGTATCAACGCCGAGCATTTGATTTTTTGCCGTTTGTTCCGCTGGGGCGGTATCTTCAGACCTCGGCATGGCGGGATAATGTGAAGGGGATTTGCGAAGGGCCCGTCAGCGGTTTTCTGGAAATCGAGAAGACATAGGATTGTGATCGTAGAGCCTGGATCGACCACAGACGGAACGCCGCGATTCGGACAACAGACCGAGTGAAAACCCAAAGAAAGAATTCCAGCCTGAAGTACATATCTAACAGCGTGTTCCAGCCTAACAGCGTGTTCCGGGCCCTTCGTGGCTTCGTGTCTTCGTGGTGGAATCGGGTAGAGGGTGCGCCCACCGGCGCTCTACATCACCGCAAGTGCGTCTCACCAAAGGCTTGCTTTTGCTTCAGCCCAGCTATTTTCACCACGAAGTCACGAAGCACACGAAGTCGACTTTCGAACCCAACGCCCATTGTCGGTCAGCCATTGCTCGCCGAGATATCGCGCAACTGGAATGATTTTCTCCATAAGGTGCACGGCCGCGGGATCGACACAGGTCGCCAAGCCTGGCCATCACCGTGAACATACGTCATCAGGCACCGTCTTCCCCACCCGAACCTTGCGCGGATCGGTCGGCCCTCATAATCACCTGTCAACCGCCTGGAGCAGGAAGCCATGAGCGATCCAAGTATCCAACGACCCTCGCAGTTGATTCGCCGCCGCACCGTGCTGGCCGCCGCCGGCACCACCCTTGCCGCACCCTTCGTCGCCCGAGCCGAGGCCGAACCGATCCGTGTCGGCGAGATCAACTCCTACACCGCGATCCCCGCCTTCACCCTGCCCTATCGCAACGGCTTCCAGCTCGCCGTCCATGAAATCAACGCCAAAGGCGGCGTGCTGGGCCGCAAGCTGGAGGTCATCAGCCGTGACGACGCCGGCAAGCCGCAGGACGCGGTGCGCATCGCCGGCGAGTTGCTCGATGCGCAGAAGGTCGACCTGCTGGCCGGCGGGTATCTGTCGAATATCGGCCTCGCACTGTCGGATTTCGCACAGAGCCGCAACAAGCTCTACATCGCCGGCGAGCCGCTGACGGATGCGCTGGTGTGGGAGAAGGGCAACCGCACCGTTTCTCCGTGGCGTGCTCCGTCGACCTACATGCAGGCGGCGATGCTGGTCGAGGAAGCGGCCAAACTGCCGGCCAAACGCTGGGTCAGTGTCGCGCCGAACTACGAGTACGGCCTGTCGGCGGTGAAGTGGTTCAAGAAGCTGCTGGCCGAGAAACGTCCTGATGTCAGCTTCGTCGCCGAACAATGGCCGGCTCTCGGCAAGATCGACGCCGGCGCCACTGTCGCCGCCCTCGCCGACGCCAAGCCCGATGCGATCCTCAACATCACCTTCGGCGCCGACCTGACCAATTTCGTCCGCCAGGGCAACACGCGCGGGCTGTTCGAGAACCGCTCCGTCGTCTCCATGCTGACCGGCGAACCGGAATATCTGGAACCGCTGGGCGACGAGACACCCGAGGGCTGGATCGTCACCGGTTACCCGCAGGCAGCCGTCGAGACACCAGCGAACACCGCGTTCATCGCTGCGTATC
>CAVYTN010000032.1:0-45282 GCA_963771475.1 uncultured Alphaproteobacteria bacterium | reverse complement strand
CAATGAGGACGTCGACACGCTCACGGCCGCGACTGGTTCGCGCCCAATCCCGACATCCTGGTGCTGGATTTCCCCAACCTGACGGCACAAGGCCAGGCATTCAACCGCATGGCCGCGTTCATCGAAAAGCGCGGCCAGTCCCACGACCATGTCCTGGACGACAGCGAACTGGCTGACGCAATCCGCGCCGACAATTCGACCGTTGAAACCTATTACTACGGCCATGACTACCGAGCGGCAGATATCCGGCGCTTTTACGCGACAGTCGATAGCCAGCGTCTCAAGTTGTGGCAGCCGGAGCTTGAACTCAGGGCCCTGCTCACGCGGGAGGGCTTTCTGGCGGGGGATGCCAACAAGGCGGTCATTTCGATCCCGCGCAAGGGCAGCGATCCGTTCGTGGACGCATCGGGGCGCGAAAGCCTGCTACGGCATGAGCTGTCGCATGGAGAGTATTTCACCAACCCGACCTTCGCGACCTATGTGCACACGTTCTGGTCTTCCCGCATGACGGAGGCGGATCGGTCCACCTTCCGCGGCTTTTTGAACCGCCAGGGATACGACCCGGAAAACGAAGACCTGATGGCCAATGAAACCCAGGCGCATCTGATGAACACGACCGATAAGCGCTATTTCAATGCCAGCGCCTGCGGCCTGCCGGTTGCCCGCCTGGCTGAACTCCGCGCCGCGTTTCTGGCGGGCATGCCTCAGGGTTGGCTACGCGACGCAATGACGACCATGACCCCACGGCTCCCGTCGTAAAGGTTGGCGAGACCAGACGTATTCAGGTCTTTGTCATCGGCCTCTCAAGGATCACCACCCGGCACTTAGGCACGTTAAACCCAGACGCGAGCGCCGCGTTGATGCCGACTCTCCCGTCATGGTGGACGAAGGCCCGTCATCAGTTTAATTGCCAAACCGTCATGGCCCGGCTTGACCGGGCCATCTCCCACGGCGGGGGATCGGCTGCCACGGAAACCATGCCACACTGCCGAGAGATGGCCCGGTCAAGCCGGGCCATGACCTGTGCTCAGGCGGCGTCAGTTGCCGGCATCGGGCAAGATGCCTCCCGGTCAGAGGCCTATTTCTTCGTTTCCAATGACTCGACCGGCACGATCTCCGCCGACACGCGCACCCCCCGCTTGCGGGCAGCATCGAGCGCCGCACGAAGCTCGGTGACATAGACGCCGACATTCTCATCGTCGTCCTTGCTGTGTTGCATTTGCAACGGCTCCGACGAGGCGATGACGACCACCATGTCGACGCCCGCCGGCGGCCCGACCTGGAAGGCCGCTCCCTTCAGGAAGTCGAACAGCCGTACGTGCTCGTTTGCTTTCAGTTGGCGCGAGGCGAATGTGGGCGCCGCCTTGCGTGGCATGTAGTGCGACACCTTGCCGGTGTTATCGATGTAATCCACCGACAGCACGCTGGACGTATCCGGACCGGTAATGTCGAAGTCGATCGGATCGTTTTCGACCAACTGCAACGTGCGCGTGATGGGCGACGGCAGCAAGGCGGCCGTCACCCCTGCCTGCTCACCCAGCGTGCGCAGGACCGGCCGCAACGTATCGATCACCTGGCAGTAGAACGGCTTCGCCGGCAAACGCTGAACGTCAAAGCTGCGGCGTTGCGCTGGCGTGCCGTCATAGCTTGCCTGCAGACCGGCATAGAATTCGGGCGGCACGACACCGCGCAGGGCAAGATGCGCTGGGGCAGTATCGCCGTACACCGCCGCGCACGGCACCGAGGCCAGTACGTCGCGCAGGCTGGGCGTTGCCGACGCCGGCGCGACGGCCGTTGTCGGAGCGGACGGAGCGGGTGTTGGCGCAGCCGGTGCTATCTGAGGTACGGGCGGCGCCGTCTCGACGCTCTTGGTCTCGGGCGCAACAGGTGCAACAGGTGGGGCAGTCGCTTCGGGCTTTGCCTCCGGTGCGGCGGGCGTGCCGATCGGCGCCGGTGGCGCTTCCTTCTTGCCCCCCATCAGGAAAAACGCACCGCCACCGCCGGCGAGCAACAGCACCGCAACGACGATGCCGATGATTGCCCCCATGCCCATGCCGGATTTCGCCGGGGGGGCAGTCGTGGGCGTGGCGGGGGACGGCGCAGGCCGCGGGGACGCCTGCGACGTGCCGGGCCGATCCGCCAGCGGGTCCTGAGAGGCCGGACGGGCACCGCGCGATGATGTCTGGATGATCGTCCCGTCATCATCGGGAATCGCCGGCCCAGGCGGCGGCCCAGGCGGCGGCATGGCGGCGGCCGGATTGGTCACGGCGATCCGCAGCGCCTCGGCGAACGCCGATGCCGTGGAATAGCGATTATCCTGGTCCGTCGCCATCGCCTTCATCACGACGGCATCGAGTGCCGGCGACAATCCGGGCACATAGGTGGACGGTGGCTGGAAGTCGCCTTTCAGGACCGCGAGCATGATGGCCGACTGGTTGCTGCCCTCGAACGGACGACGCCCCGCCAGCATGTGGAACAGCAGCACGCCCGCCGCATAGATGTCGCTGCGCGCGTCGATATTCGCATCGCCGCGCCATTGTTCCGGCGACATATAGGCCGGCGTGCCGAGCATCGTGCCGACCATGGTGGCGCCCGAACCACCTTCGATGCGTGCGATGCCGAAATCGGTGATCTTCACCGTGTTATCGTCGCTCAGCATCACGTTGGCGGGTTTGATGTCGCGATGGACGATGCCGCGGTCATGGCTGAACTGCAGCCCCGCCAGCAACTGCTCCATCACCCGCAGGGCCTCTTGCGGAGGCACCTGCTTGTATTCATCCATCAGCTTCTTGAGCGACCCGCCGCCCACATGCTCCATGACGATGTAGGCGATTTCCGAGTTCTCGCCGTAGTCGAACACGGGCACGATGTTGGCGTGCGACAGCCGGCCGGCGGCCTGCGCCTCCCGCCGGAAGCGATCGAGTTCTTCCTGTGTGTCGGGATCGTCGCTGGTCGGCAGCTTGACCGTCTTGATCGCGACACGGCGTTTGATGATCGGATCCCACGCGTCATAGACGGTGCCCGCTGCGCCGCGGCCGAGAATGCCGCGGATTTCGTATTTTCCAAGTACCGACAGCGAGGTGCTCATGTGTCAGGACGCGTTCCAGGCTGACACTGCCGATACTACAACCTGGATGCCGGGTGCAACGAAGGGTTCTCCGCGGATACGACATGGCCCCCGCCCTCACCCACCAGGGCGAATGGCGCCCAGTAGTAGGGATGTTTCAGCGGCGGGTCGATATCCGTTCGGTCCAGATAGGCGATTTGTGCCGTATGCAACGCATTGGCCAGGCCTTCGGCCTTGTCGGTCTGAAGCGTAAGCAACGTTTTTGATACGAGATAGGTCGCCGTTGAGTCGTCCACTTCCCAGTGGGTCACCAGCAACGATCGGGCACCGGCATAGAAGAAGGAGCGTGCCAACCCGGCCAGGCTTTCACCGGCTGTCGTCCCGCCCGGTCCGCCGCTGTTACAGGCCGAGAGGATCACTGCGTCGGCATCGAGTTTCAGCCCTGCGACCTCAGACGCCGTCAGCAGCGCGCCCTTGGCATCCTGCGCGCCGGACGGTGTCGATGTCACGATCGCCGGCTCGTCCTGACAGGCCAGTTCCGAGGGTAGCAGCGCATGCGTGGCGAAATGCACGATCTTGAAGTCCTTCAGCGGCAAGCTCTGGACCGTTCCGACGGTAAAATCCGTCCCTTCCCGCACATCGCCCGCATCCGCCCCGAAAATTCGCCGCGCCAGACTGAGCTCGGTTTCCGTACCTTCAAGGCTCAAAAGCCCGGCCAGGGTCGCGGCACTTTCCTTACAGCGAGCCCCCGGATAGGTACGCTCTGCCTGGTCCGGGGTGATCCTGCGGAAATTGCCGAAGCCGAACCAGGGATGCGGCGCCACCGACGGGGCCGTATTGCGCAGCTTGACGAAATTCGCCGCCGCCGGGACATGGGTGATGACGTATTTGCGGACCAGGAACGGCGCCTTGCCCAGATCGTTGTCGTTCGCCGGTCCGGTCAACATCGCCTCGAACGGGATCGAAAGCAGCGGGCCCGTCGGCGCGAAGGTCACGCCAGAGGCGCCGTCAAGGGACTTCGATACGCTGCCCAGGACGGTTTCATATAATTTGTAAGCGACATCGGTGTTGAACTGAGGCACGCGGTTGTCGTCCCCCGGCTCGATACTGGCGCGCACCGCCTTCACCAGTTTGCCGACATCGGCCGATCCCTGTTCGATGCGCCCGACCGTGATCTTGTGGTCGCGCATCACGAAGGTCCAGCCTTCCTTCGCCGCCAACGTGATCGCGACAAAGGCCTCGTTCGGCTTCAGCACGGCAAACACGTCGTCCGTCTTCACCGGCTGCTGAATGAGCTGTTGATAGTTCGGTGCAGCCGCCTGCACCGTGGCATCGGAATCCGCCAGCTTCGCCCGGGCCGCCTCGACCTGCTTATCGAGATCAGTGGCACGTGCCTGCGCCGCTGGGTCCTGCGGACCCTGGTTCACGGCATCCCGCTGGCGCAGCAGATCGGCCAGCATATGCTCCGCATCCTGCTGCTGACGGATCGCCTCGCTGACCTTGGGATCACCGGCGGCAAGGCGGACCGCGGTACGCCGGATTTCCTGGTCGGTGACGCTACCGCGCGTCAACTGGGATGCGGTGAACATTTCGGCCAGCAGCGTCTGGTCGCCGTCCGACGCCGCCTTGGCATAGATGTCCAGGCATGGCTGCATACGTTCGAAGTCCACGCCGTCCTTCGTGTCGATCAGCAACTGCGCCGCCGCCCGGCATTCCGCCAGCGCTTCGGTCGGCTTGCCCTGCCGCGACAGCACCGCGGCGTGGATCAATTCGGCCTCTGCGGTCGGGCGCGTGCGCGGCTGCGATGCCTTGAACGCAGCGACTGCGGCGTCCAGCTCATCAAGCGCGGACGGTTTTGCGTCAGCGGCTTCATCGGCGATGCCGGCCGTGCGGTGGACCCGGGCGGTATACAGCGCCGACAGCAGCCCGTTGGCGCGGGCGAAGGTCTCGGCCGAGCGGGCTGTCACGGCGGCGCCGTCGATGTCGCCGCCCATGCGCATGGCGATCGCCCGGTTGCGTCGCGTCTCAAGGACACCCAGAAGCGCTTCCTTTTCCGTCAACGTCGCATAGGGTTGAGCACCCGACGTGGTGTCGGCAAGCGACAGGCCCGTTGTACCGAACATCCGCTTCAGTCGGCTGCTCGGGACTTCGCGCGCGTCTGGAACCTGACCTCTGTATAGCACCTCGGCCCGCGAAAGCTGCGGCAGAGCCGCATCGGGATCGTTTATGTTGATCGCGTTCAGGCCGCGATACAGTGCCAGCCGAGCCTGCCCGTTGGCATCGAGCTGGCCGGCATTGTCCGCTTTCAGGGCCGTCTCGGCGCGCTCGAAGAACGTCTTGGCATCCTCGAAATGTCCTTCATCGGACAATTGCAGGGCGACCGACATCAGCGCCGCCGCGCTTGCCGGCGTGTCCTTCCCGCCGCTCTGCTTCTCTTGCAGTGCGAGGGCAGCGCGATAGGCTTTTTCAGCCTCGTCCGGGCGGCCGGCAAGGTTTGCCTGCAGCCCGGCGGTCATCAGGCTCTCGTATTGCGCGATGTCGCCGGCACTGAAGGCCCGCGCCGCAAGGTAGGACGCCATATCCGCTGACAGTTGCGTCGACGCCGCAGGTGCGGCCGTATCACCGCCACCGGCCAGCTTGGCCACGCCGCGTTGAATCACGGGGAACGCGGCCGGGGTGCCGTCAGCCAGCCACACCGTGCTGCCGACCGTCGTGACCAGCGCGATCTGTGGCCAGCCACCCGAACGGCGACTGCATTGCAGGACGACGGCGTTCGACGCTTCCGCTCGCGGATCGGCACAGGTGAAGCAACTCTCCAACTCCGCACGCCAGGCGCTGGAGGTGGCCAACGCCATCAGATTGGCGCCCGACGCCGCCCCGCCCGACCGGATGCGCGCGCTGGGCTGCTGCCAGGCCCCACAGAAAATGTCTGCCCCGCCGCTGCCGCGATCGACCAGCGTGCAATCCTCGCCTGTGGTGTTCTTGCCGATCGGCGTGCCCTGAGCGCTGGCCCGCGCGGTGTAATAGGCCGACGCCGGCGGCCTGGCACAACTCGCCAGTCCGACTGCCAGGGCCAGACCCAACAGGGATCCGGCAACGAACCTCGAAATGCGCCGATATGCAGGCCGAATTCCACGCATGTCAGTCTTCCTGGTCGGAGACGTTGGGGATGAGCAGGTCCGGATCGTCGCTCTCGTCGGTCAGGAACTCGGTCGGCAGATCGCGCAGCGGATTGAAAATCGGCACCGAGGCGAAGGGTGGGATCGTTACGCAGTTGATCGACGAGAACGAGCAGGCATTCACCTGAAAGTGGTTGCTGGGGATGAATATCCTGTCCAGGGCGATGAACGCCTCGCTGGCCGCGGCCTGACCCGAAACCGCGATGCCCGCCGAAGTGTGAAGCGTCGCGAGCAGGTTGGTCGGGTTGCCGGACGTCCCGGTGTAGAACACGGCGATTGTGTCCGCCGTCACACGGCCTGACGCCGACCCCGAATTGCCCAGACTCAAAAGCAAAGACGTGCCGGGTGCATTCAGTCCCTCACCGAGGTCGAAGCTGATAGTCCCCGTCCCGCTGGTCAGGCGGATGTCGAGTTCGGGGTGCGTTGTGCCGACCGCGCCCGCTGGCGTCTCGGCGACATAGGGCTGTACGCTGAGGCCACCAGTCTGGGTGAAGCCGGCCGGACCGACGAAGAAATGAGCCCCGACCGTGGCCGGCCCCGGATCGATCGGCGGCGTACCGCTGACCGGCCGCCTGAACTGATCGCCACCGGTGAAGAGCACGGTGTCGTTGGCGATGCCGACGCCGGAAGCCGCGAAGACCTGGATCGTCGCTGCCTTCAGCGTCGCCGACCCATTGGCACCACCCAGTGTGACACTATTGCCCGACAGCGACAGCACGCCGGACTGGGATGCCACATCCAGCACACCGGAGACGCTCAGAATGCCGGGGGTCACGAGCGTCATCCCGGTGCCCACGGCGACCGGCCCGGCGATGCCCAATCCGGCTGGCGTAATACCGGTGACGACATTGCCGATCACGGCAAGGTTCGGCGTGTCATACAGCGTGAGTGTTCCGGTGCTGGTGACGTTGCTCAGCGTGCCGATCTGGTTGACGTTCTGTCCGCTGGCGTTGCCGTAGAACGCCGACGCGTTGCCGGCGATCACGGTGGTCGGGAAGGTGCCGGCGGTGTTGCCGCCGGTCTCGGTCGAGGGAATAACACCGGACTGCGTCGTCAGCGTGCGCGCTATGACGCTGCCGCCCGCCACCTCGATGATATTGCCGGTCGCCTGCGGATTGACCGTCGTCTGCGCCTGCAGTCTTCCGGCGATCGTCAGGTCCGCCGCCGTGTAGGCCGCACCGCTTCCCGGCACGACGGAGATGGCGATACCGCGGCTGGCCGAGGCACCCAGGTCCGTCACCGGCCCGGTCACCGTCAGCGCCCGGCCGTCGCGCAGCAGGAAGCCCAGCGGATCGTCGCCGCCGGCATTGCTGATGAAATTGCCCAGGGCGGCGATCCGGTTGGCCGAAGCCACCGGCGCCAGCGCCCCGTTCGCCGTCTCCGCCAAATTCACATGCCCACCCGCTCGGCCAATCAGCAAGTCAGTCCCGATGGCCGCAGCCGTCACCGGTTCGTCGATGGAACCCGCGGCACCGAGGCTGACCAGCCCGGCCATTCCGCCACCGACCTGATCGCCCCAGAGTGTGCCCGTCAGGGTGATCGTCGAGCCGTTGCCGACGACATTCCAGGCATTGTTGCCGACATTGTAGCCGGCGGTGACCATGATGGACCCGCCATTCGCCGCGAAGACGCCACCGTCGATCTCGACCCCGCCAGTCACGGTGTCGCTGCCGGCGCGCAGCGTGACGTTGCCGGTCAATGCACCGTCCAGCCCGGCATGGATGATGCCGCCCGACGCCACGGTCAGGTTACCCGAGCTGCCGTTGGCCGCGAGCACGTCGATCTCGACAGAGGTCGCGTCCCGCACCGCCGGTGCCGCCATGCGTGCCGCCCAGGACCGTACCCGCGACCAGCAGATTGGTCCCGTCCTTGATCAGCACGTTGCCGGTGGCGGCGAAATTGCCCAGTGTGCCGATCTGGTTGGCGCCGACCAGGTTCACATCGGCATAAGACGGTCCACCCCCAGCGGCCGATCCGGTGAGCACACCGGCGATCAGCGCGCCGGTCTCGGCGATCGAGCCGTTCGTCGTTACCAGCGAGATGGTCCCGCCGCCGCCGTCGCTGACCATGCCGGAGATCGTCATCGCCGATGCGGTCAGGCCGACGGCAATCTGGGTGCCCGATGGCGGGGCAATCCTGCCGGAGACCAGCAGCGGCGCCGTATCGTTGATGTTGATCAGATTGCCGATCGTCACCGGCCCGGTGACGGATAGGGCGGCCGCGTCGTTCAGGATCAGTGTGCCGGCGTTGAACGCGGCCAGCGTGGCGATCTGATTGGAGAAGCCGGCATCGACCAGGTTTGCGAGCGACGCCGTGCCCGACAGCACGCCGGCGATCAGTGTCCCCGTCTCCTGGATGATGCCGGTGTTGCGCGGCACGATCAGGCTGGTGGAGCCCGTGCCGCCATCGCTGACCAAGCCGTCGATGACGATCTGCTGCGCCCGCAGGGCAAGCGCGACCGCTCCTGACGGCGGCGCAACGCTGGCTCCACCGAGCACGGTGATTGTCCCGTTGTCGGCGGTCAGCGTGCCGGAGGCGGACGGTTCGACCGCGCCGCTGACCGACAGGTCGCCGCTGCTCGCCACCAGGGCCACGTTCGGCGCAGCCACGGTGCCGCTGACACCGATCGCCGCGGCATCGATAGAGGCAACGCCACCGGCTGTGACATTGCCGACACCGACCGCACCGGAATTGACGAACAGGAAATCGCCCGCCGCCGATCCGCCGACCGATGTCACGCTGTTGAGCGGGTTCGTGAGAACCACGGAGCCACCGCTGCTGGACGCGCTCAGCACGCCGCCGCCGGTGATCAGGCCGGTCGCGCCGGTGATGCCGGCCGCGCCGCTCAGAACCGCCACGGTGCTGGCATTCACCGTGCCGCTGATGCCGAGCGTGCCGGTATCCGCGGTGAGGGTGGTGGAGGGCGCGACCACTGTTCCTGTCACGGTCAGTGTCGGTGCGCTGATCGCCGCCAGGGTGGAGGCGGTTGCCAGGCCCTGCAACGGTCAACGGGCTGGTATCAGCGAGGATCAGCGTCGGGCCGCCATCGATATTGCCCAGCGCGGCGATCGTGTTGTTGCCGGAAAGTGCCAGGATGGTGCCGGCCGCCGAAAACGTTCCGGCGATGATCGTGCCGGTCTCGGTGATGCCACCCGGGTTGGTGTTGAGCGTCGTCGTGCCCGCGCCGCCGTCGCTCAGCAGGCCGGAGATCAGCAGCGATGCGGCCGTCAGCCCTACGGCGATGGCGGTACCGGTGGTCGGCGCGATGGTGCCGGCCAGCGTCAGGACGCCGTTGTCGACGATGGACACCGCGGAACCGGCTTTGACCTGACCGATGCTCAGCGCGGTGCCATTGCCAAAGGCGAAGCTGGTGGCGGCAGAGCCGTTGATGACGCCGACGGCGTTCAGGGTATTCGAGAGCGTCACGGCGCCGGATGCGCTGGTCGCCGTGACGGTCCCGCCGCCGGTCAGCAATCCGCTCGCACCGGCGACCGCCTGCGAACCGGTCAGGACAGCCGATCCGGTGGCGTTGACGGTCCCGGACAGGGCCAACGTGCCGGCCGTGGCCGTCAGCGTGGTGTTGGGCGCATCCACGAGGCTCGACACCGTCAGGGTCGGCGCGGTGATGGAGGCGAGTGCGCCGGCCGTCACCGATCCTCCGACCAGCAGCGATCCGGTATCGAGCACGATCAGCGTCGAACCGGCGGCAAAGCTGCCCAGCGTGGCGATGGCGTTGACCGGCCCGTTGAGCAGAGCGGTATCGGCGGCACCGGTCAGCGTGCCGGCGACCAGGGTGCCGCTGGTCTCGGTGATCGTGCCGCCGGTGACCATCAGGTTGGCGGAGCCGCCTGAACCGGCGCTGACCAGGCCGCTGATGCCCAATGTTGCCGCCGTCAGGCCGATGGCGATGTTGCCGGCGGTGGGCGTCACCGATCCGGTGATCGAGAGCAGGCTGCTCTCGACGACGACCAGCGATGCGCCGATGCCGACCGGCCCCGCGATGTTCAGCGCCAGACCGTCATCCAGCGTCAGCGTGCCGGCGGTGAAACTGCCGAGAGTGCCGATCTGGTTGGCGGTCGCGTTGGTGCCCGTCAGGCTGGCCAGGGTCGCAGCACCAGCCAGCGTGCCGGCCGAGATGACGCCGGTCTCAATGATCGTGCCACCGTTCACTGTCAGCAGCGCCAGCCCGGCGACGCCGAGGGAGCCGGCGATCGTCAGGGTTCCAGCCGTCAGGGACGCCGATTGGCCGGTGACCGAGCCGGGAACGCTCAGCAGGGCGTTGCCGGTATTGATCGAAACCACGCCGGCGCTGCTGGCAACGGCCCCTGCGACCGTCAGTGCCTCGCTGTCCGACAGGCTGAACCCGTTCGGCGCGGAGAAGTTCGCCAGTGTGCCGACCAGGTTGGTGCCACTGAAGCTGGCCGTGGTGATCGCGCTGCCGGTCAGCGTGCCGGCGTTCAGAGTGCCCGTCTCGCTGATGGAGCCTCGGTTGGCGATCAGGTCGGCCACGCCGCTGACGCCCAGGCTGCCGCCGAGCGTGATCGACCCTGCGGTCAAGGTCGCGGACAGCCGCCGACAGGCCGCCCGGCACGCTCAACCCGAACGTGCCGGTGTTCAGTGCGATTGCGCCGGAGGCCGAAGAAATGAACCCGGCAACGGACAGCGCCTCGCCGTCCGACAGGCTGAACCCGTTCGGCGCCGTGAAGTCCGCCAGCGTGCCGATCAGGTTGGTGCCCCCGAAGCTGGCGGTGGTGATCGCGCTGCCCGTCAGCGTGCCGGCGTTCAGGGTGCCGGTCTCGCTGATGGAGCCCTGGTTGGCGATCAGGTCGGCCACGCCGCTGACGCCCAGGCTGCCATTGATGCTGATCGACCCCGCGGTCAGCGTCGCCGAAACCGCCGACAGGCCCCCCGGCACGCTCAACCCGAACGTGCCGGTGTTGAGCGCGATTGCGCCGGAGGCCGAAGAAATGAACCCGGCAACGGACAACGCCTCGCCGTCCGTCAGGCTGAACCCGTTCGGCGCGGTGAAGTTCGCCAGCGTGCCGATCAGGTTGGTGCCAGCGAAGCTGGCCGTGGTGATCGCGCTGCCGGTCAACGTGCCGGCGTTCAGAGTGCCCGTCTCGCTGATGGAGCCCTGATTGGCGATCAGATCGGCCACGCCGCTGACGCCCAGGCTGCCGCCGAGCGTGATCGAGCCTGCGGTCAAGCTCGCCGACAGCCCCGACAGGCCGCCCGGCACACTCAAGCCGAACGTGCCGGTGTTCAGCGCGATCGCGCCGGAAGCCGAGGAGATGCCCCCGGTAACGGACAGCGCCTCGCCGTCCGACAGGCTGAACCCGTTCGGCGCCGTGAAGTCCGCCAGCGTGCCGATCAGGTTGGTGCCGCCGAAGCTGGCCGTGGTGATCGCGCTGCCCGTCAGCGTGCCGGCGTTCAGGCTGCCCGTCTCGCTGATGGCCCCCTGGTTGGCGACCAGGCTGGCTGCGCCCGTCACGCCGACGGAGCCGCCGATATCGATCGACCCGGCGGTGAGCGTTGCGGACGCGGCGCTGATGGCGCCGGGAACGCCGAGGCCGAAGGTCCCGGTGTTCAGCACCACGGTGCCGCTATTGGCGGTGACCGCGCCGGCCACCGACAGCGCGCCGGCATCGGTCAGGCTGAACCCCGACGGCGCGTCAAAAAGGCCCAGCGTGCCGATCACGTTGGTGCCGTTGAATGTGGCGCTGCTGAGGACTGCTCCGGTCAGGGTGCCGGCTGTCAGGAACGCCGATCGTCGCCTCGGTGATGGCGCCGGAGACAGCGGTCAACGCCGCCACGCCCGTGGCATTCAGCGAGCCTGTCAGCCCGATCGTGCCGGCGCTGAGCGTCACCGCCGAACCGCTGATGGTGCCGGGGATGTCGAGGGCAAAGGTGCCGTTGTTGATCGCGACAGTGCCCGCGCTGGCGGACACCGAACCAGCCACGCCCAGACTGTGCCCGTTATTCAGCGTGAAGCCGTTCGGCGCGGTGAAGCTGTTCAGCGTGGCGACCACGTTGCTGCCGGTCAGGCTGGCCGTAGTGGCGGCGCTGCCTTGCAGGCTGGTCGCCGTGATGACACCGGTCGCGCCAATGCTGCCGGTGCTGACCAGCGTGACCGCGCCGGACCCGACCTGACCGCCAATATCGATCGCAGCCGCGGACAGCAGGACCGGGCCGCCGGCGATCGTGCCGGGGACGCTCAGGCTGCTGCCGGCGTCGTTGATCGCGATCGACCCGCCGCTGGTCAGCGACCCTGCGACCGTCAGTGCCCGTCCGTCGGTCAGGCTGAACGACGTGGGTGCGGCGAAATTGCCCAGGGTCCCGATCAGGTTGGCGCCGCCGAAGCTGGCGGTGGTGATTGCACTGCCGGTCAAAGTCCCGGCATTCAAACTGCCCGGGACGTTGATGCTGCCCTGGGTGGCGACCAGGCTTGCGGCCCCGCTCACGCCCAGGCTGCCGCCGATATCGATCGATCCGGCACTGAGCGTCGCAGCGAGGCCGGAGATGGCACCCGGCACGCCGAGGCCGAACGTCCCGACATTGAGCGCGACCGTGCCGGCGGAAGCGGCGACCGCCCCGACCACGGACAGCGCCTCGCCATCCGTCAGGCTGAACCCGCCGGGCGCGCGTGAAATTACCCAGCGTGCCGACGAGATTGGACCCGCCGAAACTGGCCGTGGTGATCGCGCTGCCGGTCAGCGTGCCGGCGTTCAGGGTGCCGGTCTCGCTGATGGACCCCCGATTGGCGATCAGGTCGGCCACGCCGCTGACGCCCAGGCTGCCGCCGAGCGTGATCGAGCCTGCGGTCAAGCGTCGCCGACAGCCCTGACAGGCCGCCCGGCACACTCAAGCCGAACGTGCCGATGTTCAGCGCGATCACGCCGGAAGCCGAAGAGACGGCGCCGGTAACGGACAGCGCCTGACCGTCGTTCAGCATGAACCCGTTCGGCGCCGTGAAGTCCGCCAGCGTGCCGATCAGGTTGGTGCCGGTGAACTGTGCCGTGGTGGACGCGCTGCCCGCCAGCGTGCCGGCATTGACGAAGCCGGGCGCGCCGATGCTGCCCTTGCTGGCGATCAACGTGGCCAGCCCCGTCACGCCCAGGCCGCCGCCCAGGTCGATCGACCCGCCTGTCAGCGCCGCCGCCGCACCGGTGATGGTGCCCGGCACGCCAATCCCGAAGGTCCCGGTGTTCAGAGCCACCGTGCCGCCACTGCTGGCGACGCTGCCTGTTACCAAGAGCCCCTGTCCGTCGGTCAGGCTGAACCCGCCGGGCGCGGTGAAATTGGCCAGCGTCCCGACCAGGTTCGTTCCAGTGAGGAAAGCAGTGGTGATCGCGCTGCCGGTCAGCGTGCCGGCATTGAGACTGCCGGTCTCGGCGATGCTGCCCTGATTGGCGAGCAGTTTCACCACGCCGGTTGCGCCGACCGACCCGCCGATATCGATCGAGCCCGCTGACAGCGTCACCGTCGGTGCCGCCACGGAACCCGTTACCCCGAGACCAAAACCCCCCGCATCAATCACGACGCTGCCGCTCGGTGACACGACCGCACCAGCAACGTCCAGCGCATGGCCGTCAGTCAGGCTGAAGCCGGACGGCGCGGTGAAGTTCCCCAGCGTCCCGATCGCATTGGTGCCGTTGAACGCAGCCGTGGTGACCACACTGCCGGTCAGCGTACCGGCGTTGAGGAAGGCCGATCCGGCCTCGGCCACGCTGCCCTGGTTGGCGATCAGGCTTGCCAGTCCGGAGACATCCAGACGGCCCGTCAGGCCGATCGACCCGGCCGAAAGGGCGGCTGCCTGGCCGGCGATGGTGCCGGGAATCGACAGGCCGAATGTGCCTGTGTCGATCGCGACTGTTCCCGCTGTGGCGGACACGCTGCCCGCGACCGTCAGCGCCTGCCCGGTCGTCAGAGCGAAGCCGTTCCCCGTGGCGAAATCCCCCAGCGTGGAGACGTTCTCCACACCGCCGAATCCGGCGGTCGTCGCTGCGGCGCCGGTCAATGTCGGGGCCGACAGCGTGCCGGTGACGGAGACACTGCCCTGATTGGCAACCAGCGCCGCAACCGTCTGCACGCCGAGGCTGCCGCCGAGATCGATCGATCCGCCCGTCAGCGAGGCAGAGACGGCCGAGATGCCACCCGGGATGCCGAGACCGAAGGAGCCGGTGTTGAGCACCACCGAACCGGTGCTGCTGACCAGCGGGCCGACCACCGCAAGCGCGGCGGCGTTGGTCAGAGCGAATCCGTTGGGCGCCGAGAACACGCCGATCGTGCCGATCGCATTCCCTGGCGTGGTCAGCGCGACCGCCAAGGCCGTTCCGGTCAGGGTATTGGCCGTCAGCGACATGCTCTGGCTGAACGTGCCGCTGGTGCGGATATCCAGCGTCGGCACGTTGACCACAGTGGGCGCCGAACCCGCGACGATGATCGAACCCGAAGCCACGGCGCCGTTGCTGCCACCAAGGCTGAGCACATTGGCGGTGATGGCGAAAGCCGACGGGGTGAAGCCCAGCGTGCCGGTCGAGCTGACGGTGCCCAGGGCGATCGTGTCGGTGGGACTGGCGGGCGCGACCTCGATGATGCCGCCGCTGGCGGCCAGCGTGCCGCCGCCGGTGCCGGCAATCAATGCGCCTGTGGTGATCGACAGTCGCCCTCCCGGCGCTGCGGTCAGCGTGCCCGCGGCGCTACCTGTCCCGCCCACGGTGATCGATGGCGCGGTGACTGCGACAATCGAAGCGCCGGCGGCCGGACCGGTCACGGTCAGGGCCGTCGAATTGACCAGCGTGAAGCTGGTATCGGCACCGAAGGCGCCAAGGTCGGCAATTGCGTTGGACGACCCGGTCAGCGTTACGACCGCAGCCGTTCCGGTCAGCGTGCCGGCAACCAGCGTCCCGGCGGTGACGGCAATGGTGCCGCCGTTGATCTGCAGTGCGGTGTTGCCGCTGCCGCTGTCGCTGACCAGCCCGGTGATGTCCAGCGCGGTCGCCGTGAGGCCGATGCTGATCACACTGCCGGCGATCGGTGCGATCGTGCCGGGGACACTGATCGACGAAGAATTGTTGATCGCGATGACGCTGCCGATGCTCACGGGCCCGGCAATGGTCAGCGCCGTGCCGTCGTTGAACACCAGCGTCTCACCGGTGAAGGCGCCCAGCGTCGCCACCTGGTTGCTGAAGCCGGGATCCGTCAGGCTCGCCAGCACCGCAGTGCCGTTCAGCGTGCCGGCGATCAGCGTCCCGGTCTCGGTGATGGTGCCACCGTTGACGAACAGATTGGTCGTGCCCTGGCCGCCGTCGCTGACCAGGCCGCTGATGTCGAGCGTTGCCCCGGTCAGGGTCAGCGCGACGTTGCCCGCGGACGGGACGACACTGCCCTCGATCGACAGCCGCCCGCCTGTCGCGGACAGGAATGCGTCGACCGACGGCCGCACGACGCCGCTGATATCGAGCGACCCGGTGGACGCCACCAGCGTCGCATGCGGTGCGCTGACGGTGCCGGTCACGCCAATCGACGCCGCGGTGACGCTCGCCGTGCCGCCGGCGGTGACGTTGCCGACGCCGAGGCCCGTGCTGCTGCGGAACCGGAAGTCGTCGTGGGCGCTGCCGTCCACGCCGGCGACGATATTCCCGGCATTGGTCAGGTCCACCGATCCGCCGGAGCTGTTGGCGGTCACCGAACCGCCGCCGATGATCGTCGCTCCGGAGCCGGCGATCCCGGCCGAACCGGACAGCGCGAGGCTGCCGGAGACATCGATCGTGCTACCGAGGGTGAGCGTGCCGCCGGTCGCCGACAGCGTCGCGGACGGCGCGGAAATGGTGTTCTGCACTGTCAGCGTGGGCGCGCTGATCGCAATCAATGTCGTGGCGCTGATCGGCCCGCCGATCAGCAGCGAGCCGACATCGTTCAGCACGATCGACGCGAAGTTCGCCAGCGTGCCGAAGGCACCGATGACGTTCGAGCCGAGAAGGTCGAACGCCGAACCGTTGGCCGAGAGGGTGCCGGCGATGATCTTGCCGGCGCCGGTCAGCGCGCCGGTGCCGGCATCCAAGTTGGTGCTGCCCGCACCGCCGTCGCTGACGCCGCCCGCGATATCGATGCCATTGGCGGTCAGTCCGACGGCGATCGCCGTGATACCTGCCAGCGGCGCGATGCTGCCGCTGACCGACAGCGAGCCGAGCGTGACGATCGAGACCAGTGTTCCGGCATTGATGTTGCCGGCCACCAGCGCGCTGCCGTCATTGACCAGGAAATCGGTTGCGGCGCTGCCGGCGATCGTGCCGATCACGTTCAGCGTATTGGTGAGCGTCACCGCCCCGGCACTGCTGCTCGCGGTGACCGAGCCGTCGCCCAGGATCACCGCGGTGCCGCCGTCAACGGCCGCCGATCCGCTCAGGCCGACTGCGCCGCTCGCATCGATCGTGCCCGTCAGGCTCAGCGTGCCCTGCGTGGCCGCGAGGGTGACGTTGGTGGCGGTCACCAGTGCCGGATCGCTCAGCGTCCCGGCGGAGATCGAGACCAGCGTGCCGCCGGCGATGGTGCCGGCCAGCAGCAGCGCACCGGTATCGACGACGACCAGGGTCGAACTGGTGGAGAAGCCGTTCAGTTCGGCGATCGCGTTGGACGTACCCAGCAGCGTGGCGACCGCAGCCGTGCCACCCAGCGTGCCGGCGATGATGGTCCCCGTCGCCGGTTCGGCGATCGTTCCGCCATTGACCGAGAACGTCGTCGACCCCGATCCACCATCGCTGACAAGGCCGGTGATCGTCAGGTTGGCCGCCGTCAGTCCGACTCCGATCGTGCTCCCTGAAGTCGGGAGGATGGAGCCGGAGACGTCGATCGAACCCAGTGTCGATAATTGCGATCGTGGTGCCGACCGTGACCACGCCGGAGACGGTCAGACCGCTGGTGTCGTCCAGCAGCAGCGTGCCGGCCGTGAAATTGGCCAGCGCTGCGATGGTGTTGCTGCCGGCCGAGAAGTCGGCAACGCTCGCACTGCCCGTCAGCGTGCCGACGATCAGCGAGCCGGTTTCGGTGATCGTGCCGCCATTGGTGGCGAACAGCCCGGTCGTGCCGCTGCCGCCGTCGCTGATCAGGCCGGACAGGGTGAGCGTATCGCCGCTCAGGCTGATCGCGAGCGTGCTGCCGGTGACCGGAATGATACTGCCCGTCAGCGTGACCAGGCCGCCGGCGGCGATGTCGACCGTATGGCCGGCGGTGACCACGCCCGCGATCGTCAGTCCCGCGGTGCCGGCGTTCAGCAGCAGCGAGTCGGCGCTGAAGTCGCCCAGCGTGCCGACCGCGTTGGTGCCGAGCAGGCTGGCGACGGTGTGGGCCGAACCGGCCAGCGTGCCGGCGTTGAGGAAGCCGCCGGCGGCCTCATTGATCGCGCCCCGGCTGGCGGTCAGCATGGCAAGCCCGGCGACACCAAGCGATCCGTTCAGGTCGATCGAGCCGGCCGAGAATGCGGCGGCCATGGCCGTCACGGTGCCGTTCAGCGCCAGGCCGAACGTGCCGTTGTTGATGACGACTGACCCGCTATGCGCGTCGATCACGTCGGTGGCCGTCAGGCTGGCTCCGTTGGTCAGGGTGAAGCCGTGGACCGCGCTGAAGCCCGCGATGGTGCCGACCGCATTGCTGCTGCCGAACAGTGTGACAACGTCGGCCGCGCTGCCGGTCAGACCCAGCGCGCCGACGAAACCTGCGGTGCCTTCGTTGATCGCCCCCTGGCTGGCCGCCAGCGTGAGGGTGCCCGGCGTGTCGAGCGACCCGCCGATATCGATAGACCCAGCGGTGAGGCCGATGGCCGCGCCGGTGACACGCCCGCCGCTCGTGATGCCGAGGCCGGACGATCCGGTGTTGAGGACAACCGAACCGGTCCCGCCGCTGACCAGACCGGCTACGGACAGGCTGGTCCCGTCCACCAGGGTGAAGCCGTTGGCGGCGCCGAACGCCCCAAGCGTGCCGACATTGTTGGCCGCGGAGTCCAGCACGACGCTGCCGGCATTGCCGATCAGCGTGCCGACGATCAGTGAATCCGATTGCGTGACCGACCCACTGGCCCGCAGGTCGAGGGTACCGAACTGCGTATGCAGGTCGCCCGACCCGTCGATCTCGATCGCCGTGGCGACTGTCGTGCCGTCGAAGCTGCCCAGCCGCAGCGTGCCGGCGGTGATGTCGAGGCCGGTGAAATCGAGACCCAGCGTGCCAGCGGAATTGACGTTGCCCAGGGCGATGACAGTGCGGGTTATGCCGGAGATTTCGAGCACACCGGTGCCGGCTGCGATCGTCCCCTCGCCCGCCGCCCCCAGGCTGAGTGTATCCGTGCGAACACCGACGACGCCGTTTGGCGCGGACAGAATGGCCGCTGTCGTGCCGTCGCCCAGTTGCAGCGACGGCGCCTGGATGGCGACGACGGAGCCACCGCCGATCGTGCCGATAGCCACAAGGTTGGTGGAAATCAACCACCACCAGCGACCGGCTGGACGCGAAACTGGCCAGCGTGCCGATCGCGTTGGCACTGCCGGTGAGCGTGGCGACCGCGGCCGTGCCGGTCAGCGTGCCGGCGATGACCGTGCCGCCGGCCGTGACGACGCCGCTGCCGCTGTTGACCATCAGCGTCGTGGAGCCGGTGCCGCCGTCGCTGACGACCCCGCCGATATTGATCGCCGGCCCAGCCGTCAGGCCCAGCGTGATCGACGACGCGGCGGCCGCCGGCGCAATGGTGCCGGGCACCGACAGCGAACCGGTGGTCGTGAAGATGGCGGAATTCCCGTAGGTCACAGGACCCGCGATCGAAAGATCCGACGAACCGTTGTTCAGCACGATATCGGTGGCCGTGAAGGCACCCAGCGTGCCGACAGCGTTCGTGCCGCTGAACAAAGCACCGGTCGCCGCGCTGCCCGTCAGCGTGACGAGGTTCATCGTCCCGCCGGTCTCGTCGATGCTGCCCGTCGTGCTGAACAGTGCAGCGGTCGTGGCGTTGAGCGTGCCGCCGATCTGCAGCCCAGGCGCCGTCAGCGTCACGGCCATGGCCGTCGCGCTGCCCGAGAGATTGATCGATGTGTCATCGCCGATGACCACGGTGCCCGCATTGGCGTTCAGCGCACCGGCGATCGTCACGCCGCCCTTGTTGGCCAGGCTGAACCCGTCGGTTGCCGTCAGATCGCCGATCGTCGTGATCTGTGTTGCTGGCGTTGGTCAGCGTCACGCTGCCGACGGTGCCGGTCAGTTCGGTAGCCGTCAGGCCCGTGCTCTGCGTGACGCCGCCCGTTGCCTCCAGATCCAGGGTTCCGGGGATGGTATAGGCCCCTGCCCCGGCCGCCACGGCGATGCTGCCGGCCACCGTCGTGCCGTTGACGGCGCCGAGGCGGAGCGTGCCGTAGGTCAGGGTCAGGCCGGTCGCCGATGGATCAATCGCCAGCGTGCCGGCGCCGCCGGTGCCGAGGACCACGAGGTCGCCGGCCGTGTCGGGGGCAAATTCGATAGTTCCGCTGGATCCGGCGCTGATCGTGCCCCCCGCGGTGCCGACCACGAGGCTGCCGGTCTGGATCGAGACCGGGCCGCTGGACGCAGCCAGCACACCGGCATCGGTCGTTGCGTCGCCCAGTGTCAGGACCGGTGTCGACAACGCGATCGCCGTGCGCGATGACCGGGGCGTCGACCAGCAACCCTGCGGTGTCGGCCAGGGCGAAGCTGCCGCCGGCGGTGAAGCTGCCCAGTGTGGCGATCGTGTTGCTGCCCAGAATCAGCGCGGTATCGGTGCCGGAGGATCCGGTCAGCGTGCCGGCTTTCAGCATGGCACCGGACAGTTCACTGATGGCACCCGACGCTGCCGATCAGATTGACCAGGCCGGTCACGCCGACCTTGCCGCCCAGGCTGATCGAGCCGGCGGCGAGCGTCGCCTCGGCGCCATGGATCGTGCCGGTGGAGGCCAGCGTCAGGCCCAGCGAGCCGTTGTTCAGCACGACGGAGCCGGTGTTGCCGTCGATCAGGCCGTTGACCGACAGCGTGCTGGTGTTGCCGGTCAGCGTGAAGCCGCTGCCGGTGATGAAGCTGCCGACCGAGGCGATGGAGCCGCTGTTGATGCTCGCAGCCGTGCTCGCACTGCCGGCGAGCGTGCCGGCGCTGACGAAACCCCCCATCTGCGTGACGCCGGCCTTGCTCGCGTTCAGGCTGAGTAAGGTCCCGGCGCCGATCGAACCAGCGACGCCGATCGTGCCCGCGGAGATGGAGACGCTGCTGCCGAGGATCGTGCCGTTGTTAGAGAATAGGAACGTTCCGTCGTTGATCACCACGGCGCTGGTATGGCCATTGACCACACCGGCCTGGGACAGGTTGCTGCCGGCGTTGGCGATCAGGGTGAAGCCGCCGGGGGCGTCGAAATTACCGAGACCGCCAACCGCGTTGGTGCCGGCGAAACTGGCCTGGGTGGCTGCACTTCCGTTGAGGCCGCCGATCGTCATGTGCGCGGTGCCGGCCTCGGTGATGGCGCCGGAACTGGCGGTCGCACTGAACGTCGCCGCGGAAGATGGCGCCTTGATGGAGCCGTTGAGGACAATCGAGCCGGCATTCAGCGTAATACCGTTGCCGGCTAAGGTCGTGCTTGTGGCGATCGTGCCGCCATGGCTCACGGTCAGGCCGAAGGTACCGGTATTGATGACGGCGTTGGCGGTGCCGGCATTGAGCAGACCGTCGACCGACAGGCTGCCGTTGTTGATCAGCGTGACACCGGTGCCGCTGAGCGCACCGATCGATCCGATCGTATTGGTGCCGCTGAGGCTCACCACGCCCGCCGCACTGCCCGCGAGGGTTCCGAAACTGAGCGGCGTGTTTGCCACGAGGGAATCGCCCGAGACCACCAGCGAGGCGAGGCCGGCAATGCTCATGCCGCCGGTGATCGGCAGGCTCGCAGCCGACAACGACCGCGCTTCCGGCAATGACGGAGCCGCTGACAGCCAAGGTGTGCGCACCGACACTGACGGCGACCTGGCCACTGGGCGCCAGCAGCGTACCGGCCAGCGCCAGATCAGCGCTGTTTGTCAGCGTAAAGCCATTGGTCGCCGTAAAATTGCCGACAGATGCGATGCTGTTATTGGCATTGCTCAGCACGACGCTGCCGGCATTGCCGACCAACATATTGGCCGCCAGCGACTTGTTGGTCCCGCTGATCTGTCCGGTCGCCTGCAGGTCGAGGGTCGAGAAAGCCGTGAAATCGACATTGCTGCCGACCGTGATCGAGCCGGCCAGGATGCTTCCGCCGGCCGCACCGATGCGCAACGTTCCAGCCGTGATGGGAACGCTGGTCGGATCGACAACGAGCACGTGCCTCCACTATTGCCGAGCGCGACGATCGAGGTGGTGTTCGGTGCGAGTTCGACCGTGCCGTTCGCCCCTGCGCTGATCGAGCCGTTGTGGTTCGACGTCAGTGAGTCGGTAACCACCGACACCATCCCGTTTGGCGCGACGCAGGAAGCCGCCCGTCCCGCCGCCGCCGCTCGTGCCCAAAGTCAGGTTCGGTGTCGAAACAGAGATGGCCGAACCGGTGACCGACCCGACAACGGTCAGGTCCGCCGTATCGTTCAGCGCCAAACTGCCGACGACACCAAACGCACTCAAGGTTGCGATGCGTGTTGTGGGTCTTCAGCAGCGAAACCGACCCGGCGACGCTGCCGGCGTTCTGCAGCTTGGTAACGTCGAGCGTGCCCCCGGACTGCGTGACATTGCCGCCGTTGGTCGTCGAGATGTCCAATACCGGCGTCGAGATCAATCCGCCATTGATGGTGATGTTGCCGGAGGCCTGCAGCGTGACGCCGCCACTGCTATTGGTGACGATGTTGCTGTTCAGGGAGATCGAACCTCCGGCCCCTGACGTACCGGCCAGCAGGGTGACCGTCAGATGCTTGCCGCCGGAGGCCGTCAGGTCGGCGCCCGTATTCAAGGTGATGGCGCCGCTGTCAGTGGTCAGCAGAAGATTCGTATTGCCGGTGAAGTTCACGGCGGCGCCGGTTCCGAAGGTCAGCAGCGACGTGGCCTGCAGGATGATGTTGCCGGACAACGATCCGAGTTCGCCCGTGGTGATCGTGCCGTTGAGCCCGCCGTCTCCCGACGCCGATTGAATTGCTGTTGTCGAGCGTACCGTCGAGACCGCCGGCGCCCGCAGAGCCGCTCACGACGAACAGGTTGGTCGGGTCGAGCAGGATGGTGCCGGCATTGCCCATCGCCGCGCGTGACGTCGATCGATCCGGTCAGCGAGAACCCTTGATACGCCGGAAACCTCGACAAACCCGCCGTCGCCGCCCAGCGGACCGCCACGCGCCTCGATCAGGCCGCCCATGTCGGTGTTGTCGGTGCTGAGCACCGTCACCCGGCCGCCGTTGCCCTTCTTCGTCGCATTGGCGCTGACCTTCGCGCCCGCTGCGATGGTCACCGTCTTCGCCGTCGGCGCCCCGGTCACCGACGGTCCGCCGGCCGCGCGCGCCAGCGACGTGCCGATCGCCACCGTGCCGCCGCCCGCCTGGCCGGAGGCGTTCACCCGCGCCGTCGACGTCAGGTTGACCGCGTTGGAGGCGTTCAGCTCGATCGCACCGCCTTTCGTGCCGGGCGCCTTGCCGGCGGCGGAGACCTCACCCTCGATCGACAGCGAACCGCCGATGCCGTTGATCACCACCGTGCCGGTGTGCCCGTTCGGCGCGGTGTCGGCCGCGATCTTCCCACCCGCGTCCACCAGGTTCGTGACGATCCCGTCCACCGCTCGGGCGGACGAGCTCGATGCGTCCGCCGGTCGCCTTGATGACGCCGGTATTGGTGACCAGGGCCGCGACCGGCTTGCCGTCCGGCCCGTTCGGCACGGTCGTGACCTGCTTGGTCACGTCGATCGACATCAGCCCGTCGCCGTAGAGATCGACGACCGACGCCTCCCCGCCCGCCAGGGCCACGCGGCCGAACGGCGCGCTGATCGTGCCGGCATTCGCCACGCCCGGCGCCACCAGCGCGGCAAGACCGGTCGACTTGACCGTGATATTGCCGTTGTTGACCACCATCGCGCCGGGCTTGCCCGGCTGGTCGAAGATCAGCTTGCCGGCGGCAAGGTTCTTGTTCGCCACGTCCGCGGTGCTGACGATGACGGACGCCGCATTGACCTGCGCGCCCTGGGAGAACACGACACCCGCCGGATTGACCAGCACGAAGACGCCGTTGGCATTGATATGCCCGGCGATCTGCGAGGGATCGCCGGCGGCGACACGGTTGACGGAAACGGCGCGGCTATTCGGCTGATTGATCTGGACCGACTGTGCCGATCCGACATTGAAGCTGCTCCAGCCCGTCGCCAGGATCTGGCTGCGTCTGGTTGATGGTCGTGGTCGTACCGTTGTAACTGTAACTACCCGAGCCCAGCTGGGTGACCGGGTTCAGCGGATGCGCATTCGGCGCCGGCTGCGCGTGGACATACCCGGCGGGCAGAACCGCGCACAGGGCCGCGACGCCCTGCAGCGCCGTGCCCCGCAACAGCATCGCACGCGGCAATCGGACGATCCCGACCCGATGCTTGTTGGCGTTGTAGCGTTTACGCGCCATCATCGTCTCCTCGGGCCGCCGGCGGATCACCCCCACCCGCACGTCCGGCCCGTGCTCTTAGAACCTCACCAGGACACGCCAGTAGAACGCCTGCGCATCGAGCGGCGCGACCGCGGCGCTACTGCTCGCCGGTTGGCGGTTGAGGCGTGTGACGCCTTCCATGTCGAACTCGAGGAACTGGGTCAGCGCCGACCGCACGCCGATGCCGACGGACGAGACATGCGTCGAGAAGCTCAAGGACTGGTTCTGCCAGCCCTGACCCCAGTCGTAGAATGTGTAGAATTGCAGCCCGACATCGTGCGGCTTGCCGAACGGCTCGATATGCGCACTCGTGTTGAGCTGCAGTTCCACCGTCGTCGCGATGCGCGCTGTCGCCGGCCACTTCGCCGGAGTAATAACCGCGGACCGATTGCAGGCCGCCGAGATGGTACTGCTCCTCAGGCGGCAGGACATCGCCGGATTTCTGGCCAGCCAACTGCATCAGCAATGTGACGGTGGCATCGCCCCAGGGCGAGAAGAGCGTCTGGTTGCGGCTGATGACGCCGGACACCGAGGTGAAGTCCATCACCTCCCCCTGCCGGCTGAGCGTGATCTGCCCGGTATGCGTGGACCCAAGCCCGTCGAAGCCGCGATTGATCCGGAAGCTGACCCGGTTTTCCGCCGGGTGCGTCGCGCCGAAGAGCTGATCCAGCCGAGCATAGTCCGCACCGAAGCGGACGATGCGCAGCGAATCGTGCGTGTTGACGGCAGCCCCGTTCGTTTTCGTATCGAACAGGTCGAACATGCCGACGAGATTGAGCTTCTCGCCGACGCGCATAGAGCAGCGGATAGGAGAACTGGAAACCGCCCACCTGCGTGATGCCGTGATAGCCCGCCGTTGCCAGCGTGCCGGTCGGGTCGGTCGTGCCCGCACCGCCATAGATGCGGAACTTCAGGCCCGACTTGCCGACGAACATCTCGACATCCGCCTGGCCGAAAATCTGCGACGAGTCCGTCGACGCTTTTGTAGATCGAGACTTCAGACCGCTCGCCCAGGGACGTCACGCTGTTGTAGCCGACGACGCCCAGGACCTCGACCGGGCCGGTGTCCTTGAAGGCGCGGTTGTCGGCGACGACAAAGCCGGAGATCGGCGTGCGGGTGACGCGCGCGATCAGCACCAGTGACCCGGGATCGGCCTCGGACGGCCGCAGCACGGTCTGCAGGCCGACACCCGGCACATCCTGCGCCAGCAGAAGCCATCGCTCGATCTCGGACGTCTTGGTGGGCCCGTCCTTGATCAGGTTGCCCAGGAACTGAAGGACCTTCGTACCGGCCGGGCCGATATCGCCCTCCAGCTTGACGTCGGAGATGCGCCCTTCCACCACCACGAACCGCAATGCGCCGTTGCGGGCGAGCGCGGCGGAGACGGTGACAAGCGGATAGCCGTCGTCGCGATACTTGCGCAGGATCGCCAGCCGAGCCGCCTCGATCGCCGAAGCCGGCGTCGCCGGACCGATCAGGCCGTCGGTCAGGCCGTCGATCTCGGCCTTCGGGAAGATGGTTCCGCCCTCCACCACCACCGACGTAACATTGACGGGCGTGTTCGGCGCCTGGTTCGGATAGGCTTCCTCTCCCGGCAGCTTCATGCCCGGCGCGACTGTCGGCCCCGTTGGCGGGGACGATCGTGGTGATCGGATTCTGCTGCAGCGGCGCCAGAGACGGTATCTGCGGTGCCGGCTGCGCGTCCGCGGTGCCAACCGTGACAATGCCAACCGCCCCAGCGCCGACCGCCGCCGCCCACAGGAACAACCCCGCGCGGACGCGCCCGATCAGCGCCGGTTTGTCGGCGCATCCGGTCCCGGAGGTGAATGACCTCAAGCTGCTTCCCTCATTCCCGCTACTAGCCAATCCGGACCACACGCCATGCGTGTATAGATGGCTTTCGCCTCGTTGATGACGATTTCGTTATATGGCGATTTCGTAATGAAAGCATACCTTACACCGAACCCTGGCGCAATGACCAAATGAGTTTCCATGCCAGAGCGACGATTTTCCGGGACTTGCCGGGAGTGTCTCGAACTTACGACGCCAGACTTGTTTCTTGGCGGGTCGGAGTTAATTCGCAACAAGATACGAAATGATGTTGCAATAGTTTTCGGTGTCGTGTGCCATCGGACGACCCGGCAGGGGCGCGATCGGGGCCGCGAACCGCCGGCGCGCGACCGGGGCGGTCCCCTCTGTCGCGACAAATCGATGCAGCCTTGCCGTATCGTCCCCGGACCGTCGCCGTCCGGACCAGTCCGGACGGCAATGCCCGCAGTCTCGTCAGACGATTCGCCGTTCAGTCGAAGTCGTAGGTGAACCCATCGCCGCCGACATCGACATGCACGCGTGCCACGGGCTCGCCCTTCAGCAAACGATCGAGGAAGGCGCCGCTGATGTCGGGCAGCATCGTGTTGGTCAGGATCGCGTCGATCATGCGCCCACCGCTCTCCGGCTCGTTGCAGCGGCTGCGCACGAGGTCGACGACGGCGTCGGTGAAGGTGAACGGCACGCCGTGACGCTCCGACACGCGCTTGGCCATGCGGCCGAGTTGCAGGCGGATGATCTTCGACATCACGTCATCGCTGAGCGGCAGATACGGGATGACGATCAGACGTCCCAGCAGCGCCGGCGGAAACACTTTCAACAGCGGCTCACGCAGCGCCTTGGCGATCTCGTCGATCTCCGGCATCAGTTCCGGATCGCGGCACATCGACATGATCAGGTCGGTGCCGACATTCGACGTCAGCAGGATCAGCGTGTTGCGGAAGTCGATCTGGCGGCCTTCGCCGTCCTCCATTACGCCTTTGTCGAAGACCTGGAAGAAGATCTCGTGCACGTCGGAGTGCGCCTTCTCGATCTCGTCGAGCAGCACCACCGAGTACGGCTTGCGGCGAACCGCCTCGGTCAGCACACCGCCCTCGCCGTAGCCGACATAGCCGGGGGGCGCGCCTTTCAGGGTGGAGACGGTGTGCGCCTCCTGGAACTCCGTCATGTTGATGGTGATCAGGTTCTGCTCGCCGCCGTAGAGCGATTCGGCAATGGCCAGCGCGGTCTCGGTCTTGCCGACGCCGGACGGGCCGCAGAGCATGAACACGCCGACCGGCTTGACCGGATTGTCCAGGCCGGCGCGCGAGGTCTGCACCCGACGCGCGATCATCTTCAGTCCATGGTCCTGGCCAACGACGCGGCTGGCCAGAGTGTCGGCCAGCTTCAGCACCGCCTCGGCCTCATTGCGCACCATCCGGCCAACCGGGATGCCGGTCCAGTCGCCAACGACCGAGGCCACCGCCTGCTCGTCGACGGATGCGAGGATCAGCGGCGACTCACCCTGATGCCCTTCCAGCTCCCTCTGCAGCCCCCGCAGTTCCTCCAGCAGCGGCGCTCGGTCTGCTGCCTTGTCTTCGCCCTGGGAGTTCCCGCAACTGGCCGCGCAGCGACAGGATCTTGTCGACCAGCGCCTTCTCCAGCTCCCAGCGCTTTTCCAGGACGACGAGATTTTCCTGATCCTGCGCCAGAAGGTCGGCGACCTTCGCGGCCCGCTCCTTGATGTCGATGCCGACCGCTGCCTCGCGGGCGATGATGTCGCGCTCGATCTCCAGACCTGAGATGCGGCGGCGGCAATCTTCCAGCGCCGGCGGCACGGCGTGCTGGCTGACGGCGACGCGCGCGGCGGCGGTGTCGAGCAGGCTGACGGACTTGTCCGGCAACTGGCGCGCGGGAATGTAACGATGCGACAGGCGCACCGCGGCCTCGATCGCCTCGTCGAGGATCTGCACGCGGTGATGCTTCTCCAGCGGCGTGGCGATGCCGCGCATCATCGCGATCGCCTTTTCCTCGTCCGGCTCATCGACCTGGACGACCTGGAAGCGGCGGGTCAGCGCCGGGTCCTTCTCGAAATATTTCTTGTATTCGGCGAAGGTCGTCGCCGCGATCGTGCGCAGCGTGCCGCGCGCCAGAGCCGGCTTCAGCAGGTTCGCCGCATCGCCGGTGCCGGCCGCGCCGCCGGCGCCGATCAGCGTATGCGCCTCGTCGATGAACAGGATGATCGGCTTGGGCGAGGACTGCACTTCCTCGATCACCTGGCGCAGCCGGTTCTCGAACTCGCCCTTCATGCTGCGCGCCGGCCTGCAGCAGGCCGACATCGAGCACGCGGACCGAGACATCCTTCAGCATCGGCGGCACGTCGCCCTGCACGATGCGCAGCGCGAAGCCTTCGACGACGGCGGTCTTGCCGACGCCCGCCTCGCCGGTGAGGATCGGATTGTTCTGCCGGCGGCGCATCAGCACGTCGATGATCTGGCGGATTTCCGCATCACGCCCGGTGACCGCATCGAGCTGCCCGTCGCGCGCCTTCTGCGTCAGATCGACCGAGAACTTGCCCAGCGCCTCCTGCTTGCCCATCTGCGCCGGTGCCATCGCGCCCGACGCCTCACCGGGCGTCGCACTGCCGTCGGTGGCGGCCAGCGTCTCCTCCGGCGAGCCGCCGAGGATCTTGTCGAACTCATCGCCCAGCGTGTCGGGCTTGATCCGCTCGAACTGGCGGGAGATGCCGAACAGCGCGTTGGCGAGGTGCTTGGTCTTCAGCATGCCGAAGATGCAGATGGCCGGTGCGGACCTGCCCCGCGCCGAACATCAGCGTGGCAAACACCCAGCGCGCGCTCGATCGAATCCTCGATCTGCGGGGCGAAGTCGGAGATCGCGGTGGCGCCGCGCGGCAGCTTGTCCAGCGTCGCGGTGATGTCGGTGGCCAGGCGCGAGGGGTCGATCTGGAAATGCCGCACCAGCCGATGGATGTCGCTGTCCTGGTTGTTCAGGATCTGGTGCAGCCAGTGCACCATCTCGACATACGGGTTGCCGCGCAGCTTGCAGAAGACCGTCGCACCCTCGATCGCCTTGTAGGCGAGCGGGTTGAGTTTGCCGAACAACGCGGCGCGATTGATCTCGGTCATGCTCGTCCTACCCCCTTAATGAAATTTCGTCGCGTTATCGACCTGACTGGCGTGGCTGTCGGCGCTGGCATCGAGAAACAGGTCCGCCGCATCCGCTCGACTGCGGCGCGGGCTCAGCCAGGTGGTCCACCCAAGCTGTCCCTTCCGGCCAAGACTGACTTTCGGCACCTCGTCCGCTTTCAGCACCAAATTGACATCCCAGATCATGACATCGCCGGCATAATTGCGCACGATCGGCACCAGCCGGTGAAAGCTGAGTCCGCCGGGCAGCAATCGCATGGTAATCTTGTAACGAAAGCGGGCCGAATACGATACGAAACTTATGCTGCCGGCTCCAGACGCGGGAGCCCAGCACGGCAGTCTTGCCGAGTTCCGCGGTCAGCGGGCCGGCGCCGAGGCTGGTGCGGTCTTCCGCGGGGAATTCCAGCCAGGCGCCGTGAAACTGCTCCAGCCGCACCGGCACGCTGAAGAAGGCCGACAGGATCTGGCCCAGCCCTTCGGCGTTGCGTGTCTGCGCTGCCAGCAGGCCGGCGAAATGCAGCTTCGTCAGGTCCGGCATCGCGTCGCGATTGCGGAACGCGTCAAGCCCGATCCCGATCAGGGAGCCGACATAGCTGGCGAAACGATCCTGCTCCGGCCGGTCGAAGGCGATCGTCGGGCGGACATCGGCCCAGGCGCGATAGAACAGCGAAAGGGCGCGAT
Source organism: uncultured Alphaproteobacteria bacterium (assembly GCA_963771475.1). GTDB lineage: Bacteria > Pseudomonadota > Alphaproteobacteria > Acetobacterales > Acetobacteraceae > Rhodopila. Next base: position 15,770 of record CAVYTN010000032.1, on the reverse strand, counting down.
GGTGGAAGATGTCGGCGAAGCGCTGGAACGTCGGGTCGGCATGGTTGCGCCGGCGGTCACGCGCGTATTCGGTCAGATGCAGCGGCAGCGGCCCGTCGGTGCCGAACAGGCCGAAGAAATGCACCCGCAGGCGGTTCGGCACCTCATCCGTTCCCGGCTCGAACGCCGCCAGGGCCGAGGACGGGTGTGTCACCGTCGGTTCCTGCGCAAGCCGCAGAGGGTCCTCGGCAGGATGCGTAGAATGGCCAAGCCGGGGATGATCCGCATACGCGGCCTCAAGAAGCCGCATCACCGCATAGAAGCTGAACCGCTGCGGTTCCTGCTCCATCCGAACCAGCAGCGATCGCAGCCGTTCAGGCGGGGCGGGATCGGCCGCAGCGTGTTGGACGGCAGGATCGGCATCGTCCGCTGCAACCTCGGCTGCGGCCGGATCGGGTTGCGGCGCGGCGGTTATGCCGATCGCGTCCGCGGCAGACTGGCGCGTCTCACCCGCGGGCGGATCCAGCGCCTCGCTCACAGCAGCGGCCGTGTGCCGATCCGCATCGGCCAGCGCATGACCTCGCCGCGGTCGGGAGAGCGCAGCACGGTTTCGGTGAAGCCGTTGATCGAGACATATTTGGCGAAGAACCGGTCGAGCACGGCACCCAGGATGATCCCGCCGGGGCCACCGAACGCGGATTCGTCCAGCGTGACGGTGACTTGCAGACCGCGCCCGGCGCAGAGCGGACCGGAACCCGGAATGCGGCGGATGATCGGCGCGCTGGACACCGAGCGGATGGCCTCGACGTGGCGGGTCGCGGTCGGCGCATTTTCCGGCACATAGAGCCGCAGCAATTCGCGCAGCGCCGCCGCACCCTGCAGCGTGTCGGTATCCGTCAGGCTGAGATAGTTGAGCCCCAGATGCGAAATGAAGCGCCACGCATACTGGCCGTCGCCGCGGCAGGGACGCGGCAGTGTCGGGCCGACGATGCAACGGATCGAGGCGACCGGCGCGTTCACCGCAATGGTGAAATCGGTGTGCTGCTTGCCCACCGGCATCGACATCGGCAGGTCGCGATTGGTGCACATCAGGTCGAGACCCAACTGACGCAGCGAGGCGCTCAGGGGCACGTTGTCCGCATCGACCAGTGAAACGAACAGGTCATGGCCGAGATAGCTCGATCGCGGCCCCCGCTCCTGCGCGCGCTGCGACAGTCGGCGTGGCTGGCGGCGGGTGATGTAGAAACTGCGATGCCCGGGATTGCGGCTGAGATCGGTGGCGGCATAGAACGGAAAGAACGGCTGCGCCGCACCGCCATCCGCCGCAAAACCCTCCATCCCGAGAATGGAAAAAACCTCGTAATCCAGCGGACGCATACGATCGGGAACGATCAGATATTCGGCTTCCCGGTCGGAAACATTGACGCGGTCGCTGCGTTTGCGGAACAGGTTGATCGCCGGCGTGCAATTCAGCTGCATATACTCGGCGTTGAAACCCATCAGGGCGGATTCCGCCCGATCGAGCAGGATGATGATCTCAATGTCGGACGAGCCGCAGCGGATCGCCGATTTGCCGAGGCCGCCGAGTTCGAAGAACAGGAACCGCTCCGGCATCGCGAAGTATTCCTGCAACAGGCGGTAGCCGTCGAACGTCTCCGGCAACCGGGGCAGCATCGCTTCCTCGGGCTCCAGCCCGGCGGCGCGCAGGTTGCCGCGGGGCAGCTTGTCCTGCCAGGGCAACGGACGCGTGCCGGGGCGGACATAGATCGAGACCGTATGCGCGGCGAGCTGTTCGTACAGCCGCAGGCGCGCATTCTCGGGTCCGCCGAGGAAGAAGCTGAGCTTGTCCAGCGTCAGCTTGCCGATCGGCATATCGCTGGACAGCGTCTTGAGCCGCAGCCGGATGGCCGCCTTCGCTCGGGGCTCCTCGGGCAGGCCGAGTGCCGCGACGGCGGCGGGAGAGGCGATGTAATCGGCCTCGGCGACTTCGATCGGCAGCAGGCGCACGGCATGCGCGGTGCGGAATTCGCAGTTGGTCTGGTCCTCGGTCCCGAGCAGCGAGCGCATTTCAAGCCCGGCCGGCAGTTCGACGCCCTGCGGTGTGCCGCTGATGCCGGCCTGGTCAGGCGTGATCTTGCACCACCGCCATCGACGGCGTCGGCCCGAGGTAATGCGGATAGACCATCTGCAGCAGCGACTGCGTGAAGGTCGGGAACTCCGCCTCCATCTTCAACTGGATACGGGCGGTCAGGAAGGCGAACCCTTCCAGCAGCCGCTCGACATACGGGTCGGCGACCTCGGTGCTGCCGAGATCGAGGCGGCTGGCGATCTTCGGGAATTCCTTGGCGAACTCCCCGCCCATGTCGCGGACGAAGGCGAGTTCCTGCTCGTAGAGTTCGAGAAGTTTCGGATCCATCAGCGGCTGCTCTTTCCTTCGCTGACGACCGCGAGCCTCGTTTCAACCTCGATCTGTGTCTGCACGAACAATGCCTGCGGCACCGGTTGCGCCCACAGCTCGCCTTCGATCTCGAACACCAGGCTGGGGCTCGATCCTTCGCTCGACCCGCGCGCGCGCACTCGCAGCGATTCGGGCCGGATGCGCGGTTCGTAGCGCCGGATCGCCGCCGCAAGCTCCTTTTCCAGCATATTGGCCCGTCCGGAGGATTCGATCATGCCGGCGAAGCCAGGGATGCCGTAGTTCAGTGTCGAATTCGCCAGCAGCGGCCGTTCGGCAAGCTCTTCCTCGACCGTGACGAGATTGGTGGCGTTCAGCAGCCAGGCGAGGTCGCGCAGGACAGCCTGGCGAAGCTGCTGCATGCTCAGCGATTGCTGGTCGCCGGATTCTCGCTTTTGCGTCGGATTATGGTCAGTTAACCGGTCCAGCAGGGATGGCTGGAGCCGTTCACGTCCCCTCAGGCCCGACATTGCTAGGCCGTGCCGTCTTCGGGCGGCGTCATCTTCAGCGTGCGGACATCCATCAGGGCCGTCTCTTCGGCGTCCGTCACCAGCACGCGCTGTCCCACGGGCACCGACCAGTCGGGCGCGAGATCGAGCCAGTCCGTCTTCTTCGCCAGCAGGGCCTCCGGATCCTTTGTTGCCAGGGTGCCCGGATAGCGGGTCGGGATGAAACCGACAGCCTCACCTTCATTGGTCCAGGTGAACTTTGCAGGCATCCAGACCTGGTCCCGCAGGTCCGCGGGCGCTTCGATATAGATCGCCTTGATGCGGAAATACGGCACCCACATGTAGTTGCCGTTGAGAAAGACCTCCAGCACCGGGCCAAGCCGCGGGTCGGAGTCCGCGATCCATTCGAAGGCAGTATCATTCAGGGTGCCGGTGGACCCCGGTGCCGCATCGAACGCGGCATCGCGAAGCCGTACCGCCTCATCGGGCCTGGCCGGTCGCCAGCAGCCGGGTTGCTTCCATCAGCAGTGGCAGCCACTCGCCCGGATCGCCGAGAACGGTGGGCGAACGTTCGCCGCGAAAGACCTTTTCACGCAGGACTTCGCAGCGGATCGCGGCTTGATAGGCCTGCGACATCGGATAAGCGAGAGGATCGAGCTCTGCCGCAACGGATAGTTGCGTCAGTGCCCGATCCCATTCGCCGGTTACGCAGAACATCTGGAACAGGAACGTGCGCAGCTTGGCGTCTCGCGGCGCCTTGCGCACGTCCTGTTTCAGAGCAACCATGGCGCCCTCGACGTCACCGGAACGCAGTGCTTCACGGGCGTCCATCATATCCGGGTCGTCCTACTGTATAACGGTATCAAGATATAACGGTATCAAGATGATCTTGCTTGTTGTTGACGCGGTTCCAGCCACCCGGAATGACGGTCGTGATCCCGCCGTCGGCATTCTGGATACCGTAACGGATCTGCAGGCCGCCATATTCGAACGTGATCGTCTCCTTCGGAGAGGTTTCATCGTGCGACCAGGAGATCGTCTTCACCGCAACGAGCTTGAAGGTGAAAGCCAGGAAGAAGCGCCCAGCCGAATCGCCGCCCGCACCCTTGCGCAGGCCAAGGCCAACGTCCTGGAACGGCGTGCCGGAGCAGGCCATGTCGAACAATGTCGGGCTCGACTTGTCAATGGGGCGGGTGATTGAGAACGGATTGAACGTCACCTTGCCCGCACCGGCACCGTTGCTCTGGCTGCCGATGTTCAGCACCTGCTCGATGTCGAAGCTGTAATCTTCAACCTCGAAAACATTGCCAGCTGCCTGCTTTGTTGAACGGCTTCGCGATATCGCTGTTGATCCTTGCGAATCCAGCTGAACCTGCGACTCCGACGCCAGGTATCCTTTGCCGCTGGTACTGCTCGAAGTACATATATGCGTCAGTTGCCATAGTTACGACTCCTGTTGAAGAAAGTTATCGTTCGATCCGATCCACTATTTCGGCATCCGCGAAACCAGCCGCATGGATACCGACATCCCCTCAAGTTGGTAGTGCGGCTTGAGGTAGAACTTGGCGCTGTAGTAGCCTGGATTTTCCTCATTTTCCTCCAAATCGACACGCCCTTCTGCGAGCGGATGCGTGGCCTTCTACTCTTCCGAACTGCTATTCGGTGAGCCATCGACGTACTGGTTCAGCCAGGTCTGCAACCAATCCTGAAGCTGCGCCTTCGTGCGCGTCGAGCCGACCTTGTCGCGCACCATGCACTTCAGGTAGTGCGCGAAGCGGCAGCTCGCGAACAGGTACGGCAGACGTGCCGCAAGGTTGGCGTTCGCCGTCGCCGCCGGATCGTCGTATTCCTGCGGCTTCTGCAGCGACTGCGCGCCGATGAACGCCGCGAAGTCTGAGTTCTTCTTGAAGATCAGCGGCATGAAGCCGTTCTTCGCGAGTTCGGCCTCACGCCGGTCGCTGATGGCGATTTCGGTCGGGCACTTCATCGCCACGCCGCCATCATCATCCGGGAAGGTGTGCGCCGGCAGGCCTTCGACCGCGCCGCCGCTTTCGATGCCGCGGATGTTCGAGCACCAGCCGTACAGCTTGAATGCCCGGGTGATGTTGGTCGCCATCGCATAGGCCGAGTTGCACCAGGTGTAGTTTTCGCTCTCGCCCATGCCGGTCTCTTCCTCGAAGGCGAACTCCTCGACCGGTTCGGTCTTGGCGCCGTACGGCAGCCGTGCCAGGAAGCGCGGCATGCACAGGCCGATATAGCGCGAGTCTTCGCTCTCGCGCAGCGACCGCCAGGCCGCGTATTCCGGCGTCTGGAAGATCTTGGTCAGGTCGCGCGGATTGGACAGCTCGTTCCAGGTCTCCATCTGCATGACGGTCGGCGCGGCAGCGGCCAGGAACGGCGCGTGCGCCGCGGCCGCGACCTGCGCCATGTCCTGCAGCAACTGCACGTCCTGCGGGCTGTGGTCGAAGTAATAGTCGCCCACCAGCATGCCGAACGGCTCGCCGCCGAACTGGCCGTATTCTTCTTCGTAGATCCGCTTGAAGATCGGGCTCTGGTCCCAGGCCGTGCCGCGGAACTTCTTCAGCGTCCGGCCGAGTTCCTTCTTCGAAACGTTGAAGACCTTGATCTTCAGCGTCTCGTCCGTCTCGGTGTTGTTGACGAGGTAATGCAGTCCGCGCCACGCGCTTTCCAGTTGCTGGAAGTCCTCGTGATGCATGATCAGGTTGACCTGCTCGGTCAGCTTCTGCATCGATCGCCGCGATCAATTGCGCGATGGAGGCCAGAGCGTCATCCGACACCAGCGTGGTCTGCGACAGAGCCTGCTCCGCCAGCGTCTTCACCGCCACCGACACGGCATCGCGCGCGCCATCGGTCTTCGGCTTGAACTCTTTGGTCAGCAGCGCCTGGAAATCGCCAAGGCTGGTGGTGGTCTCGCCGGCAAGGGCCGGGCTAAGCTGTGCTTCTGACATGGCTTATTCCTCCCTTGCCTTCTTCGGTGGGCGCCGGCCTGTGCGGCGAGGGTCTGCAGCAGAGCGGGATCCTTCAGCACCTTGTTGATCAGCTCCTCGGCCCCGGTCTTGCCGTCCATGTAGGTCAGCAGGTTCGACAACTGCGTCCGCGCCTCCAGCAGCTTGTTCAGGCTGTCGACCTTCTTGGCGACGGCGGCCGGCGAGAAGTCGTCCATGCTTTCGAAGGTGATGTCGACCGCGACATTGCCTTCGCCCGTCATGGTGTTCGGCACCATGAACGCGACCCGCGGCTTGATCGCCTTCATGCGGCCGTCGAAATTGTCGACGTCGATCTCCAGCATCTTGCGGTCCGCGACCGCCGGCAGCGGCTCGGCCGGCTTGCCCGACAGGTCGGACATGACGCCGACGACGAACGGCAAGCTGGACCTTCTTCTCCGAACCATAGGTCTCGACATCGTATTCGATCTGCACGCGCGGCGCCCGGTTCCGAGCGATGAACTTTTGACTGCTTGCTCTCGCCACGACCTGGTTCCTTCCTGATTACACCTAACCAACTATAACAAGGTACGACATAAAGTGAACTGTCTTAAAAATGATGCGACACGCCGTAACTCGCCCCGGACGCGCGCGGCCCAACCCTTCGCAGTTTACTCTTGCGGCCCCGCGATCGTTTGCGCCTGCATCAATCCGTCGGGCGCGAGGTCTCGCAGGATGTCCATGAACTCCATCGTCGCCAGCCGGCGCGCACGGTCGATCAGCATCGGCAGCGGGCTGGACGGCTCGTTGTTACGGAAATAGTTGGAGGCCAGCTCCAGCAGATAGACTGCATCGTCCCGCTTGGACACGGCCGTGATCGAGCGGATATCGATCCCGCCACGGCGTCCCGTGCGCACGTGGACTTCGCCACCGGCTTCCTCGGCGGCGCCGAAGCCACCGTCACCACCCTCGTCCACCGTCTCTTCGACGACGTCCGGCGCATCCGGCGTCGGCTCATAGCGGCGAAGCTTCTGCTGGATGTCCGTCAGCAGCTTCGAAAGCCCCGAGAGATCCGGACCGGTGCCGTAGCCGGCATGCTGGTCGAACGCCGCGGGGATCGCGTTCATGTCCCCGATCAGTTGCGCCACTGCGCCGGTCAGCGCCGCCAGACGCTCCGGATTGGTCTTGCCGAAGGCGCCGCGAATGAACGCCTCCGACATCTTCTCGGCGCCGTCCTCGGACCTCGATCGAGCCTTCATGGATCGAGATATCGCGCCAGGTGACCGGACCGGTCTGCGGCGTCGTCGCCAACGGCAGGTCGCGCAGCACGCGCATGACCCAGGACGGATCCTGCAGCCGGAACAGCGCATTGGCCCGCAAGGTCGGATCGTTGTCATCCTCCGGGTCGAGCTGCGGATGCACACTCTCCCACCGCTCCTCAACCTGGTGGCGGATCTGCGCCACCACCTCGGCGAAGGCCGCGATGCCCGCAAGGTTCAGCCGCGTCATGGCATAGAGCGCCAGAACCCGAAGATCCCGCGTCCGCTCCAGCAACGATTCCGCCAGCGGCTGCGCTTCTTTCCACTCCGGCGGCACCGCCGGAATGATCGTGTCGCCATACTGCGCTTCCGGCTTGCCCTGGCAGGCGCGGTCGAGCGCAGAGAAATCCGGATCGAATTCGAGGTTCTCGCCAGCAGGCGCGTCGTCGGACAGGTCAGCCAGCGACATCACAGCATCAGACATGTCAGTAACGACCAACCGCTGCCATCGTGCGGACGTCAAGCTTCGTCCGCGATGCCAACGACACCGTACGGGCGCCTGTCACAATAGTGCAATGAACGCCGCGCAACAAAAGAACCCCCTGCCTTGGTCGTCACCAACGATCAGCCGCCAAGCCCCGCTCTGTTGAAGCTATGCAACGAAGCGCTCCTTTTGTCCAGCATTCCTGATTGGCCCAACAAAAAAACTGCAAGCAAGGTCGTTGCAAATGGCAGACGGTGTAAAACTTTGGACAATTCAAGACCGGACGTATCGTTTTATTTCGTGATATTTCGAAATAGCGCGACGCGAAACAATGTCGCTGCCCGAATTGCCCTCGCCGCAGCCGCTAACCAGACCTGTCCGCCAGCGGATCGGGCTCCGCCCGGCCCGCCATGCCTCCCGGCCCGGACGCCGGCCCTGCACCGCCATCGCCCGTTCCGCATGTGGCGAAACCGCTCCAACAAGCTCGGCCCAAAGCGGATCATCTCCCAGAGGATCAAGCCGAGGATCAAGCCGAGGATCAAGCCTGCCCACGTCAATGGGCGGAACAGCCGCATCTGCAGGTGCTGCAACAGGTTCCTCGGCCGCATTGCCGGCAGCTTCACCTTCGCCGGTCTCAACTGCCACGGTCGGGTCCGGCAGGATTTCACTGCGAACGGCAAGACAGGCGGGGTCGCTGGCCGCATCGCCGCCCTCGGCCGGGTCGAATCGTCCGGTCACCATCGCCGCCGCCAGCCGTTCATGCGGCAGATCCGGCAGCGCGGACATGCAGCGGCACCATCCGGTCCGATCCGCGGCACCACCACGCCGACTGCCCCGGTCCGGGCGGCAGCCACGCCGATTCCGACAGCGCATCGAACGGGCGTGCCGGCCAGTCATCCTCGATCGACAGACGCCACACACCGCCGGTCCGTTGCATCCCCGTCACCGCCGGCGGCGGTCCCAGCTCGCGCAGCACCGCATCGAGCCGGTCCGGATCGAAATCATCCTCCAGAGCCCCCAGCGCGAGCGCTTCGGCCGTTCGCGCCCAATCATCCGCACGCAGGTCGGACCGCGGCGCTGCTGCGCCGATGATCGATAACGGAAAGAACCGACCCACGCGATCCACGCTGGCCAGCAGCACGCCCGCGGCGCCGAAGGGCCCGACGATGTCGCGTCCCAACGTGAAGTGCCAGAGCGGCGCGGTCAGCCATGCATGCGGCCAGGCAGCTCCAAGCCCCGAACGGGCAGCAACGACCAGGGTGGAGAGCCACGTTTCCCACGCGGTCTGAAAGCCGGCGGGCGTCCGACGCACCAGGAAATCGCCACGCGCCGGAACCTTGCCGAAAAATCCCGGGGCCGCAACGGTCTGGCTCATGACCCTCTCCTGCTCAGCGGGGCTGAGCATCGCGTGGTTTGCAGCTCGAATGCCAGTGGCACGACAGGTCGCCGCGAACGAGCGCGGCGAGGTCGTCGCACTGGTCGCGCGGCTAAGATTGGTGACGCGCGGCGTAAGACCTGAAGACCGCCGAAGCTGACAGGAAACGTGACGGATGCTGCTGGATGGATTCAAAGTCGCTCAACTCGGCCCCGGGCTGGCCGCCGCCGTCTGCGGCCGGCTGCTTGCGGATGCCGGGGCATCCGTCACCCGTGTCGGCGCGGACCTGTCCTCCCCGTTAGCCGCCTGGCTGAACGCCGGGGCCGATCAGGGAACGATCGAAACGGCCGACCTGATCGTTGCCGAGGGATCGCCCGCCACGCTGCACGCCGCCGGCTGGGACGCCGCCACGCTTCGCCAGCGCAACCCCACGCGCCGCCATCGCCCTGATCAGCCCGTTCGGCCAGACCGGCCCGCGCGCCGAGGAACCGGCAACCGACCTGACGCTGTTCTTCGCCAGCGGCATCTCCCGCCTGTTGACCGGCCAGGTGGATGACCTGTCGGAGCCGCCGATGGCGCCCGTCGGCCGGCAATCCGCCTTCATCGGAGGCCTCGCCGCCGCCTGCGCCGGCATGCATGCCGCTCTGCTCGGGCGAGGCGGCCGTTGTCGATGTCTCGATCCAGCAGGCCCTGGCGACGCTGGCGATCACCGAACTGACCCGAGCGAGCCAGCGCGGCGTGTCGTGGCGCCGCAAGCGGGAGGGCGACGGCAACGGTGCGACGGTGTGCATCCTGCCCGCCTCCGACGGCTATGCCGCGATCTCCCCGCGGGAGGAGAAGCAATGGGCCGCCTGGGTCGCCGCGATGGGCAACCCGCGCCTGGGCCGCCGATCCGCGCTTCGCCCGCAAGCCCGACCGCGTCGCCAACTGGGACGCGCTGCACGCGCTGATGTCGGACTGGAGCCGCCAGCACGACAAGCGCCGGATCGCGACGCTGGCCCAGGAAGCGCACGTGCCAAGCTTTCCGCTGCTGGAGGTCGGCGAACATCTCGATAGTGCGCAACTGCGCCATCGCGGATTCTTCCGGCTCTGGAACGGCGTCCGGATGCCAAACGTCCCGTTCGGCGCAGGATGAGACCTCCTGCGCGATCACCGGCGGCACAGAATGGTCCCCTGCCCTTGTCCGGCATCCGGGTGCTCGATTTCAGTTGGGTGATCGCCGGTCCGACCACGACCCGCATCCTTGCCGCCATGGGTGCGGAGGTCATCAAGATCGAAGCGCCCAACGGCGGCGATCCCGGACGCGCCTCGGAGCTGCACACCGTGCTTGGCCAGGGGAAGAAAGCCATCGTCCTCGACCTGAAGAAACCCGAGGCCGTGGCGATCGCCCGCGACCTCGCGGCCCAGTCGGACGTGCTGATCGAGAATTTCGCCACCGGCGTGATGGACCGTCTCGGCCTGGGCGCCGAGGCGCTGCGCGGCGTTGCGCCCCACTTGATCTATGTGTCCGCGTCCGGCCTCGGCCGCACCGGCCCGCGAGGCGCGGGCGGTCGCCTATGGCACGCTGCTGCAATGCTATGCCGGGTTCGCCGGGTTGAACCGCCATCCCGACCGGGCGCCGAGGGTCGGGATGGCGTGGCTGGATCCGATGTGCGGCCTGATGCTGGCGTTCGCCGTCGCCGCTGCCGTCTGGCGCCGGCGCCAGGGTGCGGCGTCGCGGATCGACTTCTCGATGATCGAGGCGATGCTATGGACGATGGCGGAGCCGCTGCTGGCCGCTCAGGGCCGCGGCGCCCAGGAAACCGAACCCGGTTCGCGTCTGGCCCTGCGCCGGCGAGGATGCGTGGGTCGCCACCGGTCCCGGTGGTGCGGCGCCCTCTCCGGGCCAGACCGCGACGGATGCGGCGGAGGCGCACGCCGAGCGGCGGATCCCGGCCGCTTTTTTGGCCTCCTCGCTCGACCTGGTGAACGATCCGCACCTGCACGCGCGCGGCTTCTGGGAGGAGACCGACGCCGGGACACTGCCGGGCTTGCCATGGCAGGCATCGTTCGGTTCGGCGCACGGACCCGCCCGTCCCCTCGGCGCCGACACCGATGCTGTGCTCCACGAAACACTTGGCAAGGACCTGGCGGACATCGCCAGGCTCCGCGGGGAAGGCGTGTTGGGCTGAGCGCTCAGGGTTTTATCGTCGACGTAATGTCCTGCGCGCCTGCGATCGCATACGACAGTGTGTGCGCTCCGTCATCCCGGACAGCGCGCATCTGCTATCGTCACGGTAATAAGACAGGGAGCGTGACATGAGCGGGCAGACCATTCGTTTCGATGACGGCGTCGCCTACGAGCGCGGCATGGGGGTTTGGACCCGGCTGGCGGGGCAGGTGTTTCTCGACTGGATCGCACCGCCGGCCGGGCTGCGCTGGATCGACGTCGGCTGCGGCAACGGCGCGTTCACCGAATTGCTGATCCAGCGTTGCGCACCGTCAGCGGTCTCCGGCATCGATCCCTCGCCGGCGCAACTGGACTACGCCCGGACCCGTCCCGGTGCCGCCGGCGCGACGTTCCAGCAAGGCGACGCCATGGCGCTGCCGTTCCCGGACGCGGCCTTCGACGCGGCGGCGATGGCGCTGGTCATCTTCTTCGTCCCCGATCCCGCGAAAGGCGTGCAGGGAGATGGTGCGGACCGTGCGTCCGGGCGGCATCGTCAGCGCCTACGCCTGGAACTTCACCACGGGCGGCTTCCCTTACGGCCTGATCCAGGACGCGCTGCGCGCCAACGGCATCACCCCACCCCTGCCCCCGAATGCCGCCGTCGCGCAGGAGAATGCCCTGCATGCGCTGTGGACCGACGCCGGCATTGATGCGGTGACGACACGGACGATCACCGTGCAGCGGACCTTCCGCGATTTCGACGATTACTGGACTGCCAGCACCGGCACTGGCGCCCTGAAGCCGACGCTTGCCGCGTTTCCGCCTGCCACGCTCGCCGCCATCAAGGCCAATGTCCGCTCGCGGCTGACCGAGGCGGCGGATGGCCAGATCACCCATACCGCCTGGGCCGCTGCCGTAAGCGGGCGGGTGCGCTGACGGCACGCGCCGGACTGGCGCGTGGACATGTCAGCGGCAACGGCGGTCTGTGTCAGTACTCGCCGCTGCGATAGGCCTCGTCCAGCCGGCGCTGCATCGTCCTCCGACCATTCGGGCCAGGGCTCGCCGCGCTTGCGCAACGTGCCGGTGAAGTTCGGCGGGCGCTTCTCGTTGAAGGCCGTGCGGCCTTCCTCGCCGTCCATCGTGGTCTGGATCAGCAGCGAGTTCATCAGGTTCTGCACGTGCCAGGCCTGGTCGTCCGGCAAGTTGCCGAAGCGGATCACGAACTCCTTCATCATCCGCACCGCGGCCGGCGGCAGGGTAACGATATGGCGAGCGAGCGCCTCCGCGCGCGGCCATGAGCTGGGCATGGGGCACCACCTCGTTGATCAGTCCGACCCGCAGCGCTTCCGGCGGCGTCGAACGGCTCGTCGGTCAGCAGGATCTTCATCGCGTCGACATAGCGAAGCTGCTTGACCAGCATCGCCGGCGCCGGGCCCGTTGCCCACCCAGCCCTGGGTCAGCAGTCGCGAACTTGAAGCGCGCATTCTCGCGCTGGCGATGCGAATATCGGTCGAGGTCAGCAGCATGTACATGCCCTGCCCCGGCGGCCCAGCCGTTGATCGCGGCGATCACCGGCTTCCAGACGCGCGGGTAGTGATCGCCCATGCGGCCGTCCACGCCGGTCCTCTGCCCATGCACGGTGCCGGCCAACGGCCAGTAGATGCGCTGGGTGCGCAGGATACTCCCGGTCCTCGGCGGTCAGGTCCGGCCGCGGCGCCAGGTTGTGGCCGCCGCAGAAATGCCGGTCGCCCTTGCCGGTGACGATGGCGCAGCGGATGTCGCGATCCTCCCACAGATCGATCCAGGCTTCGGAGATCGCGTCGGAGGTCGGCTTGTCGAGGATGTTGGCCTTCGCCGGGTTGTTCAGGGTGATGTAGGCGACCCCGTCGCGCTTTTCGTAGTCGATCGGCATTGCCGCATCCCTCGTCGTTTCCGTGCCGACTGTGCCACGCCCGCCGGGCGGGTCCAAATCGCCGACGCCGGAAAGGTCTTGTTAACCATTCGATGCCACGGTCGCCCTCCACCGATCGGAGGTTCGATGTCGCCGCTGCAAGACGCCATCCCGGCATTGAGCGACACTCTCACGCCGCCGGCCATCCGCGGCGTCGCGGACCTGACCACCTTCGCCTATCGCGGCAACGGGTTCGACGGCCTGATGGACCGGATCCGGCCGAATCCGACCGAGGCCGGCACGCTGTACGATCTTGGCATCGCCCTGCAGCTCGATTTCCGCCGCACCGAGGGACTGCATCTGCAGGAAGCCGCGCTCCGCCACACGCCGCTGTTCCGCCTGCACCGGGACGCGCCAGTCCGAACCGATACGACTGCTGGCGCTGGTCGGCCCCGGCGATCTGATGGTCAACACGCCGATCGACTTCCTGACGAACCACCTGGATGTGCGTCTCGATCTGCTGCACGTTCAGTCCGGCAAGGCGCTGCCGGCCGTCATCCCCGACCATGACATTGCCTTCTTCGCCTACAGCGATCCCGACCCCGCCATGCTGCGCGCGCCTGACCGCGCTGTATCGCGCCTGGCCACGTCCCGTGCTGAACGATCCGCGCTTCCTGCCCGGGGTCGCGCGCGATGTGCTGTCCCGCTCACTGGCCGGCGTCGCCTCGATCCGCAGCCCGGAGACAGCCTCCGTCACACGCGATGTGCTTCAGGCACACCTGACGAGCGGGGCGCCGATCGTCGATTTCGTTGCAACGGATATCATGTTCCCCTGTCTGATCCGCCCGGCTGGGACACATGCGGGCCAGGGCCTGACGCTCGCCCATGGCCCGGACGATCTGCGCTCCTACCTCCAGGGCGCCGACGCCGAGACCTTCTATATCAGCGCTTTCGTCGACTACGCGGATTCACGCGGCCTCTACTGCAAGTCGCGTGTCGCCTTCATCGACCGCGAGCCCTTCCTCTGCCACATGGCCGTCTCCAGCCACTGGATGGTGCACTACCTGAACGCCGGCATGAGCGGCTCTGCCGAGAAGCGCGCCGAGGAGGAAGCCGCCATGGCCTGCTTCGAAACCGGTTTCGGCCGCCGCCACCGCGCCGCGTTCGAGGCTCTGCACGAACGGCTGGGCTTCGACTTCTACTCGATCGACTGCGCGGAATCCCCGGACGGGACGCCTGCTGGTGTTCGAGGCCGATGCCGGCGCCATCGTCCACATGATGGATCCGGTCGATATCTTTGCGCACAAGCAAACAGATGCGCAAGACCTTCGAGGCGTTCGGCGCCTTGCTGCGGCGCCGGATCGATGCGATCACGATCAGGCCGGATACGTAACCGGAATTGGCGCATCGCGGCCTGTACGGCGAGGCTGTCCGACTGGACTTCCCTCCCGTCCCTGCTAGGCTTTCCCCCGAACGACAAAAAATTCTCAAGGGGAGCGCAGAGAAATCATGACGCGCCGCCGCTATTGGGTGTACTTCCTGTTGTTCCTGTTCAACGTCATCTGCTACCTCGACCGCATCAACATGTCGGTCGCCGGCCGCTCGGTCGCCGCAGGAATTCGGCCTGTCGCCGGTCGCACCTAGGCTACCTGTTCTCGTCGTTCCTGTGGGCCTACGTCGTGATGATGCTGCCCAGCGGCCGGCTGGTCGACAGTCTGGGCGCGCATCGTCTGGCCGCCATCGGCGCCGCGTTCTGGTCGATCGCGCAGATGCTCAGCGGCGCCGCGACCGGCTTCGTCACCATGCTGCTCGCCCGCCTCGGCCTCGGCGCCGGCGAGGCGCCCACCTTCCCCGTCAGCTATCGCAGCGTCCGCGACTGGGCGCCCTACACCGAGCGCGGCCTCGCCGTCGGCTGCATCCAGGCCGGCACGCTGCTCGGCCCGGCGCTCAGCGCGCCGCTGGTCGCCTGGCTGATCGCCGCCACGTCGTGGCGCTGGTCGTTCGTCGTCACCGGCGCGGTCGGCCTGGTCTGGGTCGCGGTGTGGTGACGCCCTCGTCTCCACGCCGGAACAGACAAGCTGGATCCCGGAACCCGAGCGCCAGCGCATTCTGGCCGAACGTCACGGCGGCGAGGCACCGGAACCCATGGCGGCGTCGGCTATCGCGGCCTGCTGCGCTCGCCGTCGATGTGGGGCCTGGCGATCTCGCAGGGCTGCGCGGTCTATTCGGTGTATCTCTACCTGAGCTGGCTGCCGGACTACCTGCAGACCGCGCGCGGCCTGTCGATCGTGAAGTCCGGCCTGTTCACCTCGGTGCCGTTCTTCGTCGGCGCGGCGGTGATCATCCTGACCAACTGGATCGGCGACCGGATCCTGACGCCGCACACGATGCGCAGCGGCGCGCGGCGCATCGTGGTGGTCGCCTGCCTGCTGCTGTGCGCGCTCGGGATGGCGATCCCGTTCGTCGATTCGCTGACGCTGGTGGTCATCCTGACGATCTTCCCGATCAGCTTCGGCGGCACCGCCACCGCGACCAACGCGGCGCTGTGCAACGACCTGCTGCGCTCGCAGGCCGACAGCGGGCGGGCGTTCGCCTTCATGGTGCTGGGCGGCAATGTGTTCGGACTGCTGGCGCCGATCGTCACCGGCTATATCGTGCAGGCCACCGGCAGTTTTCGGCTCCGCGTTCGTGCTGGCCGGGGCGCTGTCGCTGATCGGCGCCGCGGTGTCGTTCACCATGACGCGGCACACGCTCGGCGAGGAACGCCCGTCCACACCGGCCGGA
>CAVYTN010000031.1:0-495970 GCA_963771475.1 uncultured Alphaproteobacteria bacterium | reverse complement strand
TCCTGCCCGTGCCCGTAGGCGATGGCGGAGGCGCCGGTCACCTCTTTGTCGCCCTCCTCGATCACCGAAGGAAGCTTGCTCAGTACTGTGCGGACCCGGTCGTGGGAGGAGATCGTGAAGATATCGGACGTCTGGCCAGTGCAGTATTGCGTTGTTCCCGGTCCCTCGGTGGACGGGCCGGTTGCGCAGTTAGACGCGCCGACCGGGCCGCCCGTGCCGGCCTCCGTCACGACTAGGCCTGCCCTCGTTAGCACGAGGTGCCTGGGCGTGTTGAGCCCTCCTTTTAGCACCGTTTCCTTGATGCTCGCTGGTGTGGCCTTGGCCATGGCCGGAATGGCTGCGGTGCCCGCCAGGGACGCCGCTAGGACCGCGACCGCTGCCGTTGCTATTCGCCGCATCAGGGTTCCTTTCCCTCGTGATTTCTTTCCCGTGAACTGCTGTCGTGATAAAACGCGAAAATCTTGTCCTCGGCCCGTGCGTCGGCCATCCAAGCCAGGTGACAGTGGCCGGTTGGGGCGAGCAGGCGTTCCGTGATAGCGGGCCTCAGCCTCAGGGCGATCGGCGCGCCGGCGGCCCGGACGATGCCAGGCTCCCGGCTGGGCAGGTGACAGGTCGTCACCGGAATCTGGTGATCTGCACGATCTTCGCTGGCCGCGTGGCCGCCCGGGCAGCGCCCCGGTGGCGGCGGCTCGCCACTGCCAGTCAGGTGACGGCCACGCCGGGAGATACGGGCCAGCAGCGTCGATCACCAGATTCAAGTGACGTCGGCTCACCTGATTGGGCGCGAGATTGATTAGGCGGCCGAGCGCTCCCGGAGCCATCGCCAAACGGTGCGGGCACTGTTAGCGGGTCGGCAGGTTGGGTTCTCAGACCTTGAACGGCGAAGTCGCTGAGTGTCGATAGGATGATCACCGTGCGTGTTGGAGTCTGGCTCATAGGCGCCCGTGGATCGGTTGCCACCACAACCGTTGTAGGAGCGCTCGCCCTGCGGGCCGGCCTGGCTGAACCGGTCGGCTGCGTGACCGCGCACCCTGCGCTGCGCGACGTGCCCTTGCCGGGCTTCGGAGACCTGACGTTCGGCGGTCACGATCTGATCACGAGTCCGCTGGCCAAGAAGGCCGAGCAACTCGCCGCTGCTGGCGTCATGCCCGCCCGGCTACTGGAAGCGGTGAGCGCCGAGCTCGCCGGGGTGGAGGAGGAACTGCGGCCAGCGCCCACCGGTGTCACGCAAGCCCAGGCCGCGGCCGTGATCACCAGCGACATCACCGCGTTCGCTGAACGGCACCGGCTCGACCGGGTCGTGGTGATCAATGTTTCTTCGACCGAGCCGGTGCCGCAGCCGCACGCCGCGCACGCCAGCCTCGGGGCGCTGACCGCCGCGCTGGCCATGCCGGGCACGGTGCTGCCGGCCAGCTCGCTGTATGCCTACGCCGCATTCAGCGCCGGGTGCTCCTACGTGGACTTCACGCCGTCCACCGGGGCCCGGCTGCCGGCGCTGGCCGAACTCGCACGCGAGCGCGGCCTGCCCTATGCCGGCAACGACGGCAAGACCGGGGAGACGCTCCTGAAGTCGGTGCTCGCCCCGATGTTCGCGATGCGCAACCTCACCGTCCTTTCGTGGTCGGGGATCAACCTGCTGGGCGGGGGCGACGGGGCCAATCTCGCCGATCCGGGCGCCAACGCGGCCAAGTCAGCAAGCAAGCAGCGGGTGCTCGGCGAGATTCTCGGCTACCTACCGGAGGGCCGCACCCACATCGACTACGTGCCAGACATCGGCGACTTCAAGACGGCCTGGGACCTGATCACTTTCGCGGGATTCCTTGGTACCGCGATGAGCATGCAGTTCACGTGGCACGGCTATGACTCGGCACTGGCCGCGCCGCTCGTGCTTGATCTGGCGCGGATCACCGCCGCCGCCCACGAGGCCGGGCACGCCGGGCCGCTGGCTCCGCTCGCGTTCTACTTCAAAGACCCGATGGGCGATGTCGATCACGAGCTCCACGCCCAGTGGGAGGCATTGCGCGCGTTCCTTGCCGGGCTTGGTAAACCCCGCACCGAGCTGGGTAGCGGCCGCCGATGACCACCCTGGCGGACATCGCCGAGCTCGTGCGGGCGCCCGCTGCCCTGTCCGTACCCGGGGATACCCTCGCCGGCGCCGCTTTCACCGGCACTCTGGGCGCTCGGGCTGCAGGGCTGTCCGCCGCCGCGGTGTGCCTGTACTGGGCCGGAATGGCGGCCAACGACTGGGCGGACCGGGAGGTTGACGCCACAGAGCGGCCCGAGCGGCCAATACCGTCCGGACGGGTGGCGCCAGGCACCGCACTCGGCGTCGCGGCGGCGCTCAGCGCCACCGGGCTGACCCTGGCCGGCCTCGTCGGCGGCCGGCGGGCGCTCGCGGTGGCGGTACCGCTCGCCAGCATGGCGTGGTGGTATGACATGAAGCTGAAGGCCTCAATGGCCGGCCCTGCCGCGATGGCTGCCTGCCGGGGCCTGGATGTGCTCCTCGGCGCGAGTGCCGGGAATTGGCGGCGGGCCACAGTGCCGGCGCTAACGGTCGCCGCTCACACGTACACGGTCACCGCTCTGTCGCGCCGTGAGGTTACCGGCGGTGGGCCGCTTCTGCCCAGCGTGACACTGGCTGGCACCGCCGCGGTCGCGGCCGCTGCTGCCGCGCCCGCGACCGGACCGCGCGGCGGTCGCGCATGGTTGCGCAGGTACCTTCCCGCTGGGCTGGCTGCCTTGTACACGGCCGGCTACGGCGTCGCTCAGGCGCGTGCGATAGCCGAGCCCGACGCCAGCCACATGCGGGCGGCGGTCCGGGAGGGGATCACGAACCTTGCGGCCCTGCAGGGCGCGCTCATCGCACGGTCGGGCGCCCCCGCCACGGGGGCAGCCGTGGCAGGGGCCGCGCCGCTCGGCCGCGCTCTGTCCAGGTGGTGGTCGCCGACATGACCTTGAGGTTCGGGTACGGGACTAACGGGTTCGCCAATCACCGCCTTGACGACGCGCTCGCGATCATCGCCGACCTAGGCTACGTCGGCGTCGCGCTGACTCTCGACCACCATCACCTCGACCCGTACGGACCGGACCTGGCCCGCCGGACGGAAGCACTGCAGCACGCGGCTGGACCGGCTCGGGCTGAGCGTCGTCATCGAGACTGGCGCCAGGTACCTGCTGGACCCCTGGCATAAGCACGCGCCGACCCTGCTCGATGAAGATCCTGGGCCGCGGCTCGACTTCCTGCGGCGAGCAGTCCGCATCGGCGCGGACCTGGGGGCGGAGGCGATCTCCTACTGGGCCGGAAGCAGGCCGCAGGCTGTTCCCGAGGCGGTGGCGTGGGACCGGCTGCTCCTCGGCTGCCACCACGTGGTCGCTGAGGCCGACGCGGCCGGAATGCGGCTGGGCTTCGAACCGGAACCAGGCATGCTCGTTCAGACGATCGGTGACTGGTTCAGGCTGCGCGACAGGCTCGGCGCGCCGGAATGCTTCGGCCTCACCCTTGACATCGGGCACTGCCGCTGCACAGAGCCAGCGCCGGTCCCCGACTGCGTGGCCAGGGCGGGCCCGCACCTTGTCAACGTGCAGATCGACGACATGCGCCGGGGCGTGCACGAGCACCTGGAGTTCGGCGCCGGCGAGATCGACTTTCCCGCCACGCTGCGCGCGCTCGCCGATGCCGGCTATGGCGGGCTGGTGGCGGTCGAACTGCCGCGGCACGCCCACGCCGCGCCCGTTGTCGCCCGCGATTCGCTGGCGTTCCTTACCGCCGCGGAAGCGAAGGAGGCTCTCACTTGATCGGCGAGCGTCTGGAAAGGCCATGAAAGAGGACTCGGAAGAGACCGCCAAAGACGACTTGGCAGAGCACCTGAACAAGGCGCTGAACGGCGCGGTGGCCGATCCGGCATGGCTAGCTGACTCCATGCTCGAGGCGGCCAGGAACCCAGCAGCGGTCGCCGGGCTGTTCCCGGCGGCGGGCCGGCGCTGCGGCCGGGGGCCGCTGCCGCATGCGGGCCCGGAGCTCGCGGGCTGGACCGTCGATGACGCGGTCCGCGCGGCGCTGCTGACCGCGGTGCCGCTGAGGGGGAGGGAGCTGGCCGAGGAGATCCGCGCCCTGTACCGCTACGGGGACGCGGCCGAGAAACGCGCGGTGCTTCGCGCGCTGCCCAGCCTGGACATCGCAGAGGGCGGGGTGGAACTGCTGCACGACGCGATCCGCAGCAATGATCCGCGGCTCGTCGCGGCCGCTCTCGGCCCGTACGCCAGCCACCTTGGCGACGAGATGTGGCGGCAAGCCGTGCTCAAGTGCGTCTTCATGGAAATCCCGCTGGCGGTGGTGGCCGGGCTGACCGGGCGGGCCGACAGGGAGCTGGGCCGGATGCTGGCCGGCCTGGCCGATGAGCGGCGCGCCGCGGGGCGGGCGATGCCCTCCGATGCCGCGGCGCTGCTGGCGGAGCTGACCAACCGGCAGCACGCCGGCCCTGCCTGAGCCAGGCTGACCAGCGCTTTGCCAAGGGACCAAATACAAGCAGGAGGGAGGCGGGCTGTTGCGGATCTTCGACCCGCATATCCATATGAGCTCACGCACCACCGACGACTACGAACGGATGGCGGCCGCCGGAGTACAGGCGCTGGTAGAGCCGGCCTTCTGGCTCGGCCAGCCACGAACGAGCGCGGGATCGTTCACGGATTACTTCGACTCGCTGGTCGGCTGGGAGCCGTTCCGGGCCAGCCAGTTCGGAATCCGTCACCACTGCGCGATCGCCCTCAACCCCAAGGAGGCCAACGACCCCCGCTGCCGCGAGGTGCTTGACCTGCTGCCGCGCTACCTGGCCAAGGACGGCGTTGTCGCGGTGGGCGAGGTCGGGTACGACTCGATGACCGCGGACGAGGACGAAGTATTCGCCGCCCAGCTCGCGCTGGCCGTCGAGCACCGCCTGCCAGCGCTCGTGCACACTCCGCACCGGGACAAGCAGCGTGGCACGCAGCGCACGCTCGACGTGGTGAAGGAGTCCGGTATGGAGCATGGCCGGGTCGTCATCGACCATCTCAACGAGGTGACAGTGGGGCTGGTAGCCGACAGCGGCTGCTGGATGGGGTTCTCGATCTATCCCGACACCAAGATGTCGCCGCCCAGAATGGCCGCCATCTTGCGCCAGTACGGGCTGGCCCGGATGCTCGTGAACTCGGCGGCCGACTGGGGCCGCAGCGACCCGCTGCTCACGCTGCGGACCGGGGAGGCAATGCTCGCGGCCGGATTCACCGAGGATGAGGTGGACCAGGTGCTGTGGCGGAACCCAGTGGAGTTCTTCAGCCAGTCCGGGCGGCTCGATATGTCGGCGGCGGGGCGCCCCGAAGCCACCTTTGCCGACAACTCCATCCTGCGCGGCGGTGCCTGATGCGGTTCAGCCATCGCGACGGGCAGACGATCCACCTCGGATACTGCACGAACGTCCATCCCGGCGAGGATCTGCGGGAAATCATCACCCAGCTCGACACCTACGCGGTGGCGGTACGCCGGCTCGTCTCCGCCGACCGGCTGGGCGTAGGGCTTTGGCTGGCCGCGCCGGTCGCCGCGCAACTCGCCGCCGACCCCGGCGCGGTGACCCGGCTGCGCCAGGACCTTGACGCACGCGGGCTGGAAGTCGTCACCTTCAACGGCTTCCCGTACCAGTCCTTTCATGCCCCCGTGGTCAAGCACGCCGTGTACCAGCCCGACTGGCTCACCCCGGACCGGATGGAGTACACGGTCAACCTGGCCCGCATCCTCGCCGGGCTCCTGCCGGAGGACGCCGCCCGCGGCTCGGTGTCCACGCTGCCACTGGCCTGGCGCACCCCCTGGACACAGCGGCACTCCTCGATGGCCCGGCGGCAGCTTGCCGACCTGGCGGGAAGGCTCGCAGCCCTGCGCGGGGAAACCGGCAGGCTGGTGCGCGTGGCGTTCGAGCCTGAGCCCGGCTGCGTGATGGAATCGACGGCTCAGGCGGTCACCGAGCTGTCCGGCGTGGACACTGAACTGCTGGGCGTGTGCCTGGACCTAGCCCACCTGGCGTGCGCCTGGGAGGAGCCGGCCGCCGCGCTGGCCCGGCTCGTCGACGCGGGCCTGCCCGTGGTCAAGGTGCAGGTGTCCGCCGCGCTCGCCGCGACACAGCCAGGCGAGGCCAGCACGTCGGCCGCGCTGAGCGAGTACACCGAGCCACGGTTCCTGCACCAGACCAGGAACGCCGGCGGGCAGGCCGCTGACGACCTGACCGAGGCGATCGACACGGGCCTGCCAGGGCCGTGGCGGGTGCATTACCACGTACCACTGCACGCTGCCCCCCAGCCGCCGCTGCAGGCCACCGTGGACGTGCTGCGAACCGCCCTGGCGGTGCTCGTTGGCGGCGAAACGGCGTATTGCGACCACCTTGAGGTGGAGACCTACACCTGGAACGTTCTTCCGCCGGACCAGCGTCCCTCCGGCCCCGCTGAGCTGGCCGCCGGCATCGCCGCGGAGCTGCGCTTCACCCAGCATGAACTGCTCGCCCTAGGCCTGTCCGAACAGCACCCGGCGGAGGCCCGATGACCAGCTCCCCGACACCACTCGTCGTCCTTGACATACCCGGGCTCACCCCCAGGCTGCTCGCGCACATGCCACGGCTGGCCTCGGTGGCCGCTGACGGCTGGCAGGCCGAGCTGGGCACGGTCCTGCCCGCGGTCACCTGCTCCATGCAGGCCACATTGCTGACCGGCGCGCTGCCCCGCGAGCATGGCATCGTGGGTAACGGCTGGTACTTCCGCGATCTCGGCGAGGTACTGCTCTGGCGGCAGCACAACGCGCTCGTGGGCGGAGACAAGCTGTGGGACGCGGCGCGGCGGGCGCATCCCGGCTACACAGTGGCCAATGTCTGCTGGTGGTACGCGATGGGGGCGCAGGTGGACTGGACGGTGACCCCGCGTCCGGTCTACCACGCCGATGGCCGCAAGGACCCTGACTGCTACACCGATCCGCCAGGCCTGCATGCCGAGCTCACCGCCTTGCTTGGCACCTTCCCGCTGTTCAGCTACTGGGGTCCTGGCGCCGGGATCGCGTCGTCCCAGTGGATATCCCGAGCCGCGCAGCACATCATGACCCGCCGTCGGCCGGACCTGACGCTCGTGTACCTGCCGCACCTTGACTACGACCTGCAACGGTTCGGTCCGGACGCCCGGCAAGCCGCGGCCGCGGCCGCGGGCCTGGATAGGGTGCTCGGCCCGCTGCTTGACCTCGCCCGCACGCAGGGCGCGACCATAGTGGCGCTCTCAGAGTACGGAATCACCCGGGCAGACCGCCCCGTGGACATCAACCGGGCGCTGCGCTCGGAGGGCTTGCTGCATGTCTACACGCAGGCAGGCATGGAGTACCTGGACCCGTGGACTTCGCGCGCGTTCGCCGTCGCTGACCACCAGATCGCGCACGTGTACGTGAGTAACCCGGCTGACCTGCCTGCGGTGCGCAAGACCTGCGCGGGGCTGCCCGGGGTCGCCGAGGTGCTCGACGAGGCGGGCAAGGCGGCGCACGGCCTCGACCATCCCCGCGCTGGGGACCTTGTCCTCGTCGCCGAGCCAGACGCCTGGTTCACGTACTACTACTGGCTGGACAACGCTCGCGCGCCCGACTTCGCCCGGCTGGTGGAGATACACCGCAAGCCTGGGTACGATCCCGCCGAGCTATTCTTCGACCCGGCCGAGCCCAGTGCCGCCAAGCGCCGCGCCGCGATCGCGCTGGCGCGCAAGAAGCTGGGCATGCGGTATCTGATGAGCGTGGTCGGCTTGGACGCGGGCGCCGCCGCGGTACGCGGCTCGCACGGTCGTCTGTCTGACAATCCAGACGACGGCCCGGTCCTGCTGTGCTCAGACCCGCGTGCCGCCCGCGCGCGGTGTGCGCCCACAGAGGTCAAGGGCATCCTGCTCCAGCTCGCTGGCCTGGCCCAAGCGGGGACCTAACGCCGGGAAATGCCGCTCAAGCCCATGAACCACCTCTGCTGCACGCGAGCACGGCGTCCGCGAAGGCCCCAGGTTGCTCCTGAGGGATGGCGCCCTGAGCTTGGCCTCCGGTAAAAATCTGGGCGCTGTGCGGTCAGTTTCTGTTATTCCCTCGCCTGCTGGCCGTCTCCAAGGTCAGGGAGCGGACGTGCCGGATGCACCGGCCGGCGTAAACCCTGGAAGAGCGAGGTACCTATGAAGCCTGGTCCATATGTACGCCGCCCAGCACCCCGCCGTCCGGCGGACTGGAGCGGTCGCGCCATCGCCATCTTCGCCGCGGTTGCCGTCGCCATGTCGGTCCTGGGGGCCGCCGTGTCCGGCCACCTGCACATGCCCGGTGTCGCACGCGGCAGCGCGGCGGCCGCGCACGTTCCGACCCGGCTATCGGGGATGAGCGACGCGATCACGCTGCTCTCGCAGGGCATGCCCGCCTATGCGTCATCGGCCCAGGACCCTCGGGTCCTCCCGGCCTGGCTGGCGGTGGATGGCGACCCCGGAACTCGCTGGTCCAGCGCCTCAAGCGACCCGCAGTGGCTGGCGGTCGACCTACTCAGCGTCGCCAGCATCCGGGAGATCGTGCTGAACTGGGAGGCCGCCTACGCCACCGCATTCAAGATCCAGACCTCGAACGACGCGCGGACCTGGACGACGATCTACTCGACGACCCATGGCACCGGCGGGGTGCAGAAGCTGCAGGTAAGCGGCAGCGGCCGGTACGTTCGGATGTACGGCACAGCCAGGGCCACGGGCTACGGGTATTCGCTGTATGAGTTCCAGGTCTACGGCCACCCGGGACCGCAGCCTGGGATGATGGCTATCCCGCCGTTCCACCCCAACCTGGACGCGGGCGAGTCCGTCATCGTCACGCCGCAGGCCCGGGGAATCCCTTCCAACCTGAACTTCGTCTACCCGTCCTACGTCGACCACCGCGAGTTCCAGACCGACTGCACGGTCTCCCGTGACGCGAAGAACGACCCGATCGTCTACCCGCAAATGCCGAACCACGCCGCCCACATGCACTCGTTCATGGGCGCGCTGTCGACCAACGCCTACAGCACCACCGGCTCGCTATCCGCCAGCACGACGTCCTGCCTGACGCCGGAAGACCATTCCGCATACTGGTTCCCGGCGCTGTACGCCGGCAACCGGGTCATCAACCCGGTCGGTCCCCAGACGATCTACTACAAGTCAGGGATCTACGACTACCGGACCGTGCGCCCGTTCCCCAAGGGGCTGCGCTTCGTGGTCGGCAATGACATGGCCACCGAGGCCCAGTTCCAGCAGGCGACCGGCACGGTCGAAGGCTGGGAGTGCGGCAACAGCGTCTGGAACTGGACGTTCCCGAAGTATTGCGCGCCGGGCAGCCAGCTGGGCATCCGCTACCAGGCCCCGAGCTGCTGGGACGGGGTGCACCTAGACGTGCCCGACCACCACAGCAACATGGCCTACCCGATCCACGTCGACGGCAAGGCCGTCTGCCCGGCCAGCCACCCGGTCGCCGTGCCGATGCTGGAGTTCAAGATGTTCTTCCCGGTCAGCGGCAACCTGGCCGCGATGGACCTGCACCTGGCCAGTGGGCCCGCCTGGACCTGGCATTACGATTTCTTCGACGCCTGGCAGCCCAACGTGCTGGCGGCCCTGGTCAGTCACTGCATCAACCAGGGGCTGCTGTGCAACACCCATGGCTATGACGAGCGCCATCCTCAGTTCGGTGCGGCCCTCGGGCCGGACTACCAGCTGCTGCACTAGCGCCGGACCATCCGCGTTCCGGCCGGGAACTTGAGGCTGACCCGCATGAAAGTGGTCCGATGAACCTCAGTCGGCGGGCTGCCGACTACGACCCGGCCGGCGCGCGGCGGTGGGTGCAGTTCACGCTCGGCCTCCTCTGGCTGGCCGACGGACTGCTGCAGTTGCAGCCGTTCATGTTCACCCGCGCGTTC
The DNA here is from genome assembly GCA_963771475.1 of uncultured Alphaproteobacteria bacterium. GTDB lineage: Bacteria > Pseudomonadota > Alphaproteobacteria > Acetobacterales > Acetobacteraceae > Rhodopila. The sequence continues at coordinate 486,029 of CAVYTN010000031.1, read as the reverse complement.
GCCACGCAGGTGCTGGCGCCGACGGCGACCGGGAACCCCGGCTTCGTCGCCGGCCCGGTCCTGGCGGTCGCGCGGATCGTCGGGCATGAACCGGCGGCGTTCAACGCGCTGTTCGCCAGCATCCAGCTGGCGATCGGGCTCGGCCTGCTGTGGCGCCGCACGGTCCGCGCGGCGCTGGTGGCAAGCATCATCTGGGGGCTGCTGGTGTGGTCGTCCGGCGAGGGCTTCGGCGGCATCCTCACCAGCAACCCCACGCCGGTGACCGGCGCGCCTGGCGCGGCCGTGCTGTACGTGCTGATATCTGCCCTGACCTGGCCGCCGGGCCGCTGCCCGCGCGGCGGCGGCCCGCTCGGTGACTGGGCCAGGCCGGCCTGGCTGGCGGTGTGGGGCAGCGGGGCCTACTTCCTGCTGCTGGCCGCCAACCAGGCGCCCCGTGCGCTGGGCAGCAGCCTGGCCGACGCCGCGACCGGGGAGCCTGGCTGGCTGGCCGCCCTGGACAACGGTGCCGCCGTCGCCGTCGAGGCCCCGGGGCGCGGCGGTGTCGCTCGGCCTGGCGGCGGTCTTCGCCGTGATCGCCCTCGGCGTCTTCACCGCTGCCCTGGCCCGTCCCGTGCTGCTGCTGGCGATGGCCACCGCCGTGGCCATCTGGCTACTGGGGCAGGGCCTGGGCGGGATCCTCACCGGCCAGGGAACCGACCCGAACACGGGGCCGCTATTGGTCCTGCTGGCCGTGGCCTACTGGCCGCAGGGCGCGTCGCGTCGCCGGCCGTCGTTCGCGGAACCGGGATGGCCGGACAATCGCCGGGCGGAGGCCAGCGGGCCCAGCGCGCCCATCCGGCCGGGCCGGCACCGCGCCAGCCTCCCCGGGACGCGGCCGGCGAGCTACATCCCGCAGGCTCGGCCGGTGAGCTATCCACCTCAGGCTCGCCCCGTGAACTACCCCGAGACCCTGCCGGTGCGCTATCCCCCGGAGAACCCGCCACGACGGCCGAGTCCGGGCGTCCGTAGCCAGGACGGCCAGCGTGACCGCTCCCGCCCGCCCCGTCCGTGGCCGTGAGCGCCCCTGTCCGTGGCCAGCGCCACTGGATTCCCGGCGACTCGCCGTATTGCCGTTTGTCACCGTGTAGCGTCGCGGCCCGCCGCGTTGCCGGGCGGGTGTGTCGGGGTCGGTATGAGGACCGAGAACACGGTCTCGTAGCCGGGGACGCTACGCGCGCTGACGGTTCCCCCGTGGGCTTCGGCCAGCTGGCGGACGATGGCCAGCCCGAGGCCGCTGCCGCCCGCCGCTCGGCTGCGTGACTTCTCGGCCCGCCAGAAGCGGTCGTAGATCCGGGGCAGGTCGGCGGCGGCGATCCCCCTGCCGTGGTCGGTAACGTCCACGCGGAGGCATCCGTCCCTGGCGGTTGCCCGTATGTCCACGAACCCTGCGGGGTGACTGTGGCGGATGGCGTTCGAGACCAAGTTCTGCACGATCTGACGGAGCCGGTCCGGGTCGACGACCACGACGGCGTCGGGACAGGCCAGGTTGAGGGTGGCCCCGGCCGCCTCGGCAGGCCCCGAGAGGGCGGCGCGTGCCTGCTGGAGCAGCGGGGCCAGCGGGACTTCCTGGAGGTGAAGCTTGAGCTGCCCGGCGTCGGCTAGGGCAAGGAGCTGGAGGTCGTCGACGGTGCGCTGCAGGAGCATCGCCTCCTCGAGCAGCGAGCGGGCCAGCGTGCTGTCGTTGTCGGCTAGCCCGTCTCGGGCGGCCTCGAGCCAGGCCCGGATGGTGGCCAGCGGGGTGCGCAGTTCGTGCGCGATGTCGCTGATCGCGTTTTTTCGCTGCTCTTCCATCTGCGCTTGCGTCCGCGCCATGTGGTTGAAGGCTCGGGTCAGGTGGGCGATCTCGTCGTTGCCCGAGGCCTCGGCCACTTCGGTAAAGCCGTTCACTTCGACGCCGCGCGCGGCCGCAGTGAGGGCCCGCAAGGGCCGGACCAGCCGGAAGCCGGCGAGCAGGGTCGCGCCGATGGCGAGGGCGATGATGGCCGCCGCGACCTCGGCGATGCGCAGCTTGTTGCGGGGAGATAGGACCAAGGCGCGCTGCTGCCCGGACGAGGTGGCCAGGTAGAGCACCGCTGGTTGCGCGACCCAGCTCTTCAGTTGTTCTCGGCGGGCGTTGTCAACGCAATCCTGGGTGGCGGTGAGCTGGACACTGGTTTCGTAGGACGACGGCTCCCACGACAGGTTTCCATTGATGGTGATCTTGTCCAGCAAGTGGGCCTTCAGGCACCCGGCGGTGGCCTTCGTGAGCTTGTCGATCACCGGCTGCTGGTCAGGCAGGAGGATGATTGCCAGCTTGCCGGCGCCGCAGCCATCGGATTCCGCGGGAACCGTGCTCAGCACATTGGGGCGACCGAACGAGTCGACCACTACGCGTCCGCCGCCCCTGCTTTTCAGGCAGTTCAGGACTTGCTCGGCCAGGTAGTCGAGCGTGGCCTGGTCGTGGGCGGACAGCGCCAGCGGTCCGATTGCGGCGGGGTCGATGCGACTGGGGGGAGCGCCGGGGTCAAGGCTGGGATCGACGTGGAGGGGGTCAACCACGGCGACTGGCGATCCGAGCGGCAGCGTCTGGGGGGAGGACCGGGCGAGCGCCAGTCGCTGATCCGAAGCGTCAGCGAGCTTCGATCTGCTGCTTGGTGCGGCGGCTGAGGGCGTCCACGACCGGACCTGCCCCTGCCCAGTCACGGTGGGTGGCCCCGTATTGCAGGAGCGTCCGGTAGACCGAGGCAACCTCGGCCTGGGACTGGCCGTTGACCTGCTGGATGCCTCGGTTGAGGATCAGCACGGCCAGCCACGCGGTTGCCGCCACCGCCAGAACGGTCACCGCCAAGGTGAGCACCGACAGGCGAACGAGCAGGCTATGGCCCATAGTGGGGCGTCCCCGGATGGTCGAGCTTGTAGCCGACGCCGTACACGGTGGTCAGCAGCTGGGGTTGGCGCGGGTCGGCCTCGATCTTCTTGCGCAGGTTCTTGACGTGTCCGTCGATGGTCCGTTCGGTGATGAACCTGGCCATCCCGTGCAGGTAGTCCAGGAGCTGGGCCCGGCTGTAGACCCGCCCAGGGGTGGCGGCCAGCACTTCCAGCAGGCGGAACTCGGCGGGCGTGCAGTCAACCAGGCGCCCGTCGAGCGCCACCTCGTGGCGGTCCGGATCGATCACGAGGGCGCCCACCCGCAGCGGGGCAGGCGCCGACGCTGCGTCCGCCGCCCGTCGCCGCAGCACGGTCCGCACCCGGGCCATCAGCTCCGGTGGCCCGAACGGCTTGGTCACGTAGTCATCGGCGCCAAGGTCCAGCCCCAGCACGATGTCGTCCTGGGCGGAGCGGGCGGTGAGCATCAGGATCGGGACCTCGGACTCCCGCTTCAGCACCCTGCACACGTCCCACCCGTCGACCCGGGGCAGCATGAGGTCCAAGATGATGAGATCGGGCGCGTGCTGGCGGGCGCGGTCGATGGCCTGGCGGCCGTCGGGCACGAGCACCACGTGATAGCCCTCTCGCTCGAGGTACCGGCGCAGTACCTCGGCAAGCTTGGGGTCGTCTTCGGCGACCATGATTTCAGCCGGCATGGTGCAGAGATCCTATGAGCCGCCTGCCCCGGCGGGAAGGGCGGCGGGCGCCACCAGCCGGAACCAGCACAAGATCCACATAAGTTCCCGACCGTTACGCCATTTCGGCCTGCCAGCCTCTCGGGCTATGCAGATCCGGAAGGGACATGTGTGGCGAGGCAAGCCGTTGGCCGCCGGCCTGGCCGTCGTGACTTTGGCGGGCGGGATGGCGCTCGGCGCGGTGGCCGTCTCCCATCGTCACCCCCAGAGCGCTCCGCCCAGGCCCGTGCTTTCGACCACCACTGTCGTCCGTACCGACCTGACCACGACGGCTACCTACAACGCGACCGTCGGATTCGATGCGCTGCAGGCCGTGACCGGGACGGGATCGGGAACGATCACCCAGCTCCCGGCGGCTGGCCGCGTGGTCGCGCGGGGGCAGCCCCTCTACTGGGTCGATGACCAGCCGGTGGTCGTCTTTTACGGCACGACCCCGCTGTTCCGCACGCTCGGGCAGCCCGATCCGAGCACCGCTCAGGTCTCGCTGCAATCGGCCCAGGCCGACCTCCTGGCTGCCCAGCAGGTGCTCACCACCGCCGAGAACCAGAAGAGCCCGTCAGCCCGGCCACCCTCGCCCAAGACCGCGCCGCGGTGGCGCAGGCCCAGGACACGGTCAACACCGACCAGGCGGCCCTGAACCGGGCCACCGCGGCGCCGGCTGGTCAGGACGTCACCATCGTGGCCGCGAACCTGGCCGCCCTGGGAGACCTCCCTGCCTCGGAGGCGGGCATGTCGGCCTGGACCTACGCCCTCACCCAGGCGGTCAAGGACTTCCAGAAATCCGCGGGCGTGCCCGCCACCGGCACACTCGCTCCCAGCCAGGTGGTGGTCGTCCCTGGACCCGCCCGCGTAGGCGCGGTCACCGCCCACGTCGGCGACCCCGCTAGTTCCCCCGTGCTGTCCCTCACCCGCACCACCCCCCTGATCACCTTCACCGCAGATGGTGACCTGCACGCCGGCGAAACCCTCACCGTGAGCGCGGCCGCGGTGCTCCGCTGAGTGGGCGGATCGTCGCCCTGGCCCCGGCCGGCGGCAAGCTCCGGGTGCAGGCGAAGGCCGACGACCCGGGCGCCCTGCCTGCCTCCGGCTCGGTCAGCGTCACCGTCACGACGGAAAGCCACCCCGACGTGCTGGCGGTGCCCGTTGAGGCCCTCCTCGCCCTGGCCAACGGCGGGTACGCCCTGCAAACCCCCGGCGGCCAGCTGCTGCCGGTCAGCATCGGGGTGCATCTTGAGCGACCAGGTAGAGGTCTCAGGTCCCGGCGTGCACGTCGGCCTTCACGTGGTGACCGCGGCATGATCGCCGTGCCCCCGGCGGTCGAATTGCGCGACGTCACCAAGACCTACCCAGGGCCAGTGGCCGCGCTGGACCATGTCTCGCTCCGGGTAAGCCGCGGCCAGGCACTGGCCATCGTCGGGGCATCCGGGTCGGGCAAGTCCACCCTGCTGCACCTCATGGGCACCCTCGACGCGCCCACCGTCGGCGAGGTCCTGCTGGACGGCCACCGCACCGGGCGCCTCGGCGACCGGCAGCTCGCCGCGCTGCGATCGCGCCATCTCGGCTTCGTCTTCCAGCATTTCCACCTCTCCGATCGGCTGACCGCCATCGACAACGTCGCCTCCGGGGCGCCTGTACACGGGCGTGCCCCGCCGCCACCGCCAGTCCCTGGCCTTCGACGCGCTCGATCTGGTCGGCCTGAGCCGGCGGGCCGGGCACTTCCCGAGCCAGCTCTCCGGCGGCGAGCGCCAGCGAGTCGCCATCGCCCGGGCCATCGTGCACCGCCCGCTGCTGCTGCTCGCCGACGCGCCCACCGGCGCCCTCGACTCGGCGACCGGCCGGGCCGTGCTCGACCTGCTGCTCGACCTGCACCACGCCGGCACCACTCTGGTCGTCATCACCCATGACCCGAACGTCGCCGCCCGCCTGCCGGCCCGGGTACGGGTCGCGGACGGGCGCATCCAGCACATCGAAGGGCTCAAGCCATGACGCAGCGGGGCTGGCCGGAAGACGTCGCCCCGGCGGCGAACATCCCAGCAAGGAGCATGCAAGATTCCTCCCAGCTGCCCGCCCCGGGGCGGCTGTCGCTGCTCGACGTCGCCGCGTTGGCCACGCTTGGAATGCGCTCGCGCCCCTTGCGCGCCGTCCTGTCGCTGCTGGGAGTGGCGGTCGGCATGGCGACCCTGGTCCTCGTCGTGGCGATCCCCCAGTCGGGCAACGCGGCGCTGCTGGCGAAGTTCACCGCGCTGGGAAGCAACCTCCTCGAGGCGGAGGCGCAGCCCCAGAACGGCCTGGCGGTGTCCTTCCCACCCGATGCAGCCGCCATGGCCACCCGCATCGGGCCGGTCACCGCCGCCGCCGAGCTGGGCAACACCGGTACCGTCGTGCGGCGCAGCCCTCTCGTCAACTCGGCGACCACGGTAGGCCTCAACGTGCTGGCCAGCAGTTCCAGCCTGCTCAGTGTTGTCAGCGGCTCGATGGCGGCCGGACAGTTCCTCTCCCCGGCAACCGGGCGCTTCCCGGTCGCGGTTCTCGGCTACCAGGCAGCCGGCAGCCTGGGCATCGAACAGCCCTCCGCGCCCGGCCGGCCCGCGCGGGTGCTGATCGGCTCGCGATGGTTCACGGTGATCGGGATCGCCGCTCCCATGCCCGTCACCTCCGACCTCGACTGGGCCGTCTTCGTCGGCTGGAACACCGCCCGGGCCTATCTCGGCTTCAACGGGCGGGCGACCGTCACCTACGTGCGCGCCCCCGACCACGAGCTGGGCGCGGTGGCCGCCGTGCTCGGGCCAACCCTCTACCCGCCCGCTCCCGGCCTCGTCAACGTCACCCAGCCGTCAGACGCCCTGGCCGCCCAGAAGGCGACTCAGGCAGTCAACTCCGGACTGCTGATAGGGCTGGCCGCTGTGTCGCTGCTCGTCGGGGGCATCGGCATCGCCAACACCATGTTCGTGGCCGTCCTGGAACGCAAGCAGGAGATCGGCCTGCGCCGGGCCCTGGGTGCCACCCGCGGGCAGATCCGCCTCCAGTTCCTCGGCGAGGCCGTCACGCTATCCGCGCTCGGCGGCCTCACCGGTGCCACCATCGGTTCCCTGGCCGCCGCCGGCTACGCCGTGTGGGAGAACTGGCCGCCGGCCCTGCCTATTGCAGTCATCGCCTTCAGCGTGCTCAGCGCGATCGCGGTCGGCGCTCTCGCGGGCCTCCACCCCGCTATTCGCGCCGCCCGCCTCACGCCCACCGAGGCGCTCGCCAGCCCCTGAGCCCACGCCCGCGAAGTACCCACCCGCGAGATCCTCCACATCCGAAAGGACCGGTCCCGTCCCATGCACCTCCGCTCCCGTGTCCCGCTTATGGTCACCGTCGCCGCCGTCGCCGCCATCGCCGCGGCCGGCTGCTCCTCCGGCAGCAGCCAACCCCAGGTCGCCGCGCTGCCGGCCAGCGCCACCTCCGGCGCCCCATCGGGCACTAGCGCCGCCTCCGGTACCCCATCGGGCACCAGCGCGTCAGCCGGCGCCCCGGCGAGCAGCCTGCCCCGCGAGCGCCTAGACGAGTCCGCGGCCCAGCTGCAGGCGCTGTACGCCCCCTGGGGTCAGTGCCTCGCCGCCCACGGCGCCGGCAAAAGCGCTCGGCCCACGGTAGCCGTCGAGAACGCCGCGCAGGCCGCCTGCGCGCCCGAGCAGCCCCTCCCGCCGTGGCAGTACGACCCGGCCAACCCGAAGGCAATGGGATTCGTGCAACAAGTCGTCGCCTGCCTCCATCAGCATGGCGTCCGGTACGCCCAGGTGGAGACCCCGTCAGAAATGCAGAACCAGTCAGGGCAGGGCGGGCGAATCGGGATCGCGCTGGGCGGCCCCCAGAATGACCAGCCCTCGATCATCAACGGCATGAACCTCATCCCCACCTGCGACCAGCAAGTCCTGCGCGAGAGCGCCGGCGGATAAGCCACGCACGGCAGGGCCGCTGAGCTGGCGGATTAGCCAGCTCAGCGGCCCTGCCCAGGATTTACCGTCGGTGGACGGTCGCGAGGGAGCCGGTTACGAAGCCGCACCGACCGTGTAGGTGTACGGGATGCTCTCGAGCACATCGCCGCTGGTATTGACTCCCAGGGCCTTGTAGATGGCCACGGAATCGCCGGTGGTGATCAGGTTCAGGGTCCCCCTGACGACGGTGCCGACTGGCGCGTTCGGGGTGATCGTGAGCGTGATCTGCTGCGTGGCCCCCGGCTGCACCACAGGCGCGGTGAGATCCACAAGCGTCGCCTCTGATGGCAGGTAGGTATCGCCGGTGGAGGAGGTGATGGTGCTGTCGAACCCGGGCGCCGTTGCCACGGCGGACACGGTCGCCGTCCCCGGCGGGAAGACCGGGCACCCGGTGGGCTGGCAGTCGCCGTACCCGGTGAACGTCCCGACCTGGCCAGCGCTGACACCCCACCCGCCCTGGGTGACGTAGTCGCCCGCGGGCGAGGTGGTGACGGTGGAGGTCGTTCCGCCCTGCTGGGCGGTCTGCAGGTCACCCACCAGGTCCTGACCGCCAATTAGGTAGCTCGCGCTGGGTCCCTTGGCGTTGACGAGGACGGGGCTGGTGGAGGTCGCCTGGAACGTCACGCTGCTCGTCTGGGGCGGAACCAGGAACAGCGGGGGCAACAGGATGCTGAGGACGTTGCCCGGAACGGAGACGGTGTGCCCTCCTGTCGCGCTGACCAGCGGGATGGCCTGCTGAGTCGAAGTCCGGGCGTCCACCTGGACCGGCAGCGGCTGCACGCCGTTGTTGGTGTACTGCAGCGTGACCGTCGTGGGCTTGCCCTGGGGCAAGGTGGTGGAGGCGGACTGCGGGACCTGCCCGCCCACGGCCGTCACCTCAACCTTGTCCATGCTGATGGTTCCGCTGAACGGCATGCTCAGGTCCTGGCCGGTCACCGCGTTCTGGACGACGATGAGCAGCTGCCAGATCCCGGCCGGCGGGTCGGCTGTCGTGATTTGCATGCCCTGGGTCGGCAGCCCGGTTGTCCCCCCAAGGAGGGACTGGATGCTGTTGTTCGTTTGCACGCTGCGCACTTCGCCGTTCGGGTCGACCAGGACGCCCTCGATGACGTCGTTGTCTCCCCGGTCCGCGCCGAGCAGGGTGGATATATCCAGGTCCCGGTGGCCGGGGGCTACCTCGAAGGAGTAGGTGAACGACTGCGCGTAGTTCCCCCCGCGCCCGTTCCCGCCGGTGATGGTGCCGCCGAACGTCCCGGTGCCACCCGCGGTCGGGATGAGGGTGCGCAGCACGACCGGTACCTCGGGCAGGTCCGAGCCGGCGGGGCCGAAGGTCAGGCTGTCGGTGGTGTCACCGCCGGTGGCGGGGATGGCGACCCTCGTGATGACGGTCTTCTGCTTCCCGGCGGGAATGGTGACCTGCTCCGGCGTGGTCAGCCCGGTCTCGGTCCAGCGCTGCTGGGTGGCCTGGACCTGGACGTTGGCGTTGGTGAACGGCAATGTCGCCAAGCCGCCGCTGCCTGGCTTGACGGCCAGGATCACCGTCCAGGTGCCCGCCTGGGGGTCAACGACGTCGAGGTTGCCATAGTTGCCCGAGGCTACCGCGCCTTGCGGGCGGTCATTGGCGACGTAGGCGCCATCCGGCGCGATCGCCACGATGTCGATGTCTGGTGAGCTGAAGAACAGCGGGGGGCCAGTCGTGCTGTTGGCCTGGAAGGTCGCGGCGAGGGCGAGCCGGTCGATGCCGGGCTTTACGGTGAACGTCAGCGTCTTGTAGGGCATGACGGCCCCACTGGGCCCGGTGATCGTCGGGTCGGTGGTGTCGTCCGAGGACATGGTCACCGACTGGACCTCAGGCGCGGCGACCGTGGTGAGCTGCTGCAGCTTCGGGGAGACGGTGACCTGGTCGCTGCCGGTGTTGGTCAGCGTGATGGTGTTGACCTGCTCCTTGCCGGGCGCGGCCTGGTCGAGGATCTGATCGGTGGACAGCAGCAGGTGGGAGCTGCCGCTGGCGGCGGGCTGCCCGGCCTGCCGGGCGGCCTCCACGGCGGCGCGGGCGTTGACCAGGCCCGCTCCCTGCTCGGTGGCCGGGGCGCCGGTGTTGCTGGCGGTGCTGGTGAGGAGCTGCCTGACCAGGGCCGGAGTCGGCGTGGCGCCGTTGTGGGAGTCCCGGTAGGCCTGGATGACCAGCGCCGCCACGCCCGCGATGAACGGCGAGGCCTGGCTGGTTCCGCCGAAGACCTCGATGTCGGACGGCTGCGGCTTGTTCTTGAGGTTGTTGCACTCGGTCAAGATGGGTGAGGTCGAGCAGGCGGCCCACCCGGAATCGCCCGGTGCGGCCAGCGTCGGCGTCATGCCGGCCGGCGTGACGCCGCCGGAGGAGAACGCGCCGATGTTGTTGTCGACCCAGCGGCCGTTCGACAAGGTGGTGCCGGCGTAGCCGATCTGCTGGTAGAGCCTGTAGTCGGTGGTCGCGGCCGCGGAGATGATGTTCGGGTCGGCCGCGGGCACGCCAATCGTCCCGTTGACGCCGGCGTCGCCGCTCGCGGCGACGACTGTCGTGCCGGCCGCGACCGCCTCGTCGTTGAACAGCTCGATCGCGTCCTGCGACGCCGGGCGGGTAGCTGTCGGCACCGATCGACTCGTTGATCACATCCACGTGGTCGACCGTGACCGCGTAGTTGATGGCCTGGATGATCGCGCTGGTGGCCGACTCAAAGGTGTTGCCGAGCACCTTGAGGGCGACGATGCTCGCACTGGGGGCCACGCCGAGGATGCGGATGTTGCAGCCGGCCGGCAGCGGGTGCGCCTCGTTGACGAAGGCCGAGAGGTCGTGTGAGACCAGCCCCTGCGCGGCGATCGTCGACGCGTCGCCCATCTCCTCCGCGCCCCCGGTGGCGGACTGGGTACCCTCGCCGCTGAAGTCCTGGTAGTCAACCACGACGCTGGTGCCGTCCGCGCGGATGAAGTCCGGCGCGTTCGGGTCCAGCCCGTCGGCTATGACCGCCACCTTGACCCCGGTGCCGGCGGCGACCGACTGCGCTCCAGGGCTGCCCGGCGTGGAGATGGCGTGAATGGAGCTGAGGCCCTCGGGCTCGACCAGCGGGTCGCTCGGGTTGGACGGGCAGACCGCGTACGGGTTCGCCTGCGTAGCGCTGGCGCTGGCGCTGGCGCTGGGCGTGATCCTGGTACCTTGCGGGGCGGCCGTCGACGAACGCGTGGCCGGTGCCGGGGTGGTGGCTGGCGGGGTGAGCGTCACGGTGGCATCGGCCGTCACGGACGCGACCGCCGGGTCCTTGGCCAGGGCCGCCGCCTGCGCGGGAGTGATGGTGGCCGCGAACGCGTTGGCGAGGGAGAAGTGCGTGACGTCCTTCGGGGGACCGCCGGGCAGGGAGTCGATGACAGCCTGCTGTTCCTGCAGCGCCTTCGACTTGCGCTGCGGCAGGTTACCGGCTGTTGGCCGCAGCGACGGCAGCTGATCGGCCAGCGTCACGATGACCTTTCCGCTGGGCGCCGGCGACGAGGCGGCAGCCTGAGCCGTCGACGCCACGGGCACGGTGGCCGCGACCGCTCCCGGCGCGGCCCCCATCGCGGCGACCGCGCTCGTGGCGGCGGCCAGCGCCGCGAGGCCCCAGCGGGCACGTCTCAATCGGCCGCGGGACAAGGATGTGTATCGGTACCAGGGCATGGTCGGACTCCTCGTGGGTCGTGTTGGTGGTGTTTGCCCAGCTTGTGGGGGTGGCGGGCTAGGTTGCCGCACAGTCTTGCACCTTCACCCGACCTGCGGAATGATCATGTTTGTCTGATATAAGCCATTGTCGTGAAATCGCCATTCACGCGCTGCAGCGCACCACCGAGGGCCACTGAGGGGCGGAGGGGAAGATCCGGTGCCGCATCTGCTCTCCCCGAACGCACCGGCTGGCCGTGTCTACAGCGCACTGGTGGCACGCCCAGGCGCCAGTGCCAGCGAGCTGGCACCGGCGACCCAGCTCGACGCTGAATCAGTGCACGCCGCGCTCGGGCAGCTCCTCGCCGCTGGGCGCATCCACCAGTTCGCCACCGCCGAAGAGGGAGGCTGCCGGTGGGAGGCCGAGCCTCCCGATGGCCCCGCGTCAGCGGCCCTCGACGCTGACCAGAAGGAAGCTCGACGAGGCCCGGGCCGCCACCCGCGAGCTTCTCCCAGAAGTTCTGGCTGGCCCGCCGCGGTGAAGCCCACTACCCCGGGCTGGAGGTAATCCGCGGCCCGGTCCTGGTTGCCGAGCATCACCGGCAGCTCATCGCCCGGGCACGCGAGCAGGTCCGGGGCTTCCAGCGGCCACCCTACGCGCTTCAGGCGGACGAGGCTGAGGAGGCCATCGAAGCCCAGGTCAGGCAGATGCGGCGCGGCATCACCCAGCGAGTCATCTACCACGACAGCGTCTTTCGCGGCGAGGAATACGTCGCGAAGGCGGCGCTGGCCGCCATCGGCGCTGGCGAGAACGCCCGCGTCCTGGCCGACCTTCCGATGAAGCTCGTCGTGTCCGATGACGACCGGCCCTGATCCCGCTCGACCCGTCCGACGTGACCGATGGCGCCTCCCTGCTCGTGTACCCCTCGGTGCTGCTCACCGCGCTCATTGACCTATTCGAGGTACTCTGGCGGTTCGCTCTCCCCATCGTGACCACCACCGGGGCAGGCGAAGGACTCAACTTCGGCCCCAGTCAGCTCACCATCCTTACTCTCCTCGCCGCCGGCGAAACCGACGACACGATCGCCCGCCGCCTCGGCATCTCCACGCGGACCGTTGCCCGGCAATGCGCGGATCTGTTCGAACGTCTGGGCGTGACCACTCGCTTTCAGGCGGGCGTCCGCGCCGCGCACCTCGGGCTGCTGCCCGCAGGCCACACGACCCCCCGATCACGCCCACGACCGTGATGTCCAGGCACGCCAGTGCCTGCAAGGCGGAGCAGCACCCCGCACTGTCGTTTCGCGCACCCGGGGCGATCGGCCCCGCGGGAGTTCCACGAGAGTCCGGCTAGAGCGCCGTCGCCTAGCGTGGTCCCGACAGGATCGTGACAGGTATTCCTGAGGGGCCCCAGATGACCGCAGCGGAGCTGCCCGGCGCCCGCCCGTTGCCGGCCAGTCCGCCGCTGACCTGGAACGCCCTCGGCTGGACCCGGCAAGAGGCGGCCGTTGCGGCCGACTGGCCAGCGGTGGTCACCAGGGAGTGGGCCTGGGGCGGCTCCTCTGGGCAGGGCGTGCGGGTCTGCCTGGTAGACAGCGGGATTGACGCGGGCCACCCCGACGTGGGCCCGGTCCAGGGGTCGTTCGCCGTCACTGGCGTGGGCGGCGAGCCGGCCGTCGAGCCCGTCGACGCCGGCGACTATGCGGGCACGGCACCGCGTGCGCTGGCATCATCAGGTCGCTGGCGCCGGACTGCGAGCTTTATAGCGTCCGGGTGCTCGGTAGTCACTACACCGCGACGGCCGAGGCGTTCATCACCGGCCTGCGCTGGGCCGTAGAGCAGGCATTCGACGTGGTGAACCTGAGCCTGTCGACCGCTCGCCGCCGGTTCGCCGAAGAGCTGCACGCTCTCGCGGACCAGGCGTACTTCGCCGGGACCGTCTTGGTGGCCGCCGCGCACAACTCGCCCGTCGAGAGCTTCCCCTGGCGATTCGCCTCGGTGGTTTCCGTCGGCAGCCACGCGGTCAGTGATCCCGGCCTGGTGCTCTACAACCCCCGCCCGCCCGTGGAGTTCTTCGCTTACGGCACCAACGTGGATGTCGCCTGGCCCGGCGGCACGCGGACCACGATCACCGGCAACAGCCTGGCGGCGCCGCACGTGGCCGGGTACTGCGCGCTCGCCAGGGGCAAGCACCTGGGCCTGACCCCCTTCCAGGTCAAGAACCTGCTGTACCTGACTGCTGACAACGTGAAGGTGGCCGCATGATGGAAGATCACAGCCTGCTGGCGGCGGTCGCGCTCCTTGGCGAGGCGGAACGCGACCACAAGGAACTGCTCGGGTCCGTGGTGAAGACAGCGCGCGCGCTGTTCGGAGCCGAGGCGGCGACCGTCTTCCTCCTCGACGATCAGGCAGCGGAACTGGTCTTCGAAGCCGTCTGCGGCGAGGGCGAGGCGATGGTGGGCCGGCGCTTCCCGGCCTCCCGAGGCATCGCCGGCTGGGTGCTCAGCGCGCACGAGCCGCTGGTGGTTGCCGACCTGTCGGCCAACCCGGTCTTCGCGAGGGACCTAGCGGAGACCACCGGTTACGTGCCCCGGTCCCTCATGGCGGCACCGCTGGTGCACAGGGAGGAGGCCATCGGGGTGATGGAGGTCCTCGATCCCGGGCCTACCGCAGTCGGCCCGCTCGCCGCCGGTGACCTGCTCGCGCTGCTGGCGGAGCAGGCCGCCATCGCGCTCGGCGTGATCAGGCGCAACCGCGGCGCCCGCCGGGCCCTCGTGCTGGACGGGGATGAATCGGCGGGCCTGGCGATGGTGGCCAGGCTCCTCGACGAACTTGGCGCCGACCGCCGCGCCGCGGGGGTGAGCCTGCTGAACTCGATGCACAGGCTGCTCTCCGGCCCGGCCGACGCGTGAACCGTGCGCTGCGGAAGACTGTCCCGAGCGGCGGCACCATGGTGGCCTCATTCCGTATTCTCGGCCCGCTGACCGTTGAGTGCGCGGCATCCGAGCCTGGCGTTGCCCCGACTGAGCTGGAAACGGGCCCGTTCAAGCAGCGCCTGCTGCTCGCGCTGCTCCTCTGCCGGTGCAGCAACGTGATCCTGATCGATGAGCTGATCGACGCCGTGTGGCCGGACGGCCCGCCGCGCACGGCGTACAAGAACATTCAGGTCTACATCTCCCATCTCCGCAAGCTGCTGGCCGTGGCGGGCTGCCCTGACACGCTCCGCTATCATCCATCCGGGTACCAGTTGGTGCTGACCTCGGCAGAGGTGGACGCGCTGCGGTTCGACGACCTGTCGAGGGCGGGCAGGCTCGCCCTGCGCCGCGGCGACGCGCGCGAGGCGGCGGCTACCATGCGGCAGGCCCTGCGGCTCTGGCGCGGTCCGGCGCTCGCCGACCTGCAGGCGTCACCCGCGCTGCGCAAGGAGGCGGCCCGGCTGCACGATCGCCGGCTCGCCGTCTACGAGGACTGGTTCGAGGCGGAGTTGCACCTCGGCAACCATGCCGAGGTGCTCGAGGAGATCGAGGCCGTGGTGGCCGCGCACCCGCTCAGGGAGCGGCTGCGCAGCCATCAGCTCACGGCGCTGTATCGCGGCGGCCGGCAGGCCGAGGCGCTCGCCGAGTACGACAACCTCCGGCAGTTGCTGACATCCGAGCTGGGGCTGGATCCCAGTCCTGCGTTGCAGCGGCTCTACCAGGGAATATTGTCCGGGAATCCAGCCCTGAACGAGCCCCGGGAGAGCGCTGGCGCCAGGATTGCTCCCAGCCCCCAGGCGGCGGACGTGGTCGCCCATTTCTCCGCTGTCCCCGCCGACCCCACGAGTCTCGCCCAGTCTGCTGGTGCCGCTCAGTCTGCTGGTGCCGTCGCGGCCCGCTAGCGCACTGCGCCGAGCGCTGGCGGCCGCTCGTGGAAGCCCGGGAGGGGAGGGCCGCACCCCGGCTATCCGGGCTTCCCAGGGCGGCCGACGATTTCACGGGACGGCAGGAGGTGCTCGGCAAGCTGCTGGCCTTGTTCCGGGACGGCGCGCCTGGCGCGTCCCGCCAGCGCCGGCTCGCCGCTGTCGTCGGCCCGCCAGGGTCGGGCACCAGCACGCTCGCCCTGCAGGCCGCCCACATCCTCGCGCCGAGATTCCGTGACGGGCAGATGCTGCTGCACCTGCGAGACGACAAGGGCGTCCCGCTCCCGGCCGCGGAACTGGTCGACGACCTGCTCGACCTGCTTGAGCCGTTCCCGCGGCGGTCACCCGCGGCGGTGGGCGGCAGGAGCGCCATGCTCAGGAGCCGGCTCGCCGGGCTGCAGATGCTGCTGATCCTCGACGGTGTGGGCGATGAGGCGCAGGCCAGGCCGCTGCTCCCCGGTACCGGCGACTGCTCGGTGATCCTCACGAGCTGCCGCACCCTTTCCGGGCTCGACGGGGTCAGCCGGTTTCCCGTCGGCGTCTTCACCGAGGACGAGGCGATGGGCCTGCTCAGCCGCATCATCGGAGCGGAGCGGGTCGAGCGGGCCAGGCCAGCCGCCCTCCGGATCGTCCGGGCCTGCGGCCTGCTGCCGCTCGCCGTGCGGATCGCGGGGGCACGGCTTGCCGACCTTGACCAGTTGCCGCTCGACCGCTTCGCCGACCGGCTAGAGGACGAAGACCGGCTCCTTGACGAGTCTCGCCAGCGGCGACCTAGTGCTCCGCGACCGTTTCGACAGGTTCGTCCAGGGTCTGGACTCCGCAGAGCGGATGGCGCTGATGCTCGTCGCGGCCTTCGGGCTTCCGTCGAGGAAGCCGTCCGAGATCGAGCAGATGCTCGAGCGACTCGCCGGCGTGCACGCACTGACGATCACTGACAGGAGATTCCGGTCGGCGGCCTGCCCGCTGCCCTTCGAGATGGCCGCCCCCTTGTGGGTCTATGCGCAGCAGCTGGCCGGCGCGGCCGTCGGCGACGCCAGGCCCTGAGCGCACAGTGTCCTGAGTTGTGCAGCGCGGACTACGGCAGCCAGCCCGCGTCGTACGCGGTCTTGATCGCGTCGACCCGGTTGCGCGCGTTCAGCTTGGTCACGATCGTCGTCAGGTAGTTGCGCACCGTTCCGACCGACAGGTGCAGCGCCGTCGCGATCTCCGTCGGGTCCCGCGCCTTCCGGCGGCGAGCCGGAGAACCTCGTGCTCGCGTGGCGACAGCGGATTCTGCCCGCTGTCCCACACGGCCACGCGCCAGCTGCGGGTCGATGACCCTGCGGCCCGGCCGCGACGTTGCGGATGGCGTCGGTCAGCTGCTCGGGCGGGGCGTCCTTGAGCATGTAGCCGGAGACATGGGCGGCCAGCGCCCGGCGCAGCGTCCCCGCCCTGGCCAGGTTGGTGACGATCAGGGTCCGGCAGGAAGGCAGCTGCATCGTGCAGTTGCGCCGCCGCGGAGAGGCCGTCGAGTCCGGGCAGGTCGATGTCGATGATCGCGATGTCGGGCCGGCAGAGCCAGAGCGGATGGGAACGATGTCCGGTGCCATTCTCGATCGCCGCCACGACCTTCAGGTCGGGTTCGAGTTCGATGAGGGCCACGAACGCGCCGCGGACCATGGCGACGTCCTCGGCGAGCAGTATCTTCAGGGTGAGCAATCTCTCGCTCCAAAGCCGATCCAATCCTGGCTTACCGAGGAACTCGATGGCTGGGCCGATGCCTCGACGCGCCGGCTGTCATGCGTCAGCGGGGTCGGCTGGCGACCGGCACGGCCACCGTGGCCAGGACGTCAAACACGTCATCGTCGCCTGACTCGACGGTCAGTTGCCGCCGACGGCCTCCAGTCGCATGGCCAGGTTTTCCAGGCCGCCGCCGTCCCGCCGGGACCCGCCGATGACGGTGGCACGCCGTCGTTGGTCACCCGCAACGTGACGGACTCGCCCGTCGCGCTCGGCCTTGATGGTGCAGTGTTCGCGCCGTGCTGTGCCGAGCATGTTCGTCACCGCCTCGCGGAGCATCGTGGCCAGCACGGTATCGACTGGTCTCGTCGAGCGGCACCGCAGTTGATCTCGATGTCGGCCGTGATGCCGGCCGTGGCGAGCAGCGAGACGGCCGAGGCCGCCTCCTTCGGCCAGCGACATGTTGCGGTAGCCGCTCGCCACCAGGCGCACGTCGGCCAGGGCCTGCCGGGCGATGTCGACGACATCGGCCAGTTCGTCACGGGCCCGCTCCGGATTGCTGCCCACCAGCCGCCTGGTCAGCTCGGCCTTGAGGGTGATCGCCGAGAGGCTGTAGCCGAGCAGGTCGTGCAGGTCCCTGGCGAAGCGCATCCGCTCCCTGATGACGGCGAGCTGGGCGAGCTCGGCGCGCGTCGCGTGCACGTACCTGATCGACGCAGCGGTCAGCCGGGACAGCCCGAACACGACAGGCCGATGTCCAGGTTGGCGACCGTCAGGTAGGCGACGCTGTAAGCGTCCAGGCCCAGCGCGAGGGACCCGACGAGCATGCTGAGGATGACGGCGCCGAACAGCGCCCAGGCGGTCCGGCCCGGGCACGAGGAGCAGGACCGACCCGGCGAAGACAGCCCGCCATCCCTCCCCACTCCCTGCCAAGGACCAGCAGCGGCAGGTAGGTGACGATCGCCTGTACTGCCAGCAGCCCGGCGCGCGGCAGTATCGGCCATTGCGCCGGGCGTTGTGAGGTGATGAAGACCTGCAGGACAAAGAGTACGCAAATAGACGCCATGCCGATGGCTATTACGAGCGGGCGCGACGGTCCGAGTTGCGTCAGGACATTGATGACTTCTACCGCGACGAAACCGCACAGGACCGTCAGCAGGACGGCGCGGGCCAGGCGCTCGCTCGGCTGAAACTGATAAGTGCTAGAGGGTGGGGATACGGCTTCCCCGGAACTGTCCGCACCCTCGTCGGCGCTGCGCCGGCCTGGAATCCGTCGGCCCGCTAGCCTGCGCCTTGCGGCCAGGCATAGTTTTCCCCTGTTCATAACAGCCACCGGCGAGGTCGAATGACCGATGGCAACCGACCATATGACCATATGGATGAGTGCAAGGATATAGCCACCAGCGGGTAGCCGCAAGGTTATTAGAGTTTCGCCCAAGTTGGCGACGTTGGGTAATGAGCGGCTGCCTTTTGGACGCCTATTTGGGACGGCAGGGGCGCGGCGTGCGCAGGACGGTGACTTTACGTAGCCGACGCCCTCTTGGCCGGGTCCACCAGCGGTTTCCCCGCCGCTCCGCCGGCGTAATTCAGCGCGGGGCCATCGGCCCCGGGACTGCCCGCGCGGAGATCTCGGCGGGCCTCAGGGCGGCACCGGACAGGATGGCCCGGTGGAGCTCCCGGAGCCGCGCGCAGGGATCGAGTCCCAGCTCACTGTTAAGCACGCCCCGGAGCCGCCTGAATGCATCGAGTGCCCGGTCTGCATGGCCGGAACGGTAGAGGGCCGTCATCAGCAGGCCGCAGAAGTTCTCGTTCACCGGATTCCTCGCCACCAGAAGCGTCAGCTCGCCCACGAGGTCGGCGTGCCGGCGAAGGGCGAGATCGGCCTCGATGCGGCGCTCGAGGACGCCGAGCCTGGCTGCCTCCAGCGAGGCCGCCTCGAGGTCCAGAACCCGATCCCGAGCGGGACGTCGGCGAGGGCGGACCCGCGCCACAGCGCTAGTGCCTGGCCGAGCAGGTCCGACGCGGCCCACTGCGTCTCCCGACTCCGCGGCCTGCCGGCCGAGGCGGGCGAGCCGGTCGAAGTCCGCGACATCCGTCTGGCAGCGACCCGCTTCGAGCAGGTAGCCGGAGTGCCGCGTGCTGAGGAACTCCCCGGCTTGTGCCGCCCGGCCCGGCTGCCGCCAGCCGGTTCCGCAGGTGGAGAACGTAAGTCTGCAGCGTGGTGGCGGAACTGCGCGGCGGGGCGTCGCCCCAGAGCTCCTCGGCCAGCGTGGACGCGGTGACGACCCGCCCGGCGTTCAGCGCGAGCAGGGCCAGGATCTGGCGCTGCTTGGCGGCGCTGGGCGTGACGGCGCGCAGGCCCAGGGACGCCGCAAACGGGCCCAGTACCTGAACGCTCATCCGTCCGGGATTGACCGTGCATTTCGCGTCCTCATTGCTCACGCGGCTTGGGCCCTCGAGTGAATCGAGCATGTCCCGGGCGGTGCCGCGGCTCCAGTGACCGGATCATGACTCAGGCCGTGAACATATTCATGGTCCGCCCTGGTGAACCACGGCACTGCGGCGAGATGGCCCCGGCGATGTGCAAGAATTCATCGCCAAGCCATGATCGGCGCACTGTCAGGCGATGCATGACTCCCGCAGAGCTCCTTCCAGGTCACACCGCCTGGAAGGAAGAACATGAACGTCAGCCGGATCACCCGGTCCTCCTCGAGTCCGGCTGCCG
Organism: uncultured Alphaproteobacteria bacterium; assembly: GCA_963771475.1. Lineage (GTDB taxonomy): Bacteria > Pseudomonadota > Alphaproteobacteria > Acetobacterales > Acetobacteraceae > Rhodopila. Next base: position 466,408 of record CAVYTN010000031.1, on the reverse strand, counting down.
AGCCCGGCTCGCTATCGCGCCGGTGCACGAGCAACCTCGTGATCGAGAACCTCGCGAATTCGCCGATCGGCGGGCGTCGTCAGCTACACCGGCTTCTGCTGGGCGACTGTCATCCGCGAGCCCCGGCACGCTGGCACGCAGGCAGCTGAGCTCGCCATGGATCCCGCAGACCGCTGCCTAGTCGGCTTCAAGCGCCACCTGCGGGTCGAGACGGTCCCGGCAGAGGCGGTCTACCTCATCTCCGAACGCGGGGTGACCGTCTTGTCGGGATCGTGCATCGAGCGGCTCGCCCCGCTGCTCGACGGCACCCGCAGCTTCGCCCAGCTGACCAGTGAGCTCTCGGCCGAGCTGGCGACGACCGAGGTCGCCGGCCTGGTCCGGCAGCTGGCCGACGCGGGCCTGCTGGACCTGCGCCACCGTCCGGCTCCCCGCACACCGCCGCCCTGCAGGACACTGCCCTCCTGGCCACGGTCCTGCATGACCTGGCCGTCCAGGACATCGCCGCCCGTGACCACGGTGCGGCGGCCTACTGGTCCCTGGCCGGGCTCGACGTCGACGAGGCGGCCGGCGCGATCAGCGCCGCGACGGTGGAGATCCTCGCCCTGGACGCCGGCCTGCACGCGGCGGCGGCCGTGTGCGCCGCGTCGCGGCCTCACCCCCTGCACGGCCGCGACGGCGGCCCTCGTCGGCGCCGGTGCCGCACCCGGCGCGGACGGTCCCGCCGTCAGCCTGGTGCTGTGCGACGACTACCTGGACCCCCGGCTGGACGAGATCAACGCCGGCAGCTGCGCAGCGGCCGGCCCGTGGCTGCTGGCCAAGCCGTCCGGCGCCGAGAGCGTGGATCGGGCCGGTGTTCCAGCCCGGTTCCGGGCCCTGCTGGGCCTGCCTGGCCACCCGGCTCGAGGGGAACCGGGATGAACGCACCTGGCTACGGCGCGTCCTCGGGGGCCGAGGCCGGGCCTTCCCCGCCGCGCCGAGGCGTCGCTGCCCGCCAGCCGCGCCGCCGCCCTGCACCTCGCGGTCGTGGAGGTGGCCAAGTGGCTCGCGGGCGTGCGCGACGAGGGCCAGCAGGCCATCTACACCCTGGACACGCTCAGCCTGCACGGGCGGCACCACACCGTGCACCGGCGCCCGCAGTGCGCCCGCTGCGGCGACCCGGGCACGATCGCGGCCAGGCCGCCTGCAGCCGGTCGTACCTGTCGGCTACCGGGCGAGACGCGGCAAGGCCAGCGCGACAACGGCCAGCGTGACCCGAACAGGTGCTGGCTGGCACGTACGGCCACCTGATCGACCCGGTCACCGGCATCGTCGCCGAGCTGCGGCGCGACGACCGGTGCCCGGCCTTCCTGCACGCTTCGTCTCGGGCCGCAACCGGGCCGTGGACGCGAGCACGGTCGCCGGCCTGCGGGCCGGCGCGCTGCAGGCGAGCGGCGGGGGGGCGTGACCGAGGCCGAGGCGAAGCGGCGCGCTCTGCGAGGCCATCGAGCGCTACTGCGGCACGCGGCAGGGCGACGAGCTGACGATCCGGGCAGCTACCGCAGCCTGGGCGAGCAGGCCGTCCACCCCGACGCCTGCCAGCTCTTCGACCAGCGCCAGTTCGCGGACCGGTCCGCTGGAACGCGGTCTGCGCGCCGTTCCAGCGGGTGCCCGAGCCGTTCGACGAGACGGGCCGACGGAGTGGACCCCGGTCTGGTCGCTGCGCAGCGGCGAGCGCAGCTGCTGCCGACCGCGTTGCTCTACTTCGACGCCGGCAGCCGGAACCGGGTCCGCGTCCGTGCTGGGCCGACTCCAACGGCAACGCCGCCGGCAGCAGCCTCGAGGACGCCATCGTCCAGGGGTTCCTCGAGCTGGTGGAACGGGACGCGGTCGCGCTGTGGTGGTACAACCGCACCCGGCAGCCGGGCGTCGCCTGTCGCTCGTTCGGCGACCCGTGGATCGCCGGCCTGCGCTAGGCACTACGGGCGGCTCGGGCGCGAGGTGTGGGCGCTCGACCTGACCTCGGACCTCGGCATCCCGGTCATGGCCGCGATCTCCCGGCGCACGGGCGATGCCGGCGGAGGACATCACTTCGGCTTCGGCGCGCACTTCGACCCGCGGATCGCGCTGCGCCGGGCGCTGACCGAGATGGGCCAGCTGCTCCCGCGGCCGTCACGCGCCGACGGCGCCGGCTACGGCGCGGCCGATCCCGACCTGGTCTCCTGGTGGACCGCGGCCACCCTGGCCAACCAGCCCTACCTGCTCCCGCAGGCCGGGCAGCCGCCCGGACCGCCGGCCCGCTACCGCGCGCGGACTACCCGGCCGTCCCGGCGGGTCTGCGACGGGATCTGCGCGGTCGCCCGCCGCGCCGGCCTGGACATCCTGGTCCTCGACCAGACCCGGCCGGACATCGCGATGCCCGTGGTCAAGGTCGTCGTGCCGGGGCTGCGGCACTTCTGGGCGCGGTTCGCTCCCGGCCGGCTGTTCGACGTCCCGGTCCGCCTGGGCCGGCTGTCCCGGCCGACCAGGTACGCGCGACTCAATCCGATTCCCCTGTACGTCTAGTCGGCTGTGATTGCGAGCGCGGCGATGAAAGCAGTCAACCCCGGTCCCGAGGTTCCCCCGCGAAGCGGTCCGAGCTGTGGTCGCTGCGTGAGGACGTGAACGTCGAGATGGGCCAGGCGACGACCCGATCCGGCTTCGCGGGCGGTGGGGAGACTCCGTCGTGCGAGCGGCCCTCGCCCGGTGGTGCGCGACGCGCTCAGCCGGATGCGCCTCGGGCCGGTCTCGCTGGAGAACGTCCTAACCGGGCGGGATGACGGGAGGCCTCCGCACGCGCAGCGGGCGGAGCTGCAGCGGGTCCTTGACCGGCTGCAGCCGCTGGTCATCCGGTCGCTCGCGCGTCGAGTCCGGGCAGCCGCTGCTGTCGGTCGTGCCGCTCACGGTGCAATCCCGGTTCCGCCCGGTGCCGCTCGCCCCTGACGTCCCCGTCCGGCTGTCGGTCTTCGCCGCGATGCGCACCGACCGGAACGTCTACTGCCTCGAATCGCCGCTGGCGCTGCACCGTGTCCTGCTGCACAGGGCCGAAGCGGTGACGCTGATAGCCTCACTGGCCAGCCCGGTAACGCCGGCCGCGGTAGCGGCAAGCCTACCCGCCACCGGGCAGCTCACGGCCGACGCGCTCGCGTACCTCGCCGCGGCGGGCCTGGTTGTCCAGGCCGAGGAGGCGGCTGAGGGTACCGCGGGGCATCCGCTCGACTTCGCGGAGGACACTGGCCCTGCCCTGATCGGCTGGTCATCGACCGACCTGACGTTCCACACCGCGAGCACCTTCGGCCGGCATGACCACCACTTCGGCGGGCACCTACCCGGCCATGCGGCCCGCCCCCGTCGATCCGGTCGTCAAGCCGCAGGCGGGGCTGTACATCCCGCTTCACCGGCCGCGCTGGGAGGAACTGCGCGCGGCGGATCCGTCGCTGACGGCGGCCATCGAGGGCCGCCGCTCGATCCGCCGCACGGCGCGAGGCCGATCACGATCACCGAGCTTGGCGACCTGCTCTACCGGACGGCGCGCGTCCGGTCGCTGATCACCGTCGACCAGGAGAGCTGTCGGGCTAGCCGGCGCGAGCCCGAGGCCGGGTACGAGCTGAGCGATCGCCCGTACCCGGCGGCGGCGCCTGCTACGAGCTTGAGTTCTACGCCACGGCCGGCAATTGCGCGGGCCTTGACCCGGGCGTTTATCACTATGACCCGCTCGGCCACCGGCTCGAGCCGGTCAGCGCGGATCGCGCGGCCGTCGACGAGCTCCTTGACTGCGCCCGGGTGGCCGCCGTCATGGACGACCCGCCCCAGGTGCTCATTTCCGTGACCGCACGCTTCCGCCGCCTGTCGTGGAAGTACGGCGGGCTGGCCTACCGCCTGGTGATGCTGCACGTCGGCGTGCTGATGCAGAGCCTGTACCTGGTCTGCACGGCCATGCGGCTCGCTCCGTGCGCCCTCGGATCGGTCAGCATCGATGTCGGCGGCCCGGGCCTTCGGCACCGACTGGCGCGTCGAGCCGTGCGTGGGCCAGTTCGTCATCGGCCGCGAGCCGGACGTGTCCGGCCGCGATACCACCTGTGGCGGAACGTCAACGACGCGGGGTGGGCGGATCTCGCGCACCACGCCGTGATGACCGCGAGCGGGGCGGCCGGGGCGACCGTAACCGACCTGCAACAGGTCGCCAACCGCCAGCAAAGCGCGACACAGCCGGTGCGCAGTCCGGCCGAGCCACCATGACCGTAGCTGGCTAACTGCCGGGCAAGGACGCGACACGCTCGCGGATGAGGAGCAGCTGATGACCGAGATACTCGACTCGGCCACGTTGTCGAGGGACGAGGCGGCGGCATTTCCCGCATTGCATGAGGCAAGTCCGCTGCTATGCGTGACGGCGGATCAGGACATGTCGGAATCCGTCCCGATCCAGTCGGTGCTCCCGGGTGAGTCGCCTCGCCTTTCCGGGGAAGACGCCGGGCATACGTCCACGCTCCGGGAGAGGCTGCCCGACCTTCCCGCGATCGTCGTCAACCGGCGCACCATGCAGGTCGTGGACGGCATGCACCGGCTGAGCGCGGCCAGGCAACAGGGCGCGGACGTGATCCGGGTCCGGTTCGTCGACGTGAGCGACCATGAAGCGTTCCTGCTGTCCGTCCGCTCGAACATGGAGCACGGCCTGCCACTGTCGCTCACCGATCGCGAGGCGGCGGCCCTGCGGATCCTGCACTGGTACCCGTCGTGGTCCGACCGGGCCATAGCCGACGTCGTCGGCCTCGCCCCGAGCACTCTTGCCGCTATCCGTGAGCGTTCGACTGACCGTTCCCAACAGTCGAACGCCCGGATGGGCCGGGACGGCCGGATCCGCCCGATGAGCACGCATGACGGGCGGCTGCGGGCAAGCGAGATACTGTCCTCCCGCCCGGACACGCCGCTGCGCGAGGTCGCCCTCGAGGCCGGCGTCTCGCTGGGGACCGCGCACGACGTGCGCGACCGGATGCGCCGCGGCGATCACCCCGTACCCGACCGGCAGCGGTCCGAGGAGGATCACGCGTCGCCGAAGTGCCGTCGCCGCGGGCTGCCGCGCCGTACGCGCCGGGGCGAACCGGTCGAGTGGCCGTTGCTCCGGCCCAGGCTGATGAGGGATCCGGCCATCCGGTACGCGGCATCGGGCCAGGAACTGCTGCGATGGCTGGATTCCCATGCGATCGCCGGGCAATCATGGCAAGGCCTGGTAGGCACCGTCCCGCCGCACTGGGCGGATGCCGTCGCCAGCGCGGCCTATTCGTGCGCCGAGCAATGGCAAGAGTTCGCGCAGGCGCTCGATCGCAAGACCGAGGCCATGAACTCATAGGCGGTCCCTCGCGCGTTCTCGCGGGAGGCCGAAGCGGTGCCGCATGGTGCGGCGCGATTAATTCTGATTAGTACGGAACGCTCAAGTCGAGGAGGTCGCCATGACGCAGGTGGCGTTCCTGTTTCCCGGTCAAGGCTCACAGAAGGTGGGAATGGGGCTGGATTTCGTCGAGCATTACCCGGAGCTGAAGGAGCGCTGGTTCGACGCGGCCGACGACATCCTGCAGATACCGCTCTCACGATTGTGCTTCGAGGGTCCTGAGCAGGATCTGCTGCGCACGGAGAATACGCAGCCGGCCATTTTCGTCGTCAGCATGGCGGTCCTTGACGTGCTGCGCTCGGCGGGAATCGAGCCGCAGGCGACGACCGGGCACAGCCTCGGCGAGTACTCGGCGCTCGTCTGCGCCGGCGCGCTGGAGTTCGCCGACGCGCTCCGCCTGGTCCGCCGGCGCGGCGAGTTGATGGCGGAGGTCAACAAGCGCACCCCCGGGACGATGGCGGCGATCATCGGGCTGAGCCCGGAGCAGGTCGAGGACCTGTGCGTGCACGCCAGCGAAGTCAGCGGCGGGATCGTCGAGGCCGCGAACTACAACGAGCCAGAGCAGACGGTCATCTCCGGGGTGGAGCCCGCCGTTGCGCATGCCTCGGAACTTGCTGCCCAGGCGGGTGCCCGGGTCGTTCGGCTGCGGGTCGGCGCGCCGTTCCACAGCACCCTCATGTCCGTGCTGGACAGCGAGTTCGGCGCGGCACTCGACGCCGCGCCCTTCGCGGACCCGCGGCTGCCGGTCATCGCTAACGTCACGGGGGATTACGTGCGGACCGCCGGCGACGTGCGCGAGGCCCTCCGGCGGCAGGTGGCACGCCCGGTTCAGTGGACGCAGACGGTACGCCGGCTGGTGGCTGACGGCTGCGACATGTTCGTGGAGGTCGGCCCCGGCCGGGCGCTGACCGGATTCTCCCTCAAGATCGCCCCCGACATGCCCGTGCACAGCGTGGGACAGGTGCGCCGGATCACCAGGCTGCTGGCTTCAGCCCGGTAACGCCCGCAGCAGCCATGCGGCCCGCGGCCTGCCGCGGGCCGCATGGCCATTTCCCGGCGCGCTCGTGCCAACGGCGTCCCGCGCCACTGGCGCGCAGGCGGCCAGCACGTCCAGGCGCGCAGCTGCCACCGCGCCGTAGGACCTCCGCGCGCCCCCGCCCGGGTCATGATCACGAGTCATTGTCGGTGCTGGAACGCCGGAAACGACACGCGATCATGAAACCTGCCTCAGGCACGCGCGCGGCACGAAGCCGAGGGGGCGAGCGGGGGATGGGCCGGGAGGTGGACAGGGGTGCCCCGGCCCGGTAGGCGGGAGGCCCGGGGGCGAGCGGGGGATGGACGGGGGGTTTCCCCGGCCCGGTAGGCGGGAGGCCCGGGGGCGAGCGGGGGTGGACAGGGGGTTTCCCCGGCCCGGTCGGCGGGAGGCCCGGGGGCGAGCGGGAGGTGGACAGGGGGTCTCCCCGGCCCGGTAGGCGGGAGGCCCGGGGGCGAGCGGTTTGTGCTCGTTCCCCCGGGAAGGGGGGTGAAAGGGGGGTCTCCCCCCTTTGCCGGGGGGTCGACAGGGGGGTCGTCCCCCCGGGGGTAAACAGCCCCCCGGGGAAACAGGTGACATTTCCGCCGCCGCTGTGCGACTCTCGATATGGCGGGAGAATGGATACGGACGGAACAGGCGATTCAATCTGCTTACCGTGTCTCATTGTTTTCGATAAGCCAGGAGTAGAGCATGATGAACGAAAAGATCCGTGCAGCCGTGTACACGTCGGTCGCAGAGGCGCTCGGTATCGAGGAAGACGAGGTGACCCCCGAGGCCACGCTCATGGACGAGCTCGGCGCGGAGTCCATCGACCTGCTCGACATCCTCTTCAGGATCGAGCGCTCGATCGGGATCAAGATCCAGGCGGCCGACCTTTCGGAATACGTCCAGGGCGGTATTCCAGACGAGGAATTCGGGGATGAGAGCGAGATCATCACCCCCAAGGGCCTCGTGCAGCTCAAGAAGGTCATGCCGCAGCTCGACACCGAGCTGCTGGCCGGCGAGCTTCAGGCGGATCAGGTCATGAGTCACTTCGCCGTCGAGAACCTGGTGACGCTCGTCGCCCAGCGGGCCACCGCCCACGTCTGAGAAAGCCGGCGCGGGCCGGTGGAGACAAGCCGGCGTGCGGCCGGCCTGAGAAAAGCGCAGGAAGGCCTGATGGAACTCGAAGGACGCGTCGCGCTCGTAACCGGCGGATCGCGCGGCATCGGCCGCGCCACCGCGCTGCACCTCGCCAGGGCCGGAGCGGCCATCGCGGTGAACTACCGCAGCGACCAGCGGGCGGCCACGGACGTCGTGGCCGAAATCGAGGCCGGCGGCGGAAAGGCCGTGGCCATCCAGGGCGACGTCACCGACTACGCCGCGGCGCAGGCCATCGTGGCCCAGGCGATCGCCGACCTCGGCGGCCTGCACGTTCTCGTGAACAACGCGGGCATCGCCAGGGACGCGCTGATCTTCAACATGGAGCCGAGGACTGGCTCGACGTCATGAAGGTGAACTTCGGCGGCGTGTTCAACTGCACGAAGGCGGCCTTGCCGTACTTCGCGTCGCAGCGCGATGGCGTGATCGTCAACATGTCGTCGATGATGGGCGAGCGCGGCTGGACCGGCGAGTCCAACTACGCCGCCTCCAAGGGCGCCATCAACGCGTTCACCCGCTGCTGTGCCATAGAGGTAGCCAGGTTCGGCATCCGCGTCAACGCCGTGCTGCCCGGCTTCGCCCCGACCGACCTCGTGTCCGGCCTGCTCGAGAAGGACGGCGGCAAGACCATCAAGCGGCAGATCCCGCTGCGCGGATTCGCCTCCGTCGATGACGTCGCCGAGGCCGCCGTGTTCCTCGCCAGCCCGCGCTCCGGCTACATCACCGGGTCACTGCTGCCGGTCGACGGCGGAGTGGGCGGGCAGCTCGGCCTCGGCCGGACGAACTGGTGAGCGCGATGGGCCCGGAGCTGGCCGGCCGCCAGGAGATCGCGGGTGCGCTGGTGACAAGGAACGGAGGCGGTGGACCGTGCGATTCCATCTCATCGATCGGATAGACGCCTACTCGCCTGGTGAGTCGGTGCGGGCGCGCAAGCTGACCTCGGTCGCCGAAGAGCTGTGGATAGGGCCGGCGGCCGACCCCGTGATGCCGCGGCCGCTGATCCTCGAGTCGCTGTGCCAGGCCGGGAGCTGGCTGATCGTGGCCAGCACGAAGGGCCGCAAGCGTGCGGCGCTGCTGCAGATCGGTTCGGTCTCCTTCTTCGCCGACGTGCGGCCAGGCGATGCCATCGAGCTCCTGGGCGAGGTCCATTCCATGTCGCAGGAAATGGCCGTGCTCTCCGGCACGGCGTGCGTGGGCACCCGCCGGGTGCTCGAGGCGACCGACATCATGTGCGCGCTGATCGACGCCGACGAGCTCGAGGAAGCGGGCGACACCGAGCGGATGCAGGACCAGCTCATCAAGGCGGTGCAGCCATGACCGCGCGGGTTGCCGTGACCGGGATCGGCGCCGTCACGCCCGTCGGCAACGACGCGGATGCCACCTGGGAGGCGCTGATCGCCGGGCGCAGCGGGGTCGGACCGATCAGCACGTTCGACGCCGCCACGTTCCCGGTGCGCATCGGAGGCATGGTTCGCGGCTTCGACGTGGGGCCGTACCTGCCCGAGCCGCGCCGCCGCCGCCAGCTCAGCCGCGCCGCGAGCTTCGGCGTCGCGGCGGCCAGCCAGGCGATGTGCCAGGCCGGCGCGGAGGGCGCGTACCCGCCTGAGGAGTGCGGCATCGCGATGGGCGCCAGCGCGGGCCGCCCCGAGGAGCAGGAACTGGCCCGGATCATGGTGGCCTACCAGCGCTCCGGCGGCCACGACGTGCTTCCGCAGGCCCCGACAAGCCTGCTGTTGCGGCAGCAGAACGTCGGTTCCGAGGTGGTGGCGAGCCACTGGCACCTGCAAGGGCCGATGATCGGCGTGTCCACCGCGTGCTCGGCATCGACCCACGCGATCGGGGAGGCATTCCGGCACATCCAGGAGGGCGACGCGAAGCTCATGGTGGCGGGCGGCTACGACGCGCTGACCACCTGGCTCGACGTGCTGGGGTTCACGCTCCTCGGGGCGCTCACCGGCGGGTACAACGACGACCCGGAGCGCGCGTCCCGGCCGTTCGATCGCGACAGGAGCGGGTTCGTGCTTGGCGAGGGCGCGGTGGCGCTCGTGCTCGAGGATCTCGACGCGGCCAGGGCGCGCGGGGCGCGGGTGCTCGCCGAGATCACCGGTTATGGCTCCAGCCTAAACGCCTACCGGATCACCGACGCGCCGCCCGACGGCGGCGGCCCGATCCATTCCATGCGCCGTGCCCTCGACGACGCCGGGCTGGCGCCTGGCGACATCGACTGCGTCGTCGCGCACGGCACGAGCACCCCGGGCAACGACGTGTGCGAGACGGCGGCCATCAAGGAGGTCTTCGGCGCTCACGCCTACCGCCTCGCGGTGACGTCGCCCAAGTCAATGACAGGCCACCTCACCGCGGCCTCCGGAGCGCTGAACGTGCTGGTGGCCGTGCGGATGCTGCAGACCGCCCTCGTGCCGCCCACCATCAACCTGGACGCGCCGGACCCGAAGCTGGACCTCGACTACGTGCCGAACAAGTTCCGGCACATGGACCTGCGCGCGGTGGTGACGAACGCGTTCGCCTTCGGCGGCACGAACGGGACCCTCGTGCTGAGCCACGCGGCGGAGGACTCATGATCACCCGTGGCTCCCTTGTCGCGCTGGATCGCGTGGTGAGCGTCGAGCCTGGCCATCGGGCCACCGCGGTGCGCAACGTGCCGAACACGCTGTCCATCTTCGACAGCCATTTCCCGCGACGGCCCGTGCTGCCCGGCGTGCTCGTGCTCGGGACGATGGCGAAGCTCGCCAGGGTGCTGCTCGGAGAGCGCCCGGGCGCGCCCTGGTATCTCACGAGGGCCGACAGGATCCGGTACCGGCACTTCATCGAGCCGGGCGACCAGATGGAGATCGAGGTTGAGGTGAAGGACCTGGACGAGCGGCAAGCCACGCTCAAGGCCGTGGTCAGGGTCGGCGGCAAGGTCGTCACGAGCGCGGGCGCGCTCGTCATGACCAGGATCGCTGACCAGGGCACCGCGGCCGCGGCCGAGGCTGGCATGGGCGGGCCGTCATGAGGCGCGTGCTCATCACCGGCATCGGGGTCATCACCCCGCTCGGCAGCGGGGTGGACGCGACCTGGACGGCGCTGCTCGATGGGCGCAGCGCGATCGGGCCCATCCGCAACTTCGACGCGTCGTCGCTGCGGACCCGCATCGCCGCGGAGATCCCCGATTTCGACCCGCTGGAGTTCGCGGACCGGCGAGCCGTGCGCAAGATGACCCGCAGCGAGCAGCTTTCCCTGGGCGGGGCCACGCTGGCCGTCCGGGATGCCGGGCCTAGACGGCGAGCTTGACGGCGAGCGGACGGCGCTGTTCGCCGGCAGCAGCAAGGAGGTCTCCGACCTCACGAAGCTCGTCGACGCCATCGTCGAGTCCACCGACGAGGAGGGCAGGTTCGACGTCGGGCGAGTGGGCACGAGGACCTCTTCCTTCCAGCCGCTGTTCTACGTCGAGGGACTGCAGGGAGCGTCGCTGTTCTACATCTCGTCCGCATTCAAGCTGCTCGGGGCGAACACCTACTTCGCCGGAACGACGGAATCGGGGATGACCGCGATCGGGCGTGCCTTCCGCGTGATCCGCCGTGGCGAGGCCGACTGCGCCATCGCGGGCGGGTTCGACGACCCGGTCTGGTGGTGGCCGATGTCGTCGTTCGACACGCTCGGGATCCTTACCGGGCGCAACGACCTGGGGCCCGCCGCCTTCCGGCCCTACGACAAGGACGCCAGCGGCGCGGTGCTCGGCGAGGGCGCGGCGTTCGTGCTGCTCGAGGAGTACGAGACGGCTCGTCGGCGCGGTGCCCGCGCCTACGCGGAGGTAACAGGCTACGGCTGCGGGACCGACGCCTACCGGCTGCTGACCCCGCACCCCGGCGGGCGCGGCATGGTCACCGCGATGCGGCGCGCGCTGCAGGACGCCCAGTGCGCGCCGGAAGACATCAGCTACGTCGCGGCACATGGCAGCGCCACGCCGCAAGGCGACCGCAGCGAGGCGGAGGCCCTGCGCACCGTCTTCGGTCCGACCGCGGCCCCGCCGCCGGCCAGCAGCGTCAAGCCCGCGACCGGGCACCTGGTTGGCGGGGCAGGCGCGCTCAACGTCGCCATCGCCGCGATGGCCGCACATGCCGGTGCCGTACCGCCGACGCTCAACCACGAGCGGGCGCGGCAAGGCTGCGAGTACGACTGGGTTCCCGGCACCGCCCGCGAGCTGCCGGTCAGCCACGCGCTGGCGGTGGCCCGCGGCCTCGAGGGACAGAACGCCGTGCTCACCCTGCGATCGGTCTGAAGGAGGAGGGTGACCATGCCAGGGACATCCGTTTCGCACCAGCCACGGGTCGCCGTCGTCGGGCTTGGCGCGATCACGGCCCACGGGCCGACGATCGCGGACCTGTGGGACGGGACAAAGCACGGGCGGGTGGCCATCCGCGAGGTCCGGCACCTGCCGATGGACGGCTACCGCACAAGCATGGCCGGGGAGGTCGCCGACGCGCCGCCCGCGGACGGCGTCGGGTACCCGGACGGATGGCGCGACCAGGCGCTCGACTACCTGATGGTCGCGGCGCGGCAGGCCATGGCCGCGGCGCCCGCGCTGCGCGGCGCGGTGGACGCCGAGCGGTTCGGTGTCGTGGTCGGCACCTGCAACGCCGGGCTGATCAGCGGCGAGAACTGGTACCGCGCGAGGATGGCTGGCACCGCCGCCGACCCGCGGCTGGTGATCTTCGTGCCACCGCAGGCGCTCGCTGAGTCGCTGGCCGGCGCGTCCGGGCCCGGGGCCCGGTGCTCACGATCGACACCGCCTGCGCGGCCGGGGCGAACGCGATCGGCTACGCCGCCGACCTGATCCGCTGGGGGCTGGCCGACGCGTGCCTCGCCGGCAGGCACCGACGCCCTCTCCGACGTGCTGATCGCCGGCTTCAACTCGCTCGAATCGCTGTCGCCTTACCCGGCCGCGCCGTACTCCAAGGACCGGCTCGGGCTGTCGCTCGGCGAGGGGAGCGGCATCATGCTGCTGGTGCGGCAGGACCTGGCCGCGGCGCGCGGCCTGCCGGTGCACGCCGAGGTGGCCGGGTACGGGCTGTCCGCGGACGGCTACCACCCGACGGCGCCGCACCCCGAGGGCAAGGGGGCCGCGCGGGCCATCAAGGCCGCCATCAAGGCCGCGGGCGTGCTGCCGCAGGACGTCAGCTACGTCAACAGCCACGGTACCGGCACGGCGAAGAACGACCCGGCGGAAACCAAGGCCACCAAGCTCGGCCTCGGCGACGCCGCGAAGGGCGCCGCGCTCAGCAGCACTAAGTCCATGATCGGCCACCTGCTCGGCGCGGCGGGCGCCGTCGAGGGCATCGTCACGGTCAAGGCGCTCGAAGAGCAACTCGCCCCGCCGACGGCGAACTTCACGCAGCCCGATCCTGACTGCGACCTCGACTACGTGCCAAACGTGTCGCGGCCGCTTGAGATGAAGGTCGCGATCTCGAACAACTTCGCGTTCGGCGGGGCGAACGCGACGGTCGTCTTCACCGGGGACCGGTCGGAGCCGCCGCCCGTTCCGCCCGCGGACGAGGTCGTCATCACCGGCCTGGCCGCGCTCACGCCAGCCGGCATGAGCCTCGAAGAGCCTGTGGGACGGCTTTCATCTGCGGACGCGACTGCACCACCGAGGAGGACGGCGTCCGGCTCGGCCGGGTCGAACTCGGCGACCGACCCCTACCTCACCGCCAAGCAGCGGCGCCGGATGGACCGGCTCGGGGTGCTCAGCGTGGTCGCGTCCAAGCTGGCTCTCGGCGATGCCGGGCGTCGAGATCGGCGACCCCAACAGGGACCGAGTCGGCGTCATCTTCGGCACCGGCGTCGGCCCAATGGAGTCGATGGAGAAGTTCTCCCGCCCGCTGTTCGAGGACGGGCCGCGGGCCGCGAACCCCGGCGTGTTCCCGAATACCGTCTACAACGCCGCGGGCGGCCAGGTCGCCATGCACCTCGGGACGGTCGGTCCGACGTCCACCGTCACCACCGGCCACGCCGCCGCCGCGGGGGCGCTGACCTATGCCAGCGACCTGCTCGTGGCGGATTGCGCCGACGCCATGCTCGCGGTGGCCGCGGACAGCCTGACCGACACGGTCATCGACGCCTACCGCGGCGCTCGGCGTGCTCGCGCTTGACGGCGGCTTCCCGCTGGCGGAGGCCGGGGTCGCCCTGGTTCTCGAACGGCGCGGCCGGGCGGCCGCCCGCGGCAGGCGCGGCTACGCGCGGGTGCTGGGCTACGGCATAGCCTCCGACGCGCGGGGTGCGGGCCGGTGGGACCGCGACGGCCGCGGCATCGAGCGCGCGGTGCTGATGGCGCTGCGGCGGTCCGGGCTGCAACCCGATGACGTCGCGAGCGTGTGGACGAGCGCCGCCGGCCTCGACGCCGCGGACCAGCCGGAGGCGGCCGCCCTGGCCAGGATCTTCGGGGACAGCCCGGCCGGCTCGCCAGGTTCGCGCCGAAGCGGCTGCTCGGCGAGCCGATCGGCGCGGGCGCCGCGGTCACCACGGCCCTCGCCTCGATGAGCCTGCAGCGCGCGCACACCGCCGGCCCGGCACGCTGGTGACCAGCTCGTCCCTCGGCGGCACGCACATCGCCGTGCTCCTCGTCGGCCTTCAGTAAATGCCCCAGCGCCCAACGATCAGGAAAGTGCCATGGTAGCCACACTGCGGCAGGCCCGCGTTTCAAGCACCGGCTCCTACCTGCCGGGCGATCCCATCAGCAACGACGACGTGGAGCGGCTGGTCGGCCCGCTGCCCCCGGAGGTCCTCGACGGTCTCCAGGTCAAGACCCGGCACTGGGTCATCGATCCCGCCACCGGCGAGCACCGGCAGAGCAACTCGGAACTGGCCTACCACGCGACCGTCCAGGCACTGGACCGGGCGGGCGTCGACGCGGGCCAGGTTGACCTCATCGTCACCTCGACGGCGAGTCCCGAGTACCTGCTGCCGCCAATGGTCACCTTCCTGCAAGAGCGGCTCGGCCTGCGCGCCTGCGCCACCATCGAGCTGCGCTCCGGCTGCGCCGGCTTCGTCGAGGCGATGGACGTGGCGCGGCTGTACCTGGAGCGCGGCCTCGGCCCAGACGGCCGTCGTCGTCGGCAGCGAGGTGATCTCGCCGCTGCTCGTTCCGGTCTTCCGCGGCGTCGAGCCGAACCGGATCCGGATGCGCGACAGGATGAACCCCTACAACTTCGGCGACGGGGCCGGGGCCATGGTCCTGCAGGCGGTGGACGCCGACGACGGGCCGCCGGGCGGCGTCATCGGCGGCGCGATCGCGAGCGTCGGCGGCGCGAAGGCCCCTGGCATGCAGATCGTCGGCGTCGGTGGCACGCACGCGCCGCTGCACCGGCAGCTCACCGCCCGGCGGCCGATCGATCTCAAGGTCGACGTGATCGAGTCGGGGCGGTACACGCCGTACGTGATCACCGAGGCCATGCGGCAGACGCTGGCCGGAGCCGGCCTGGACGCGGGCGCGATCGACCTGTGCGTCATTCCCGAAGGCAACGCGGGCTACCTGACCACGGAGCTGGAGGAGGCCGGCCTCCTCACCCGGGAGTGGCTGACCCTGCAGCCGAAGATCTTCGAGAACCTCGCGCTGGTCGGCGCGACGGGATCGGCGGCGGTGCCGCTGGCGATGGACCACGCCTGGCAGACCGGGAGCGTCGCCGCCGGGGACACGGTCATGCTGCTCGCCATCGAGACGAGCAAGTGGAAGTACGGTGGCATGACGTTCACCTGGACCGCCGCGCCGCTGGCCGCGGCGGGCACGCCGGTGACGGCGGCGGCGGGCAGCTCCTGATGGCCCCGGCACGACCCGCCGAGAAAACGCTGCATGTCCAGGACGGGCTGACGCTGAATTACGCAGAGCTGCCAGGGCCGGCGCCATCGATCGTGATGCTGCACGGCCTTGGCGCGCGGTGGCAAGTCTTCGCGCCCTTGTTCGCCAGGTTGCGCGGTTACGGGCACCTGTACGCGCTGGACTTCCGCGGGCACGGCCAGTCGGGGCGGATCCCCGGCCGCTACCGGCTGGCCGACTACTGCGGCGACGCCCTCGCTCTGCTGCGCCAGGCCGGGCCGCCGGCGATCCTGTACGGGCACTCGCTCGGCGGCTGGGTCGCGCTTGCCCTGGCCGCCGCCCATCCGGCGGACGTCCGCGCCGTCGTCGTCGCCGACTCCGCCATCTTCCCCGAAGACATAGACCCGGACCTGGCGGTGTCGTACCTGGCCAACCTGCCGCTCGCGCTGCGGTCGCTGGCCAAGTCGCTCAGCCAGCTCGACCCCGAGGTGATGGCCTTCTTCCGCGACGGGCGGCTGACCGAGGATTACGACCCCCGGCAGCTACTGCCCCGGGTGAGCTGCCCTGTCCTGCTGCTGCAGGGCGACGCGCGGCGCGACGGGCTGATGACCGACGCCGACGTGCGGCGCTCGATGTCGCTGCTGCCAGATGCCCGGCACGTCTTCTTTCCCGGCCTGGGGCACGGGCTGCACGTCGAGGATCCCGGCCAGGTCCTTGACGTCGTGCTGCCCTTCGTCAAGGAGCACTCGGCTGTCGCGCCCGCTCCCGGGCTATGAGGCTGCTGACTGGTTGAACAACCTTCCTGCGGCCCGTACAGCCCCCCTACATTGAGAGTCCCTATGGCCTGCTGGCGATTCAGGCCGATCGCGCAAAAGGAGGACGCATGACGGACAATAAAGCAGCGGAGGCAACGCCGCCGGCTTCGGTATTCATCCAGCCAATCATGACAGGAATACTGATCGGCGGTGCCTTTCTGCTGGTCTTCCTGTTCGCGTTGCACAAGCCGTCGCCGCATGCGGTGCCGGTGGGCGTGGTGGGGCCGGCCAGCATCAGCAGCGGCATCCCCGCCAGCGACGGGTCGCCTTGCGGACGCTCAGCAGCACTACCGAGGCGGTGCACGAGATCAAGCAGGGCACGATCTACGCCGCCTACGTCGCGGCGGGCGGTCATTATCAGCTGCTGGGATCCAGCGCTCACGGTGCCACCGCGTACCACACGCTGGAAGGCATTTTCACCGGCATCGCCGCCAGCCACGGCGCCCAGCTGCAGGTGACCGACGTGCTGCCGACCGCGTCGGCCGACCCGAACGGCGTCTCCATCTTCTACCTGATCTTCGGCATGACCCTCGGCGCCTTCCTGTTCGGCCAGACCAGCTTCGCCGCAGGCCGCCACCTGCCCGTCCGCCAGAAGATGCTGCAGCTGGCGATCTTTTCCGTGGTGCTCGGTTCCGAGAGGATCGGGACCTGGATCAGGTGCATGTCGTGCTGGGCTTCCCCTCGGTCGGCTATGGCGCGGAGGAGTATTACCCGACGCTGCTGATGTCGACGCTGCTCGGTGGTGGCATGTCGTCGCGGCTGTTCCAGGAGATTCGGGAGAAGCGGGGACTGGTCTATTCGATCTACTCCTTCGCCTCGCCGTTCAAGGACGGCGAGTTGTTCGGCATCTATGCCGGCACAGGGGAGAGCGAGGCAGCGGAGCTGGTGCCGGTGATGCTACAGGAACTGCGCAATGTGCAGGCTGACGTGTCCGAGGCGGAACTCGGTCGCGCCAGGGCGCAGTTGAAGGCGAGCCTGCTGATGTCGCAGGAAAGCACCGGCAGCCGCTGCGAGCAGCTTGCTCGGCAGTTGCAGACCTATGGCCGGATCATTCCGACGGCGGAGACGATCGCCAAGATCAACGCCGTCACCACCGAGGACATCAAGCGGGCCGCCGCGCTGCATTTTCGTGCGGCACCGACGCTGGCGACGATGGGGCCGGCGGAGCAGGTGCCGGAGCTTTCGGTGATTGCCGATATGCTGGCGGCGTAGCGGTCTTCCGGGGACGAATCTGCGGATCGGTTTTTAAGGAAACCACGGAGCGGACGCTGCGTGCCCTATCCATGGTTTCTTTTGGGCGTTTATGTCTTTTGCAAACACGGCTGCTTTCGACCCCCAGAGTGGCCCTTCGCAGCCGGGCCGGATCGGCTGAGAATGGCCGAAAGCGGACGCGCAATTAGGTTTCGAGCCTAGTGGAAGCACTATATTTAAATTCCTGTGAAACATCTTGGACGCATAGCCTTTTAAGTTGATGTATGTGGGTTTCGGAGAGGAGACGTCTTCCCCGATCTCTGGCATTCGGCAGAGGAGTGAAGGGAACGTGGCCGACAACGAAGAAGCGACCATAACACCCACTTCGGGTGGACAGCTGTGACCTCTTGGAAGTCCTATCAGGAAGAGGCTGCGGATTTTTTTCGATCGCTCGGTCTATCGGCTTCGACGGATGTAACTCTTTCGGGCGTAAGGACTAAGCATGATGTGGACGTGTTTGTAAAACTAGTATTTGCCGGTTTTGAAGCAACATGGATTATCGAATGCAAATATTGGAAGACCGCTGTCACAAAGCTTCATGTCCTCGCACTACGGGAAATAGTGTCTGATTTAGGGGCGGATCGCGGCATTATTTTGTGTGAGGCGGGGTTCCAAAGCGGAGCAGTCGAGGCTGCAAACCTCACCAATGTGCAGGTTACGTCGCTTGCCGCTCTTACAGGGGCATCTAAAGATGCTATTTACGCAGCGCGTCTACGGGACCTTTATGATCGAACGAATCCTGCCGGGCTAGATATTGGGATATTCCAAAAGACGTCCCCATCGAGAAGGGTCTTCGTTTCGATGTCGGCGGTGACTTCGGCTACTCTGGCGCACGTGTCATCGACGCCGCAAGTGAACTACTGGCCCGCGCCTTCCGTGGTGTGTACCCATCGAGACGGCCCCGATGCATCGTTTCACCGTCCCAGAACTTCCTAAGCGCTTCAATAGTCATGAGGATTTGGCCGTGGCACTCGAGCCGCTCCTAAGCGACTTGGAAGCCAAGCTGGCATCAGTCTAGACGTAACCGACGGCCACTCCATTGTGCGGATCAGCGCAGGGTCGCAGCCGACCTGAGAATTGCATAATCTGAGAGCCCGCAACTACGCAAGAAGAGTGCGAGCGGTTGGTCTTCATCCAATTAGCGGACCTAGAGTTATTCCACCTATCATTTTACTCAATCCATTATCCTCCGGGAAAACGAAATACGGAATGATGTCATCCAACGTAGTACAAAACCGAAGTCTTTTCGCTTCTCCTTCGTCGCTTAAATAAACGGCGGCAGGGTCCTTCCATCATTCCATCACGGAGGACTTCGGAAAATGGACAATCCGCCATTCCTTCTCCTCGCTAAACGCAGGGTTTTTAAAGAGTGGTTCGATATAATGAAGGTACATGTTGATGTAGGCCGAGCACGGTATATATGGGTGACTGTTGGGAGGAAAGGAGTGCCCCTGCATCTCCCTAACGATTTCGTTTATGATAGCAACGATGGCGTCGGCCACTAGCTCTTGAATTTCGGTATCATAGATGACGTTGCAGAGCGCAGTATAACCTGGCAGCTGCTCTTCGGTGATATGGAAGACAGGAATTGAAAGCCTTTCCGACAATAGGCCCAGCGCCGCTCCGTGCCCTCCCGTTGCATACGCCCTCCATTGGCTTAGGAGATCACCATCCTCGGATAGCGACGTAATAAAGGGCCCGAGGTTGAAGCGAATGCGACTTGCTTCGAGGTACGGGAGAAACACGCGCGCGTCACCCGTAACTCTTCGAGCGATCTCGCCACGCAACCAGCGTCCTTCCCGGTAGTCATTCATGCTATCCAAATCGCTGAGATAAAGATGCCCTGACCGACAGATACCTTCAAAGCTTGGCACGGAGCAGTAGTGCCAGAGCAGATTCGGGGGAGACCTGTGAATGCGACTGTTTATCGCGTCCCGCACCGATGTCGACCACAAGCCACCGTCGCCGAGATATCTGGCGTAAACATCGTTATAAAGCCTGAAGCCTTCAGGAATCTCGGGCGGCTCTTGCTTGTTCATGGAGGTACATCTCCTCAGAAGAGACTGAGAGTAACGGGCCGTCTCGCTAGTATCGGACCGCGCGGACATACGCAATTCACCATACCTTCGTCGCGTGTTGCGTTGACCTTTGCTCATCCGGCGCGAACATCGCAACGGGAGGTGAAGTGGAAAGAAGGGTGACGGCCCTGTTAGTAAGGCCAACGTGAGACCTGCCGCTTCATCGTGATGCCATTTTACCGTCCGTAGCGCCATTGATGGCAGCGACGGCGCGCGGCAGTCGCCGGCAACGATAACTCGCAACCCACAAGGAGTCGTGTGCGGCCCAGGAGGCCTCGAGTTTGCTCCTGGGAAGGCCTGCTTTTGGGAGCGGCAAAAGTGCCGGCGTATATCCGCCATGGGCGCAGAGCGGACTTCCTTCCAACATGCCCTTCATGTCCGCGCCCCCCCCATAATCGTCATATTTGCAAAAGAGATAATCCCCTTCCTGTACGGCTCGAGGCCCCTAAGCCGCCAGCCCCCGCATCTCCGCAAACAGGTCGGATTTCCCCTCGAACCCGATCCCCGGCAGGTCTGGCAGCGTAACGATGCTGTCCTTCACCACCGTCCCATCCGGGAACCCGCCATAGGGCTGGAACACGTCCGGGTAGCTCTCATTTCCGCCCAAACCCAGCCCGGCGGCGATGGCCAGCGACATCTGGTGCCCGCCATGCGGGATGCAGCGCTTCCAGGACCAGCCGTGATCCTTCAGCATCGCCAACGTCCGCTGATACTCGCACAGCCCGTAGGACAGCGCGCAATCGAATTGCAGCCAGTCGCGATCGGGGCGCATGCCGCCATAGCGGATCAGGTTGCGCGCGTCCTGGTGGCTGAACAGGTTTTCCCCGGTCGCCATCGGGCCCGGATAGAACTCCGCCAGTGCGGCCTGCAGGTGATAGTCCAGCGGATCGCCGGCTTCCTCGTACCAGAACAGCGGATAGTCCCGCAGCATCTTGGCATAGGCGATCGCCGTCTCCAGATCGAAGCGGCCGTTCGCATCGACGGCAAGCCGGGCGTGCGGGCCGATTTCTTTCAGGACGGCCTCGATGCGGCGGCGGTCCTCGGCGATCGATTTCGCCGCCGATCTTCATCTTCACGACCGAGTAGCCGCGTTCCAGGTAGCTGCGCATCTCGGCGCACAGGGCGTCATCGTCCTTGCCCGGATAGTAATAGCCGCCGGCGGCGTAGACGAAGATGTTGGGATCGGCCACCAGGCCGTGGCGTTCGGCGAGCAGGCGGAACAGCGGCTTGCCGGCGATCTTCGCCACCGCGTCCCACACCGCCATGTCGATCGTGCCCACCGCCACCGACCGGTCGCCATGGCCGCCCGGCTTCTCGTTGCGCATCATCGCCGTCCAGACCGTGTCGGGGTCGAGGTTCTCACCCGTGGCATCCAGCAGGGACTTCGGATCGGCCTCCAGGATGCGCGGGGCGAAGCGTTCCCGGATCAGGCCGCCCTGGCCGTAGCGGCCGTTGGAATTGAAACCATAGCCCGACCACGGTCTTGCCGTCGCGCTGCACATTGGTGACGACCGCAACCAGGCTGGAGGTCATCTTGCTGAAGTCGATATAGGCGTTGCGGATCGGCGAGCTGATCGGCTTGGTGACCTCCCGGACATCGACGATGCGCACGGTCATGGCGGGAACCTTCTTTCAGAAGGACGGACGACGATCATGATGACGATGACGACCAGCAGCACCGTCGGGACTTCGTTGGCGATACGGTAGAATTTTGCCGAGCGGCGGTTGGCGTCGTGCAGGAAATCCTTGCGCCAGCGCGACGCCGCGCCGTGAAACCCCGACATCAGCAGCACGCACAGCAGTTTCACATGCCACCACCCGGCGCTCCAGTCGATCAGCCCGGGCGTCAGCGCCAGGATGATGCCGAAAACCCAGGTGGCGATCATGGCCGGGTTCATGATCTGCTTCATCAGCCGGTATTCCATCACCTTGAACCGCTCGCTCTCGGCGATCCCGGCGCCATGTCCGTGTGATAGACGATAGAGCCGCGGCAGGTAGAACAGCCCCGCCATCCAGGCGACCATCGAGATGACGTGGAACGCCTTGGTCCAGGGATACAGTTCGGCGAAGAACGGGACGGTCATCAGACGTCTTCGAGGCAGCTTCGGATCAGCTCTGGTAGCGCGAACATCGACGCGAAGGGAAGGGCACCCGCCGCGCGCAGATGGCGCCCCGTCGCCTTCGGGGCAGTAGGCCCAGCAGCGCATCCCCGCCGCCACCGCCGCTGTGACGCCCGCGAGCGAGTCCTCGATCACCAGGCATTCCGCCGGATCGGCGCCGCCCGCCGCCGCGGCTTCCAGGAACAGGTCGGGGTCCGGCTTGCCGCGTTTGCCGCGGGCGATCAGGTCATAGGCGCTGTGGATGCGGCCCTCGACCAGCGCCGCAAGCCCGGTGCGGGCGAATTTCGCCGCCATCTCCGGCACGCGATGAGTTCGACGCGATCCGGTAGGGCAGGCCCAGCGCCGCGGTGCCGAGGAGCGCTTCGCGGGCGCCCGGGATGGGTTCGACCTCGTGCGCCATCGCCTCGGTGACACGCGTCACCAGTGCGGGGACCCAGCCGTCGCCCAGCGGACGGCCGAGATGGGCTTCGGCGGCGATCTGGATATCGGGGAAGGTCAGGCCGAGGAAACGGCGGTGGCACTCGGCCGGGGTCAGGTCCCAACCCTGTTCGGCCAATGCGGCGGCAACGACCCGGTCGCACAGCGCCTCGCTGTCGATCAGCACACCGTCGCAGTCGAAGATGACGAGGCGGAGCCGCACTCAGTGCGCCGCCCCGCGCAAACGGCAGATAGAAGCCGCCGGACACCTGATCATGCCACTCTACGCCTTATCCCACCCGGTTGCCCGAAAGCACCGCAGCGCCTGAACCGCAGCGGGGGAACCGCCGCATCCGGGCGCGACGATACCGCATTGGCGCGCCAAGGCACAGAGGGCTGGCGGTGTCAGGCTGTGCGATTGCGCACGATCAGGTGGTAGACCCCAAGGATGATGACCGCGCCGACGATCGCGCCGATGAACCTCGCCCCCTGATCCGGTCCGTACCAGCCGAGCGCTCGGCCCAGCCACGTCGCCACCACGGAACCGGCGATACCCAGCAGGATCGTGACGATGAACCCGCCCGGGTCGCGCCCCGGCATAAGCAACTTCGCGATTGTCCCCGCAATGACGCCGATGATGATTGTCCAAATGAAACTCAGCATGTGAAATTCAGCATGCGCTGCTGCTCCCCTAAGACTGTCAGCGTCGTTGGTAGCAGCAGCGGGATTGCTTAACATCCGGTAACCGTCAGGCTGGCCGGGCGTCACGTCCTTTTGACGCTGCCCGGTTCGCCGTCTGCCTCCTCAGACCTTCGGCCAGAGCGCGTCGGTCGTCGCGATCGACGCGGGAAGACCGGCTCCGGCTTGCCGCTGCGCCACTGCACGATGCACAGCTTGGCGCCGACGCGCCGGCCGTTGTCGTCGTATTTCAGCCGTCCGTCGGGGAAGAACAGTGCCGGGCCGTCGGTCATGTCCATCTCGTGGATCGCCGCGCCCACCTTGCGGCGATCGGCGACGCCGGTGCGCTCCAGCGCTTCCTTCAGGATCATCACGTGGACATAGGCGAAGATCGAAGTCATGGCCGAACCAGGGCTCCTTCGTCCGCTCCATGAAGCGCTTCGACAGGTCGGCCTGGCGCTTGCCGGGCCAGTTCGCCAGGCCCACCATGATGCCTTCCAGGTTCTCCGCGCCGGTGACCTTCAGCAGTTCCGGCACCGCCCAGTGTCCGCCGCCGCCGATCTTCGGCAGCCGGTCGGATTTCAGGTTGAACTCGGCGAACTTGTCGGCCAGCAGCTTGTCGTCCGGCACGTTCGTCGACTGGAACCCGCAGAAATCCGGCCGAGCGGAGCGGATGTGCTGGACCATTGTCGTGGCATCTGTCAGGGGCGGTGTATAGACCTCGTCGGCCACCAACGTCAGCCCGAGATCGGTGGCCGCCTTGCCGCGGATCGTCTTCATGAAGCTGACGGACGATGCGGTATTGTCACCAACGTAAGCGAATTTGGTCGGCTTCTTGCCGGAGGCCTTTTCGGCCAGGTCCATGATCATCGGCAGCAGTTCCTCGGCCTGCTGGTCGGCGGTGGGCGAGGATTGGAAGACGTATTTATAGCCGCGGCCGGTGATCAGGTCGGAATAGGACAGCGTCAGCCACGGCAGTTCGGCGCGTTCGGTGACCTCGGTCGCGGCGAGCGTGAAGGTCGACAGCCAGCAGCCGAAGCCGCCCACCAGGTCAGGCTCCTGCGCGATCATGCGCTGGGCTGCGTCCTTGGCTTTTTCCGCGCTGTCCTGGGTGTCGTATTCGATCAGTTTCAGCTTGGCGCCGCCCATCGACTTGATGCCGCCGGCGTTGTTGACGTCATCGATGGCCATGCGGGCGCCCATCTGCTCCAGGATGCCTTGCCGGGCCCAGGGGCCGGACAGCGGCACCAGCATGGCGATCTTCACCTCCTTGGGCGTCTGCGCCCGGGCTCGGTGTGAGGGGAAGGGTGGAGGCGGCGGCGCCGGTTAGGAGGGCGTTGCGGCGGGTTAGGAGGGGCATCTTGGCGTTTCCTTGGTTGTTGGGGGTGGCTATTCCGGTGGTTTCGTTTGTTTACGGTTTGTTAAAAGAAACCACGGAGAACACGGAGGATGCACGGAGGGCCACGGAGTTTTGCTATGCTGGAGGCGCGGGGGCTGACTGATCGGATCATTGGGCTGGCAATCGGGGTTCACCGGGCGGTTGGGCCGGGGTTGCTGGAGTCGGTTTATCGTGAATGTTTGTCTGACGAACTGACTGCGAAGCCGGAATCGACCATCGGCGTGAAGTCGCCCATTCCGGTCACCTTCAAAGGAAAGATCCTGCCTTTGGGATTTCGGGCGGATATCGTCGTCGAAAACAAAGTCATCATCGAAGTCAAGGCAATCGAGGCGCTTGCGCCCGTGCATGAGGCGCAGCTGTTGACCTACCTGCGCATGAGCCAAATCCGCATCGGCCTGCTGATGAACTTCCACGCCCCACTGCTGAAAGACGGCCTCCGGCGCTTCATCCTCTAACTCCGTGGCCCTCCGTGCAACCTCCGTGTCCTCCGTGGTTTCTTTCACGGAAGAACCCGCAACCACAGACCCATCCGCAAGACCACTAACCATCCGTCAACCCCAGATAAGACCTCCGCACCCGGTCATCCTTCAGCAGCGTCTCGTACGTCCCGTCCAGCACCATGTGCCCCGTCTCCAGCACATACCCATGGTCGGACAGTTCCAGAGCCTCCGCCACACGCTGTTCGACCAGCAGAATGGTCATCCCATCCTCCCGATGGATCTGCGACACGCGCTCGAAGATCGTCTCCGCCACCGCCGGCGCCAGGCCCATCGACGGCTCGTCCAGCATCAGCAGCTTGGGCGCGCAGGCCAGGCCGCGGCCGATCGCCACCATCTGCTGCTCGCCGCCCGACAGCGTGCCGGCCAACTGGGTCGCGCGTTCCGCCAGGATCGGGAACAGCGTGTGGATGCGGTCCAGCGTGTGGTGCCACGCCTGCCCGCCCGGCCTTGGGGTAGGCGCCCATCTCCAGGTTCTCGCGCACCGTCAGCGTCTTGAACACCTGCCGCCCCTCCGGCACATGCGCGATCCCCAGATGCGCGCGCTCGGACGGCGGCCAGCCTGGCCAGGTTCTGTCCCATGAAACTGATCGTCCCGCCGATCGGCGGCACGATGCCCGAGATCGTCTTGAACAGCGTCGATTTCCCGGCGCCGTTGGGTCCGACGACGGTGACGAACTGGCCTTCCTTGACCGTCAGCGAAACGTCCGTCAGCGCGCGCAGGCCGCCATAGGCGACCGACAGGTTGGAGACCTCAAGCATCTTGTTTCGCCAGCCATTTCTTGCCGAGATACGCCTCGATCACGCTGCGGTCCTCCACCACCTCGCGCGGCAGTCCGCTGGCCAGCACGCGGCCATGGTCGAGCACGACGAACCGGTCGGCGATGCGCATCATCGCGTGCATCGTGTGTTCGATGATGACGACGGTCATGCCCTCGGTGCGCAGCCGCTCCAGCACGTTCAGCACGTCGTCGCATTCCTCGCGCCCGAGGCCGGCCAGCGTCTCATCCAGCAGCAGCAGCCGCGGGTTGCCGGCGAGCGCGCGTGCCAGTTCCATCAGGCGCAAGCTGCTTGTTGGTCAATTGCCCGGCCGCGACGCCGGACAGGTCCTCCATGCCGACGCGGCGCAGCGCGTGGCGCGGCCGCGGCGATCGCGTCCGCATCGCTCAGGCCTGCGCCATAGGCGCCGACGATGACGTTATCCAGCAGCGGCAGGCGAGGGAAACTGCGCACCACCTGGAAGGTGCGGCCGACGCCCATGCGGCAGACCTGGTGGACCTTGCGGCCCAGCATCGACTGCCCGTCCAGCGTGGCGGAGCCGGCATTGGCCGGCAGCACGCCGTTCAGCAGGTTGAACAAGGTCGTCTTGCCGGCGCCGTTGGGGCCGATGATGCCGAGGATCTCGCCCGACGTGGACCTCGAACGTGACGTCGGCTACGGCACGCAGGCCGCCGAAACTGCGGCGACAGGCCTTCGACTTTCAGCAGCGGCGCGCCCGGCTGGCCGTGCGGGATCGGCGCCGGGAGCGCCGCGGGCAGGTCCGCGGGCAGCGGCGCGGCCGGCTTCGGCTTGAAGAACCGGTCGCGGAACGTCCAGAACAGCCCGTCCGGCGCGGCGAGGATGATGCCGATGATCGCCACGCCGTAGACGACGCCCTGGATGCCGGGCAGGTAGTTGCCCAGCTCCGCATTCAGGGATTCCGCCAGCGGCACCAGGATCGCCGCGCCGATCACCGGCCCCCAGATCGAGGCGACGCCGCCGAACAGCGTCACCACGACGGCCTGGGCGGAGACCAGCATGCCGAACACGGAATCCGGCGTCACCACCAGCAGCACGCAGGCATAGAACCCGCCGGCCGCGGCGGCGATCATCCCCGAAACGACCAGCGCGCGCATTTTCCACAGGCGGGCATTGATGCCGGCCGCCTCGGCCGCCAGCTCGTTCTGCCGGATCGCCAGCAGGGCCAGGCCGAAGCGCGAGTTCTCGATGATCATGCTGACGACCAGCGCGACCGCCAGCACGGCGACGCCGACCACGGTGAACCAGCGCGTTTCGGTGAACTGCGAGGTAGCCGACCGGATGCTCCCGGTGCATCGGCAGCGACATTTCCTGGAAGCCCAGGTATTGCAGGAAATAGAGGATCGCCAGCGGGTAGGCGAGCATCGACAGCGCGAAGTAATGCCCGCGCAGCCGGAAGGTCGGCAGCCCGATCAGCACCGCCGCCACGGCCGCGACCGCCATGCCCAGCGGAATGCCCAGCCAGGGCGTCAGGTTCCAGTAGACCAGCGCCAGCGTCACGACATAGGCGCCGATGCCGAAGAACGACGCATGGCCGAACGACAACTGCCCGCCATAGCCGGACAGGATGTTCCACGACACGCCGAACACCGCCCAGATCGGCACCAGCGTCATGATCAACTGGTAGTAGCTGTTGGTGACCAGGGTCGTGGCCGCAAGATAGGCGGCCGAGACCACCGCCAGGGCGATCAGGTCCCGCCGCAGACGGGGCGCCGCGCCGAACCTCATTGCTGGCCTCCCGTGGCGTGACGGTGCTGGGCCTGCGCGTCATGGCCGGCCATGGATCGGCCATCCAGGGCTTCTTCGTGTCCGGGGCGCGTTGGTCGTGGATAGCCGACACGAAGCCGGCCACGACACCGGAAGGACGTGTCCATCCGCATCACGCCCGCTCCGCCGAACGGCCGAACAGGCCTTGCGGGCGCAGCAGCACGATCAGCAGGAACACCACGAAGATCGCCGCGTTCTGCAACTGCGGCGGCAGGACCAGCGCGGAGCATTGCTGCACGAACCCGACCGTCAGGCCGCCCCAGAACGCGCCGAGGATACTGCCCATGCCGCCCAGCACGACGCCGGAATACATGATGATGACGTAGTCCAGCCCGACGAACGGGCCCGAACGACAGATACGTCGCCATCAGCCCGCCGGCGATGGCGGTGATGCCGCTGCCCAGGCCGAAGGCGATGCGATACGCCTTGTCGACGTTGATCCCCATATACGTCGCCGCCGTCGGATTATCCGCCGCCGCCCGCAGCGCCTTGCCCAGGCGCGTGTATTCCAGAGCCAGATACAGCGCGACGGCGGTGACGATCGCCACCGCACAGGCGATCAGCCGCGCCTTGTTGAGGAAGACGGTGGCGTCGCCGTAGATGCGGCCCGATCTCGAACGCGCGCGACGACAGCGGCGTGCGCACCGTCACCGGCGTCGAGCCGAACAGGATCAGCCCGCCGTTCTGCAGGATCAGCGAAATCCCCAGCGTGACGATCAACTGGCCGAAATGGCCCTCATCCAGCGTCCCGGAGGTGCGCAGGCCGGAGACGCGGGCGATCAGGAACTTGTGCAGCAGCGCCCCGCCGGCAAAGACGATCGGGCCCGGCCAGCAGCGCGCCCACGAACGGACCGATGATAGGGGCCGAGGAAGGCCAGCACGCCGCCTCCGGTCACCAGATAGAGGCTGGCGAACATGCCCAGCATCAGCAATTCGCCCTGGGCGAAATTGACGATGCGCATGATGCCGAAGATCAGCCCGAGGCCGATGCACATCAGGCCGTAGATACAGCCGATCGTGATGCCGGCGGCGAGTGCGTTCAGCACGTTCTCGATAAGGATTTCCAGATCCACCGGCGTCCCGTTTCCTCTTTGCATTGTCGGCCGCGTCTTCGCGCGCCGTTAGTTGCGTCAGCTTCTTGCTGGGTTTTGTCGGGTGGTCAAGCGGCGACATTTCCGCAGCGATCGCAAATGGAAGGCGAAGCGATCTGGCGCGATGCACGTTAAAATTGTGTGTCTACGGAGTGGACGGAAAATATTATGATATTTGAACAGGGGGCTGTTGGGCGGGGGGAAGCGTGTGAAGGAACAACACGGAGCGGCCGCTACGCGGCCTTCACCGAGGACTGCGGAGACGCACGGAGGCGGCGAATTTCTGCGCCTCAGGGCCCCGGGGCCTTGCGCGAGTCCGGTTAACGCCTCCGTGGCGCTCCGCGCATCCTCCGTGAAGGACGCGCAGCGTCCGCTCCGGGGTTTCTTTCCCCGCGGAGCGTCCACCGGCACAAAGCCCAAGCGGGAGACCCGTCACCCCTTAGGCCACTGATAGACCCGCCGCAGCGACCCACCCATCAGCGTCGCCCTGTCGCTGTCCGACAGCCTGTCCGTCAACCTGAACGGCTCGACGCCCTGCTTATAGGTCAGGAACGCCACTGCCCGCGTCCAGTCCGTGCCCCACAGGCAGCGGTCCAGCCCGAACGCGTCGAAGATCCGCGCCAGGGGCGCCCAGATGTCGGGATAGGGGTAGGGCTGGAGCGACAAGCGTGCCGGCGCCGCTGATCTTGATCGCCACGTTCTTGTGCTGCGCCAGTGCCAGCACCTTCGGCATCTCACCCCACGGATCGGTGGGCTTCGGCGGCTCGAACGGCTGCTGCAGCCCGATATGGTCGATCACCAACTGCGTGTCGGGATTGGCCGCGGCCATCGCCTTGGCCTGGTCCAGCCGGCCCCAGGCCAGCAGGTTCACCGGGAGGCTGTGCTTTGCGGCGGCCTGCAGGACGGTCTTGATGCCGGGATCGTTCGGGTCCTCCGACACGTCGCGGTTCAGCATGATGCGGATGCCGACCGTGCCCGTCGTCGCCTTCCAGTCGGCGATCGTCTCCGCCACCTTGGGATCGGACGGGTCGACCGGTTTCACCAGGCCGAACTTCGTCGGGTATTTCTTGTAGACCTCCAGCGCGTAGCTGGCGTCGTAGCGATACAGCGCGAACGGCGAGACCAGGATCGCGCCGTCCACGCCGACCTCGTCCATCGCCTTGACCATCTGCTCGCCCGTGGCTTCCTCCGGCCCGTGCAGATGGCCGACCCAGGGGCGGGCCGGGGTGTTGCGTTCGTAACAATGTACCTGGGAATCATAGATCGGCATCGTTATGGGCTCCGTCTCAGGGTTTCGTCAGCCGGTAGACGCGCGCGGCGGTGCCGCTGTACAGCGCGGTCTTTTCCGCCGCCGACGCGCCGGCGGTGATGCGCTTGAACGCGTTCCACAGTTCGGTGTAGCCGCCGGACTGCTTGTCGGGCGGGAAGTTGCTCTCGAACATGCAGCGATCGACGCCGAACGCCTCGATGCAGGGTTCGATATACTGCCGCCATGCGGCGGCGAGGTCCTCCGACGATGGCGGCACGTCGCGCTCATGGAAGTCGAAGCCGAACGACATCATGCCGACGCCGCCCAGCTTGACGTTGACGTTCGGGCATTTCGCCAGCTCGTCGATATTCTTGCGCCAGCCTTGAGGATTTCCGGCCGGCTGGCCGCGATACGGGCCGACGCCCAGCACGCCGCCGACATGATTGAGGATGATGGTCGTGTCGGGAAACGCGCGAGCGAGGTCGATCGCGTCCGGTAGTTGCGGATGATACTGCCAGGATTCGAAGCTCAGGCCCAGCGGTGCGAGTTGCGCGAACCCCTCGCGGAATGTCGGGTCGAGCACCAGATGCGGCGGCACGACGCGGGACGCGAACTTGCCGATCGCGTCGCTCGGCGTCCCAGGACACGCCGTAGCGAATGCCGCGGAAGCGTCCGCCGCCGGCCGTGATCTCGGCTTCCAGCACGTCGCGCACGCGCGCGCCGAGCGTGAGGTCGGCGTAGCCGATGATGCGCCTCGGCGACGCGGCAGGGGCCGTAATTGCCGGACGCGCTCATGGCGGCGATGCCGTTGACGAACTCGACCTCGCCGACCGGCGCCATCTCGCGCGGGCCGTCCTTGCGGTACATCGCCTGGCATTCGAGGAAGACGGTCGAGACGATGTTGTGGTCCGCCGCCGATATCGGCCAGCAGGTCGGGCAGGAAGTAGGTGCCGCGTTGCGGCGTGTCCCAGAAATGGTGGTGCGGATCGATGATCGGCAGGTCGGGCTCCAGCGCCGCCTCGCGCGGGCGTTTCGCCAGCCACGCCTTCAGGTCGGCGTCCTTGCGGTAGGCGAGGCCGCCATACGGCCCGGTGCTGTCGCTGAACTGTGCCATTTCCGTCCCTTGTCTCGGTTGTTGGCCCAAGCTTCGCGCGGTCCGTGCCGGCCGTCCACCCATGTGTTGTCTCGATGGTATCTCAGTTCGGCCGGCAGGCACGAGGTGCGGCGCGGCAGTCTACTTCCCTGAGCCCATTGCTCCGAAGCCGCCGGACTGTTACCGGCCAGATGCAGCAAAACACCTGGCCGATAACTCCTCGCAAACGGATTACGTGAAGTCTTGCCCACCCGGGTGGGCGGAGACCGCACGCATTTACGGTGGCTTTGACTTGATACCCATGCCGCTCAGGCAGGCATCACGTGGAGCGCACATAGCTTGTTGCCGTCCGGGTCACGAAGATAAGCGAGATACAAGCTGCCAAAGCCACTTTCACGCACGCCGGGCGCGTCTTCGACCGCCGTGCCTCCATGCTCGGTCCCGGCCTTGTGCCACGCATCGGCTTCCTTGGGGCCACCCACCGCGAAACCGATCGTTCCCCCGTTAGCGTGGGTCGCCGGCTTGCCGTCCAAGGGCTTAGTCACCAGGAAGAGCGCGCCCCGATGTTGATAGACTAGGCGCCCCTTTTCGTCCTGCACGCCCGGCTCGCCGCCCATAGCCCTGAACAGGGCATCGTAGAACGTCTTCGATCGGACGATATCGTTGCTGCCGATCACCATGTGACTGAACACTCGTTTGTCTCCTTATAGTCATGAAGCGATGACAGCGGTTGCTTGCGGGTTGGACGCTCCGGCGGCGCGTAGCGGCCCGCGCAAGATAGCGGTCATATCGCTTCCCTCTTCTGCCCGCGAGCGAGGGGGAAATGTGTCGCGGCTCCGCCCTCTTACAACTGGCGCTATCCAGCAACAAATTGATTAAATGTCATTCTGTCCGGAAAAACCGATCGAACGGGGATGGCTAACTCAGCCAGAAACGGCCTGGCCGGTGATCAGCGACGGAATCTGGCTGAGCTACGCGCAATGCGGTGCAAGTGGTCGGGCACTAATGTCACCTTCGGCCGATCCCACACCCGGAAGTAGACAGGCAACTTCCGGCCAGACCCGGTCCTGAATCGAACGTCCGATTGCCGCGGATCTCGGCCCCAAAAGCGGACCGGCAGAAAACCACCCTAATCCGGAATTCACACGGAGACACTGCCTCCGTCTCCATCGTCTTGCCCTGGTGGCCCCAAGGTGCAACCGTGCCGCCGCAGAGAAATGGGGGAACCGGCCTGCATGGACACTGACATCATCCGGCTGGGCTGTGGCGCGGGGTTTTCCTCCGACCGCCTCGGCCCGGCCATCGACCTCGCCCAGCGAGGCGCCCTCGACTACCTCGTCTTCGAATGCATCGGCGAGCGCACCATGGCATTCGGCCATCGCGACCGCATGCTCGACGCCAACCGCGGCTACAACCCCCAGCTTCGCGCTCGCATGCTCGGTGTCCTCGCGCATTGCCACGCCAACGGGACGAAGATCGTCACCAATATGGGCGTCGCCAACCCGCGTGCCGCCGCTTTGCTGGTCATCGACGTCGCCCGCGAGCTCGGCCTGCAGGGCCTGAAGGTCGCCTGCGTGGAGGGCGACGACGTCACCCATCTGGTCACGCCTGAAACCGCTTTCATCGACCATCCCGGCACCGTTGCCGACACCGGCCTGCGCATGGTCGGCGCCAACGCCTATCTGGGCGTCGAGGCGCTGCTGCCCGCGCTGGAAGCCGGTGCCGATGTCGTCATCGCCGGCCGCATCGCCGACCCGGCGCTGTTCCTGTCGCCGCTGGTGCATCGGTTCGGTTGGAAACTGGACGACTGGGCGATGCTGGGGCAGGGGACGCTGACCGGCCACCTGATGGAATGCGGCATGCAGATCACCGGCGGCTACTACGCCGATCCGGGCTTCAAGGACGTGCCGCGGCTCGCCGATTGCGGCTTCCCGATCGCCGAGGTCGGGTCCGACGGTCGTTTCATCATCACCAAACTGCCCGACACCGGCGGCTGCGTCACAACCGGCACGGTGAAGGAGCAGTTGCTGTATGAGGTGCACGACCCATCGGCCTATCTGACCCCCGACGTCACCGCCGATTTCCGCGGCGTGCGGATCGATGCGTCCGGCCCCGACCGCGTCCAGGTCGCAGGCGGGTCTGGCACCGCTCGGCCGGAAAAGCTGAAAGTCACCATCGGCTTCGACGGCGGCTTCCTCGGCGAAGCGGGCGTCAGCTATGCCGGCCCGAACGCCAAGGCGCGCGCCGTGCTGGCGGCCGATGTCGTGAAGGAACGCCTGACCCGCATCAATCAACTGGGGGGCGAGCTACGCATCGACCTGATCGGCGTCAACTCGCTGTATCAGACCGCCGACATCGAAGCCGCCGACGCTGCCGATATCCGCCTGCATGTCGGCCTGCGCTCACAGGACCGTAGCGATATCGAGACGATGCTGTGGGAGGTCGAGTTCTCTGCTCTGCTGCGGCCCGGCCGGCGGCGGCGGCTATCGCGGCCAGGTCACGCCCTGCGTCGTCACCCATTCCTGCCTGATCGCCCGCGACCAGGTCCGCCCCAGCTTCGAGATGTTCACCGCATGACACGTCGTATTCACGATATCGCCCACGCCCGAGCGGGGGATAAAGGCAACACGTCGAATGTTTCGGTGTGGGCGTATGATGCGAAGGACTATCCGCTGCTGAAGCGCGTGCTGACGGCGGATCGTATCAAGCGTTCCTTTCCGAAGCTGTTCACCGGCAGCGTCACCCGTTACGAGATGGATGCGCTGCACGGCCTGAACTTCGTCATGCAGGATGCGCTGGAAGGCGGGGTGAACACCTCGCTCAACCTCGACAGCCACGGCAAGTCGTTCAGCTACCTGATCCTGGGTCTGCCGATCGAGGAATGAGCGCGACGAAATGAGCGCGACTGGCGAGCCGAGCAGATCCTGTTAAGAGTTGCGGCAGAACGGACTGTGGGAGAATCGTCCATGCCAACTGACGCGCTGAAATCCTTGTTGCCGTACGGCGGCTGGACATCCGGTGACGCCGCCGCCGTGACCTTCGAAGGCGCCGGCGACCCGGTCCTGCCCACCCCCTATCGCATCGCCACCGCCGGTGCCGCGACGCTCGCGGCCACCGGCCTCGCGGTCTCCGACCTTTGGGAGACCCGCACCGGCCGGCGCCAGACCATCGGTGTCAACCTGCGCCAGGCCACCGCCTCGCTCCGCAGCGGGCATTACCTGAAGATCGGCGACGGCGAACTCTCGGCCAAGCGCAACTCCATCATGGGCACCTACCCGACCAAGGACGGCCGCTGGAGCTATGTGCACGCCAACTTCCCCAACCACCGCGCCGCCGCGCTGAAGGTGCTGGGCTGCGAGGAAACGCCGGAAGCCGTGGCGAAGGCCGTGC
Source organism: uncultured Alphaproteobacteria bacterium (assembly GCA_963771475.1). Classification (GTDB taxonomy): domain Bacteria; phylum Pseudomonadota; class Alphaproteobacteria; order Acetobacterales; family Acetobacteraceae; genus Rhodopila. The sequence goes on along the minus strand of CAVYTN010000031.1, from coordinate 432,381 downwards.
TGACCTGGAACGCGCTGGACCTGGAGGAAGCGATCCTGGAGGCCAAGGGCGCCGGCGGCATGGTGCGCACCGCCGCGGAATGGGCGAAGCATCCGCAATCCGCCGCCATCGCCGCCCTGCCGCTGATGGAGATCATCCGCATCGGCGACAGCGACCCCGAACCGCTGCCCGAAGGCGACCGACCACTGTCCGGCATTCGTGTCGTCGACATCACCCGCGTGCTTGCCGGCCCCACCTGCGCCCGCACGCTCGCCGAACACGGCGCCGAGGTGATGAAGATCACCGCCCCGCATCTGCCCAACCTCGGCTACCAGGAGGCTGATACCGGCCACGGCAAGCTGTCGGCGCATCTCGACCTGCGCAAGGCCGAGGACCTGGCGACGCTGAAGACGCTGGTGAAGGGTGCCGACGTTTTCTCCCAGGGCTATCGCCCCGGCACGCTGGCAGGACGCGGCCTGTCGCCCGAGGAACTCTCGGCGCTGCGGCCGGGCCTGGTCTACGTGTCGCTGTGCGCGTTCAGCCATGCCGGCCCCTGGGCCTCGCGGCGCGGCTTCGACACCGTGGTGCAGACCGTCAGCGGCATGACGCTGCGCCAGACCGAGGTCGTTCCCGGCAAGAAACCGGGGCCGGCCTTCTACCCGGTCTCCGCCATCGACTACTGCACCGGCTATCTGATGGCCGCCGGCGCGATGGTGGCGCTGAACCGCCGCGCGAAGGAGGGCGGAAGCTGGATGGTGCGCATCTCCCTCGCACAGGTCGGCAAATGGATCGTCGACCTGGGTGAGGTCTCGCGGCGGAGGCCAACAGCGCCCCCGCGGAGTTCACGCCGGAGGAGATCAAGGCCTGGTCGATGGTCAGCGACACGCCCTAACGGGCCGCCTGACGCATCTGGCGCCCGGTGCTGAAACTGTCGGAGACCAAGCCGTTCTGGGCCCGTCCGTCGGTGCCGCTGGGGTATAACCCGCCGGTCTGGCCGTAACCCGGACGCCATCGGGGCCGCATGCACCGCCGGTGCGGCGATCAGCTTGTTTGAAAGAAACCACGGAGACGGCCGCTTCGCGGCCTTTTCGGAGGGGGCGGAGGGCCCACGGAGGTTTCGTTTCAGACGATAATGGGCGTGGCAGCCTGGCTGATGGCGCGTATTTCGGGACGCTTCGCGCGTGGCGGAATGGAGCGGGCCTCCGACCGGCAGGAAGTTGTCGGGATCGGCGGACGCAAGCCTCGTCCGACCCGGGAAAAACTACATGTCCCCCGAACGGTCAAGCAACGACTCCGTGGCCCTCCGAGCCCCTCCTAAAAGGCCGCGAAGCGGCCGTCTCCGTGGTTTTTTTCGCGGAGCCGGCAATAGCCCCCGCTCAAGGAGGGGTGGCGAATCATATCCACACCCTGGCACGGACTCGGCCGCCTGGCGCACACTGCGCGCCCCACCCTCCGGAGCCCGCCGCTTGGCCAAACCCGTCGCCCGTTTTGTCTGCCAGTCCTGCGGCGCCGTCACCGCCGAAATGGGCCGGTCGCTGCGAGGCCTGCGGCGAGTGGAACACGATCACGGAAGAACCGATCCTCGCCACGCCCACGCCCGGCGGCGAAAGGCCCGGTCCGCGGCGTCACCTTCGTCGGCCTCGACGGCGCCGCCGCCCCGCCGCCGCGCGCCGCCATCGGCATCGAGGAACTCGACCGCGTCCTGGGTGGCGGCCTGGTGCCGGCCTCGGCCATCCTGGTCGGCGGCGATCCGGGCATCGGCAAATCCACCCTGCTGCTGCAGGCCGCCGCCCGCCTCGCGCGGTCCGGCAAGCGCGTCCGCTACGTCTCCGGCGAGGAGTCCATCGACCAGATCCGCCTGCGCGCCCGCCGCCTGGGCGTCGCCGACTCCGCCATCGAACTCGCCGCCGCGATCAACGTCCGCGACATCGTCGCCAGCCTGGAGCAGGCGAAGGACACCGCGCTGGTCGTCATCGACTCGATCCAGACCATGTGGCTCGACGCGATCGACAGCGCCCCCGGCACCGTCGCGCAAGTCCGCGCCTGCGGGTTCGAACTGATCCGCGCTCGCGAAGGCCGGGCAGTTCGCGCTCGTGCTGGTCGGCCACGTCACCAAGGACGGCGCCATCGCCGGCCCTCGCGTGCTGGAGCACATGGTCGACGCCGTGCTGTATTTCGAAGGCGATCGCGGCCACCAGTTCCGCATCCTGCGCGCCGTGAAGAACCGCTTCGGCGCCACCGACGAGATCGGCGTGTTCGAGATGACCGACGCGGGCCTGGCCGAGGTGCCCAACCCCTCCGCCCTGTTCCTCGCCGAACGCCGCGGCAACATCGCCGGCAGCGCGGTCTTCGCCGGGCTGGAGGGCACGCGCCCGGTGCTGGTGGAGATCCAGGCGCTGCTGGCGCCGAATGCCGGCGGCTCGCCCCGGCGGTCGCGTGATCGGCTGGGACAGCGGGCGGCTGTCGATGCTGCTGGCGGTGCTGGAGACACGCGCGGGCGTGCGGCTGAACCAGATGGACGTGTATCTCAACATCGCCGGCGGCCTGCGCATGACCGAACCCGCCGCCGACATGGCGGTCGCCGCGGCGATCGTTTCTGCGGCGTTCGAGACGCCGACCGCATCCCGGCACGGTCTATTTCGGGGAGATCGGCCTGTCCGGCGAAATCCGCCAGGTCGCGCAGGCCGAGGCGCGGTTGAAAGAGGCGGCGAAGCTGGGGTTCGACGCGGCGGCGCTGCCGCGGCGGGTGGCGCACGGCAACCGGAAGCTGGCGGCGCCCGATGGGTTGCGCCTGGAGGAAATCGGCCACATCGCCGATCTTGTGGCCCGCTTCGCGCCCGAGAAAGCCAAGACCTGAAGGGCGTGCAGATTGCCATCCGGCTGGCGTCATGCGATAAATCCACTGTCACAAACCTGATTGATCGGATATTGAGGAGCGACCATGGCAACCAGCCCAACTTATGCACCGCAAGCTGTCGATGTCCCGCGTCATCCCCGTCCGGGAAATCCTGCCCTGGGCCATCTTCGGTGGCCTGCTGGCGCTTCTCGCGATCTATTTCGTCGGCGCGGAGCAAGGTGCGGCATCGATCTTCTCCGGCATGTACATCCACGAATTTGTCCACGACGGACGGCACTTCCTCGCTTTCCCCTGCCACTGACATGGTCAGGACGCTGCTGGTCCGGGGGATGCTGGTCGGTCTCCTCGCGGGACTGGTCGCGTTCGTTTATGCGCGGATCTTCGCTGAGCCGCTGATCGACCAGGCAATCGCTTTCGAGGATCATATGCACCAGCTTGCCGGTGATCCTCCGGACCCCGAACTCGTCAGCCGTACGATGCAGAGCACGTTCGGCCTGCTGACCGGAATTGTCGTCTACAGTACCGCGATCGGCGGCATCTTTTCCCTGGTCTTCGCCTTCGCCCAAGGCCGGCTCGGGCGCATGGGGCCGCGTGGCACGGCGGCCATCCTGGCAGCGGCGGCGTTCGTCGTGCTGTTTCTTGTGCCGCAGATCAAATACCCGGCCAACCCGCCCTCGATCGGTGATCCGGAGACGATCAGGGCGCGGACGGCTCTCTATTTCGGCATGATCGTCTGGTCTATCGCCGCAGCCGTGGCGGCCCTGCATCTGGGGCGGCATTTGCTGCATCGCCTTGGCGTCTGGAATGCGGCCCTGTGCGGCGGAGGGCTGTATGTTCTGGCCGTGGTGCTTGCGATTTTCGTGCTGCCGGCGGTGAACGAAGTGCCGAAGGACTTTCCGGCGACCCTGCTGTGGCAGTTCCGGGTGGCGTCCCTCGGTGGCCATGTCATTCTGCTGACGACGCTGGGTCTCGTCTTCGGCGCTCTAACAGAAAGGCAGACGCTCAGCGTGAGGCGCGTCACGCCGGCACGCGCCATATCCGTCCCTGACCGCTGAGCGGCGGATACTGTCCATCGGCAGCGGAACGGGCGGTTCGGTGCGTATGAAGCTGGCGGCGCTCATCGATATGTTGCTGGCAGGGGATCGCAATTCCTGATCTTGTAGAGGGCATCAACGAGCGGAGAGGAAGCGAAATGAAAATCAAGCTCCACCACCTGAACCTATGCTCCAAGAACGTCCCCGCCATGAACGAGTTCTACCGCTCGGTTTTGGACCTGGAGCCGGAGCCGACCTTGAACGCTATGCGTGATACGACGCAGGGATACGCAGAAGATGTTTCATTTGTGACGGATGGGCGGACGCAGTTCCACCTGGCGACGACAGACCTGAATATCGGGTTCCGGACCAAGCAGGTGATCAATCCGCTGGAGCGCGGCCATATCGCCTTTCGGACCGATGACATCGAGGGCTTCAAGCGGCGGCTGGAGGAGAAAGGGATTCCCTATTCCGATTACGGGACCTGGGCAATGAATGGATGGCACCAGATTTTCTTCCATGACCCCGAGGGGAATGTCATAGAGGTCCATCAGGACCTGAGCGCATAGTGATTCATTCCGGGGGGTAATCAAGCCGGCAAACAGGCCTCGCAAATCGCAACGATATGGCGATGGTCCGTGCCACAGCAGCCACCGAGAACCGAAAGGCGCGGCATCTGGCTGCGCAGCCTCCGGTATTGCCGGCCCAACTCGGCCGGATCGCCTGGATCAAGCTCGGTTGCTTCATCCAGTTCGGCATGACTGAGGGCAGAGGCATTGGCGCGGAAGCCGCGTATGCGACGGCGCCACGGCCCATCCGTGATTGGAAGGTCGCCCAGATGTGTTGGGTGTGCACAATTCACCATGAAATAAGCCGCACCATTGCCGGTTGCGGAATTCACGGTCGAGATCGCCTCCGCCAGGGTTTCTCCTGACGGCAGGTGACCATCTATCTCGACTGTAAAGGAAACGGCCGCGGGCATACCGGACGCCTGTGCGGCGCGTACCGATACCGACCGCTTCTGCACCGTAAGGAATGGTGATGGCGGGCGCTGATCATATCAACTCCGCTGTCGCGAAAGATCTCGATCTGAGCGCGATGATATCGCTCCGCGTCCGATGCGCTCATAAGCTTGTCAGCTTTGTAACCATCGCCACGTGGGCCGAGCGCCCCGGCGATCACGGCTGATGATTTGGCGGAATTGAAACGGTCTCGCAGTTGAACCGCCAGGGCGACCGCTTGCCGGTTGATATCCGCGAGCGCCTCTGGCGTATAGCCCAGTCGCTGGCCCCAATCGGCACTGGCGCGCCACGTTGCCGTGTCGAGGATGAATTCCCAACCCGCGCCTGTGCCGTGCGCAGGAACGGCTCGAAGTAGCGGCGGAGCCGGTCTTGTCCCGCCGCGTCTCTCACCATCGGAAAGGACGCAAAGCAGGGAAGATCGATACGCTCCAGAAAGACGAGGTAGGTCTCCAGGCCGCCATCCGTCAGGAAGACCGTGTCAGCTAGTTGCGGCAGATTGTCCCGATAACGAGGCATCGCGTCCGCTCCATCTCTGGCTGGAAGCACAATCTGAGCTGGTACTCGCACTGCCGGGCATCGTGGCCAGGACAGTCGTCGCCGCACGTTGAGGCCGATACGGCATGGTAGCAAAATATTCTTGATTATAGAGGCAAATATACCTATAACGCGGTCAGACCTTCACGGACCGCCTCATGACCCTCGCCGACCTCCCCGAAGCCCTCCTCCAAACCATCCTCCACCAGATCGCTCTCCTCCTTCTCCAGGGCGCCGGCGGAGACATGGAGACCGCGCGCCACGCCGCCGCTTCCACCCTCTCCACCTATGACCCGCAAACCGAAACCGAGCTGCGCCTCGCCGCTCGGATCGTCGGCTTCAGCCTCCAGGCCGGCGAGGCGCTCGCCCAGGCCGCCGATCCCGAGATGCCGCTGAACCGCGTGCTGCGCCTGCGCACCGGCGCCGTAAGCCTGATCCGGGAGGCCGAAAAAGCCGAACGCCGCCTGGAAAAGCTGCGCGAATCCCGCCTGCTGGGTTACGCCGACGAATCCGCGCCGCCGCCCGAACCCGAGTCACCCCGGATCGTCAACACCACCGCCCTGATCGAGGACAACCGCAAGGTCGCCGCCTACGCCCAGGCCCACGGCCTCACCTGGGCCGAGGCCATGAAGCAGCGCCGCCGCGAACAACGCCTCGCCGAACGCCGCAGCAGGCAAAGCGGGCAAACCGGCGCCATGCCCATCGCCGCCTTCGCCTGACGGCGCGCCCCTCCCGACACGTCGACATCCCCTGAGCAAATGTCGGGGTCCGGCAGCGTCACATGAGCCAGCGCAGAGATACCCGCCTCCTGTCCCGACCGCCGCAAAAACAGGGCATCGGCGCCAAGCGCACGTCCGGGTGGATCGATGACGAACAGCAACTGGATGACGACGAGGAAGACATACGTCCAGGGCCACTCGCCGGGCGCGGAATAGAGACCCAGCCAGAGATTAACCCCCATCAAGGCGCCCAGCAGGGCACCAAAGCGCGAGAACAGGCCAAGCAGCAGAGAAACCCCGATTACGACCTCGATCAGATACACGAGCGGGCCAAAGAAACCGATATTCGGCAAAACGATATCGCCAACGAATGCGCCTTGCACCGCAACGGCAGCGTGCTCGGCCTCCTGTTGCATCCAGTATCGCAGGCCGTCGAAATTGGGCGGAATCTTCCACAGCGTCTGCTGCCACCACATGATCCCGACCAGCACACGCAGTCCCGCGATCGCCACCGCGTGGCCGGTGCGCTGCGCCGGCGAGGCGCGCCAGTTCGCGACGGCGATCCCGATCGCGGCCAACAGCAATAGCCAGATCACGGGCGTGAACCAGCCAGGCTGTGTCAGGAACTGGCCGGCATCGTGTAGTGGATTGGGCCGCATGACACTCGTCTCCATCCTCGGTTCGGTGCGTCTCTCCAGGGCTTCGCCAACTGTGTAGACCATCGCGACGACGACGGAACCCACCACGCACTGCTCGGGCGAGGGACGGATGACAAGATAAGGGCCGTGCGGCGTTGCAATGTCGCTGCGCCAGTGCAGCACGCCCACGCGTCCTGCCGGCCGAAGAATGCGCCGGACTTCATGCAGAAGCGAAACCGACTGCTCGCAATGCGGCAGGTTGAACACGAGAACGATGTCGGCATGACCATCTGCCAGACCGGTGCCGTTGGAGATCACGTCCCGCACGACGCACCGCACCTGGGTCAGGCCTTCGGCGGACGCCTTGCGTCCGAGCGCGTCGAGCAGCGCCGGCTCGATGTGCCGTCAGGATCGCCGGTGGGTCAATGAACGTATCCCAAGACGCCTCGGGCGACATGCCGCTGTCGCGTGCCTTCATCACCGTCGCCCGAGGTCAACCGTCAGACCGGGTGGGCCCTCAATAAACCACCACCGACCGGATCGACTTGCCGCGCCGCATCAGCTCGAAGCCGTCGTTGATCTGCTCGAACGGCAGCACATGCGTGATCAGGTCGTCGATGTTGATCTTGCCTGTCCATGTACCAATCGACGATCCGCGGCACATCGGTCCGCCCGCGCGCGCCGCCGAACGCGGTGCCCATCCAGATCCGGCCGGTGACCAGCTGGAACGGCCGCGTCGAGATCTCCTGACCCGCGCCGGCGACGCCGATGATGATCGACTTGCCCCAGCCGCGATGCGCGCATTCCAGCGCCTGGCGCATGACCTTCACGTTGCCGATGCATTCGAAACTGTAATCGGCGCCGCCCTTGGTCAGGTCCACCAGATACGGCACCAGATCGCCCTGCACCTCGCTCGGATTGACGAAATGCGTCATGCCGAACTTCTCCGCCATCTCCTTGCGCCGCGGATTGAGGTCGACGCCGACGATCTGCTCGGCGCCCACCATGCGCAGTCCCTGGATCACGTTCAGCCCGATGCCGCCGAGGCCGAACACGACGCAGCGCGCGCCGGCCTCGACCTTCGCGGTGTTCATCACCGCGCCGATGCCGGTGGTGACGCCGCAGCCGATGTAGCAGACCTTGTCGAACGGCGCGTCCTGCGCGGATCTTCGCCAGCGCGATCTCCGGCAGCACGGTGAAGTTCGCGAACGTCGACGTGCCCATGTAGTGGAACACCGGCTCGCTGCCGGCAGCGAGAACCGGCTGGTGCCGTCCGGCATCACGCCGCTTGCCCTGGGTCGCGCGGATCGCCACGCACAGATTGGTCTTGCGCGACAGGCAGTATTCGCACTGCCGGCACTCCGGCGTGTAGAGCGGGATGACGTGATCGCCCTTCTTCAGGCTGGTGACGTTCTTGCCCGACATCGACCACGACGCCGGCGCCCTCATGGCCGAGGATGGCCGGGAACAGCCCCTCGGGATCGGCGCCGGACAGCGTGTATTCGTCGGTGTGGCAGATGCCGGTGGCCTTGATCTCGACCAGCACCTCGCCGTCGCGCGGGCCGTCGAGTTCGACGGTCTCCAGGCTGAGTGGTTCGCCGGCCTTGCGGGCCACCGCGGCGCGCAGTCTTCATGGTCTGTCCCCTGAGAATTGGTCTGCCACATCGTGCCGGGACGTGTCAGCGCCCGATCAACGCCAGCGCGCCATACGGACGCATTTCCGCATCACCGACGGCAGCGCCGCCTCGTCCAGCGCGTCGACAGGGATGCGCGAAACCCTCCGCCTCGATCGCCGGCACCTGGGCGGCGAACAGGTCGATGATCAGCTCGAAATGGGTGAAGCCGTGGCGCACCTGGCCGCGCCGGCCGCCAGTCCGCCGGCTGCGGCGCGACGGCCAGCGCCTCGGCCTGCGGTCCAGGGTGCTGTCGCGCCAGTCGGTGCCGGGCAATTCGGTCATCCCGCCCAGCAGCCCCTTGGCGGACGCGCCGGCGCAGCAGCACGTTGCCCGCCGTGTCGGTCAGCCAGAAATGCACCCCATGGCGCATCGGCCGCAGCTTCTTCGGCGCCTTGCGCGGCAGGTCGCGCTGCGATGCCCAGCCGGCGCGCGGCGCAGTGCCCGATCCAGGGACAGACGCCGCAGGCCGGGTGCGGCCGGGCGTGCAGACCGAGGCCCCCAGGTCGAACAGCGCCTGGGCGAAGTCGCTGGGCCTCGCCCGCGCCGCCGGATCGCTCGCCCAGTCGGGCCGCGGCCGCGCGGATCGCCGGTTTGGCCGCCGGCATCGGCTGTCTCGATGGCGAACAGCCGAGCGGCGACCCGCTCGACGTTGCCGTCGACCGGGACCGCGGGAATGCCGAAGGCGATCGCCCCGATCGGCCGCGGCGGTATAGGCGCCGATGCCCGGCAGCGCCTGCAACCCCGCCAGATCCGCCGGAAACCCGCCCAGCGCGCCACCGCCTGCGCACAGGCATGCAGATTGCGGGCGCGGGCGTAGTAGCCGAGGCCGGCCCAGGCGGACAGCACCGTGTCCAGCGGCGCAGCGGCCAGCGCCTCGCACCGTCGGGAAGCGGCTTACGAAGCGCTCATAGTAGGGTATGACCGCGGTGACGGTCGTCTGCTGTAGCATGATCTCGCTGAGCCAGACCCGATAGGGGTCAGGGGTCTCGCCGGGCTCCGCCCGCCACGGCAGGCGTCGCCGATGGCGGTCATACCAGTGCAGCAGGAGTTCCGCGGCGGAGGAGCAGGATGGCGGACGACGACACGACACCGACGGTATGGCCGGACCGCCGGCGCGATTCGTCTATGGGCCGCGTCCGTTGGGCGCCTGGTGCCGGGCGTCACCCGCCAGGCCTTTCGCAAGCATAACCCGGCGTCGGCCCAGATCCTCGCGGACTGGGAGATCATCGTCGGTCCCAAGGTCGCCTCGATGACGGTGCCGCGGCGGCTCGACCGCGGCATGCTGACCATCGCCTGCGCCGGCGCCGGCGGCGATGGACCTGCACTATGTGGGGTCGAAGTGATCAACCGGATCAACACCCACCTGGGCGGCCAGCCGGTCCATTCGCTGAAGTTTCACCCAGGCCGGCATGCCGCGCGAGCCGCGCCGCTGCCGCCGCCGCGCCGCCGGAAGCGGTGCGGGAGGCCGAGGCCGCGGTGGCCGATCTGCCCGACGGCGATCTGCGCCGCCGCGCTGGCCGCGCTGGGACGGGTGGTGATCGGGCGCAGCAAACACTCGACACGCCGCTTGAACAAACTGTAATACCAGATATAGAGGTTCCCATGCGTTTTCCCGCCGTTTCCTACTAACCGTGGTGCCCGCCGTCGTGGCCGCGCTGGCGGTGCCAGCCTGGCGCGCGCAGCCGACGACGACCCGCGGGCCGAACGCTTCGTCGGCAAGCCCGACGCCAAGGTGACGGTCGGCGAATACTTCTCGCTGACCTGCACCCATTGCGCCGCCTTCGCCGACGGACACGCTTCCCAGAGATCAAGAAGAACCTGATCGACACCGGCACGGTGAAGTGGGTGTTCCACGACTACCCGCTGGACCAGGTCGCGCTGACCGCCGCGATGGTCGCGCGCTATCTGCCGGTCGATCGCTACGAGCCGTTCATCAACGCCCTGTTCGCCACCCAGAACTCGCTGGGCGTTCAGCCGCGGCGCCGACCCGACCGAGGAACTGTGGAAGACCGCCGGCCTGGCGGGCATGAGCCGGCCGACCTTCGACAAGGCGATCGCCGACACCGAGCTGCGCGACTGGATCCTCAAGCAGCAACAGGCCGATTCCGGACAAATGGAAGATCGACTCGACTCCGAGCTTTGTGATCAACGGTCAGAAATACGCCGGGGAAATGAGCTACGACGCGTTCCGTAAGCTGATCCCCGCTAACTAGCTGTCCAGCCGTTCCGAGGAGTTAGCCATTGCCGGTCAGTTTCCGCCGCCTTCGCATCGCCGGGTTCAAGAGCTTCGCCGAACCGACGAGCGTCGAGATCCTGCCCGGACTGACCGGAATCGTCGGACCGAACGGCTGCGGCAAGTCCAATGTCGTCGAGGCGCTGCGCTGGGCGATGGGCGAAAGCAGCGCCCGCAGCCTGCGCGGCGGCGAGATGGAGGACGTCATCTTCGCCGGCACCGCGGGCCGGGCGTCGCGCAACATCGCCGAGGTGACGCTGTTCCTGACGAGACCGAAGGCCGCGTCCCGCCGCCGTTCCACGAACAGCCGGAGCTGGAAATCGTCCGCCGGATCGAGCGCGGCAGCGGCTCGGCCTACCGCATCAACGGCAAGGAAGCCCGCGCCCGCGACGTGCAGACGCTGTTCGCCGATCTGGCGTCGGGCGCGCGGGCCTCGGCCATGGTCAGCCAGGGCCGCGTCGGCGCGCTGGTCGGCGCCGAGCCGGAAGATCGCCGCGCGGTGCTGGAAGAAGCCGCCAATATCACCGGGCTGCACGCGCGCCGGCACGAGGCGGAGCTGAAGCTGCGGGCCGCCGAGGCCAATCTGTCACGCGCCGAGGACCTGCGCGCCCAGCTGCGAAACCCAGCTTGGCGGCCTGCAAGCGACAGGCCCGACAGGCCAGCCGCTACCGCAACATCTCCGGACGCGATCCGCGCCGCCGAGGCGGAACTGCTGTCCGTGCAGCGCGCCCGGGTCGAACGCGCCCGCGACGCAGGCGGCGGCGGCCCTGCATCAGGCGCAGGACGGCCGTCGCCGCGGCGACCGAAGCCGCAGCGTCGGCCTCCACCCATGCGACGGAGGCGCAGCGGTCGCTGCCTGCGCTGCGGGAGGAGGAGGCCGAGGCGCGCACCGTCCTGGAACGCCACCGCGTCTCGCAGGAGCAGATCGCCGGCGAGGAAGGGCGCGCTCGGGCTGCCCTGGCGGAGGCGCAGCGGCGGATCGGCCAGCTCCGCCAGGACCTGGCCCACGCCGAACAGTTGCAGCGCGACGCGGCCGCGGCGGAGGAACGGCTGTCCGCGAAGAAACAGACCTGCTGGCCGAGGAGCAAGGGCACGCGGCCCGCGCCGAGGCGGCCGAGACCGAGTCCGAATCGGCGGCCGAATCGGTCCGGGTCGCCGAGGCGGAGGCCAATCGCGCGACCGAGGCCGCGGCCGAAGCTCAGGCCCGCGCGCAGGCGGCGACGCAGCTGCTGAACCAGACCGAGCAGCGCGCGGCGACGGGCGAACACGCAGTTCGAGAACGCCGCGCAGGAGCGCGACGCGGATCGCCGGCCAGCAGGTCGATCCGGACGCAGTCGCCAAGGCGACGGAAGAGGCGGCGGAAGCCGAGGCCGCGCTGACCGCGGCGCGCACCGCCGTGGAGCAAGCGGAGAAGGCGCGGACCGACGCGGCCACTGCCCTGGCATCCGCACGGGAAGCCCAGTCGGCGGCCGATTCCGCTCGGGCCAAGCTGGCCGCCGAGGTGCAGGCGCTGGCCGAAGTGCTGGCGGTGAAGGACGGCGAGCGTTGGCCGCCGATGATCGACTCACTGACCGTTGCCGACGGGCTGGAGGCCGCGCTGGGTGCCGTGCTGGGCGAGGAACTGACCTCGGCGCTGAACCCTGACGCGGCGCGGCACTGGCGGGAGCTGCCGGCGTTCGATCCGGTGCCGGGTCTGCCGGCCGGCGCGATCCCGCTGGCCGATTTCGTTCAGGGGCCAGAGCTTCTGGCGCGGGCGCTTGTCGCAGATTGGTCTGGTTGAAATCGATCAGGACGGTTTCGACAATCAGTCCAATTTGCGCCCGGGCAGTCATTGGTCTCACGCGGTCCGGCGCCATCTGGCGATGGGACGGCTATACCATTCGTGCCGGCACCCCGACCGCCGCCGCCGTGCGGCTGCAGCAGCGCAACCGGCTGACTGGCCTGCGCACCCGCCTGGCAACAGCGGAACAGGCAGCGACAGAGGCACGAACCCGGCGGGCCGAAGCGGAAGCCGCCGCGCAAGCAACCGTCACGGCGGAGCAGACCGCTCGGTCTGGCCGCCGTGAGTGGGAGCAGAAGCAGGAACGCGCCCGCGTGGCGCTGAACGCGCTGCGCAACCAGGCTGCCACGGCCACCGCCCGTCTGGCTGCGGCGGACGACCAACTGGCGCGCGTCACCGTGGAACGCGATGAGGCGGTGGCGGCGCTGGAGCAGGTGCGGGCGACAACCACCGGGCTGCCGGACATCGCCGCAACTGCGTGCGGCCGTCGACGAGGCACGCGCCACCTTGTCCGCCGCCCGGTCGCGCGAGACCCAGGCGCGCGCCGATCCGCGAATCGCTGGCGCGCGATCACACCACGCGCGTCAATCGGCTGCAGGCGATTGCCGCGGAACGCACCGGCTGGTCGGAACGTGCGCGTGACGCGGCTGAGCGGGTGACCGACCTGACGGCGCGGCAGGCCGAGGCGTCCGATCTGCTGACAGGCTTGCAGGCCCAGCCTGGCGGTGATCGCCGCCAGGCGGCAGGAGGCGCTGGACACGCTGCAGGCCGCCGAGGCGACCTATCGTCGCGCTGCCGAAACGCTGCGTGTTGCCCAGACAGCGCAGGAGGAGGCCGATCGGGCAGCACGCGGGTCGGAAACCGCTCTGGGCCGACGGCGGGAGGAGGCGGTGCGTGCCGAGGGTGTGCACGAGCAGGCCAATCATGCCTGGGGTGTCGTTGCGGAACGAATCCTGGAGCGGATGGGTGTGAACCCGGTGCTTCCGGAGCCGCCCGCCGTTGCCGACCAGGATGCGGAGGACCGTCTGCGCCGGCGGCTGGAACGGCTGTGGAAAGAGCGCGAGGAGATGGGGCCCGTCAATCTGCGCGCCGAGCAGGAGGTCGCGGAACTGGAAGGAAAGATCGGCACGATCGATACCGAATGTGGGGAGATCACCACGGCGATCGCCAAGCTGCGCGGATCGATCGGGCATCTGAATCGCGAAGGGCGCGAGCGGCTGAACGCGGTCTTCCAGGAAGTCGACAAGAATTTCCAAAGCCTCTTCAAACGCATGTTCGATGGCGGTCGCGCCCATCTGGCCATGGTGGGATCGGACGATCCGCTGGAGGCCGGGCTTGGAGATCTATGCACAGCCGCCGGGCAAGAAGCTGTCCACGTTGTCCTTGCTGTCCGGTGGCGAGCAGGCATTGACGGCGCTGTCCTTGATCTTCGCTGTGTTCCTGTGCAATCCGGCGCCGGTCTGCGTGTTGGACGAGGTCGACGCTCCGCTGGACGATGCGAATGTGGACCGTTTCTGCGCCCTGCTGGACGACATGGTTCGAGAGGCCGGCACGCGATTCCTGGTGGTCACGCACCATCAACTGACCATGAGTCGGATGGACCGTTTGTATGGCGTTACGATGCAGGAACGTGGGGTCTCCAGCCTGCTGTCCGTCGATCTTACGCGCGCCACCGAAATGGTTGATTCCGCGCGGTTCGCTGCCGAATGACCGGACGGTCGTTGCGGTTGGAACGAGTCCCGTTGCCGGAACTGCCGGACCTGTCGCAGCTTACGGATGTGGACGCGCTGTTCCTGAACCGCACGCCTCTGGTGGACCTGACGCCTCTGGCTGGATTGCGTCGGCTGCGCGTGCTGGGATTGAAGCTGACTCGGGTGGTCGATCTGTCTCCTTTGGCAGCGCTGACGGGGCTGGAGAGCTTGAACCTGTCGTTCACGCCGGTGGTCGACGTGACGCCGCTGGCGGGGCTGACCTGGTTGCGATCGCTGTATCTGACGGGAAGCTTGGTTGCGGATATCGGATCGCTGGACTCCATTACGAGATTGGAACGACTGGATCTGGGCGGGACATTGGTCGGTGACCTGGCTGTTGTCGGACGCATGGTCCGGCTGGAGAGTTTGCAGATCTCCGGCACGCCGGTTGCCGATTTGGGGGCGCTCTCCGGGCTGCGGGGCCTTCGGGTGCTGGAGGCTAGTAGCACTGAGGTGACGGATATTGCCCCGTTGCTGGGGCTGCCGGCGTTGCGATTCGTTGATCTGCGGGGGACGAAGGTTGGGGACGTTTCGTTGCCGGCGCAATGGGCGATGGCGGGTCCGCGGCGGCGGTGAGGGGGGTGTCGTCTGGTCATTTTGGGGCTGGTTGGCGGGCCATCGCCCCACAGGCAGGAAAGCTGAAGACGGCGTCAGCCGATTCCTATTTTAACGCCCAGGGGCCTTCGCCCGCCATGACGGGGTCTGGCGGCGGGTTGTGACGCGCGTATCTACACCGTTGCCACAGGTGTTGCCGGTGATCCGACGGCGCCCGGTAACCGCAGCGGAGGGGCCGTCAGCAGGAAGCGGTTTCGGCCGTTGGCTGCGCAGCCAGTCGGCTAGTTCCGTCAGATACCACATCTCGCCCAGGTAGCAGCCCAGCTTGAACAGACAGTGGGCGTGCAGCGGCAGCATGGCGCAGTGGTCATCCAGGCACGGGCGCGCCGGGTGCGCCTCCACGGCATAATTGTCGGCCAGCAGGGCGACGGCGCCGCTGTCGGTCACCCATTGCTGCAACCGAGCGTCTCGGCCGTCGAGGGCTGAGGTGGTTGCGAAAAGAACTTTTGGGTCGGGCTGCTTCTTCATGTCCAACAGCAACTGTGCGAAGCCGGTGCGAAGACAGACGAAATCGCCAGGCTCGACAACGACCTTGTCCTTATCGAGGACCATCATCAGGTCTTCGTATCCAACAACCTTGCCGGATCGGCCGAAATGCGCCTCCAGGTCGATCATCACCGCTCGGCCTTGCACGCAAGAGGCCGCCATATTCTCCACGCCCAGGCGGCGCGCGCCCGGTGTCTGGTTCGTCGTTGTTGCATTGCCCTTGGCGTCGTAGGTGACGGGGCCGATGATATCGGTTCCGGCACGATAGCCGTTGTAGAAGCAGTCTTCGGCGATGCCGTCGCCGTCGGCATCGAACATTTGCCCGACATGGGCCAGGCTGTCCCACTGCGTCGAGTATTGCAGCGTCAGGATCACCTGGTCGTCACAGACGATATCAAGCGCAGTGGGATCGTCGCAGCGCAGCGGGTAGTTCATATTGGGCTTGCCGTTGCGCTCCGTCGGCTTCAGCACCGGCGGATGGCGGCGGGGATTGAGGATGTTGCCACCGGGGTAATCCAGCGGCAAAGACAGGCAGAAGGTCTTGCCTTCTTTGACCTCCTTGATGCCTTGCAGGACCTTTTCGGGTGTTACAAGGTTCAGTCGGCCAAGCTGGTCGTCGGGCCCGAAATCGCCCCAGGTCGATCCGTTGGGACGATGTTTCCAGCGCGGATTATTCATGTCGTTTCCTTATCGTTTATACACGCGCAAGGGCGCGGTCCAGTTCGTCGCGGAACCGATACCAGGCGCCGATCGCCGGCAGGAACCACGGGTTGCCGTTATACAGCGGATGGGTCGGAAAATCCTCGGTATCGAAGGCACTCGGGCGGTTCGCGGCGCCGGCGATCTTGCGGGCCGTCTGCCAGCCCAGATAAGTCATCATGGCGACGCCGCTGCCGTTGCAGCCCAGCAGGTAGTGCATCCCGTCCTGCTTCCCCATATGCGGCAGCGCATCCAGGGTGAATGCCACGTTTCCGGTCCAGGCATGGGTGACGCGTACGCCTTTCAACTGCGGGAATCGTTCCGTCATGAAACGATGCAGGATTGGTGCACTTTCCTGTGGCGTTACGGGGGTAAACCGAGCACGACCGCCGAAAATGACGCGGGTGCCGTCGGGGGACATTCGATAATAGGTCAGGACGCGGCGCGTGTCAGCCAGTGTGCGGTTCTTCGGAATCAAGGATGCAGCAAGGTCGGGCGGAAGTTGCTCAGTCGCGATGATATGGCTCGCCAGCGGAACGACGCGCCGTTTGAGTTCCGGCGTGACGTTGCCGGTGTAACCGTTGGTGGCGATGACAACTTCATCGGCCTGCACTGTGCCGCGCGCGGTGCGCACCTGCCAGCCGGAGCCTGTCTGCTTGATGCTCTCGACACCGGCCATGGCGCAGATGGGGACATTGCGGCGCAGGCAGGCATCCAGCAGGCCCTTGAAGTAGAGCGCGGATGCAGAGAGGCGGAGCGCTCGACGACCATGCCGCCATAGTAATAATCGCTCGCCATCTCCTCGCGGATCCGTTCGCGCGGCACCATGTGTGCGCCGGACGCGGCGACGTCGTTCAGCAGAGCAACCTTGCGGGACTGCGATTCAAAGTGCTTGGGCGTCCAGGCGCCGACGAAGCGGCCGTTCTTTTTCCAGTAGCACTCGATACCTTCCTCCTGGATCAGGCGCTCGATCAGGGCGAAGGCGTCCGATCCGTCGGTCAGCACGCTGCGGGCTCGGTCGGAGGCAGGATCGAGTGTTTTGCCGGAGAAACTCTTGCCGATATTCACCCCGCCGCTGACGCCGCCGCCGCTGCGGGTGGAGGCGCCGAAGCCCGGCTCCGCAGCTTCCAGCACGACGCAGTCGATGCCGTTTTTGTTCAGCTCCAGCGCCGTGGACAGGCCGCCGTAACCGCCACCGACGATGACGACGCGGACACGGGGCGGCACATCCGTCAGGTCGACGGCGCTGGGTTGGTAGCCCTCCCACCAATAGGGCTTGGCCTGGAAATCGGGATGGAACATCGCGAGCCTCCTGCTTACGCGAAGCGTGTTGCGGCGTAGGGTTTCGGGTCGATGGGCGGGGTTCGCCCCAGGATCATCTGCGCAACGATCCGCCCGGATGGCGGGCCGCCGGTCATGCCGAAGTGACCGTGCCCGAAGACGAGGTGCAGTCCCGGATGGCGTGCAACGGGGCCGAGGATCGGCAGGCTATCGGGCGTCGAAGGACGGAAGCCCATCCAGGTGCGCACCTTCGTGCCGCTGAGGCCAGGGAACAAGCGTCGGGCATGCTCGACCAGCGCCGTTGCCCGTCCTTCGTTCGGGGGCGCGTCAAGGCCGGCGATCTCCACCGTGCCGGCAACGCGCAATCCGTCCTCCATCGGGGTGATACCGAAGGCACGGGTTTTGTTATTGACAGGCAATGAGAATTCGACTTCCGGCTCAAACAGCATGGCATGATAGCCCCGTTCCGTTTCCAACGCGACTTTTACGCTCAGCGGATCGAGCAACTGACGTGACCAGGCGCCGCCGGCGATGACGACATGCGGGGCGAAGCGGTTGGCGGTGTTGGTCATGACCATCCAGCCGCCCCCGGGTTGCGGGATCAGTTTCAGGGCGCGTTCGTGGATCAGCTCGCCGCCTTCGTGCAGGAACAACTCGCCAAGGGTGCGAACAGAGCGGGCAGGGCTGACGGTGAAGCCGTTGCCGGGAACGAGAAGGCCGCGGGTGACGTCGCGGGAGATGCCGGGGAACATTTGGCGCAGGTCGTCGGCGGTGAGTTTTTCCGTTTTGATCCCGTGCCGTTCGCGCACCTGCTGCTCGACGGCGGCATTGGCGGTGTCGGCCTCACCCTCCCACACCTGTACCTGGCCGGTGGGCCGGATCAGGTCGCGATAGAGTTCGGCGCCCAGCAATTCCTGCCAGCATTGCAGCGAGTCCTTGTGCAGGGCGCGCATGGCGTCGGAGATGGTCATGACGCGATCGAGACGGCCAGCCTTGATCCATTCCATCAGCCAGGGGAAAGCACGTGGGAAGTAGGCCGGGCGGACCGAGAGAGGCCCGAGGGGATCCATGAGCCAACCTGGGACTTTTTGCAGCATGCCGGGCAGCGCGATGGGAACTGCGGTATCGGGGCTCAGCAGTCCGGCATTGCCGAAGGATGCGCCGCCGGCCGGGGGCAGGGGGTCGATGACGGCGGTGGCCATGCCGCCGCGCTGTAGATACAAGGCCGTAGACAGTCCGGCGACGCCCGCGCCGATGATGATGGTCTGATGGTGTGCGAGCGTCATTGTCTCCTCCCAATCGGTGCGGCGGCCGCGGATGACGGCGTCCAGCAGCAGGATAAGCGCGGTCACGCCGATCAGGAAGGCGCTGACCACGGCGATGGTCGGTTCGATCTGCCTATGCAGGCTGTTCCAGATCCGCACCGGCAAAGTCTGCGCTCGGACTCCCGACAGAAAGAAGCGAGATGATCAGCTCGTCGAAAGAGGCAAGGAAGGCGAACAGCGCGCCGGGGGCGGCGAGGGGGACGACGACCTTGACGAACATGCGGGTTCGGCTGGCACCGAGCTGAGCGCCGCCCTCTCCAGGTTGGCATCGACGCCTTGCAGGGCGGACTCGCGGCCGGGCGCGGGGGATGTTATAGGGGGATCGGGTGTCCCCGTAGCTCAGCAGGATAGAGCACAAGATTCCTAATCTTGGGGCCGTGAGTTCGAATCTCGCCGGGGACGCCAACGCATTGGACGCGTAACACCGGCAAAACCCCGGGCAGGCGCCGGTATCAGGCGGGCTGCTTACGGCAGCGGACGAGGTCTGGCAGCGGCGGAACGACGCGGCTGGCCGGGGACGCTGAGCCGGCTGCCCAGATAATCCCAGAACGCCACGCCGTGCTTGGCGCAGGTCTTGGCGAGGCCGAGGAAGGCATCGCGGCAATCGCGCCCGGCGTCGCTGCGGGTTCCGGCGCTGACCTTGCGGCGGGTCACCTGGCAGCGGATGTCGTTCTCCGAGCCATTGGTGTGCAGCGGGATTTCCGGCCGCTCCAGCACCATCAGCAACTCGGCCTTGTTGGCATGCAGTCGCGCCAGCAATCGATCCAGCGTGACGAAGCCGGTGCGGCGGCGGAAGATGCGATCGAACCGCGCGCGCAGCGCCAGACGGCGGCTTTTGCTTGGATTGGTGCGGTAGATCTTGAGATCGGCGTAGAAGTTCCAGATCAGCTTGCGCATGCGTTGCTGAGCCGCCCGATGCAGATCCGTGAAGGTATCCAGCTTGTGCACCAGCCGTTCCGCATGCACCCAGCACAGCGCGTGCCGGCCGACGGCGAACTGCCCGGCATCGTCGCTCAGCACCACGGCATCGCGCAGGAAGCCATGCGCGTGGATGCTGCCCCACTGAGCCCCCTCGGTGGCGATCTGCACAGGGTCCTGGATGACCGCCAAACCGGCCTCTGGCGGTGAGACGATGCCAAGCCGGTCCAGATGCGCCTGCCACGCCGCCTGATCAACGAAGCGCGTCTCGCCGGCCTCGGTCAGACGGGCGATCAACGGGGCAGCCAGTCCGCGGCTGCGCATGTAGTCGAACGCCGCCTCGTTCAACACGAAGTCGGTATGACCGGCGCGCAGCAGATCGAGAAAGTTCAGCCGGGTCTTTGATGAGCGCGTGCCGAACCAGGTGAAGCAGTCATTGCCGATCTGCGTGCAAAAGCCGTTCTTGGCCTTATGCCGTGCGCCGGTATCGTCAACCGACACCCAAGGCGACGTCTCCAATCCGGCGCGCAGCACGTCACGGCTTCGTCGAGGAAGCCGTCCTGCTTCTCGGTCAACAGCCGTTGGATCTCGCGCTTGGAGATCGACACGCCGACCGAATGCAGCAGCGCCGTCAGACGCGGCAGCGTGGTCTGCCCCTGGTGATACTGCATCAACACGAAGCGGCGCAGGTCGGGGCCGAAATGTCCCCGGGTCCCCTCGGGCAGCGGTGCGACGATCGTCTCGCCGTCCGGCGTGACCCAGCGTTCACGCAGGTAGCGGATCGCACGCACCGACAGCACAAGCTCCTGCACCAGATAGGTCTCGTAGCCCTTGAAGCGCGATCCCGCCGGGGCTGCGGCTTTCAGCACCCGATCCTCGATGCTGACGCGGGGGCGGACCTTGCCGCGGCCGCGGACGCTTCCCTTGCATACCGGGCTTGGCCGGTTCGGTGGCCTTGTCCATGCCGCTGGGTTTGATGTCGGGTCGGCCCTTCAGGCCCTTCAGTCGCGCGATCTCGTTATGCAGCTCGGCAACTGTTCGCTTGAGTTCGCTCACTTCGCCCAACAGCCCGCCAATCAGTTCCTTCAACTGGGCGGGTGTCAAAACGTCGAGGGCTTCCGGATGGCTCATCCATAGCTTGAATCGTACACGCCCGCGTCGCACCAAACGAAAAATGCGTCCCTGCCCGGGGTTTTGCCGGTGTTACTTGGACGCCACCTAATAGATTGAATTACAATGGGTAATTCCGATGCGGTGCCGGACTGCTACAGCAGATCGCTCCGGCAGACGCTGTGCGGCGATTGCGCCCCGAGGGCAATCCAACGCGATCTTGTATCAGCTAGTGGCAGGGTAGGCTGATGGCGCCGCTGCCGCATACGCATTTGCTGTAAGCAACCTCCTTTTGGACAGCTTATCACGAAGTTGCCGTTTCGCCTTTGTTAGCGGATTAGGAGAAAATTGCTCCAGATAGTTGAAGCACGTAGCCTTGTGTAAGCGGATTTGCGGGGTTAGGTGGCCTAACTCACTTGGAACGTATTCTCTGTAAGGATCGACAATTTCCAGCGTCCTATCTGCACTGTGTTCCATCTAGTTTCTGGACAGCCCAGTTTATGTGCAAGTCCCCGAAGCCATATCCTATGGCAATCAGCCGGGTAACAAAAAGCAAATGACTAGAGAAATGGCTCATCCAGTCCCAGGAGCCCTTATGCTTTAATACAGTGTCGGTGTATTTATGCGCCCCGGCCAATATGGAGCGGCGGAGAAATTGCAATTCTCCCTCGGTGTCTAGATACATGAGAGCGGCCCGGCTGGGCTTCTTTGGCAAAGACCCTTGGATGGTTCTTTGCGCAGGAGGTTGAGAGCCATATGCGGCAGAACCGTGAGGTTCTCCGGCCCATATCCCAGCCCGTTGCGCGCCTGGTCCTCGTTCATGCTGACATCGAGCCGCCAGTGCAGCCGGTTCTCGATCCCCCAGTGCGAGCGTGTGACCGCGCCGAAGCGCTCCGGCGTCATCGCCGCGCTCAGCAGATAATATGCTGTCTCTCTGGTGATCTTGCCCGGGGTCTCGCGCATGCGCAGCATCTTGCCGACGGCCACAAGGCCCGGCTAGTCGTGCTGCGTCTGCAACCAGGCGATGTCGGTTGACACTGTCGCGACGCGTATTTCGATCCGGCCGTGATCGCCATCGACCACCGGCTTGGCGCTTATGGTCTGACTGTCCGGATCGTCGAGGAACCGGCACACATCGTCATGAAGGGTGCCCTGATTGCCCTTCAGGGCCATGACGTAGTCGCCTTGCTGCTCGACCACCTGCCGGGCGATGATGCGCTGGCAGTTGAGCGCATCAACGGTGACAGTGCAGCCCTCTCCCGGCGGAGCAGCTTCAGCAGCTTCGGCACCGCGGTGATCTCATTCGACTTCGCCTCGGTGGCGATTTGCCCGAGGACCAATTGCTGCTCACAGGCCCAGGCGGACACCATATGCAGGGGCGATTGACCGCTGGCGGTGTCGAAGGAGCGGCGCAGCACCTTGCCGTCGAGGGCGATGACGCCCTGGGCGGCTTCGGCAAACCGCGCCATGAAGCGCTGGAAGCAGGCGCGGAACTGCTCGGGGTCGAGCAGGCGGAACAAGCGGCTGAACGTGTCGTGGCTGGGCGCGCCGTGCTTCAGGTCGAGGAACCCGCGCAGGAAGTCGATCTTGGTCTCGGCGAACTCCGCCATGTCGGTGCAGCCCTCACCGCCGGTCAGCACCGAGCAGAGGGCGATGACCAGCATCTCCGGCAGGTTGTGGCGGGCGGCATTGCCCGTGCGCGGATCGTCCAGCTCCGCAAAGCAGGCGGCAAATCCCTCCATGGCTCTTCCCTCGGATCGTTCGATAGCCGGGTAGAGTCGATCCGATCGCGCGCTGCAAGCCTGGCACAACGAATGTCAAGTTGATTCCAAATGCGATTCCCCTGCGGGCATACCGGGTGGATTCTAAGGCGAATCCGCGGAGATGGGCTACCATGCGATTTAGTCGTGCCGTTGGGAAGAAAAGCCTTGCGTACGATGGGATAGAGAGAACATAATGAATACACTCTGAATTGGTGTGTATGAGCCAATTCTAACACGTATAAGTTGCAAGTTGCATGGCCTCAGCGTAAGAATGAGGTCAAGGTTTATCGATGTTAAGGATATCCAAATGGAAAAAGGTAAGGCGCTGGACGCCGCCATGGCGCAGATTGAACGGGCCTTCGGCAAAGGCTCAATCATGCGTATGGGCGCTCGGGCCGGAGACGAACAGATTGAGGTGATACCCTCGGGCTCCCTTGGGCTCGATATCGCGCTTGGAATCGGGGGCATGCCGCGGGGTCGAATTATTGAAATCTATGGCCCTGAAAGCTCTGGGAAAACCACTTTAGCGCTCCATGCGATTGCAGAAGCGCAGCGCCGAGGAGGCACATGCGCCTTCGTGGACGCAGAGCACGCGCTCGATCCATCTTATGCACGGAAGCTGGGCGTTGATGTGGATAATCTTTTGATCAGCCAGCCTGATGCGGGTGAACAGGCATTGGAAATTGCTGATACTTTGGTCCGGTCCGGTGCTATCGACGTTTTGGTTGTGGATAGCGTTGCGGCACTTGTCCCGCGGGCCGAATTGGAAGGGGAGATGGGAGACAGTCACATGGGCCTTCATGCGAGGCTCATGAGTCAAGCTTTGCGAAAGATTACAGGGAGTGTCAGCCGAAGCAAGTGTATGCTGATTTTCCTCAACCAGATCCGAATGAAAATCGGGGTGATGTTTGGTAATCCGGAAACGACCACCGGCGGAAATGCCTTAAAGTTCTATGCCTCTATCCGTATGGAAATCAGGCGCATTGGACAGATCAAGGAACGTGAGGAAGTGGTCGGCAATCAGACCCGAGTGAAGGTCGTGAAGAATAAGCTCGCGCCGCCGTTCCGCCAGGTGGAGTTTGATATCATGTATGGAGAAGGCATCAGCAAAGTCGGCGAACTGCTCGACCTGGGCGTGAAGGCGGGTGTGGTCGAAAAGTCGGGTGCGTGGTTTAGCTATGACAGCCAGCGCATTGGTCAGGGGCGAGAGAACGCAAAGCAATTTCTGCGTGAGCACCGCCCGATGTCCGAAGCGATTGAAGTGAAGGTTCGCGACCACGCGGGCGTGGTCGCGAACGCAATGATGGCGACTTCCGATGATCAGGAAGAGGCGGAGGCAGCCGAGTGAGATCCCTATCTATTGGACAACAAACGGAGTAGCGTAAACAGATTGTGCACTGCCATCGGTGCCTTCGACCCACATATACCAGTTCCCGGAAGTGGTTGGTGCGGGGACGAAGGCACCCCAAAGGTCAGTGTTGACGTTTATGGCAACTGTCCAGGCAGTTGGCGGGATTGTGGGCGATTGGGATGCGCCAAACTGAATTGCGGCGGTCGAAGGCGTTACGTGAGCATTCACTCCGATCGGCGTTCCTTTCGCATAAGGGCCGGAGGGTGGAATGTTCCAAGTAATGCTGCTGACCGCATTCGGGACTGACGGTGTCACCGCCACCGCGACCGAAGAGCTTGCGCCTGCCCCCGCGCCGTTGACCCCGAATACAGAAAAATCGTAACTGGTGCTTGGCTGAAGGCCCGTGACTGACGCGTTGGTTGACGTTACGCCGGTTATCGACGAGGTCCATGTTGACCCACCACTTACACGGTACTGAACCGTATAACTTGTGGCCGAATTAGTCCCGGACTGCGAAGACCATGCCAGTTGTACGCTTGTGGAAGAAGCTACGCTGGCTGACAAACCAGACACTTGCCCTGGTACAGAGGATTGAGCAGCAGCGAGAGTAGCGACATTGATAATGTTAGAGTAGGGGCCGACACCATTCGTGCTACTGGTTTGTACGGTAATATCATAGCTCGTAGAACTGGTGAGGCCGGTGATTTGACAGCTTGTCGTGGTCAGGGCAGCGGCCGCTACGGACCACGTCGAGCTTCCGGTGATTCTATATTGAACGGTGTACGTCAGGCTTCCGCTACCGGTCGCCGGTGTCTGCCAGGATACCCCAATCGTCGACGAACTGGTTGCCGCAGCGCTCAGGCTCGTAACGGCCCCTGGGGCATTTGAAACGGTGCTCGGGGCAGGCAGCGAAACGAATGCAACTGCCCCGCTGGAGTAAACCAGACCAGTAATGGTTGCGACCTGCCATGATGCCAAGCTGCTTGTGCCAGCCGATAGCACAAATCCTGGTCCGAATGTGACATCGCTGGAGCTTGCATTCACGATAGTGCAATGAAATCCAGAAGGCAAACTACTGCCCATCATAACTGTCACTGGCTGGCTACAGACTAAAAGGCGACCATTGTGCTGTGTCGCCTGAAGGGTAACGCTAGCCGTAACCTCGATCGAAGGCAGAGTGTACGCAGGCATTTTGCCCATGATCCACGACCAAACGGCAGAGAAGGTCTGACGCTCCATTAGGCTTGAACCCTGTGCGACCCAGAG
The DNA here is from genome assembly GCA_963771475.1 of uncultured Alphaproteobacteria bacterium. Taxonomy (GTDB): domain Bacteria; phylum Pseudomonadota; class Alphaproteobacteria; order Acetobacterales; family Acetobacteraceae; genus Rhodopila. The sequence continues at coordinate 407,344 of CAVYTN010000031.1, read as the reverse complement.
CGTGTCGGCATCTGTGGCTGGAGCGGCAGGCTGCGCTTGGTCGATGGTCAATCCATCAATGAGATCGGTATAGGAAATCGCTCGGCCTGATCCTGACTGACTTACCGGTAGCAAGTCTAAAGCCGACAATTTTGTGGTGGTTTGCAAAGTTCCGATGGCGCTACCGAAATCTACCGATCCGCCTGCGCTGACTGAACCTGATGTTGAAATTACACCCGAGGCATTAATGGATATGTTTGATCCAGCCGAAAAAAGATTTCGTAACCGAGCGACCGGTAACAGAGCTGGAGAACCCCCGCTACATGCGACGAGGTCGGCATTCGGATCGAAGTCAGAAAGAACCGGAAACGTTGTGTGATCCAGGCCGGTGGCACAGAGCGTCGTCCCCGTAATGGAAAGTCCATCACCGATGTCTACCTGTTCGGGCCCACCTGCACCGAGACTTGTCCGTCCAATCAAACTTGGGGAGGCTACCGTAATTGTTGGTTGGGCAGATTCGAGGAAATTGCCTACCGATATACTGCGCAGCGTTCCACCCTGATTGACGGGGACGGTATCTGCCGGCGAAACCGAGGTTGCGGTCGGAAGTTGCGATATGGTCGGCATGATCTACCTGTTGTTTTTAGGTGGTAAGTCAAAAGATATTTCAAGCTGCCACTGCAGTACCACTGCTAGAAGATATCCATTTTGATCCATCGAAAAATACTTCGACGCCTGTTCCAGCGCCAGCCGCTTCGCTGGGTTTCCGGCCGTTACTCGCGTACGCCTTTGCGCCGGGGCTCTGGCCGGCTGGAAGGCCGCTGACTGTATATGATGCCAAGGTGACAGGACCTGAGAACGCGGGCGAAACTGAATTGTGCCTGATTATTTCGCGCCAGGTTGATGAGTTGTCCGACACGATATGGTAACGGTCATTCGGTCTCAGCACAATTGGGCCATTATCAATCGAGTCGCCGGAATTGGGCGAAATCGTGACCAATGCGGATCCAAGATTTGAAAATGTAAAACCTACCCCGGCTGCGACCGTCGTTGCAGGAGGCAAAGATAGAGTATAAGATCCACTACCAAACAGCAAACTGAGGTTACCAGAAATAGAAGCTGGAACTGATGCGCTGGCGACAAAGACATTACCATACCCTACCGTTATGCCGCGACCGATGGGAAATGAAAGTCCTCCCTGCTTCAAACGGACCGTATTGCTTGTTGAATCGTAATACAATCTGTTGCTGTTTCCAGCATCAAATGAAATGGCCTGACCCGCAGCCATTTTTAGGACAGGAGCGTCGTTTATCTGGTGAGCGTTCGTTGTATCCAGAACTGCATTTGAGAAAGGTACAGCAATGAAAAATACTGATTTTGCGCTTCCGGAGGATTGCGCAGCAAGAAAAACACCGATAATATTCCCAACCTCAACCGGGGCGCCCGATTTGTTGGCCTGTCCAATCACCAGGGATTGAATGGTGCGGGCATTTGCATCATCAAGCCCATTGCCAAACCAGTCCATCTCGATTGTGAGAGAGGCGGCTCCGACTTGGCTGGACGACAACCCGGTCGCGTCGCGGTATTCGAGGACGGCGGCCCAAAGCTGAGGTTGTGGCAGAACCTTTCCGCTGGAACCGACCGTGGCGGATTGCCTTATTACCTGGACATAACGGCCAACGTGTTGCGCGGGGGTTGTCGCTGATGGTGTCTGGGTGCCGGCCCAAATCAGTCGGTCTAATGCGCCCCAGATGTAATTGTTGGGACTGGAAAATATTATTGTATCTACACGAGAATTCGACGCGACGACGGCGGAAGTCCCGCCAGTATGATTAACAATGTAACTAGACTGGTTCACGGAAAAGTCGTTAGCGCTGGAACTCCCCTGGGACATTGTCAGTCCCGCTGGGCTATTGCCAACAACTATGCCAGGGAGAGCGATCCGGCTGGGTCCTGCGCCACCTGCGATAGATGAGCCGAGAGGTGTGCCGTCGGTCAGGACAGTTCCGTCAACGATCCATTTGACCTGCTTGGTCAGAGCAACGCCCCAACTGCCAGGGGACTGTAGAACGACAGTACCGTTGGGAACGTAAATCGCAGAACCCGCAGGAGCAGCAACATATGCGGCTTTGAAAGCCGCCGTATCGTCCGTCACACCATCAATCATGGCCCCGTAGGGTGCCATGGTCACGTTGATGACCCGTGCCGAGTTGGGGTTGAGGTCAACGTAACCTTTGGTTGCCGCTTGGTTCGTCGATACTGGCGCTCCCGCCAAAGTCAGTGCACCGCTGAGAGTTCCGCCGGCACGGGGCAATACGGTGGCAACCTGAGTATCTACATATTGCTTTGTGGCGGCGCTCTGAGGGGTGTTCGGCGGCGTCGAGAGGGAAAGCGATCCGGATATCGTGCCCCCAATAACAGGCAGGAGAGTGGCCATCTGGGCATCGACATATCGCTTCGTCGCAGCCTGTGCAGGAGCGACCGGATCGGACGCCAGCGAGAGTACTCCTCCCAGGCTCCCTCCGGCCAACGCGAGTCGTGTCGCCGACTGGGCGTCAACATAGTTCTTCGTGGCGGCCTGAAGCGCAGTCGTCGGATCGGAAGCCAACACAAGCGAACCGGAAAGAGTATCGCCGCTCCTTAAGACCCGAGCGTCAACGTATTGCTTTGTGCTGGCTTGGTTCGGTGCCACAGGGGCAGAGGCTAACAGCACCGGCCCAACAAATGTGGCGCCAGCACTCGTCAAAGCCCCGGATAGAGCGGCGTCGACATAATGCTTGGTAGATGCTTGCAATGGGTTGGTAGGGTCTGCGGCGAGATAGAGGGGGCCGACAAGGCTGTCGCCGCTCCGTGCGAGTTTTAGATCGGCATATTGCTTTGTTGATGCTTGCAACGGTACAGACGGATCTGTCGCCAGGACCAACGCGCCAGCCATAGTGTCGCCTGTTCGGGCGATGACAGTGGCTACCCTGCCATCAACATAATTTTTTGTTGCGGCTTGGCTTGGGACGATCGGATCTGAGGCAAGCAGCAAGGCGCCTGTAAGGGTGTCACCGCTCCTGAACAACCGTTGATCGACGTATTGCTTTGTCGCAGCCTGAGCAGAGACAGCGGGGTCACTCGCCAGAATGAGCGCGCCACTGAGGGTCGCGCCAATCTTGGGAACAACCGTTGTGATTTGCGAATCGACGTAATTTTTCGTTGCGGCTTGCTGGGAAGACGTTGGATCAGAGGCGAGAACAAGCGGCCCAGTTAGCGTATCCCCGCCGCGCGACAACTTCTGGTCGGCATACCGCTTCGTTGCCGCGCCGAGCGGGATGGTTGGATCAGCACTCAGTGTTAGCAGACCCGACATCGAGCCGCCGCTATTTGCGACTGCCGATGCAACCCCGCTGTCGACGTATGCCTTCGTGGCTGCGTGAAGCGCGTTAACCGGCTGGGATGCCAGGCTCAGGCTGCCTGACAGAGAGCCTCCAGTCAGGGGAAGCGCCGTTGCGACCTTCTGATCGACATACGCTCGGTTCGCAGCTTCACCAGGTGCGTTTGGGTTCCCAGAAAGAACTATCGGGCCAGCGAACGTACCTCCAGACTTAAGAACAGCATTTGCGGCAAGATCGGAAAGCTTGCCTGCCACGCTGCCGCCGGTTGGAGTTACCGTAGCATGGGATAGATCCAGGTTTGTGGAGGCTGACAACCCGCTGGCAAGTTGTGCATACGTAACAGAAACGGTTGTTCCGGCCTGCTGGAACGGAACAAGATCCAAAGCACCCGGGACAGTGCCGCCTGGTAGCGTATCAATCGTGAAAGGTGCTGCGGTCGCAGCCAAAGTACTCCCTTGTAGAACAAGGTTTGGGCCAATTGCGATTACCTCGGGAGAGCCAACACCTGTGGAGGCTCTTCCTAGCAGGGAGCTCGTAGCCAGGGCGATCTCCGGTTGTACACCACTCAGGATCTGAGAGCGTGTGATTTTGCGAGCGACTCCGCCCTGGCTGACAAGTAGTTCATCCGAATCTGAGGCAGAAGTCGCCGGAGCAAGTTGGTCAATTGTGGGCATTCGATCTTCTCAGGCCACTGAGCGCGGGAGCAAGTGGCTCTTTGCTAATCCGTTATATATTGGCGATGCACCGCTAGTCCGCTGCGAGTGTGCCGAATACCACCCTGCACAGAGCAGGTTTTCCTGGATGCCAAGATAACATTGCTGTGCCGAAGACAGCCGACAATCCGTCTGGAAAATCCTATGGTATAAGGATGGGATTTCCGTTCTGGTCTGTCAGGGCGGTACCGGCGGCGGCAAGCAGGGCATCTGCAGGAATGACCGGCACCGACAGAGACAGCACTGGCAACAGGACACTCCTTACGAGGGATCGACCATTGGTAGTCGAAATAGTAAAGCTAATAGTGTATACAGTTCCCGCTTGACCACCAATAAGCCATAGTATGATGCGACTGCCGTCAGTCGTAGAGCTTTGGAGCGACAAGTCGCCAGGATTAGACGGTGAAATCGCCACATCAAGTGTGCTGATTCCGTCCCCGTCATTCCCTATTATAGCAGGACTGATATCGAGGATGTAATCCAATACATCACCCGGATCTTTCGTCGGCCAATTAAGTGGAGCCGGTGCGACTGCCGTGGTACCCCTGGGTACAGGGACAAAAGAGTCAATTACGACTACGCGAGCATTACTCGGCTTCCATGTGTGGTTTGCCAGTGTTGCCATTTTCGATCCAGATTAATCGGAAGGTCTATAAAAAAAGCAGCGCTACCAACTGGCTCTGGACTTCACCATCTGACCACAACGAGCCCTCCGGCTCCTCCGGCGCCACTATACGCAGTATTACCGGATGGCCCCGTGCCAGCACCAGACGCGCCGCCTCCTGGGAATATGCCACCATTCCCCGCCGTGCCGCTGTTCTGGGAACCTCCCATAGGCGAGCCTCCTCCCATGCCTCCTTGCGACCCAGCGCCCGCCTGGCCCGCCGATCCTGTGAGATTGACGTCGCCGCCAATACCCATGCCCGGCGGCGTTGCGCCAGTCCCAGGCTGGCTGCTCGAGGCTAGAGAATTGACTGCCCCCCCTGATGCACTCACGTATTGTCCGAAGCTTGAAGCGCCTCCCGAACCGGCCGATGCGCCCGTCGTGCTGCCACCGGCACCACCCGCGCCGACAGTTACGGGAATTGATTGGCCAGGAATGAGGCTCGCTACCAGCTTCCGCGCATAACCTCCGCCCGCGCCGCCACCGCTTGCAACGCCGGCAAGCGAAGCGAAGCTCCCAGATCCTGCTCCCCACACTTCCACCTCAACCTGTGAGACGCCCGTGGGCACAGTGAATGTGCCGCTCGCTTGAAATGTCTGAACTCCCGAACCGAAACCGGGTCGCAACGCAGGTAGTTTATATCCAAGGAATGGGGCTGTGGGTACAACCGAAATGTTGGATGGTGAGATCGCAGTTTGACCGCTTGCAACCGTAATAACATATAGGCCAATGCAGCCGGGATCTGCGGCAGGCGGGACCTGGCTGCCGGAGTTAGCGCTCTGGCCTGCTTTTAATTGCAATAATACCCGCTGAGCTCTCTGGGTTGGCTGCGCTACGCCAGAATTTGAAGGGCCTGCAAATGATTGGGTCGGATTATTGGCGTTATAGTATGGTAAAACGACAGAATTTGCGTCGGAATTCCTGAAAAGAAGCCTCAATAAGGTATGCCTGTGATTGGCCAGCACTGATTGGCGCAGGAAGCGTAAACTCAGTTGCTGTTGTATTAATGCCCATTTTTACAAGATTGTCAGCGGTGTCAGCAGGCAGAGATCCATACGCCTGTGAGTCAATTGGACCAAAGGCTGTCATTGAACCAGGCGCGACGGAGATTGTCAGGGAGCCTGGCACGGTCGGTATGCACGCCAGTCCGTCAATGACTGTATTGGTGCCTAGACAAGCCTGCGCAAGAAAGCCAAGCCCAACCATGACGTTCCGATTGAGTGAAAGGATGTCGGTGTCAAGTGGGATACTGCTTGGATAGACGATGTTACGATCCATGAAAACCTGAGCCTAAGAATGAAGAAAATCAACCGAAACGTAACCATGCGATGCAATTGATCGGCAGAAATCGTCTTACCACCTGACGAATCTCGTCGTCTGTCATACCGCCTGGAACCTGCGAAAGAGAATTATAGACGAATGACCCCGCCGAGTAGCCCCCTCCAGATCCCCCGTAGCCAATCGGCATCGGCTCTCCTGGCTCGGGTTCCGTGATGATCGTAATGAACACCTGGTAGGGAAGTTTCAAACTTCCCCAGCCTCCGGCTGATCCGTAAGCAAACCCCCTGCCTACACTCCTCGATGCAGTGTTAAAGTCACCATAGCCGCCGGTATCCGAGCAATTTGATGGCTCAAATATCTGTGCGCTCGATCCGGTTAGCCTTTCGACGCCATCGATAAGTGACTGTCTGGTACCTGCGTCCGTCAGGATGTTTGACTTGACGCGCCGCTTATAGGTCTCATCCGCTTCATCGAAGCGGCGCTGCAACGATGAACCAAAAAAATCAGCTCCGATCAGGTCCAGCCACCCGTCCGAAGCAGTTTCGATGCGTGTTTGGGAGCCGACATATGCAAGAGTCTGACTTAGCCATGCCCATGGCTCAGCGAACCCTCCCAGTAAAGCACCGAGGATGGGCGCATCATCAGAGAACCAACCTTTGGGTAAAAGGGATCTCAGGCGCGTTGCAAAGGTCGCGGCATCAATCTGCATTGACCGTCACCGTAATTGTCCCTGCCTTGACAACGCCGAGCGGGCCGGGGTTAATGTCCTGTGTTCCGCCATTGAGGCTGACATTCGTCACATTTTCGATGTCCGGCACTGCGCTGTATGCCGCTTGGATAATGCGTGATAAAGCCCCAATTTTGCCTATAGGTATGCTGTTTAGATACCCTTCCAGTGCCAGTTGCACCTTCGGCGAGGCCTGAGCGAATGGAGCACTGGTCTGCTGTATTACGATGGTAAGAGTTACGTTGATAGTAACAACGGTAGGCCCTACTACGGACATTGTTGTACCGATTGGGCGCACCAAATCAATGGCGTTGGCAGCACTAGATATAAGGTCCCGTTGAAGGAAAGCCAGACCCATCGTCTATAACGACCAAGAAGCGACCAGGTGCCACCGATCCATCAGCCGCAGTATTTTCGAGCAGGGAGATTGCGAGACCCTGCTGCACGTTGCCAACTGCTGATTGGACGGCTACTGGCGTGGCCCGAGAAAGGGCAGCCAAATATTCAACAAACCGGGCTCTAAACAGGCCGTCCGTTTCGGCGTCACGACCAGCCGTAAATGCATCTGCATTTGTAACTTGGTCAATCCCAGGAAGCGACGAGGCGATGGTTACAATTGCTCCAGGGACGACATTACTTTGAGCCCCGGTCTGATTACAAACAACGGGAACTGTCGCAGACGAAATTCCGGCAGGAACGATATAGGCGTTCGAATTTGCGTCCCAGATGGACACCGCTTGGGAAGCGACGACCGAAAAGCTCAGACTCCCGTCCGCCGTCTTAACGACGGTCCCTTCGGGGATAGAGGCCGGAAGGTTAGTCGCGTAGCGTAGGAAAGTGACTAATCCGGAAGACGGTGATGCAGGCAGTCTCGTCAGCCCGAAATCAGCCATCCAGGAATCCAAGTCAGCGCCCGTCGACGTCGATGCTCGGGTTGTCTGCAAAACCTGTAGAATGAGCCATTGCATCCACAAGGCAACCCCGGCATTCGCCTCAAAAAGCGCCCGGGCTACGGAGCCAATCGACACGTCCACAAGCGCCGTTGCAGAACTCTGTAGCGTTGCTCCCATATCCTGAACCAGTTGCGGAAAAGACTTCAGGCTGAGGTTCATGGGTTGAGCTTCAATGATAGCTGCGATGACGAGTTCGAATCTGCATTTGTATAGCCAATGTCTACTACGACATAACCATTCGCAGGATCTGTGAGTTGCGTGGTAACAACCGGGGCAGGTGAGGGCGCAACTGAAGGTTCAAGCTGTAGTTGGCTGCGAACAACTGACTCTATAGACTGGCTGTCCGTGGGGATGCCTACAAAGCTTGCAAGCCCTCCTCCGTAGGTAAGATTCCAGATATAATCGCGGGGGTTGGTCAAAAGCCGGCGATAGACGCGCTGTGTCGTCATCGTCGTGTTGTCGCAGACGGCAATGTCGCCAGTGCTATCGATCGTAAGGTCACTGCCCCAGCGATGGAAAAGATCAAGCATTAGGTGTGTCCAGTGGTGAAGGTCCACCAGACGTTCCATCAGCCGTCAGGTGGGCATGAGTATTATAGGTTGTTACGAAGGTGGGAGAGTGAACCCTCCTTGTCATAAACATCACCGGAAACTCTGAGGTCCCCGCCAACATGCACTATGCCGTCGTTACCAAGTTTGATAGAGCTGCCGCTCTTATGAACGAGCCAAAACTCCCCGGGCGGTGCAGTGGGAGGGCGTTGAACCTTTGAGTAGCATGCGCCTATGATAATTCCTTGCTCAATATCGCCTTCTTGCGGCACCACCAGCACCTGATCGCCTGGTTGAGGCAAGGAGACCATTCCCCACCCGTTACCAATCCATGGGGACAGAATTGGAAGCCAACCTGACAAAACGCCCTCTGGTTGCAGTAACACCCTTCCCATGCTTGTTGACGGATTTACGGACGAGACTGTAGCCAGTTTGTTGTGGCCGGTTCCAGAGTCGAGACTAGAGGAATGGACCCTTAGCGCGTTTGACAGGCGGTCAGTCATGGACGACTTCTATAAAGGTGGTAAGAGCTTATTAAGCATTTGGCTTGGACAGAATAAGATGCTGACGCGACCCGGTCGCAGCACTGAACTGGCGTTCTACATGATCTACACGGTATAGGCCATCGAGAATGCCTCCGGTGCCATAGAGATATATCGGGGCCCGCGTGTTCACGCTATCCATCCATGGCATTTCAGCAGATATGACTTGCCGCATTCGGCTTATTTCGTCCAAATAGCGGGAAGTATATTGAGACACCTGATTTGCCGTCAGGTTGGATCCAGTAAATATATAAGCCGAGCCTCCGGCCGCTGACCCAATTGTCTGGCGATAGACGGCTAAATCTTGAGAACTCCAAGTGGACATTTGCACTGCAGGTGAGTCGGAAATCCACAACGTCCGCTCGACCCGTAGTGATGAGAGCATGTCCGGGGTCAATACGGACGCAGCTTCATTTGATAAAGTCGCAGGCTGGAAGTTCAAGACCTGACCACTAACATAAACATCATATTCGCATTCTCGTGCCAGTTGGACGACCAGATCCCATTCAGATCGGTTTCTTGAGAACTTACTTATGGAGAGACGCGTGAAGTTATCACCATAGAACCGACCAGTCATACCAACGGTAGGCACGACGTTTGCTACCAAACCGTGTTTCGAGGCAATTGAAGTGACAATCTCAGCGGCAGTCTGATTAACAAAATCCTGCTCCGGAGAAGTGTCTATTAGACGAGAGGACAGATCCCGACCCTCAATCTTTACGACTCCCTGTAGTAGGTCGATCTGAACTGTGTCAGCCATACCTGTTATGAGGCAGACTGTCATATCACGACTGAATATCTCGATGTATGCTTGCGAGATAGACGACCAGAACGTGGCGCTATTGAATGGTTCGGTGCCGATTGCGAGCGTAACGGCAAATGTATCGGCGGAGAAGGAGTTGGTCGAGTCGATGCTAGTGGAGAGCACATTCTCCGTGTAATAGCCATTTACCGACACCGCCGGGGCCCCGCGGTCTATTGCCGACGCCAACACTTACTGTGGCCCTATGCCGTCTTGGAATATCGCAGAATAGTCGGGAATAGCTATCGTTGTCTGGTCGCTGATGAAAGGGTCTGTTATATTGTTGAACCGTGCTATATTTATCCACTGAAGGGCGTCTCCCAACTCAGTGGCTGCCAATTCAAAAAGATTTATCCCTTGAGCAAGGACTGTGTACATTTGACTTTACGCCCTTAGAGTGATCTTGCAATCCTGCCAAGGTAAGCTGCAGCAACAACTGCGGCGCCTGCCAAACCTGAACTCATTACGGCAGTCGTAAAAGATTCGGCAAGTCCGGGCGCGGAGCCGGATGCGGTGTCATTGATTAAGTGTGGCAAAGGCAGAAAATTTGCTATTTGTGTCTGGTAACCCGCTAGTTGTGCAAGTGCACTAGCCCGCGCTGCGCTCCCCATCGAGTATCCGACTGTGTTCGGGAGTAGACTTGACATGGCGGACAGGTCTATGCTGAGTGGCGCCGCCGCTCCCAACGCCGACGCCACATCTGTGGCTATCTGTGCCTGCGCCGTAAGCAAGGCGACGTTGTTTGTGCCAGGTTGGTCAACGACAAGGCACGTCGCCTCATATAAAATCCATGACCGAGTACGGTAATCCAGGCGAACTGCCTTGACCAGAACACGGTAACGAAAGGTATTCCAGCTAAGCCAAACAGGCATCCCGTTTATTCTCATGTCATTCAATGCCCGGGCCCTCAGCTCGGCCTGCGGACCACAGAAGATTCCACGGAATTGTATGTCGCTATCATCGGGGCCAAGTGTGTCGATGATACGAACGCCGCTTCCAGACTTGTGGACCGATAGACGGTGCTGCCCTCCGAATTTGATCGAGGGGGGCACCTCAAAGTCAGAAAGTTGAATGGAGCCGATTTGCATGAGAGGAGATTCCAACTCAACTGTAATGAGACTAGTTAGCGTCGGCCGGAATAACTTAGAAAGGGCTCAGTCGAGACCTCGGTCGGGCGGCGCGGGGGTCAACCCCGTTCATTCCGGTCTGCGGGCGAGATAATACTTGCTCGAGATGTGTCACAACCCATCGTCCAAGGGCCGCGCCGTCGAGGACTACGGACCCAGGTCTCTGCGAGGAGCCAACGGCATTTCGCGAGTTCCCGCCCGGAGACGCACTTATCTTGTTAGCCGCTACGAACGGCTGCTCACTAACATTGGTAGTAGGCCCCATTTCGGTTGTGTCCGAGGGCGAGGGGCAACTCCAAGGGTCATCTGCAAAGGTGGGTGAGTTGCGACGGAGCGTACAAATCATGAGTTGACGGTGCGATAGCCATAATATGTGCTGCAGGGGCACGCGCTTTGTTGGTAACGCCTGAACTCAGCAGGGAACGCCCTCGTGAGGACCCGCGCTTTGCCGGAGTCGCGACAGGCCGGGCTATCGCTCCGTCGGCTATCTCAGCGCGCGATCGCGGATTGATTGGTCCCGCTGCAGAATTTGGCGTCTCAGGTGACCGCCAAGCTCTGGTTGATGCTGAAGCTAAGAACGGTGCAGTGGAGTACGATCTCCACCTCAGGAAGCCACTTGTCCTGTTGGATCGATGCTTGCCCGCTGCTACTTGCGCGATGTCCGGCATACGGCGGCTACCGATGGCTCCGGAATGGCCGTTTTGTTCGAAGTCACTTGTTCTTTCGGCCGGAAAGTTTGAGTTAGATTTTGGCTCCGCACCTGCATTAAGTCGTCTAAGGGGAATCGGAGCAAGACGTTTGATGAACTGCCCCGTCAGTTGCTGTCGCAACGTTCTCATCGAGACGAGTAGTCTACTAAGTGAATCCCTGTGTCGGAGGATCACCCGCAGGGATGCAACTCTTGTAGATGTTCGTGCGGACCTATCTCCCCTGCCGACCGATTTCTTTGGCCGACTTCGGCGAAAGCCATTCGTAAGTATTCCAGTCAAACGAGTGTCCTTCTAGACCACCAAGGGCGATCACGAATGCCGTCCGATCGGCAGCGGGGAGAGAAAATGCGACGTCAAATGGCACCCCGTTCCGAACGAGGTAAAGGCAGTCGATCAGAACTGGGTGCCGGGCAAGTTTCCCGCGTCGATCCCTTCAGCCGGATGATCAAGAGCTGCAGCGATAGCCGCTACTCCCGCGTCGTCCAGCTTGTCAATCAAGCCTTCGATCTGACCTTCATTGGTCGGTTGGGGCGTAGGAACATCGTCGATACTTGTAACCGCGAATGCAAGGCTTGCCATGGAAAGCCATGCCTCATTCTGGGAGAGTTCAGGACCGGCCGCCTTCAGAAGACGCAAGGTGTCCAAGGCATTGGGTCTTCGGAATTCGATCTTGCGGTTCTTTGTGTCTCTAACACATGAGACCTGGTTGGCATCCTGAATGATGCGCTTGGATGGTTCCATCAGATTCGCCGTTTCCTGGACGCAAAGAATTCCAGCTTCTGGCGAACGCTCAGAGTCACCCTTCCAGCTGCCGGCGTTGGTTAGCTTAAATACGACCCCGTCGAACTGGTAGGTAGACACCGACCCGTCCAACTCAGTTATATATTGGTACATGGTGCTCGGCTGAATTGCAGAGCCATTGTAGAAACTCTGTTCTACACTGGCGATGAAGTCATCAAGAGTCGACGTTCCACGCTCAACCTCGAAGCTTCCTTCCCATCCTTTCGGCAATTCGGTGCCCAGTTGGATTCCGTCCAGCCGGCTGACCCGCACGGAACTCGTGAGCTGTCGGCTTTCGAAACTGGTGACGTGCGTCAAGTCGACGCGGCCGTTGGGACCCATGACGACCAATTGGGTATCGCGGCCAATGGAAAAGGCGGTTAGGCTCATTTGATATCTCCTAGCCTACTTGACCCTGGGGGAGTGTTTGTCGAGAGATCTGGACTGTCTGGCCACCCTCGACGTTGACAATGAATCGTTCATTGATGGCCTGATATTGGACTTGAACGTCAGCCTGAACGTAGCCGAGCCCGGTCCGCGTCGACGGATTATTGCTGATATCGCAGACTACGCTGAATGGCATGCTGCCCGTTGTGCTGCCGAGCATGCCTTGAGACAGCATGTTATTCAGGAATGAGATCAGGGTCGCTCTGATCTGTCCAAACAGGTCGCCATTGATGACCTGGCCGACGTACTGGCCCATGCCCGCCGCGAGCGTTTCGGCAATGTAATTCGTAAGACGAGTATAATTGTCGCCACAGATTGCGGAATTAGACGATGAGTTATGTCCGGCACGAACGCCCCAGAAAGTACCGGCAGGTTGTGGCGTACAAATCAGGTCAAGGCCGGCCTCAAAAAGCACCGCCAGCTCCGCCGCTGAGTAGGTCGTCGATTGACCGGAATTGGGTGATCCGGTCCTTTGGCTCGCGACGATCCCATACAGTGGTTTATTGAGGCTCGACTGCTCGGGTGACAGGTTTGCCAGGCGTCCGGCAACAAATCCCTGCGGTGAAACAAGGCGAACTGCCAAGTTTGTCTGATCATTCCACCACAGCCAGTCGCCAAACATCAGCTTTGCGGCATAGCTGTCAAGGCCAACTTGCGCTTTGGTGGCAACTGCATTGGCGATGGTGTCGCCTGCGGGGCCGGTTAGCATCATATAGATCCCTTCGGCCAGGCCGAACGCGGCTTGCGTTGTCCAAGTTGAGGAATCGTCGCAGTCTGCCAGAAGCGCAAGGCCACATCCCTGGCTTCGAAGGGCATACATCCCAGTGCGATTGGCGCCGTCGGACCCGATCAGACGCATGCTCCCAATCGTGGATCCATCGGATCCAGCACCAGTGCTGCCGAGGGTTAACGAGAATGAAGCAGGTGAGGCTGTGGTCCCACCCGCCGTCGCGATCACCAGTGCCGATGGACCCCGCTGTGGCCCCTGACCGCTGTTGACGGCAGCCGATACGCCATTCCAAAAGGCCAAGCCATTCCCGGTTAGTCCATCAAAGACTTCCGGAGCATATCCGGGAAGTGCGACTGTGAGCTTCCAACTGGACGGTTTGGAGGATGGGGCGAGCGAAATCGCTATCTGATTGCCAAGCGATCCGGTGTGCAGGGCTGTAAAGCTGGCATTTGTCCCTGGAACCGCCGAGGATGCCGCCGCGTCGGTCCCGTCCGTGACCCGAACACAACGGAAATTCTGGGCACCCTGCTGTACGGCGGTTGCAACATGGGTACCCATATCGTACTTGCGCGTCATTACTGGTCCAAACCCGCCGGCGTAATCGGCCATGGTGCTGATTATCGTTGGCTGACCCACAGGGCCCCAGGAAGCAGTACCGACAATGCCGACAATGCTTGTGGGGACACCGTTTAGGACCAGATTTTGTGGTGCAACGATCTGAACGTACAGATCCGGAACGACAAGCGATGCCGTGTTAACGGACCCCAACTGTGCGACGGGCATTGTTATTGGCCTTTAGGACTTCGAGGGAGTTATTTTTGTGACACAGTGAACGACACCCGATTTGAGGATCTGCTCTACTTTAACCACATCAGTGATCAGGTCGCCCCGGACATACGTTTCGAATGCACTTTTTACGACTAAGTAAGGGATCATTATATTTCAACTATAATTGGCGTTACCGGCGATCACCGCATCAGCGAAAAGCATAGATGGGAGGCTCCGAATTGAGATTGTGGCATACTCTGCACTGTAGACAAGATCCCGTCTGAATAAGCTGGCATTTTGTGCTTGGTCGAAAATGCTCGTATTGCGATAGCTCATTCTAATTGCAGACTGGTCAGAGGCTGTTAGGAAGGGAGTCTGCACCATCCGTTGGTCAATCGCCGCGGCGACGGAGTCGCGCGATGTTGGGTCGGGACACCAGCAGATCACACGGATACTTTTTTCCTGGCGTCGCGACTCTGCCGTCGCGCTTGCATCACGAACGACTCTAACGACCACCTCCGCAGGCTCGTTGATTGTTATGGTCGATCCCGCCAGATTGAATGACACTTTGCTTTGCATGGTGGCGGCAAGGCCAGCGGCCACAAGGTCGACGGTGTCCGTCGCCAGGACGCGATACGCATAGGGGGCCCGGTTCACGAGTGCGCCGACAACATCGCCAGCGGACGGACTTCCTCCGACGATGATTGCGCTGGCCTGCGCACTCACAGTTGTAGTCGGCACGGCGGAGGTGGTTTGCCATTCTGGAAGGTAGCGCGTGGTAGTCTTTCCAGGTTCCTGGTCAGGACTGACAGTAATGTTGATGACACCTGCCGCAAGATCGGCATTCAGGCCCGCCGCTACTGGCCAGCCTCGATAGACGCGGCATTGGCTGCCAATTATGCTCGCCTGGTCCGTTCCGGATGGAAAGAGGGTTGCGAGGATCAAATCGACGAGCGCCTGCTCGACATCTGCCAGATCGGCCATTACGTCGAAGCCATTTTTGCGACCAGGCGCCAGCCCATGATCGACTGATCTGCGTAGGAAATAACAGCAGACTGCCCCATATCATCCGAAATAAAATCACCCGACGAAATTGCGATGCCGTGGTGCGCGGGTAAGTAGACTGTCCAGTAAGGTATCGCTTGATCGGTCGGCAAACCTGCTGATGAAGAACCCATCTTGCTTTCTATCAAGACTGAAGCTGGATATTCGCTGAAATAGGCGGACGCATTGGCAGGTGAGAAGCCACCATAAGCGCCAGCCGTATTCACCGGGACTTGAGCAGAGCGCGCGATCGACACGATACGATTTGTACGAATGCATATGATCGACTCTAAAGGCTCTTGTAAAGCAATGAAATAAATCCGGCCATCCAAGACGATATAGTCACCCGGTCTCGTGTAACATCCGTCAAATATGCCACGCCAGAAAATATGCTCGGATGCGTCTCCGCCGCCAGCGCTCGTCAGAGGCTCTAATGTCACCGGGAGCTTGAGAAATCGGCTCTCAGACGCTAGCGGCGCATGGGGCGACCTGGGTCGGAATGCATCGGCCCAACGCCCGGTGTGACGTGCTGCCGTTCCCAGGCTTCGGTAGAGACGGTCTTGCAGTTTGCTGTATCTCATGATCAGACGATGAAGGTTGCCTGGCCGTCAGACAAAAAGGGGCCCGTCGGGATACCGAGAAAGCCACAAAGTCGGCGGCGCCATGAATCCAGCAGGCCGATACGGTCGGAGACTTCCGACCGGTTGTGAGACCATGAGGCTGCCTGATCCGTATCGAGGTTCTCTGAGGCCGTTGGAACTGCCAACTCTAGAGGGTTGATCGTGGCGAGGTAGCGCCGGACGATCGCGGATTCAGCGTCAGACAAATTGGTCATACGGAATTCGAGCAGGCCATAGGTTTGGTAGAAACGCCAGCTTTGCATTCCCACCGGTGCCGCACCATAGACCGGATAACCACAATGACGCCTTACATCAACGCGCTCAGTATCACTAAGGGCGGTCAAATCACCGATCCGTCGCCGCGGCTGAAGATTACCGTCCCGCTTCCGGACTGCAAAATGGCCGACGCATAGGTTATAAGGCTGTTGATCGCCAGAATGATCCGAGCATTCGGCAATACAGGCATGTCATTTGTTGTGGCAGCCACAGACGAATCGGATCCGAAGCGGATATAAGCGACAGAGGAAGAAGTATTGGTGACGACGGCCGTTTCGCCACCTCCCGCTAACACCACATTTGCAGATGTTGTCGTCGCCGTTATGCCGACTGTCCCGGAGGGACGAAAAGGGCTTATTGAACCTATAGGCATTTTACCTACCTTTGACGTGGGGCGGGGAGGTGCTTAGCTGTTAAACCCGGTTGGCCATAACTAAGCCCAAGACTATGGTTGCCGCGGTGGTCGCTGGCCGACAGTCCTGCAATTTTCGTGGCGGCCTGTCGGCGTTGAACATCGGCCGGACTAAGGCCTAGCCAATATGTTCGATGACAACTGCCCGCTTGTAGGCCGCGTTCGTCGCAGTTGGAACCGTTGTCGGATTCGTGGTCGTATCGGATGGTGCGGAAAAGCCGCCAATCCAATACCAAGACTGGGCGATGATCTGCTGCAGACGATCGATAGCTTCTCGCGTCACCATTGCGACGCCGTCGACCATCGTAATGATCGAGTCTTTGGGAGCAGTGTCAGACGCGCCCATGCCGGCAAAATCACCTTCAATCAGGGCACCCTGGCCGCAAATGATGGGGCGTCTCACCATCAGGCCAGCCAGAGAAGGGTGCTGTTGCACATAAGCTTCCGTCGTCGGGACGAACCGGAGCCCCAGGAAGTCATTGGTCAGACCATTCCTGAAAACCTGGTTTGCCGAGGTTGCGCCCTGGAACAACTGTTTGAAGTCAGGGTCAGCAAACAACTGCCGAGATGATACGGGGTCAAGATAGCAGTTGTAGGCGCCGTCAATTTCCGGCACCGCATTCATGCGCAATTTGGCAACGGCATCCAGTAAATTCGACATCGTCAGGGTGTCAGAAGAACTTAGCAGCGAAGTGTTGGCGCGCTGGGAGGGGCGAACAACTGTCGAAGCGTTTGCAGCCATCAAGCTATTGCCTGCAGTCCCATCGGCCACTGTGACATTACCGGAAAGCGT
Organism: uncultured Alphaproteobacteria bacterium; assembly: GCA_963771475.1. Taxonomy (GTDB): domain Bacteria; phylum Pseudomonadota; class Alphaproteobacteria; order Acetobacterales; family Acetobacteraceae; genus Rhodopila. Next base: position 390,048 of record CAVYTN010000031.1, on the reverse strand, counting down.
GAGCACGCCGGAGATGCCGCTCGGCGCAGTCGACAGATTGGTCGAGTTGGCGGCAACAGAAACGAGTGTATACGTATTGGAGCCGACGGTCACAAACATGGAATTGGTGTTGCTGACGGTCTGCTGGACCCCATTGACGAACACGGTCTGAAAACCACGGATGTCATCGACAGCGACGGTCGGCGAGGCAGATGCAAGCGTCGTGCGAACGCGCGTGTTCCCACCCAGATAGGCCGCAAAGAGTGCATTTCTGGCAAGCTCGTCAAGACTCCGCGCGGCCTGCTCGCCGTTCACATAGGCGTTCTGGAGGAACTGAGACGCGATGCCGATCCGTTCCGTGACGACGTTGAGGTCTGTCGTTGCGGCGTAATGATTGATCGAAATCGTATATTGTTCCACGCCCCAAGAGGTTGGCGTGAGGCCGTTGTTCAAATCGTTGGACGCAGGAACGATCGGAGTGGTGACAGACGGCTTAAGGCCGGCCCGGGTCTTTGTGAGCGTTTCACCAATTCCCGCGGCGATCACGACGCGATCTGCGGTAGCGCGATATCCCAGGCGCGATTTCAGCGCCTGCGCAAATTCACGCTCGAGGAACCCTTGTTGAATGATGGGCTGCAGGGCAGCTGGAAAATTCTGAATGGACATAGATTGAGCTACCTAAGAGTTTGGAATGTCTATGTGACGAGACTTAATATGATTGCTTCGTGAGAGCCGCGCGTGCTGCGGCATATTCCTCTTTGCTCATGTCGATCGCCATTTTCTGCCGTACGGGCGCTGAGGCCGGCGGCAGCGTTGAATTGGACGACGACATGGATCCAAAAAGCCAAGGCTTCTTCCGCTGAAGGTTTGCCATCAGAGCTTTGCCTTCGACGATATTTCCGGTCTCATCCGTTCTGACAGTTGTCGGATCAATCAACTTCAGACCGTCCAGGTCAATCATCCCCGCCCGTACCGCCTCGGTACGCAGGTTTGCCTGGAGAAGGCGTGCTTCGTAGTCACGGCGGAGAGCTTGAAAGTCGCCATCCGGATTGGATTGTGGAATTTGGTGATTAGCTTCGACGTCCGTGGCCGGATCAGCATCATCCATATTCATCAGCTTCGATTCTCCTCGGGAGTCATAGGCTAGGGACGGTTTCCCTATGGTTCCATGGCGTAATTGATCCATCCGACATCCAATGCCGTCTGGTCGGCCATGCCGTCTTGCGGTTGCCCCGTCCGGCGCTCTTAAAGAATAACCTACGGATCGTTCTCATCCGCTACAGTCATTGGGTGGAGATCATAGGTCTCGGCAATCAGATGCAAGGCAACATCTCTGGTCAGCAACCCCGCTGACGTGAGTGAGGTTACGGATTGCACGTCCTTCTGCCTGTCGTCGGCGGTCGTCGGGTACCAGCGTGGCCAGATGAGGCTCAAAAAGGCTCCAGTGTTTAAGGCGGGGATCTCTTGTCCTAATACAGTTATTTTGTAGTTTTGTGACGCTCGGATAATGAGCCTTGCCAATTCGAGAAGTCCACTCTCACCGTAACTCGTTCGCAGATTATCAGCCAGCGAGATCAGCCCCTGATTCAACAATTCAAGCGCTCGGCCTGACTGTGCGGCCATCAGGCGTTCCGGGCTTGCTCGATTTCCGTGAATGCTTTCCAATGCAAACTCACGTACCGTGCGTACATATTCAATGACGGCGCTTGAAGCGGTGCCTCCGATTTCCAAAAGGCGCGCGTCGCCTTTCTCGGAAACGATGAGAGCGTTGCCGGCACCTTTAACGAACTCACCCTCCGGTAGGGCTGGATCCTTCAGAAGGAGGGTTGGGTCGCTGCTGTACTTCAGACCGCGACCGACCTGACTCAACTGATAGTCAATCTCGACCTGGGAATGGACGGCTGCGACAAAGGTACACGCGCCGTCGGAGGAATTGCCGGTGGTCGGTCGGCCAGGTAGGTTTTTGATCCACACGATGGGTACGCTGCCCAAGTTGTGGCTAATTGACCGCGCCTCATCAACCAGGTCGGGCCCATCGAGTCCCGTCTGCCTGGGCATGAACCAGGTTTCGCTTTGGGCATCCCACTGGCGCATGAACCAGTACGTCGCTTCGATATCATCCATTTCGTAGCCGTTGTTCGCCAGAACGGCGCCGGATACCTTGTACCGCTCTATGACTTTCGCGAGGCGATCTGGCGCCTTTAGATCCCAAGTCGGAGTTAGATATATGGTATCGAGGACATCAACAAAGATACGCCCTTGGAGAATCCGCAGCAGGAGAGCCACTGAGCCAACAGAGCCACGAATTGCGGCTTCTGTCATGGTCTGGTTTAGACGAGTTTCCTTGACAATCGATGCCAATGCATTTTGGACCTCAGGGTCGCTGCAATGGATAGTCGGAAAATGGCCGTCGCTGAAAAGCAGGGACACGCTGTCCTCGACGACGGTCCTACAAAGCGGATATCTGACGCTGGGCCTTCTCTGCCTCAGCGGCACGTACTCTCCGGCCGCGCTGCGCTCCTCATGGAAATGATACGGGAGCACATCGTAAAGCGTTCCATCGAGAATGCGATTGAGGATGTCCAGTTTGTGAACCCGGGGAGGGTAGTCCGTATCGGACGGCACCAGATCGGATAGCGTATCAAACATTGGGCGTATGTCCGTACAAAGGCGGATTATCCTTACCTGGCTAGCAGCGGATATTGTATGGATTGAGATGGTCGTCCACGCTCAATCAGTGCATTGAATGCCCGTGCCAGTGCATCGACCTGGTCGTCCTTCCGGCCCATCGGGAATTCGCGCAATTCGGTCAAGAAATCGTAATTCCATGAGGCGCTGATGATGAAGAGATTGCCCGTCTCGACCTGAGATGCCAGAGGTGTCGCGCGGGCCAGCTTTGATCCAGTTTCACGCGTCGAAATCACGTGAAAGCCGGCCAACTGTCTCGTCAAATATGTTATCTGGCTCTTGCCGGCCTGGCCCGGATCTTCCGGAATCGAAATGACGACGTTTCGGCCATCCCTCTGTGCCGTCCGATATATGATCTCCTCAACCTGGTTTGGCGTGCCCCGTAGCCGGACAACGTCCTCAACAATGAACCGTCCAATGTCATCGCGCTGGAGCCTTAGTCCGACAGTCCAATCCGGATCATTCTGATCGACGTGAGCCGTCGCAGCCAGGTCCCAGGCCCTGACGATGGAGGCAGGCGTTGCGGATCGCAAATGATCTAGAGTCATGACGCGCTCAACATCGAATAGGCGCGCTTGTGCGAGCATAGGCCGCTGTTGATAGAGGGCCGACCAGATCCGCTCACCCATCAGAGACCGTTTTCTGCTGAGTGCAGCCTGACTTTCCCAGTCGGGCCACAGCGGCTCTCCCAACTGACGGCCGAGAAGATCATTTTCCTCTGCCAATGCTGGAAGGCGAATAACATGCCAATTATCATCTGGTTGACGCAACAACAGGCCCCCGAGATCTTCCGGATGCCAACGTGTCATGATGAGTACAACTTTGCCGCCTGGCTTGATCCGTGGCGTTACGTCAGCTTTGTACCACTCCCAGATATGCTCTCTTTGGCGTATGCTGTCCGCATCAGCCTGCGACTTGATCGGGTCGTCAATGATCACGAGGTCTGCTCTTCTGCCAGCGATGGCACCACGTACACCAACAGCGGTGTATTCTCCGCCGGTCGTCGTCATCCAAGCTGCCGTCGAAGCATGTCCCGACACCAGGCCAAATCCGAGATACTCCGCCTTCGTGTCAATCAGTGTTCTGACGCGGCGGCTAAAATGTTGGGCCAGGCTTGCAGAATGTGAGGCAGCCAAGATCGAGGTTTGAGGATGCTGCGTGAACCACCAGGCCGGGAAGAGGACAGACGTGTAGGTCGATTTTGCTGATCCAGGTGGCATTAAGACCATGAGGCGGTCAAATTGGCCGTCGGATAGTTTCTCGAGCTCCGAGACGAGTAACCTATGATGACGGGCAGGACTATAATCTAGTTCCCTCAGAACTTCTTCAGCCCAAGTAAGCAGTGTTCCTCGGAGGAGTGCTCTTCGGAACACGAATCGTTCGATGTCAGCCAATCAATCCATTCGGTGATATGTGTCAGAGGGTTGATTTCATGGACGCCCCTCGTCGTAGGCGCTTGTCTCCATCATAACCATTTAGATAGCCGATTTTGGGGTGTTTGGTCAAGCTATTTTTCCTAATAAGGAAAACAACCCCATATCGGGATCAGGGCTACGGGACTGTCGCGCTCATAGCGGTTGGGTAGCGTGTGGCCGTACTTGTCACGGAGGGAAAGTTCGCCTTACGCAGGGGTCCATGATTGATGCATCCAACCGGCAAGCAGCATTCCACCTCACGATCACTGCGAGGGACGGCTGCGCCCGTACAGGAATATTGGAAACGGCGCACGGTCCGATGCAAACACCTGCGTTCATGGCGGTTGGAACTGCCGGGACTGTCAAGGCTATGACCGCCGACGCCGTGCGGGCGACCGGCACGGAATGCGTGCTGGGAAACACCTATCACCTTATGCTGCGTCCCTCCGCGGAACGAATTCAGCGAACTTGGCGGCTTGCATCGCTTTATGGACTGGCCAGGCCCGGTTCTGACTGACTCCGGCGGCTTTCAGATCATGTCCTTGTCAGGGCTCAGAAAGCTTGATGTGGATGGTGTGACGTTCCGTTCGCACATAGATGGCTCTCAGCACCGGCTAACACCGGCGAGATGCATGGAGATTCAGTGGCTGTTTGATTCCACGATCACCATGGCCCTCGACGAATGCACCCCATTCCCTGCCACAATGGCCTCAGCCGAAGAGTCAATGCACCTGTCGATGCGTTGGGCTAAGGCATGTAAGGAGGCATTTCAGCCGAGGCCCGGTTACGCCCTTTTCGGTATCGTGCAGGGGAGTGTCTACCCTGACTTGAGGGCGCAGTCGGCTAATATGCTCACCAGTATCGGCTTTGATGGATACGCGATTGGCGGTCTTGCGGTGGGAGAGGGCCAGGAGACAATGTTGCGTATATTAGAGGGGACAGTACCGCACTTACCCGACCCTCGACCTCGGTACCTGATGGGGGTAGGAACGCCAGACGATCTTCTTGAATCCGTACGGCGGGGCGTGGATATGTTCGACTGTGTGATGCCGACCCGGGCCGGTCGAACTGCACGGGCCTTTACCAGCACCGGCATCTACAACCTGAGGAATGCCCGCTTTTCGATTGATCCAGCGCCACTTGATGAGAGGTGCTCTTGCCCGGCGTGCCGCGCTCATTCCAGGGCGTATCTGCACCACCTGTTCCGAACGAATGAAATCCTCGGCCCAATTCTTTTGACGTGGCACAATCTAACGTATTATCAAAATCTTATGCGAAATCTCCGACAGGCTATCCATACCGGCAATCTGTCATCTCACATTGAGTCAGTGCGCGCCGGGTGGCGGGGAAAGGAAGCATCTGCATGAGCAATCCGTCACACGATCACCTGACGATTTTGGGCCGACCGACATCCGTGCCGAACGATCCATCGTCCGCGAAACTGGAGAAAATCGCCAATCCTGCCAAGGGAAAAAACTACGTTGTCAGGCTGACCTGTCCAGAGTTTACGTCTGTCTGCCCCCTGACGGGCCAGCCAGACTTTGCGAATATTGTCGTAGACTATATCCCGAACGATTGGCTGGTTGAAAGTAAGTCATTCAAGCTCCTGATGGTTTCGTTCCGAAATCATGGCGCATTCCACGAAGACTGCACCATGGACATTGCAAACAGGCTCGTCGGCCTGTTGAATCCCGTTTGGCTCCGCATTGGTGCCTACTGGTATCCCCGTGGGGGTATCCCGATTGACGTATTCTGGCAGTCTGGCGCGCCACCGGAAGGAACCTGGATTCCCCCCCAGGACGTCCCTATGTATCGAGGCCGGGGTTGAACCAATCGGGGCCCGGCAATGTCTGAGGCGGCTGGCAAAGCGCATCGGTCTGCAACGAAACCCGTGACGCAGGCAATCCGGGACCGTGCTTTGAGCTTGGGTTTCGATGCAGTTGGCTTTTGCGATGCCGAACTTCCGGAAGATGCCCGCACGCGATTGGTTGCCTTTATTGAGGCGGGGTATCATGGAAGCATGGGATGGCTTGCCAATCGAACCGCACCGCGAAGTCAGCCCAAATGTCTGTGGCCAGATGTCCAAAGCGTCATAGTGGTAGGCCTTAACTACGCACCTGATACGAATCCTCTTGAGAACCTGACAAAAAGGTCGACCGGGAACGTTTCCGTCTATGCTCGTAATCGAGACTATCACCAAGTGCTCAAGGGCCGTTTGAAGCATTTGGCGCAATTCGCGTCTCGGGTACTTCATTGCGACGTGAAGGTCTTTGTCGACACTGCGCCGATCATGGAAAAGCCGCTGGCTCAGCGTGCAGGTCTGGGATGGCAGGGTAAGCATACCAATCTGGTCTCGAAATCGCACGGCTCTTGGCTATTCCTGGGAGAAATTTACCTCACGGCCCACCTTGCGCGCGACGAGATGGCTGCCGACCGATGTGGCTCTTGCTCCCGGTGCCTCAGCGTGTGCCCCACGAATGCGTTTCCTGCGCCATACACCTTGGATTCCAGGCGTTGCATTTCCTATCTGACGATTGAGCATCACGGCCCAATTCCGTTGGAATTTCGTGAGCTTATGGGCAACCGGATATACGGATGTGATGATTGCCTCGCCGTATGTCCGTGGAACAAGTTCGCGAAGCCGACAGTCGATCCTGCCCTGGTCGCGAAGAAAGACCTTCAAGGGCCACCCCTAGGAGAATTGGCACTGCTCGATGATGCAACGTTTAGGGAGAGGTTCTCCGCTTCGCCGATCAAGCGAATCGGTCGCAACAGGTTTGTCAGGAACGTGATGATTGCGATCGGAAATTCAGGGGATTTGTCTCTGCTCTCGGTTGCAAAGCGACTCCAGGAGGATGGCGATCCAGTGGTAGCGGAGGCGGCTGCATGGGCGCGTCATAAGCTCGAAAGCCGAGCTCGGCATCATGACTGCTCTTGCTCCCCCGCCATCTGCAGCGCTCGGGCATAGACCGTCTTTCGTGGGAGTCCTGTCGCAGCGCTCACCAGCGCAGCGGCATCTTTTACGCTGTGCGTTGCCAGGGTCCGTCTCAGTTGACCATCGAGATCCTCAAGATCGTCGTCCTCAGGTGGCGATACCAGTACCGTGATTTCGCCTCGCGCGGGCTCTTGAAGAAAGTGGCTAAGCAACTGCTCCAGGCTATCCCGCTTCACGCTCTCGAAGCGCTTAGTGAGTTCACGCGCTACCGCAGCCGGGCGGTTTCCGAAAATCTCCAAAAGATCGGTCAACGTCTCGGTGAGGCGATGTGGCGCTTCATACCAGATCATTGTTGCAGCCAGCCCAGAGCGCTCCGCGGATCGAAGCTGGGAAAACTGGGCGCGTCGTGCTGCTTTACGGGCTTGCGGAAATCCCAGGAAAAGGAAGGGTGCAGGGGGCAGGGCCGACAGAACAAGTGCCGTCACGGCCGCGTTTGGGCCAGGAATTGCTGTGACGGGCAACCCCGCCGCAACAACGGCTCGCACCAACCGGTATCCGGGGTCGGAAACGATGGGTGTGCCCGCATCGGTTACAAGACCTATCCGTTCGTTCGCCCTCAGCCTGGCGAGAACCGATGGTATGCGCGCTTGCTCATTGTGATCGTGCAGCGCTTCCATCCTGACGTGAATGTCAAACGCGGACAGCAATCGGCCGGTGCGGCGGGTGTCTTCGCACAATATGACATCGCATGCGGCCAACGTATGCCGCGCGCGTTCGGATATATCTGCCAGATTGCCGATCGGCGTAGAAACCAGCAAAAGGCCTGTCGGCGGGTTGGGCTGGCCTTCCCGTGGATCGTCGGGAGCTTTGGCCGATGAGTCGATTGGCATTCGTGTTCCTTGTTTGCGTCCTCGCATTACCAGGGTGCTATGAGCAAAGTCCCGTCTCTTATGGGAATAGATATCAAGCCTGGCCTTCAAGGCCCACCGTCCTGGGCGGCCCAGCCGAGGCGGCGGTGCCTTATGCGACCCGCAAGATTGCTATCTTGCTTCCGCTATCGGGCCCCCGAGCGGGCCTTGCGAGCATCCTTCTTCAGGCCGCGCAATTGGCGACCGATGGTAGCCCGGCTCTTGACGTGCTCGATACCGCAGGGACCGCGAGCGGTGCAGCCGGGGCGGTCAACACGGCGCTGTCGCACGGCGACGGCATAATTCTCGGCCCCTTAACGTCCGCTGAGACCGCGGCCGTGGCCCCTGCCGCCCGGGCGGCTAGCGTTCCTGTCCTCGCCTTCACGAATGATACGGCGCAAGCCGGCGCGGGCCTTTGGCCGTTAGGGATATCGCCCGGGCAGCAAATTCGTCGTCTTGTTGCCGCAGGTCAGGCTCAGGGTCGAACGAGGTTTGCCGCACTGCTGCCGGATACAGACTTTGGCCACGCGATGGCGACGGCCTTGGCCGAGGCACTCCAAGCAGCAGGACTTCCCGAGGCGTCAATCAGACTGCACACGTCCGGTATGGCTGCAATTACAGCCGCGGTCCGTGATCTCTCAGGGTATGCCGACAGGCGTGGGCCCATCGATGCGCGAATCAAGGCGCTGAAAGTGGATGCGACGCCTGACGCACGCAGGGAAATACTCCAACTCCAGAAGACGCCGATACCGCCGCCGCCATTCGACATACTCCTGCTAGGTGACACGGGCGATGGTCTGCAAGAGATCGCTGCGGTGCTGCCTTATTACGACGTGGACCACTCAGTTGTACAAATTATTGGACCTGCCTTATGGGCCGACCGTGCGTCTGGCTCTGGTACGGTCCAGGGCGCATGGTATGCTGCCCCCGACAATGCCATGCGGAGCAGCTTTGTCGGGCAATACCAGGGTCGCTTTGGTTCAGCACCGCCAGCCATTGCCGACATTGCATATGATGCTGCGCTGATCGCTCGGTTCGTTTCGGGGGGGGCGAGCGTCGTACATGACGTCACTGACGCAATCTAGCGGCTTCATTGGCTCCGACGGGTGGATGGCATTGATGCCAGACGGCCATGTTCGCCGGGGTCTGGCTGTATTCAAGGTCGACCGAGGAGGACCATCGATGGTGGAGCCGGCGCCAGATTCCTCTGCACCGAGCGGATTCTAGGTGCAGTCGGTTAGAGCAAACCGGCTTTGGATCGATAAGTCTCCTTACCGTCAGCGGACATTGGGCCGAGAGAGCGAAGTCGTGGAGGCATAACCGGGTGTTTCGGCGGAGCGCCCGCTTATTGGCACGCGTTGGCATGCAGCCCAGGCGAGTCGTCAATTAAGCAGCATCAAAAAGCAGCCTGAGGTCCGGTTTAAGCAATTGCGCTCCACATGTTGTGTCGCTAGGTTGCCCAAATCATGGGCAACTGTCGTTCACAAATCACACCGTCCAGTCTACAAGCAATAGACCTCGGCGGTGGCGTGACAATCGAGACACCCGTCATTCTTGCCCCTATGTCGGGCGTTACGGACCTGCCTTTCCGTAAGATTGCCAAACAGTTCGGCGCCGGCATGGTCGTCTCGGAAATGATCGCCTCATGGGCGATGATCCGGGAAAATCGCAAGACTTCTCGACATGGCAGAGATTGATCGGGCAGGGAGGCATATCAGCCGTTCAGTTGGCGGGGTGTGAGCCGTCCGCGATGGCGGAAGCGGCACGGATCGCTGTCGACAAGGGTGCTAATTTGATCGATATCAATTTTGGTTGTCCGGTCAAAAAAGTTGCAATAGGTCAGGCGGCGGGCTCAGCCCTGATGAGGGATGAATTCCTGGCTGCAAGGATCCTCGAAGCAACGGTTCGTTCCGTCCCGGTGCCGGTCACCCTGAAAATGCGGATGGGTTGGGATCACAATAGCCTGAATGCACCGTCATTGGCACGTGTCGCACAACTGTCCGGCATTCGGCTCGTCACTGTTCATGGTCGGACGCGTCAGCAATTCTACACCGGTTCGGCGGACTGGGCGTTTATTCGCAAGGTTCGTGAGGCGACGACACTTCCCGTCATCGCGAATGGTGACATCCTGACCGAAGATGATGCGGCGGATGCGTTAGCTCAGTCTGGGGCCGATGGCGTTATGATTGGCCGCGGGTGCTACGGGCGCCCCTGGTTCTTGAGCCAGGTGACACAGTTTTTGCGCACGGGCGTACGCCTCCCGGACCCCGAACTCAGTGACCAGAAGTCAGCCATCATCAAGCATTATCGGATGATGCTCGATCAATTCGGGATCTCTGCGGGCGTGCGATTGGCGCGTAAACATCTTTCCTGGTATTCGAAGGGGTTGGCTGGAGCTGCGGAGTTCCGCGCACAGATCAATCGGTTGGACGATGCGGACGCAGTCGTAAGGCTTATTGACCACTTTTTTGACCCATTGATAGCCCGAGGCGAACGGCGGTCTTCGGAATGCCGCATGGATACGCTCGCGAGTCAGGGAATCGAAGCGGGCGCACCTATGGCGCAAGCTGCATGAGCGCACTTATCTCGAGGGTTGCACGTGCTCAGGCCGCACGCAGCCGCAACGTCGATTCGACCGCGATTCTGGGGGCACTGCCCGTTCCGGTAATACTTTTGGATACGGAAGACCGCTTTCGCTATGTCAATAACGCGGCTGAGCAGTTCTTGGGGATTTCGGCCTCAAGCCTGGCGCAATTCCGCCTCTTGGACCTTGTCCCGCCAGACAATCCGATCTTTCTGTTGATTGAACAGGTGCGTACGACCGAGGCGACGATCATAGATCATGATCTCAACCTTGAAAGTCCACGGCTGAACAAACGTGGGATTACCGTTCAGGGATCGCCGCTGCCGGAAGATCCCGGGGTCGTTCTCCTCGTTGTGCAGGATGCGTCCGCAGCTCGGGCGTTGGATCGGCAACTCGCTTTCCGGGGTGCAGCGCGGAGCGTCAGCGGAATGGCCGCCATCCTGGCACATGAGGTAAAAAATCCTCTGTCGGGAATTCGCGGCGCTGCCCAGCTTCTCGAAACCAGCGTGTCGGCGGCCGACAAGGAGTTGGCGGAACTGATCCGGGATGAGGCGGACCGCATACGGGCCCTGGTAGATCGTATGGATGCGTTTGGCGAAAAGCCGATTGCAAGAACGGCAGTTAACATCCACCGCGTCCTTGAGCATGTCAGAAAGCTCGCCCAATCAGGGTTCGCAGCGCACATCACGTTTCAGGAACTCTATGATCCCTCATTGCCGCCCGTATGGGCCAACCGGGACCAACTGATCCAGGTCATTTTGAATCTGGTGAAGAATGCGGCTGAAGCTGTAACGCAGGAAAACATCCATCGCCCTGAGATCGTTTTGGCGACCGGGTTCCAACATGGAATGCGTGTCGCCGTTCCGGGAAGCGCAAGCCGATTGGATTTGCCGCTATTTGTTGCGGTTCGTGATAACGGTCCGGGTATCCCCGAAGATATCAAGCCTCATCTGTTCGAGCCCTTCGTGACATCCAAATCGACGGGTAGCGGCTTGGGCCTCTCGCTTGTTGCAAAAATCGTCGGTGATCACGGCGGCTTGATCGAAGTGGACAGTAGACCGGGACGAACAGAATTTCGGCTTCACCTTCCCGTCGTCACTGAAGAAGAAGGCGATCAATGACTCCGCCAACGGTTCTGGTTGCCGACGATGATCGGTCGATTCGTACGGTCCTGACGCAGGCGCTGGGCCGCTCTGGCTACCAGGTACGTAGCACGGGCAATGCGGCGACGCTTTGGCGTTGGGTTGAAGACGGCGAAGGTGACCTCGTCATCACCGACGTCGTTATGCCGGATGAGAACGGATTGGACCTCATACCCCGCATTAAGCGCGTACGACCGGATCTGCGCGTCGTAGTCATGAGTGCGCAATCCACGCTGATGACGGCTGTAAAAGCAACGCAGAGAGGTGCGTTTGAATACCTGCCTAAGCCGTTTGATCTGAAAGAGCTGCTGGCTGTCGTTGGGCGTGCGCTGGCCCAGCAGCCGGAACCGATGATCGCACCGACGGAACACAAAGACGCGGAAGAACGGCTGCCGCTTATTGGACGAAGCCCGGCGATGCAAGAGATTTACAGAACCATCGCCCGGCTGACCACCGCCGATCTGACAGTGATGGTCAATGGCGAATCCGGGACGGGCAAGGAACTCGTCGCTCGCGCTCTCCACGATTATGGCAAGCGAAGAAGCGGGTCGTTTGTTGCCATCAACATGGCCGCGATACCGAGGGAGTTGATTGAAAGCGAACTTTTCGGTCACGAACGGGGGGCCTTCACCGGTGCCACAAATCGGTCGCAGGGTCGCTTCGAGCAGGCGAACGGCGGGACATTGTTCCTGGATGAGATTGGCGATATGCCTCCCGAGGCTCAAACCCGGTTGCTGCGGGTTCTGCAGGAAGGCGAATTTACCAGCGTGGGCGGACGTCAGCCGATCAAGGCAAACGTGCGCATCATCGCTGCAACCCACCGGGATCTTCGCAATGCCATCAGGCTCGGCCAGTTTCGTGAGGATTTGTTCTATCGCCTGAACGTTGTTCCCATCCGACTGCCCCCGCTACGGGAAAGAGCGGAGGACATTCCGCTTTTGGCGCGCCATTTCCTTGAGCGTGCCCGGGAAGACGGCCTGCCATTCAAAAGTCTCGATCAGGGCGCGGTCGATCGGCTGAAACAGCACAACTGGCCAGGCAATGTGCGCGAACTGGAAAATCTCATGCGCCGCTTGGCGGCGTTATGCCCAGAGGAAGTCATTAGCGCCGATGTCATAGCGGCAGAGTTAATGGATCCGGTTCCCGTATCAGGGGCCTCGCCGTCCGTCGGTCAGACTTCTGGCCCTGAAACTCTGTCAAGTGCGGTTGAACGGCATATCAAGGAATTCCTGGCTGCACATAATGATGGGATGGGCATAAACGATGTTTATGACAAGATCATTGCGGAAGTCGAGCGACCACTCATTAGGCTGACCCTTGCGGCTACGCGTGGAAACCAGATCAAAGCTGCATCGATGCTTGGCCTTAATCGGAACACTTTGCGTAAGAAAATCAGAGATCTCGAGATCCCGGTTGTGCGCGGCCTGATGTGACGAAAATGGGGTCTTCCTAATGGCAGACCATACCGGCGAACCGATCGACATCGATCCGGTGAATCAAACGGCCCGGACGCTGCCTGCCGAGGGCCGTAAGGCGTCACTTTTCGGCCGTGCTGCTGACCTGCTGCTCGGGAAGATGGCGGCACTGGCCCTGACGGCGTTGGCCCTCATGGTTGGGCTCGCCACCTTTATAATCCTGGCTCGCGGATCCCCGTTAGGCTGGAAGCCTGGTGTAAGCGTTGGATTGGTTCTGGCGAATCTTTCCTCCTTGCTGATGCTGGGGGCGGTGCTGGGGGGCCGTTTGACGCGCGTGTGGGTCGAACGGCGACGGGGATCGGCCGGCGCGCGACTGCACGTACGTCTTGTACTTCTGTTCAGTGGTGTGGCTGTCGCTCCGACCATTGTCGTCGCATGCTTTGCCGTCGCCTTTTTTCACTTTGGCATACAAGCCTGGTTCAATGATCCGGTTCGTGAGTCGCTTTCAGAGTCGCTGCAGGTGTCGCGGGGTTATCTCGACGAACATCGGAACAATATCCGGGCGGTCGCCCTGGAAATGGCAAATGATCTGGCTCGGGCAGGGCGCTTTTTGTCAGCAGATCCGACTGTCTTTGCCGAAGTTCTGGATACGCAGACAACTTTGCGCGGTCTGACCGAGGCTGTCATCTACGAACCGACAACGGGTCAGGCTCTTGCGGCTGCAGGCATATTTGTCGGGCTTGGGGTAGAACCTCCGTCGGCGATAGTGACGCAACAGGCACTCCGAGGCGATGTCGTGGTTCTCGACGGGGGCGATGGCACACGGGTTCGTGCCGTCGTCCGCCTCGAATCCACCCCGCCACTGATGCTGATGATCGGGCGTCCGATCGATCCATCAATCCTTGCGTATATGCACCGTACGGAACAGGCCGTTTCGGAATACCAAAGGCTCGACGAAAATAGATCCTGGCTGCAAATAGCTTTTGCCTGGATTTTTGCAATTGTAGCTTTGTTGGTTCTCCTGGCGGCAGGCTTGATCGGTCTGGTCATGGCTAATCAGATCGCGCGTCCTGTTGGCATGTTGATCAGCGCGGCAGAGCGTGTCCGAAGCGGTGATCTTCTCGTACGGGTCGAGGAAGCTGCCACAGGCGACGAACTTGCCGGCCTTTCCAGGGCCTTCAACAGAATGACCGGTCAGTTGGCGGCACAGCGAAGTGAGTTGATGGACGCCTATAGCCAGATCGATGAGCGGCGGAGGTTCACGGAGACAGTTCTCTCAGGCGTTTCTGCCGGCGTTATCGGTCTGGATGCGCAGGGACGCATTGAATTACCGAACCGGACCGCTGACGAATTGCTTGGACTGGATCTTCTGACAGCCATCGGCAAGCCGCTCGCCGAAATCGTGCCTGAGTTTGACGGCCTGTTAGGCGAAGTCTCCAAACATCCTGACAAGGCGCGAACTGCCGAAATTCAGATTGGCCCATCCAACCTGCGACGGACGCTTCTCGTGCGGATAGGCGCCGAGTTGTCCGGCGGTCGGACAGACGGTTATGTCGTCACGTTTGACGATATTACCGAGTTGCAGGCCGCTCAACGAAAAGCTGCGTGGGCAGACGTGGCCAGGCGAATCGCCCATGAGATAAAGAATCCTCTTACGCCGATCCAATTGTCGGCGGAGAGACTGAAAAGGCGCTTTGCAAAAGAGATACAATCCGATCCGGAAACCTTTTCCCTATGTGCTGATACGATTATTCGCCACGTCGGGGATATAGGGCGAATGGTGGATGAGTTTTCCGCGTTCGCAAGGATGCCTCAACCTATCATAAAGTCTGATGACGTCGGCCGGATTGCGCGTGAGGCGTTGGTGCTTCAGAAGACGGCACGCCCAGGTATTGTCTGGAACGTATCGATTCCCGAGCAAGGGCCGATTGTTTCTTGCGACAGGAGAATGATACGTCAGGCTTTGACTAATCTGCTGCAAAATGCAGCCGACGCCGTTGCCATGAGACAAGGGGCAGGCTGTATCGCCTTGACTGTAGAGGATAAGGGCGAGGATGTTGAAATTACAGTGGCTGATGACGGCGTAGGCTTGCCCGACGAGGATAGATCGCGGCTGACCGAACCCTATGTCACCCACAAGCCGAAAGGCACAGGATTGGGATTGGCGATCGTGAAAAAAATTATGGAAGATCACGGGGGATCTGTAGCTCTTGGTGACACACCTGACGGCCCGGGCGCGGTAGCCACTTTAAAGCTGCCACGGAATCATTCCGCTGGGCATGTGGAGGGCGAGACTTCAGCAGGTGCCTCATGGCGCATGAAATACTGATTGTCGACGACGAGCCGGACATCCGCCTTCTGATTGAGGGCATCCTGCGCGATGAGGGATATGAAACCCGGGGAGCGGGTGAGGCCAATGCGGCGATCGCTGCGTTTCGGGCGCGGCGCCCGTCACTTGTAATATTGGATGTGTGGCTTCAGGGCTCCCGTATGGACGGCCTGGCAATTCTGGAAGCGCTCCACGGTGAAGAGCCTCAGGTACCGGTCGTCATGATCTCGGGCCATGGCACCATAGAAATGGCTGTCGGTGCCATTCAGCACGGTGCCTACGATTTCATCGAGAAGCCATTTCAGTCTGACCGACTGCTTCTTGTCGTTCGCAGAGCGCTCGAAGCGGCGACATTGGCCCGAGAAAATGCCGAATTGAGGCTTCGTGCAGGACCTGAGGCGACGCTGACCGGCGAATTGGGCATTATTGGCCAACTTCGATCTCAGGTCGAACGAGTGGCGCCGACAGGCTCGCGGGTCATGATTTTTGGGCCGGCCGGATCGGGCAAGGAAGTCGTTGCAAGGATGATACATATCCGGTCGCGGCGATCGTCGGGTCCCTTTGTCGTCATGAATTGCGCGACCCTCAATCCGTCTCGCTTTGAAGAAGAGCTCTTTGGTCTTGAGGCCGGCTCCGATCCGATGACGCATCCCAGACGTGCAGGGGTGCTCGAACGTGCTCACGGTGGAACGTTACTGCTCGACGAAGTTTCGGACATGCCATTGGAAACTCAAGGCAAGATCGTGAGGGCTTTGCAGGACCAGACATTCGAACGGGTTGGCGGAAGCTCAAGAGTGAAGGTTGACGTGCGGGTCCTTTCAGCAACCAACCGGGACTTGCAGGTGGAAATTGCGGCGGGACGATTTCGCGAAGATCTGTATTATCGCCTGGCCGTTGTCCCGATGCGGGTGCCCGCTCTTCGCGAAAGACGCGAGGATGTACCCGTCCTGGCACAGCATTTTATCGAGCGATCGGCTGAGTCATCGGGTATCCCGGTTCGGGCGCTTTCTGCCGATACTCTGGCAGCGCTGCAGGCGTACGACTGGCCTGGTAATGTCAGGCAGTTGCGCAATCTCATGGATTGGCTGTTGATCATGGCCCCTGGGTCCGCAAACGACCCCATACGAGCCGACATGCTTCCGCCGGAGATTGGATCACGGGCTCCTGCACTCCTGAATATCGATCCGACGGCCGATATCATGTCGCTACCCCTTCGTGAGGCGCGCGATCTTTTTGAGACACAGTATCTCCACGCACAGCTTCTGCGCTTCGGCGGCAATATATCGAGGACTGCTCAGTTCGTCGGGATGGAACGATCGGCGCTGCACCGGAAACTCAAGCAGCTCGGGGTAAATTCCGACGAGCGTATTGGCGGTTGATCGCAAGCGTCCTCATGCGTCGGCTCCGACCAATCCCCGTGCGAAGTCTTTGGCATCAAACGGGCGTAAGTCCCCAGCCTGCTCACCGACGCCCACTGCGTGAATTGGTAGCTTAAAAGTCTCGGCGAGCGCTACCACGACGCCGCCCCGAGCGCTTCCGTCCAACTTCGTTACGACTAACCCCGTGACGTCGACCATCTCTTTGAAAACTTTAACCTGCTGGATTGCATTCTGGCCGGTCGTCGCATCCAAGACCAATAGGATTGTATGTGGTGCCGTATGGTCGATCTTCTTGATGACACGGATGATCTTGGCCAATTCCTCCATAAGGGCAGCTTTGTTATGAAGTCGGCCGGCAGTATCGATCAAAAGAACATCTGCACCGTTGCTTTTCGATTGTGCGAGCGCGTCATATGCGAGGCCAGCAGCATCTGCATTCGTACCGCCGGCAACAACGTGTGCCCCCGTCCGCTCCCCCCAGACCTGCAATTGCTCGACCGCAGCGGCCCGGAACGTATCTCCGGCCGCGATTACCACCTTCTTTCCGTTCGAGTGAAACGATGCGGCAAGCTTTCCAATCGTGGTCGTTTTTCCCGTCCCGTTCACACCCACTACAAGAATCACATGCGGACGGAGCGTGGTATCAAGATCCAAGGGGGTGGCGACTGGTTCAAGTATGGCCGCAATTTCCTCGGCGAGCGCCAACTTCACTTCAGTATCTGTCACCTCTTTGCCGAATCTGGAACGACGAAACGCTGCGATGACGCGCTTGGCGGCATCCGTCCCAAGATCGGATGCAATCAGAAGCTCTTCCAGTTCCTCAAGCGCCTCATTGTCGAGCCGCCGTTTGACGAAAACCGATGTGATTCCGCCTGAAAGCTTTTGGGTGCTCCGCGATAGGCCGTCCTTGAGGCGCGAAAACAGACCACCGAGTGCCATTCAGAGAGCCTCCGTTACAAGCATTGCACCACGAACCTCTCTTACAATCGCCCTGACCAGGCGATTTGGCGTGGACGGCGAAGACAAGGACGTAACAGCAAAGTGCTCGGAATGGCCCATGTCTTCCGTTTCAGTTAGGATGGAAACCATCTTGCCGACCATCGCTTCGAGAAAAGCGTGGGTTTGTAATTCGCCCTCCTGGCGAAGTACCGTGGCTCGTTCCTTTCGGATCAGCCTTAGGAACTTGCGGCATCCGCGCCGCCGGCGTTCCCGGCCGCTCACTGTAGGGAAAGACATGAAGGTACGGGATCGCAGCCTCTTTGACGAATTGAAGCGTTTCCTCAAAGGCAGCATCGGTCTCCGTGGGAAAGCCGGCGATCAAATCTGCGCCGATGGCTATTCCTGGACGAAGGGAGCGAGCCTTCTGAATGATTTCGAGCGCCTGCGCTCTCAGATGGCGGCGGCGCATACGTTTTAAAACGATGTCGCTGCCTGCCTGTAGAGACAGGTGCAGATGTGGCATCAAACGAGGCTCCTCTGCGATCAGATCCCACAAATCGCGGTCGATTGCAGCCGGATCGATCGAAGACAGACGCAGGCGCGGTATTTCAGGTACGGCAGCTAGAACTCTGCGCATCATCTGCCCGAGCGTCGGTTTGCCTGGTAAGTCGCTGCCGAATGACGTGATGTCAACGCCGGTCAGGACTACCTCTTGGTATCCCTGATGAACAAGCGTTCGGACCTGCTCCGCAATCAGACCTATCGGCACAGACCGGTTAGGCCCTCGGCCAAAAGGTATGATGCAAAATGTGCAACGATGGTCACACCCTTGTTGCACTTGCACAAAGGCCCGCGCTCGATGGGCGAATTCGGTTACGAGATGGGCAGATGTCTCTCGCGCGGTACTAATGTCGCTGACCAGAGACAAGCTGTTGGAAGTCCATGTTTCCGGCTTCAGTTTCTCGACGTTACCGACGACCCGGGCAACGTTCGGTAAGTTGGCCCAGGCGGCCGGAGCGATTTGAACGGCACATCCAGTGACCACGATTTTTGCTTCGGGTCGCTCGCGCGAAATGCGACGGATCGTCTGGCGCGCTTGCCTTTCCGCCTCGGTCGTCACGGCGCAGGTATTCACGATGATCGTGTCGTCGGCTGTGGCGGCCAGGCCACGCATGACTTCGCTTTCATAGGCGTTCAAGCGGCAGCCGAATGTCAACACCTCGACACTCATGGCAGATCGACTTCCCCTGCGAATGCCGTCGCGGCCGGCCCCGCCATCATGACATGGCCGTCGTCGCGCCACGCAATGTCGAGAACGCCGCCGTCGAGTATAAGGCGGGCGTGGCGATCCGTGAGGCCCCTCCGACAGGCGTTTACCAAGGCTGCGCAGGCACCTGAACCGCATGCGAGTGTCAATCCGGCACCGCGCTCCCACACGCGCAGTCGGATTGTCGTTCGGTCAAGGATTTGAGCGAAACCCACGTTCGCCCGCTCAGGAAACAATGCGTCATGCTCAAAGCGAGGTCCTTCTGTCGCGACGTCCACGGCATCGATATCTGGGACGAAAAACGTGACATGTGGGTTGCCCATGCTGGCTGCCGCAGGCTCGCCAGGCAAGGCGATGTAAAGTGTGTCCATCGGACGGGCGATAGGAATATCGGACCACTCAAGCTTCGCCGGCCCCATATCAACCTGAATATGACCGTCAGATTGGCGGTCCGCGCGCAACAGGCCTGCTGCCGTGCGGAGAACGATGGTGCCCTGACCCGTTTCCCGCATGATCAAATCCGCTACGCAGCGGGTCGCGTTCCCACAAGCTCCTGCTTGGGTTCCATCCGGGTTGGAAATCTGCATGAAGGCATCTGCATCCGGATCAGCCCGTATGCTGATCATT
Organism: uncultured Alphaproteobacteria bacterium; assembly: GCA_963771475.1. Lineage (GTDB taxonomy): Bacteria > Pseudomonadota > Alphaproteobacteria > Acetobacterales > Acetobacteraceae > Rhodopila. The sequence continues at coordinate 370,441 of CAVYTN010000031.1, read as the reverse complement.
TGATCGCATCCCACGCCACGGTGCCGGTCGGCCAGCATCGCAATTGTAGCTGGGTTCAGGTTGAGCGGATCCCGACGTTCGTCAAATATGACGAAGTCGTTGCCACACCCGTGCATCTTGATGAACCGTCTGCGCATCCAGCGGCATATAGAGAAGCACAGCGGTCCCGGCTATGCCTCCGTACGCTGATCAGGGCCGTGCGGCCGCGGGAATTACCGCGCTGTTCGCGTGATAAGCTAAGCGGCAGGGGAGAAGCGGGGGACTTCGATCTGATCAACGCCCTGTGGGGCCTCATCGCGGGCGGGGGCCTGATCGCGAATCATATAGCCGCGTCCCCATATGGTCCCGATGATCCCGTCGCCGCCGGCAAGCGCGAGCTTCTTGCGCAATTTACACACAAAAACGTCAATGATTTTAACTTCAGGTTCATCCATGCCGCCATAAAGATGGTTGAGAAACGCTTCTTTCGTGAGAACCATGCCTTTGCGCAGGACGAGCAGTTCCAGGATTGCATATTCCTTCCCCGTCAGGTGTACGACCTTTCCGTCGACCGCAACTTCGCGACTGTCCAGATTGAGGGAAAGGTGGCCGACGACGACGGTTGGCTGACTGAAGCCTTTGCTGCGGCGCACGATGGCTTGCATCCGCGCCAGCAGTTCAGCGCGATCGTACGGCTTGGTGATGAAATCATCGGCGCCCAGACTTAAGGCTTTTACGCGCGCCTGCGGCAGCGTGACGCCCGACAGAACCAGCACCGGCGTATCATTGCGGGATACCCGCATCCGGCGAACGACCTCGAACCCTTCGATATCGGGCAGGGCCAGATCGAGGAGCACAATGTCATATTCGTAATGCCGCAGGAGTTCGAGCGCATCCTCTCCGCTGTCCGTCTGGTCGGCAACGGCCCCTGCCGCTTTGAGCATCAGGGTAATACCGCGAGCAGCAATAAGATCGTCTTCCACAAGCAGGACGCGCATCGAACACTTCCTCGAAATAATTCGAAAATTGTCTACCACTATAGCGTGTTTTCTGCCAAACGATTTTCAACATATTAGTGTATTTTTTACGATTTTAAGCCAAACTCACCGGTGAAAATGAGAACATACAAAAAACATATCAAATATATAGACAGATGGATGATAAAAAAGTATATTAGTCTCGAACAAAGAGTTTTCTCTGCCCGCAGCGCTATTCGATCTATGGCCGACGGGCGAGTGATCGGTCGTGTCGCGAGTGTCCGAGGCCTGGTTGTCGACGTCACCGGTCTTCGCGATGCCGCGGCGATCGGTGATCGCGTCGAATTCGTGTCGCGCGAAGGGGTGCAAATAGCCGGTGAGGTAATCGGGTTCCATGACGACCGAACCGAAGTCATGACGTATCACTCAGTCGATGGTCTGTCGGGGGGAATGCCGGTGGGCCTGCTAGGCCGCCAGCAGTCCGATATTTTTCCCTCAGACCATTGGCTTGGCCGTGTCATCGATCCCCTCGGAAATCCCATCGATCGGAAAGGGCCGATGTTGAGGGGGGCAACACCGTTTGCGTCTCGGGCGGCGCCGCCGGACGCCAATATCAGGGCGCGCGTCGGGGCACCCATCGAACTTGGCGTGCGTGCCCTCGACCTCTTTGCAACCTGCAGAGAGGGCCAGCGCCTCGGTCTTTTTGCCGGTTCAGGCGTAGGGAAATCGACGTTGCTGTCGATGCTGACGCGTGGAACCGCGTGCGATGTCGTCGTCCTCGCGCTGGTCGGGGAGCGTGGACGCGAAGTGCGAGAGTTTATAGAGGACGATCTCGGGCCCGATGGCCTCGCGCGTGCCGTCGTTGTCGTTGCGACGTCTGACACACCACCCCTTATGAGACGGCAATGCGCCTACGCCGCCGCGACGGTAGCCGAGTTCTTTCGGGATCAGGGGAAGTCGGTTTTGCTGCTCATGGACAGCGTCACCCGCTTTTGCCTGGCATTGCGAGAAATTGGCCTATCTCTGGGGGAGCCACCTGCCACACGCGGTTATCCCCCCAGCGTATTCGCCGAACTCCCTAAATTGCTCGAGCGGGCCGGTCCGGGCTTGGAAGCAGGGTATGCACGCACAGGCCAGATTACCGGCTTGTTTACAGTACTCGTTGAGGGCGACGATCATAATGAACCTGTCGCGGATGCAGTCCGCGGTATTCTGGACGGTCACATCGTCATGGAGCGACGGATAGCGGAAAGCGGCAGGTATCCCGCCATAGATGTTCTGCGGTCACTCTCAAGGTTGGCGTCAACCTGTCTCAACGAACAACAAACGGCCCTCGTCCGCCGGGCTCGCTCGGTGCTGTCGCTTCATGCCGACATGATCGACATGGTGCGCCTTGGTGCTTATCGTGCCGGAACGGACACAGCGGTCGACGAGGCGATCCGCCTCACGCCGGTCATCGAGGCTATGCTGCGACAGGGAAGATACGACCGCTCGTCGTTCGGCCAGGCGTTCGCTCAACTTGCTGCTATTTTGGGTGCTCCGAATGGCACGTGATCCGTTGCGCGCCCTCGCAATTCTGCGTCGTCTGGCAGTCGACGCTGCCCGACAGGAACTCGCAAAATGCGAAAACTACCAGGCAGCCTTGAACAGTCACATCGGCGCCTGCGATCAGGCGATCATCGATAACGAAACGATTAACCATCAATCCGGGGGCCAAGACGCTCCCCTCGCTGCCGTACACGGTTACGTGGAGAAACTGAACAGGCGGTCAAATCTCCTTCGTCAACATGTGCCGATCGCCCAATCGAAGACGGATACGGCTCGGAGTGCCGTTTCACTCGCGCGTCTCGCTGAAAAGGCAATCGAGGAAGTATCCTCGAAACGCGATCAGGCCCGGGTGGGAGAAGCGAACCGGCGCGCCCAACATGCGCTTGACGACATGGCACGCCGCACTCTGCGCGCATGGCGGCATGGATCATGAGTCGGTCCCAGCATCCAAGCATACGACGCGCAGCATCTGCACCGTCCGAATGTCATGGCATGCCGTGTCACGCAGCATTCCTACCTTATCGTCGCCATCATTGCGCCACTAGGCGGGAGTTGAACGACGTGCAACAAAGCCCCCGCTTTGCGTAACGTAATTGACAGATCACAGACGCACATGGAATCCGCTTGGCGCTGCCGCACATCGACAGAGAAACGGGTGGATCGCCGCCTGATACCGGTTGTAAGCCTTTCGATCTTTTCCGCCGTCTTGGTGGTTGTGTTCATTGCATCGTGCTTTGCACCGATGAAGGATGACATTGCGTGGCTGCTCTATGTGGCGCGCAGATGGTTGGGTGGACGGGTTCTCTACCAGGATCTCGTTGAGGTGAATCCCCCTCTGATCATTTGGCTGTCGGCAATTCCTTCCTTATTGGCTCGCTGGGTCAGCGTTCCGCCAAAATTCATCGCAATTCCCCTGTTTATCTGTCAGTCCCTTGCGTCAGCCTGGTGGACCGCATCCATTCTCAGACGTGCCGGAGGGCTGTTCTCTGACCGTTGGTCGGTCTTTGCGGCTATCGGGACTGTCTTGTTGCTTCTTCCTGGCGCCGATCTGGGCCAGCGCGAACACCTGCTTGTCTCGGGATTTCTTCCCTACCTCGCTCTCTCCGGCCTGGCTCTGGAAGGCCAGCGTATTTCGCGCTGGGAAGGAATTTGTGCAGGCGTCTTCGCGGCGCTGTTCTGCGCGCTGAAGCCACTTTATGCGGCCTGCTTCGCATCGGTCGAGGTCATGATGCTTCTGTCAGGGCGGAAGCCATGGCGCAGCATGCCGGTCGCTGCCGCGTTAACCTTGACGGGATATGTCATCCTGGTAGTTCGTACTGTGTCCGGCCTATCTGCGGCAGGCTGTGCCAATGGCACTGGCCTTGTACGGGGCCACCGACGTTTCGTTCTCCGACCTGCTTGTTGATAGTGCGTCGCTGTTAGCCGGGGAATCGCTCGCCATTGGTCTGCTGGCCTTCCGTTGGCGGACCCTCAAGTCCCGCAATCTGATGACGATCCTGGTCCTGTTTGCAGTTACCAGCACGCTAGTCTGCTTTTGTGACAGAAAGGACTGGTACTATCATCGGATACCGGCTCTCATTTCGACCTCTCTTTCGCTCATGGCTTGGGCTGCTGATGAGATTCGTCAACGCAGGTGGACCATCAAAGCCCCCTTGGTTGCCGCAATCGTCGCTGTCCTGGTGTTCTGTGTTTCGTCAATTCGTCAATTGGAGCCGGAATTCCAGGCTGCCTTTGAGCCCCGCCAATCAGTCGTCGAACGTCTGGAAAGCATCGTTCGTGCGGAGCATGCACGAACCTATTTGGCCTTTTCTGAATGGATCGCCCTCGGATTTCCGGTCGTCAACAACACCGGTGTGACATGGGCATCACGTTTCGATTCCATGTGGGCTCTGAAAGGCGAGGTCTGGCGCAAGGGATTCGACCGAGCCGCCACGAAGGAATGGCCGATTGCGCGCTGGGTGGCGCATGATTTTATTTCCGGTTGCCCCGATATCGTGGTGGTCGATACGAGGGAGCCGCTAAATTACGTCGACATTCTCAGCTCTGCGGATCCGGCATTCGCACGGGTCTGGACTCGCTACAAGCGCATTGCCGAATTTGATGGACTGGTTGTTTACAAGCGCGCTCTGGGCGGATGTCTGGACGTTTGGGTCGCCGCGGGCATAAATTCAGGAACCGTGACCCGTTAGTGCGATCACGTATGCCGGTTCATCTTGACGTGTTCGCCTGGTCCAGGTTGGATTCCCGACGTATCGCATGAGTGTCCTGCCCAACCCCCAGCAGCTTCGCTATTTGGTTACCCTCGCGGAAGCAAGGCATTTCGGGCGAGCTGCCCATTTGTGCGCTCTCACCCAATCCACCCTTTCCGCCAGCGTGCTCGCGCTTGAACGACGACTGCGACTCAAGATCGTCGACAGGAACAGCCGGGCGTCATGGGGTGTTCACGCCCGTTGGCCTGGAACTCATTGACAGAGCGCGATCGGCGCTCGCGATCAGACACGGTTGTCTGACCCACCGGCGGAGCGCGTACTGGGGTTGGCATGGCGCCCCAAATTCACCGCGCTCGCCCGACTTCAGGGTGCTCGCCAGTCATCTCACGGAGACATGTAGAGCGATGCTGATGGACAAAATAGATAATTAAATCAGATGTATAGAAAATTCTACTCCAGCGCGTAACCAAGACGGGATTTGCGAGTCACCGCGGTGCAGTGGCACCCAGCGCGAATCAACCAGGATAAAGGCGATGATCGCATATCTCGCGAGACCACGCGCATCGGTTTACGCTCGGCGATTGTTAATCGGTGCCGCCTTCAGCTTGTCGGCCATCATGCCGGCGTTGTGTCAGACGCCCCCCTATGAAACGCCGCTTTACCGTCCTCCCAGTTCGACCTTGGAACAAAATTATGGCGTTCCGTCATTTGGGCTGCCGGGATCGGAGCTGCCGAAGCAGCGGACCATGGCAACCCAGCGAAACCCGTCCGGAGAGCCGGATTTTCTCAGTTATCTTGGGGCTCGATCCAAGGCCGATGATGAAGCGGATTGGTTGACGAGGCCGAAGAAGCTGAAGACAGCCGGGGAAACTCCCGACATGACAACACCGGATACGACGGATGGTGGAGGAACCGAGCGCCCGCGGCAGGTAGCGCCGGAATAATTGGAGCGGGTGAAGGGAATCGAACCCTCGTATGCAGCTTGGGAAGCTGCCGTTCTACCATTGAACTACACCCGCCAACGGCAGCCGAGATTAGGCGCTTATTCCCTGCGAGGGCAATTCACCCACCAGCCGGCGGTGCCGCTGTCGCACGCGACCTGCCATACCAAATCGGGATATTGACGGGAACCACGAACGAACCTTATGACCCGACAGCTTCCGACGTTGGAAGCTCCTCGTGATTTGTCCGGCCGGCTTGCGGCGAGGTTAAAAAAGTGCGCTAAAGAGGCTAGCGAGGAGGCATGGTCCTTCTGCCGCTGCTCCACGGTCGAGAGTGTTTTGTGCCGCCGTTGGGGTATCGTACGATGACATTGAGATTGCAAGACCTGAAGCCCGCCACCCGTCTTGTCCACGGCGGCGTGACCCGAAGCATGCACGGCGAAACGGCCGAGGCTCTTTATCTGACCTCCGGCTATGTTTACGACAATGCAGAACAGGCCGAGGCGACGTTTGCCGGCACTGTAGACCATTACCAGTATTCCAGGTTCGCCAACCCGACGATCGCAATGCTCGAAGAGCGGCTTTGCCTGATCGAGGGCGCGGAAGCTTGCCGCACAACCGCGACAGGGATGGCCGCCGTGAATGCAGCCCTCATGGCGCACCTCAAAGCGGGATGCCGCGTTGTTGCCGCCAGGGCTCTGTTCGGATCATGCCATTGGATCGTGTCGACTCTGCTTCCCAAAGTTTGGAATTGAGACCGAGTTCGTCGATGGCTCCGACCTTTCTCAGTGGCAGTCGGCACTATCAAGACCGGCAGACCTGGTCCTGCTCGAAACGCCGTCAAATCCGATGCTGGAGCTTGTCGACTTACCGGCGGTGGCAGCTATGGCTCACGCCGCCGGCGCGATTGTCGTCGTCGATAATGTATTCGCGACACCGCTGCTGCAGCAGCCGCTCACCCTCGGTGCAGATGTCGTCGTGGACTCCTGCACCAAGCATATTGACGGGCAGGGGAGGGTATTGGGTGGGGCGGTCCTTTCCAACGCCAAATGGATCACCGAAACGCTGCAGCCATTCATTCGGAATACCGGGCCCGCCATGTCGCCCTTCAACGCATGGCTGCTTCTGAAGGGAATGGAAACACTGCCCCTTCGCCTGGACGCGTCGTGTCGGGCCGCCGCCGAGATCGCTGATTTCCTGGCAAGTCGACCGGAGGTAAAGCGGGTCTGGTATCCCACGCGCGCCGACCACCCGCAGCAAGCGCTGGCCCTCAAGCAGATGAAAGCCGGCGGAACAGTGGTCACCTTCGAGGTCGCTGGAGGAAAAGCCGCGGCTTTCCGCCTGATGAACGGGTTCAGGTTGATAGCAATTTCGAACAATCTCGGGGATTCCAAATCGTTGGCGACGCATCCCGCCACGACAACGCACATGCGTATCGGACCCGAGGAGCGAACGCGCCTTGGCATCTCGGATGGCGTCATTCGGATCTCCATCGGATTGGAGGATCCGACTGACCTGATCGCCGATCTGCAACAGGCCTTTGGAAACCATCTGCCTTAAGTCCTGCGGTTCATGCACGCTACGGCTTGCCGGAGCCGGAGAGTTGCTGCCATTCGCTCGCGATCCTGGACAACGCGCTGCGATTCGTCCTTGATCTGTCGGTGCGCCCGAACATGCATCGCAGAAAGGTATCGCGTCATGCCGACCGATGACCCGAAAACCGCCAAAGGTAGACGGTCTATCCTCCATGGCACACCGCAAGGGGTGGCGCCGCGCCAGACCGCGGCGGGCAGGGAGGATTACAGCCGCATAACGCGCGATGTTCGCGTATCGGTTCGCTCTTTCTTCCTGGCGGATCAGTCACAGCCGGACGAAAATCATTTCGTTTGGGCGTACCGGGTAAAGATTGAGAACCAGGGAGCTGAGCCAGTGCAATTGCTCCGCCGTACGTGGCAAATCACGGATGCAAGGGGCCGGACGCAACACGTGCACGGGTCAGGTGTGGTCGGTGAGCAGCCCTTGCTGGAACCAGGCGAGAGCTTCGAATACACCTCAGGAACACCCCTCGACACGCCCACCGGCTTCATGGTGGGCGTGTATCACATGATCGTGCCCTCCTCCGGTGAAAGCTTCGACGTGGAAATTCCGGCCTTCAGCCTGGATAGCCCGCATCAGAGCGGCAGGATTCACTGACCCTTGACGCAATGGCTTGCGGCCCTGGCATCCCCCCTATATCCCGCCCGTTGGGCCATATTGCCGGCCAACCCATGAGCTTTGAAGGAAACTGACTTTGAATATCATAGCGCCGGCGACGTCGCGTCCCGTGGGAGAGGAACAAGAGGCGCCTCCAACTCAAGAACAGGCTGAGGCTGCCATCAGGACACTGCTCCGCTGGGCCGGCGATGACCCCGATCGCGAAGGATTACGGGACACGCCGTGCCGGGTCGCGCGGGCCTATCGGGAATTCTTTGCGGGTTATGCGACGGACCCATTCGCCCTGTTGGAGCGAACCTTCGAGGAGACGGACGGGTACGATGAGATCGTGCTCCTGCGCGATATCAGGCTTGAGAGCACGTGCGAGCATCACATGGCGCCAATAATCGGGCGCGTGCACGTTGCCTATTTGCCACATCGGAGAGTGGTGGGGATCAGCAAACTGGCGCGGGTTGTGGATGCCTATGCCAAGCGATTGCAGATCCAGGAAAAGCTGACCGCGCAAATCGCCAACACGATTCAGGAGGTGCTTGAACCGCGGGGTGTTGCCGTGGTCATCGAGGCCGCTCATCAATGCATGACGACCCGGGGCGTTCACAAGCCCGGCGTTACGATGGTGACCAGTCGCATGCTTGGCGCCTTCCGGGATAATCCGGCGACCCGGCGTGAACTCTTGTCAATGATCGGTACTCGGGGGTCGGCGCTGCAGAGCGAGTAATACAGCGCCTTACTGTTGGCCCGGTCGATCCAGCGGGGTGCCTTCGACCGGGACATCCGGGGCAGTGGCGGTCGTCAGCCAATCCTTCAGGTTTTGTCGGACCTGATATTCGAACTCGACGTTCATGTCGTCCATCATGGCTTTCGTCATATCGTAAAGCGTTTGCCGGAGGTCCCTCGCTTGGCCGGTGTGCGAACGCTCGACGTTCGCTGTCGCGTAACCGCTTTGCGCATTCTCTGCATCATAGATCGTCAACGAAACCGACACGCTGCCTCGGATGACGTCGTTAACCCGGCTCAGGGTCGCATCCAGGATGGCGAAGACCGCTTTGTTTGTCGTGCCAAAGGCCTGAAGTCGATCGTTCGCCATTGCTTTCAGGGCATCGACCGGCTGAACCGGATCCGATGCGGAGACGTCGGGGGGAACGCCCGCCGGAATGAAGCGCTGCTGGATTTCGATTGACGCGACATTCAATTGAATCGGCGGCAGATAATCATACCGGAGAGGCGGAAATGCATTTGGGGTCTCCGGCGCCTCATCATCACCGCAGGCAGCCAGCAGAAGTGGCAGCGCCAGCATGGCGCGTCGCGAAAGGGAGGTCATGACTGGCCGTGGACGTCCTGCCGCGGAAAGCGGAATGCGTAATTGCAAAATTCGCATGTCATGATGATGTCTGAGCCGCTGGTCATGTGATCAAGATCGTCTGCGGGGAAGCCTTCCAAAATGCTCGCGAGGCGTGCCCTGGAACAACGGCACCCAAATGATAAGGCTCGAGCTCGATCAACTGCGACGCCCTCGGTATGGAAGAGACGAAACAACAATTCTTCGCCGCGAAGCGAATCGTCAAGCAGTTCCTCATCAGTCAGCGTCGAAGCCAGGGCCAGGGCCGTTCGCCAGCTTTCTTCTTGCGCTTCCAGGTCCAGGTGAGGATCAATGCCGCCGCTGCCAGCGATTTTTTCAACGATCAAAGCGCTTGCGCGCCATCCATCGACTGTCTGGCCGCACGCCAGCCACACGGCGCACCGCATCTGTTCGCTCGTCGAAAAGTAATGCAAGGCCATGTCCGCCAGGGAGCCGGGTTCGATCGAGACGATGCCCTGGTGACGATTCTGATGGTCACCCTGGTCCACGGTCAGCGCCAGATATCCGGTACCCAGCAACGCGCTTGCCGGCAGGTCCTCGGCAGACACAGCCAAAGCAGACAGTTTGTCGGCGTCGGCGCGAGCGTATCCGCGCAGCTCTCCAGTGTCCGTGCAATCGGCCAGCAGCATGCCAACTGGGCCGTCCCCCTTCGCCTGCAAGCTGAAAGAGCCTTGGAATTTCAGCGCTGTGGATAGCGCAGCCGTCAAAGCAAGCGCCTGACCTACCAGCTTTGTGACGGCGGGGTGGTTGTCATGACGGGTTAGCAGTGTATCGGCCAACGGGCCAAGGCGGACGAGGCGGCCTCTTACAGGGCGCCTCGGCAGGAAAAACGGCAGAACCGCGCGTGGCTCCACAAGGTCGGGCACTGGCGGCCGACCGCCGTCAAGGAAAGCGGGTGTGTCGGACATCGTTAAAGGATAGGTCTGATGGACATCCTGCGCTACCGCCAAACCAGCTAATTCACTGCGCGGTAACGCCGCATATCTAAGCTGCGAGTGCGATCCTTCACAGGTGTGATTTGATCTGGGAGAACAGGATACGAGCGTGTCAGGACAATAACCGAATGCGGTATAAAGCTCTGATAATATTAATCTCTCTGACGCTCGCGCGGATCGCTTTCGGCTATCAGTTCCAGACCATTGCGTCGTTGAGCCCCGAGTTGATGGCGAAATTCGGCCTTACCTATACCCAACTGGGTACGCTGATCGGTACCTATATGATGTGTGGCGCCGTATCAGCGGTGCCACTGGGCCTTTTCGGTAGGCGCTTGGGGGAGGGCCGAGTCCTCTCTGTCGGCCTGGTTCTGATGACGGTGGGCGCGTGGGTCAGCGCGTCGGCATCGACAGCGACCGGTGTCGGCATGGGTCGAGCCCTGGCGGGGTTCGGCGCGGTGGCGATGATTGTGCTGCAGAACAAGATCATCGCCGAATGGTTTACGGGCAGGTTGTTCGTCATCGCCATCAGCATAACCGTATGCGCATTTCCTGTAGGGATGGGACTTGCCGGCCTTGTGCTGCCCGTGGTCCACAAGGTCTTCGGGCTGCAGGCGGCGCTGTTGACCGACATGGTTCCAGCCGGTTTGTCGTTCGTCCTTTTCGCGCTCAGCTATTCGGAACCTGCGAACGCTCCGTCCGGCAGGCGCCGCTTTTCTTTGCCGACCGGTTCGGAGTGCATCCTGTTGGCGGTCGCTGGTACGACCTGGATGGCCTATACGGCCGGTTTCTCCGGATTCATCTCATATTTGCCCGCTACGCTTGCCTTACGCGGATATGGCGCTCCACTTATCGGTGCCGTGATGGCGATAGCGATGTGGGGCAACGTTGTCGGGACTCTCGCCGGCGGTGGCATCGCCGCGCGAGCGGGAGCGTTCAACGTCTTCCTATTTGGAACAGTCTCCTTGGTCGCCGGAATGCTCGGCCTTATGTTGACGACGCAACCCGTAGGCTGTGCGTTCGTCTTTGGCATTTTAGGTTCCATTCAGCCCGGCATCGTCATGGCGGCGAGTACTTTGTCGGCAAAGCCGGAAAATCGCGCCGTCGGCATGGGGCTCTTTTATACGATATATTATGCAGGTGGCGCCGCAGCCCCCGCCCTGTGCGGCATCGCCGCCGACTATGTGGGCAAGCCCGAAGGCGGCTTGCTGGCAGGGGCCATTTTGTCCGCGCTCGCGATTCCGGCATTCCTGGCCCACCGCGTCTTGACACTGCGAAGATCCGTATTGATCCAAGCCTGATCAACGGCGCGCTTGCTCAATCAGAACCTCGGCCTCTTCGATGGGCATAGCCAATGCACGCTGCGCGATCGAGATCGAAAACCCCGCGCGGATCAGCGTGGCAAGCGCTCGCGCGCCATCCGCTGCATCGCCACGCCTGGGATCATGAAACGGACCGAGGCGGCGGCGGCGAGCAGTCATTATCGCGGCAGCCAGGTCTGAATCCGGGTCATCCGGAAATACTTCATGCGCCAAAGCAGGCGGCACTCCCTTGGTCATTAGCTTGGCGCGGGCCGAGCGGATCGACCGTCCTTCTCGGCGCAGGCTCTGGCCCTTCATCTCTGCAAAGGCCTGGTCGTTCACGAGACCGGTCTGAACCATGATCGCGATTACCTCCTCGATGCTTCTCTGCAGTTCGGCGGCAACGTCCGCATCAATCTCCGCCTGCTGAGATCGCCATTTTTCAATCCGGTTGGTCAGCACGCGACGAAGCCCCACCTCGGTGGCTGCATAACGGGCAAGGTAGTTAAGGGCGATGTTTCGCAGGTCTGCGGCGGTTGGTGGAGCGGAACGGTCGGTCATGTCGTGACGATGCGCGACGCGTGGGTGAACGCAAGTCTTTTGACGGCCCTGACATGCGACAGGCTTGCAGCAAAATCCACATGACGTTTGACACAGCTAGGCGCTTCGCCAATGATCGTCGTTTCCCCGGACCCGCCCCGAAAGGTCGTGGGCGGGCGATCTGTTGGGAAAAACAAGGACCAAGGGCTCGACCCCAATGATTTCCGCTTTGATGCCGAACTACGCACGTGCCGACCTCGCCTTTGAGCGGGGCGAGGGCGCCTGGCTGTGGACCGGCGATGGGCGACGACTGCTCGATTTCGGGTCCGGTATCGCGACGGCATCGCTGGGTCACGGTCATCCCCACCTGGTCAAGGCGATCGCCGACCAGGCCGCAAAGGTGATGCATACGTCCAATCTTTATCGCATCCCGCAGGCGGAGCGTCTGGCACAGCGTCTTGTGGAGGCGACGTTTGCGGACAGCGTCTTCTTCTGCAATTCGGGCGCTGAAGCCAACGAAGGTATGATCAAGATGATGCGGCGGGCCATGTCCGACGCCGGTAAACCCGAGCGGTTCCGTTTCATCTGTTTCGAGGGCGCATTCCACGGTCGGACACTCGCTACCCTCGCTGCGACGGGAAATTCCCACTACCTCGAAGGTTTTGGGCCGATTGTTGATGGTTTCGACCACGTGCCATTCAACAACATGAATGCCGTGCGCGACGCGATCGGTCCCAACACGTGTGGGATCATCGTTGAGCCCATCCAAGGAGAGGGCGGAATCCGGCCCGCGGATATGCAATTTTTGCGGGATCTCCGCGCGGTCTGCGACGAGTTCGGGATCATCCTCGGCATGGACGAAGTGCAGTCCGGCGTGGGACGGACCGGGAAGCTCTATGCCCATGAGTGGTCCGGCATCACGCCCGATGTCATGTCGTCCGCAAAGGGGATCGGCGGCGGGTTCCCCCTCGGTGCGGTTCTCGCGAAAGAGCAATTTGCCAAAGCGCTTGTGCCGGGAACGCATGGAACGACCTATGGCGGTAATCCCCTGGCATGTGCCGCGGGAAATGCGGTCCTGGATGTCGTCCTGTCGCGAGGCTTCCTTGAAGATGTCGAACGGAAGGGACGCAAGATGCGGTCCGAACTCGACCGTATCGCAAAAGAATTCCCCACGGTGTTCGAGGGAGCGCGGGGAATGGGGCTTCTTCTGGGGCTCAAATGCATCGTGCCGCAAGGCAAGGTTCAGGCCGCATGCGTCGCCGAGGGGCTGATGGCGATTACGGCGGGTGACAATGTTCTCCGTCTTGCGCCCCCCCTTGGTGGTGACGGATTCGGACATCGAACAAGGCGTTGCCATGCTGCGTCGGGCGGCGACGAACGTCGCGACTGAAGCTGAACGGGCGGCGGCCCAATGACCGGCCTGGCACGACGGAGGTCAGAGGAAATAGGCGAGCCCGTGAACCGTCGCTCGGGCCCCCGCCACTTTCTCGATCTCAAGGACTTCGACCACGCGACGCTGCGTCAGATGCTTGATGTCGCGTCTGGTTTCAAACGGGCAGGGGGCGTGACATCACGCCCCCTCGCCGGGAAAACCTTGGCGCTGATCTTTGAAAAGCCTTCAACCCGAACGCGTGTGTCTTTTGAGGTCGGCATGCGCCAATTGGGCGGCGAGGTCGTCATACTTTCGGGGAAGGAGACGCAACTCGGTCGCGGCGAAACAATCGCAGATACCGCGCGGGTGCTCTCACGTTACGTAGACGCCATCATGCTGCGCACGGACAAGGCCGAAAAACTGCATGAACTCGCAAAATTTGCGACCGTTCCGGTTATCAACGGGCTGACCGAGGCATCGCATCCCTGCCAGTTGATGGCCGATGTGATGACGTTCGAAGAGCATCGAGGATCAATCGCCGGCCAGGTCGTTGCTTGGTGCGGTGATGGCAATAACGTTGCCCGGAGTTGGATTGAAGCGGCTGTCCGGTTTGGTTTCACGCTCCGGGTCGCCACCCCCGCGAGCCTTAAGCCGCCATCCGAGCTCATCGAATGGGCGCGGGGCGAAGGGGGTAACATCGAAATTCTGGATGATCCGAGGGAAGCCGTCCGCGGCGTCCGCTGCGTGGTCACCGATACCTGGGTTTCCATGTCGGATGATCCGAAGGAGAGCCGTCATAACCTGCTGGCTCCCTACCGCGTGACGTCCGGTCTTATGGCGTTGGCCGCGTCAGACGCGCTCTTTATGCACTGCCTGCCGGCGCATCGAGGCGAAGAGGTTGACGCCGACGTGATCGATGGCCCTCACTCGGTTGTTTTTGACGAAGCAGAGAATCGTTTGCATGCGCAAAAAGGCGTGTTGGCCTGGGCGATGGGGGCGGCACGGTAGGGATGAAGCGCCTCGATTGAGATAATAGCCTGTGCGATTGCTTGACTTTCCAATCTAGTTCTCTATGTCGACCGCTAATGGTTGGATGGTCCGATCATGTGTGGCCTGCGGCATCTCGCGGGCAAGTCGTGTTTCCACAGGAAGACGCGCAAACATCGGCAAGGCCAGGACTATCTGGCAAGTCGTAATGGAATAAACCCACTTCATGGCAGTATCTGTCTCCGCGCGTGCCCAACAGCCTGCGCAAGATCATTTCCGCGGCGAAGATTTCGCTGCGCTTCTCGATGAAACACTCGGCAGCGATACGGGGTTTGACGGTTCCGTCGTAACCGGCCGGATTATCCGGCTGACTGACGAGTTCGCAATTGTCGACGTCGGTCTGAAGTCTGAAGGGCGTGTTGCTCTCAAGGAATTCGGCCCCCCCGGCGCAAAGCCGGAGATCAAGCCAGGCGATGTCGTCGAGCTCTACGTTGAGCGGTATGAGGATCGCGAAGGCGCCATCATTCTTTCCCGCGAGAAGGCGCGCCGCGAAGAGGCCTGGACTGCTCTGGAAAAGGCATTCGAAGCGCAGAAGCGTGTCGATGGCACGATCTATGGCCGTGTGAAGGGTGGGTTCACCGTTGACCTCGGCGGCGCTGTGGCATTCCTGCCCGGTAGCCAGGTTGATATCCGTCCGGTCCGTGATGTCGGACCGTTGATGGGAACGCCGCAGCCATTTCAGATCCTGAAGATGGATCGGGCGCGCGGCAACATCGTTGTGTCGCGTCGCGCGGTTCTGGAAGAGACGCGCGCTGAGCAGCGTAGTGAGCTGATCCAAGGCCTGAAAGAGGGCATGATCCTCGACGGCGTGGTCAAGAACATAACGGATTACGGCGCATTCGTTGACCTCGGCGGCGTCGACGGCCTGCTGCATGTCACGGACATCGCCTGGCGCCGGATCAACCATCCCTCCGAAGCCCTGGTCATTGGCCAGCAGGTGAAGGTCCAGGTGATCCGCTTCAATTCGGATACCCAGCGCATCAGCCTCGGCATGAAGCAACTGGAAGCGGATCCGTGGGAAGGCGTCGCTGCGAAATACCCGCCCGGTGCCAAATACTCGGGCCGCGTGACCAACATCACCGACTACGGTGCGTTCGTTGAACTCGAGCCCGGCGTGGAAGGCCTGGTCCACGTTTCCGAAATGTCGTGGACGAAGAAGAACGTCCATCCCGGCAAGATCGTTTCGACGAGCCAGGAAGTCGATGTTCAGGTGCTCGACGTCGACAGCTCCAAGCGCCGCATTTCGCTTGGCCTCAAGCAGGTTCAGCGGAACCCGTGGGAGCAGTTCCTTGATGAACATCCCATCGGATCGGAGGTCGAGGGTGAAATCCGCAACATCACCGAGTTCGGCCTGTTCATTGGCCTGTCGGCTGACATTGACGGCATGATCCACATGTCGGATCTGTCCTGGGATGAGGCCGGTGAAGCGGCGATGGCCGGCTACGAAAAGGGCACGGTCGTCAAGGCGAAGGTTCTTGACGTCGATGTCGAAAAGGAACGCATCAGCCTTGGCATCAAGCAACTGCGAGACGATCCTGCGCGTAGCGTTCTCGACAGTGTGAACAAGGGCGATATCGTTACCTGCGTTGTGAGTGCGGTCCAGGCCAACGGCATTGAAGTCAAGGTCAACGATGTCCTGACCGGCTTCATCCGGCGCGCCGAGCTGGCTCGCGATAAAGGCGATCAACGCCCTGACCGCTTTGCGGTTGGTGAGAAGGTCGACGCCAAGATTACGGCGATCGATCGTCAGTCTCGTAAGCTGACGCTGACCATCAAAGGCAAGGAAGTCGAGGAAGAGAAGCAGGCGATGGCCGAGTTCGGATCCTCCGACTCTGGCGCATCGCTCGGCGACATCCTTGGTGCGGCGATTCGTCGGCGCAATCAGATGGCACAGGAATAGTCTGAGCGACCGGCATGTCGCTCCAGACAGACTTGTTGTTGGACAGGCGGCGCCTAAAGCGCCGCCTTGTCTTTTGGCGCGTAACCGCCGTCGTTGCGCTCGTTTGCGCTGCATTGGTCGGGCTCAAGGCTGTCCCCTTGCCGCTCACCGGACCGCATATTGCGCGGGTTTCAGTAACCGGGCTCATCACCGAAAATTCCAAGCTGACCGAGGCTATCGACGCTCTGGCCGATGACACCGAGGTCAAAGCGCTGATCGTCAAGATCAACAGCCCCGGTGGCAGCGTCTCTGGTGGCGAGGCATTACACGACGCAATTGCCCATGTTGCGGCGAAAAAACCTGTGGTGGCAGTCATGGGTGGGATGGCGGCTTCGGCAGGCTATATGATCGCAACACCGGCGCAGCGCATTTTCGCTCATAACTCGACGCTGACCGGGTCCATCGGCGTGTTGCTTGAAGCGCCTGAGTTCTCGGGTCTTCTCGGCAAGCTTGGCGTCGACGCTCAGGTGATTCGGTCCGGCCCGCTTAAGGATGAGCCAAGCCTTGTCAGACCCCTTTCACCCGCGGGCCGTGACGTCGCACAAGGGCTTGTCGACGATATGTACGACCAGTTCGTGGCTATGGTGGCTTCAGGACGTAAAATGCCGGTGGAAAAGGTCCGGCAGCTAGGGGACGGGCGGCCTTACACTGGCCGTCAGGCGCTTGCATTGGGCTTGATAGACGCCATTGGCGGTGAGCGAGACGCTCGCGCCTGGCTTGCGACAGAGAAGAAAATTCCAGCAAATACTCGGGTTGAGGACGTTTCTGCAGATAGCTACGCCAGCAGGGCGATCTCCGGCCGAGCGGCGAGCCTTGTGTTCGACATCTGGAAAACTGTGTTTTCCCAAAGCGTTAGTCTTGACGGGGCGTGGGCCGTCTGGCATCGTTCCAATAATTGAAGCCTGGGGGAGTGCCTTGACGAAATCGGAGCTCATTGCGGAGTTGGCAGCCGCAAACCCACATCTTCGCGGACAGGATGTAGAGACGATTGTCGCGACAATTTTCGATGAGATCACCTATGCGCTTGCGCGAGGGGAAAGAGTTGAGTTACGGGGCTTCGGTGCTTTCACGGTGAAGCACCGTGATGCGCGGACTGGCCGGAACCCACGGACGGGCGCATCGGTTTCTGTCGACGAGAAGACGGTTCCGTTTTTCAAGGCGGGCAAGGAACTGCGTCTGAGGGTCAACTCAGGCAAAATTCCCCGAGCGCTCCCTGTCGAACGGAAGGAGGCGTGAAGCCAAGGATCGGTCGGGATGATCTTCTTACTGTTTGCATTCGTTCTTTGTTTACCGCTCGCGCTGTTTGCGCTGTCGAACACCGAGATAGTGACGCTTGGTATCTGGCCAACCGATTATACCGTCCAGGTTCACTTATCGCTGGCCATATTGGTTGCCATGGCAGTGGCCTTCTTTTTGGGCGGTGTTTTGGTGTGGTTTTCCGCACTTGCGCAGCGGCGACGGGCTAACCGGGCAGAACGGACGATCAGGCTTCTAGAATCTCAGATCGAAGAACTTAAGGCGCGCCCGGCGCTGGCGCTGCCGCCGGCGCATTGATGAAGCGGCTCATCGCCGCTCTCGACACGCCGGACCTCGAGCAGGCGAAAGCCTGGGCGACGTCCGTTGCTCCCTATGCCGGCGCGCTGAAGTTGGGCCTCGAATTTTTCGTGGCGCATGGACCTCGTGGCTATGCGGCACTCGACGGGACGCCGATTTTCCTCGATCTCAAATTCCATGACATTCCCAACACCGTCGCCGGTGCCGTACGCTCAGTGCTGCCGCTGCAGCCCGCCATGCTGACGGTCCATGCCAGCGGTGGGCCCGCTATGGTGGCCGCTGCGAAGGAGGCCGCTTCCCGATCGGCATCCCCTCCTTTGATCCTTGCCGTCACTGTGCTCACCAGCCTGGACGAGCCCGCGTTACGGGCGGTTGGCATCGATCGACGAGCAGAAGAACAGGTCATTCTGCTCGCGAAGATGGCTGTGTCGAACGGGGCGGATGGACTTGTATGCAGCCCGCTGGAGGTCGGTGCCCTTCGTAGGGCACTGGGGCCATCGATTAAACTTGTCGTCCCGGGCATCCGACCGGCCGGCGTGGCACTGGATGATCAGGCCCGAACGATGACACCTTTGGATGCCGTAAAGGCAGGGGCCGACTGGATCGTCGTCGGACGACCTATCACGGCAAGCGCAGACCCGGCCAGGGTCGCATCGAGCATCGCCGCCGAAATCGCATGATCCAGGTCAAGATCTGCGGCATCAACGATCCCGCCGCATTCGATGCGGCAGTTGAGGGCGGCTCGGACTGGATCGGATTTGTGTTCTTTCCGCCATCGCCTCGTTACGTCAGCCCGCAACAGGCGTTGGAACTGTCCCGTCGGTCATCGTCGGGTCCACCTCGTGTCGGCCTCTTCGTGCGGCCGACGATGGACGAAATTCAGCGCACGCTGGAGGTGGTAAACCTCGATATTCTGCAGCTCTATGGCGTTGGCGATCTCACGGATATCAGGCGCCGGTTTTCTGGTCAGATCTGGCGTGCGCTAGGTGTGTCGGCCGCAACCGAGCTTCCTTCAAAGGTCGAGGCGGGTGTCGATCGTCTTCTGGTTGAACCAAAGCCTCCCGCCGGAGCAAACCGGCCCGGGGGCAACGCTGTGGCACTCGACTGGAGGATAACGAGCGATTGGGAACCGCCTTGTCCTTGGATTCTTGCAGGCGGCCTCAATCCGGAAAATGTCAAAGCGGCCGTCGCAGCAAGCAGAGCAACAGCGGTCGACGTCTCCTCCGGCGTGGAGTTCCTCTATCGGGGTGAAAAGCACCGAACGTATTCAGGCCTTTATCAACGCTGCAAAGGGGGCAGTGAAGGCGGGGTAGCCCTCAGCCTTTCCGCGTGTCCTCTAATTCCTTGCGCAGGCGTTCGACTTCAGCGCGTAGGGCTTCGACTTCCGATTGGCTTGAACCTGGCGTGTCCGATCCGCGGTAGAATGGCGTGAACATGCTGAAGGCACGTTCCACCATTGCCATGTTTTGCCGCCCCACTTCCTCGATGTTCCCAAAGGGGAATAAGGTGCCCATGGTTTTCTGCATCGCTGTGCGCATCTGCTCCTGCTGCTGCGCAAACGAGGTCATCGCATACTCGAGGTATTTGGGCACCAGCCCCTGCATCGATCCGCCATAAAGTCCGATGAGCTGGCGGAGGAAGTTAGTCGGTAGCAGGTTCTGCCCCTTGCCTTCCTCTTCGACGATGATTTGGGTCAGAACGCTACGCGTGATATCATCACCGGTCTTGGCGTCATATACGACAAAATCACGCCCAAGTCGGACCATCTCGGCTAAGTTGTCCAACGTAATGTAGCTGGAGCTTTCCGTATTATACAACCTGCGGTTGGCGTATTTTTTGACGACGACAGGGGGCTTTTCCGCTCCCTTGGACTCAACCATCAATTCTGCCGACATAGTCATTCAGACCTCGTCTCCTAGTCCTACCTACCGCCTATTTCGCATGTGCGATAGACTATTTTTCCAACTCTCCCGGGTTGGACAGAGGCCGTATCCATAGCGCCTTTCCTCTATTATGTTCCGCGGCGATGGAGGCTGAATGCGGTATGGGGGTCAAAACCGGCACAAAATACACCCGGCCAGATGGAATGGCGGGAAGCGACGCCTCTGCTCGGGATGGCGAACGTTCGATGGGGCCGTCGAAGGCAGATCTGGCCCGCGACTGGATTACCCTATGGCAAAGCGAACTGAACGCCATCGCTTCGGACCCGGAAGTACTTCGGTCTTCGCGCTCAGCCATCCAGACCTGGTCAGGTTTGGCGGCCTGGATGCTGCAGGCGATGCCCAAGGCCTCGCCAAAGCCCCCTGATGACGCTGAGGGATCACGCCCCCGGCCCGAACAACAGGCGCGGGCCACGTCCACTGCTGCTGCACCTGACCCTCGCGACGATGAGATCGTTCGTCTCTCGCAGCACATCGCTCAACTGGAACGCAGAATGGCCAACCTCGAGCGCCGCCTCGGCGGCCGTGTTGCGATCGATCCAAAGCGCCGTCGAAGCCGGAACGTTTGACTTCGCAAAATCTGTCTTCGATGAAGCGTTGGCCGAGGATACGGCGCTGATCGGCGGGATCGCCGCCTATCGACGCCACCCCTGGCGTCGAGACCTCGATGACCCACCGTACGTTTGGCGTGAGGGTTCCTCAGGACTGCTCGATTACAACCCGGCCAGCACGGCCCCTGCGATCCTGTTTGTGCCAAGTCTGATCAATCGCGCCTATATTCTGGACTTGCGGTCGGCAGGCTCAATGATGCGGTGGTTTGGGGGGCATGGGACGCGGCCTCTGCTGCTGGACTGGGGGCACCCGGGCGACCTGGAACGTCAGTTCACCCTGACTGACTATGTCGCGGGCCGGCTTGAGCGTGCAATTCTCGCGGCGACACGTCTGACGGGTGGGCCAATCATTCTCGCCGGCTATTGCATGGGGGGGACGCTGACTGTCGCTTCAGCGCAGCGGCGTCCTGATCTGATCCGTGGATTGGTGCTTCTGGCTGCCCCCTGGGATTTCCATGCGCCCAGTCCGGGGCGCGCCGAGCTTGGTGCGATGGCGCTGGATTTCCTTGAACCGGTCCTTCAGGTCGAATCAGCGTTGCCCGTAGACTTTCTCCAGGCCTTGTTTGCATTGCTGGATCCATGGTCGGTTGCCGACAAATATCGGAAGTTCCACCAACTGGATCCAGACAGCGATGCGGCCAGGCTTTTCGTGGCGATGGAAGACTGGCTCAATGACGGCGTGCCCCTGGCTGCATCGGTTGCCCGAACCTGCCTCGGCGAATGGTACGGCCAGAACCTCCCTGCAAGGAATGAGTGGCGCATTGCTGGAATGTCGGTCGACCCCCGAGAACTGACCATGCCGGCGTTCGTTGCCATTCCGGAGCGTGATCGGATTGTGCCTCCGGATTCGGCTTTTCCACTCGGGCAATTGCTGAAGTATGCCTGCGTTCATCAGCCCGGGGCCGGGCATATCGGGATGGCGGCCGGGCCGCGTGCCGAACAGGAATTGTGGCTGCCGCTGTTGCGCTGGGTAAATCTCGAATTTGGGAACGCCGCTGCGCGTTAGAGTTCGATCGTCTGAGGTTGACGCGCCGGTGCGCGGTAACCTCAGACGTAAGTCGGCCTCTCAAACAAGAAAGCCGAAGCATGATCGGGTCAACCTGACCCGATCATCGCCGACGGTTGAGATTGCACGTTTCCGCAGACGGGGGTGGGACGTTCCAACGGGCACTGGCGTGATTTGTCAGGCAGGAGGATGATCGGCCCCCGTCTTATGCTGCTGCAGTAGGGAGAAAAACGTCCATGCCGGCTGTTCAACCGAAAGCCATAGTCTTCGACACGTTCGGTACAGTTGTCGATTGGCGCAACAGTCTGATTTTCGACTTGTCGGAGTATGGGACCCGAAAAGGCGTCCATGCCGACTGGGCCGGCCTGGTCGATGCCTGGAGGGCTGCATACCACCCATCGATGGACCGTGTTCGCCGCGGTGAACTGCCGTGGACCAAGCTCGACGATCTGCATCGTGCATCGCTTGACCATCTTGTGAAGCACTTCGGGATCCAGGGGTTGGAGGAGGCAGACCTCGACCACATCAACCGCGGTTGGCATCGCCTGCATCCCTGGCCCGACTCCATCCCGGGCCTGCTGCGTCTGAAATCTCAATTTATCATTGGACCGCTTTCGAACGGTAATGTGTCCCTGTTGCTGAATATGGCGAAGTTTGCAGGCATTCCGTGGGACATGATTTTCGGATCTGACTTGTTCCATCATTTCAAGCCGGATCCCGAAACCTATCTTGGCGTCGCCCGCATGCTCGACGTCGCCCCCAACCAGGTCATGCTGGCTGCGGCGCACAACAGTGACCTTGCTGCCGCACGAGCCTGTGGGCTACTAACCGCGTTCTTTCCTCGCCCGACCGAGTACGGTCCGCATCAGAAGCGGGATAAGGAAGCAGAAATCGATTGGGATATTGTCGCGACGGATATCGAGGATCTTGCAACCCAGTTGGGTGTTTGATCGCGGGTTGTATTTGTGCCCACCATGACGAATTGTGTCGTTGCGGCAGAGTGTGGCGATCAATGCTCTGAGCCGCGGAAAAGGAGAGCTGACATGGACGACATCGTCATCGTCTCGGCCGCCAGAACACCGGTCGGCAGTTTTAATGGTGCCTTGAGTTCGATGCACGCCCAGCAGTTGGGTGCCATCGCGTTGCAAGCCGCGATGGCCCGCGCGGGTGTCGATCCTGCCGATGTTGACGAACTGATTTATGGGCAGGTCCTGGCCGCCGGCGAAGGACAAAATCCGACCCGTCAGGCGGCTCGGGCCGCCGGCGTACCGGACTCGGCGACGGCCTTCGGCATCAATCAGGTGTGCGGTTCAGGCCTGCGAGCGGTCGCGCTTGCCGCACAGCAGATCCGCACTGGTGAAAGCAAGATCGTAGCCGCAGGTGGTATGGAAAGCATGAGCCTGTCTGCCCATGCCGCGCATCTTCGCAACGGGACCAAGATGGGCGGCGTCGAGTTCATCGACACGATGCTCAAGGACGGCCTGTGGGATGCGTTTCACGGCTACCATATGGGGAACACGGCCGAGAACGTTGCATCGAAGTATCAGATCACCCGCGAGCAGCAGGACGAATTTGCGCTGGCGTCCCAGCAGAAAGCGTCGGCAGCTCAAAAATCGGGCCGCTTCAAGGATGAGATTGCGCCTGTGACGGTAAAGTCGCGCAAAGGCGACGTGGTGGTCGGTGACGATGAATACATCCGGCACGACTCCAGTATCGAAGGAATGGCGAAACTTCGGCCTGCGTTCACCAAGGACGGAACGGTAACGGCGGGGAATGCGTCGGGAATCAATGACGGTGCCGCCGCCCTGATCGTCATGACCGCATCGGAGGCGAGCAAACGCGGCCTGACGCCGCTCGCCCGAATCGCCGGGTTTGCCACGGCGGGCGTTGACCCGGCTGTCATGGGGACGGGGCCCATTCCCTCCACGCGGAAGGTTCTGGGACGCGTTGGTTGGAAGCCGGACGATCTGGATCTGGTCGAGGCCAATGAGGCTTTTGCCGCGCAGGCGTTGGCGGTGAACAAGGATCTTGGCTGGGATACCTCGAAGGTCAACGTGAATGGCGGCGCCATTGCGATCGGTCATCCCATCGGGGCGTCCGGCGCGCGCATTCTGGTTACACTTCTGCATGAGATGCAGAAGCGCGATGCGAAAAAGGGCCTGGCGACACTTTGTATCGGAGGCGGTATGGGTGTTGCCATGGCACTCGAGCGCTAGAACGATAGACGCTGGAACAGGGAGGCGATCATGGCGCGTGTTGCGCTTGTCACAGGGGGAACTCGCGGTATAGGCGAGGCCATCAGCCTTGCTCTCAAAGAGCAGGGGCGTAGCGTCATTGCGAGCTATGTGGGTAACGACGCTGCGGCCGAAGCGTTTAAGGCCAAGACTGGCATTCCGGTGCTCAAGTTCAACGTTGCCAGCTTCGAGGAATGCGAGGCAGCGGTTGCGAAAATCACGGCGGAAAATGGACCGATCGAGATCCTGGTCAATAACGCGGGCATCACACGCGATGCGACGCTGTTGCGGATGCGAAGGGACATGTGGGATGCCGTCCTCGATACCAACCTGGGTGCGTGCTTCAATCTCTGCAAACTGACGTTCGAAGGCATGCGGGAGCGTAAGTTCGGTCGCGTTGTGAATGTCGGCAGCATCAATGGGCAGGCCGGACAGTATGGTCAGGTCAACTATGCTGCCGCAAAGTCCGGAATCCACGGCTTCACCAAGGCATTGGCTCAGGAAGGTGCCAGGTACGGCATAACCGTCAACGCGATCGCGCCGGGTTATGTGGATACAGAAATGGTCCGCGCCGTTCCGGGGGAAGTTCTGCGCAAGATCGTTGCAAAGATTCCGATCGGACGCCTGGGACATGCCGAGGACATCGCGCGCGGGGTCGCGTTCCTTACGGCGGACGAGGCAGAATTCATTACTGGATCGACATTGTCGATCAATGGTGGCCAGCACATGTATTGATGCGGCTTTCCCTGCCATCCGTCTGTCCATTCCCGAGGCTGCAATCTGGGGATGGCGATCAGGCAGGGATCAGATGCGTCTTTAAACCTTTGTTCAGCCGTGCTTTGGCAGAGGCGCGGCTGAAGGCTGGCCGGCTTGCCAGGCGGAGCGAAGTGGAGTCATGCTAGCCCCAGAAAAGGGGGAAGCTCCATGAACGCACCACGTAATACCCAGTACCGGCACCTCCAGGTGCAGAAAATTGCCGGTTCCTTGGGCGCGGAGGTCAGAGGCGTCGACCTGTCCCGTGAACCGTCGGAAGAGGTTCTCGCCGAAATCCGCTCCGCTCTGCTGGACAATCTCGTCATCGCCATCCGCGACCAGGATTTGACGCCGGCACAGCAATTGGCCTTCGCCCGCCGGTGGGGAGACATCCACCTTCATCCATTCATGGAGGGGATGGCGGATTACCCAGAGGTTCTCGCCATCATCAAGCGACCGACCGACAAAAAGAATTTCGGCGGCTCATGGCATACGGACCAGATGTTCTCGCCCAGCCCGGCGATGGGGACCATGCTTTACGCAAAGGAAGTTCCGTCGTCAGGTGGAGACACGCTCTTCACCAATCAGTACCTGGCGTATGAATTGTTGTCGGACGGCATGAAGGCCGTGGCGAACCAGCTCCACACCGTCTGCGTGGGTGACAACTTCAAGTCTGCCGGTGGAGTATCCCGGAAGGAGCGCTACGCTCGGCAGATGAGTGAAATGAAGGTGAAGGATCCGGGAAACGTTCAGACCACCAGCGTTCATCCCCTCGTCCGCACGCATCCCGAGACGGGCCGGAAAGCCTTGTATATCGGTGGGCATGTCCAGCATTTTGACGGCATGACGGATGAAGAAAGCCAGCCGCTGATCGATTTCTTCATGAAGCATTCGATTCGGCCGGAATTCACCTGCAGGCTTCGTTGGGAGACGGGAACACTGACCTTCTGGGACAATCGTTGCACGCAGCATTTTGCCGTCAACGACTACCCGGCAGAGACCCGCATCATGCACCGCATCACGATCTGTGGGGACGTTCCGTTCTGACGACACCGCGTCCTGCCAGCGCCTCTGCTGATCGGCCTACGCGGCTGTGCCAAGATAGGCCCGGATGACGTCAGGGTTCTGGCGAACCTCATCCGGCGTCCCATCCGCGATCTTGCGGCCAAAGTTGACGACCACAACCTTGTCGGAGACGGACATCACAAGCGTCATGTGATGCTCGACAAGGAGTACCGTGATGCCCTGGATGTCGCGAACCCGACGAATCTGAGTCTCGAGCGTATGGACTTCGTCGTGGTTCAAACCAGCCGCTGGTTCGTCGAGGAGAAGCAGCTTCGGTTCTGCGGCGAGTGCGCGGGCGAGTTCCACGCGTTTGCGGATAGGGAAGGGTAACCCGGCCGCCACCCGGTTCGTGAAGGCTTCCAGGTTCATGAAGTCGATCAGTTCCATGGCCCGCCGGCGTACTACGGCCTCCTCGCGTCCGACCGTCGGCAAGCGGAAGGCATTGGCCAAAAATCCAGCGTGTGTCCGGCTATGGCGCCCAACCATGATGTTTTCCAGCACGGTCAGGCGATCGAACAATGCGACATTTTGGAACGTGCGCCCAATCCCGACTGATGAGATCTGGTGCCTGGCCAGGGCAAGGACTGACCGACCTTCGAAGTGGATCTCTCCGGCGCTTGGCTGGTAGAGGCGGCTCAGGCAGTTGAAGAGCGTTGTTTTGCCGGCCCCGTTGGGGCCGATCAGCCCGGCGATTTGGCCTTTCGTGACATCGAAACTGACGGAGTCCAGTGCGACGACGCCACCAAACCGCAGCGTTACGTTCCGTACGGACAGGAGTGGAGACCCGTTATCATTCATTTGGACGCATCTTTTCCCTGAGCATGGTGCTGGCCGTCGGAGGGCCCTTGCTTTTGATGGATCGGGAGAGTGCTCAAGCTTGAGAATCGGCGCAAGTAGGCAGCATCGAAGCCGCATTCGACGATGAACCGGCGTCTTTCGTCACAGGAATGATATTGGATCGACGTCGATGTCGACGCGTGCACTAGTGGGGACCTTAATTCTCGTAAGCCACTGCAAAAGAATAGGCTGAACGGCCATATCGCGCCGCACCTTCAGTAGCAGGCGGCGCCTATGGCGGCCGCGCAACAAGGCCAATGGCGCCGGCGCGGGCCCCAGCACGACGATGCCTTCCCCGCGTGGTGCTGCCAGACCGAGGTCCCGAGCGACGGCGTCGGCAACCAATGCCGCCTCGGCACTGACGATCAGCGCAGCAAGGCGGCCAAACGGCGGCCATTCTCCCTCGCGTCGTGCCTCTGCTTCGCTCGCCATGAACGCGTCCAGATCGCCATTAAGCAGGGCCTGCATCACGGGGTGTTCGGGCACGAACGTCTGAAGAGCCACTGACCCCGGTGCTTCCGCACGCCCGGCGCGACCGGCGACCTGGTGCAGCAGTTGCACAGTCCGCTCAGCCGCGCGCAGATCCCCGCCGGCCAGGCCCAGATCGGCATCCACCACGCCGACGAATGTGAGGTGCGGAAAATGCCAGCCTTTTGCGACAAGCTGGGTGCCGATAATCAAATCGACCTCCCTGGCTTCGATCGTGTGCGCGGCGGTCGCGGCCGCCTGAGGTCCGACGATCGTATCGCTGGCCATGATGAGCCGTCGCGCCGCCGGAAAAAGCAAAGCGGCCTCTTCCGTTATGCGCTCGATGCCTGGACCGATCGGTGTCAGGCTTTCCTTTGCGCCGCAGGACGGGCATTCCGGAGGTATCGCGATCGTATGGCCGCAATGATGGCAGAGTAGCTGCTGCCGGATTCGATGCTCGACAAGCCACGCGGAGCAGTTCGGGCATTGCATGCGATGTCCACATGCGCGGCACAAAGTCAGGGGTGCGTAGCCGCGGCGATTCAGAAAAAGCATTGCCTGCTCGCCACGAAGCAGCGTGTCGCGGACCGTTTCTATGACGGGTCGCGAGAGGAATTTCCCGCGGTCTGGCGGGTGTTCGCGCAGGTCAACCAGGCTGATGGTCGGCATCGACGCCCCGCCATGGCGATTGGGAAGCCTCAGATGGTGGTAGCGACCGGTTTCGACGTTTGTGACCGTCTCCAGGCTGGGGGTCGCAGAAACCAGGATCGCCGGGCAGGCACATAACCGAGAGCGTACGATGGCCATGTCGCGTGCGTTGTAGACGACTCCGTCCTGCTGCTTGAACGCTGTCTCATGCTCCTCATCCACCACAACCAGTCCGAGGTCGGGAAACGGCAGAAACAGAGCGGACCTGGCACCCACCACAACAGGTGCTCGGCCTTCCGCGACCGCCTGCCACGTGATTTTCCGGATGCGGGACGACAGGTCGGAATGCCAGACGGCAGGTGCGGTCCCAAAGCGGCGTCGGAAGCGATCGACCCACTGAGCTGACAGGGCGATCTCCGGCAATATCACCAGAGCCTGCCGACCGGCTTGCAGAGAAGCGGCAATCGCCTCCAGATAGACCTCAGTCTTACCGGACCCTGTGACCCCGTCCAGCAGCGTCACCGAGAACGCATGCTCGCGCACGGCGTTGGTCAGGCCTGCGGCTGCATCTTGCTGCGCACCTGATAGGGCTGGGTGGCTATAGTCCGGGTCTGGCTTACCAAACGGTTCTGCTGTCACAGCCGCCGTTGTCAAGCAGTCCGGCATCGACCATGCCGCGCAGCACGGCTGACCCAACGGCCGCTTCCCTTTGCAAGGCCGGTCCCTGCATGGGTTCATGCCTGGCCAGGATGTCGAGCACCTGGCGGCGCGCGGGCGTCATTTTCACGGCGGGTTGGGGGGTCGTGCGGGTGTATTCCAGGATGGGTTTGAGGGAAGTTGCCGCTGCGACAACGCGCAGTGCCATGGCCATGACATCGCCTGGCGGTGCGAGCGTATAGGCTGCTATCCAATCGACGAACCGGCGCAAGGGTTCCAGCATCGGGGGCGTGTTCAGGATGCCGACGATGCTCTTCAGTCTGTGCGGCGGTAGTTTGCCATCAGGCGCCGTATCCCAGACGACGCCGACGATCTCACGCCGGTTCAGCGGAACCACGACCACGTCACCGGGTTTGGGGTCCAGTCCGTCAGGAACCATATAGTCGAATGGGCCAGGAAACGGGTACGGCAGGAGCACGCTCACCCTGCGTACCGCTTCTAATCCCATCTTTGGGGTGATCGATGACATGCGGTATAGTCACGGTCGGAGTTTGCTATTGGACCACCGTTGGGGAGTGTTGGCATGAAATTCTTCATCGATACCGCTGATTTGGCGGAAATTCGCTCTCTTGCGAGCAGCGGATTGCTTGATGGGGTCACCACGAACCCGTCGTTGGTGGCGAAATCAGGAAGAGACTTCAAAGAGGTCATCAGAGATATCTGTGCGATCGTGCCGGGACCGGTCAGCGCCGAGGTGGCAGGCACCGAATACGATCAGATCATGGCTGAGGCGAACGTACTGCGGAAGATCGCCGATAATGTCTGCATCAAGGTTCCTCTCACGCCGGATGGGTTGCGCGCTTGCAGCCATTTGCGTCGTGACGGAACGATGGTCAACGTGACCCTCTGTTTCTCGGCAGCCCAGGCTCTGCTGGCCGCGAAGAGCGGGGCATCGTTCATCAGCCCCTTCGTTGGTCGCGTCGACGACATCGGCTGGGACGGAATGGGTTTGATTGCCGACATCGTGCAGATGTACGGCAATTACGACTTCCATACAGAGGTGTTGGTCGCATCCGTGCGTAGCCCGCTGCATGTTATAGAGGCTGCGAAGCTGGGCGCTCATGTCGCAACCCTCCCTCCCGCCGTTCTTCGTTCGCTGTTCAACCATCCGCTGACAGAGAAGGGGCTGGCGACCTTCCTCGCCGATTGGGCGAAGACGGGCCAATCCATCGTCTGACAGGAACAGAAGCCACGTGCGATGGGAATTGTCGGAATATCGGCGATCTCCGGGCGCGTGGCATTCGCTTTTGATTACCGGCAGCGATATCAGCACGATGAGGCGGTACCCGGTAGTGGCCTGTGCATGAGCCGGGTGAACGGTGCGAGCACGCGAATCACAGGTCGTGACCCGAATAGGAACAATTGAAACTCTTATTGCAACAGATATCCTGCGATGGTCGGGACGACCGTCATTGATTCGGCTCTTTCAGCCTGACGCCTCGACCACCCCCTGCACTGGTTATCCCTTCAGCGATCAGTTCGATGCCAGCCGAACTCAGTGCACCAATAAGTTTCATGAGGGAGTCGACATTGCCGCGGACCACGCCATCACTCAAGTTACACGTTTCAACGGTATCTGAACGGTAGGGCCGGAGACAACGGGCATCGGACGTCCGCCTTGCCTCAGGCCGAGCCGGCGCCATAGGACCAGTGTGCAGCGGTGGACCAGTCCAACATTCGCTCCGGTCCCACCGGAAGGGCTGCACGCAGCGGGTCGTTTGCCGCCAGGCCGGATTTGACGACCTGAAACAATTTGCTGACCGAGTAAGGCTTCGCCAGAAGCGCAGTTGCCCCCGCAGTGCCTGCGGCCTCGGCGTCCCTGGTTTCAGCATTCGCGGCAGTCAGGATAATCGGGCGCGTCTCATATCCAGTCTGACGCCTGATGCGTGCGCATGCACTGTAGCCGCGCAGTTTGATGGTACTGACGTCGAGAACGATCATTTGGGCCATTGTCTTGGTGGCCAGGTATTCGACTTCGTCGGCGTCACCTGCGACCAGTACGGTCCAGTTTGCGTGCGCCAACTCGACGCGCAACACCTGGCGAACGCGTGGGTCAGGTTCAGAAACGATGGCAAGCGCGGCATTTCTCATGCCCCGGTATCCTGGACATGAGAGGTTGACGAAGTGTTAACCAGCCGCCCGGCATGGAACATGCCGGGCGGGAGATGCGGGCCGGAGCAAGACCTCGCACCCTTCGGCAGGATTATGGGTACTTACCAGCCGTGTCTGGCAGACGCTCAGATTGAACTCCAGCACCGCATCGCAGATCTGAGCGACGTCCTGATCCGACAGATCCGGATGGATCGGCAACGCCAGAATGCGTTTGGCCAGATCCTCGGAGACCGGCAGCTCGATCCCGTCATGGTGTTGGCTGTAGGCTGGCTGCAAATGCAATGGGCGCGGATAATAGATAGCGGTCGGGATACCCTGTCCCCGCAGGTTTCCCTGCATCTGGTCTCTTGCAGCTTCGCTCGGCAGCAGGATCGCATAAATCGCCCAGGCACTGGTACTGTCCGGCACGCGCTTGGGCACGACAACGGCATTGCCGAGACGTTGGTCATAGGCGCGTGCGATCTTCTCCCGCGCCGCAAGCTCTTCGGGGAACACCGCCAGCTTCGCGAGGAGTACTGCCGCCTGCAAGGAGTCCAGGCGGCCATTCATGCCGGTTCGAAGCACCTCGTAGCGCGTCTTGCCTTCGCCATGTGTCCGAAGGCTTCGATACAGGTCTGCCTTGTCGGCGGATTCCGTGAAGAGCGCGCCTCCGTCCCCATACGCACCTAATGGCTTGGAGGGGAAAAAACTGGTTGCCGTTGCGTCGGCCTGGGATCCAAGCATGACCCCGTGCAACGATCCACCGAAGCTCTGCGCCAGATCATCAATCAGGAACAGACCGCTCGCATCCGCGACCGATCGAAGGGCCACCCAGTCGGCCGGTTGGCCGAACAGGTCCACACCGATAACAGCGCGGGGAAGCAGTTTGCCGGCAGCCTGGGTTTCGGCGATTCGCTGTTGCAAATGCACTGGGTCGATCTGGAATGTGCGCGGATCGACATCGACAAATACCGGCGTTGCCCCGAGCAGGAGAGGGACTTCCGCGGTGGCCGTGTAGGTGAAGGCTGGGAGGAACACGGCATCGCCGGGTCCGATGTCTTCGGCCATCATGGCAATCTGCAAAGCGTCCGTACCGGAACTGACGGTGACGCAATGGCTTGCGCCACAGAAACGAGCGAGGGCTGTTTCCAGTTCCTGGACCTCTGGCCCGAGAATGAACTGGCAATGGCCCAGCACGGCATCGATGCGCTTGCGCAGATCCTCCGCGATGCGGGTCTGTTGTGCCTTTAGATCAAGGAATGGGATCGGCGTTCTCGTGGTCATGCAACCTCTGTCAGGCACGCACTTCGCCGGCCGCGCCATTGGCGTTGTGCTCGAATTCGGGGATCAGGCGGCTCAGGAGCGTGAGTGCCAGGCGTACCTGGTTGCCGCGGCAAGCGCTGCCGATCTCATCGATCGCGCGGGCGACGATTGCCGGGTCGGCAGTCCGGGGGGAGGCCATCAGCAGGCCCGCGTAACCCGTCGGTACCGGCGGCTCCTTGCCGTGGAACATTTCTTCATAAAGCTTTTCGCCGGGACGAAGGCCTGTGAAGCGTATTTCGATGTCCTGGTCGGGCTGCAATCCGGCGAGCCGGATCATCTGCCGGGCGAGATCGACGATCTTCACCGGCTCGCCCATATCGAGGACGAAGATGCCGCCGTTTTCCCCGGACGGCAGCGACGCGCCGCCAACCCCGAGGACGCTCGCTTGCAGGACGAGACCGACAGCTTCCCGGACCGTCATAAAATAGCGCTGCATGTCAGGGTGGGTGACGGTGAGGGGACCACCCTTGGCCAATTGGCGTTGAAACAGTGGAACGACGGAGCCGGTACTCCCAAGGACGTTGCCAAATCGCACGGTGATGCAGCGCATCCCCTGTTGTGAGGTCTGCGCCGCAATGTCCAGGGCCTGGCAATACATTTCGGCCAACCGCTTCGATGCGCCCATCACGCTCGTGGGGTTGACGGCCTTGTCCGTCGATATCAGCACCATGGCCAGCGACCCGACAGCACGCGCCGCATCGGCTACGTGCCGGGTGCCTGCCGCGTTCGTGGTCAGGCCCTCCAGCGGATTGGCTTCGACCATCGGAACATGTTTCAGCGCCGCGGCATGGAAGACCAGTTCCGGTCTGGTTTCGTCGAAAATAGCCCGAACGCGCGCCTCATCACGGATGTCCGCGATCATCGTTTTCCGGCTGACCCGCGGATGCGTCTCCGCCAGTTCCAGGTCTATCTGCCACAAGGCGTATTCGCCATTGTCGATCAGAATGAGCGTGCCGGGACCAAATGCGGCGACCTGACGCGCCAGTTCGCTGCCGATTGTGCCACCGGCGCCCGTCACCACGACGCGCCGCCCCTGGATAAGCCGCGCCATTCCGTCGCGATCAAGCGGAACCTGAGGTCGGTTCAGCAGATCCTCGATCGCGACTGGCCGGAGTTCCACCGGGCGCGGTTGGTCGGGGTCGGCAAGCGCCGTCGGGCGCGGTGCCTGCCGGACCAGAAGCCCAAAGCGATCGGCCTCCGCCACGACGCGCGCAAGGAGGGGCCCTGCCAGCTCCGGCGTCACAAAGACCAGCATGCCGGGCAGGCGGCCTTCGGTTTGCATCTGACGCAGCACGGCTTGTGCGTCAGTGAGCGACCCTAGGATCGGGTGCCCCTGAAGGCGTCGCCCCGTCTGACGGTTGGACGATACGATAAGGCCCTCGACGCGCAGCGTCTGGCGCCGGTCATGCGACAGGGCGCGGATGAAAAGATCGGCATCCTCGATGCTGCCGACGAGCAGGGCCGACGACGCCGCGGCCGGTGCCTGACCGGGTGCGCGCCGACCGCGGCCCCACCGGTATATGACTCGCGGCGCCCCGAGAAATGCCAAGAGGGTCAAGGCATGAATGACAGGGAAAGTCGGAGACAGGGGCATCAGGCCTGTTAAAGCTGCGATGCCCGAAAAGAGTCCGGCACCGACACACGCGCTTGCCACCACCGTCAGCAGATCGCCCATGGCGGCGAAGCGCCAGTATTGCAGCGAAAGCTGGAAAGGGACGCCTGCAAGCAGCAGGGCGATGGCGCCAAGCAATAACTGTGCGGGTGACACGAGGCCCGCCGTCGCAGGGTCTGCAAGCCAGCGTGCCACGGGCACCGAAAGGGCCGCCATTGTGCCATCGATGGCAACATTGACGGCTATGCGAATCAGGGGACGCACCGCAGCCATGGCCTGCCTATAGCGCGGGTCCTCGTGACGGCATAGCCCAACTTCGATCGCCGGTCTCACCGTTGCTTTGCGCCGGCACGGGCTTACAGTCGGGCTAACCAGAGAGGGACGAAGCGATGGACTTCCACATCAGCGAGCAGCAGCGGGAGATGGTGGCGTCCGTTCGGGATCTGGCGCAGCACGTCTTCAAACCCAACGCCATGCGCTGGATGGACGGGACATTCCCCTGGGAAAATATGAAAAAGCTCGCCGAACTCGGCGTGCTCGGCATGTCCGTCCCCGAGGAGTATGGCGGCCTCGGTCTGCCGATCCTCGACACCGCGCTGATCCTGGAAGAGATCGCCAAGGTCGACTACGTCACGGCGATGGCCGTCCTGGGGGAGGCCGGTGTTCAGACCAGGGTGATCGCCCGTTATGCGCCGCCGTCGATCCGCGAACGCATTCTGCCTCAGGTCGTCAGCGGCGATTGCATCCTCGCGGTTTGCATGACGGAACCCCATGCCGGCACCGACGTCGCGAATTTTCGGACCAATGCGCGGATCGTCGGCGATCGTGTCGTCCTGAAGGGTACCAAGACCCTCATCAGCCGTGCGCGCGAGGCCGGGATGTTCGTCGTCTTCACCCGGGTCGACGGCAAGCCGGGCCGGGAGGGGATCGGTTGTGCCCTGGTCGAGCCGGACACCAAAGGCTTCGAGGTGACAGCCTCCTATCACACCATGGGTGGCGAGAACCTGCACGAGATTCAGTTCAACGACTGCGAACTGCCGCTGGAAAACCTCGTGATCCGCGAAGACGGGTTCCGCAAGCTGCTGTCTGCCTTCAATACCCAGCGCTGTCTGAACCCTGCCATTTCTCTGGGTTTGGCCGAAGGAGCCTTCGACGAGGCCGTGAAATACGTTCGGGAACGCGAGGTCTTCAATCACCCGATCTCCGACTTCCAGGGCATCCGCTGGAAGCTCGCAGACATGTTCAAGGATATCGAGGCAGCCCGCGGCCTGCTTTACAGGGCCTGCCTGACGGCGAATCCGTTTCCTGACCCGTTCATGGCCGCCACTGCCAAGGTCTTCTGCAACGAGATGTCGCTCCGCGTCACGAGTGAAGCGATACAGGTTCATGGCGGGTTCGGATTCACCGACGAATTCCCGGTTTCACGGCTGTATCGCGGTGCCCGCTATGGCTCGCTGGGCGGCGGTGCCACGGAGACGCTGCGCGATCTGATCGGCAAGAAGATCGTCAACGCG
This sequence comes from uncultured Alphaproteobacteria bacterium, assembly GCA_963771475.1. Classification (GTDB taxonomy): domain Bacteria; phylum Pseudomonadota; class Alphaproteobacteria; order Acetobacterales; family Acetobacteraceae; genus Rhodopila. The sequence goes on along the minus strand of CAVYTN010000031.1, from coordinate 335,708 downwards.
TTCGATCCGGTCGAAGGTGTCCTGGGTATGGGAACCTTTTAGCGTGCTGCTCATTGAGGCGGACGGAAAGACGCTGCTGCGGCGTCATGGGATCGTGGTGCCGGACGGCGTAGAAACAGCAACGCCGATCGCTGGATTGAACGGTGAAGGTCCATGGGTCGTCAAAGCCCAGGTACCCGTCGGTGGACGCGGAAAAGCGGGCGGAATTGCCCGCTGCACGACAGTTGACGCGGTCAATCAGGCTTTGGACCGGCTCCTCGGATCAAAACTCAAGACGCACCGTGTGGAGACCTGTCTGGTTGAGCCGGTCGCCCTCGGGACAGAACGCTATTTGTCGATCATGGTCGATGCCGCGAGCTATGGGTTGCGCGTCATGTACGCGGCAGATGGCGGCGTTGATGTCGAGGAATCAGGCGCTGTCAGAGGACTTGTCTGCCCACCCCATCCGGCGGCCATCGGCGAAGCGTTGGACGAATTGCTGCAGGGCGAACCGCCGGCATGGCGCAGCCAGGTCATGTCAGTCGGGCGTAAGCTTGGCGAATTGCTGGTGGAACGCGAACTTGCGTTAGCCGAAATCAATCCGCTGTTCGTCTCTGAGGCCGGATGTGTTGCGGCTGACGCGAAACTGGTCATCGACCTCAATGCCATTGACCGGCAGCCGGACCTGGCCGCCCTTCTTGCTCAACGGCCGGCAGTTTACGCTGATGCTGGGCGCAAGCTGTCGGAAGGCTTCGACTATGTCGAACTCGACCCTGATGGAGAGATCGGTCTGGTAACGACAGGCGCCGGCCTGTCGATGATGCTGATCGACGAACTCACGGATCGCGGCATGAGGCCGCTGAATTTTTGCGACATCCGCACTGGTCAGATGCGCGGCAGTCCGGTTCGGCTGATCCGCGTGCTTGAGTGGATTACCGGCCGGCCTAGCCTGAAAGCGGTCCTCGTCAATATTTTCGCCGGTATCACGGACTTGAGCGAATTCGCCGGGTTGCTGTCTCAGGCCATTAAGGCATCGCCCTCACTTCAAGTGCCGGTCATTGCTCGGCTTGTCGGTCGAAATGCCGCCGAAGCGCAACGGATTCTCCAGGAGGCCCAACCCGGAATGCTGGTCACTGAGGATCTGACGGAGGCTCTGGCCAGGCTCCGCAAGGTTGTGGGAGCCGGCGCGTGATCGGCAGTCTTTCGCGGGCGACACCGGTTATCGTTCAGGGGATCACGGGTCGCATGGGGCGCACACATGCCGCTCTGATGCGCCAATACGGGACGAACATCGTTGGCGGCACGTCCAGCCGGACAGATATATCGGACGTCAACGGGATGCCCGTCTTCGCCTCCTGTGCCGATGCCGTGGTCGCAACGGGAGCGCTCGCATCAGTGGCCATGGCACCGCCCGGTGAAACACTGGCCGCCGTCCAGGAAGCGCTCGCCGCCGGGATCAAGCTGATCGTGACCGTTGCCGAGGGCGTGCCGCTGCACGATGCGATCCGGATCGGCAGGCTGGTGCGGCGGGCGGGGGCTGTCTGGGTTGGCGCATCGACGCCTGGGCTCGCCATTCCCGGCGAGTGCAAACTGGGCTTCCTGCCCGATGTCTGCCTCCGACCGGGGCCGCTCGCCATCATGACCAAGAGCGGAACGCTGTCATACGAGGTCGGATACCGCCTGGCGCAGAACGGCATAGGCCAGAGTATCTGGGTCGGCGTGGGCGGCGATCCCGTCAAGGGCGTGCGATTCGCTGACCTTCTGCCGGTTTTTTTCGACGATCCACGAACCCAGGGGATCATCCTGGTGGGCGAAGTCGGCGGCTCCGAGGAAGAAGAGTGTGCCCGGGCCTATCTGCGACTTGGCGCCCGCAAGCCGCTTTTTGCGCTGATCGCCGGGCGGGAGGCCAAGGAGGGCATCGCGATGGGACATGCCGGCGCCCTCGTCTTGGGTGATGCCGGGAGCTTGCAATCGAAAACGCGCCAGTTGTCAGGCGCCGGAGCGCACGTGTTCGGATCGCTCGACTCCCTGGTATCTGCCTGCACATTGAGGTTTGGAGCAGGCAGAACCAAGCAGACCGTCGACTAACCAGAAGCACGACGTTTGGCAGAAGTCCTTACGGAATATCGCGAACAAACTTCGCCCTTTGCGCGCACGCACCTAGCAGAAATCGCCAGGTCGGTCCCGGTCGAGACGTAACGGGCGCCCATCTGCACGAACTTCGTCATCAGGTCATCCCGGCTGGCGAGCCCGCCGATGCCGACGTATTTGCCGACCCGTTGCGCGGCCGCGATCGACCGTTCAAACGCCGCGTTCAGACGGGGATGATCATACTGGCCGGTGATTCCCATCTCGGCGCACAGATCGTTGCTGCCGATCAGCAGCATATCCACGCCTTCGGTGGCGATGATTTCCTCGACATTCTCAAGCGCGGCGACCGTCTCCATCATCACCACCAGCGACGTTGCGTCGTTCATCGCCGCATTGGTTTCGGCCATCGGAAAGCTGCGATAGCCGTAATGTGACAAGGGCGCCGCCTGCCGAACGGTGGCCGAGCGGTGGAAACTTCACCAGTTCGACCATCGCGCGCGCTTCGGCGGCGGAACGGACATGCGGCGTGATCACGCCCATCGCGCCACCATCCAGCACCCGGCAGATGTATTCAGGTGTGTTCGCCGGCACCCGGACCAGCGGCGTGATGCCGATCTGTCTGGGCCGCGATGCAGATCTGGCAGCACGTGTCGATCGACAGCGTATTGTGCTCCAGGTCGACATAAAGCGTGTCGAAGCCGGCCGTCTTGGCGATCTGCGCGATCTCGATCGAGCGGCGCGAGACGCACCGTCATCGAGGCCACGACCTCATCGCGGGCCAGTTTTTCCTTCATGTGATTGCGCAGGATGGTGCGAATGCCCGTCATGACCGTTCTCTCCCTTTCAGTCCGCAGCGTGGGGACAAGACGCACGCCACGCAACCTTGTATAGGTCTTTGTAATGGGAACGAAAGCGTCGAAGGGGCAGAAATTTGGATATGACACTTCCGCAGCCACTGCTGGATGTCCGAGGCGTGACGCTTCACTACAAGACCCGCGACCACCTGGTCACCGCGACCTACCGGGTCGATTTTGCAGTTCAGCAGTCAGACCGCTTTGTGCTTCTGGGTCCCTCCGGTTGCGGAAAGTCCACGCTGCTGAAGGCCGTCGGCGGCTACATGGCGCCGTCGAGGGTGAGATCACGCTCAAAGGGCAACGCATCACGCGGCCCGGTCCTGACCGGATGATGGTGTTTCCAGGAATTCGACCAGCTGCTGCCCTGGAAGACCGTGCGGCAGAACGTTGTCTTCGCCCTGCGGACGTCGGGAAAGCTCCGTGGCAAGGCAGCCGATGAGAAGGCCATGCAGTACATCGAAAAGGTGCATCTGACGCGCTTCGCCGACGCCTATCCGCACACGTTGTCAGGCGGCATGAAGCAGCGTGTCGCGATCGCCCGCGGCATGGCGATGGAGCCCGATATCCTGCTGATGGATGAACCCTTCGCCGCGCTGGACGCGCTGACCCGTCAGCGGATGCAGGACGAGCTTTTGACGCTTTGGGATGAGACGCATTTCACCGTCCTGTTCGTGACCCACTCGATCCCCGAGGCTGTCAAAATCGGCAACCGCATTCTGCTGCTTTCGCCGCATCCCGGTCAGGTGAAGGCCGAGCTGAACAGTGTCCCGCGCGGCAGCGATCCCGGCAGGGCCGCGCGCTGGAAGCGCGCATACACGATATGCTGTTCGTCGATCGGGTGGAGGAAGAGGAACATGTCTGACATGGCGATCAGACCCGAGATCATCCAGAGCCCAGCGCGGATCGCAGGATTTCGGCATGGTCGAAAAACGGCTCACGCCCTTCGAACGGCTGTACAATCAGGCATGGCTGCGGAAGACCGTGCCTGATCGTGCTGTTGGTCATCATCTGGGAGGTTTACGCACGAAATCTCGACAATGAGCTGCTGGTTCCGACGTTTTCCGCGACGATTTCCGCGTGGTGGGCTGCGGTATCGTCCGGCGTACTTCCCGACCGCGCCTGGGCGTCTCTACAGGTCCTGGCGATCGGCTTCACGACGGGTGTCACTCTTGCCGGCATCCTGACCGTGCTGGCCATCACCACGCGGATCGGCACCGATTTCCTCGAAACCATGACCGCGATGTTCAACCCGCTGCCGGCGATTGCCCTGCTGCCGCTGGCATTGATCTGGTTCGGATTGGGCATCGGCAGCCTGGTGTTCGTGCTGGTTCATTCGGTGCTTTGGGCTGTCGCCCTGAACACCCATGCCGGATTTCGGGGCGTGTCTCAGACCTTGCGGATGGTGGGACGAAACTACGGCCTGTCCGGACTGAGACTGGTGCTGACCATCCTGATACCCGCAGCGTTCCCCTCGATTCTCGCAGGCCTGAAAATCGGCTGGGCCTTTGCGTGGCGCACCTTGATTGCCGCCGAACTGGTGTTTGGCGTTGCGTCCGGGAAAGGCGGGCTCGGCTGGTACATTTTCGAAAGCAAGAACCAACTCGATATCCCTGAGGTCTTCGCCGGTCTGCTGACGATCATCATGATCGGGCTGATCGTCGAAAACGTCGTTTTCCGCACTATCGAGAACCGCACGGTCAGGCGGTGGGGCATGCAGAACTGACCTGGATTCTGAAGGTAATCATCAGGCTTGCGCCCACAGGGGCAAGCCGCTAGGTAACGGCCCCGCCCGGTACCCAAGGCGCTGCCATAGCTCAGGGGTAGAGCACCTCATTGGTAATGAGGAGGTCGATGGTTCAATTCCATCTGGCAGCACCATTTCCGCCCATCTGTTGCCCCGAAAATGATGGTTCATGGCCGAGCGGCTGGGTTGTCCCATTGCGGTTCGGCGGCGGCGTCCTCAGGTCTTCTGCACCGGCCGGTTGCGCTTCGTCACCCACGCAGCCGACAGCCTTATCGGAAGACCCTGTGCCATGCCCCGCGTAAGCCACATCCTCGAAACCTCCCTGTACGTCGACGATCTCGGGCGATCCAAGGCGTTCTATGAACGCATATTCCAATTCTCCGCCCTCTATATGGATGAGCGGATGTGCGCGTTGGAAGTTCCCGGTGGGCAGGTTCTGCTGCTGTTTCGTCGGGGTATGACCGATCGGCCGGCACCGGTGGCGGACGGGTTCATTCCACCGCATCACGGCGCGGGGAACCTGCATTTGGCCTTTGCCATCCCGCTGCGTGAATTACCCCTCTGGGAGGCCCATCTGGCCGAGTTCGGCGTGCCTGTCGAAAGCCGCCTGGTTTGGCCCCGTGGGGGCACAAGCCTCTATTTTCGTGATCCGGACGGCCATTCGCTGGAAGTGGCGACTCCAGGACTCTGGCCGAACAGGTAGATCGCACCGGCTGATACCAGCGGCCCGACCTGTTTACTCGCCTCGAGACCGACGGGCTGCAACCCTGCGCGTTGTTCAGCGCCATGCCGCCAGCCGAATGGCGGCGTCCATCATGTCTGCCTCCGGCCCGCAATAGCTGAAACGCACGAAGCGCTGGCCCCGGTCCCGGTCGAAGTCGAGCCCTGAGGTCGCGGCGATGCCCGTTTCCGCAAGCATGCGCGCACAGAATCCCACGCTGTCGTTTGAACGGTCACTAATGTCAGCGAACAAATAGAAGGCACCTTCCGCGGGTGAGAGTTTGGTGAAACCCGCTCTCGGCAGGGCGGCCAGCAAGTGGTCGCGGGAGCGGCGATATCGCGCAACGTTCGTCTGCAATTCGTCGTGGCAATCCATCGCCGCCCGCGCTGCCACCTGAGAAATATATGGGGCGCTGATGAACATGTTCTGCGCCAGGCATTCCACCGGCCTCACGAGGTCTGGCGGCAGCACCATCCAGCCCACGCGCCAGCCCGTCATCGAAAAGTATTTCGAGAAACTGTTTACGACGACGGCATGGGAGGAAAATTCAGCCGCAGAGGCGGGCGAATGCTCATAGTTCAGGCCATGGTAGATTTCGTCGCTGATCAACCGCACGCCATTGGCCTCGCACCATGTCGCAATATCGCGCAGTTCATCACGATGCAGCATGGTTCCAGCCGGATTACACGGACTGGCGATGATCAGGCCGTCAGGCTTGGGATCGAGCGCCTCAAGCATCTCCACGCTGGGTTGAAATCGTGTTTCGGGACCCGTTGGGAGGACGACGGGCTTCATACCGAGAGCCGTTAGAATATTGACGTAGGGGGGATAAAAGGGGGCGGCCATCGCGATGCGGTCCCCGGGGTCGAATGCAGAAAGAAACGCCAGGATGAAGCCGCCGGACGCCCCAACCGTGACCGCGATGCGGTCAATCGCAATCGGCAGGCTGTACCATTCCACGATATGCGTGGAAATCCTCTCACGTAAGGATCGCAGCCCGAACGCTTCCGTGTAGCCCAGGGGATGGCCGGAACGCAGCGCCAACTGTACCGCCTCGACCGCGCCGGCCGGCGCTCCGGTACTCGGTTGGCCGACCTCCATGCGAATGACGTGCGGCGCAGAGGGGGGCAGGGATGCCTGACGTGCGTTCGCCGCGGCAATAACGTCCATCACCATGAACGGCGGGGCCATTGCCCCCTTGCCGACCTTTAAAGCCATCGTGCATGTCCGTGCATTGCCAACGCCCTCGTCACGCGATCAGGTCATTATCGCAAGCGGCGTCCGATGTGCCGTTCCGGTTCGATCAATTCGCGCCTAACGCCAAGCCATCGCCTCGGGGATCGGTATCCCACCCGCAGCTTCCACTCTCACCCGGCAGATACTGACTACACGCGACGACGTTGGCTCGGCCTGGATCGGGAACGGGCACGCTCAGTGGCCGATTGGTCCGAAGTGTGTTGATCAGTCCGACTGCAACGGCGACGGGTGCGGCAGATTGTCCGGATGCAGCAACGGCAGCTCTGAATGCTTTGAGGTGCTCATTCCATACCAGACCCGCGGACAAAAGCGGTGGTGTTACGGCTTTCGGAGATGCAGCCGCAATGAAGCCCAGATCCGGAAGGATGCGCCCCGTCCCGAACAAATTGTTCATTGTCAGCGAACAAGCCACCGCCTCGCCATAACGATCCAGCGTGACGAAACTGGTGGATGCCGGATAAAGCGTGTCTGTCGAAGGCGGCAGATCGGTGGACGCCAGCAGGGCTTCCGTGGTGACGCCGCCAGAGCGCCATCGCGATGCTACAGCCAGCGACCGGGCCGCGGCAGACGCGACATCGTCCGGGTTCTTGGCCAGGATATTGAACGCGGATTCAGCGGCCAGGCCACCATCCGCCGGCGGCGGCAGGAAAGCAACCTTGTCGTTGCCGAAATCACGGATCAACGGAACCGCGAGTTGCGGCAATCCTGCCCGGAGATCAGTTGCCGAGATGGGACCGCCGACGAGCGGAGACGATTGCACGATCCGATTCGCCAGTGCCCCGAGATACATGGCTCCGACACCCGACACGCGGATCTGTGCAAGGGTCGCGCCGAGGTCGGGCTGACGCAAGGTCTGACCCTCGGTCAGCGGGGCACCGCCTACGCTGAAAGTTGCCCGCGCGGCCGGGTCCGCGAACAAGGGACCGGCTACGACGCTCAGATCCTTGGCCAGAGCCCGCGACACGGGCACGCCAAATCGCGCAAGCTGCTCTGCCGACGAAATGAGCGATTCAAACGGCTGGCTGCCATAACGCGCGTGCAGAAGGTAAAGGCCGCGCATCAGCATCGGCACAGCGGCGGGCCGATCACCGCCTGTGCCACTCTCCGTTGGCGCGGGCGGAACAAACAGGATCGCTTCCGGGACACCTTTGGCTTTGGATTTTTCGCCCGGCGTGTAAGCGAGGCAGGCGCCTCCACCTCCTAGCCCGGCTCTTGAGGGAAGCGTCACGGCCAAAGTCAGGCTGACAGCGACCGCCGCATCGGCTGCTGTGCCGCCCGCCGACAAGACCTCCCGCCCAGCCAGCGCCGCGCGTGGCTCGTCTGCCGCGACGCCGCCTAGAAAGCCGGAAACAAAGCCGGGCTGACCGGGCTGCGGGCCAGGGCTGAAGAGCGCGTTGCTGGCCGAGTTGATCGTTGAGCAGCTCGGCAAAAATGCCAATAACGCCAGCACGGCATGCAGGCGCTTGCGCCGCTGTCGCTGCGTCACCTGCACAGTAGGAGTCTTCATGCCGCGACGCAGTCCTTCCAACCTATCACCGGACCAGCAAACGGATTGTGGCCTCGGTCAAGGCGCTGTGGCTTAAACGGCTTCGCTTATAGCGGCAACATAGGTGGCTACAACTGCTTCGCGGATGACCTCAAGCGTATGGCGGCGGACGCATGCTTGGCCGGGTTCCGATAGCCGATCGCATCCGCGTTTGTGGTGCTTCCGATCGGAACGGGGCATAAAGGGGATGATTTTTTCCCGGCCTCACGCCGGGACCGCCCCTGGCCGAGAGGATTTGTCTTATGAGCCGCTGGCTACTTGCCCTGACATTGGCCGTCGTCTGGGGTGCCGTCTGTCCACGCGGTCAGGCAGCCGAATTCACCCCGGCGCAGCGGGCTGAGATCGTCTCGATCCTGCGTGATGCCCTGAAGCAGGATCCGTCGATCCTGCGTGACGCCGTGATCGCCCTTCAGGCGGATGACAACGCCAAAGGCGACGAAGTCTGCCAAGGCGGCCATCGCCAATTCGCGGGATGAACTCGTCAGTCCCGCCGACCCGGTTGCCGGCAATCCCAATGGGGACGTCACGATCGTTGAATTCTTCGACACCCGCTGTCCGTACTGCCGGCGGATGGAGCCCGTCATGGACAGCTTCCTCGCCGAGGACAAAAAGGTTCGCCTCGTTTTCAAGGACCTCCCAATCCTCGGTCCGGAAAGTGTCCTTGGCACCAAGGCGCTGATGGCGGCGCAGAACCAGGGAGCCTATGTGAAGATGCGGGAGGCGGTGATGAAGCTCCCGCGTGATACGACGCTTCAGCAGCTCGAAGAGACTGCGCGCGGCCTCGGTCTGGACTGGCCGCGCATGGCCAGGGACATGCAAGACCCGATCGTGCAAGCCCGGATCGACGCAAATCTCAAGCTGGCTCGTAAGATTGGCATTCAAGGTACGCCCGCGCTGGTGATTGGGTCTGATCTTGTCCCTGGTGCCATCGACCTTCCGGATCTTCAGAAGGCCGTTGCACAGGCCCGGCGAGGCTAGGCGAGGCGCGACCGCGTTCTGGCTGTTCCTGGCGGCGCGCAGGGCTGCGCCCCTGTTCGCCGGCCGGCGGTTCCGCTATCGGGGAGGGAAAGGAGACTGCCATGACCTATCTCGTCGCTGACGATCTACCCTCCGCGCCGGCGGGTGAGCGGTTTCGCGCGTTGCTGGCGCGTCCAGGCATCTTGCAAATGCCCGGTGCCCATAACGGCCAGGCCGGTCTTCAGGCCAAGCGAGCAGGGTTCGAGGGGCTGTACCTGTCCGGCGCCGCGATGACTGCGTCCATGGGCATACCCGACCTCGGCATGATCACCGTCGACGAAGTCTGTTTCTTCGTCCGCCAGATCACCCGTGCCACCGGGCTTCCTCTGCTGGTGGACGGTGACACCGGATATGGCGAAGCGCTCAACGTGATGCACATGATCCGCAGTTTCGAGGATGCCGGCGCGGCCGCCGTGCATATCGAGGATCAGCTTCTGCCGAAGAAATGCGGCCATCTGAACGACAAGAAGCTGGCGGATCCGCACGATATGGCCGCAAAGATCGCGGCCGCGCGCAAGGCGAGGCGCCATCTCTATATCATTGCCAGGACGGACGCGGCGGCCTCCGAAGGGATCGACGGTTCGGTCGCGCGTGGAAAGCTTTTTCTTGAGGCAGGCGCCGACGCAATTTTCCCCGAAGCCTTAACGACGGCCGAGATGTTCAAGGAAGTTGCCGCACGTCTGCCTGGCGTTCCGCTTGTTGGCGAACATGACGGAGTTTGGCCGCACGCCGTTCTTCACGGCCGCCGAATTCGAAGAGATGGGCTACAAGATGGTCATCTGGCCAGTGTCGAGCCTGCGTGTCGCCAACAAAGCGCAGGAGAAGCTCTACGCCGCCATCAAGCGCGACGGCGGCACGCAGAACATGGTCGACTCCATGCAAACTCGTGCCGAACTTTACGCCACGATTGGCTATCACGACTACGAGGCGCTCGACGCGTCCATCGTCACGACGATCATACCGCAGGCGATGCCGCAGAGATCGTGACCGGCAGGGTTTGGGTCGGAATCGTGTTGGAAAGACCAGCAGCTTACATACTGCGCAGCGTCATCGGCCTGTCGGCGATATCCTCTTCGTCATGAGGCCGATCTATATCGGCAGTGAGATCTATCGGAATTCCAGCTACGGGCCGAAACATCCGCTCGCGGTTCCACGTGTCTCGGTGTGCACCGATCTTTGCAGGGCGCTGGGATGGTTGCCGGATCATGTGTATCGCGATGCGCCGATGGCGACTGATGCGGAACTGACGCGGTTTCACAGCCCGGCCTACATCGCCGCACTTCGAGCAGCCGAGGCCAATCAGGGAATAGGTGCTGCGGATCGGGATGCCTACCGGATCGGCGCCGATGGTAACCCGATTTACCCTGAAGTATTCCGCCGTCCGGCCCTGTCGGCTGGCGGCGTCATCCTTGCGGCCCGGCTGACGGCATCCGGCGGCATTGTGCATTGCCCCGGCGGCGGCACGCATCACGGCAGGCCGAACCGAGCATCGGGGTTCTGTTTTCTCAACGACCCGGTCCTTGGTTTGCTGACCTGGCTCGACCAGGGCCTGGACAATATCGTCTACCTCGATATCGACGCGCATCACGGCGATGGGGTGGAGGACGCATTTCTCAACGATCCCCGCGTGTTGACGATAAGCCTTCATGAACGCAACCGATGGCCATTCAGTGGCGACGCGCATCCGAAATCCGGGGCAATGGCGCTGAATTTCCCACTGCCATCCGGCTGCAACGACAACGAGTTCGCCTATGTGATTGAAAATGCAGTCCTGCCGATGATCGAACGCCGGAGGCCGCAGGCGATCATGATTCAGGCCGGCGCCGATGCCCTGCTGGAAGATCCGCTGGCAAAGCTTGCGCTGTCGAACAACGCATATCGATCGACCGTAGGGCAGGTCATGGCGCTCGCCCCCCGCCTGATCGTATTGGGAGGCGGTGGCTACAATCCCTGGAGCGTCGGGCGATGCTGGGCGCTGATCTGGGGAACTTTGAACCAGTTTCCCGTTCCCGAACGACTTCCACCGCAGGCGGAGTCGACGCTTCGAACGTTGCGCTATGATCGTGCGGCGGGTCGAAACCCACCGGTCCATTGGTTTACAACCCTGCTGGATGCGCCGCGCGACGGCCCCATTCGTGATGAGATACGGACTTTGACAAAGGAGATTTGCTTTCCATGAAACGTCGCCTGGTGCTGACTTTGGCCGCCTCGCTCCTGGCCGTGGGAGCCTTTGCGCAATCTCCTGATCCCAAAGGGCCTCAGGCCGAATTACCCAAGGAAAAGCTCGTCATCGTCGGCCACGACGGAAAGGAGCATGTTTTCAACGTCGAAATGGCGATCACGCCGGACCAGCAGACGGTTGGCGAGATGTTTCGCACCTCGATTCCCGAGGACGGAGGGATGCTGTTCGATTGGGGACGGCCTCAGCCGACCCAAATGTGGATGAAAAACACCCTGGTCTCGCTGGACATGATTTTCGTCAATAATGATGGAACCATCCGTTCGATCGCAGAAAACACCGTGCCGCGCAGTCTTGCCGTGATCGACGCGGGCGGTCCGGTCAGGGCCGCTTTGGAGGTCGATGCAGGCACGACGTCCAAATTGGGCATTCGGGTCGGCGATATCGTCAAGCAACGGATATTTGGCAACGCCCCCTAACGGCGCCCTTGCATCCGGGCGCTGCCACCCATAGGGTCCGGGCGCAGTGTGTCGGGGTGTGGCGCAGCCTGGTAGCGCGCCTGTTTTGGGTACAGGAGGTCGTGGGTTCGAGTCCCGCCGCCCCGACCATGTTGAGACGGAGAGCGTTGTTCATGCGTGCCCGCATCTTCCAGCCGCCGAAGTCCGCCATGCAGTCCGGCTGGGCCAGGACGCATGACTGGGTGCTGGACTACGTGACTCCGACGCGCCCGAGCGTGCCGGATCCGCCTGATGGGCTGGATCGGCGGCGGCGACACGCAGACCCAGGTGCAAGCTGACGTTCGAAACGCGCGAAGAAGCCATCGCCTATGCCGAGCGCAATGGCTGCATATGAGGTCGAGTTGCCGCAGGAGCGTCGGGTGCGAGCCAAGGCCTACGCGGACAATTTCAGCTACCACCGGATCGAAAACTGGACGCATTGAGCGGCCGACCGATGGCCGTCTATACCGAAGTCACCGACGAGGCGCTGGACAGCCTTCCTCGCTGATTACGACATCGGCACGATTGTCGCGTTCCGCGGCATCGCCGAAGGCGTTGAAAACTCCAATTACTCGCTGCGAACGACCGCACGGCGATTTCATCCTGACGCTGTATGAAAAGCGCGTCGATCCCGACGAACTGCCGTGGTTCCTCGGGCCTGATGGAGCATCTGGCGCGGCGCGAGCTCGTCTGTCCTCAGCCGGTCCGGGCGCGTGACGGCGAGGCGTTGCGTCATGCTGTCCGGGCGGCATGCCGCGATCACGACATTCCTGCCGGGCGTCTGGCCGCGGCGGGTGCGGGTCGAGCACTGCGGACCGGTCGGAACGGCACTGGCCGGCTTCACCTCGCCGGTGCCGACTTACGCGCCGCGACGGATCAACGCCTTGGGGCCGCACGGCTGGCGGCCGTTGCTGGATCGCTGCCGGGCGCGCGCGGATGAGATCCAGCCGGGCCTGGCGGCGGAACTTGATGCGGCGCTGACGGACATCCTGGCGGCGTGGCCCGCCGATCTTGCCGGATGGGCATATCCACGCCGACCTGTTCCCCGACAACGTCTTCTTCCTGGACGATCGTGTGTCGGGGCTGATCGACTTCTATTTCGCAGCGACGGATCTGTCTGGCTTACGACGTCGCGGTTTGTCTGAACGCGTGGTGCTTCGAAGCGGATTTTTCGTTCAACGTCACCAAGGGACGTGCGCTGTTGAGCGGTTATGACGCGATCCGGCCGCTGTCGCAGCCGGAGAGAGACGCGTCTGCCGGTCCTGTGCCAGGGGGCGGCGATTCGGTTTCTGCTGACCCGGTTGTATGACTGGCTGAACACGCCTGCCGGCGCCCTGGTGACGCGCAAGGATCCGATGGAATATCTGCGCCGCCTGCGCTTCCATCTGTCGGCGCGCGATGAGCTGACTATGGCCTCGGGTGATCGTCTGGTCACTGCCGCCCCCAATCCGGACAACGTGTCGAAATCTGGACCGATGGCGGTTGCAAGCCCAATCCGGGGCCGGGCGGATGGGCGGCGATTCTGAAGTATCGCGATGTCGTCAAGGAGCTGTCGGGCGCCGACGCGAAGACGACCAACAACCGCATGGAACTGACGGCGGCCGCGGCGGCCCTGGAGTCGCTGAAGCGGCCGTGCGATGTCGTCGTGCACACCGACAGCCAATACGTGAGGAATGGCATCACGCGGTGGAGCACCGGGTGGGTGCGCAAGAACTGGGTCAGTTCCACCGGCGATCCGGTGGCCAACATCGATCTGTGGCAACGAATGCTCGCCGCGGCAAAGGTGCATCGAGGTCGACTGGCGCTGGGTGCGCGGTCACGCCGGCAACGACATGAACGAGCGGGCGGATCAATTGGCGACGGAGGCGCGACGCGCCGCCTTCGGCAACGGTTGATCACGTCGAAATAGGTCGCCGGCCCGAGTCTTCGGTCAGGCAATCGCGCCTGCAATGGCTCCGCTCATGCAGGTGGCAAGCGTGCCGGACAGGATCGTGCGCAGGCCGAGTGCGATGATCTCGTGGCGCCTGGCAGGCGCCATCGTGCCGAGACCGCCGATCACGATCCCCAGGCTGCCGAAATTGGCGAAACCGCACAGAGCGTAGGTCAGGATGATGCGGGTTCGCGGTGAAAACGTATCGATCGGCAGGCGGGAAAACTGCAGATAGGCAACGAATTCGTTGAGAACCGTCTTTGTGGCCATCAGCATCGCCGCGCCGCCGGTTTCCGCCCATGGAACGCCGATCAGCCACAGGATCGGGCGGAAGGGCAAGGAAAAGATCGTCTGCAACGTTATCGGTTCGCTGTTCCAGGCTGGAAGCAGAGCCAAGGCCATGTTGACCAAAGAAACCAGCGAGACGGTCACCAGCAGCGACCGCGATGATCGCGGCCAGAATTGGAATTCCGTCCATTGTGCCTTTCACCAGGGCATCCAGGCTTCCGGAGGGGGGATCCTCGATGACCAGCCGCGCCTCCAGCTTCGCTGCGGAAGGTCGAATGGGACCATCAGCGCCGCAATCGCCAGGCCGGCCGGTGTGCTGATGACCGACGCGGTCAAGATGTTGCCCAAGTGCGTTCGGGACGAACGGGGACAGGAACGATGCGTAGATGACCATGACCGTTCCGGCGACGCCGGCCATGCCGCAGGTCATCAGTGCGAACAACTCGCCCCGCTGCATGCGCATCAGATACGGCCGCACGAGCAGGGGGGCCTCGACCATGCCGACGAAGACATGCACGGCCGCGCCCAATGCCAGCGCACCGCCGATGCCCATCGATCGCTGCAACAGCCACGCGAATGCGGCGGTGACCCGCTGAAGAACGCCCCAGTGAAACAACAGCGAGGCGAGGGCGCTGATCGTCAGCACCAGCGGCAAAGCCTGGAATGCCAGAATGAAGCTCGCGCCGGGATGCGTTTCGGCGAAGGCCGCGGGGCCACCGCCGAGATAGCCGAAGACGAACTGGGTGCCGGCCAGCGTGGCAGTCTGAAACGCGTTCGCCACGCTGCTCAGCCAGAGCATCACGCGGCCCGCCCCTGGCAAGCCAAGCAGGATCGCCGCAAACAACACCTGAAGGCAGACGCCGCTGATGACGGTTCGCCAAGGGATACGTCGCCGATCCTCGCTGCAGAGAAAGGCCAGCAGCAGAAGCGCGGCGACGCCCAGGATGGCGTGTATCATGTGGCCGGTTTGGCCTGCAGTTGGTTGAACGGGAAGTAGGCGGGGAACTCGCCAACCGCGTGCATATCGACCTCCACCAGCGTCAAGCCCCGAATGGCAAGTGCCTTGGCGACTGTGTCACCGAACGTATCGGCAGACGAGCATCTAAAATAGGGAATGTCGGAGATGGAGGCGAGCTTTTCGATCTCGGGGCCTTCGAGGTCGGCATAGAAACGACGGCCGCCGCGCGGTCGCATCCTGAATGCGCTTGATGACCCCGTAGCCGCGGTCATTCATCACGATGACCGTCATGTCCAGGTGCTCCTGCACCGCGGTCCAGAGCTCGCCGACATTCAGGAAAAAGCCGCCATCGCCGGTCATGACCACGGTGCGTGCGGTCGCCCGCCGCGGTGGCGGCGCCGATCCCGAGGCACAGTCCCTGGCCGATGCCGGCGCCGACCGGGTAGACGTTCAGGTTGGGCGCATCCAGCGGGAACAGCCGGTTGCCCCAGGTGGTGTTGTTCTGCGTCACGTCGCGCACCCAGATGGCATCTCTGGGCATGACAGCCCGCAGTTGGGGGCTGAATGTGCCATAGGCGCCGAGCGTGTCGATATAGTCGGACTGGGCGGCGCGTTTCAGCGCCTCGAACTCGGCGGGGTAGCCGGGCTGGATCTTCAGCCGGCCTTCGATCCGCTGCAGCAGCGCCTCAAGCGTCTCCTTTGCATCGCCGCAGACGAAATACTGGTTGGGGTAGGTGCGTCCGTTGGCATGCGGATCGGCATCGATCTGCACCAGATTGTCGGGCAGCTTGACGTTGAGGTCATTCGTTTCGTGCCCGCGCAGGCGGCATCCGACGACAAGGCAGAGGTCAACGGTCTTGTAGAAATCCGTGATGATCGGCATGCCGCTGCCTGTCAGGGCGCCAAGGCTGCGTCGGATGATCTTCCGGGACGGTGCCCCGGCCGTTGAAGCTGCTCACCATGCCGAAGCCCAGATCCAGCAGCTTGCGGGCCGCCGAACCTGCACGCTTGGCGCCATTGCCCAGCCACAGCATCGGCCGCTTGGCAGCGATCACGCGTGCTGCGAGTTCGTCCAGTTCCACGGCTGTCGGGCAGCGCGGCGGAGGAAGGGGCAGGACGAAATTGGTCGAGGATCGCCGGCCGTTCGATCTTCGCCCGTTGGAGGTCGATCGGCACCTCCACGCTGACCGGGCCCATCGGCGCGCTGAGAGCATCCACCGCCGCCTGCGTCAGAACGCCGAGTGCGTTCTGCGCCGAGCGGATGCGGTACGCCGATTTGCACACAGAGCCCATCATGCCGAGCTGATCGTAGGGATCGTGGACGGTGCCGAGATCGCGATCGACGAACTTCGTCGACGTCTGACCGGTGATGTGCAGCACCGGGGAGCCGGCAAACCGCGCCTCGATCAGGCCGCCGATCGTGTTGGCCGCGCCTGGCCCGGTCGAGGAGAAGATGACGCCGAGACCGTGGGAGGCCCGAGCGTAGCCGTCCGCCATATGCGCGCCGCCCAATTCGCCACGCGCCATCATGAAGCGGATCGTGTTGCGCCGGCCGATCGCGTCGAGCATGGGAATATTGTGGACGGAGGCGATGCCGAAGACGGTCGTGACACCGCAGGCGCTCAGGAATTCGGCGACAAGATCGCCAACGGTGTAGTCGCTGGACATGGTTCTTTCCCCTTCTGGATGGCTCCTGCTGCCCGCGGCACGCAGCCCATCATTTATTGGTCAATGGTTTCTTTTCATACAACGGGCTTAGCCGCGCCGCCTGTTGCTTGGATCGCTGAACCACGCGGCGGCGCGGTCAGGATCACGCGGCGCCAAAATCGATAAGGTTTCGGACAGGTGCCCCGGATTTCAACATGGCAAACCCCTCATTGATCTGCTCGAGTTTCAAATGCCCGGAAATCAGGTGATCCAGTTTCAACCGGCCCTGCCGCCAAAGTTCCAGCAGCCGGGGCATGTCGACCCGGAACCGATTACCGCCCATGCTGGTGCCTTGGATCTTCCGGTCCCGCAGGAAGTCCGCACCATGCAACTCGATCTTGGTGCCAAAGGGAATCATCCCGATAATCGTCGCCAATCCACCCGGTCGTAACATCTGAAAGGACTGCTCGGCCGTCAGCTTCAGCCCGATCGCCTCAAACGAGTAGGGCACGCCGCCGCCGGTCATCTCACGCACGGCTTTGACCGGGTCGACGTTGGAGGCATTGATGGTATCGGTCGCTCCCATCTCACGCGCGAGCTCGAGTTTCGATGGATTGGTATCAATAGCAATGATCTTCGACGCGCCGGCAAGCGCGGCACCGTTGACTGCCGACAGGCCGATGCCGCCGCATCCCAGGACGGCAACCGTGCTGCCGGGTTCGACCTTTGCCGCATTGAAGACAGCACCGACACCGGTCATCACGCCGCATCCCACCAGCGCGGCGCGGTCGAGCGGGATATCGCGATCGATCTTCACGATCGCATGCTCGTGGACCAGCATCTGTTCGGCAAACACCGAGAGGTTGAACGCCTGGTGCAGGACATCTCCCTTCCATCGCAGACGTCGAGCCGCCCCAGGGAGCAGTTTCACCTCGGTATTGTCACAGAGGTTGGTATGGCCGGTTGTGCATTGGGCGCATTCACCACAGAAGACCGACAGGCATGTGATCACATGATCACCCGGCTTGACGTAGGTGACGTCCTCCCCCACGGCCTCTACAACGGCAGCGCCTTCATGACCCAGTACGGCCGGGGTAGGGAAGGGATACAGGCCCTCCATGAAATGCAGGTCAGAGTGGCAAAGGCCCGCAAAAGCGGTGCGCAGCAGAACTTCGCGCCGCTTCGGCTTCTCGATCTCGACCTCTTCGATCGTCAGAGGCTGATTGGCTTCGTGGAATACGGCAGCGCGCATGGCCTGATCTCCCTCCCGTTGCGGTTGGGATCAGCGTAAGCCGGATTCAGCGGTCTGTCACAATACCTGCTGTCGCTGCTATCTATCGCCAGTGCTTCTGGTAATAGGGTTGTTTGTCCTCCCCCTCCAGCATGATGGCATGATCGGTCGCAAAATAGTCGGCATAATGCAGCACGTAGGCTTCGTGGTTGCGGCCGTGGAACGGGGCGTTGCCGGCGTGCAGTGCCACCGTGCTTACGATGCTGTGGTCGAACCCCAGTTCCTTCAGCAGCATCGCGCCGACGACACCATGCTGCAACTCGTGCGACAGCTTCGAGTATGTGACCTTGTCCGCATTCTCCCGCACGTACATCAGGGGCTTATCCACGTCGTGCAGGATCAGGATTGGAACCAGGATATCGTTATCGACGGATTTGCCCCAGTCTGTTGCCGCGCGCTTGGCCAGATCGATGCCGTTACGCGTGACGTCATTGACGTGCCATTCAAGCCGGTAATGGGGCGCAGTCGGGGAATACGGCATCTCTGACAGGTCTTGATAGGGGCTCGCCGCCCAGGTCGTCACCCAGGCCGTGACGATCTTGTCGCGCAACGGCGGGCTGACGAGGTCGAGGCCGACAAGCCATTCCTCAACGGCCTTCCGCCGGGAGTTGCTGCCGTAATCGATTTTGTAAGGTTCCATTTCCGTTCCCCGATTCCCTTGTCGGGGACGATACAGGCAACCTGTTCGGTCGGACAGAGGGAGACGCTCCGATGCCGGCAGAAACGGACATCGGCGCCGCCCCGCTGGCGACGCCGATCCTGCACTGACATCCTTTACCGCGTTCTGGCCAGACATGCCGGCGTTCTGCTGACACATGCCGCCACCGATCTGTCCCATGTTGCCGTGCCCCCTGTTACCGCTGCCGGAGCACCGGAACTGCCTCCTGACGATCCGGGCACGAAGTTCTGGCCTTGTTGAGCGGCCTGGAGGCTCTGGTCATTCAAGCGGTCGACCGCGGCACTTTGCGAGTTCGGTCCGCACGCCACGCGTCGCGTGATAGGGCGATTTTGTCTGCTGCGCGTCCTGCCCTTGGCCGGCATGCGTTCCACCGGATGACGTTCCCATGTCGCTCTTGGGTGTCATTCCCGGATTTGCGCCCGTGGACGACCCGGACGAATAACCCGGTGTGGCGGGCCCGGTTTGCGGGTTTGTCTGCGCAAGTGCCGGAAAGGCTGCCAGAATCAAAGTTGCGCCGGCCAGAAGCGACACTTTCGAGGGTGCTTGAGCCATAATCATACTCCTTCTGTATCTGCCGAACCGCGAGGTTGTGGCATGGATGGGACGTGGGTTGCCATGTCCTCTCCTTCCCATCACATCTCGTTGCGCTTCCGCTTGGCTTGGCCTGATACTGACATCGGATGACGTGTCGCCGGTCAACCGACAGATACGAGGGGCCGGCCGTCGCGCCCGCGGGGTGCAAGGCGTTTAGTATGCTGTGGCGTCCAATCTTCCGAGCAGTTGCCGGAGCGGGTATGGTCGAGCCGTGTCAGATCAAGCCATACGCCCCCCTGTTCCTGAGCCCCCGGCGCACCCTTTGGGGATGCGGGGATTTCTTCGGGCGGTCCGTACCAACGCCCTGACGATCTGGCCCCGGTCAGCCTACCGCGATCAGATCGTCTCCCGTGGCTTCTTTGGGCGTCTGAATATCCTGATGAACGATCCGGAGGGTATTCATCATGTTCTGGTGGCAAACGCTGCCAATTATCGGCGATCGCGCGCGTCGATACGAATTCTGCGCCCGCTGACCGGCAGCGGCCTTCTGCTGAGCGAGGGAGAGGCATGGAAGGTCCAGCGCCGCACCGTTGCACCTGCGCTTGCGCCGCGTGTGATGCCCATGCTGGCCCGCCACGTAGTCCGTGCGCTTGACGACTTCATGCCGAGGCTTGAGGCGCAATCGGGTCAGACCGTCGATCTGTTGGCGCAGATGCAACGGCTGGCCCTTGATATCGCCGGCAGATCGATGTTCTCGCTGGAGATGGACCAGTACGGTGAATCGATTCGTGAGATGTTGACGGCATTTGCGGTCCATCATTCGCGACCGGGGTTGCTGGATATGCTGCTTCCCGCGGGCGTGCCAACGTGGGCGGACCTGTCTCGGCGGAGATTTCAGCGACGATGGATTCGCCTGATCGATTCGATCCTGGCGGATCGCCTGCGAAAGCCGAACGACGACTCTTCAAGGGATCTCCTTGATCTTTTACGAGCTGCCCGTGATCCGGAAACGGGCGAAGGATTTTCCCGGGAAAGTCTGCGCGATCAGGTCGCGACGCTGCTTCTTGCGGGACACGAAACGACAGCCGTGACGTTATTCTGGGCTTTATACCTGCTATCCCAAAGCGCCGACGACGTGGCAAAAGTCGTAGAAGAGGCAGAAAAGCTTTCGCTGAACGCAGACACAGCGAGTGTCGATCTGCAAGCATTGGTGCATACCCGAGCGGTGATTAACGAAACGCTTCGGTTATTTCCGCCGGCTTTCACGATTGTCCGTGAAGCGATCGGGACAGACAAGATTGGATCTCTGCTGATTCCGCCGAAGTCCGTTGTGATGATCGCGCCGTGGGTTCTGCATCGGCACGAAGCTCTTTGGCGAGAGCCAGACAGGTTTCTTCCGTCTCGGTTTTTGCCTGGCGCGGCCGCACCGCCGAGGTTTTCATTTCTTCCGTTCGGCGTCGGACCGAGGGTTTGTGTCGGCGCGCAGTTCGCGCTCATGGAAGCGACGCTTGTTCTGGCAAGCTCTCCTCAGGAAGTTCACTTTTGAAAATCGAGCGTCGAAGGTCCTGCTGCCAGTTGGTATCGTAACGACCCAACCGGACCGGCCGCTTTACGTGACAATCGGTCTAAGGCGTCCGGCCGGTTCCTGAACCGGCGACACTGCGCCAACCGGGCAACTTCGAGCTCGTCATGATTGGAGGGTGTGTTCCCCGCGCTGTATCAACGTCTGCTGATCATGTCGCGACGGCCGCGTCGAAGAGGTCTCGGCGGCAACTCCAAACCGGATCATGTACGGTCGGAAACGATCCCGTTCCCTTTCCTCATTCAGGCCGTGATCTTCGAAGCGATAGTGGTGCTTCCCATAACCTCCGTTTGGCTGGGCGGCCACGTGTTCCTGAATTCTCTGGGCCAGCCCGGGCGACATGTCCATTCCGAAATGACGATACACCGCTTCGACCGTGGCGGCAGGATCGCTGATCAAGTCGATGTGATGAACGTGGCAGATGGGTTCGGAGAAACCTCCATCCTCGCCGGCGGCGATCATCCGCTGACAGCCGTCGAACCAACGCCTGCTTTCATCCGACCCGAGGGATAGCGGGTCCAGGTGACGTGTGAATGGCCGCCGCAGCACTTCTGTCAGGCGCGCTTGTGAGAGCAGGACCTTCACGGGATCGCGATGGACAAAAACAATGCGGGCGTCTGGATAGACGGCGCGAATCGCCTGAAGCGCAAACAGGTGTTCCGGGCACTTCAGCACCCACCGGCACTTGTGGGCATCTTGCTGCTGAAGGAACTGCAGGAACCGCTTGTGGAAGCGATAGGCGGGGAGATGCCTCTGTATATCCGCATCCATCCACTGCCGGTATGAAGGAATGAGATACGTGGTATCAAACCGCAGGCTTCGAAAGACGTGCGACGTGATCTCGCTGCATTCCTGGGGAGATGTTGCCTCCAGCGGATGAAGGGAGCGGAATTCCGGTGCCAGCCACTCAAACGTCCGAAGCTGTCGGGCCACGCGCTTTATGCGTTGCTCTTTGGTACCTGACCGTTTGGAAGGGTAGATTGTCTCCCAAACCAACGGCCCCCGATTCTCGGGATCGTCCAACATAAGGCGATGAAGAAACGTCGTTCCGCTACGTGGCAGACCCGTAATAAAAATGGGCCGCTCGATACGTTCTGACGTCATAGCTGGATTGCGTCTGGCGGCGTCTTCAATAAAGAGCAAATTCGACAGGAATCTCACGACGTCCCAACGCGTTGCACTGCGCCCGATAAGGCTCAGGCTTGACTCCTCTGCGAGGGACGTGAGGAGCCGGCAGAGCGGTCCCACAAAGGACGCATCGCCGAACTCGCGCAATCCGGTTTCCCTGTGCGCAATGCGAATTAGCCCGTCCGGATCGAAAGGACGATCGAGGAGACCAAGTAAGCCCGCCGCGTTATCAGCCTGTCGGAGGACCGTCTCAATGATCGTTGTCAAGTTTGATCTCCTTCCGACTTGATGGGCCCACGTCGGATTTTTATCCGACTTAACCAGAGGAACCCGCCAAAGGCCAGACCATCGACACGTCCGACGCTGATGTGGCCCAGCGCCATGAATTCGCAAGAACAGCACCTATGTATCTGGATGATGTCAGCTAACCATGCATTCGCACTTTATCGGCAGTAAACTTTGCGAAAGGAGACAATCAAATGCTATCCGTCAAGCTGGGGCGGCGCGCGACTTTGGGATATGCATTGCTCGTGGGGTTGGGACCCGCCATGGTCCTACCGGTGCAGGCAGATCAGTCGGTCATCGGGCCGATCCAGCGTCTGAATGATGCCTTGCTGCAAATCATGCGTAAGGGCCGATCAACGCCGTTCAATGAGCGTTTTCAAATGCTCGCTCCGGTGATCGACCAGACGTTTGATGTCCAGGCCATCCTTGAGGAATCCGTGGGACCGACATGGCCAACGCTGGCGGCGGATCAGCAAGCCGAGCTTCTGGGTGCGTTTCGTCGCTACATGACCGCGTCATACGTCAACAGTTTCGACGAGTTCTCGGGACAACGGTTCGATGTGAGTTCGTCCCCTCGACCCCTACCGAACGGCGAGCTAATCGTCGATACACGGATCGTTCCGAGTTCGGGCACGGCACATCCTCTCGATTATGTCATGCGCAAAGTCGGCGGAGACTGGCGCGCGGTCGACATTCTTGCTGATGGATCGATCAGTCGCGTTGCCGTTCAGCGGTCGGATTTCCGCCGCTTGCTCAGCCGGGGAGGGCCCTCGGCGTTGGTAGAAAGCTTGAAAAGCAAGTCGGCCGACTTGTCGGAAGGAACGGCGTAACGCCCTGCGCGACAACTCGTGGCCGCTTCGCAACTCACGATTTTCTACGATCGGATACTATGACGTCCAGTGTGCTGGCTGCCAGCCCCAACCGCCGGGCGTCTTGGCCCACCAGCCCGGCATCCAAAGGTTGCCGTGGCCGGCGGCCGGAACATATTGACCGGGCGCCCAGACATAGCCGCTGCCGGTCCAGGTCCAGTGGCCGGGTTGCCACATGAGAGGTTCGGCGGTGACCGGCGGCTTCGGAATGGTTTCAGACAGCGCCGCAGGCGCCGGCGGATAGGGGTTCCCGCTGGCGTCGTCGTGCGTGCACCCGAAACACATGCCAAGCGCCAGAAGGGCGGCGGCAATGACAGATTTCTTCATGATGTCCTCATTTAGGAATGCTATCAGTCTGGCACCAATATGGAAACGGCTGCCTGCGCTGCGATTCCCTCTCGCCGTCCGGTGAAGCCGAGCTTTTCGGTGGTGGTCGCTTTCACCGAAATGCGTTCGGCGCCGACACCTAGCAGAGATGCGAGGCGTTCGATCATCGCTGGGGCATAAGGCGTGATTTTCGGCCTTTCGCAGATCAACGTGACGTCAGCATTGATTAATCGGCCGCCCCGCGCCGCGATGCGGTCCCTGGCGTGCCGCAGAAACCGCGCACTGTCAGCGTCTTTCCAGGCAGCCTCGCTGGGCGGGAAATGGCGGCCGATATCCCCTTCGGCCAGTGCGCCATAGATGGCGTCACAGAGGGCGTGGATACCGACATCGGCATCGGAATGGCCCGCCAGGCCCCGGTCGTGTGGAACCTCGATGCCGCACAGGATCAGCTTTCGCCCGTCCTCGAAGGCATGCACATCGAAACCGGTGCCGATACGGGGAAGCGAGAGCCCTGACATGATACGCTCCAGCCGGATGAGGTCCTCCGGATAGGTTAGCTTGATATTGTCCTCTGAGCCGGGCACGACCGCCACGCTTTCCCCGACGGCTTCCAAGAGAGAAGCATCGTCCGTCGTGCCACTGATCCCCGAGCGGTGGGCGGCAAGCAAGGTTTGGAACCTGAATGCCTGTGGGGTCTGGGCACGGAAAAGTCCGGCGCGCGGAACCGTTTCGACAATGATGCCGCGGTCAACGCGCTTGAGCGTGTCGGCGACCGGCGCGGCCGGAATGGCACCTGCCGTCTCACGAAGTTCGGTCAAAAGGACGTCGATCGTCTCAGGTGGTATGTAAGGCCGCGCGGCGTCATGGATCAGGACATAGTCTGGCGCGTACGCTGCCAATGCTTCCAACCCGTTCCGCACGCTGTCTTGCCGCGTTGCGCCGCCTGCCACGACAGGAAGCACGGACAGGCCATGCAGCGCAGCTTCGATCGGTTCGGCCTCACCGACCGGTTGCAGCAGTGATACGTGTCCGACAAGGCGTTCGGCAGCGTGTCGGATCACGGGTTTGTTCGCAACCCGAAGGAACTGCTTGGGGACCTCGCCCCCAAACCGGCTTCCTGTCCCGGCCGCGACGAGAATTGCTGCGACTATCATACAAGTCTCACTTGCTAGAGGCGCGCATGGCCGTCAACGCGCTCGGACTTTCCTGAGCCCGACGGCGACAAGGGATCCATGTTTCGGTTACGCCTGAGCCGCCGCATCTCCACCAACTGCCAAATCAGCAGGATCGGAATGCCGATTGCGATATCGCGTGCCCGCCTGACCAATGATACGCCGAGCGACAGATCGGGCGGCACGCCGAAGATCGCCCCCAGGCCGGCGTACCCAGCCTCCTGGATGCCCGCGTTTACCGGCACCAGGAACGCGACAGCCGCGACTGCACTCAAAAGCGCTTCGATCGCAAGAGCATCGTCAAAATCGATTGGAACCCCGAGGGCTCGGTAAGCGATCCAACCGGCCGCCCCAGTGGTGATCCAGCCGATCAGATGGAATAGGAAGCCCACCGCGAGCTTACCGGTATGGCCGTAGATCAGGCTCAACTCTGCCTGCAGGATCTCGACCCGCTCCTCGGCGTCATTGAACCAGTTGCCGGCGATGCGCCGGCCAAGACGCGCGAACAGAGGGGCGGCTCCCTTTTGCGCCCAGACGAATGCGAAGCAGGCAACGACGGCGAGTCCGATCCCGATCTCGATCGGTATTGCAAGGCCCGAACGCGGCGCGCGGGCGAGCAAGATACCCAGCCCAATGCACGCAAAGGCGATCTGGGCGAGAAATTCGGCGGTCACATCGACGACGGTGGACGCCGTTGCGGTCTGCCACTCGATACCGTGCAGCGTCACGGCTCGGGCACCGAAAACGAAACCGCCGACCTGGGAGAACGGGAGGCAGTTCGCGGACGCGTCACGCACCATTCGCCCCCAGATCAGAACCAACGGGCGACGCGCGATCTGCGCGGGCGTGATGACGTCCCAGGCTAATCCCAAAATCACGAACAATAAGAACTGCCAGGCGACGATCAGCCCGAACTCCGGCCAGCCGATCCTGGAGACAGCCGAAACAACGTTGCCGAATCCATAATAAGAAACGAGCAGGAGAGCGATCAGAAGGCCGATCAGGGCCAACAGGTATGACAGGCGCTTCATTGCACGGGCTTCTGCCCGGCCAGTCCCGCCATAGCAAGAGTCTCCTCTCCAGCGCCTTCCGGGACAGTTCGGCGGTGATGGAGCGGTATAGCCCAGGGCCGTGTTCCCTGGGCTAACAGCTTCCTCTATGGAAGCGCCCGATGACACTATGGAGACAGCATGACCACGCTGGTCACGGGCGCGACAGGCTTCGTGGGCTCCGCCGTCGCGCGGGTTCTGGCCGATCGCGGACATCAACTGCGCCTTCTGGTGCGGCCAAACAGTGACCGCCGCAACCTGGTCGGGCTCCCTGCCGATGTGGTGGTCGGCGACTTGACCGATCCGGCTTCGCTGGACGCCGCCGCTGCGGGATGTCGCTACGTGGTGCACGTGGCGGCGGATTACCGGCTTTGGGTCCCCGACCCCCAAGCCATGCTGCGGGCTAATGTCGACGGTGCCGTGGCGATGATGCGCGCGGCGGCGCGTGCCGGTGCCGAGCGAATCGTGCATACCAGTTCGGTCGCTGCGTTGGGTCAGATCGGTGACGGGACGCCAGCCGATGAGGATACGCCGACCGACGAGGCGGACTTTGTCGGCATCTATAAGAAATCCAAATACCTGGCCGAAAAGGCCGTTCTGGATCTGGTCAGGACCGAGGGCTTGCCGATCGTTGTGGTCAATCCCGCTGCACCGGTTGGTCCGCGGGACATCAAGCCGACGCCGACAGGAAAGATGATCTTCGACGCGGCGGCCGGCCGCGTGCCAGCCTATATCGATACCGGCCTTAACATCGTCCATGTTGACGATGTCGCGATCGGCCATCTGTTGGCCCTGGAGAAGGGACGGGTTGGAGAGCGCTATGTGCTTGGCGGCGAGAACATGCTGCTCAAAGACATCCTTGCCCTCGTCGCGGACGTGGTGACATGGACGTCCGCCCATGATCCGGCTGCCCGAAGCGGTCGTTTGGCCCGTTGCATTCGTCATGGAGAAACTGGCACCGATCCTGGGGATCGCCCCCATGATGACCCGAGATCATCTGAAGATGGCGCGAAAGAAGATGTTCTACTCCTCGGCGAAGGCCGAAGCAGAACTGGGCTATCAGCCGCGGCCCGTGCGCCTCGCGGTCGAGGATGCCGTCACGTGGTTCCGAATGAACGGAATGCTCAAGACATGACCGTCCTGGCGTTCCTTTCTCTGGTGATCTGGGTTTACCTGCTGCTTTTTCACGGACGTTTTTGGCAGGCTGGACCTGTACTGCCGCTGATGGATCCAAAATCCTTGCCCTCGGTGGCAGTCGTTGTGCCGGCGCGCAACGAGGCACCGGTCATAAAGCGTAGTCTGACCTCGCTACTGGCGCAGGACTATGCAGGACCCTTTTGCGTCTTCCTGGTCGATGACGATAGCGACGACGGGACTGGCGAACGCGCGCGCGAGATCGGGGATTCGAAGCTGACCGTCCTGACGGGGACGCCGCGCCCGGCGGGATGGAGCGGCAAGCTATGGGCGGTGCGGCAGGGCGTCGAAAAGGCGGCTGAGGCGGATGTCATCCTGTTGACCGATGCGGATATTATTCACGATCCTCCGCACCTCCGGACTTTGGTAGCGCAGATGGAGCGCTATCATCTTGATATGGTGTCGGAAATGGTCGCGCTCGCGTGTGAAAGCCGGGCCGAACGGGCGCTCGTGCCGGCATTCGTCCTGTTTTTTCAGCTCCTGTATCCGTTCGACTGGGTCAATAACGGGCTGAAATCCACCGCCGCGGCCGCCGGTGGCACGATCCTCATCCGGACCCGGGCCTTGAACCGGATAGGCGGAATCGACGCCCTGAAGGGCGCTTTGATCGACGACGTGGCCCTCGCCGCTTCCGTCAAGAAGGGGGGGGCGATCTGGTTAGGCCACGCCAGCATGGCGCGGTCGGTCCGGCCTTACCCTGGTGTCGCCGATATCTGGAGGATGATAACGCGGACTGCTTTCGTCCAACTGCGTCACTCCATGGGTCTTCTGCTGCTGACGACGCTGGCCATGATTGTTGTTTGGTTGGTGCCTCCGGTCGCGACCCTGTTCGGGCACGGTGCCGCTCGCTGGTATGGTGCGACCGCTTGGCTCATGCTGGCGTGTTCGTATATACCAACTCTGCATCGATTTGGCCGATTCTGGGCATGGGCCCCGGTTCTCCCGCTCGTTGCGCTTTTTTATCTGGCTGCAACGATCGGGTCGGCTGTAGACCACTATACGGGGCGGGGCGTCGCGTGGAAGGGCCGGGCCTACCGGGGACAAGAGGGATGATGGCCGCCGAAGAGTCTGAGGGCGCCAATATTGAGCAATGGTCAGGCAAGGACCGCGGGGACGAGAATTTTCCGGTCGGTTCCCTGTTGGTCTCCAAGAAATACCGTGGGCCTATCCATCGGTTTTACACATTCGCCCGCAACGCTGACGATATTGCCAATTCTGCCGCCCTATCGGCCGAGGAAAAAATCGCCCGGCTTGACGTGATGGAGGAGGTCCTTCTCGGACGCAGGGACACCGGGTCCCCGACCGCGCTGGCGCTTCGTCAGAGTTTGGCGGAAACACGGGTGTCACCAAGTTATGGGACCGATTTGCTGGTTGCTTTCCGCCAGGACGCAGTGAAGTTGCGATATGCAACGATCGACGAGTTATACGATTATTGCCATTACTCTGCTGTACCGGTCGGTCGTTATGTGCTCGATCTGCACGGAGAAAGCCATGAGTGCTATTCGCCGTCCGACGCGCTGTGCATCTCGTTGCAAATACTCAATCATATTCAGGATTGTGCGAACGACCTTGCACAGCTCGATCGTTGCTACCTTCCACAGGCTTTGCTGGCTCATTTCGGAGCGTCCGTCGATGATCTTCGCAAGCCGGCGGAGACGCCGGCGCTCAGGCGGGTATTCATCACGTTGCTCGACCGGGTCAATCGGCTGAACCACGCGGCAAGCGAACTGCCGGAAATCGTCCGTAACCGGCGGCTTCGTCTTGAAACCGCCGTTATCCATGGGCTGGCCTCGCGTCTTGCAAAACGTCTCTTGCGAAATGATCCGATTGCCGGTCGCGTCAAACTGTCCAAATCCGACGTGATCTTCAGCTCCCTTTCTTCGTTGCAGTTCCTGGCATGACAACATCGGCTACTCTGGGCGTCGACGCGGCAGACCTTGCCGCTGTCGAGGCCATCGTACGCAATGCGGGTACGTCGTTTTACCGAGGCATGAGGGTTCTTCCGTCCGATCGCCGCCATGCGATGTATGCGATCTACGCGTTTTGCCGGATCGTCGACGACATTGCCGACGAGGATGGCACTCTGGAAGAAAAGCGCCGTGGGCTGGCAGAATGGCGAGAGCGGATTTCAGGGCTTTATGGCGGCCGAACGGATGGGCCCGTAACCAGGGTCCTCGCGGCAGCAATCGGACGCTTCCAACTGCGCGAATCGGATTTTCTGGCGGTCATCGACGGGATGCAGATGGACGCTGAAACCGTCATCGTCGCACCCCCCTTGGCCGAGTTGGACCTCTACTGCGATCGCGTAGCCGCAGCCGTCGGGCGTCTGTCCGTACGCGCGTTCGGTGATTCGTCGGACATGGCCGATAAGGTCGCCTACGCCTTGGGCCGAGCGCTGCAACTGACGAACATATTGCGCGATATCAAGGAAGACGCCGACCGGGGGCGGGTCTACCTGCCCCGAGAATATCTGGACGATGCGGGCGTCCCGGCCGATCCACTTGCGTTGTTGACGGCGCCCGGCCTGCCAACCGTCTGTAATCGGCTCGCGCGACTGGCCCATGGCTATTTCGATGACGCAAGGCGCGCCATGGAAGCGTGCGATGCGCGCGCCATGAAGCCGGCGCGATTGATGGGGGCAACCTACGACTCGATTCTTTCGGCGATAGAGCGGCGTGGCTGGCAAAAGCTGGACGAGAGGGTCAGTCTGCCAACCTGGAAAAAACTGTGGCTTGCATGCCGCTATGGGCTGCTTTGATTGACGGATCACGATTGTGTGGCTGAATTTTGTTGATTTCTGGCATGCGTCGATGCATAAGAAGTTCAGTCGTTTAGGGCGCGTCCTTCGCCCCGACTATGAAGCCCGTTGTCACCATTCCCATCCCCGGAGCATCCGCTCGTGACCCCTCCTCTGAAGCGCCTGATCGGCTCGCTGCTGTTTGTACTGCCGGCCCTGGCCCTCGCAACGTCGCCTGTCATGGCGGCGAAGCCCAAGCATCATTCGCCCGTCCACAAGATCAGTGCTCATAAGTCGCACGCGAAGAAGACGATGGCGCCGACCGCCAGCTAACAGATAGCTTGGGATTTCCGGATCGGCGAACGCCGATCCCGGCCGGTCGGGCGATGGCACGTACAATGCCATCGCTTTTTTGTTGACCGCTCCCGCTACGCTCCTCGAAACGCCGCTCGGCGTTCGCTGCGCAGGCGCCGGAAGAAGGATTTCAGCAATTCGGCCGACTCGG
Organism: uncultured Alphaproteobacteria bacterium; assembly: GCA_963771475.1. Taxonomy (GTDB): domain Bacteria; phylum Pseudomonadota; class Alphaproteobacteria; order Acetobacterales; family Acetobacteraceae; genus Rhodopila. The sequence continues at coordinate 305,648 of CAVYTN010000031.1, read as the reverse complement.
CCTCCCGTACGCCTCCGATCACCTCCGGCTTGTGATGGCAGGAGGATGTCTGAAAAATACGAGGACCGTGTTCGACGCCTCCGCCCTTGGCATCATAGGCACCGAAGACCAGACGCCGGATCCGAAACAGGCTGATCGCATGGGCACACATCGGGCAGGGCTCCAGCGTCACATACAGATCGCATCCCGGAAGCCTGGGATTGCGTAATGCCGCGGCTGCCCGTCGCAGAGCCAGAAGCTCCGCGTGGGCCGAGGGATCGCTATCGCTCTCCGTCCGGTTGCCTGCGCTCGCCAGAAGACGGCCGTCCGGGCCGATTACCACAGCTCCGACAGGGACTTCTTCGCGCTCAGCGGCTTTACGCGCCTCGCACATGGCGACCGCCATCGGATCGGATACACGATCTTCGTTGCAGTTCCGGTTGCTTACGATCCATCATGTCGGTATACGCCGCTCCCACTGCCGGCGTAGCTCAGGGGTAGAGCAACTGATTCGTAATCAGTAGGCCGTAGGTTCAATTCCTACCGCCGGCACCATGCAATGTCAGTAAGCATGCCCAATGGCAGTAAGCATGGCCTGACACTGTTGCCGCTAAACCAACCGGTTGACGGGTTAGCAGGGCAGGCATACCTTGCAATGTTCCGGCCGCTCCCTTAATGAGACGGACCACCCTAAGTTTTTGTCCTGGAGGCTGAGCGCATGGCGCGCGTCACCGTTGAAGATTGCGTCCAACGTGTCCCCAACCGCTTTGAACTGGTTCTTTTGGCCGCTCAGCGCGCCCGCAACGTCAGCCGTGGCGAAGAACTGACGATCGACCGTGACAACGACAAGAACCCCGTCGTCGCGTTGCGGGAGATCGCTGATGAGACGATCGACCTGCACCGGATCGAGCAGGACCTGATCAAATCGCTCTCGCGCGCGCCCGAACCCGAACCGGCGGACGAGGAGGTGCTGGACCTCATCCCGACGGATCAGAACATCTTTGGCCTCCAGGACGTCGCCGCCGAGGAAGAGGCGGCCGGTTTGCCGGCCGAGGTCGACGAGAACCTGTCGCCCGAAGATCTTGAAGCCGCCATCGAGGCAGAACTCGGCGGCCGCAACACACGGTAGGCGGGATGGAAGGCGGGGGTTTCGTCGGCGATCCGAATCTGGCTCTGCCGGCCCCCGTCCGCACGCCAAGCTCCCCCAACCGGGATCTCCCGCTTCCGGCAGGCAGCCAGCCGGTGACGGTGGGTCTGACGCGAGCCATCCTTGAATACGATCCGAAGGCGGACGACTCGCTGATCGAGTCCGCCTATGCGCTTGCAGCGCAGGCGCATAGCACCCAACGGCGCGATAACGGCGAGCCATATATCACCCACCCGCTTGCCGTCGCCGGCATCCTGGCCGGCTACCACCTCGATACGGCTTCGATCGCAACGGCCTTGTTGCACGATGTTATCGAGGACACGTCATACAAGCTCTCTGACATCGAAACGGGTTTCGGCAAGGAGATCGCCGGCCTCGTTGATGGCGTCACCAAGCTGACGCGCCTGGAACTCCAATCCGACCGCACCAAGCAGGCCGAGAATTTCCGCAAGCTCGTCCTGGCAATGAGCCGCGATATCCGCGTGCTGCTGGTCAAACTTGCCGACCGTCTGCACAACATGCGGACGTTGCACTTTGTCCTTGACCCGGAACGCCGCCGCCGCATTGCGCGCGAAACGATGGAGATCTACGCGCCGCTCGCAGAACGAATCGGCATGGACGCGGTCAAAACCGAGCTTCAGACGCTGTCGTTCAAGCAACTGGAACCGGAAGCGTACGCCACGATACAGGCTCGTCTAAACTTCCTGCGCGGACAGGGCGCGGACGTGATCGACGACGTGCGCAATGAGCTGATCAAAGTCTGCGAAGACGGGGGCACGCACGTCGTTGACATAACGGGCCGGGAGAAATCGCCGTACTCGATCTGGGAAAAGATGCATCGCCGCAACGTTGCGTTCGAGCAGCTTTCCGACATCATGGCATTTCGCATCGTCGTTGAGACAAAAGCCGATTGCTATGCAGCCCTTGGCGCTGTGCATTCGGCCTATCCGGTGATCGCCGGTCGCTTCAAAGACTACATCTCCACACCGAAATCCAACGGCTATCAGTCGCTCCATACCGGTGTGACGCTGCGAGAGCCGCGAAACCAGAAGATCGAAGTGCAGATCCGGACGGCGGAGATGAACGACGTTGCCGAGAACGGCGTCGCCTCCCACTGGGTCTACAAGGCGCCGGAGAAGAAGGTCGACGGCACCGATGTGCAGCGGTTCCGATGGGTCCAGGATCTGTTGGAAATCCTTGAGGATTCGTCTGCGCCCGACGAATTCCTCGAAAATACCAAGCTGGAGCTCTATGCGGACCAGGTCTTCTGCTTCACGCCCAAAGGCCAACTGATCCAGTTGCCACGCGGTGCGACGCCGGTCGACTTCGCCTATGCCGTCCACAGCCAGGTGGGGGACACCTGCGTCGGCGCCAAGGTCAACGGCCGCCTGATGCCGTTGCGCCACCACCTGGAGAATGGTGACCAGGTGGAGGTGATGACGGCGCGTGGCGGGACACCCTCGCCGCAGTGGGAACGCTTCGTCGTCACGGGCAAAGCGCGCGCCCGCATCCGTCGCTTCATCCACCAGGAGCAGCGGCAGCAGAGCCGGGATGCCGGGCGGGCCGAACTAACCAAGGCCTTTCGTCAGGCCGGTGTGGATGGATCGGAAAAGGCGCTTGAGCCGGCGCTGAAGGCGCTCAAGGTAGCGACCCTCGACGATCTTTATGTCGCCATCGGCAATGGCAATCTGTTTGCCCGGGACGTCGTCCACGCGGCATATCCGGAATTGCGCCAGGCACCGCGCGCGCCACGCATGGTTCCGCCCATGCTTCCGCGCGGCAAGGCGCCGGCGAAGTTCGATCAGGACATGCCGGTGACAGGGCTCGTGCCCGGCATGGCATACACGTTCGCCGGATGCTGCCATCCGGTGCCGGGCGATGAGATCGTTGGCATCGTCACGACCGGCAAAGGTGTCACGATCCACGAACGCGAGTGTCAGACGCTCACAGGGTTTGCGGCCACGCCCGAGCGCTTCATCGATGTGGATTGGAATTATGAAGCCGTCAGCCGTGGTGCGACGAACGGCAAGGGTGCCGGCCACACGGCGCGTATCAGCGTCATCGCGAGTAATGAGCAAAATGCCCTGGCTGATCTCGCAAATGCTGTCGCCAAGCAGGAAGGCGCGATTCTGAACCTGAAAATCGTCAATCGCCAGCAAGATTTCATGGAAGTGCTGGTGGATGTCGATGTGCGGGACATCGGCCATCTGTCCAAGGTAATCGTCGGCCTGCGCAGTTTGAAATCGGTCAAGGGCGTCGAACGGGCCACAGGCGGATAGTCTGAGGCAAAACCGATAAGCAGTGATGGCATGATACTCGGCATAGGTTCAGACATTTGCGACATCCGTCGGATCGAGGCGGCGATCGCTCGGCACGGCACGCGCTTCCTGGAGCGTGTCTTCACGGAAACCGAGCGGGCAAAGGCCATGCGCCGGACGGAGAAGATTCAGGCCGGGACGTTCGCCAAGCGCTTTGCCGCCAAGGAAGCCGCTGCGAAGGCGCTCGGCACCGGATTCCGCCGCGGCGTGTTCTTTTCCGACCTTGGTGTCGTCAACCTGCCCGGCGGACAGCCGACGTTGAAGATGACCGGCGGTGCGGCAGAGCGGCTGGCGGCGATCACGCCACCCGGCATGATCGCCCAGGTCCACCTGACGATGACGGACGAATACCCGTATGCGTTCGCGCAGGTGATCATCTCCGCCGTGCCCGCTGGCTGATGCCATTTCTTGACAGGGCAGGGCAGGGTGGGCTTGATCCGCCCGCCTTTTCCGGCTCCGGCCGTCCGCTGACATCGTGAAAGTTTCGACATCTCATGGCGACCACCAAGGCCAAGCCCAGACGCCAATCGAGCGCTTTGGTCGAAAATATCAAGACCATCTTCTATGCCGCGCTGATCGCCATTGGCGTGCGGACCGTCGCGTATGAGCCGTTCAACATTCCATCGGGCAGTATGATCCCCACGCTGCTGGTGGGTGATTACCTGTTCGTGTCGAAATACAGCTACGGTTATTCCCGGTATTCGCTGCCGTTCTCGCCGCCGCTGTTTTCCGGCCGCATCTTCGGGTCCCTGCCGAAGCGCGGCGATGTGGTCGTCTTCAAATATCCCCGTGATACGTCGATCGACTATATCAAGCGCATCGTCGGCCTGCCGGGGGATCATATCCAGGTCCGCGGCGGCGAACTTTATATTAATGGCCAGTTATGCTCCGCGGCAGTCAGAGGGGAACTATGTCGCCGATGACAGCGGCATCCGGGTCATGAGCCGGCTCTATGAGGAAACGCTGCCGAACGGCGTGAAGCATCAGATCCTGAAAGAGCGTGACGACGGCTGGCCCAACAACACGCAGGAATACGTCGTACCGCCCGATCATGTGTTCGCCATGGGTGATAACCGCGACAACAGTGCCGACAGCCGCTATATGGATCAGGTCGGGTTCGTTCCCGTCGAAAACCTTGTCGGTCGCGCCGAGATCCTGTTTTTCTCGTTCGATGCCGAGTATCCCTGGTGGGAATTCTGGGAATGGCCGTTCGAAATCCGCTGGACCCGGCTGTTGAAGCCGATCCACTGACATTGCCGGTATGAGCGAGGGATTCGAGGTCATCCTCGGGCATGCGTTCAAACGCCCCGGTCTGCTGAAGGAAGCCCTGACCCATCGATCGGCTGCCCAGGGGCGGGGGCAGGGATCCAATGAGCGCCTTGAGTTCATCGGCGATCGTGTCCTTGGCCTGACGATGGCGGAATGGCTGGCCGAACGCTTCCCGCGTGAGCAGGAGGGCGATCTTGGCCGGCGTCTGGCCTATCTCGTTTCGCAGCCCGTGTTGGCGAATGTCGCGGAAACGATCGGCCTGGCGGTGGCCTTGTCGGTTTCGCCAGGTGAGGCAAAGGCCGGCATCACCAAACGCGCAACGGTGCTGGCCGATGCGCTGGAGGCTGCCTTGGGCGCCCTCTATCTCGATGGCGGACTGGATGTGGCGCGGGACTTTGTCCGGCGCGCCTGGCAGGACGCCATGTTATCGCAGGTGGAGCCACCCAAGGACGCCAAGACCGCCCTGCAGGAATGGGCCCAGAAACGGGGAAAAGATCTGCCATCCTACCAGGTCACCGATCAATCCGGGCCGCCGCACGCTCCGGAATTCACGGTGACCGTCACGGTCGGTGATGACGTTGCCTTGGGCCGCGGCGGCAGCAAGCGGGCTGCGGAGCAACTCGCTGCGGAAACGCTGCTCGACCAACTGGTCGGCGGACGTTCGGCGCCATGACGACCCGCTGCGGCTTCGTCGCCATCGTCGGTGCGCCAAACGCCGGCAAATCCACGCTGCTCAACCGGCTCACGGGCGCCAAACTGTCGATTGTGTCGCCCAAGGCCCAAACCACCCGCTTTCGCGTCCTGGGCATCTTCATGCGCGCGCCAATCGCAGGTGCTTTTGGTCGACACGCCTGGCATTTTCCGGCCGCGACGCAAGCTCGATCGGGCCATGGTGGCTGCGGCCTGGACGGGTGCGACGGATGCGGACCTGATCCTGTTGATCGTGGACGCGCGCACGGGTCTGCGCGACGACGTGCGGGAGATCGCTCAAAAGCTGGGTGAGGCAAAGCGGCGCTGCTGGCTGGTCCTCAACAAGACCGATCTTATCCCCGCGACCTCGCTGCTGCCGCTCACCGCCGCTTTGACCGGCCTGGCGTCGTTCGAGCGGACGTACATGGTGAGCGCGCAAAGCGGGGACGGGGTCGAAGACCTGAGCGATGCGCTGGCCGCGTCCGTGCCGGAAGGACCGTATCTCTACCCAGAGGACGACCTCACCGACCTGCCCGACAGGTTGCTGGCGGCCGAAATCGTGCGGGAGCAGATATTCCTGCAAACCCATGAGGAAGTGCCCTACGCTGCGACCGTCGAAACCGAGAGCTTCGTCGAACGACGTGATGGATCGGTGCGGATCGACGTAACGGTGTACGTCTCACGCGCTGGCCACAAGGCCATTCTGATCGGTGACAAGGGCAGTCGGATCAGGTCCATCGGTGCGCGCGCCCGCCAGGATCTGGGGGGGCTTCTCGATCGTCCCGTTCACCTGTTTCTCAACGTCAAGGAACGCAAAGGCTGGGACGAGGAGGCGGCCCGTCTGCGGGCCATCGGCCTCGACGATCCCGGCAGAACGAAGTGATTGAACGCCCCGCTGGCGTTCAGCGGGCGGAGAACCTGAAACCGCGCCGGGCATGATGGTCGAACAACTCGCTCAGCGTCTGCGCGCCGCCGCCGCGGCCAAGCACGAACACACCGTCGCCGGCCTGAATGACCACGTTCTTGTCGGGACGGGCGATCGTCTCGCCATCCTTCCGGTTCACCTGGATCACCAGGAAGCCGCCCTGGGTCTGGCGTTCGATCATTTCAACGGTCATGCCCACAGCCGGGCTGCCTGGCGCAGCCACGACGATATCGATGTCGAGTCCCAGCGAGAGAAGGTTCCGCTCGAACTCCTTCATTTGCTCCGAACCGCGGATCAGGGCAGCCGTCTTCCGGTAAAGGATGAGTTCTGCAATTCGTTCCGCACCGATATGCGCCGGCAGGACGACAGTGTTGGCACCGGCCTGCAATAGCTTGCTTTCCGTGCTCGGCAACTCGCCGCGGGCGATGATTTCAAGATCGGGATTGATGCTCCGCGCGCTCAAGGTGATGAACACGTTGGCCGCGTCATTGGACAGCACTGTCGCCAGTGTCCTGGCCCGCGTCACGCCTGCTGCCCGTAAGGCTTCCTCATCCGTGGCGTCCGCTTGAATGCACAGATAGCCCAGGTCGCGCGCGAGTGCGACGGAGCTTTCTGTCTGCTCCAGGATAACGAGCGGCACATCGGCGGCGGCAAGCTCCTGGGCCAGCATGGCCCCGAGGCGCCCGAAGCCGCAGATGATGACATGGTTCGACAGGCGTTCGATCTGCGTGTTCATCCGATTGGTCCCGAAGATCGCGTTAAGCCGATCCAGCGTAATGAACTGCACGAGGGCACCGGTCAGGTAGATCATGCCGGTGCAGCCCAATACGATCAGCGTCATGGTGATCGCGCGCAGCATCGGCGTATCGACCGGCATCGTCTCGCCGTATCCGACCGTATAGACGGTGATGATCACCATGTAGAGCGCGTCGCCGAAGCGCCATCCGGCAGCGACATAGGCGACGACCGCGAAGGCCATCACCACCAGCAAGTAGACGACGCCCAGCGCGAGGTTGCGGATGGGTGACATCATGAACCGGCTGGCAGCGCTGGCCGTCCGCGCCCGCCGGGCAGGGGAAGAACTCGGTGCGGTGCGCCAGAACCTGATCGTCAAACCTCGTACCTACCACGTTACCAAATGACATGAAGCCCGGACTCCGGCAACTCGGTTGCGCGGTGAACGGCACCTGCGAAGACGGATTCCGCTATCCGTTGAGACGGAGCAGCATCACACCGATATTGCAGAGCCGACAGAGCGCAGTGAAACGGCTTCCTGGCCTGAGCGGAAGGAGAACAACCAGACACGATGGAATGGTCGGCGCCAGCGGTCGTTCTGAGTATGCGCCCCTTCGGCGATGCGGACGCGCTTGTGACCGTGATGACCGAGGCACACGGGACGCACAGGGGCCTTGTCCACGGCGGTGCCTCCCGCTCCAAGGCGGCAGTGTGGCAGTCCGGCAATCTCGTGCAGGTGCAATGGACCGGCCGTCTTGCGGAGCAACTCGGCACATTCAGCGGGGAACTGATCTATGCCGGTGCCGCACTGGCGATGGAGAGTCCCCTGGGCCTGGCGATGATGAGCGCTGTCTGCGCCACAGCGGACGGCGCCGTGCCGGAGCGGGAACCGCATCCTCGCGTGTTTGAAGGCATCGTGGGCCTTGTGCCCCGGATTGTCGCTGGCGAATCGGCGCTGACGATGCTTATCCAGTGGGAGCTGACACTGCTCGCGGATCTGGGTTACGGGCTGGACCTGACGATGTGTGCCGTAACGGGACACACCGACGGGCTATCCTATGTGTCCCCGAGATCCGGACGGGCGGTGACCGAAATCGGCGCTGGCATCTGGCGGTCGCGTCTGTTGCCGCTTCCGGGTTTTCTGGTCGGTGAGGGGCAGCCGGACCATGCTGCCTGGCGTGACGGCCTGCGCCTGACCGGCCATTTCCTGGCACGCGACGCATTCGGCCACCAGCACAGGCCGCTGCCGCAGGCGCGCGTCATGTTATACGACCGGGTCTCGGCTCTGGCCGAGGCGATGGACAGGAATAGAGAGACCCCGCATGCCGGATGATCTGATCGGCGCCGTACAGGAAACCCACCTTAAAGATGCGCTGTCGGAGCGTTATCTGGCGTATGCGCTGTCGACGATCATGTCGCGGTCGCTGCCGGACGTGCGCGATGGCCTGAAGCCTGTCCATCGGCGGCTGATCTACGCAATGCATCAACTGCGTCTCGATCCGACGGCGGGCTTCAAGAAATGCGCCCGTGTGGTTGGCGACGTGATGGGCAAATACCATCCGCACGGCGACGCATCGATCTACGATGCCATGGTCCGCATGGCGCAGGATTTCGCCGCGCGTTACCCGCTGGTCGAGGGGCAAGGGAACTTCGGCAACATCGACGGCGATAACGCGGCGGCGATGCGTTACACCGAGGCGCGTCTCACCGAAGTCGCCCAGGCGATGCTGGCCGGCATCGACGAAGACACGGTCGATTTCCGTCCCACCTATGACGGTGAGGAGGCGGAACCGGTCGTTCTGCCCGGCGCCTTCCCCAATCTGCTGGCAAACGGCGCGGCGGGGATCGCGGTCGGCATGGCGACGTCGATCCCGCCACACAACGCCGGTGAGATCTGTTCCGCCGCCATGCATCTGATCCGGCATCCCGAAGCGTCCGTTGCGGATCTTCTCCGCCACATGCCGGGGCCGGATTTTCCCACCGGCGGCGTCCTCGTGGAGGATCAGGCCGCCCTCCTCGCTGCCTACGAATCCGGCCGCGGCGGCTTTCGCCTGCGCGCAAAATGGGAAGTGGAGAAAGGCAAGCACGGTACGTGGCAGGTCGTTGTCACGGAAATTCCCTACCAGGTGCAGAAATCGAGGCTGATCGAACAGGTTGCGCAGTTGCTGGAGGAAAAGAAGCTGCCGTTCCTGGGCGATATCCGCGATGAGAGTGCCGAAACGATTCGCCTGGTGCTCGAACCCAAGTCCCGCGGGGTGGAACCGGAAGTCCTGATGGAGACGGTATTCCGCGCCACCGCGTTGGAGATACGCTTCCCGCTGAATATGAACGTGCTCGATGCCTCCCGCACGCCACGGGTCATGGGGCTCAAGGATGTGCTGCGCGCCTGGCTGGATCACAGGCACGATGTCCTTGTTCGCCGGTCGACCCATCGCCTGGCGGCCATCGACCGCCGGCTGGAAGTGCTGGACGGCTATCTGCTGGTCTATCTCAATCTCGATGAGGTCATCCGCATTATCCGCGAGGAGGAGCATCCCAAGCCGCGCCTGATCGACCGTTTCTCGTTGAGCGATATCCAGGCCGAAGCGATCCTGAATATGCGCCTGCGCAGTCTGCGTCGTCTGGAGGAGATGGAAATCCGTAAGGAGCACAAATCACTCTCCAAGGAACGCAAGGACCTGCAGACTCTGCTCCATGACGAAAAACTGCGCTGGGCCCGGATTGCCGAGGAGTTGGAGACGACCCGGACCAAATTCGGCACCGGCAAACTGGGCGACCGCCGCACCGAAATCGGTGCCGCGCCTGCGCCGGTTGAGGTCTCCAATGAGGCCTTTGTCGAGCGCGAGGCGATCACCGTCATCCTCTCCGAGAAAGGCTGGATACGCGCGGTTAAAGGCAGCGTGGGCGATCCGGCTGAGCTGAAGTTCAAGGAGGGCGACAGGCTGAAGATGCTGCTGCCCTGCCAGACGACCGACCGGCTCTGTCTTCTGGGGACCAACGGCAAGACATTCACGCTGAAGCCAAGCGATTTGCCGAGGGGCCGCGGCGACGGTCAGCCGGTTCGATTGCTTGCCGACCTGTCGAATGGGGATGATATCGCAGCCCTGTTCGTCCCGGTCGAAGGCGCCCGGTACCTCGTTGCTTCCACCGGTGCGCGCGGCTTCATCATCCCCGCCGAGGATCTCACTGCCGAAAAGCGAACCGGCAAGCAGATCATGAACCTCAGGCCTGACGAAAAGGCGTTGCTGATCATCCCGGCGGAGGGGGACGTCGTGGCGGTCATAGGCCAGAACAGACGGTTGCTGATTTTCCCCCTGGATCAGTTGCCGGTTCAGGGACGTGGATCGGGCGTGATCCTGCAACGGTATCGGGATGGCGGCCTGGCGGACGCGAAAGTGCTGCGTGCGGCTGCTGGTCTGTCCTGGCGAATGGGCGATCGGACCCGAGTGGAAACGGATTTGCGGCCCTGGCGGGGAGATCGCGGAACGCTAGGCCACACGCCGCCGGTCGGCTTTCCCAAGCCGCCCCGCTTCAATCCCTGACCAGGGCATGACTCGAAGGTTCCGAAAGGCCAGAGCATGATCGGTTCAGGTTGACCCGATCATGCTCTGGCTTCTTTGTTTGAGAGGGCGTTTCACGTCTGAGGTTGCCGCGCACCCGCGCCTCAACCTCAGACGATCGCACTCTATTTGCGCAGCAGGACGAAAGAGACACCTGGCACTTGCCCGGAGGCACCGTCCGGGACGCAGCCCGAAGGTTGGCGGAAAGCCTGTTTCGAACGGATTAGAGCGTGATGACCGGAGGCGGAATCGCCGGAGGCCTGAATCACGCGATCAAATAAACACCTGGAGCAGGATGGCTGAGCGAAAGCGATGTCATCCTGCTCTAGTGCAGAACGATATGCCGCCGCGGGCGCATCGCCGGCAGCGGCCGGGTCTGCTCCGCCTGGCACGCGCGGACCGCCTTGTTCAGCGCCACAATGGTGCGCGGAAGATTGAGAATCGCCGCTTCCTCCGCCAACATTGTGAGGCATTGCAAAATATTGGCCGCTGTCGCATGCCGAACCTCGTCGGAGCAGTCATCGTCAACCATGGTCGGGCATCTCTATTTGGGGGCCAGGCTCACGGACGCGTGACGCTGGAGCCTTGGATGTATGCGGACAAACGAGGGCAGGGGGCAAGAAAAGAGTTGGCTCGGCCGGAATCGCAATGAAAACACAGGCAGAAATGCCACGTACCGACGCCACGACACCGGACGCTGGGGATCATCGCCGGCGGGGGCAAATTTCCCGCCCGCGTTGCCGCAGCAGCGCGCGCCGCGGGCCGAACGGTGTTCATCCTGGGCCTTGAAGGTTTTGCCGATCCGGCCGTGCTGGCGCCGTTTCCGCATCTGATCAACCGCATCGGCGCGGTGGGCCGCAGTCTTGCAGCGCTGCGCGCGCATGGCTGCCGTGACCTGGTGATGATCGGCCCGGTGCGCCGGCCCTCGCTCCTTGACCTGCGTCCCGACGCCGATGGCGCGCGCATGCTGGCACGCGTCGGCCGAGCTGCCTTCGCCGGCGATGACGGGTTGCTGGCGGCGGTCATCAGGGTGCTGAGCGAAGAGGGTTTCCGCGTGATCGGCGCACAGGAGGTGCTGCGCGAGGCGCTGGCCCCTCCGGGCCTGCTGACCGACGGCCGCGCCGGATGCGCTGGCGCAGTCCGACATCGACCGCGGCGTGGCCGTGCTGCGACTGCTGGGCTCGGCCGATGTCGGCCAGGCCTGTGTGGTGCAGCAGGGCCTGGTCCTGGCGGTCGAGGCGATCGAGGGCACCGACGCGATGCTCGCGCGCGCCGGCATGCTGAAGCGTGACGGGCTCGGGGGCGTTCTGGTGAAGCTGTGCAAGCCCGGCCAGGATCGGCGCGCCGACTTGCCGACCATCGGCCCCGATACTGTGCGCAACGCCGCCGCCGCCGGCCTGAGGGGGGTTGCGTTCGAAGCGGAGGCAACCATTCTGGCGGAGCGTGACGCCTGTCTCGCCGCGGCAGATGCGGCTGGGCTGTTTATGCTGGGCCTCGAGGGACTGTCGTCGTCGGGCCTGTCGTCCTGATCTGTGAGGGAGATTATCCAAATGAGCCGGTTTCTGCACACCATGCTGCGCGTCGGTGACCTGCAGCGCAGCATCGATTTCTACACCAAGGGGTTCGGCATGAAGGAACTCCGCCGGCGGGACGTGCCGGATGGCAAATACACCCTGGCCTTCGTCGGCTACGGCGATGAGGACAGCAGCACGGTGATCGAGCTGACCTATAATTACGGTGTCGACAAATACGAGATGGGCAGCGCCTTCGGCCACCTCGCAGTCGGCGTGCCCGACGTCGCTGCAACGACCGAAACGCTGCGCAAGGTCGGTGCGAAGGTGACCCGCGAGCCGGGGCCGGTGAAGTTCGGCACCACGGTCATCGCCTTCGTCGAGGATCCGGACGGTTACAAGATCGAACTGGTGCAGCGCGCCTGATCTGTCGCGCCTAGGCGCGCTTGATCTGCAGTGCTTGATTGATCCGGTTGCCTGACTGACCCTGGCCGGCGTTTACTCCTTCCAACTGGGAAGGGGGAGCACGTCGATGGGACCGCTGGCCGGGGTGAAAATCGTCGAATTCGCCGGGATCGGTCCGGCGCCGATGGCCGCGATGCTGCTGGCCGACATGGGCGCCACCGTCATCCGCATCGATCGCGTCGCCCAGGCCGATCTGGGCGTGCCGATGGCAGACGAGCATGAGTTCACCAAGCGCAGTCGAGCGGCGATCAAGCTGGACCTGAAGCGGCCGGAGGCGATCGCGGCGGTGCTGCGGCTGATCGAGACGGCCGACGGACTGATCGAGGGGTTCCGCCCGGGCGTGATGGAGCGGCTGGGCCTTGGGCCGGATGTCTGCCTGGCGCGCAATCCGAAACTGGCGTTCGGCCGGGTGACCGGCTGGGGACAGACCGGGCCGCTGGCACAGGCTGCGGGCCACGATCTGAACTATATCGCCCTGACCGGCGCCCTGCATGCGATCGGGCGGGCGGAGCAGAAGCCGACGCCACCGTTGAACCTCGTGGGCGATTACGGCGGCGGGGCGCTGTACCTTGTCACCGGACTGCTCGCAGCGATCATTTCGGCGCGGTCTACGGGGCGGGGACAGGTCGTCGATGCCGCCATGGTCGATGGCGCGCTGTCCCTGATGACACCGATCTACGCGATGCTCGCGGGCGGGCGGTTCACCGGTCCGCGCGGCCATAACCAGCTTGATTCCGGTGCGTATTATTATGAAGTGTACGAATGTGCCGACGGCGAATTCATCTCTATCGCACCGATCGAGGTGAAATTCCACGCCGAGTTGCTGCGCCTGCTGGAGATCGATCCGGCGGGGCTGCCGGCGCAGCGCGACCACACCGGCTGGGCGGTTTGGAAGGACAAGCTGGCTGCAATCTTCCGCACCCGCACGCGCGACGAATGGTGCCAGCCTGCTGGAGGGCTCCGATGCCTGTTTCGCCCCCGTCCTGTCGATGCAGGAGGCGCATGCGCATCCGCACAATCAGGCGCGGGACGCGTTCATCGAGGTCGGCAACTATCGCCAGCCGGCGCCGGCGCCGCGCTTCGGCGGCACGCCGTCGGCCCAGCCACGCCCCCCGGGGACGGTCTCTGCCAGAGAGGCGCTGGAGGCGTGGGGAATGAGCGAAACGGAGATCGCCGGGTTGGTCGGATAGGCGGTCGCCCGAGCTTTACCTCGGGGTTTGGGGTTGCTGCATGAGGGGATTGGTGCGGTATCTCGTATCCGGACGCGAGAATTGCGCGTCGTTGTGCTGCACGGGCGGTTGAGGTGCATCGCGTTATCGTTACCCATGCATAAATATCCAGCAGCGGGCCTTTGGCGTTGTCTTTGAGAACCACAAGGAATCCCACTATGCTGGCAACGATTGGATTTAAACAACTCCGCTCTGCCTTAATAATCTGCTGTTTCCTCCTGGCTGCGCCTCTGGCACATGCGCAGACAAGCCAGCAGGTAACCGTCGACGGCGCCCGCAAGGTCCTGGCGGACCTTCGGCACGACAAGGCGTTCGGCAATGCCAAGACCTTGTTGCGTGAAGCGAAGGCCGTGCTGATCGTGCCGAAGCTGATCAAAGGAGGCTTCTTCGTCGGCGGCGAGGGCGGCAATGGCGTCCTGATGGCGCGCGGCAAGGCCGGCTGGAGCGACCCGGCGTTTTACGCCCTGGGTTCGGCATCCTTCGGCCTGCAGGTCGGGCTGGAGCAGTCCGAGGTGGTGATGCTGCTCATGACCCAGAAGGCTGTCGACGGCGTCCTGCGCGACCAGTTCAAGCTCGGTGCGCAGGCCGGTATTTCGGTGGTGACGCTGGGTTCGGGCGTGGAAGGGGCGATCGGTGGTGCGACGCTGCCGGATGTCGTGGTGTGGTCGTCTCCACCGGCTGTATGGCGGCCTGACGCTGAATGGCTCGATCATCAAAGCCCAGCCTGACATGGTGTCGAAATATTACGGCCGGTCGGTGACGATACGGCAGGTGCTGTTCGGCGGTCAGGCCAGCCCGCGGGCAGCGGCGCTGCGGCAGGAGATCGACGCGCTGAGCTAACCGCCGTCTTCGGTCGGAGAACATGTTGCGGGTAGCGGGCGAGCGTGCTATTGCGCCCGCCCGCACCTGATGGGGCTGTTCGATGGCCTCGACCGGCATCCCCTGGGGGATAGTTTAGCGGTAAAACTCCCGGCTCTGACCCGGGCATCCTTGGTTCGAATCCAGGTCCCCCAGCCAGCGCAGACCTAAACCCCGCTGAAATCCTCGATCTTTCAGCCCCGGCTAACCGCTGGAGGCTACGCGTGCCGAGAACGTTCCCACATGGTTCCCACATCACGCGCAAACGCGCATCTACCATTACCGACGAAGACTAGACGTCCTGAGGGCCGCTGTGGCGGATTTTGAGCGGCTTGGCCTGGATCAGGACGTGGTAGCGGCGCTGGGTGAGACGGTGCAGCAGCGGCTCGAGCTGGTTCGGTTTGTCCCGGCAAGGACACAGCAGGAGGCAGCGGAGTCGTCTGGCCAAGCCCACTCACGGGTCGATGCACGAGTGGTCCGTTGCCATGCTAAAGTTCTACCTTAGCAATGTGTCTTATCAATCTGTCCGAGTCGTAGAGCGACACGAACGGCCTCATGGAGACCCCCAGTGGATTGGCCCGGCGAGAAGCTCGTAATAAGAGTATGGGAAACTTTGGAGCGGATCGGGATCGGCGCTGCCAGTCCAATGCAAATCCACCGCGAAGGCCGAGCACGCGCCAAGGCACGGCGAGAGGAAGCTCTCATTGACGCTCAGACACAGAGGGAGGTCGAAGCGATACGCTCAGGGGATGCGTCGGCAAGGCAACTGTTGCTTGCGGGTCCGCCTACCAAGCGGAAGGGCAAATTAGAGCCGTTGCCGACTTTACGAGTAGAGCCAAGGCTACTCGCCGCACCCGCGCAGTCTCCCCGTGACATTGCTGCACTCGCGCAGACGGGCCACAGCACGCGCGAAATCGAGCGCCTGTTGAACGTCCGGGCAACGCACAGGGTAGCAGAGGATATAGCTGAAAGCCTTGGCGATACAGAGGTGCCAGACGAGCTGCCTCGCAGGGCGTGGATTGAACAGTGGTATCAGGGGGCAGCAGAGGTTGATGAGGAGGAACTTGGAGAGTTCTGGGCGCGTCTGCTTGTGGGAGAGGCGTCAAAGCCTGGATCAGTAAGCCCCAAGACAATGCAGATACTCCGAGTCATGTCGGCGGATGACGCGAGACGCTTAGAAAAGCTGGGGCCATATATCATTAGCGGGCACTCAATCGTCCGCGGCCCTGACTGCATACCAGCGAACATCTCGTCCCGCGATCTAATACCTCTGGAGGAACTTGGTCTGCTTACGGGGACCGAAAACGAGCTTTCAAGTAGCTGGTGGCCGGTGCTGGATACACACGTTGGCAAGGCGGCCTTCCTGTTTGTCCACGGGACTCACCTGCTTGTCCTTTGCGTCAAGGAAGAAGATCAAGCTGGCTTGCGACTGCCGGCCATACGGCTGACAACCGCAGGCATCCAGTTGATGCGCCTGGGGACTTTCGTTCCAAATGAGGACTATCTGCGTTCCGTTGGGATGTTCAGCCGGCAACGGTGGTATGTGCCGCCTCGCGCCGGAACGCTGAAGGCAATCCTTGCACGTGGCCGCCATGAGGGTGAACGCTTTCTCCAAGAAAACGAAGAGGTGCTATTTGACGATACCGTCCGTGCCGATGTGCCGGGGCCGGCAGCGTGACGCATCGCAGTAACGCCGCTTGCGGGGCACCTTCAGTTCACCCGTGCGGGCGCGAAGGGAGTTGCGGCCGCCAGACCGGCCAAGCGTTCCACACGCGAGGCCGGTCGGTCAGGAGCGATGGTCTGAGCATAGGCCAGGAAGCCCTCGTCTATCAGAGCGGGGTGCAGAAAGATTCCTACGTTCCGAAGTCTTGACGCTCTTGGTGTCGTCGTTTTCGTTCACGTCCATGACCCAGACACCATCCTCACGGCGGGACATCACGCCCCAGGGATCGAAGGGCTTCACCAGCACGCATCCGCGAAAAGGCCATGACCCAATGGCCTCGGACCGGTCCGACGGGGAATGTGGCCGTAGAGTCCCACTCTCTCCGCCAGAGAGGCTTCGCAGAGCACCGGCGCCTTCAGATCACCCTGGTTTAGTCCGCGCCGCTTGCGCCAGGCCATAAATGGCGGAGCCGAGAAGGGCCGCGTTGATTGTGATGACGCGCACCGGCACCCCGCTCAATAGGCGAGCGAAACGTCCCTTCGCCGTGAACGTTCGCATGAAAGCGCCGTCCTGGAGCAGTGGCAGTATGCGCGGCGGGATTCCACCGGCCAGATAGACGCCGCCGGTCGCCATCACCTTCAGCGCCAGGTTGCCGGCCTCGGCACCCCAGACATCAATCACGATGCGCAGCGTCTCCGCCGCGAGCGGGTTCCTGTCGGGGTCATTCACGGCGGCATCGACGATCGGTGGCGTGCGGTCGTGGGCGGCCTGCAATAGGGCGGCGAAGGCGGGGATTTCCGAAGAGGGGTCGCGTGAGCGCACAAAGTCATAGACATTCGGCAGGCCGGAGCCCGAACAGACCCGCTCGTAGGCCGCATGCCGGAAGCGATCCGTCAGGAACGCCCACAGCCCAGCCTGGAGTTGGTTGGTTGGCGCGAAATCGGCATGCCCCCCTTCGGAAGCGCAAGCGATGTATTCATGGCCGTTCCAGATCAGGAATGCCTCACCGAGACCGGTGCCCGGCGCGAACACAGCAATGGGACCGTGTTCCTCCACTTTCCCGACGTTAATATCGATAACCTCGTCGGCCTGGAGATACGGGACCGCGTGCGCAATGGCCCGCAAGTCGTTCAGCACGCTGACCCATTCCAGTTTGAGGCTGCTGCACAGCGCCGCTTCGTCCACGTCCCAGGGCAGGTTGGTCAGATGCGCATGTCCGCCGACGACCGGGCCCGCCACATCGAAACAAGCGCACGTGACGTGGCAGCCGGTGTTGGCCAGGAACGCCTCGACGATCGGCTGCAGTCCTTTGTAATCTGCACTACGGAAATCCTGCTTGGCGACAAATTTGCGCGGCCCGCCCTCCCGCGAGACAAGGGCCAATCGCGTCGTCGTACCGCCTATATCTCCCGCGATCAGCATAACGGCGCCCTCTTGGAAAGACTGTCCCTTGGACTTCAACGCACAGTAGATATCCACAACCAGGCGATGTTGCAAAGCCATTGAGGCTGCCCAAGAGGAAAGGGAGGTGGGCTGTCCACCGTCCCGGCATGGCGCTGATAGGCGCCACCGTGTTCCCATTGGCGACCCGATCGGACGTGATTGCGGCGCTTGCCGAGTGATACGGAAGGGTGATACGGAAGGTCACGAGAGAGTATGTGTCTAAGCGCTTGATAAAGCGTAGTTTGTGACCGACTGGTGTCCGTCCAGGTCCCCCAGCCAAGCCGGGCAAGCTGTAACCGTGTTCAGCCGCACCAGGTTGGACAGCGGGACGCCGAGGTGCGTAATCCGGAATGGACGGCGCTTGGTCCTAAGCCGCACCGACCGCTTTCGCTGCTAGCAGCGCATCGATCTCCGCTTCGGCATACCCCGCTTCTCGCAACACTTCACGCGTATGCTCGCCAAGCCGCGGTGCCATGCGGCGGATACTGGCGGGGCTGGCCGAAAACCGCGCGGGCGGCCGAGCCTGGCGGAGCGTGCCCTCAGTCGGGTGCTCCAGGTCCTGGAACAGTTCGACAGCCTTCAGATGCGGCTGTTCGGCGACCTCCGCCAGCTTGGTGAAGGCGGTGTGCGGGACGTCGATGCGGAGCATCAATTCCTCCCATTCCGCCGTGGTCCTGCTGGGCGCGATTTCGCGCATGCGGTCGTAGATCTTGTCGATGTTCTGCGCGCGTTTGACCGGGTCGCGGACGGCGTATTCCTCAATGCATTCCGGATGGCCGACAGCCTCGAAGAAGGCAGACCAGTTCTCGCCTGAGTAGGGTAGCATGGTCAGCCACCCATCCTTCGTGCGAACCGGCTTACGGGCTTTCATCCGCTTGTAGCCTGCGGGCCCGACGGGCGGGACGAAGGCGATGCCGCCGAACATTTCGATACTGTTGAAGGCGGCCAACGTCTCCAGCATCGGCACCTCCACCATCTGTCCCTGGCCGGTGCGCGCACGATGCAGCAGCGCTGCGGTCACTGCCGAGGTCAGCGCCATCCCGCAGATCTTGTCGCCGATCAGGCTGGGGACAAAGGCGGGTTCGTCGTCGGTGCCCATGGCCGAGGCAAAACCGGACGCCGCCTGGATGATCTCATCAAAGGCAGGTCGCGCGCGCCAAGGACCATCCTGGCCGAATCCCGTGGCGACCGCATAGACGATATCGGGCCTTAGCTCACAGCACGCCTCATAGCTGAATCCCAGCCGCGCGAGGCCGGCCGGGCGGACATTGCTGATCAGCGCATCGGCGGTGGGGATCAGGCGGCGCAACACCGCCTTGCCGTCCGGGTGCTTCAGGTTCAGCGCCAGGCTGCGCTTGTTGCGGTTGACCGCCATGAACTGCCCGCTCATGCCGCGATTGCGGAACACGCCGGAGGTGCGCCACGTGTCGCCGGTCAGGCTCTCGATCTTGATGATCTCCGCCCCCCAGTCGCCCAGCGTCTGCGTGCCGAACGGGCCGAACAGCACGGAGGTCAGGTCGAGGATACGGTAGCCTGTCAGCGGCCCGGTTGGTGTAGTCATGCCTGTTCGGTCCTAGGTTGCTTACGAGGGAGAATAGAGCGGTTTCCGACCAGGTGAAAATTGGAGGCAACATTGGGCGGCTTCGTGGACGGTGGGCGCGTCGGAACCTCTTGAGCCGCGCCTATGTTTCGACGGACCGCAACAAGTCGCTCGACCTCACGGGCGGACAACAACATCCTTCGCCGGGATCCCCTCGCCGCGCGCAAACGCGGCGATATTCCGCAGCAGGTGGTTGATACCGTTTCCCGTGTTATCAAACGTCGCGGCCGCCGTGTGAGGCGTCACCAGCACATTTTCCATGTGCAACAGCGGATGATCCGCTGGCGGCGGTTCCTGGTCGAATACGTCTACCGCCGCTGCTGCGATCACGCCATCACGCAGCGCCTGGACCAGATCGGCCTCTTTCACCACCCCGCCGCGCGCGACATTGATCAGCATCGCGCTGCGCTTCATCGTCGCCAGCGCCGCGGCATCGATCATACCACGTGTCTCGTTCGTCAGCGGCGTGTGCAGCGTCACGATATCGGACTGGCGCAGCAATTCGGGCAATGGCGAGTATACGACGCCCTGCGATAGTTCGTCCTGCAGCAACAGGCGGTTGCGCTTGTTATAAAGCAACGTGCAGCCAAAGCCGGAGAGGCAGCGGGCGACGTGCTGGCCGATCGGGCCGAAGCCGACGATACCGACGGTCTTGCCGCCCAGCATCGAGCTGCCTCGCCACACCTGATTCTTCAGCCACTGGCCTTGCTGCGTCGTGGTATGCGCCTCGATCAGCTTGCGCGACAAAGCGAGGATCGCGCCAACAGTGAACTCCGCCACCGGCCGAGCATTGCTGCCCGTCGTGCGTGCCACCGTGACCCCGTGCGCTTTGGCCGCATCGAGATCGATATTATCGACGCCGACGCCCCATTTATGCACCAGCCGCACATGCGGCGCGGCGGCAAACAACGCAGCGTCGAAGCCGAGGTCCCAGGTCACGACGTATTTCGCGTCGGCGACGCAGGCATGCAGATGCGCAACGTCGGTCTTCTCGGCGACGCGCAGCGAGAATCCCTCGGGCAGGCGAGACCGTACCGCCTCGGTCAGTTCCGCATTCAGCGGTTGCAGAAAAACAATCGTCTCCATCTTCAACGCCCCACCGCTAGAGCAGGATGACATCGCTTTCGCTCAGCCATCCCGCTCTAGCTCTTTGTTTGATCGCGTGATTCAGACCTCCGGTGATCCCACCTCCGGTCATCACGCTATAGGCGTAGCCCGACAGTCCAATCGAGGACCATAACGAAAAGACCGGGAGCAACCGGTGCGGGCAGCGGGTTCAAGGTGAACATCGGCAATCTCTCCTGCGCATGACCTGGCCGGGAGGGGATGGCGATCGGCTGCGTATGTCAACGACGTCGGACGATCTGTTATCGTCCCAAACTCCGTGTATGATGCGCCGCTCGGGACATGAGGTTCGGCAATGGCGATGGGTATTGATACCGATGCACGGGGCGTCTTTCCGATTTCGGTCACGCCGTTCCTTGATGACGGAACGATCGATTACGTCAGTATGGATCGGATGACGGATTTCTTCCTGGCGCTGGGCGTCCCCGGCTTCACGCTGTTGGGCATCCTGGGGGAAGCAAACAAGCTCTCGGCCGCCGAATCGCTCGACCTGCTGCGACACGTCGCGCGCCGGGTGGACGGGCGGACGCGAATTATCGCCGGCGTGCAGCCGGGCGGCTTCAACGACATGCAGAACGTCATCAAGGCTGTGATGGACCAGGGCGCTTCCGGGATCATGCTGGGCCCGGCGCCGGGCTTGCGGACGGAAGAGCAGGTGCTGACCTATTTCGAAGCGCTGGCCGAACGGATCGGTCCGGACGTGCCGGTCGCGCTGCAGGACTATCCACAGAATTCTGGCGTCTACATGTCAGCGGATACGCTGGGGCGCATCGTCGAGCGTGTGCCGAACGTGCGGATTCTGAAGCACGAGGAGGGTTCGGCGCTGCGCAAGATCTCACGCCTTCGCGCGCAGGAAGCATCGGGTGCGCGCCGGCGGGTCAGCATTCTGGTGGGCAACAGCGCGCTTCATCTGCCGCAGGAACTTGCGCGCGGCGTCGACGGCACCAACACCGGCGTGGCGTTTCCGGAAATGCTGATTGAAGTGTGCAATCGTTTCTTTACCGGGGATCCGGAGGGCGGCGAGGATCTGTACGATATCTTTTTGCCGCTGATACGCCATGAATGGCAGGTTGGGATCGGCTTGGCGATCCGCAAGGAAGTGTTCCGCCGGCGTGGCCTGATCGATTGCGCTCGGACCCGGGCGCCAGGGCCTGGGCTGGATGCGGACGATCATGCGGAACTGACACGGATTCTGGTGCGACTGGACCGGCGGCTGGCGCAGACGGGTGAGGGGAAGCTGATCACGTCATACGGAATGAATATCAGGTGACGCAAAAACCCGGCTGACGCAGAGGCGCCGATTGGCGCAAATGGCAGAGCCGAAAACCGTCTATAGTCCCAATATCGAACTGGTATGGCGTCACTGGCGAGCATTGGCCTTAACCGGAATAGCCGATGCTATATCGGAACGGAATCTAGACCCCCTGACGCGCCAGGAGCGCAATGAGATCCGCTCGGCGAAACGGTTTCGCCAGCGTGGCAATCCCCGGATGATCGTGAAAACTCGCGACGTCCCGGCCCAGCCGCAGATAGCCCTTGCCAAAACCTGACATGATGATGATCCGGGCGTTGGTACCCATAGCGAGGATTTGGTGCAGGATATCGATGCCATCGACTTCCGGCATTACCAGATCGATGGCCAGTACATCTGGCCGGAACGCGTCGAATTCGTCAAAAGCCCGTGTCGGATCATTGACCGCGCGGACCTCATAGCCCAGCCGAACGCCGATCTTCGAAACGATCTTCGTTATGTTGTCCTGGTCGTCGACGACAAGAAGTCTTTTGGTCATTCGCCCATCCTTACCTTTGGGAACATTTGGGGGCAGGCAGAGGTCAAGCTGGTTTCGAAATGCGATGTTATTTGTGTTCAGATTCATATGCAACATCTCCACTCAGCCAGTGATCTTGTATATCGGTCGATTTTATTACATATCATCCATATTTCTCTGATCCTCTTGCGATCGAGAGGTGGCCGCCCGCACGACAGCGCCCATTGGCGCGAACAAACTCCCGTTTTTGTACCTCTCTAACGCGAATCCATTCTGTTTGGCTTTGACGACGATCAATGAATTAGGCGGCTCCGCGGCCCAATATGGCGCGGCGACCGAGGAGAGTGCCATGCCATTGACCGCGGCCGACGTTATGACATCGCCGGCGATCGTCGCTTCCGCGGAGATGACGATGTCGCAGATTGCCGTTATCCTTGCGACCAGAGGCATCAGTGCCGTGCCCATCTGCGGGCCGGACAGGACACTACTCGGTATCATTTCTGAAGCGGATATTCTCCGTCCGCTGCGCAACTCCGCCAGTCTGCGGCGTGAATGGTGGGGCGGTGTGGTCGCCAAAGACGAAGCGCTGCCACGCGATTTCCTGGAGTATCTGCGCGACGATCATCGCAAGGCCGGCGAAGTGATGGTCCGCCACGTCATCGTTGCCGAGGAGGACATGCCGATCCCGGTCTTGGCTGACCTGATGGTCAAACATGGTGTTAAGCGGATGCCGGTGGTCAGGGACGGCAGGGTCGTCGGCATCATCAGCCGTTCCGATCTGGTGGCCGCCATCGCCCGAGGCAACGAGGCGCCGCCCGCTCCCTGAACGGAAAAGCCGGGTCATCTGACCGCCCTTGAAAATTGCGGTGGCGTATTGGTCCAGGCCGACCCGGCTGCAGGCCCTGGCAGATGCACCACTGACGCGCGATCCGTCCATGTTCACGATCGTGCGAGACTTTGCCCGTCCCGAAACGCGGTCGGAGCCGCGCAGGGATTTTCCCGCGGGATCACCTTGGACGCACGATCAGACTTGATTGAAATCCAGGGGACCTTGCGCAAAAACCGTTGGCCCGAGGGCAAGACCCCCAGCAAAGATCGAGGCGAATAGTCGTTTCTTCATAGCATCTTCTTGCAGTTCTGGCGGGCAGAAGCGGGAAGACGCCCGCGCCGGTCTACAGGCGTTGACCCATGTCGACGTCGCAATGACACGCCCTTGCCGCTCAGCGATCCGACGGCGCGCGGCCTATGCGCCGCCCTGGAAGCAGGCCGCGGGGCGGATCGGGGACTGGGCGCGCTACCAGCCGCGGACCCCACCGGGACGGCGGACATCGGCGCCACCCTCCAGGATGCCGCTCTCGCTGTCACGGACGATGGCGCAGACGGCGCCAGCCTTCCACTCCCACGGCCGCCACCAGTTCACCCCATGACCCAGCCGCTCCAGCGCGCCGGCGGTGTCGTCGTCGAAGCGCCGCTCCAGCGTCATGCGCCCCGGCGTGTAGGTGTGCGGGTCGGAGGACGAGGGGAAGCTGGAGGAGGCGAAGCGTGGCTGCTCGATCGCCTGCTGCATGGTCATGCCGAACACCGTGCGGTTGAGCAGGACCTGCAGCATCGCCTGCGGCTGGACGTCGTTGCCGGGGGAACCGAACGGCATGATCCAGCCGGACTCGCCGACGACCAGCGCCGGGTTGGGCGTCAGGCGTGGCCGCTTGCCCGGCGCGAGGCATGCGGGATGCGCCGGATCGGTCCAGGACTGCATGCCGCGCGATGACGGCGCGATACCGGTGCCGGGCACCACCGGCCCATTGGTCGCCCCGTCGGACGGTGTGGCAGAGAAGGCGTTGCCGAACCGGTCGACGGCGCAGATGTATGACGTATCCGGCTCCGGCTCTTCATAGATCGCATCAGGCCTGGTGATCAGCGCCGGCCGGGCGCGCAGGCCGAGCTGGGCCGCAGTCCCGGATTGCGGCATGTCGGGGGACGCCTTCGCCGGGTCTATCATGCCGCGCCGCATCGCCGTGTAGGCGTCCGACAGCAGCGCCTTGATCGGCACATCGACGAATTTCGGATCGCCGTAATAGGTATGGCGGTCGGAGAAGGCGAGTTTCAGCGCCTCGATAATCGTATGGACATACGCTGGCGTATTGTGGCCCAGGCCCGCGAGATCAATCCCGTCCAGGATGCGCAGCGTCTGCAGCAGCACGGGACCCTGGCACCACGGGCCGCAGCCGAAGACGGTGGTATCGCGGAAGCGGACCGAGAGCGGTGTTTCGACCTCGACGCGAAAGTTGCTGAGGTCGCCCTCGCGCAGCCAACCGTCATTCTCCTTGTGGAAGGCTACGATCTTCTGGGCGATGTCGCCGCGGTAGAATGCATTGCGGGCGGCTTGCAGACCGGAGAGGCGATCGCCGCCGGCGACTGCCTCCTGGTCGGCCATGTATTGAATGGAGGCGGCAAGGTCCTTCTGGAAGAACCGCGTGCCGGGCACGGGCGGCGCGCCATTCGGCAGGTAGATGGCGGCGTTCTGTGGGTATTTGCGGATGGTCTCGGCCGCACCTTCGATCACCTCCTGGGTGATCGACTGGACCGGGAACCCGTCGCGGCCGAAGCGTATGGCGGCGGCGGCGACATCGGCGAAGCGCATCGTGCCGAACCGTTCCAGTGCGGTGATCCAGGAATCCGGTGCCGCGGGGACCACGCAGCGCTTGATGTTCCCCAGGATGCGCCCGCTCTGATGCTCGCGGAACCAGGCGGCGCTGGCGAGTTCGGGCCAGTGGCCCAGGCCGCTGATCGACACTGTCTCGCCGGTCGCCATGCGGATCATGATCGGCGCCACGCCGGCGAAATGAACATATTCGCATTGCAGGACGCCGAGTGCGATGCCGCCCGCCACACCCGCGTCGACAGCGTTGCCGCCGGCCTCCAGGATCTCGAACGCGGCCTGTGCGGCCATGTAGTTCGCGGAGGCCGCCATGTGCCTTGTGCCCATGATCCGTGGGTGGTGGGTCGGCATGGAATGCTGGTTCGGCATGCTACTCTCCGGGCTGGATGTCGGCGGGCAGGACGCGGCCGTCCTGGCGGGGTTGGTGGCGGATCGTGGTGCGCATCGCCTCGACATTGAACTGGTGGTGCAGCGGCACCACTGCATCGTCGCGGAAGGCGACGTCGGTTGCCTGGATCATAAGCTGTTCGCGCGCGTCGCGGTCCATGGTGATGAGCGCCTTGTCCAGCAGCGCATCGAAGCCGTGGTTGGAGTAAAGGCCGCGGTTGAACACGCCCCGGCCTTTGCTGGCGTCCTGGGTGGCGAGCTGGCTGATCAGCATGATGGACGGTTCCGGCGTGTCGACCGTCCAGAAATAGGTGCAGAGGCTGAACTCGTGCCTGTTGGCCCGCGGCACCCAGACGGCGTGAGGCATGACCTCGGGCGTGGTGGCGATGCCGATGCGGGTCAGCATCTGCGCCAGCGCCTGGCAGATCGTGGCGTCGTTGGTGAAGCGGTCGTTCTGGCAGGCGACGGTCAGATGGAACCCGTTCGGGTAGCCGGCCTCGGTCAGGAGACGTTTCGCTTCCGCTGGGTCGTAGCGTGGAGGCGACAGGGCCGGGTCATAGCCGTACTGGCCCTGCGTCATGTACTGGTTATCCGGCGCGGACTGGCCGTTCATGATCCGGTCGCGGATCGCGTTGCGGTCGACGCCCAGGCTGACCGCCTCCCGCACGCGGTGGTCGAGGAATGGATTGACCGGCAGGGGCTTGCCGTCATTTCCGGCGATCCCGGGCGAGGAGCGCGCCTGCATGTCGAAGACGAAGCCGACGATGTCATCCGATATGGCGGAGGCGACGGCGAAGCGCTGGTCCTCCCTGACCCGGCCGATGTCCTGGACGGAAAGCTTGTCGATCAGCGCGACATCGCCGGCCAGCAGTGCGGCCAATCTTGAAACGGGGCTCTTGATGTAGCGGATGGTGACGTTCGACCACGCCGGATGGTCCGGTCGCCACCAGTTGTCGTTGCGCGCCAGAACGATCTTGTCGCCCCGCGCCCAGGAGACGAATCGGAACGGCCCCGTGCCGATGGCCGCCGCGCCGCTGTTGAAATCCCCCGTCGCCGCATTGGGTCGTGTGTGGGAGACGATGCCGATCGCCGAGAGGTATTCGGGTGCGAGCGGGAAGGGGGATTTGGTGTGGAAGCGGATCGTCGTCGGATTGACGATCTCAACCCGGTCGATCGGCTTGATGTAGTCCGACATGGCCGCAACGGTCGTCGGGACGTGCAACGTCCGGTCGATCGTGAAGGCGACGTCCTCGGCAGTGAAGGGCGCCCCGTCTGAGAAGGTGACTCCCTGGCGCAGCGTGAACTCCCAGGTCAGGTCGTCGATCAGTCGCCAGGACGTGGCGAGGTTCGGGATCAGGTGATCATGCGCATCGATCACTGTCAGGCCCTCGAACAGATTGGGCATCAGCGTCTTGTTGCCGCCGAAATTATGCGCGTGCGGGTCGATGGAGTCGGGTTCGACGGCCAGCCCGATCGTCAGGTCCGCGGCATACGTCGTTGCGGTGCCGGCGGCGAGGATCAGCAGGAGGGCAAGGGTGCGCAGAAGCATGGCCGCCAGCGTGCGAGGGTTTGCGGCACCGCGTCAATCAGGCGGCGCTTTCCCGGCCCGATCCATCCACGCTCGGTGCGCGTCCGCGTGGCATCCCGCCATCTCGCGTAAAGGCAAAAAGGCCCGCGGAGACGGAGGAAGCACGATCGCGTGTGTGGCCCAGGCAAACACGTGGCAAGATGGTGTTTCCGGAGGAAATCCAGGGATTTACCAGACTGTTCTGGGCACAGTCCGAATGCTTGACGCTATTCATCGAAAGAGCGCAACGCGGTGCTGATCATCAAAGGACGAAAGGGAGGCAAAGCCATGGTTATGCCAGCGGTTGATGAGGCCAGACTGCATCTGGCGGTCGGCCGGATGCTGAATGACCTGGGGGGCGCAGC
The DNA here is from genome assembly GCA_963771475.1 of uncultured Alphaproteobacteria bacterium. GTDB lineage: Bacteria > Pseudomonadota > Alphaproteobacteria > Acetobacterales > Acetobacteraceae > Rhodopila. The sequence continues at coordinate 278,384 of CAVYTN010000031.1, read as the reverse complement.
GAGTGTCGCGATGGTGCGAATGGGCGACGCCCTGGGCCTATACAAGGCGCTGTACGAGAATGGCGGCGCCATGACCTGCGACGAACTCGCGTCCGCGGCGAATGTCCATCGACGCTATGTGCAAGAATGGCTCGCACAGCAGGCTGCATCGCAATACCTCGCCTATGACCCGGCCACACAAAAATTCACCTTGCCGCCCGAGAATGCGATGATGCTCGCCATCGAGGACAGTCCTGTGGCGATGTTGGGTGCCTTCGATGGGGTTGTCGCCTGGATGGATGCTCAGCCTCGGGTCCAGGAAGCGTTCAAGAAGGGCGGCGGCGTGGCCTGGGGTGACTACGGCCCCTGCCTTCTCTGTTCTACGGCCCGTTTCTTCCGCCCAGGCTATCTCAACAACCTTGTACAGAACTGGCTGCCGGCGCTCGACGGGGTCGTTCCCAAGCTGACCGAAGGTGCCACAGTCGCCGATGTCGGCTGCGGCCATGGCTGGTCGACCGTGATCATGGCGCTGGCTTTCCCCAAGTCGCGGTTCGTCGGTTTCGACTTCCATCCGGGGTCGATCGACGCCGCCCGTGCCCATGCACGCGAGCACAACGTCACCAACGCGACCTTCGAAGTCGGCACGGCCAAGGACTATCCGGCGTCGGACCTGGATCTCGTGACCTTCTTCGATTGTCTCCATGACATGGGCGATCCGGCCGGAGCCGCTGCGCATGTGCGCCAAACCCTGAAGCCGGACGGCACCTGGATGATCGTCGAGCCGATGGCCGGCGACAGGATCGAGGACAATCTCAATCCGATCGGCCGGATCTACTATGCGGCCTCGACATTGGTGTGCGTTCCGACCTCGCTGTCGCAGGAGGTGGGCGCCGCCCTGGGGGCCCAGGCGGGCGAGTCGAAGCTGCGGGAGGTCATAGCGGCCGGCGGCTTCGGCCGTATCAGGCGGGCGAGCGCGACGCCGTTCAACATGGTACTGGAGGCTCGTTCGTAGCGGCCAGGCCCGGCCGCGGCAGACCAGCAGCAGCATCCGCCGTCACAGCCGGGACAGCATCCCGCGGCGCCGCCCGATCACGTAGATCAACCGCAGGATCGTGATGAATCGGGCGCGTCGTCGCGACCGCAAACAACCCATCGCAGTGCGGCCAGACGCTCCACGCTTTGGCCGGCGATGGCATTGTCGTGCATCTGCATCTATCCTCCGCCACTTGAGCAAACCCACTCATCGGCCGATGATGCCGCTAAGTTGTTGCCAGGAGGAACTAGCCTATGCCAGAGAGCCCAGCCGACAAGGCTGCCTTCGCCGATAGCCAGACCCGCCTGCCGCTGAACGGCATCACCGTGCTGGACCTGACCCTGGCGCGCGCCGGACCCACCGCGGTGCGGCATTTCGCCGACTGGGGCGCGAACGTCATCCGCATCGAGCCGCCGGCCAGCGAGGGCGAGGACGTCGCCGGCCGCCGCCATGGCTTCGACTTCCAGAACCTGCACCGCAACAAGCGCGCGATCACGCTGAACCTGAAGACGCCGGAAGGCCACGCCGCGTTCATGCGGCTGGCCGCCAAGGCCGACGTGATCCTGGAGAACATGCGGGCCAACGTGAAGCACCGCCTGAAGGTGTCCTATGACGACGTGAAGGCGATCAATCCGCGGCATCGTCTACGGCAGCATCTCCGGCTTCGGCCAGGATGGCCCGTACGGCCCGCGCGCCGGCGTCGATCAGATCGCCCAGGGCATGGGCGGCCTGATGTCGATCACGGGCGAGCCGGGCCGCGGCCCGATGCGCGTCGGCATTCCGATCGACGACCTGACCGCCGGCAACCTGCTGGCGCTGGGCTGCATGATGGCGCTGTTCGACCGCGAGCGCACCGGCGTCGGCCGCTGGGTCACCACCAGCCTGCTGGAGGCGCAGATCTTCATGCTCGACTTCCAGGCCAGCCGCTGGCTGATGGAGAAGGAGGTCGCGGGCCAGGCCGGCAACGACCATCCGACCGGCATCCCGACCGGCGTGTTCCCGACCAGCGACGGGCACATCAACATCGCCGCCAGTCTCGTCGCGCGTGTTCACCCGCTTCTGCGAGGCGATCGAGCAAGCCGGACTGGCTGGAGCGACCCGGAATGGAAGACCCAGGTCGGCCGCAGCAAGCACCGCAAGGCGATCAACGCGGCGATCGGCGAGATCACCAAGACCAAGCCGTCGAACCACTGGATCGAGCTGTTCGAGGCGAACGGCATTCCCTGCGGCCCGATCTACTCGATCGACCAGGTGTTCGCCGATCCGCAGGTCAAGCACCTCGGCATGGCGACGAAGATGAACAGTCCGTACGTCGGAGAAACGGAGGTCGTTGCCTCGGCGATCAACATCTCCGGCTTCTCCAAGGCGATCCGGCCGCTACACGCCGGATGCCGGCGAGCATCAGGACGAGATCCTGAAGAGCGTCGGCTACACCGATGCCGAGATCGACGACATGCGACAGAAAGGGAGCCATCTGACATGCTGCCGGATAACGCGGAGACCAAGGAATACGCCGGCGGCAAGATGCTGGCGGCGAAGGACGACGGCGTCGGGCTGATCACCTTCAACCAGCCCGAAAAGCGCAACGCCATGTCCATGGAGATGTGGACCGGGCTGGGCGAGATCCTCGACGAGTTCGCCGCGGACGACACGGTCAGCGTCGTGATCCTGACCGGTGCGGGCGACAAGGCGTTCGTTTCGGGTGCGGATATCAGCCAGTTCGAGAAGAACCGCAACAACGCCGACGCGCAGAAGGAATACGACCGCGCGACCGGTGTCGGACGCGGCAAGCTGCATCAACTTCAAGAAGCCGATCATCGCGCGCATCCGTGGCTTCTGCATGGGCGGCGGCCTGGCGATCGCGATGGCGACCGACCTGCGGATCGCATCGACGGACAGCCAGTTCGGCATTCCGGCGGCTCGGCTGTCGATCGCCTACGCGCCGGACGCGGTGAAGCGGCTGATCGACCTGGTGGGGCCGGCGCACGCGCGGATGATCCTCTACACGGCAAGACGGATCGACGCGGCAGGAGGCGGAACGGATCGGCCTGATCAACAAGATGACGTCGCGAGGAGGCACTGAACGACGTGGTGCTGGATATCGCCCGCACGATCGCCGACAACGCGCCGCTGTCGGTCGCGGCGTCGAAGCTGACGATCAACGAGATGCTGAAGGACGAAAGCCAGCGCGACATGGCGGCGATCCAGGGGCAGATGGAGATCTGCTTCAACAGCGCCGACTACAAGGAAGGCCGGACGGCGTTCATGGAAAAGCGGCCGCCGAAGTTCACCGGCGCCTGAGCGCAATCGGGGTTTCAGCGCCGCCCTGACGACCCGGGACCTAAAGGTCCCGGGTCTTAACCGCCTCGGCGATGCCCAAACGCCCTATGTTACCGTAGGAAACCTTCCAGTTGATCCTTGGTCCACGCGATGACCTGCGGGATCGTCTGACCTTCTTTCAACCGAGCGAGCATCTGGTTGTGGATCGCATTGCTGTAGATCTGCACCGCGATGTCGGGTGGCGCTTCGGATGCGGTCAGGCTCGCCTGCTGGTCGTGCCAGGGGCGGATCGGGTAGTTGTAGACCGTTCCTTTCGGCGGCTCGACCTCCTCCCAGATCTTGAAGTCGGCCATCTTCGCATACGGCGGAAGGTCGTAGCCATCGACCTTGTTGCAGCGAGCCTCTACCTGCGGGCGCTGCATCAGGTACTCGACGAGTTCCTTCCCAGCGGTCTTGTTCTGGCTGAAGTTGTAGACGCCCCAGAAGAAACTCGCTGTCGGCACGAAACGGCCCGCCGGCCCGGACGGTGCAGGGAAGGTCCAGCAATCCGCCGCGACCTGCGGCGCATCGCGCTTGGCCACGGCCCAGGCGGAGGGCGGGTTGAAGATCAGCGCCGATTTGCCGGAGATCAGGGCGCGATTGTTGGACGCATCGTCGTAGCTGACAGCCTGGTCGGGGTAGAATTTCACCAGGCGCTGGGCGAACTCCAGCACCTGCTTCACCGCGTCGGAATGAAGCTGCACGGCGCCCTCGCTATCGACCAGCGATGCGTTGAAGGAGCGGAACATCGCACCATGCATATCGGTCGCGTCGGTATTCGTGCTTCCGCCCATGCCCAGGGCGAACGTCATGTCATCCTTCCGCGCAAGCTCGGCGTATCGCAGGAGCGCCTCCCAGGTCCAGCCTTCCGCCAATTTCGACTTGACCTCATGCGCCGGATACATCGCCTGCACGTCCAGCCCTTGCTTGCGAAACCAGCTGATGCGGGCGCAAGGCGGCTTCGTCTGCGTGCCGCTGCTGGTCGGCACCGCGACCCAGCCGGATATCTTCGATTTTGCCAGATAGGTGCATGCCTTGTTGACCTCGCCATTCGCTGCGATCAGCCGGGCCATGACGTCGTTGATCGGCTCCAGCGCGTCGGCGTAGTTATGGACGTCCCAGTTGTAGAAGGTCATGACGTCATGACCTGCCTTTGCCTGCGCTTCGGCCGCACCCGTCAGGCTGAGCTTGTTGCCGTTGCCGGTGATGAAGTCGGCCTCGACATTGACTTTGTTCTTCGCGGCCCAGGCGTCCACCTGCTTCTGCATGATGTCGTTGCCGCCCGGGACCCAGTGATCCCAGAAGCCGATCTTGACCGTCCCGGCCGCACCCGCGGTGCGGATATGGACCAGCGGCATGGCGGTGGCGGCGGCCAGCTTGATGGCACCGCGCCGGGTGACTTTGAAGGCTTTGCGCATATTGGGTAGTCTCCCTGTATTTGTTTTGTTCTCTTGTAGTCCTGACTTTTCTGAAAGTGCCTGGCCTTCTGGAAGGCGCGGAATCACCTAAGGGCCCCGCGGATAAAATCCGGGAACCTGTCTGGGATAGGACCGTGTCCTATCAGGTGGTCGAGACGACAATCCTCCGCCCGCTGCAAAGTATACGGGCAAACATCGCCCCGATCAGGATGTCGCAGGATCGGCCTGGAGCCGATCCACGCAGAATCCTTATTCAGCGCGCTCGGCAACGGCAAGGACGCGCCGTTTTGCCACGCGATTGTGATAACACCTGACCGCCTCAACCCCAGGGGCCGCCAGCGCCGGGGTTGGGCTGCAGGCGCGCAACATTGCCCACTGTTGCCCAAACTCCTAACACTGCCACTTTCCCAGTGACCCGACCGCAGGAAACGTCTGAATGTTCGAACTCCCCGAAGAACACCGCATGCTGCAGGACCTGGTCGCGAAGTTCATCGACCGCGACGTGATCCCGCTGGAGAAGGCCGTGCTCGCGCGCGAGATGTCCGGCCAGAAATCCGGCCTGACCGCCGAGGAGGAAGCAAACGCTGCTCGCCAACTGCAAGGAACTCGGCCTCTGGGGCCTCGACGTGCCGGAGGAATACGGCGGCGCCAACCTGCCCTACGTCGCGCTGGTCGGCGTCTACGAGGAACAGGGCCGCACCTGCGTGCCGTTCACCTTCCCGCCCGACAGCCCCAACCTGCACATGCTGATCGCCGTCGCCAACGACGAACAGACGCAGGAAATACCTGGAACCCTACGCCCGCGGCGAGGCGCACTCGGCCATCGCCATCTCCGAACCCGGCGCCGGCGGCGATCCGGCCGGCATGACCACGCGCGCGGTGCAAGGACGGCGGCGACTGGGTCATCAACGGCCGCAAGATCTGGGTCAGCCGCGTGCCGCAGGCCGATTTCGTCATCGTCATGGCGCGCACCGGCGAGGGCAAGCGCGCACGAGGGCGTCACCGCCTTCATCGTCGAGCGCGGCACCAAGGGCTTCATCATCGAGCGCGAAATCCCGATGCTCGGCGGTCAGCGCACCTACGAACTGATCTTCGAGGATTGCCGCATCCCCGAGCAGCCAGCTGCTCGGCCAGGACGGCAAGGGCTTCGCGCCGATGCAGCTGCGCCTGACGGTGCGGCGCCTGCAGATCGGCGCCTGGTGCGTCGGCATGACGCGCCGCGCGCTCGACATGATGGTGGAGCACGCCAAGCAGCGCGTGACGTTCGGCCAGCGCCTGGCCGACCGGCAGGCGATCCAGTGGTGGATCGCCGACGCCGCGATGAAGATCCACGCCTGCCGGCTGATGGTCTACGACGCCGCGACCAAGGCCGACGCCGGCAAGGACGTGCGCACCGAGGCCTCGATGGTGAAGCTGTACGGCACCGAGATGGCGACCGAGATCATCGACCACGCGATGCAGGCCTTCGGCGCGATGGGCGTCGCGAAGGAACTGCCGCTGCAACTGATGGCGCAGAAGGTGCGCACCATGCGCGTCTACGAAGGCCCGTCCGAGGTGCACCGCATGGCGATCGCGCGCCGGATCATCGGCAAGTGAGCGCGGGCCGCATGAGCCAACCTCGCATCAAGGCGGGGATCTGGGTCAGCATGGCGCTGCGGATGGGCAACGCCGACGGCCGCTACGGCAGCGTCATCCGCAAGGGCGATCCGGATGCCGGCGGCGTGCTCGTCGTGCTGCGGCACGGCAAGCAGGTCTCGGTCCTGTCGCAGATGCGATCGGCGGATGGCGAACTTGCCTGGATGCGTGCGACCGGCGCCGATCCGGTCGATGACGCGACCGCCGACGCCTACATCGCGCGGCAGGTGAAATTCGACCCCGACCTCTGGGTGCTGGAATTCGAAGCGCCCGACCTGCTGCCGCCGTTCGAGGGAAAGATTGTGTAACAGGCGCCTTTCTTGGTTAGACTGCGTGCGCAACACGTCAACGATGAAGGGGAGAATTCCGATGCCGGCTATTTCCGGGCGTTGCGTCTGCGGCAAGGTGACCTATTCCGCCACAGCGGAACCGATCTTTGCAGGCGTCTGCCATTGCAAGACCTGCCAGCGCGCCACCGGCTCCTCGTTCGGTGCCGTCGTCGCCATTCCCGCACCCAGCCTGACGATGCAGGGCGATGTCACCCAGTATGACGGCATCGGCGACAGCGGCCAGGCGACACATCGCAGCTTCTGCCCCGTCTGCGGCGCCAGCATCGCCTTGAGCGCCGACGTCATGAGCGGCGTCGTCATGCTGCCGATCGGCACGCTCGACGATACAAGCTGGGTGAAGCCGACGATGCAGATCTACTGCCAGGCAGAGCAGGGCTGGCTCAACCTCGGCGGTGAGATGCAGCGCTTTGCGGGAATGCCCAGTCCTGGGTAATACGGCGTCCTGGGTGATACGGCGTCCCGGGTGATACCGCACCATCGGGTACGCGCCGGGCGGTGAACCGGAAGAGACCGTGAGCCGTCAAAATCTGCACTGCAAGCGATAAACGCCGATTGCATCCCGCGCATCGCTGTTCCATGCTGCGGTGCAACAAACGGGGACACGTCCTTTCGCATCTCGATCGAAAGGAATGCTGGCATGGCTGCGCGGGATTTCTGGGCTGACGATGCCGAGGCGATGGAGCTGACGCTCGCCGGTACAAGACTGATCGTCCAAGAGATGACGGAGACGCTGCGCACGCTCTGGCGCCGGCTGCTGCGTCCCGGTTCCGCGTCGCGGACGTCAGGTCAGATGCAAGGTCACCGCTGGTAAAGGCGGGAAGGACACGGTCACTTCGGCGGGGCCGTCCAGCCAGATCGGCGGCGTAACGCTGCCCAGCATGATCACCTGACCCGCCTTCAGCCCACCGAACGCGGCCGCCAGCGGCGAGCCCGCCAGCCACGCCAACCCGTTCAACGGATGCCCCAGCAGGTCCGTCGTGATGCCCTCATCCGTCCGGCCGCTGGTCAATCGCGATCCGCCCGCGCAGGGCCCCGATTTCCAGCGTCCGCCAGTCGATCGCCCCGGGATCGCCGATCACGGCAGCGGCGTGGTACATCTGATCGGCCAACAGGGTCGGCATCCCGACCTGGCCGAGATCGTCATACCGGTTCTCGACGATCTCGATGCCGGCGAAGAATTCGCCCACCGCGGCCAGGGCCTGATCCAGCGTGCAGGGGCCGGGCGGCAGGTCGTGGCCGAGGCGGACGGCGACCTCGCACTCGACGCCGGGCTTGATGAAATCGGCGAACGCGCAGCGTCGCGCAGTGCGCTGATGGATGTCGGCCGAACGCATGAAGCCGGCGATCGGCGCGTTGATGCCCAGATATTCCTGCATGCGCTTTCCGGTCGCGCCGATCTTGAAGCCGCCCGGCGGGATCGCGTCGACCAGCCTGGCCAGCGCGCATGCTGAACCGCAGCGCCTTCCGGCTTCGGTCCGCGGCGCGATGGCTGCGGGCAGGGCGTCGACCAGACCGCGACGCTCATGCCGATGCCGTTGCAGCTCGAACGCGGCGGGGACAGGGATCGAACTTCATCGCGCCGCGACAGTTCGTAAAGCGCGACGGACGCGGCGGCGGAGACGTTCAGGCTTTCGACCGCGCCCTTGATCGAAAGTCCGGCGATCTCGTCGCAGGTTTCGCGGGTCAGGCGGCGCAGGCCTTCGCCTTCGGCGCCCAGCACCAGCGCCACGCGGCGGTCGGCGAAGACCGGGCCGGACAGCGGCTTGCCGCCGGCATCCAGGCCGATGCACCAGACATTGGCGGCCTTCAGCGCGATCATCGTGCGGGCGATGTTGACCGCACGCAGCAACGGCATGGTTTCCAGCGCGCCCGACGCGGCCTTGGCCAGAGCGCCGGTTTCCTCCGGCGCGTTGCGGTCCTGGGTGATGACGGCGGCGGCGCCGAACGCGGCGGCCGAGCGCATGATCGCGCCGACATTGCGCGGGTCGGTCACCTGATCCAGCACGACGATCGGCCCGGCTTCTCCAGCACCGATTGCAGGCTTGGTTGGCGCCAGCGGATCGGCCAGCAGCGCCGCGCCCTGATGCACGATGTCGCGGCCCAGCAGCTGATCGAGCCGGCCGCGATCGACCCGCTCGGGCGACATCGCCCAGGGCGGCGGCAGCTGCTTGCTGAGCGCCGCCTCGGCTTCCTCGGTCAGCAGCAGGCGGCGCAGACGGCGCGCCGGATTGGCCAGCGCGGCGGCGACGGCATGGTGGCCATACAGCCAGACGGCGCCTTTCGGCGCCTCCGGGCCGTGGCGCGGGCCATCGTGATGCGGACGCTGAGGCCCGGGCCGATGGCCGTCGCGCGGCGGCGATCCGCCTTGCGGCCGCGGCCTTTGCTCGCGGTTGCCGCCGTCCTGTCCGCCGCCCAGCGACAGACGGTTGCCACCGCCGCCGCCACCACCCTGGGCACCTTGTGGCCGGTCGCGGCCACCCTGAGCACCCTGTGGCCGGTCGCGGCCACCCTGAGCACCCTGGGCCGGTCGCGGCCACCCCTGGCCACCCTGGCCGCCAAAATTGCCACCCGAGCGGCCGCCGCCACCGTCCCGGAACGGAGGACGATCGGACGGCCCACGACCCTGACGATTGTTATGCGGAGGTTTCATCACTTGGTTCTATAGACCGCGCCGCCACACCTGCACAGTGCGCGAAACGGCGCTCAGCCCCCGGATTTCGCGGCGGCCTTGCGGCGCGAAGTCGACGAAGGAGCGCAGCACGGCGTTGATGCGCGTCTGGTAGCCCGGCCCCTGTTCGCGGAACCAGTCGAGGATATCGACATCCAGCCGGATATGCACCGCCTGCTTGCGCGGCGGCAGGCCGATCACGACGGAACTCTCCCAGTCGTCGGCAAGCGCACCTTCTTCCTCGTCGGCGAGGCGTTCGACCTCTTGTTGCGACAGGGCACGCGCGGCCTGCCAGTCCGTGCGGTCGCCGCCGTTCTGCAGCATCTGCTTCACCTCAGTGGCAGACGCGCGCGTCAAATGCCCGTCTTTCCGCATCTCTTGCTCTCCGTAACGATATCAACCGGATGACGCCTTCCCGATCCGTCCACACCAGGGCGAGTATCAGGCCTTCGATCCGGCCGATGGTGACCCATCGATCCTCCCCGTTACGTGCCGAGGGGTAAGAGATCGTTGGCCGGCCATCGAACAGTGACAAACCCAGCACCAGGTCGAGCTTGTGCTTGGCTAGATTCAGACGCCGCTTGGTTTCATCCCAGGCAAAGTCTGCCGTCTCCCAATTTATGGCTACGTCTATGTACACAGTCAAGTCCATTCGTGATACCTTCCATGGTCCGCGCGTCTTCGGACCCACGCCAGGGCCGGCCGTTCCAGCCAGCGATGCAGCACGGCGGAGACCAGGATCGGCAACGCGATCGCGCCTGGCACCCAGAGCAGCGTGAAGACGGCGGCATCGCCGTGTGCGAGGGCAGCGAATGCCCAGCCGATCACTTTATGGATCGGTTCGTTGACCAGATAGATGCAGTAGGAGAGCGCCCCGAACCACAGGCAGACAGGACTTGCCAGCACCTGGCGTCCAATCCGCAGCAGCCAGGATGACGGGTCCAACTGCATCAGCAGGCAGACGGTCCAGGCCAGGGGCGGCAGCATTTTCTCCGCGGCCCCGATGGTCGTCCCCCTGGTGGTTGCGGCGACAGCCAGGGTCACGCACAGAACGCCGGCGTATGTGATCACCGCCTGTCGCCGGCGCCGGATCGCGCCGACGCTCGCCACGCCCAGTGCAAAATAATGTGCCTGGTTGGGCAGAAAGGCTCGGCTGAACTGCCAGACCTCCGGTCCGAACAGGCGCCATGCCGTGCCTGCAACGGCCAGGGTCAGCAGCACCGCTGCCAGGCGGTTGCGCGGCACCAGCACGGCCAGCAGATAGAACTGCCACTCCGCCGACAGACTCCAGGCCGACCCGAGGAAACTCACCCAGACATCCGGCAGCACGGCCCAGGGGAACAGGCCGTGCGTCATGGTCAGGTGGGCAACGATCTCCGGCAGCCAGGCGGCGGGCCAGCCATTCACGCAGATGCTATGAGCGGGACTGGTCCAGGCCAGCCAGGGCATCGCCTCGAACCCGCAGGAGAGTGGCTCCACCGCGACGGCAAGTGCGAAGACCGGCAGGAAGACGGGGAAGATCCGCCCCGCCCGTGCGAGCAGGAACGGCCCCGCGCGGCCGCCGGCACGCTCCAGCGACTGCACGATCACCAGACCGCTGAGCGCAAAGAACAGGTCCACCGCGGCCGCACCGTGCGATACCGCGGACTGCACCCAGTCCGGCAACTGTGCAAACGGCGCCATGTGGCCCAGCAGGACATAGACCGCGAGCACGCCGCGCAAGCCGTCGAGGCATTCCAAGCGTTTCATGCCGCGGAACATGCGCGGGATTGGTTAACAAGAAGGGTAGTGTCTCAGCTTAAATTTCGTCTTTCGACCCGAAGCGCTTCTCCACGGCCGCAGGCAGGCTCATCGCACCGACCGGCGGTTGGCGGGTCGAATTCTGTGCGGGTGCCCCCAAAGCGGCAATGGTGCCGATGAGGCCCGTATGCCGGCCGTCAGCGGCGCGATCCATCTGCCTGCGGCGGTATGATCACGCCCGTATGAGTTTTCTTGAACGTCCGTGCTGCCGAAATTCAGCGGAAAGGCGCACGCGTAAACCACTCCTGAAGAAGTGCAACAATGAAGACAGTCGCGGACCAGTTCGCCGAGATTCTCGCCGCAGCCGGCGTCAAACGGATCTACGGCATCGTCGGCGACAGCCTGAACGGGTTGACCGACGCCCTGCGACGCCAGGGCAAGATCGAGTGGGTGCATGTGCGCCACGAAGAGGTTGCGGCCTTCGCGGCCGGTGCCGAGGCGCATCTGACGGGGGAGCTCGCCGTTTGCGCCGGCAGTTGCGGACCCGGCAACCTGCACCTGATCAACGGTCTGTTCGACTGCCACCGCTCGCGGGTGCCGGTGCTCGCCATCGCCGCGCACATTCCGTCGGCGGAAATCGGCGCCGGCTATTTCCAGGAAACCCATCCGGAGACGTTGTTCCAGGAGTGCAGCCATTATTGCGAACTGATCTCCGGCGCCCATCAGATGCCGCGTACGCTTGAGGTCGCGATCCGCCAGGCCGTGGGCAACCGCGGCGTGTCGGTCGTCGTGATACCCGGCGACGTCGCCTTACAACCGGCACCGAACGCGCCGGCCCCGAAAGTATTCGGGCCTGCTGCCGCCCAGGCCGTTGGTTACGCCCGCGCGCGCGGACCTTGACCGATTGCAGCCCACCTGAACGGCAAAGGCCGTGTGACCGTGTTATGCGGCTCGGGATGCGAGGGGGCCCATGATCAGCTCCTTGCGCTTGGGGACCGGCTGAAGGCGCCCATGGTGCATGCGCTCCGGGGCAAGGAGCATGTCGAATGGGAAAACCCCTACGACGTCGGCATGACGGGCCTGATCGGCTTCGCGTCCGGCTATTACGCCATGCTCGATTGCGACGTGCTGCTGATGCTCGGCACCGATTTCCCCTACCGACAGTTCTATCCTCAGGGATCGCCCAGGGATCAGCGGTGCGCATCGCCCAGGTCGATATCAGAGCAGAACAGATCGGCCGGCGGGCGCCGGTTGACCTCGGCATCGTCGGCGACGTCGGGCCGACGCTGCAGGCGCTGCTGCCGCTGCTTGCGGAAAATCGCGACCGCCGGCATCTCGATAAGGCGACGGAACATTATCGCAAGACGCGAAAAAGCCTCGATGAACTGGCGGTCGGCAAACCCGGCAGACGGCCAATCCACCCGCAGCAAATCGCCAAAGCCATCAGCGACCAAGCGGCCGATGACGCGATCTTCACCTGCGACGTCGGTCTGCCGACAGTCTGGGCCGCCCGCTATCTGGCGATGAACGGCAAGCGGCGGCTTCTTGGATCGTTCTGGCACGGCTCCATGGCCAACGCGATGGCGCAGACGATCGGCGCGCAGGCGGCGTTCCCCGGCCGGCAGGTCATTTCGCTGTCGGGTGACGGCGGCTTTGCCATGCTGATGGGGGATTTTCTCAGCCTGGTGCAACTGCGCCTGCCGGTGAAGGTGGTTGTCTTCAACAACGGCGCCCTCGGTTTCATCGAACTCGAGCAAAAATCCACCGGCTTCCTCGCCACCGGCACGGAACTGCAGAATCCGAATTTCGCGGCGATGGCGGAGGCCGTCGGCGTGAAGCGGGATCCGGCTGGAGGACCCGGGTGAGGTCGAGGCCGGCATTGCCGCGGCACTGGCCCATGACGGGCCGGTGCTGATCGACGCCGTCGTCAGCCGGTCCGAGCTTGCCATGCCTCCGGCGGTGACTGCCGAGATGGCCAAAGGCTTCACGCTTTACATGGTGAAAGCGGTGATGAGCGGTCGGGGCGACGAGTTGCTCGATCTCGCGCGGACGAACTTGTGGCGCTAGTATCGCCCATCAGAGAATGGCGATACGTCGGCTTTGGTCTTAGCATCCGATTCACGCGACGAATCGTGGCCGCTTCGCGACTCAAGCGCTTCTCTGCGATCGGATACCAGGGCGTGGGAGCCGGTCGGCTATGCCTGGGACCGTCGCGCCTTCATGGTCTGGGGTGAGGGCCTATTCGTCTTGAGGTTCGCGTGAGACATTCAAACTGAGACACCACCACCAGAAGCGAAGCCTTGCAAAGGAAGCAGGTTCACGCTAATCATACAGTCAACATTCTCCGACGCTGAACCGGGGTGGCCTTCACGGGCCGCCTTTTTTATTGGACGAACCGCTTGGACGGAAACGAACCAACTCATACGACGCTGGAGGCGAAGCTGGCCGCGATCATTGCGCCGCGGCTTGAGATGATGGGCTTCGAACTGGTGCGCGTCGCGGTCCTGGGCCGGGAGCGGCTGACCGTGCAGATCATGGCCGATCGCGCCGACGGCTCGCAGATCTCCGTGGAAGATTGTGAGCAGATCAGCCACGACGTCAGCGCGGCGATCGATGTGGACGACCCGATTCCGGACGCCTGGACGCTGGAGGTCAGTTCGGCCGGCATCGACCGCCCGTTGACCCGCGTGAAGGACTGGAACCGCTTTGCCGGCCATCTGGCTCGCGTCGAGACCTTCTTGCCGCTGAATGGCCGCAAGCGCTTTACCGGAATCGTTCTGGGCGCCGATAACGACACCGCCCGCCTGCGCCTGGACGACGGAGAGGAAGTCGCGATTCCGCCACCCCGACATCCGCCGCGCGAAACTTGTCTTGACCGATGCCCTGATCGAAGCCACCGCCGCATCATCGCCAACTGAACCCAACTGAACCGGACGACAGAGGTCGTCATGGACACCGCTATCGCCCGCCCCGAACTGCTGCTGGTCGCCGAATGCCGTCGCGCGCGAAAAGAACATCGACCGCGAGGAAGTGCTGGAGGCGATGGAACAGGCCATCCAGAAGGCCGGACGTGCCAAATACGGGCACGAAAAGGACATCCGCGCGACGATCGACCGCAAGACCGGCGATGTGCGCCTGTCCCGCTGGACCGAGATCGTCGAAACCGTCGAGAACGAAGAAACCCAGATGGGCAACGCCGATCGCGGCCAAGCTGTTCCCCGACAAGAAGGTCGGCGAGTTCGTCGTCGATCCGCTGCCGCCGATCGATTTTGGCCGCATCGCCGGCGCAGACCGCCAAGCAGGTCATCGTCCAGCGCGTGCGCGAATACGAACGCAAGCAACAATACGACGAGTTCAAGGACCGCGTCGGCGAGATCATCAACGGCGTCGTCAAGCGCACCGAGTACGGCAACCTGATGGTGGAACTCGGCCGGGCGGAGGCGCTGCTGCGCCGCGACGAACTGATCGCCGCGCGAAAGTTTCCGCAACGGCGACCGCGTGCGCGCCTATATCTACGACGTGCGCGAAGAACCGCGCGGTCCGCAGATCTTCCTGTCGCGCACCCATCCCGGCTTCCTCGCCAAGCTGTTCGCGCAGGAAGTGCCGGAAATCTATGACGGCATCATCGAGATCAAGGCCGTCTCCCGCGATCCCGGGTCAGCCGCGCCAAGATGGCGGTGATCAGCCGCGACTCCTCGATCGATCCTGTCGGTGCCTGCGTCGGTATGCGCGGCTCGCGTGTGCAGGCGGTGGTGCAGGAACTGCAGGGCGAGAAGATCGACATCATTCCCTGGAGCAGCCAGGCCGCGACCTTCGTGGTGAACGCGCTGGCGCCGGCCGAAGTGACCAAGGTCGTGCTCGACGAAGAAGCCGGCCGTGTCGAGGTCGTGGTGCCGGACGAGCAACTTGTCGCTCGCCATCGGCCGGCGCGGGCAGAATGTGCGGCTGGCCTCTCAGCTGACCCGCTGGGACATCGACATCCTGACCGAGGCGGAGGAATCCGAGCGCCGCCAGGAAGAATTCCGCCGCCGCTCCGGCCTGTTCGTTGAGGCGCTGGATGTCGACGACATGATTGCCGGCCTGCTGGTGACGGAAGGCTTCACGACCGTCGAGGAACTGGCCTTCACGCCGATCGACGAAGTCGCCGCGATCGAGGGCTTCGACGAAAGCGTCGCCGAAGAACTGGTCCGCCGCGCCGAAAGCTTCCTGGCGCAGCGTCGAAACGAACTGAACGACGAGCGCGTCGAACTGGGCGTCGGCGACGATGTTGCCGCCTTCGAGGTGCTGACGCCGCAGATGCTGGTGGCGCTTGGCGAGAAGGGCGTCAAGACGCTCGACGACCTGGGCGACCTGGCGTCCGACGAACTGATCGAGATTGTCGGCGCCGACGACATGGATGAGGCGACCGCCAACGACGTGATCATGGCGGCGCGTGCGCACTGGTTCGAGGCGGGGAAGCCGCAGAGACCGCGGCCGCAGGAGGCCGGTCACGACTGAGACTTGAGACCAGGCTGCATCGCAGCCGAGTATGACGAAGCCGAACCGGGCCCGGAAACCGGGCCGCTGCGTCGCTGTATCGTCACGCGCCAGCGTGCTGCCGAAGGAACGGATGATCCGCTTCGTCGTCGGGCCGGATCGGCAGATCGTGCCGGACCTGGCTGCAAGGCTGCCCGGACGGGGAATCTGGTTGAGCGCGTCCTGGGATGTGTTAGAGTCCGAAAGCGTGGCGAGGATCGGGCGCACTGGACGTGAAGAAGGCGGCCAGGGAAGCCCCAGGAAACCTCAGGCGGGGAGAGCGCGGGAAACGAACAGCCGGTTGCCGGTCAACAATCGCGGCGCGTCGGACAAGGCTTTGGTTCGGGCATTTGCCAGGGCCGCGCGAGGCCCGGTATCGGTGCCATCTGATCTTCTCGGTCTTGCTTCAGAGCGGCGTTGGATCCGGCGGATCAGCGAACTGTCTTGGCCTGGCCCGACGCGCCGGACAAGCAGTGGCGGGTTCGAAAAGGCGCGGGAGCTGCTAAGGACAGGCCGTAGCGGGACTGGTCTGGTGCAGGCGTCGGATGGCAGCGAGGCGGAACGGGCGCGGTTCCTTCTGCTTCCGGCTTCGGGCCAGGCATCGCGGATGCCGATTATCGATCCGCTTCCGGGTGAGGACCTGGGACGGGTTTTCGGTCGAGACTATGTGGTGCACGTCGCGGTCGCGCCGGGCAAAGTTGGCCGAGTCGCTCGCGATGGAAGCGGGCAGGCTGGCCGGGTTGACGAACGGGTCCGAAGGGCCTTGGGGTCCGAAGGAGCCACGGGACGGGAACCGCTCCGGTGAACGAAGTAGCGGGTGCCAACGGATAAATATGAGCGAAAGCAACGATCAGGACGGCGGCAAGGGCACGGCTCTCTCTGCGTCCGGCAGGGCGGCTGGAACTTGGGCGGACCGTAGACGCGGGATCCGTCCGGCAGAGCTTCAGCCATGGCCGGTCAAAAGTCGTGCAGGTGGAGGTGCGCAAGAAGCGTGCGCCGGTTCCGGGCGCACCCGCTCGGTCGCCGCGGCAGCGCGCCGGCCCCGCACCGGCCGCCGTGCGGCCGCAGACGGCGGCGCCGCGTCCTGCCGCGCGCCGGCACGCCCGGCGCCCGGCGCGGGGCGGGCGCTGACCGCGACCGAACTGGCCGCCCGTCAGCGCGCCCTGGTGGAACAGCAGCGCGACGCCGCGAGGCGCGAGGCCGAACGCCGCGAGCAGGAGAAGATCTCGATCCTCTCCGCCGCCGAGGAAGCGCGCCGCCGCGAAGCGGAAGCCCGAAGAAGGCGGCCGAGGAAGAGGAGCGTCTGGCAGCCGAAGAGGCCGAGCGCGGAGGCTGAGGAGGCCGAAACGCGCAAGGCCGAGGCCGAGGAAGCTGCCCAGGCCGCTGAACCCGACCGCAGAGGCGCAGCTTCGGGACGGACAGCGTCCGCAACCCACCGAAGCGCGGAGCCGCGACACCCCGGCCACAGCAGCCCGCGGCACCGGCCGCGCGGCCGCCTCAGGCCCGACCGCAGACGCCGGCCCAGCCGGCGGCGCCTGGCGCGGCGACCGAGACGCTGCGCCTGCGCGGCACCCGGCCCGACGAGGAAGACGAAGCCCGTCCGGTCCGCCGTCCCGGTGCCGGCGGCCTGCCGGCCGCAAGCCGGCCGTGGTCGCGCCGAAGAAGGGCGGCGACGACCGCCGCCGCGCCGGCCGCATCGACGTGCAGGCCGCGATCGAGGGCGAGGACGAAAAAGTCCGCTCGCTCGCCTCGGTCCGCCGCCAGCGGGAGCGGGAGCGCCGTCAGGCCGAACTGGATCGCCTGCGCTCCGATCAGGTGAAGGTCGTGCGTGACGTCATCCTGCCGGAACAGATCACCGTGCAGGAACTCGCCAACCGCATGGCCGCCCGCGCGCCGGAGGTCATCAAGACCCTGATGAAGACTGGGCGTCATGGCGACGATCACCCAGACGCTGGATGCCGACACGGCGGAACTCGTGGTGCAGGAATTCGGCCACCGCGTGCGCCGCGTCGTCCGAATCCGACGTCGAACTGGGCCTGGAAGGCGCAGCCGACGAGCGATACCGATCTGGAGCACCGTCCGCCGGTCGTGACCATCATGGGTCACGTCGACCACGGCAAGACGTCGCTGCTGGACGCGCTGCGCGCCACCGACGTGGCGGCTGGCGAGGCCGGCGGCATCACCCAGCATATCGGCGCCTATCAGGTGCAGGATTCCAGCGGCGACCGGATCACCTTCATCGACACGCCGGGTCACGAGGCATTCACCGCCATGCGGATGCGTGGCGCGTCGGTGACCGACATCGTCGTGCTGGTGGTCGCCGCCGATGACGGCGTGATGCCGCAGACGATCGAGGCGATCCGCCACGCCAAGGCGGCCAACGCGCCGCTGATCGTTGCCATCAACAAGATGGACAAGCCGGACGCCAACCCGAACCGGGTGCGCCAGGAACTGCTGTCAGCCACGAGGTCGTGGTCGAGGAGATGGGCGGCGAAACCCAGGACGTCGAAGTCTCGGCACTGAAGAAGACCGGCCTCGACAAGCTGGAAGAAGCGATCCTGCTGCAGGCCGAAATCCTCGACCTGAAGGCCAACCCGCGTCGCACGGCGGAAGGGACGGTGATCGAAAGCCGCCTCGATCGCGGCCGTGGTCCGGTCGGCACCGTGCTGGTGCAGCGCGGCACGCTGGAGCAGGGCGACATCGTCGTCGCCGGCTCCGAATGGGGCCGGGTGCGCGCGATGCTGGACGACAAGGGCCAGCAGATTGCCGGAAGCCGGCCCGTCCACGCCGGTCGAGATCCTGGGCCTGAGCGGTGCGCCGTCGGCCGGCGAGCCGTTCGTCGTGGTCGAAAACGAAAGCCGTGCGCGGGAGATCACCGAATTCCGCGAGCGTCGCCAGCGCGAGAAGATCGCCGGCGCTTGCCGCCGGTGCGCGTGGCACGCTGGACCAGATGCTGGCCCGCATCCAGGCCGGCGAGCAGAAGGAAGTCGCCGTCCTGATCAAGGCCGACGTGCAGGGCAGCGCCGAGGCGATTCAGGTCACGGTGATGAAGCTGGCGCACGAGGAGGTCAAGGTCCGCGTGCTGCTGGCCGGCGTCGGTCAGATCACCGAAAGCGACGTGCAGCTGGCCAAGGCCTCCAGCGCCGTGATCATCGCCTTCAACGTCCGCGCGACGTCCCAGGCGCGTGACCTGGCACAGCGCGAAGGCGTCGACATCCGCTACTTCTCGATCATCTACGAGGTTGCGGACGACGTCGAAAAGCTGGTCAAGGGCAAGGTGGCACCGAAGGCGCGCGAGAAGTTCCTGGGCTATGCCGAGGTGCGCAAGGTGTTCAACATCACCAAGACCGGCAAGGTCGCGGGCTGCTACATCACCGAAGGCCTGGTCAAGCGCGGCAGCGGCGTGCGCGTGCTGCGTGACAACGTGGTCATCCACAGTGGCGAGCTTTCGCAGCTCAAGCGCTTCAAGGACGACGTCCGCGAAGTGGCGCGCGGCTACGAATGCGGCCTGTCCTTCGCCAACTTCCACGACCTGGAAGAAGGCGACGTGGTCGAGTGCTTCGAAACGGAGATGGTCCCGGGTTGAAGAAGCAATCCAAGCCCGCGGGTCCAACTCAACGGCAATTGCGCGTGGCGGAGGAAATCCGCCACGTGCTGGCCGGAATTTTCGCGCGGCATGAGTTCCGCGATCCGGAACTCGCCGCAGCCGAGATCACCGTCACCGAAGTCCGCATCGCCCCCGACCTGAAGCGCGCCACCGCCTTCATCGCCCGGCTCGGCCGGTCCGACGCAGGCGCGCTGATCCCCGCGCTGGTGCGCGCAACACCTTATCTGCGCGGGCAGGTGGCCCACGCTCTGCGGCTGCGCAGTGCGCCGGACCTGGTGTTCGAGCCCGATATCTCGCTGGATTACGCGATGAAGATCGAGCAACTGATGCACCGCCCGGATGTGGCGCGCGATCTGAGTTAACAGCCTTGACGGAACAGGTCGCAACGGTTAAATCTAGCCTGTCTGGACAGAACCAGGAGGCTCCGGTGCAGGCTTGGCAATTGCAGGATGCAAAGAACCGTTTCAGCGAAGTGGTGAAGCGCGCCAAGGAGGAGGGGCCGCAGGCGGTCACAGTCCATGGGCAGCGCGCCGCCGTTGTCGTCTCCGCCCTTGAATTCGATGCGCTGATCAAGCCGCGCATGTCCTTCGCCGACTTCCTTCTGGCGGATGCATCCGAAGCCGCATGGTCCGATGACGTCGTGGATGCGATCAACGATCGCAGCACGGACACCGGCCGCGACATCGATTTCTGAGATGTATCTGCTCGACACCTGCGTCGTGTCGGAAGCGCGCCGGCACACGCCGCAGGCTGTCACATGGATCCGCTCTGCCCAGCCCGACACGCTGTTCATCAGCGCCATCACGGTCGGTGAGATCATGAAGGGCATCATGATGAAGATGCGCGTGGACGCCCCGGCCGCGGCGCCGCTGGTGCGCTGGCTCGATGAACTGCGCTTCGTCTATGCATCGCGTATCCTGCCGATCGATGATGCCGTCGCGGCCACATGGGGCCGGATGATGGGCCAGAAGACGCGCCCAGTGGTCGATGCCCTGATCGCGGCGACAGCGCGGGTCAACAACAAGGTGCTGGTGACCCGCAACGTGCGTGACTTCGCCGATATGGGCGTGGAGATCGTCGATCCATGGGCGCTGGCCGGATGACGGAGTGACGTTGAACGCCTGGACCTGTTCGACCTATCGCGGCGGAAGCAAATCTACCCGGTCAGGCCGCCTGCTCGTAATACGCTCGCACCCGTTCCCGCTGTGCGGCGAAGAGTGCGTCCCGCCGCTCCCACAGTGAGCGGTACCAGGCGATGCGCGGCGCCACCTGATAGGCGAGCATGCGGTGCTTCGCCACGTAATCCCGGGCGGCGTCCGCAATACAGCGGGCGTTTTCCGGCAGCGCCACGATGCGCAGCAGGTTCAGTCGCAATTCGTCGGGGTTGCTGAACAGAAGCCCGGTCCGGCCATGCTCGACGCTGTCGGCATAGACGATCGGGCTGGCCAGCGGCATGACGCGGCAGGCGCCGGACTCGATGAATTTCAGGTCCGACTTGGTGCGGTTGAACGCCGTGTCGCTCAGCGGCATGAAACAGATCTCGCAGCCGCCGAGGATGCGTAGATAGGCGTCGTAGTCGCAGATCGGCGTGAAGGCCTTGTGCGGCGATTGCAGCGCGTCGAAGAACGCCCTGTCGTGGATCACCTCGAAGCGCAGGCGATCGCCAGCGAGCGCCGTGACCTCATTGATCACCGGCATCAGCGTTTCCCAGTCGCCTTCGCGGTTCAGGGCGCCGAAGAACATCGTGATCGCGTGCGGTTCGGCGAAGTTGCGGATCTCGGGCAGGGTCGGGATGGCGTTGGGGAACACCGCCACTTCCGGATTATATTTGCGCAGCACGTCGGCCAACGCCGGCGTGCTGGTCTGCAGGGCATGAGCGCCCTCGAACGACAGCGCGCCGCCGCGCTGCATCATCGGGAAGAAATCGGGATGATCGTCGAACTCGGTGATCACCAGATGGCCGCTGGTGCTCAGGGTCTGCACCAGGTTCCGTCCATGCTCCCCGATCAGCGCGGGGCGATGCAGGATGAAGATGCGTGGCGTGTCGTCATGCGGTGCATTGGTGTCGACATGGTCCTTGATCTCAGTGATGACGGACGGATCGGTCCCCAGCGCCTGCATCGGATAGACGACCCGGACATGCGACACGCCGCCGACCGGGTCCAGCATGTTGCCCGACAGGAACAGCCTTTGGCGCGGCTCCTTGCGGACGCGCCAGACCAGCCGAGCGGCGCTGGCCCGTCTGGCGAAGGCTTCGGCCTCGATGCCAAGGGACTGTAGAGCCGGCGCCATCGCTTCGAGGAACGCGCCGGCCAGCTTGCGGCTCACCTGCGATTCCATGACATCGCAGGGTGTCAGGCCGATCCGTGCCAAGTGGCGCATGACCATTTCGGGCGCGAACGCGGCCGCCGGTGTCAGCTTGTTGCCGTCCGTCTGTCCGTGCAGCAGCCGCTCCAGCACCTGCCAGGATCCGGGATTGGGCAGGCTCATGACGATGACGCCATCCGGTGTCAGTGCCCCGGATTGAGCGGCGATGACACCCCAAGGATCGTTCAGATACTCGAGGATGCCATCATAAACCAGGCAGTCGAGACCGTCGGGCAGCTCGAACGGCAGCGGATTGGAATCGATGTCGACCGCCGCCACCGCATCGAAGCTTCTGGCGGCCTGTTCCAGCAGGGCGGTATCGGTTTCGATGCCCAGCAACCTGACCACAGGGTTGCGCGGTCGGTAGCCGGCCGCCAGACCACCGCCACCGCACCCGACATGCAGCATCGAACGTGCGGCGAGCGGAAGTCTGGGCAGCAGATCGACGAAGGGCGGCGGCAGCATCGCCATCTCCTTAACACACCGAGATGTCAGCGCCTACGTTGAAGTAAGGCCCAATAAGCGTTCATTGCGCCCCTGCTCGTGTTCTGTGTAGCTTCCGCCCCGAATCGCACCAGGGGCACCGGATGGATGAAGCAGCGCTGATCGCTGAGCGCGACGAAGAGGGATCGGCCTCATTAACGGAATCAGCGCAGCCCGCGGCGGCGACCGCGGCCGGGATACAGTCGGCTTCAGGGTCAGCCGCTGCCGTAACGTCCAAGGCGACCTACCCGCAGCCATCCCCAGTGCCCACGCAAAAGGGGCCGGACGGCATCCGCTTCGACATCAATCAAGGCGCACGCGTTGTCGTGCCAGTCCGTGAAACGGGCCAGTGGCGGGTTCGGCTGTGTGACCTCGATACCGGCAACACCCTGTTTCAGTCGGAGAACAAGGGCGCTTTTGTCCGCTCCAGCAAACGATTCTTCGTCCGGTTCGGTATCGAGATATGGGATGTTGATGAGGCCGGCACGGCGAGCCTGGTCCTGTCCCATGAATACGATGCGCGCGACCGGGATGTGCTGATCCTGTTCCCCGTGGGGACGTTGGGCGATATCCTGGCGTGGTTTTCCTATGCGGCCCGATTCGGCAAGGTGCATGGCTGCCGGGTGACATGCGCGATGTCGCCGCTGATCAGCATTTTGTTGCGTGAAGCCTATCCGGACATCCGCTTCGTGACCCATGAGGAGGTTGCTGAGCAGAAACTGGCTGAAACGGCCTATGCGACCTATAGCCTCGGCTTGTTTTTTGACGACGCCGCGTTCACCTATCAGCCGACCGATTTTCGCCATGTCGGGCTGCACCGCACCGCCGGGTATATCCTGGGGGTCGATCCGGCGGAGGAAGCGCCAAGGCTGGCCCTGCCTGACGACAGCCGGCCGATCGCAGAACCGTATGTGTGCATCGCGGTGCAGAGCTCGACCCAAAGCAAATGCTGGAACAATCCGGATGGCTGGCGGCTCGTGGTGCGGTTCTTCAGGGAGCGCGGTTACCGGGTGATCTGCATTGACCAGAAGCCGGCGCACGGTCATGGTTTCGTATGGAACCACATTCCGCACGGATCGGAGGACGAGACCGGGGATCGGCCGCTCACGGAACGAGCGCGCTGGCTGCGTCATGCCGCCGCGTTTGTCGGATTGAGCAGCGGGCTGTCGTGGCTGGCCTGGGCGGCGGGAACGCCGGTGGTAATGATCAGTGGTTTTACGCACCCGACGAATGAGTTTGCGACACCGTACCGGGTGATCAACTGGCACGCCTGCAACAGTTGCTGGAATGACGTGCGCGTGCGGTTCGACCACGGGGATTTCCTGTGGTGCCCGCGCCATTCGGGAACGCCGCGGCAGTTCGAATGTACCCGGCTGATCACGGCTGAACAGGTGATCGGAACGATCCAGCGTATCCCAGGGTTTGGCGCGCCGGCGGCGAGGGACAGCGAGGCACCTCGCGCGTCCTGACCGATGCCATTACGGAGACGGCGATGCCGTTACGGTCCCCGACGCTGCGCAAACGATGTTTCCGGATGACATAAAACTGCAACGATCCTGTCATTAGCCGGCACCGCACATGTCGATTAGGAAGCGACCGGTGCCGGCAGGGAAATGAATTACCGATGTCAAATTCGAACGCAGCCTTGACGGCCTTCACGGCCGGCGACCTCGTGCTCAGTGTCGTCGGCGATGTTGACGGCAGCGGGACTTTCACCGACAATCAGGCGGCGCCGATCGCCCTTGAGGAAATCACGACAACCGGAACGGTTGTCGGACAGATGGTGCTGCCGCAGACCACGACCGTCGTGAACGGCGTCACGGAAAACGCGATCTCCGGTGAGCTTGGGTCGTCGTCGGAGGGATCGCTACAGCTCTCGGCGGACGGTCAGTCGCTTGTCATCATGGGCTACGGCGTCAACGCCCAGACCTTCAACGCGGGAGGGGCCGCCGTTTTCGGGAGCGCCGCCCTCGCGCAATCGACCAGCGTGCCGGGTGGGCAGGACACCGCAGTTGCCCGCGTCGTCGCCGACATCAGCTTTAACGGCACTGTCGATACGAGTACAGCGCTGTTCAATATCGACAATACGAACAACCCTCGGAGCGTCGCGACGGTAAACGGCACCACCTTCTACGTCTCCGGTCAGGGCGTGAAGGGCGATAACACCCAAGGTGTGTTCGTCGGCACAGGATGGTGCCAGCAGCGCAACCGCGATCGACACCAGCACCGACACCCGAGCGGTTGAGATCGTCAACGGCGTGCTTTTTGTCTCGCGCGACAGCACGCAGGGGGCGGGCGGGACATCGAACATCGAGTCCTTCGGCACGACACTGCCCAACACGGCGACAGTCGGCACGCCGCTGAGCGGCATCGACGGCACCATCACGCTGACCGCCGCGCAGGAGAACAGTGTCAACGCCAGTGCGGTTGGCACAACCATTCATCTCAGCCCAGAAAACTTTTTCTTCGCCTCCCCGGACGTTCTCTACATCGCCGACGGCGGGAATCCCAAGGAGGGCGGACTGGGTGACGGCGGATTGCAAAAATGGGTCTTCAACGGCTCGACCTGGACGCTGGAATACACTCTATCGGCCGGCCTTGATCTCGTCCCTGATACCGCGACGTCCGGGAGCACAGGGCTGATCGGCCTGACCGGGACCGTGGTCGGCGGAACCGTCGAACTTTTTGCCACGAACTCGACCGTGGGCGATCTCGACCAGACATTTCTCTACGGCATCACCGACACGCTCAGTGCGACGACGGGCAACGGTGAAAGCTTCACGGTCCTGGCAACCGCGGCGCAGGATACCAACATCCGCGGCGTGTCGTTCGCACCGAGTGCGGCTGTCGCGACCACGTCGAATACGACCGTTTTCAGCGGCGCCACGCAAAGCGGCGCCCAGGTGACGAGCGCGGGCTTCCTGGACATATTGAGTGGCGGCACCGCCGTCAGCGCAACGATCTTCTCCGGCGGTTCGGCGACGGTGGAACTCGGCGGCGTCGACTCCGGTTCCTTTATCGCGCATGGCGGCGCGGAGACGGTGCTTGGGTCGGCCACGGGCGACTCGGTCGACGGCATTCAGCTCGTCAGTGCCGCCACCGCAGTCGTCAGCAACGAAACCATCCTGAACGGCGGCTCGGTCGAGCTTTTCCTGAAAGGCGCGATTGCCAACAACCTGACCGTGGACAGCGGTGGCGTCCTCGCCATCAGCGGCAATGCCACAGCAAACAACACGGTGATCAGCGGCGGTCTTATCGAACTTGAATCCCCCAAGGCGGTGCTGGCCGGCTCGCTGACGTTTGTCGGCGCAGGCACGATCGAAGTCGCCGCCAACCTCAGCGCCGGGTTCGGCGATCTTGCTGTCATCTCCGGCTTCGGGGCCGGGGATGTCATCGACTTTACCTCCGCCACCTCGGTCGGCGCGGCAGGATCGGCAGCGACGCTCTCCACGACAACGTCCGCTGGCAATACAATCGCGACAGTCTCAGGCGGCGGCTCCAGCGAGACGTTCATGTTCGCCGGAACAGCGGTCGCCAGCAACCTGGCACTGGGCTCGGACGGAAATGGCGGTGAGGCAATAACGTTCTCAGCCGCCGCGCCAACGACCACGACCGTCTCGAGCGGCGTTACCTCCACAGGCATCGCCGTGACCAGCGGAAGTTTTCTGGACGTCCTGTCGGGTGGCATCGTCGTCAGCGCGACGATCAACGCCGGCGGCAACGCGACGATCGAGGCCGGAGGCCTCGACTCCGCGTCCGTCATTTCGTCGGGCGGCAATGAACTGGTCCTCGGCTCCGCCAACCTGGATCAGGTCTTCGGCACACAGTTGGTCAGCGCCGCCGGTGCGATTGTCAGCAACGAGACTGTCCACAATGGTGGTGCCGTCGACCTCTTTCTCAAGGGCGGCGCAAGTGAAAACATTACCGTTGAGAGCGGCGGCAGCCTCAACATCAGCGGCAATGCCTCTGCTACCGACACGGTGCTGAACGGCGGCCTGCTCGACCTGCAATCGTCCAAGTCCGTCATTTCGGGTTCGGTGACGTTCAACGGCGGCGGGACGCTGGAATTCTCCACCTTGATCAGCGCGGGGTTTGGTGATCTGGCCGTCATCTCCGGCTTCGCGGCTGGCGATGTCGTGGACGAGACCGAATTCGGGTCGGGCACGACCTTCAGCGCGACAAGTTCCGGCGCAAACACGGTCGCGACGCTCACCAGCGGCGGTGTGACTTCGGCGATCACCTTCGCCGGAACGACAATCGGTGCGTCCCTGGCGCTGGTGAGCGACGGAAACGGCGGCGAAGAGATCGTCTTCGGCTCCGCCACCTCGTCGGGCACTCCGCCGCCTTCCAGCACGACCATCGTGGTGTCCGGCGGTACGACGTCCACCGGACTTACCATCAGCAATGGATCCACCCTGGACGTTCAATCCGGCGGAACCGCCGTTTCGGCGACGATTTTGTCCGGCGGGATCGGCACGATCGAAACCGGTGGCCTCGAACTCCGGAACGTTCATCTCAGCCGGCGGCAGCGAAACGGTGCTCGGATCGGCCTCCCTGGATCAAATCGGCGGCATCCAGATCGCCAACGGCTCGGTTACCAGCGAAACGATCATCTCTGGCGGATCGGCAACGATAGGGATTGGCGGCGTCGACTCCGGTTCGACGATCCTGGCGGGCGGCAACGAGACCGTTCTCGGATCGGCTAGCTTCGACCAGATCTTCGGCACTCAGCTTGTCAGCGCCTCGGCCGCAATCGTTAGCAACGAAACCATCTACAGCGGAGGCACTGCCGAGCTGTTCCTGGCGGGGGTGACGGCCAACGACCTGACGGTCATGAGCGGCGGTACCATCGCCATCAACGGCCGCGCCACGGCCCGCGACACCGTCTTGAGCGGCGGTTCCCTGATACTGGAGTCTGCCAAAGCGACGCTGTCCGGCACGCTGACGTTCGACGGTCTGGCTACGCTGCAGGAGACCGCTACGGTCCTCGTGTCATCCGGCGGCCTTTTCTTCGGCGACATGGCCGTCATCTCCGGCTTCGGAGGCGGCGACGTGATCGACTTCACAAGCACGACCTCTGTTGGCGCAGCCGGATCGGCAGCCAATTTCACCACGGCAACCTCCGGCGGCAATACGATCGTCACCGTTTCAGGCGGCGGTTCCACGGAGGCGTTCATCTTCGCCGGAACAACGATCGGGTCCTCGCTGACGCTTCAGAGCGACGGGAACGGTGGTGAGGAACTGGTCAGCACCGGCGCGATCTCGACGGGTGCGGACGGCGAGACGCTGACCGGCGGGGGTGGGACCAACACCTTCATCGCCAGCGGCACCAACGACATCATCGGTGTCACCGGCACGTCGACCGTGCAAACGTCCGGCTCGCATGACGTGGTCTTTGCCAATGGGAACCCGCTGACACTGACCGACAGCGGCAGCAACGACGCCATCGGGCTTGGCAGCGGTTCGGCCAGCCTGACGCTGACCGGCACCGGCGCATCGGTCTTTGCCAACACCGGCAGCGTGGACCTGACGGACTCCGGCATCGGCGATGCGATCGGCGCTTCGGTCGGGACGTTAACGGCAACCCTCTCGGGGTCCGGCACGCGGCTTTTCGGCAGCAGCGGCCCGATATCGGTGACCGTGTCGAATACGGCGTCCGACGTGGCGATCGGCCTGGGATCGGGCAATGCGACGATCACGGTGGCCGGCGACGGCACGACGCTGTTCGGCGGGTCCGGCAGTCTGGTGGCGACTGTGAGCGGCAACAACGACGTCATCGGCCTGGACAACGGTCCGTCGTCGATCACGCTGAGCGGCACCGCGACGCAAATCTTCGGCGGCACCGGCACGCTTTCGGTGCTGGATCAGGGCGTCGGCGACGTGATCGGCGCGGGGACCGGCAGCACGACGGTCACCGCGAACGGCCAGGGCCTGGCGGTGTCGGGTGGCGGCGGCACGTTGGATGTCATCGCGGGCGCCGGCAGCGATACGGTCTTTGGTGGCTCCGGCACCACGACGGTCACCGGCGGATCCGGCAGCACCACGCTGTATGGCAATGCGGGCGGGGCAATCACCTTCATCGGCGGCACCGGGTCGACCGTGTATCAGGCTCAGGACGGGACCGAATCGTTCGACGGTTCGGCAGCGACTGCCAACCTCGTGCTGAACGGCGGCATAGACGTGAGCGGGCATGACACGCTGATCGGCGGCAGCGGCAATGACGGTCTCTTTGCCGGCACCGGGTCGGATACGATGACGGGCGGGGGCGGGCAAAACGAGTTCGTCTTCTACAAGAGCGTCATTGCCGGCACTGCTCCGACCGACGTGGTCACCGATTTCAATGCCAACGACACTGTGTTCCTGGCGGGCTACGGAGCGTCCGAGGCGGCAAATGCGCTGGCCCATGCGACCAGCAGTGGCGGGTCGACGACGCTGACGCTGTCGGACAACACGCATATCACGTTCCAGAACGTCGGGAGTGCCAGTGTCCTGACCGGCCATCTGGTCTCTTTCTGATACCAATCGACTCATGAGCTGACCGTTTTGGCCCATTCAGCAGACGGCCGGATCAGGTGGGCAGACAGGCAGGCTCGATGCCGTCGTGCAGGCGCGACTGCCAATGCGCCGAGATGGGCATCGCCGCCATCGCCCGCAGCGGAGCGCGCTGAAGACGCAGCAGCGCCTCCCTCTGGCGCGATTGGCAGCGGTCCAGTGCCGTATCGCCCGAAAGCTGCGGTTCTCTAACGGTCAGCCGGCTCAAGGCCGCGGCCGCGCGAAGCGTCCGGCGGGAGATCGCCGCCGAATCGTCCGGCCGGCGCCACTTCCGTGTCAGCGCGCTTCGGCCAAGCGGCCCCGCCTCGATCCATTCCCGCCGCGATGAAGCGGGGAGGATCGCGAAGCGGGGCACAGTGCCAAGGCTCGCCGACCAGTCGGACCACTTCCATCTGTGGATACGAACCAGCGGACGGATCGGTATCCAAGGGATGCGCAAGGCGTCGGCAACGATAATGCCGTGCAGCGCCTCGCTGATGATCAGCCGGCAGGACACCATGGCCGCCAGGATGCGTTCCGGCGGGTCGCGCGGATCGATCATCCGCAAGCCAGCCAGATCGGCCGCCTGACCCCATGCGCCACGCGCCGCGCTCTCGAAGTGCGGGATGAAACCGATATCGAGGCCGGGCCCGCGGCGGACACCCAGCGCCTGGGGCACCAGCGCAGCCGGATCGCCGAGGCCCAACTGCGGATCCAGGCCGAGAAACCGCGCCGTGTGTGGCCCGCGCACCCAATGAATGACCCAACTGGGATCGAGCCCGGGCCTGCCTTCGTACCCGCCGTAGCCGGAGCCGGCGACGAGCTTCACGCCCGGGCCGTCATGGCGACGATCCATGATGGAACCGATTCCGAGGAAACGTGCATCCGGGTTGCCGTCGAAGAAATCCGGCAGCAGGGCAGGCCAGAGCAGCGTGTTCAGCTCATCGCCGAAATTCGAGCAGGTGCCGCGCCAGTGATAAAGGATCACGCCGTCACCGGCATCCGGGCGCGGCCGGTCGCCGCTTCCGTCGCCTTCCAGCCCAGCGCCGCTCGGACGAAGCCTGCGGCATAAGCCAGTCGCCAGCGTGCCGGCAGCAGCCACGTGGAGCGGCACGGGATCAGCGCCGCGGGCGCGAACAGGCAGGCGACGGCAAGCCGGCGTGGCAGTTCACGCCAGACCAGATCCGGGCTCTGCAGCATCCGGCGCGTCAGCACGGTTGACGCACCCTGCCAGTAGAGCCGGCTCAGCAGCCATTCCGGCCGAAGCCGGCGCGCCTGGATCTGGTGATGGACGACGATGCGGGAATCGTAGCGCACCGAATGGCCGGCATCCTGCAACGTCCAGGCGAGTTGCACCTCCTCGTCCGACAGCAGCGAAGTGTCCATAGCGTCCGACCGCGGCGCCGAAACCGCCGGCGGCGAGCAGGGAGAGGACATTGACCACCATGTTGGCGGCGTAGGGTTCCAGCCTGGCGGGGACGTCGGGGCTGCGGTACTCGCCTTCGCCCTCGTATTCGATGATCGACAGCACGCCGCGCAGCGACGCCGGCCACCAGCGGGGCAGCGGCGCCTCCCATTTCGGCAGGATCTGCCCGCCGATCAGCGCGGGCGGCCGGCCCGGCCTGGCGATCGCGGCCAGGATGCATTCGATCCAGTCCGGGGCCGGGATCGCGTCGTCGTCGATATAGGCGATGTAGCGGGTGCGCGCCGCCCAGGCGCCGGCATTGCGGGCCAGGCTGACGCCGGGCCGGTCGAGGCGGATCAGGCGCGCATCATGCGCCTGCGCGAGCGCCGCCAGTTCCGTCCGTTCGGCAGAGGCGCTGTCGACGATCAGCAGCGTGAAGCGGTCCCGCGGAACGGTCTGTCGTGCCAGGCCGTCCAGGCAGTCCCGGACATAGCGCGGACGGTCATGCGTGCAGATGCAGACAGTGAGCTCCATGTCTGCAAGCGTAGGTGGCAGTTCGTTGAGAAATCATTACTCTCTGATGTAATATAGATCGTGGTCGAGCTTGATGCGTGCGTCCTCGACCGGCGCGCCATAAGGACAATGCACCTGCGCCAAGCCGGTCAGGCCCGGTAGCACGCAGGTCCTCTGGACGAAGCCGGCAATGACCTGGACGCGTGACATCAGCGAGCGCACGATCGCGAGCGTCGGTGCGCCTGACTGTCGCGTGGTCCTCGCCACGTCGGACTGAACCGGTGAGGAACCCGATGGCGATGGAAAACATGGCACCCTCATTTCCTGGTGGCGGACGCGCGATCACGCTGCATGACGTCGCCGCCCAGCGGACGATCGTGCGGGGCGACTGTGCCTGAAGGCCGCATGAGACCATCCCACGCTCGGGCTGCACTACATCATCGCCGAGCAAGGCATCTTTCCGACCGAGACGGGGATCGTGCCCGATGGCGAACACTCGCGGCACTCGTTTGCCTGCCGCATGGCCGCTTGAATTTGCGACCGCACTGCACCGCGTCGCAGTGCTTGACCGTGGCGGGATAACGGGCGATCGAGCGTTTAGTCTAATTCCGCCCAACGAGTTCCCGCGGTCGCCGGTCAGTGGCTTCCCTGATGCCAGCCACCGATTGCGGCATGCACGCCGTCGTCCATGCGATGAAGGGTCCGCGTCATTCCGGCACGGTGATGCCCAGGGTGGACAGGTAATGCACCATGAGCGGTCCCCAGATGGCGGACCCGCCTCGGCCGAAGAACAGCTCATGCCCGTCGGCGCCATAGGGCGGCAACTGGTGGAAATCGACCAGCGCGCCGCTGGCGGTGTAGTGGTCATAAAGGTCGCGTGCCAGCGCCGGGCCGAAATAGGTGTCGTTGGCGGCGTAGACCCAAAGCATCGGCGTCGTCGCGGTCTGGCCCATCTGACCGACCGCCAGCGCCAACTGGTCGGTGCGGCAATTGTTGTTGGAAAGGCCGTTGATATGCCCGCCATGCCCGCCGGCCATGCTGACGATCGCCGCGGCGAGGGGATGCGGCACGGAGTTATAGCCCAGGCTCACCCAGCCGCCGACCGATAGCCCGACGACGATCCCCGGCAGCTTGTCCGCGTAAGGCAGCGACAGCGCGTAGCGCAGCAGCGCATCGACGTCGCGCGCACCCGCCAGGGCCGCCTTCCGGAGATCGGCTGCGCCGCACGAGCCGATGCTCTCAAGAAACCGTCCGCCGGTCTGGCCGTAGCCCCGCCGCACACCCGCGACGACGAGAAAGCCGCGCTGCAGGAACCACTGCACCGCCTCGTTGGTGCAGGATGCCGGCTTAACCTGGGGGATCTTGTCGTTGTAGGGCTTGCCGTGATCGATCAGCACGACCCGTGCCGGCGCATCGCCGCGCGGCCGGCAGATCCGCGTATAGAGTAGCCGTTGCGTGCCACTCTCGTCCTGCATCGGCACCCAATGGATCTGCTCGCGCCAGGGGCCGGTCGGTTCATCGACGGGTCCGGCCGCCTGCTCCGACGCCGGCGCAATGCAGGACGCCTGCACAATGCAGAGAGACAGGGCGGTCGCAAACAGGATCGCGGCGATGCCTCGAAGGATCAGCCGCTGGACGACACGGCGCCAAAACATGCCCCAATGTCGTCCGGTGTGCCTGTCTTTACAAGGGCGAACCGGAACTGCTCAGCCGCGCAGACGTCCCCCAGCCGCGAGATGCGCGATCCGTCCGCCGACCAGCGTGGCAAGCACCCGGCGCGACTGCGGGTCGACCAGCACCAGGTCGGCCCGTTTGCCCGGCGCGATCGTGCCGCGGTCAGTCAGGCCCGCGGCGCGCGCCGGATTCGCCGAGATCAGCGCCCAGGCCCGCGCGAGGTCGAACACGCCGCGGTCGGCCAGGACGAACGCCGCCCGCGCCATCGCCGGATAGTAATAATCCGAGGACAGCACGTCGCAGATCCCGGCCTCGGCCATCACCGCCGCCGAGGCCCAGTCCAGATGCGACCCGCCGCGCACCACGTTCGGGCTGCCCATGACGACGAAGTCGCCGTGCTGCGCGCGCGTCCCGGCCGACCTCCTCGGCCATCGGGAACTCGCAGATACGCGCGCCCAGCGCGCGGAAATGAGCCGCGCACCGCGATGCGTATCGTCGTCGTGGCTGGCCATCGGCAGGCCGGCCGCCCGCGCGGCGGCGGCGATGCGGCTCTGGCGCCGCCGGCACCTCATGCGGCGCGCGCGGCGATGCGGTCGGTGAAGGCCTGGAACGCGTCCATCTTCATGCCCGGCGCGGCCGGCGTATTTCGCGCCCTCGACCGGGTCCTTGAGCTTCTTCAGGATCGACGGCGTGTGATCGTTGAACGCCAGCAGATGCACGCGCCCGGCCTCGATATCGGCCAGCGCGATATCCAGCGCGTCGAGGTTGTAGGCCTCCCACCGCAGATGCACCCGCATGTCGCAGGTCCAGCTGTCGGCATCCAGCGCGGTCAGCAGCGCCTGCCACGCCGTCGGGCTGCGCAGGCCCGGTTCCCAGGACAGCGTGACGCCGTGGAACGCGGTGGTGATGCCGTTGGCGAGCAACTGCGCTTCGGTATCGCGCAGCGCGAGCGCCGACCGGGAAATTGACGCCGGGGCGCGGCTGGAATCTGCCGCTCGAACGCGTCGCCGTGCATGTCGACGATGCCCGGCAGCACCAGCAGGCCGGTGGCGTCGAGCGTCCCGGCTCGCCGCTGCCGCCGCCGATGCGCGTCGATCCGCCGTCGCGCAGCAGCGAGATCGGTCGCCACCAGGCCATCGGCGCCAAGCAGCACGGTACCGCCGGTGATACGAATGGTCTGTCATGCGGGAGTATTCCTCCTGGTTCGAACACGATCTGCACGCGGGGCGTTGGATAACAGCCGATGCTGAACTCGACCATCGTGCCGGCGCGATCGACGTTGATGTTTTCGCGTGACCAGCACCGGGCGGTTGCGCGCCATGCGCAGCAGGTCCGCCTCGGTCGGCGTCGGCAGCGCGAGCGGTGACCCGGGTCACCTGGCGCAGATAGTCGTCGACGCCGACGCGCTTCAGCGCCTCGGTGATGCGCGGCGATGGCTCTGCAGCGCCTCCAGGATGCCGCGCAGCCGGGCGGCCGGGAAATAGTGCCGCGCGAGGCTGACCGGCGTGTCATCGGCGAAGCCCAGCCGCTCCAGCAGCACCACCCGGCTGCCGGCGCGGATGCCCAGCGCGTCGGCGACTGGTGATCGGCGGCGATCTCGCGCAACTGCAGCACCCGGCCGGAGGGTTCCTTGTTGTGCCGGTGGATCCATTCGGAGAAGCGGGTGCGCGCCTCGACGGTGTAGTCCAGCACGTCCTCGGCGACGAAGCTGCCGCGGCCTTGCTCGACCCGGATCAGGCCGTCGCGGGAGAGTTCCTCCAGCGCGCGGCGGACGGTGTGGCGGTTGACGCCGAAGCGGGCGGACAGCTCGCGCCTCGGTCGGCAGCTGGCGCCGGGCGGCGGGTGCCGGCGGCGATCTCCTGCCGCAGCCGTCCGGCGATCTGCCGCCACAGGGTGACGCCGGCCTGGCGGTGGACCGGATCGTCGCCGACCGGATCAGTTGCCGGCGGCATCCATGTCGTGCGGCGGGTTCATCGATGTGTCATCCAACTCACCGGCTTCGTTGCGCCACATCATGGTTGACGCATTACCCGGGCGTGAGTCTAGTTGTCTAGACATCTAGACAACCAGGGCACAGAGCCGACGCTTCATGGACCTGCAAGACGCGTCACCCTCCGACCATCCCGATCCTGCCCGCCGGCGCTGGATGTCCGTCCTGGCCCGCGCGCCAGCCGAGGCAGCTCGAGGCATGCTGCTGCATGCGGCCGATCCTGCCGGACTACACCGTGCTGCGCGGGCCGGAAAGCGGCCTCGTGATGGTGCGCGGGCGCGCGGGCGGCGGCGGGGCGCCGTTCAATCTGGGCGAAATGACGGTCACGCGCTGCACCGTGCGGACCGAGTCCGGGCTGGTCGGCCATGCCTATATCGCCGGGCGCGATGAGCGGCGGGCCGAACTCGCCGCCCTCGCCGACGCGCTGATGCAGGATCCCGACCGGACCGCGGCGCTGCGATGCGCAGATCATCGCGCCGCTGGCGAAGCGCGCCGAAGGCGCAGCGGGCCGAACGCGCGGCGAAGGCGGCGGCGACGCCGGTGCAGTTCTTCGCCATGCAGACGATGCGGACCTGACGATGACGCGACCTCGACCTGAGCCCCGGCTTCGCCGATCCCGTCGACCGACGCGCAGCGCTGCTTCCGCGCCGTGCTCGACGCGATGGCGCATCCGGGCAAGGCGCATCGCGTGGCCGGCGTGGCGCGCGCCGGCGCCGCTTGACCGGCCGCCGCCGCGGTCGCTGCTGACCCTGGTGGATCACGAAACGCCGCTGTGGCTCGATCCCGACGCCGCGGCCGGCGCGGCAGCCTGGATCGACTTCCATTGCGGCGCGCCGCGTCGTCGCCGATCCCGGCCGCGCGGCCTTCGCCCTGGCGCTGTCGTTGCCCGACCTGACCGGTCTGCCGGCCGGCACGGATGAGGTGCCGGAAACCTCGGCGACGGTGATCTGCCAGGTCGCAGCGCTTGGACACCGGCCGGCGCTATCGGCTGAGCGGGCCCGGGACTGCGCGAACCCGACGATCGCTGGCCGATCGACGGCCTGCCGCGCGATTTCGCTGCGATCTGGCGCGGCAACCATGCGCTGTTCCCGCGCGGGATCGATCTGATCCTGTGCGCCGGCGACCGGCTGGCCGCCCTGCCCCGCAGCGTCACGATCGAGGAGGCCTGAGCCATGGCCTATGTCGCGGTCAAAGGTGGCGAACGGGCGATCGACAACGCGCACGCCTGGCTCGCCGAGGAACGCCGCGGCGACCCCGCCGTCCCGACCTCGGCGTCGACCAGATCGCGAGCAACTCGGCCGCGCGGTCGACCGGGTGATGGCGGAGGGCTCGCTGTACGATCGGGAACTGGCCGCGCTGGCGATCAAGCAGGCGCAGGGCGACCTGATCGAGGCCGCGTTCCTGCTGCGCGCCTATCGCACCACGCTGCCGCGCTTCGCCCATGCGCAGCCGGTCGATACCGCGGCGATGCGGGTCGGCGCGGCGGATCTCGGCGATCTTCAAGGATCTGCCGGGCGGGCAGATGCTGGGCCCGACCTACGACTACACGCACCGGCTGCTGGATTTCGAGCTGGCTGGAGAACCAGCCGCCGCCAGATGCCGCCCGCGCCGCGCCCGATCATGCCGCCGATGCCGCGTGTGCCCGACATTCTGGGCCGCGAGGGGCTGCTGGAACCCGATGGCGCCGGTCGGACGCGCGAACCCGGCGACCTGACCCGCGAGCCGCTGCAGCTTCCCCGCCGACCGCGATGTGCGCCTGCAGGCCCTGGCGCGCGGCGATGAAGGGTTCCTGCTGGGCGATGGGCTACTCCACCCAGCGCGGCTACGGCGGCAGCCATCCGTTCGCCGGCGAAGTCCGCATGGGCGAGGTCTCGGTCGAAATCGAACCGCCGGAACTTGGTTTCGCCATCGATATCGGCGACCTGACGCGTGACCGAATGCCAGATGGTCAACCAGTTCAAAGGCTCGAAAACCGTGCCGCCGCAGTTCACCCGCGGCTACGGCCTGGTCTTCGGCTTCGCCGAGCGCAAGGCGATGTCCATGGCCCTGGTCGATCGCGCCATGCGCGCCGCAGGAACTGGGCGAGGACGTCACCGCGCCGGCGCAGAACTCGAATTCGTTCTGTATCACTCCGACAACATCGAGGCGACCGGCTTCGTTGAGCATCTGAAACTGCCGCACTACGTCGATTTCCAGAGCGAACTGCAGAACGTCCGGCGCATGCGGGCGTCGAACCCGGACCGGAATGCGAGCAGGCGGAGGCCGCGGAATGAAAGGCTACAACTTCGCCTATCTGGACGAGCAGACCAAACGGATGATCCGCCGCGCGCTGCTGAAAGCCGTCGCGATCCCCGGCCATCAGGTGCCGTTCGGCTCGCGCGAGATGCCGCTGCCCTATGGCTGGGGCACCGGCGGCATTCAGGTCACCGCCTCGATCCTCGGGCCGGACGACGTGCTGAAGGTGATCGACCAGGGCGCGGACGACACCACCAACGCGGTCTCGATCCGGCATTTCTTCGCCCGCACGGCGGGCGTGCGGACCACGACCGCACACCGCCGAGGCGACGGTCATCCAGACCCGCCATCGCATCCCGGAAGAAGCGCTGCGGGAAGATCAGATCATCGTCTATCAGGTGCCGCAGCCGGAGCCGTTGTATCGTCTGGAACCAAGCCGGGTGGAAACGAAGCGCATGCACGCGCTGGCCGATTACGGGCTGATGCATGTGAAGCTGTATGAGGACATCGCGCGCTTCGGCCAGATCTCGATCAGCTACGACTATCCGGTGATGGTCAACGAGCGTTATCTGATGTCGCCCAGTCCGATCCCGGCCTTCGACAATCCGAAGATGGACATGATGCCGGCGCTGCAATTGTTCGGCGCCGGACGGGAGAAGCGCATCTACGCCATCCCGCCGTGGACGCGAGGTGCAGTCGCTCGATTTCGACGATCATCCGTTCCGGCCGATCAACGCGCCGCAGGCGTGCGGGCTGTGCGGCGCGACGGACTCCTACTGGACGAGGTCGTCACCGACGATCGGGCGGGCGGCATGTTCGTCTGCTCCGACACCGATCATTGCGCGAACGCGGCGGCCGGCCATGTCGGGCGACGGATGCAGGAGGCCGCGGAATGAGCGATGACCCGATCCTGCTGTCCGGCGCGTGGCCTGACCTTGTCGTTCGGCGCCATCCCGGCGCTGGTCGATGTCGATGTCGACCTTTGGCCGGGCGAAATGCTGGCGATCGTGGGTGAGTCCGGCTCCGGCAAGACCACGTTGCTGAACGTGCTGTCGGGCGACGTCGCGCCCGGACGCGGCATCGGTCTGGTATCGCGACCCGGCCGGCGCGCCTGCACGACGTGCACGCGATGCCGGCGCCGATGCTGCGGACGTTGCAACGCTCCGACTGGGGCTTCGTGCATCAGGACCCGCGGCAGAACCTGCGCATGAGCGTCAGCGCCGGCGGCAATGTCGGCGAACGGCTGATGGCGCAGGGCGCGCGGCACTACGGCGACATCCGGGCGCAGGCGCTGGACTGGCTGGAGCAGGTGGAGATCGACGCGGACCGGATCGACGATCTGCCGCGCACCTTCTCGGGCGGCATGCTGCAACGGCTGCAGATCGCGCGCACGCTGGTGACGCATCCCAGGCTGGTGTTCATGGACGAGCCGACCGGCGGGCTGGACGTCTCGGTGCAGGCCCGGCTGCTGGACCTGATCCGCTCCCTGGTCGCGCGGCTGCGGCGTCGCGGTCGTGCTGGTGACGCACGACATCGCGGTCGCGCGGCTGCTGGCGCATCGGATCGCGGTGATGCAGCGCGGGCGGGTCGTCGAGACCGGACTGACCGATCAGGTGCTGGACGATCCGCGGCATCCCTACACGCAATTGCTGGTCAGTTCGGTGCTGCAGCGCATGAGCACCGTCCGCTGCTGCGAACCGAGGCGCTCGACGCAAAAGCTTCACCCTGCATCTGCGCGGCGGCCTGCGCCTGCCGGTGCTGTCCGGCGTCGACCTGACCGTCGCGGCCGGCGAATGCGTCGTGCTGTCCGGCCCCTCCGGCGCCGGGAAATCGACCCTGCTGCGCTGCCTGTACGGCAACTACCGCGCCGACACCGGCAGGATCCTGGTCCGGCATCGCGGCGAGATGGTCGACATCGCCAGCGCCGATCCGCGCACCATCCTGGCGGTGCGGCACCACACCATGGGCTATGTCAGCCAGTTCCTGCGCGTCGTGCCGCGGGTGCCCGCGCTGGACATCGTCGCCGAGGCCCTGCTCGGCCGCGGCGTCAGCCCGACGAAGCCGCGAGACCGCGCCGCGGCGCTGCTGCTGTCGCTGAACATCCCGGCCGGCTGCACGGCATTCCGCCGGCGACCTTCTCGGGCGGCGAGCAGCAGCGCGTGAACCTCGCGCGCGGCTTCATCGCCGGCCATCCGATCCTGCTGCTGGACGAGCCCACCGCCTCGCTCGATGCCGATAACCGAGCGGTCGTGGTAGGCATGGTCCGGGACGCGAAGGCGCGCGGCACGGCGATCGTCGCGATCTGCCATGACGCCGATGTCCGCGACGCGATCGCCGACCGGCTGTTCCCCGTGGCGCCCTATCAGGATGGCCGCATGACGCCGACGAGACGATCCTGACCAACGCCGATCCTGGTGCTGCCGGACGACGATTTTGACGACGCGATCGTCTCAGGTGACGTTCACGGCACCGTCATCTGCAGGACGATGCATCGCCGAGATCCAGCCCGGCCGGTCGCATCGCGCCGGGCGCGATCGATCTCGACGGCGACTACCTCATTCCCGGCGTCGTCGATGTGCACACCGACAATCTGGAGCGGCAGGTGCAGCCGCGCAGCCTGGCGCGCTGGCCGTCACGCTCCGCGATGGTGGCGCATGACGCGCAATGCGCCGCCGCCGGCGTCACCACGGTGCTGGACGCGCTGTGCCTGGGCGATCTCGGCTTCGACAAGGACCGGATCCAAACCTTCCGGGACGGCGTCGCCGATCTGGACGCGCTGACCCAGACCGGCCTGCTGAAGTCGCGACCATTATCCTGCATCTGCGCTGCGAGGTCCCGGCGCTCGACATGCTGGACCTGTTCGATCCGGTCGCCGACCATCCGCTGGTGCGCATGATCAGCCTGATGGATCACAGCCCCGGCGTCGGCCAGTACGCGAACATGGATTTCTACCGGAAGCTGCGCCGCCAGGGCGGACTGGACGACGCCACGGTCGATCGCCGCATCGAGCGAAATGCAGGCGCAGCGGCGCGCTGGCGCGATCCCGAACCGCCGCGCGCTGCTGGACCGCGTGCGCGGCCTGCCGATCGCCCTCGCCAGCCACGACGACCGCACCGTGGAGGAAATCGCCGAGAACGCTCGCCGACGGCATCCGCATCAGCGAATTTCCGGTGACGATGGAGGCGGCCGAGGCGGCCAAGCGGCCGGCATGCAGGTGATCGCCGGTGCGCCGAACATCGTGCGCGGCGGCTCGCATTCCGGCAACGTCGCGGCGCGCGGATCTGCTGGCGGCCGGGGCGGTCGATGCCTTCGCCTCCGACTACGTGCCGCCAGCCTGGTCGAGGCGGCGTTCCGCTGCGCGCGCGAGCGAGCAGGATCTCGCTGCCGGAGGCGATGGCGATGATGTCCGACCATCCGGCGCAGATGGCCGGCCTGCCCGATCGCGGGCGGCTGGCAGACGGGCATGCGCGCCGATCTGGTGCGCGTCCGCGTGCATGACGACCTTGCCGGTCGTCCGCCAGGTCTGGCGCGCCGGAGAGCGGGTGATCTGATGGCCGCGCGGGTCGCGATCTATTACGCGCCGCTGCCGGACGATCCCCTGACCCGCCTGAGTTCCGCCTGGCTCGGACGCGATCCCGTGACCAACGCGCCGGTGCGCCAACCCGACATTGACGGCATCGCCGAGGTCACCGCCGAACCGCGCCTGCTATGGGTTCCACGCCACGCTGAAACCGCCGATGCGGCTGGTCGAGGGCAGCGACTGGCGCGACCTGATGGCCGCCGTCCGAGCCATGGCGGCAAAGATCGCGCCGTTCGACCTGCCGCCGCTGGCGGTGCAGGATCTGCACGGCTTCCTGGCGCTGCGCGAAACCGAGGCCTCGGCCGCCGCTGCAGGCGCTGGCCGATGCCTGCGTCGGCCGACCTCGACCCGTTTCGCGCCCCGCCGTCAGAAGAAGAACTGGCCCGCCGCCGGAACTCCGGGCTGACGGCGGAGCAGGAGGCGATGCTGCTGCGCTGGGGCTATCCCTACGTGTTCGGCACCTGGTTCTTCCACATGACGCTGACGCGCCGGCTGACCGCCGAGGAGAAAGCCCGCCTGCAACCCGCCGCGGAGGCTTGGTTCGCGCCAGCAGTGGATCAGCCACGCCGGGTCCAGGACATCTGCCTGTTCACCCAGGCCGAAGCCGGTGCGGCCTTCACCCTGGCCGAACGCGTCCGCCTGCGCGGCGGTGGCGCCTGATGCGCACGCTGCGTCAGCCTGGTCCCGCGCATCCGCAGCGCATCGATGTGGTGCGCGGCCATGTGCGGGAACTGCGCTACACTCTGGCCCCCGGCGCGACGCTGAATGAGGCGGTGACGGCGCCGCTGCTCGAAGCCGGGTTCCAGGCCGCGACAGTGACCTTCGCCGGGGCCGCGCTGGCGCCGTTCTCCTTCGTCATGCCGGGGCCGCCGGACGGCCCGGCGCATGTCGCCTATTTCACCGCCGCCGTGTCGCCTCCGGGCACGACCCGCATCGAACAGGCCAACGTCACCTTCGGTTGGGCCAACGGCAAACCCTTCATCCATTGCCATGCCGCCTGGACCGAGGAAGACGGGCGCCGCCGCGGCGGCCACATCCTGCCGGCCGAGACCCGCATCGCCGAACCCACCGAAGCCATCGCCTGGGGATTCGCCGACGCTCGGATCGAGACCGCGCCGGACCCGGAGACCAATTTCACGCTGTTCCAGCCGGTTGCGTCGAACGGTAATGGCCCCGCAATCCTGGCTCGTGTGAAGCCGAACGAGGACATTGTGACGGCGGTCGAGCGCATCGCGGCCTCCGCCGGGCTGGACGATGCCGTCATTCGCGGCAGCCTGGGCAGCCTGGTCGGCGCCCGTTTCACTGACGGTTCCTCCGTGCCGGATATCGCGACCGAGGTCCTGGTGCGTCACGGCGTCGTCCGGGGTGGCCGGGCGGAGCTCGATCTGTTGGTGGTGGACATGCAGGGGCATGTGCATGCCGGACAGTTGGAGCGGGGGGAAAACCCCGTCTGCATCACGTTCGACCTGGTGGTGACGCCGGCCTGATCGGCGGCTCGGCTTGACCGGGCCCTCTCGTCGCCTTCGAGAATAGCGGTGGTGACTGCGTATGCCTGTCAGGTAGATGGCCCGGTCAAGCCGGGTCAGAAAGAGAAAAGGGGTCGCTGCGCAACACCTGCGCCGTCGCGTCATCGCTCGGATAGAAACACTCCATCGCCAGTTCCGACAGCGTAATGTCGACCGGCGTCCCAAACACCGTCGTCGTGCTGAGGAAGCGCAGCTTCCCGTCATCCGTCGCCAGTTCAAATGGGACAACCATGTCTCCGAATTCAGGCGCGGCAGCAGATTTCCCAGGCGGCGCCGGATAGGACCGTAACTCGCCGAGCAGCGCCATCAGCCCTGGATCGGCGGTCATTTCGATCTGTTTGCGAAGCCGGTCGAGGAGATGCGTCCGCCACTCCGTCAGGTTCAGCGTGCGCGGCGCCAAGCCCTCCGGATGCAATGCGAGGCGCAGCACGTTGACCGGCGGTTCCAGCAGATGCGGCGCAACGCCCTGCACCAGCCGGCCGATCGCATCATTTGCAACCACCAGGGTCCAGTGCCGATCGACCGCCAGTGCGGGATACGGCATATGCCCACGCACGATGGACTCCACCGCTCGGAGGGCGGGTGCCATCGCCGGATCGGACAAGGTGCGCTCCCGATACATCGGGGCAAAGCCCGCGGCGGTCAGGAGTGTATTCCGATCTCGCAACGGGACCTCGAGATGCTCCGCGAGATGAATGACCATTTCCCGGCTTGGACGAGCGCGGCCAGTTTCAAGAAAGCTAAGGTGGCGGGTGGAGATTTCTCCCATGCAGGCAAGATCAAGCTGGCTGATCCGGCGGCGCTGGCGCCACTCGCGAAGCAGGGGCCCGAACTGTTCCATTCCGAACCATCCTCCACCATCATGGGCAACGCCTGTCATGGTCCGCCTTGTGCCGACGAACGGCGACCGGTGAGTCCACCCCGGTTAGTCCACCACTGATATACCGCCCGCCGTGCAGCATTGCCATTACCTGCCTGGTAATCGACACGCCGCCTAACGCCGCCCAATGCTGCCCCAGTCAAACGCGGGAGCAAGTCATGAGCGCAATCGTTACTGATACAACCAGATGCGATATCGACCGCTGGCTCGTCCTGGCCGTGGTGGTAGCCGCGCAATTCGTCTTCGTCGTCGACGCCTTCGTCGTGAACGTCGCGATCCCCTCGATCCAGCTCGACCTGGGAGCAACAACGGGCGAGATGCAGAGCGTGATCGCGATCTACCAGGTTGGCTACGCGACCATGGTGATCACCGGCGGCCGGCTGGGCGATATCTTCGGGCGGCGGCGAATGTTCATACTGGGCGTGCTTGCCTTCGGCCTGGCCTCGCTGATCTGCGGCCTGGCACAATCAGGCGAGGAACTGGTTCTGGTTCGGCTGCTGCAAGGCGTCGCGGCGGCGGCGATGGTGCCGCAGGTGCTCGCCACGATCCATGTGCTGTTTCCCGATGCGGCACGAAACCGAGCGTTCGCGGTGTACGGGATTTCGCTGGGGCTGGGCGGGGCGGCGGGATTGTTTCTGGGCGGCCTGCTGCTTGACCTCGATGTGGCGGGGCTGGGCTGGCGGGCGGTGTTCCTGGTCAATCTGCCGATCTGCGTGGCGATCGCGCTTGCAGCCTGGCGATTGATGCCGAAGGGGCAGGT
Source organism: uncultured Alphaproteobacteria bacterium (assembly GCA_963771475.1). Taxonomy (GTDB): domain Bacteria; phylum Pseudomonadota; class Alphaproteobacteria; order Acetobacterales; family Acetobacteraceae; genus Rhodopila. Next base: position 235,176 of record CAVYTN010000031.1, on the reverse strand, counting down.
GCGGCAGGGCGTCAGGCTGGACATCCCCGGCGCCGTCGTCCTGTTCTGCGCCCTGACGGCGCTGATCGCCCCGCCCATGTTCGGACGCCAGCTTGGCTGGCCGCTGTGGCTGTTTGGTGCGATGGCGGCGGGACTGGCGCTGCTGGCGGTCTTCGTGGCGATCGAGCGACGGGTGGCGATGCCCCTGATCGACCTCGATCTGCTGTTCGACCGGGCGTTCGGTAGCGGGCTGGTCACGATCTTCGCGTTCCAGTTCGGCAATATCGCGTTCTACCTGCTGGTGACCCTCTTCTTGCAGGGAGGGCTCGGTCTGGCGCCGTTCGATGCTGGGCTGGCGGTCGTACCGCTGGCCCTGGCCTTCACATTGGCCTCGCGCCTGACGGGGCGGTGGGTTGCGCGCTACGGCCCCCGCACGCTGCTGGCCGGCCTGGCGTTGCAAATGGGCTCGATGCTGGCGCTGATGGACGTGGTGTCGGTTCAGTCGCCGCATGTCATGGCGATGGTGGTGACGATCCTGATCGTGTTCGGTTTTGGCCAGGGTTTGGTGATGGCGCCGCTGTCGGGCCTTGCGCTGGACACGGTGCGGCCGGCGCAGGCGGGGGCAGGGGCGGGCGTGCTGAACACCATCCACCAGACCGCCGGCGCGACCGGCGTGTCCCTCGTCGGACTGCTTGCCTTCCAGGGCCGGCTGCTGGAGAGCCTGATCCTGCTCGCGGCATCCGTCGTGGCAACGGCCGGGCTGCTGGTATGGCAAGGGCGACGTCAATGATCCTGCGCCTGTCGTGGCTGGCCCCTTCGCCGGCCGCGACAGGCGAGAGGCGGGTCTAGTCCCTTTTCCCGAAGTAAAGCGCCGCGTCGGAGGCTCGCACCCGCGCCTCGGGCAGCCCGAGTTCCCGGCGCACGATATTGGTGCCCTCCACCAAGGACACGCACTTGTAATAGGCAATACGCCGGCTCAGCCCCTCACGGCCAAAGCCGCAATCCGTGGTGATCACCAACCGTTCGGGCGGAATGAATTCAAGCGCCCGGCGGATCAGATTGGCGACGTATTCCGGCGGCTCCACAACCGTGTTGCAGTGGTTGACGACGCCGATCCCGATCTTCTTGTCTGTCTTGTATTTCCCGAACAGAGCCAGGTCCCGCCCATCGCTGCTCGCGCATTCGAACGTGATGACGTCCGCATTCAACTGCAACAGATGCGGCATCGCGCGCTCGTAGCTTGGCACCTCCCAGTAGACACGCTGCTGGTTGGGATTGCCCCAGCAGGTGTGGACCCAGATCTCGGCATCGACGCCGACAAGTTGCCGGTTGAACGCCTCGGTCAGGAATTGCGAGGTCCGCCTCGGTGCAGGTCGGCTGCAGGGAACGGCCATGGTGCGGCGGCTCCTCAACCTGGATCAACGGGCATCCAGCGGCCGCCAGCTCGCGCAGCTCCGCGTTCATGATGTCGCACAGATCGAGGATCATTGCCTTGTCGTCGGAATAGAACTCATTCCACAGCATGCTCGCCAGGGCCGGGGCACAGATCGCGCCGAACTTGACCGGGCGGTCCGTCAGTCGCTGCGCGACCTGCCAGAGTGCGGTGTATTCCCATGGTCCGCGCGTGAGTTTATCCGTAACGATGCTGGGCTGATACGCCTCCTGCACCTCCCACAGGATCTTGCCGGGGCGAAGGTCATGCCGCCCCATCCAGCCACGGGACGTGTCACGGTGACCGCTTATGCCGCCCAGGCGCTCGATCGGGTAGAAGAACCAGGATTTCCCGCCGACGGCCAGGTCGAATCGGGTGTCGCCGTCGGTCACGATATCCAGGCCGGCGGACTCCTGCGCGTTGATGATGGCCGCGACTGCATCGAGGTATTGCTCGCGGAACAGCGACTCTCCCAGCGCGGCTTTGAACGATCGCCCGGACAGGCTCATGTCGAACCACAGCGGGCGCGGATAGGATCCGGTAATAGCTGTGGGCAGGATCATATTGTTCGTGGTCTTCAGCATGACGCCTCTCCCATGGACGCGCCCCGTGGACGCAATCGCGTGCGCGTTCGCTTCTTGGGTGCCAGGCACCACAGGTAGCGATCGTTTGCGCCGATCGCGGAGGCTGTCAAACCTGCCGGGAGTTCCCCCGGTTGGTGGTCGGATTTACGCCGCCAACTTGTCGGCCCGGATATCCTTGATGTCGCGGAAGGTAATCCCGGGCGAAAGCTCCTCCGTCCGGCGCATCATGAACGCCGAGCTCGCCAGGAACACGGGATCGCCGTCCACATCGTCCGCCATCGCACTGCGATTGGCGGCGATGAATTTCTCCAGCACCGCCCTTTCGCCGAAAATCCAGCGGGCCAGCGAGAACGAGGACGTCTCGAACCCGATCGCCACGCCGTACTCGGCACCAAGCCGCGCCTGCAGCACATCGAGCTGCAGCGTGCCGACGACGCCGACCAGCGGCGCGGCGCCGTCCTGCGGGCGGAACAACTGCACCACGCCTTCCTCGGCCAGTTCGACCAGGGCCTGGCGCAGCTTCTTCGCCTTCATCGCGTCGTCCAGCCGGACGCGGCGGAGGATTTCCGGCGCGAAATAAGGCACGCCGGTGAACTGGATGTCCTCGCCCTCGGTCAGCGTGTCGCCGATGCGCAGCGTGCCGTGGTTGGGGATGCCGACGACGTCGCCGGCGAAGGCCTCATCGGCGATCTCGCGTTCGCGGGCGAAGAAGAATTGCGGCGCATGCAGCGGGATCTGCTTGCCGGTGCGCACCTGCTTCAGCCGCATGCCGCGCACCAGGCGGCCGGAACAGACGCGGGCGAAGGCGATGCGATCCCGGTGGTTCGGGTCCATGTTCGCCTGGATCTTGAACACCAGCGCCGTCAGGCCCGGCTCCGTCGCCTCGATGATGCGCTTGTCGGCCGGCTGGGCCCGCGGCCGAGGCCCGTATTCCACCAACCCGTCCAGCAGGTCATTGACGCCGATGTCCTTGATCGCGCTGCCGAAATAGACCGGCGTCAGGTGCCCGGCGTTGAAGCTCTCCAGGTCGAATTCGGGCAGCGCGACGCGCACCAGGTCGACCTCGTCCGCCACCGCCTGCATGCGCGGGTCGGACTGCGGCAGCTCCTTGATCAGATGCATCTCCCGCTTGCGCAGATCATACGTCCCCGCGAAGTCCGCCGCTCGGCCGATCGGCCAGGTGACGGGCGAGGTGTCCAGCGCCAGCGTGGAGGCGATCTCATCCAGCAACTCGATCGGGTCGCGGGCTTCGCGGTCCATCTTGTTGATGAAGGTGACGATCGGGATGTCGCGCAGGCGGCAGATCTCGAACAGCTTGCGGGTGCGCGCCTCGATCCCCTTGGCGGCGTCGATGACCATGACGGCGGAATCGACCGCGGTCAGGGTGCGGTAGGTGTCCTCCGAAAAGTCCTCGTGGCCCGGCGTGTCCAGCAGGTTGAACACGCAGTCGCGGTATTCGAAGGTCATGACCGAGGTGACGACGGAGATGCCGCGGTCGCGCTCGATCCCCATCCAGTCCGACCGAGTGCGCCGCCGCTCGCCCTTGGCGCGGACGTTGCCCGCCAACTGGATGGCGCCGCCGGCGCGTAGCAGATGTTCGGTCAGGGTCGTTTTGCCGGCGTCGGGGTGGGAGATGATGGCAAAGGTGCGCCGGCGGGCGATTTCGGAGACGGTATCGGAGGGCATGGCGAGCTTATATAGGATCAAGGCAGCGGATAAAGCCCGGCGTGGCGGCCCAAGTCCACCTTTTGGGCACCTCAAATCCGCTGTTTCGTTGGCATCTACGCGTTCGGCGCAGGTCAGCGTCCGGCTAACTCAGGCCGATGGCCTCCGCAACCTGGCGGCGGATCCGCGCCAATTGCTCGTGCGTCACCTTGGAACCCGTCACTCGAACACGTGCCGAGGCAGTGCAGGAAACGAACGAGGCCAATGCGAAGCAGCGTTTCGTGCAGGCGTTTTCCGGGGTCGGGTCGATGATTTCGGCAAGGCCCGGGATCACGAGCGCAGGGTCGTCCGACAGAGGCACAAGGATGACATTGGGGTAGTCGGCTGCGAACAGCTCATGGTCCTCGATAACCACGGCGGGCCGGAGCTTGTTCGGTTCTTTGGGCAATGCGTCGCCTCGCCAGTCGGCAATGACGATGTCGCCGGCTTTGAAGGCAGCCACGTTACAATCCGTGCCAGTCTGGGGCGCCCCAGGATTCGGTGAATGCCTTCGCATCCGGTGATTCGGCGATATGGCGCGCCACGGCTTCGCTCGCCCTGCGCATCCGCTTGCGCCGAACGTCGCGCGCCGCATCGGCCGCAAGCTGACGCAGCAAGGTTGCCAGTCCGATACCTTGGCTCTGCGCCTCCAATTCCAGCGTCGCACGGACGTCGGCATCGAGGCGTACGGAAATGGGCGCCGTCACGTCATCCCCACTACATCATCGGTAGTCGATATCGTAGCGCAGGCCTGTACTTCAATCTAGTCGCCGACACGTGTGTCGACCTCTATCGGTGAACCGCCGTGGCGCCGACGCGGCCGATCGGATAGCGATGGGGGCTGTGCCGTTCATAGCGAGACACCGTCACTCCCGATGCCCCTCTCCGTCGCCCTGACCCACCGCTTCCCGGATTTCGCCCTCGACGTCCGGTTCGAGGCTCCGACACCGGCCGTAACGACCGTTTTCGGCCCGTCCGGTTGCGGCAAATCGACCTTGCTCGCGGCCATCGCGGGCCTGCTGAAGGCTGACGCCTGCAGCGTCGATCTCGACGGCGAACGCCTGTCCGATCTGCCCGCCGAACGCCGCCGGGTCGGCTTCGTCTTCCAGGATGCCCGCCTTTTTCCCCACATGACCGTCGCCTTCAATTTGCGATACGGCCAGCGTCGGGCAGGGCGGGGCGGCGTCGGCTTCGACGACGTCATCAGCCTGCTCGACATCGCCCCTCTGCTGGAACGCCGGCCCGCCCACCTGTCGGGCGGCGAACGACAGCGCGTCGCCGTCGGCCGAGCGCTGCTGGCCCAGCCCCGCCTGCTGCTGATGGACGAGCCGTTGGCCAGCCTGGATGCGGCACGGAAAGCGGAGATCCTGCCTTATCTGTCCAGCATCAAAGCCGGCCTGCACTTGCCGATCGTCTACGTCACCCACGCCGCCGATGAGGTCGCGAGGCTGGCCGACTGGCTGGTCCTGCTGGGCGGCGGCCGCGTCGTCGCCAGCGGCGCGCTCGAGGATCTGGCTGCCCGCGGCGACCTGCCCTTCGGTCAGCGCGACGACGCCGGTTCGATCCTGACGATGACCGTCGCCGCGCACGATCCCGCCCGCCAATTATCGATCCTGCGGGCACGCGAAACGACGCTGGAAGTGCCGATCGTCGGACGGCCGGAGGGAACCAGACTGCGCGTACGGATCCCGGCGCGGGAGGTGATCCTGGCGCGGGAGGCCCCCACATCGATCAGTGTGCATAACATCATCGCCGGCACCGTGCGCGCGGTCACCAACGATGCGGCTCGTCGGGCGGCGCTGGTCGAACTGAGCCTTCCGGACGGAACCATCCTGGCACGCGTCACCCCCGATGCAGTGCAGCGTCTCGGCCTGCAACCTGGGGCGTCCGCGCTCGCACTGGTCAAATCCGTGGCCGTGGAGGTGATGGTCCCGTGAAGCCTGCTCGTAAAACACCGCCCGGCGCTGTGACGGTCCGCATCGAGCGGATCGGCGCCGAGGGCGACGGCGTCGCGCATCTGGATGACGGCACGCCGGTCTATGTGCCGCTGACCCTTCCCGGTGAAGCGGTGCTGGCGCACCCAATCAAAGCGCGCGGGGAAGGCTGGCTGGCCGAGGCGGCGGTGATCGAAACCACCAGCCCCGATGCCAGCCCCGATAGGGCCGCGCCGCCCTGCGGGCATTTCGGACGCTGCGGCGGATGTGCGTTGCAGCACTGGGCAGACGAGCCGTATCGGCGATGGAAGGCGAGCCTGGTCGCCACCGCGCTGCATCATGCCGGCTACACGCCGCCAGACCCGCTGCCGTTCCGTCACGGAGTGGCGGGGGAGCGCCGCCGCATGGATTTCGCCGTTCGCCGCTTCGGCCGGAAGATTGTCCTCGGTTTGCACGTCGCGGGTTCGCCCGACGTCGAGGACCTGACCGGCTGCCTTGTCCTGCATCCGACGCTGCAATCGCTGCTGGCACCGCTGCGCACGCTGTTCGGCGGGCTATCGGCCCTGCGGAAGGAGGCGTCGGTGATTGTCAACCTGCTCGACGCCGGTCCCGACCTGCTCCTGCGGACCGATGCGGCGCTGACGCTGGATGACCGGACGGCGCTGACCCAGTTCGCCGCCGCGAACCGCCTGCCGCGCGTAGCCTGGGCCGTTAAGACTGGCGAACCGGAGACCATTGCCCTGCTGCGGCCGCCCGTTGCGACCCTGTCCGGCATCGCCGTCCGACCGCCGCCCGGCACGTTCCTGCAGGCGACCGAGGCAGGCGAGCAGGCCATCATCGCGGCCGTACTGGCCGGTTTGCCGCCAAAACTCACGGGCCGAGCACGGATCGCCGAACTTTATGCCGGATGCGGCACGCTGAGCTTCGCCCTGGCGCAAATGGCACGCGTTACGGCATGGGAGGGGGATGCGCAGGCCGTCGCCGCGCTGCGCCAGGCCGTCAACCAAGGTGGCCTGGCGGGACGGATCGAGCCGATACAGCGGGACCTGGCGCGCCAGCCGGTTTCGGCCAAGGAACTGGGCGCCTTCGCCGCCGTCGTGCTCGATCCGCCGCATGCCGGGGCGCCGGCGCAGATCGGACAGATCGCGGCCTCCGGCATCGGGACGGTGATCTATGTGAGCTGCAACCCGGCCGCGTTGGGCCGGGATGCGCGCAGCCTGCGCAGCGCCGGATACCGTCTGGAAGCCGTGATGGCCATCGACCAGTTCCTTTGGTCCGCGCGCGTCGAGAGTGTTGCCGTGTTCCGACGATGAATTGCCCCGCCGTGTTCCGGCGATGAATTGCCCCGCCGTGTTCCGGCGATGAATTGCCCCGCCGTGTTCCGGCGATGAATTGCCGCCATGGCGTGGGCCGCATACAATTTCCGCCATGGCGCAGCGCATCCCCTGGCCGATCCCCTCGCATCCCGACGTGGTCATTCAATCGGAACAGCGCGTTTGGTCGGGCCGGTTTCCGCTGGATGTCGTCACCTTCCGAAACCGCCGCTTCGATGGCGCGTTGTCGGAGCCGCATCGGTGGGAGGTATGGCGCCGCGGCCAGGCCGTCGCCATGCTGCCCTATGACCCGGATGCCGATGCGGTCGTGCTGATCGATCAGTTCCGTCTTCCCGCGCTCGTCGCCGGCCTCGATCCGGTGTTGGTGGAATGTCCTGCCGGCCTGCTGGAAGACAGCGAGAACCCCGAAGCCGCCATGGCGCGCGAACTGGATGAGGAGATGGGCCTGACGGCCGACCGGACGGAGCGGATCGGCAATTTCATCCTCAGTGCAGGCGGTGCGGATGAGACTTGTCTGCTATACGTCGGCCGGGTGAGCGCGCCACAAGCGGACGCGGACGGCGTGGCCGGTGCATTTGGCTTGGCGGCGGAGAACGAAGACATCCGCGTGCGCGTCTGGTCCGCCGATCAGGCGATCGCCGCGGCCCTCGCGGGGCAGATCACCAACTCGATCGCCGCGCTCGGCCTGCTCTGGCTGGCATCGCAGCGCGACCGGTTGCGCGCGGAATGGAGACACGAATGACCGAACGGCTTTTTCAGGATCGGCCCTACCTCGCCAGCACGCAGGCGACGGTGCTCAGCGCGGGGCCGGACGGCGTGGTGTTGGATCGCACCAACTTCTACCCCCGCGGTGGCGGACAGCCGGGCGATACCGGCATCCTGCGCTGGATGGATGGCGAGCTGCGCGTCGCTGACACAATCAAGGGTGAGGGCGAGGCGATCCTGCATGTGCCCGCACCGGACTGCAGCGCTGCCGCCGGTCGGGACCGCGGTGGAGGCGGCGATCGACTGGGACAGGCGGCATCAACTGATGCGCATGCACACAGCGCTGCATCTGCTGTGCAGCCTGATCAAGGGCTCCGCGGTTACCGGCGGGTCGGTCGGCGCTGACAAGTCGCGGCTCGATTTCGACCTGCCCAATCCGCCGCCGAAGGAGGAAATCGAGGCCGCGCTGAACGCGCTGATCGCGGCCGATCATCCGGTGCAGATCGAATGGGTGGACGAATTGGTGCTCGACACCGATCCCGCCCTGGTGCGGACCATGTCGGTGCAGCCACCGCGCGGCACTGGGCGCCTGCGGCTGATGCGGATCGGGGAAGGGGAGACGCTGGTCGACCTGCAGCCCTGCGGCGGAACTCATGTCGCGCACACCGGGGAGATCGGACCGCTGCGCATCCAGAAGATCGAGAACAAGGGCAAGCAGAACCGGCGCATAATCATCGTCCCGGCGTGACCGTCATCCGCTCGGTGCGTCTAGAGCAGGATGACATCGCTTTCGCTCAGCCATCCCGCTCTAGCTCTTTGTTTGATCGCGTGATTTAGACCTACGGCGATCCCACCTCCGGTCATCACGCTCTAACGGAAGCTCCGCAAATGTCCGTCCTTGATCTCGAGCATGGCATGGGTGATTGCTGAATCGGACGGGATGAACAAAGCTGTTGCTCGCACCACGTGACCGACCCTGCTCGGTGGGCCGCCGTCTCAGAGTCGTTCGCCGCTCATTTCATTACGCACGCATCGCATCGCGAACGTCACAAGACGGTGACATTTGCTGACATTGGCCGACGCAGAAGCTTTCCCTGAACTGAACACTTGGACAGGTGGTTGGGAATGGTTCCGGAGGACACCATGTTGCGGGTGTGCAAGTCTGCGTGTCTCAACGGGCTCCGGTACCCGTATGTCGAGCGATCCTTCGCCCCCTCGGACGCCGCCCCGCTACGGAAGGAGTAGTTGCGATGTCCATTTCCGATGTGCTTCATCACAAGGGCCACACGGTGGTGACCGTCCGGGACACCGAGACGGTGCAGTCGGCTGTCGGCAAGCTGGCCGACCATCGCATCGGCGCCTTGGTCGTCGAAGACCAGTGGATGCGCCATACCGGGATCTTCTCGGAACGAGATTTTATCAACGGCATCGCTCGCCTCGGTGCTGCGGTGCTGGCTTACCCCGTTTCCAAGCTGATGAGCTCAGCCGCCATCACTTGCCGCCCAACGGATCGTATCGATACGGTGATGGCAGCGATGACGATGGCGAGGATCCGTCATCTGCCGGTGATCGAGAACGGGCGCCTTGTCGGTATCGTCTCGATCGGCGACCTGGTGAAGCACCGGCTGGATGAAAAGGCGCTGGAGGCGAACGTGCTGCTGGACCTGGCCCGCCTGCACGCCTGACCTCCGCGGGCCGCCGCCCCCCCAAGGGCCTTTGGGTGGGCCTTCCGGCGGCCCATCCGAGGGCGCACCGACCGGTCTGAACATGCCATGCCCGGCCGTGTCCCCCCCGATGGTTTCCCTTCTGTCGGGCATTGCTATTCCGGTCTGCCTGGCCTTAGATCAGCGCCAATAAAACAGAACACACCAAGGGGGGGAGACCGCATGACCGAGCATGGCGGGCTACGTCGCCGTACCGTTTTGACGGTGGCGGCTGCATTGCCGCTATCCACGCCGTTATTCGCAGGCGCTGCCGACGTCGTGAAAATCGGCATACCCGTCGCGCTAACGGGACCGCTGGGCGGCATCGGCGCGCAGATGAAACGCGGCTGCGAGTTCTGGGCCAAGCAAGTCAATGCCAAAGGCGGTCTGCTCGGTAAGCAGGTAGAACTGGTTGTCGAAGATACAACCGGCAATCCCGCCACCACCGTGCGCAAGGTTCAGGAAATGGTGGAGCGTGACGGCATCCGCCTGATCACCTGCATCGTCGCCTCCAACGAGGCACTCGCGGTCGTGCCGAAACTCGCAGAATGGGACACGATCTTCATCTCCGGCGACAATGGCGACGGGCGGCTGACCGCGGAATCGCTGGTGCCGAATTTCTTCCGCCCCAACACCTCCGGCCCGATGGGCACGCGCGCCGTCGCGCTGTGGCTGCGGGATTCGAAGCTGACGAAATTCTATGGCCTGGGCATGGATTATGCCTGGGGCCACAACTCCATGGAGGTCTTCCAGAGCGAGGCGAAGAAGGCCGGCAAGACGTTCATCGGCGCCGTGTTCTCGCCGACCGGGCACGAAGGACTTCTCCACCTACATCACCAAGATCCGCCAGTCCGGCGCCGAGGGCTGCTATCTGGTCGCTGGCCGGTGACGACAACAACGCCTTCCTGTCGCAAGCCAAGCAGTACCGCCTCGGTGACAAGGTGCAGATGCTGACGGAGCAGATGGACGAAATGAGCCTGAACGCCACCGGCGACGCGGCCGAGGGCATGATCGGCGGTAGCCGCTACACGCCGACCTTCGACAGTCCGGAGAACAAGGTCTTCGTCGCCGCCTGGGAAGCCGAATACAAGCGCCCGCCCCAGATGTTCGAGGGCGACCAGTACCAGTCCTGCGTTGTCATGCAGGCCGGGCATCGAAAAGGCCGGCAGCTTCGACACGGCGAAGATCCGCACCGCGCTGGAGGGTCTGAAGCTCACCAGCGTCAAGGGGCCACTGGAGATGCGCGCCTGCGACCATCAGGCGGCGCAGCAGGGCTTCGTGGTGAAGGTCGTGAAGAAGCCGGATGGCAACGGGGTGATGCCGCAGGTGATCGCGACCTATCCGGCGGACAAGATCACGCCGCCCTGCAACAAGATGGAGTATACCGACTAGGCCGGGGAGAGACAGCCGGCATGGATTTCATCGGTTTCCTGGTCACGCAGTGCCTGAATGCGCTGTCGCAGGCGGCACTGCTGTTCTTCCTCGGCGTCGGCCTGACGCTGATCTTCGGCATCATGCGCATCGTCAACTTTGCGCATGGCACCTTCTATATGCTGGGCGGCTTCCTGGGTTTCACCGCGGTGAAGGTGACCGGCAGCTTCTGGGCGGGGATGGCGATCGCGCCGGTGATCGCAGGCGCGATCGGCATGGCGTTCGAGACCGGCCTGCTGCGCCGGCTGTACCGGCGCGACGACAGCGCCTTCCTGATGGTTACATTCGGTCTGACACTGGTTCTGGGTGAAATCATCCGGCTGGTCTGGGGTGTGGACGCCTTGCAGGTGCCGACGCCGGAGGCATTCAACGGCATCGTCTTTCTGTTCGACGAACCGTTCCCGACCTATCGCCTGTTCCTTGCCGCGGCGGGGCTGGTGATGGCCCTGGTGATCTGGCAGTTCCTGGAGCGCACGCGCCTCGGGTTGTTGATCCGGGCAACCAGCCAGAACGCGGAAATGGTGCATGCGCTGGGTGTCGACGTGAACCGCGTGCGCTCCGCGATCTTCGGCATCGGCTGCGGGCTGGCGGCGCTGGGCGGGGTGATGGCGGCGCCGTTGGTGACGGCGTCTCTGGCGATGGCGCCGAATGCGATCATCGATGCGTTCGTCATCGTCATCATCGGCGGGATGGGAAGCTTCCTCGGTTCGCTGATCGCCGCGGTCCTGGTCGCATTCGTGCGACGTGTTCGGGGATTATTACTTTCCCGATTTTGCCCTGGCGGCGATGTATCTGCTGATGCTGCTGGTGCTGGTGATCCGGCCCGGCGGCCTGCTGGGCAAGGAAGCCTAAGGGTGTCGGGAAAGCAGTCTGCATCCTCGGTGGATGCGGTCTCGACAGGCCGTGCCGTGATCGCACGATCCCCCGTCGGCAACCGCCGCGAGGTCGTCACCTATGCGCTGGTCGCCATCGTCCTGGCCCTGGTGCCTCTGGCGCTGCCCGTCTTCGCCATGACGCTGCTGACCGAGGCGCTGATCCTCGGGCTGTTCGCCATGAGCCTGGACCTCATGGTCGGCTACACCCGCCTGATCAGCTTCGGTCACGCCGCGGCGTATGGGATCGGTGCATATACGGCCGGCGATATCCTGCTGCACACCAGCCTGCCTCTGCCTTTCGCCGTGCTGGCCGCCGCGGCGGTGTCGGGGGTCATCGCCATCGGTGTCGCCTGGGTTTGCACCCTGGCGCGCGGCGTCTCGTTCTCCATGCTGACCCTGGCCTTTGCGCAGTTGCTCTACGCCGTCGCCTTCAAGTGGACGGCGGTGACCGGCGCCTCCGACGGGCTGGCCGGCATTCCGCGCACGGCGGGGCCGTTCGGTCTGACGCTGTTCGAGACGAAGGACGGCTATTACTACCTCGTGCTGGTTTGTCTCCTTGGCGCCTTCGCCTTCTGCTGGTCGCTGGTCCGTTCCCCGTTCGGCGCCGTGCTGCGCGGCATCAGGGAAAACGAACCGAAGACGTTGTCGCTGGGCTACAACACGCGGCGTTACAAGATCGCGGTCGTCGCCATCGCCTATGCTCTGGGCGGCCTGGCGGGCGCGCTCTATTCGCCATTCGCCGGCTTCGCCAACACCGACCTGCTGTTCTGGCTGTTCTCGGGCCAAGTGCTGATCATGGTGATTGTCGGCGGGCAGGGGACGCTGATCGGCCCGATCCTGGGCGCGGCGTTCTTCATGCTGCTGGAGCATACCCTGTCCGAATACACCGAATCCTGGGCGCTGTTCTTCGGCGCCGTTTTCATCGGGTTCGTCATGTTTGCGCCGCAAGGCATCTGGGGCCTGATCACCCGGCGCCAGGAGCCGCGCTGATGGCGCTGCTCGAACTCGACGGGCTGACCAAGCGCTATGGCGGCGTCACCGCGGTCAACGACGTCACCATGCGGGTCGAGGCCGGCGAGGTGCGGGCGGTGATCGGTCCGAACGGCGCCGGCAAGACCAGCCTGTTCCACCTGATCACCGGCGTGATCAAGCCAACCGCCGGGACCATCCGGTTCGACGGGCACGACCTGACGGGCCAATCCTCCTATCGCGTCTGCAAGGCCGGCCTCTCGCGTACGTTCCAGCTCACCGCGCTGTTTCCGGAGATGACGGCGCGGGAGAACGCCCGCCTGTCCGCCCAGTCGCATCTGCCGCGCAGCTGGCAGCCCTGGGGCGGCCGCTCCGTCTTTGCCGAGGCGGCCGCGCGCGGTGACGAAGCGCTGGAGCGCCTGGGCCTGACCAGCATGGCCGACCGTCCTGCCGGGCTGCTCTCGCACGGCGATCAGCGCTTGCTGGAGGTCGCGATGGCCCTGGCGCAGCGGCCGCGCGTGCTGCTGCTGGACGAGCCGACCCAGGGCCTGTCGGTCGACGAAACCCTGTCCGCCGTCGACACGCTGGCCGGGTTGCTGACCGACGGCAGCCTGACGGTGCTGCTGGTCGAGCATGACATGGAGGTCGTTTTCCGCCTGGCAAAGAAGATCACGGTCCTGCACCGCGGCTCGGTCATCGCCGACGGCGACCCCGAGGCGGTGAAGGCCAATGACGAGGTCCAGGCCGCCTATCTGGGTGGATACGCCTGATGCTGACGATCGAGGGCCTCAACACGCATTACGGTGCCAGCCATGTGCTGCACGGCGTCGATCTGACGGTGCCGCAGGGGAAGATCTGCGCCGTGCTGGGGCGCAACGGCGTGGGCAAGACGACGACAGTGCGCAGTATCATGGGGCTGGTGCCGCCGACCTCGGGCCGGGTGCTGCTGGACGGCCAGGACATCGCCGGCTGGCCGCCACACCGCGTGGCGCGCGCAGGTGTGGCCTATGTGCCGGAGGGGCGGCTGATCTTTCCGGACCTGTCGGTGCTGGAGAACATCCGTGTCGGCGAACGCACGCCGGCCAAGGTCTGGACGGTGGAGCGGCTGCTGCAACTCTTTCCGTCGTTGCGGGAACGGTCCGGCAACCGCGGCTGGCAGCTCTCGGGCGGGGAGCAGCAGATGTTGGCGATTGCGCGCGCTTTGGTCAGCGATCCGCGCGTCGTGTTGCTGGATGAACCCAGCCAGGGGTTGGCGCCGTTGGTGGTGCGGGAACTGGCCGGCGTGATCCGCACGCTGTGCGAGGCGGGAGTGACGATCCTGCTGATCGAGCAGAACATGAAGCTGGCCGAGGCCGTCGCGGACGAGCTGAATGTGATGGTGAAAGGCCGGATCGTCTATGCAGCGACGCCCGCGGTGTTCAGGGCGGAGGAGGAGACGATCCGGACGCGGTATTTAACGGTTTGACGCTGTGGTGCAGTTTCTGGATATTTCTTGAAAGAAATAGAAACGCTGATCCACATTTTTTGTTGAATTCCTGATATGGATTTGATCCACTGTCGTTGCGTTCGCGAATTCGACCACCCCGCCACGGCGGGGTAGGCCCCATAGGCGTTAAATTAGTGCGGAAAACCCCCAATTCCGTCGTGGTCGGCGAAGGCCGACCATCCACGATTTTCTCTCCGCCAGCACCGCAATGCATGGGTGGCCGGCCTTCGCCGACCACGACGGCGCGGACGCCAGCGCGATCGTTCGCATCAAAATCTGACATCTATTCTTCCCGGACAGCGAAGGAATACTGTGTTGCCTCCGATCAAACACGTCGTCGTCCTGATGATGGAAAACCATTCCTTCGACCGCGTCCTGGGCTGGATGAAGGCCAAATATCCCGGTCTGGAAGGCGTCGATCCGAAGAACCCACGCCAGAACCCTGATTTCCCCCGCGCCCAGCCTGCCATCATCCAGGCGCCGACGACGTCGCGGAAAATCCCGCACGATCCCGGCCACGATCTCGACGACGTCCTGGCCCAGCTTGCCGAGGCCAACCAGGGCTTCGTGATGGATTACGCGCAGAAATATCCTCAGGCGCCGTTGTCCGAACGGCAGGAGATCATGGGCTGGTATCCGAAAGGCGAGCTGCCGGCCATCCATTTCCTGGCAGACATGTTCGTTGTCTGCGACCACTGGTTCTCCTCCGTGCCCGGTCCCACCTGGCCCAACCGCTTCTTCGTCCATAGCGGCACATCGCTCGGCCATGTCGACATGCCGGAGGGAATCTTCAATCCAGGCCTGCATGTTTACGATCAACGCACGCTCTATGATGAACTGGACGATGCCAAGGTCAACTGGCGCATCTACCACGGCGACTTCTCGCAGACGCTGCTGATGGTGCACCAACTCGACAAGCTGGATCGCTACCGGAAATTCGACCTCTGGGCCGCCGATGTCGCCGCCGGCGACCTGCCGGCTTATGTCTTCATCGAGCCCAACTTCTTCGGTCAGGAAGAAAACGACCAGCATCCACCGCAGGACGTGATGCGCGGCGATGCCTTGATCGCTTCCGTCTACAACGCGCTGCACGCCAACCCGACCTTGTTCAGGGAGACATTGCTCGTCGTCCTCTACGACGAGCATGGCGGCTTCTTCGATCATGTCACGCCGCCGGCCACTGTCGCGCCCGACGGCAAGACCGACGCCTATGCGTTCAACCAACTGGGCGTGCGCGTGCCGGCGATCTTTGTCTCGCCATGGCTCAAGGCGGGATACATCACGCCCGTGTTCGACCACACGAGCCTCCTGAAGATGGCTTGCGACCTCTGGCCCGGCGTCAGGCCGCTCGGTGCCAGGACGGCGCAGGCGGAGTCGCCGCTCAAGCATCTGCCCTGGCGGGACACGCCGCGTGACGATACCCCGCCGGCGCCTACCGGCCCGGCCCCGGACCCGATCGATCCGCAGCCCGAGCTGACCGGGCAGAAGCAGGGGCTCTATGCCTACAGCCAGCATCTCGAAAGCCAGATCAAAGACCCGGCGGTGAAATCAGATCTGATGATGCGTGCGCATACCGCGATGCAAGGTGCCGTGCAGCAGGGACAGCTCGCCACCGCCCGGCAGGATGCGTTCATCGCGGAACGTGTCGGCAAAACCTGATCGGGGCGGCGGTCAGACGATCAGCCCCGCCGCCTGCATCAACAGCCGCATCGCCAGCGCCACCGCCCCCATGGCGGCGATGCCGGCGACATAGAGAACGATCATCCACAGCCACTGCCGGCCCATCAGTGGTGATAGCCCTCGTTGCCCGTCACCTTGCCGCGGAACACCCAGTAGGCCCAGCCGGTGTAGATCAGGATGACCGGGATGATCAGCGCCGCGCCGACCAGCGCGAAGGCCTGGCTCGATGCCGGCGCGGCCGCCGCGCGGAAGGACAGGGCGGGCGGGACGATATTTGGCCAAAGGCTGATCGCCAGCCCCGAATACCCCAGGAACAGCAGGAACAGGGAGGCCAGGAACGGCCCATGCCGCGGCGCTCCGTTCAGCATGCGCAACAGCCAGAGCGTGGTCAGGACCACCAGGATCGGAACGGGCGAGAAGAACAGCAGATTGGGCAGGCTGAACCACCTCTGCGCGATGGCGCTGTGCTCCAGCGGCGTCCACACGCTCACGCCCGCGATCATCACCAATAGCACCGGCAGGATCCACCGCGCCGTTGCCACCATGCGCTGCTGCAGGGCGCCGGCGGTCTTCATGACCAGCCAGGTGCTGCCCAGCAGCGCATAGGCGACGACGACGCCCAGGCCGGTAAAGACGCTGAAGGGGCGCAGCCAGTCCATCGCCCCGCCCTCATAGGATGGTCCGGTCACCTGGAACCCGTCGATGAAGGCGCCCAGCGCCGCCCCCTGGCAGAACGCCGCGACGTAGGAGCCGAAGACGAACGCGTAATCCCAGACATGCCGCTGCCGAGCGATCGCCTTGAAGCGGAATTCGAACGACACGCCGCGCAGGATCAGCCCCATCAGCATCACGCACGATCGGCAAATAGAGCGCGCTCAGCAGCACAGAGTAGGCCAGCGGGAAGGCGGCCAGCAGGCCGGCCCCGCCCAGCACCAGCCAGGTCTCGTTGCCGTCCCACACGGGTGCGACGGTATTGACCATCACATCGCGATCGGCGGCCGTGGGAACGAAGGGGAACAGGATGCCGATCCCCAGGTCGAACCCGTCCATCACCACATACATCGCCAGGCCGAAGGCGATGATCAGCACCCAGATCAGCGATAGATCGAGGCCCATGTCAGTTGCCTCCGCCCATAGGATGAGGATCGAGATCCGGGGCGGCGGACAAAGGCCGCGCCGGGCGATGCAGCGGGATTTCGTGGCCGGCGGCATCGAGCATGCCGGTGTGTCGTTCGGGGCCGATCGCCATCAACCTCAGCATGTAGATGACGCCGGTGCCGAAGACGGCGACATAGACCACGACGAAGATCGCCAGGCTGACGGTCATCGCCAGCGCCGAGTGGCGGGCGACCGCGTCGGCCGTGCGCATCACGCCGTAGACCACCCAGGGCTGGCGGCCGATCTCGGTCGTCATCCAGCCGGCCAGGATGGCGACAATGCCGGCCGGCCCCATGGCGACGGCGCCGCGCAGAAACCAGCGGTTCACGTAGAGCTGACCCTTCCAGCGCAGCCAGGCACCGGCCAGCCCCAGCAGCAGCATCAGCGTGCCGAGCCCCACCATCAGGCGGAAGGTCCAGAATATGATGGTGGAGTTCGGGCGGTCATCGGGTGGGAAATCCTTCAGCCCCTGGATGCGCCCGTTCCAGCTATGCGTCAGGATCAGCGAGCCGAGATGCGGGATCTCGACCGCGGCCAGCGTCTTCTCCTGCGCCATGTCGGGCCAGCCGAACAGGATCAGTGGCACCGCCTCGTCCGGCGGGTTTTCCCAGTGCCCCTCCATCGCCGCGATCTTCGCCGGCTGATAGCGCAGCGTGTTCTGCCCGTGCTGGTCGCCGGCGATCATCTGCACCGGGGCGGTGACCAGCAGCATCCACATTGCCATTGAAAACATCGCCTTCACCCGCGGATTGTCGCGCCGCTTCAGCAGGTGCCACGCGCCGGTCGCCCCAACCAGCAGTGCCGTCGTCAGGTAGGAGGCCAGCGCCATGTGCACGAGCCGATAGGGAAAGGACGGATTGAAGATGGCCTCCAGCCAGTCGTCCGGCACGACGCGCCCGGCCTCGATGCGATAGCCCGCCGGGGTCTGCATCCAACTGTTCGAGGCCAGGATCCAGGTCATGGAGATCAGCGTGCCGGCGGCCACCATCACCGTGGCGAAGAAATGCAGCTTCGGCCCGACCTTGTTCCAGCCGAACAGCATCACGCCGAGGAAGCCCGCCTCCAGGAAAAAGGCCGTCAGCACCTCATAGGCCAGGAGTGGCCCGGTTATGCCGCCGGCAAAGGTGGAAAACCCGCTCCAGTTGGTGCCGAACTGATAGGCCATGACCAGGCCGGAGACGACGCCCATGGCGAAGTTCACCGCGAACAGCTTCGACCAGTAATGATAGAGATCGAGATAGGCCGACTGTCCGCGCAGCAGCCACAGCGCCTCCAGCACCGCGAGGTAGCTGGCGAGCCCGATGGTGATCGCCGGGAATATGATGTGAAAGGAGATGGTGAAGCCGAATTGCGTACGCGCCAGCAGCAGGGGATCCAGCAACTGGGGATCGAGCGAATGCATCATCCATCTCCGTCGGCGGACCGGTCACGGAGACATTTCGGGTCTTCAGCCAGGGGTGGTCAAGGAACGCTCCCGTGCCCGCCCGCAAGAGCCACAACGCCCTTCGTGGCACGCCTAGAGCAGGATGACATCGCTTTCGCTCAGCCATCCTGCTCCAGCTATTTGTTTGATCGCGTGATTCAGACCTCCAGCAATTCCACCTCCGGTCATCACGCTCTAGCTACGTGGTTTCTTTCACGCCGCGACCCGAGCCCCTCAATCGAAGTCGGTCGGCAACGAAGGCGTCCGCCAATGCTCGAACATTCGCGTGATGTGCCGCGGCAGGGTCCGCCGCAGCGACAGGTCCGCCGGGACCTCATGCTCATGGAACCAGCCCGACCCGCTGGTCTCCAGGCTCGTCTTGGCCTCCCCACCCTCCAGCCCGCAGATGAAGAACAGCCGCACCACCGAGAATGGCGACGGCGGGTGCGCATGGCTGGCGCGATCCCAGACCGCGGCGAGTTTCAAGACCCGAGCGTGGTAGCCGGACTCTTCGCGGATCTCGCGGATGACGGATTGCGCCGGCGTCTGGTTCACGTCCGCCCAGCCGCCCGGCAGGGTCCAGCAGGTCGCCGTCGATCGTCTCCTGCACCATCAGGATGCGGCCCTGATCGTCGAACACCGCCCCGCGGACGCCGACCTTCGGCGTGGCATAGCCGGTTTCCGCCGGCGAACAGCGCCTCGATGCGGCCGAGATCGGCGTCGGTGTGCTGTGCCATGATGCGGGCGGCGAGGCGCTGCAACGCCAGGAAGCGCTCCCGGTCGTAGTCGTTCGGGCTGAAGGCGAGGCCGGTCTGCGCGATCGCCTGGATGTCCCGCGCCCAGACCAGCCAATCCGGATCGGCCATCTTCCTAGTCGACCGTCTCGGTGATCAGCATGCCGTCGGCGGCGGCCTTGCCCGCGACCTCCTGCTCCGTCAGCAGGCGCCAGACGCCGTTCACCAGGATTTCGCTGGGCTTGAACCGCGCCTTGTAGGCCATCTTGCGGCTCTCCGGCACCCAATAGCCCAGATACACATACGGCAGCCGCAGCGCTCGGGCGCGATCGATCAGCCAGAGGACGGCGTAGGTTCCGAGCGACCGCTTCTCCATCCCCGGTGCGAAGAAGCTGTAGACCGCCGACAGCCCATCGCCCAGCTTGTCGCCGAGGCAGGCCGACACAAGCCGGTCCTGATCGGTCGCGGAATTCGATGACGAAGGTCTCGATCGGCGTATCCTCGACCATCGCGCGGTAGTCGTAGAAGCTCATGCTGGCCATGTCGCCGTCGCCGTGGCGCACCTGCTGGTAGCGCTGGAACAACTGGAACTGCTCCGCCGTGGCGCGGGGCGGCACGCGGTAGCCTTCCAGTTCGGCGTTGGCCTTGGCGATCTTGCGCAGCGTCCGGTCCGGCTGAAACGTCGCCACCGGGATGCGGATCGGCACGCAGGCCTGGCAGTTCGGGCAGACCGGGGCATAGGCGATATTGTGGCTGCGGCGGAACCCCGCGCGCGACAGCCGGTCGTGCAGTGCCTCGGCCTCCGGCCCGACGATCTCCGTCACCACCTTGCGTTCGGTGCGGCCCGCCACATACGGGCAGGGCAGAGGGGCCGTCGTGTAGAAGAACTGCGGCCGGCGGGGAGGCTTATAGGTCATGAGCGCAGGTCCGCCGTATCGTTCTCAGATTCCGCGCGGCGCGGTCAACGCGTCCATCGCATCGACCCGCACGACGACCAGTCCGCTCAACAAGATCGTGCAACGTCCGGTGCCGCAGGGTGAACAGCGCCACCAGCAGCAGCAGGCCGGAGGTCGCCAGCGTCAGATAATAGAGCAGCACGTAGATCAGCGCCTGCAGACCGGGTCGGGCGGCCCCAGATCGTCGTTGCGGCGCACCGTCAGGCCCAGGATCCGCTGTCCGGGCGTGGCGCTGAGCGCAGGCGGAGCAGCGACAGAAAATGGTAGCAGGAACGGCACCAACGGCAGGATCGCCATCGCGCCGAAACCGAAGCCCAGGGTGAGCAGTCCGAACAGCGCCAGCACCCACCACAGCACCCAGACCAGCACGCGATCAGCACGACGTCGATCAGCCAGGCGATGCACCGCCGCGAACATCACGCCGCTGGTCAGGAAATCAGCCGATAGTGGCGTTCGCAGAATAGCTCATGGCGTCAAATGCACTGTCTTTGTCACCCGCTGGCGGCGTCGGGCCGAGGGTGATTGTAGCACCGTCGCGCCAGCGGGTAACGAAATCTCTGGCATGCGGCTGAACGGATTGCCCGATTGTCCCGGCGTCATGACGAACAGGCTGCGGTCCAGGTCGGACAGGTCGTAGACGCCGCGGAACGACGGCGCCATGCACGTCTCGCAAACGCGCCGTTCATGCCGCCCCGGTCGATGGTATCGTCATCGCCCGGCGCCGGGACGCTGATCGTCGAGGCAGGACCCGAGAAGCGGGATGAAGCGCAGCAGCGGATGGGCGAACACCGCCTGGTGCACGTCCCCCCATCGCCACGCCGCCGGATCGTCGCCGAAGCGCCTGGCTAGCTCATCCATCGGCGGCGTTCAGAGAATTCGCGCAGCATCGGCGTGCAGTCGTCGTCGCACCAGTGCGCGCCGGCCGGCGACAGCACCGATGGCGACGAAATCGGACGTCGGTGCGCCGAGGCCACGCGGCAGCCCCGCCCGGCGCAGCACCGCGCGGTAGAAACTCGTCCATCCAGGCGTTGAAGATCAGCGGGGCTGGCTTGTCCATCACGGCGGAGCCATCCCAGCCGCGCAGTTGCGCCTGCGCTGTCGCCGACAGGCCGGTCAGCGAGTCCGGACCGCCAGCAGGCGCGGCAGCACCTGCACGGGCGAACCCGTCCTGACACATCGACCTGCATCGCGGCGAAATCCGCCGTGGTGTGTCGGTCCGATGGCCTCAGCAGCGTCGCGGATGCGGTCGGACCGCCAGGCGCCGAACGTGTCGTGCGCCATGAACGACGGGGAAGTTCTGCGGCCAGATCGGTTCGTTGCCGTTCACCAGCCGGCCGCTCGCCGGGGAGACGGTATGCGGCAACTGCTCGCCCGAGGCCCAGCCGATCCAGTCATGCGATCCGTCGCCCGGCACCGGCGCCGACCCGTCGCCGGCCTTGCGGATCGGCACCCGCCCGGTGATGAACTGCCCGATCGTCTTGTCATCCGCCACCAGCAGGTTCTGCACCGGCGAGCTGATCATCGCCGCCGCCTGCCCGGCCTCCTGCACTCGGTCCGCTCGGTTCAGCGCCAGCAGTCCCGCCGCGGCGGTATCGCCCGGCTGCAGATTGCCCATCGATACGGCCAGGATCGGGCCGTCCGGATTGTCGAGGTCGCTGATGACCGGCCCGTGCCGGGTCTCGCGCACGATCATCAGTTGCGTCGGCCTGGCCGCGGACCTTGATCCGCTCCTCCCGCACCTCGAAGGGACGGGGGCCGTCCGGGGTCTGGTATTGCCCCTGGCCGGCCGGTGTCTCGACGAAGATGTCCTGCACGTCGGCGCCGGTCGTGGTGAAGGTCCAGGCGATCTTGCCGTTGTGGCCCGAGCACCAGGAACGGCACGCCGGGCGCGGTGGCGCCGGCCAGCACGCGCCCGCGGCGTCTCGATCCGCGCCAGGTACCAGATGCCGGGAAAGCCGAACGCGAGATGCGGATCGCCGGCCAGCAGCGGCGCGCCGGTCGCGGTGTGGCGCCCGTCGACCGCCCACTCGTTCGACGCGCTGTGCGGCGGCGTGAAAGGCTGCGGGAAATCGCGGCAGCACGGCAGCGAGGCGCCGCGCCGCCTCGGCGAACGTTGCGGCATGCGTGGTCCGCTGCTGCTGGTTCATCGCATCGGCGCCGGCGCCGCCCGGTCCTCCGCGGCGGCCAAAGCTGCTCCAGCAACGCCGGCGGCGCTGTCCGGCCGAGGCCTGGCGCGCCAGTTCCTGCCGCCAGTTCATCGACAGCCACAGCCCCATCGTCTTCGCCCAAAGCAGGCTGTCGGCCGGCTCCCAGGGTTCCGGCGCGCCCAGCACGAGAAATTCCGGCGCGGCGAAGCGGCCCTTCAGACCGATCCAGGCGTTCACCCCGCGGGCATAGGCGTCCAGCATGGCGCGGGTGTCGTCGGGCAGCGTCGTCGAGATCGGCCACCGCGTGGTGGCGCAGACCCAGCGTCGCGCATCATCCGGTCCATGCGCAGCGTCGCTCGGCCCGGCGATCTCCGACAGCCGCCCGGAGGCCGCGCGCCGCATCAGCTCCATCTGGAACATCCGGTCGCGCGCATGCACGAAACCGAGTGCGGCGGCGGCATCGAGTCTCGGATCGGCGGCCTGGATGCGCGGGACCCGTCGGCATCGATAGGTGACATCGACCGGCGCCGAAAGGTCCGGAGATCGACGGCGTGTCTGCTGCGTCGCCGGCATGGTGAGCCAGATCGCCCCCGACGATCAGGCCGGCCAGCAACAGAACGATCACGCGATCGCTGCCAGCAGGCGGGCGAAGCCTCGAACGAGAATGTCATGACGCCAAGGTGACCGGAAAACTGACCTGTTGGGAAGTGACTGAATAGTGAGAGCTCGTCGTTGCCGCAAAAGACTCTGGATCGGGTGATATTGACAATCGGCCGAAGATTTTGACCTTGCGGGTCACACGGTGCGCATCATAAGATTGTGGTTCGGGCAACGCGGCGTGGAAACGTCCGTCAAAAAAGCAATCATGAAGCCGCCCAACTCAGATACGCCCATGCTGCTGGACGCCATCGACCGCCGCATCCTGGCCGCGCTGCAGGAGGACGGGCGGATGACCAACGTCGAGCTGTCGCAGCGGGCCGGCATCTCCGCGCCGCCCTGCCTGCGCCGGGTCCGCGCGCTGGAGGAGGCCGGCGTGATCCGCGGCTATCACGCCGATACCGATCCGCAGAAGCTGGGGTGGGAGATCACGTTCTTCGCCATCGTCGGGCTGGACAGCCAGAAGGAGGCGGTGCTGTCGGCGTTCGAGCAGCTGGTCGGCGGCTGGCCCGAGGTGCGGGAGTGCCACATGATCCGCGGCGGCGGCGATTTCCTGCTGAAGCTGGTGGCGCGCGACACCGCGCATGAGAACCAGCTGACCCAGCGGCTGACCGGCGCTGCCGACGGTCAGCCGGGTGCAGACGCTGCAGACGATCCGCACCAGCCGCCAGCTGGCCGGCGTGCCGCTGTAGGCATCCGCTCGCGTTCGCATGCTGGTCCGGCCCGCCATACCGGACCAGTGCCAATGATCGCAGCATGCGCCTGATCGCTGTCCACAGTCGATCCGACCGTGACCGGATTCGCGGCGCGCGGCGACGATCCGGCGCTCCCGACCGTCACGTGGTGGTGCCGTGCTACAACGAGCGGCCGAACGTCGCGCCGATGATCGCCAAGCTGGACGCCGCGCTGCGCGGCATCGCCTGGGAGGTCATCTACGTCGACGACAACAGCCCGGACGGCACCGCCGCCGAGGTGCGCCGCATCGCCCAGACCGATCCGCGGGTCCGCTGCATCCGCCGCATTGGCCGCCGCGGCCTGGCCTCGGCGGTGATCGAGGGCGCGCTGTCGTCCTCGGCGCAGCTACGTCGCGGTGATCGACGGCGACCTGCAGCACGACGAGACCCGCCTGCCGGTGATGCTGGCGGCGCTGCGGACCGGCCAGTACGACCTCGCCGTCGGCAGCCGGCACGTCGAGGGCGGCGACAACGCCGGGCTCGCCAGCCGCTGGCGGCACGTGCTGTCGGATGGCGGCATCCGGCTGGCGCAGTTCTTCCTGCCGGTGCGGCTCACCGATCCGATGAGCGGCTTCTTCATGCTGCCGCGCCCGCTGTTCGAGGAGCTGGCCGCGCAACCTCACCGGCCAGGGCTTCAAGATCCTGCTCGACCTCGTGCTCAGCTCGCCCGCGCCGCTGCGGGTGATCGAGGTCCCCGTCGTGTTCCACGAGCGCGTCGCCGGCGAGAGCAAGCTCGACGCGCTGGTGCTGGCGCAGTTCGCCGGCCTGCTGCTGGACAAGATGTTCGGCGGCCTGCTGCCGCTGCGCTTCATCTCCTTCGCGCTGGTCGGCGCGCTCGGCGTGCTGGTGCATCTGACGGTGCTGACCGTGCTGCGCGAAGCTCGCCGGCGCTGCAGTTCGAGGCGGCACAGGCGATCGCGACGGTGGTTGCCATGGTGTTCAACTTCCAGCTCAACAACGACATCACCTATCGCGACCAGCGGCTGCGCGGCCCGCGGCTGTGGCGCGGGCTGCTGCTGTTCATGGTGGTCTGCGGCGTCGGCGCGGTCGCCAATATCGGCATCGCCAAGTCGCTGTATGACACGCACACCAGCTGGACGATCGCCGGCGCGATCGGTGCGGTGATCGGCGTGGTGTGGAACTACGCCGTCTCGGCGACGCTGGTCTGGCGCGCGAAGTAATACAGCGCATCCTGGGACGGCTCGACGCGGCATGGTTCGGCAATGGGCTGAGCCATGGCGAAGGTTTCAATGCGTGGCGTGCCAGGCCGCTGTCAGAATGAGCATCTCGACCGGGGTGAGAATGGCACTCCCTTCGCCAGCCCGAAACCACCATGGATGCGAATGCCGCAATCACTGATCCTGCTGACCGGGCAGTACGGAGATCAAGCCTACGGCGCCAGATGCTGTTGCTGCAGCGACGGTCACGAGTCCGAGACCTGAGTTTCCGTGTTCCAGATCTAACGGACAGCGATCGGTTCCAGGAACAGCCTTCCAGATCTGACTTTCCGACTTGCATCGGCATGGGCTTCGACACTTCTGCCGAGACCGCATTTGCTCGATGCGTATCTGTACAACCGTCGCTCAGAGTGCCAGCGAGACGACGTTTCTTGTGAGATGCACTGGGATTATTGCAGTCTGTTCGTCTCGAACGACTGGAGTTTGAACTTAACTGGACCTGCTTATTGCGCGTGCAGCGAGTGTGACTGGCCAACACGGCCCAATGTGTCGACGAGGACTCCAGTGCCGCTCTGCGGCGGCTGCAATGCAATGTCCCAGCTCCGGTGGCCGCTCCGTGGTCATCCGCGATACCTGATGATGGCACGCCAGCGCCGCTCCGTGGTTTCTTTCAACCCAAGCTGATCACCGCACGCGACGCCGCAGCTACCGTTGCATCTGCATCATCTCAGCCATCGGCATCATGTTGTGGTTCATGTTGCCCATAATATACAGCGACCCGACGATCAGCAGCAGCACGATGATCACGCCGAACGCCAACGCCATGATATTGTTGACGTTATCCGGACCGGACGTGATGTGCAGGAAGAACACCAGATGCACCGCCATCTGCCCCGACCGCCAGGACACACAAGCGCAACCGGAATACTCGGCTGCCCACACCAGATGCGTCCGGGCGAGCACGAACGCCACGACCGTCAGAAGGACCGCAAGCCCGAGACCCGACGCCGTAGCTGATAAGCCCTTCGGCCGGATTCGCCGGAATCGGCATGCGGATCGCCCGGCGCGGTATCGATGCCGCGGCGCATTCCTTCGATCATGTTGCCACTCCGACCAGGTAGACGACGGTGAACAGGGCCACCCAGATGATGTCCAGCGTGTGCCAGAACAGGCTGAAGCACAGCAGCCGGCGCATGATGTCCGGCCGGTATCCCTTGGCGTAAACCTGCGCCATCATCGTCAATAGCCACAGCAGCCCCAGCGTCACGTGCAGACCGTGACAGCCGACCAGGGTGAAGAACGACGACAGGAACGCGCTGCGGCTGGGTCCGTACGCCTTGCGAGACCATGCCGGCGAATTCCCGGCTCTCCAGCAGCAGAAATCCGACGCCCAGCAGAAACGTCACCGCCATCGCGCCATAATACCAACTGTCGCGCTTCAACTGCGCGCCGATGAAGGCGACGCCGCAGGTGAAGCTGGACAGCAGCAGCAGCGCCGTCTCCAGCGCCGTGTCCGAGAGATCGAAAATCTCCCGTCCGCTCGGTCCCCCCGCCGTCGCATCGCGCAGCACGGCGAAGCTGGCGAAAAACGCCGAGAACATCACGATGTCGCTCAGCAGGAAGATCCAGAACCCGTAGCCGGTGATGATCCGTTTCGTCAGAAGATCATGTCCGCCGTGGCCGGTTGCCGGAGCATGTGGCCGGCGACCCGCCCCGGGTGAACGGATCATTCGGGTGAGGCGACTGAACCGCTCATGATGGCACCGCCATGCGCTCCAGCGCCTGTCTTCGGGCAGCTCGGTTGGCGCCCCAGATTTTCGCGACCTCCTCGGCCGGGATGACGTATTCGGGAACGTCACGCCAGGCGAAGACGACGAAGGCGATATAGGCACCGAGGGCGCCGAGGGCCGCCATCCACCAGATGTGCCAGATCATGGCGAAGCCGATGAAGGTGGCGAAGAAGGCGCAAATGAAACCAGTCGGGCTGTTCCGCGGCATTTCGATGTCGGTATATTCGGGTTCCGCGCTGAGATGCATCTGCTGGATCGCGCGCTGCTTGATGCTCCAGTAGACGTCCGAACCCTCGACCTGCGGCAGGACGGGGAAGTTGAATGCCGGCGGCGGGGACGGCGTCGCCCATTCCAGGGAGCGTCCGTTCCATACGTCGCCGGTCAAGTCGCGCAGCGATTCGCGCTGGCGGATGCTGACGGCGAGCTGCATGATCTGGCAGACGATGCCGGCCAGGATGACCAGCGCACCCGCCGCCATGACCAGCAGCCAGGGGTGCCACTCGGCCACGTCGTAGTGCTGCATGCGCCGCGTCATCCCCTTCAGCCCCAGAGATATAGCCGGGCCCCCAGGCCAGGATGTAGCCCACGAGCCACAGCCAGAACGCGGCCTTGCCCCAGCCTTCATGCAGCCGAAAGCCGAACGCCTTGGGAAACCAGAAGATATAGCCGGCGAAGACGCCGAACAGCACGCCGCTGATGATGACGTTGTGGAAATGCGCCACCAGGAACAGGCTGTTGTGCACCAGGAAGTCGGCCGGAGGCACCGCCATCAGCACGCCCGTCATGCCGCCGATCGACGAAGGTGATCATGAAGGCCGATCGACCACATCATCGGCGTGGTGAAACGGATGCGCCCGCCATACATGGTGAACAGCCAGTTGAAGATCTTCACCCCGGTCGGGACGGCGATGATCGATCGTGCGTGATGCCGAAGATCGCGTTCACATCGCCGCCCGCGCCCATGGTGAAGAAATGATGCAGCCAGACCATGAACGACAGCAGGCAGATCGCCATCGTCGCCATCACCATGGAGCGGTAGCCGAAGAGCGGCTTGCCCGAAAACGTCGAGATCACCTCGGAGTAAATGCCGAACGCAGGCAAGACCAGGATGTAGACCTCCGGATGGCCCCAGGCCCAGATCAGGTTCATGAACATCATCACGTTCCCGCCGGCCGTGTTGGTGAAGAAATGAAACCCGAGGTAGCGGTCCAGCAGCAGTTGCGCCAGCGTCGCGGTCAGGATCGGGAAGGCGGCGACGATCAGCAGGTTCGATGCCAGCGCCGTCCAGCAGAACATCGGCATCCGCATATAGGTCATGCCCGGCGCGTGCATCTTCAGTATCGTCGTCACCAGGTTGACGCCGGCCACCAGCGTGCCGACGCCCGATATCTCCAGCGACCACAGATAGTAGTCGACGCCGACGCCGGGCGAGTAGGTCAGCTCCGACAGCGGCGGATACGGCAGCCAGCCGGTGCGTGCGAACTCGCCCACCACCAGTGAGACGTTGACCAGCAGCGAGCCTGTCGCGGTCAGCCAGAAGCCAACGGAATTCAATGTCGGGAACGCAACGTCACGCACGCCAAGCTGCAGCGGCACGACGAAGTTCATCAGCCCGATCACGAACGGCATGGCGACGAAGAAGATCATCATCGTGCCATGCGCCGAGAAGATCTGATCGTAATGTTCCGGCGGCAGATAGCCGTTCGATTGGAATGCCAGCGCCTGCTGGGAGCGCATCATGATCGCGTCGGTGAAACCGCGCAGCAGCATCACCATCGCCAGCAGCATGTACATCACGCCGATCCGCTTGTGATCGACGCTGGTGATCCACTCATGCCACAGATACGGCAGGTGGCCTCGATCACGACCCAGGCCGAGGATCAGCAGCAGGACCACGCCCACGACCGCGCCGGCCACCAGCGGGATCGGCTGATCGAATGGAATGGCCGACCAGGTGAGCTTTCCCAGCATTCAACTGCTCCGCGTTACTGCGAATGGGGCGACACATCGCGTTTCGGGGTATCCGCCGGCGGACCTTCGGCGGGCGGGATGAGCTGTGTCACGATCTGGTGCGAACAGCGCCGGATCGGCCGTCGCGATAGGTGAACGGCTTGACGTTCATGGCTCTGCTGTCGCCAGCGCCTCATAGACGCCTGATCCAGCACCGGCCCGTTCTGGCGCGTCGTGTCCACCCAGGCGTCGAATGCCTGCTCCGTCGGCAGCGCATTGACGTCGAAATGCATGTCGGAGAATCCGTCGCCGCTGTAATGGCTCGATTGGCCGCAGAAACGTGCCGGGATTGTCGGCCTGCAGGTTCAGCCGGGTGGTCATCCCGTTCATCGTGTAGATCATGCTGCCCAGGCGCGGGATGAAGAACGCGTTCATCACGCTGGCCGAGGTCAGGGTGAACTCCACCGGCGTACCGGCCGGGATGCGTCAGTTGGTTGACGCTGGCGATATCCAGGTCGGGGTAGATGAACAGCCATTTCCAGTCGAGCGAGACGACCTGCACCCGCAACGGCCGCGTCTTCGAGGCGCAGCGGCTTTGCCGGATCCAGCTCATGCGAGCCGATCCAGGTCACCCCGCCCAGCAGCATGATCACCAGCAGCGGGATGCCCCACACGACCAGCTCGATCGTCCCCGAATGGTCGAAATCCGGCCGATACCGAGCGTGGGTGTTGCCGGCGCGGAACCACCAGGCGAAGCCGAGCGGTGGCGACGATGACGGGGACGACGATGCACAGCATGATCGCCACCGAGTTGATCAGGATGCGTCGTATCGGCGACTCCGATCGGCCCCGCGCGGATCGAGGATCGGCTGGTTTGCAGGCGGTGAGCGGCAACAGTGCGGCGAGCCGAGCGGCAGCCATGCGTGCGGCAAACAACCCGCGATGCCGCGCCCATGGCAGGATGGGCGTGACCTTCCCATGCGCCTCGTCAGCG
Organism: uncultured Alphaproteobacteria bacterium; assembly: GCA_963771475.1. Taxonomy (GTDB): domain Bacteria; phylum Pseudomonadota; class Alphaproteobacteria; order Acetobacterales; family Acetobacteraceae; genus Rhodopila. The sequence goes on along the minus strand of CAVYTN010000031.1, from coordinate 205,639 downwards.
GCGTTCCCAGACACGGAAGCGAGGACGCGGTGTGCGCGTCCTCGTGTTCGATTGACCCAGCCGGCCCCTGCCGGTGCCGTCCGGGGACGCTGTACCTGCATCGTCGACTCCCCGGGGTGATCGTCGGACACGCCAAGGCGCGCCGCCCCGCCATCCCGAGCAGAACCGTTGGCGACCGTGTCCGGTTCCCGCCCGAGCGTCCGAATTGTGTCTTTTTGTTCATCAGGCGCTCAGGCGGTCGAGAACGCCCCAGGCCATTGACTTTGCGCTGATTGACTTGCGCGATGCGGCTTCGTCACTGTCGCGCTCTAATCGGACAAACAAATTTACAGGGATTGGGGACGCATGCTGGGCGGCGTAGACGTCGGTGTATCGGCGCGGCTACGTAGCGCAGGTTGAGCGATTGACCGCGCTGCTTGAGGCCAAGGGCCTCCACGCCGCATATGGCGAGACCAAGGTGCTGCACGGCATCGATTTCTCGGTTCGCCAGGGCGGCGTGACCGCGCTGCTGGGCGCCAACGGCGCCGGCAAGACCACGACGTTGCGCGCGATCTGCGGCATGGTCCGCACCCAGGGCGCAGCTCACCCTCGGCGGCCGGCGCATCGACGGCATGGCGACCGAGGACATCGTCCGCCTCGGCGTCGCGCACGTGCCGGAAGGCCGCGGCACCTTCATGGAACTGACCGTCGAGGAGAACATGACGCCTCGGCGCCTACACCCGCCCGGCGCGGCGAGGTCGACCGACGGATTTCGAGCACATGTTCGACTATTTTCCCCGCCTGAAGGAACGCTTCCGCCAGCAGGCCGGCACGCTGTCCGGCGGCGAGCAGCAGATGCTGGCGATCGCGCGCGCCCTGCTGCTGCGGCCCGAGCCTGCTGCTGCTGGACGAGCCGTCGTTCGGCCTGGCACCGCTGATCGTGCAGGAGATCTTCCGCATCCTGCGCCGCATCCGCGACGACGAGGGCGTCAGCATCCTGCTGGTCGAGCAAAACGCCACGCTGGCGCTGGAATTCGCCGAGGACGCCTATCTGCTGGAGACCGGACGCATCGTCATGTCCGGCACCGCGGCGGACATCAGCAAGGACGAGGGCGTCCGCCGCTCGTATCTTGGCTATTGAGAGGGCAGGCGATGTTAGCGGGCGTTATCCATCAGATCATGTCGGGCATCGCCACCGGCGGCATCTATGCCAGCGTCGCGCTCGCCCTGGTGATGATCTACCAGGCGACCCATCACGTGAACTTCGCCCAGGGCGAGATGGCGACGTTCTCCACCTATATCACGCTGACGTTCATCAATGTCGGCCTGCCGTACTGGGTGGCGTTCTTCGCGGCGGTCGTGGTCTCGTTCGTCATCGGCGTCGCGATCGAGCGCATCCTGATGCGGCCGATGGCGAACGCGCCGATCCTGTCCTCGGTCGGCGTGTTCGTCGGTCTGCTGCTGATCATCAACAGCCTGAGCGGCTGGTTCTTCGACTACACGATCAAGCAGTTCCCGTCGCCGTTTCCGGACCAGCCGATGCTGGGCGGCTATCTGTCGGGCCATGAGCTTGGCTCGACCGGCGGTGACGCTGGTCGTGCTGATCAGCGTCTATTCTGTTCTTCCGGCATACCCGGCTGGGGCTGGCGATGCGGGCGGCGGCGTTCAATCCGGTCTCCTCGCGGCTGGTCGGCGTGCGGGTCGGCTGGATGCTGGCGCTGGGCTGGGGCCTGGCGGCGGCGATCGGCTCGGTCGCCGGCTGCATGGTGGCGCCGATCGTGTTCCTCGATCCCAACATGATGTCCGGCATTCTGCTCTATGCCTTCGCCGGCGCGCTGCTGGGCGGCATCGACAGTCCGCTGGGCGCGGTGCTGGGCGGCTTCGCGGTCGGCGTGATCGAGAACCTGGGCGGCGCCTACGTGGTCGGCACCGAGCTGAAACTGACGCTGGCGCTGGTCATCATCGTCGCGGTGCTGACCGTCAAACCCTCCGGCCTGATGGGCCGCACCGTGTCTAAGCCGGGTGTAAGCACGATGCGCACTTCCTGGCTGATCGCGCTTCTGGTGCTGCTCGCGGCGATCGTTCCGGTCGCGACCTTCAGCGATTACCACCTGTTCCAGATGACGATGGTGGTGGTCTACGCGATCGCCATCCTGGGCCTGGCGATGCTGATCGGCTTCAACGGCCAGATCTCGCTGGGCCATGGCGCGTTCTACGCGATCGGCGCCTATACCACCGCGATCCTGATGACGACCTGGAACGTGCCGTATTGGGTGACGCTGCCGATCTCGGCGGTGGTCTGCGCCGTGGTCGGGTTCCTGATCGGGCTGCCGGCGTTGCGGCTGGCGGGCTGTACCTGGCGCTGACGACGTTCGCGCTGGCGGTCGCGATGCCGCAGGTGCTGAAGTACAAGGCGTTCGAGGACTGGACCGGCGGCGTGCAGGGCCTGGTGATCGACAAGCCGGACGCGCCGTTCGGGCTTGCCGCTGTCGCCGGACCAATGGCTGTATCTGTTCACGCTGGCGGTCGCGCGTCGTGATGTACGTCGCTGGCCTGGAACCTGGTGCGCGGGCGGATCGGGCGGGCGATGATGGCGATCCGCGACCATGCGATGGCGGCCGAGGCGATGGGCATCAACATCGCCATGGTCAAGACCGGCACCTTCGCGGTCAGCGCGATGTATCACCGGGCTGGCCGGCTCGCTGGGCGCGATCGCGGTGCAGTTCGTGGCGCCGGACAGTTTCGGCGTGTTCGTGTCGATCTTCCTGTTCGTCGGGCTTGGTGGTGGGCGGCGTGTCGTCGATCGGCGGCACGCTGATCGGGGCGGCGTTCATCGAGTTCGTGCCGAACCTGGCCGACAAGGTGTCGAAGGCGGCGCCGGGCGCGGTGTACGGCGTGATCCTGATCGCGATGATGTTCCTGATGCCGGCGGGGGCAGGGGGGCTGATCTCATCGCTGTGGCGCCGATTGACCGCGCGGCATACGCAGCCGAAGGCGACATCGGCCGACAAGCGAAGCGGACGCCTGACGGGTCGGTCTATACGCGGGTGCGCCGCAAGAACGTCATCGATGCGTAGGCGCCCAGCCAGGAGCCTGCGGCGGCGAAAAGAACATAGACCCAGTTCTGTGTGTAGTTGATGACGGCGAAGGACGAGAGCAGGTACCACAGGCTGCTCCATGTCGCGGCCGGAACCCGTTTTCGTGCCGCGATCGCCGAAGCGAACATGACATAGACCGCGTCCGTGGCCGCCGTCGCCGCTGCGACGCCGGCCGCGATGAGTGGGTCGATTTCCGACAGAGCAGACAGGATCATTTCGAATTCCCCTCCAAGGGCATAGACGGCACCGACGCAGTTCGTCTGGTGAAAGCTTGACCCCCGCCAGTGGCCCGAAGACCATGACGTTCCTTGTATGGGTTCCGACATATGGGCCCGCCGGGCAAGGCAAAACATGATCAGGGAAACGGAGTTCAGGCCATGTGCCGTCAACGAAAAGCTGAACGGAGTATTGCGTTCGATCTGTGGTGCGATCCGGCTGACCTGACATGATCGCGGCAATCAGCCTGATGCGCCGCCAGGACAGCGCCGATCTGAACCGGTTCCGCCGGCATTGGCTCGATGTGCATGGGCCGCTGGTCTGCGCCTTCCCGCATTTGCGCCGCTACGTCCAATGTCATGTGGTCGATTCCCCCGCGGCCAACGATGCGGCGCGGGCGATGCGGATCGACGGGTTTCCGATCCTCTATTTCGATAACGACATGGACCGGCTGGCCGCGCACGGATCGCCGGAAATGGCCGCCTGCAATGTTGATTCGCGGCTGTTCGTCGGGGCCGTCTCGCGGGTCATTGCCGATACTGCGGGCGAGATGCGGACCGGCACCGGTCGCTTCAGCGTGATCGAGATCTGGCCGGCAGGGGGACGAGCCACCGGCGCGACCGATGCGCTACCAGGTCCGCCAGCAAGGCCGAGCGCCGAACAGCGTCATCGCGCATTTGGCGATCGAGGTCGGCGGCATGACGCAGAATTGGTTCGACAGTCTCGTCGACCTGGAGAGCAGCGTCGCCGCGGCCGATGACACGCCGGCAGCGCGGTTCGTGGTCGAGGAGCATTGGCTGGTCTGAGACCAGCGGCCTCACGAGCCGACCCGTCCGATTGCGCTCCCACCGTTATGGTCGGGCTTGTCCTGGCAATCCACGCCTTGCGGCGCTTGTGGGAAAAAAAGCGTGGATGACCGACACTGGGCCGGTCAGGTAAGAACGCTACAGAAATGGGGAGTCACAGGACAGGTTAGTCAGCGCCGACAGCAAGCCGTATCCAGCTTATCTCACGGACTTTCAGGCCTTCGAAAGCCGTTCCCAGTCACGCCCTACGTATTTGGGCGATAGACGAAGGCCAAGCCAGGCTCGCACGAGTTTCGATGCCTGTCGGCGATATGGCGCGCCAGAGTAGTCGTCCCTGGGTCTTGGTCATGGGCGTTCGCGTAAAAAAATGCGTGCTGCCGAGGCGTTCGTAACAATATCCAAACTTGTTTGCCGCGAAGGACATACCGCCTTCCGAATAGAAGAAGACGTGTTGGCCTGACCACGGACTGATATACCACCAGTCGGGATCCTGACCCCGGTACGTTTCTGTTCCGATGATGACGAGTTTCGCCTGTCTCTGGAACATGGCGGCAAGATCGGTGACCGGATTGACCAGATGTTCCGCGACCTCGAAGAGCAAACGATATCGGCGTCGCTGCCGTCATCGTCGAAACCGCGGGCCATATTGTTGCTGGCATATGCATCGGACCAACGCGCATCAAAACCCTGATCTCGCAGCAGTCGCGTCAGCATGCCCACGCCACCGCCAATATCGACGATCGAGGACGTCGGCGGCAGACCCAAGATTTTGGTCGCAGCGAAGATCACCGCCTGACTGTTCAGGTTGCGCAGAACCGCTCCGGTGTCCGTATCGACGAGATTGCCAGTCGAATAGGCCTCCTCAAGCCAATACGGCATCTCGGTTTGCAGGGAACCGCACTGCCGGCATCTGAAATACGCGACGTCATATTTCTTAAGAACCAGCCGTGTGAACGCAGGCTCCGCTTCTCCGTTACAAAGCCGGCACGCAATCATGGCTCAATCGACTCCGGCGCTCGGATGACGGCAGGAAGCCCCACTTCGCTTTCTGCAAAAACCCCAAAAGTGGTCGTTGGCGTCCGCGCATTCCATTCAATTCGTGACACGCCTTCAAACCTCAGCGGCAGCCGTGACACGTCCGTTGCCAAAGTCCGGTGCAACACCGAGCCGCCGGCGAACCGCGTCCTTGACCGTGGCCACCGGCAGATCCTTGAGTGGCCCAGGATGCCTCAGAAGATCGGCGCCGCTGCCATCCTGATACGGGCCGCTATACGGCATGTGGTTATCCCAACGCCCAAATCGACCGAACAGCAATACGCCCGGTGTGCCAACGGCGTTGGCGAAATGCGCCGGCCCGCTATCCAAGCCGATGAACAGCGACGCGCGGCGGATCACCTCGCCCATTGCCGGGATCGAACCCTTTCCGCACAAGTCCCGGTACCGTCCGGATTTCGCGCCCTGCGTCACGGGCGCCAGGCCGACCTCCACGATCGGCCAGCCAAGCGTTTCGCTGACGTAATCCGCGAGCTCGTCCCACGACTCATCGCGCCAGTTCCGATTCAGGTCATTCGACGTGCAGTGCAGGACGACGAAGCGCGCTGGCAGGCCAAGCGCATCGACTGCGGCGCAAGCAATGGGACCGGGATCGAAACGGGGAGCCTGGTTGATCGGCGGAATGCCCGCACAAAGACAAAAGACCGTCAGAAGATTGCCGATGTCGTAATAAGTATCCAACGTAATCTTCTCGGCCACCCCAAATTTCGGCAACGGCGCTCGGCATCGATTGCACAGGGCATTGGAAACATGCAGGTCCCAGAGAACGCTGGCAGGCCGCAGGCTTAATAGAACCATCGCCTCGGTCAGGCATGTGACGGCAAATCCCTTGTCGACATCAGGGAACCGCTCGACCATTTCGACGAATGCGGGCTTCACAAGCCAGACGATGAAGGCGTCGGGATATTGTTCCCGAGCGGCGCGGGAGACCGGCTCCGCGGCGATGATGTCGCCCATCGACTCGACCAGGCTGATGATCACCACCTTCTGCCGGGCATGAGCGAGCCGAAGTAGCCAGAACAATACGACAGACTTCAGGGACCGAAGCAATACAGCCAAACGATGCCCCATGTCCCCAGGGTTGCGGCGGATCCCCCAATAGATGGATTTGGCAGTCGTAGGCAGCCCAGGATACATGCAGCGTGAACCGTCGATTATTAGGATATCGTAAGCGGTTTCCCTGGGTGTGCCAAGAAAATCGCATTAATTGTCGCAATCACGGCGCATGATACTCATCGGCGTCAGATACCGAACGCCGTCAGCCCCCAACCAGCCGCGGCGCCAAACAGCACCACCAGCCACGGCGGCACAGACCAGAACATCAGCATCAGGAACGCCACCAGCCCCAGACCGAAATCCGCTGACCCATGCACCGATCCCAGCCAGATCGGATTGAACAGGGCGGCCAGCAGCACGCCCACGACCGCCGCGTTCACCCCGCGCATTGCCGCGCGCACCGTGGGCCATGTCCGCAGGGTGTCCCAGAACGGCAGCAACCCGGCCACCAGCAGAAACGACGAGAAGAAGATCGCAACCGTCGCGTTCAATGCGCCCAGCCACCCGTTCGGCGTTGGAGCCTCGACCGCACCCAGGAACGCCGCAAACGTAAAGATCGGCCCCGGCATCGCCTGGGTCACGCCGTAGCCAGCCAGGAACACGTCCTGGCTCACCCAGCCGGAGGGAACCACCGAACTCTGCAGCAGTGGCAGGACGACATGACCGCCGCCGAACACCAGGGAACCGGCGCGATAGAACGTGTTGAACAGTCGTACGGCATGCACACCCGAGGTATCCGCCGCCCAGGGCAGTGCCAGCAGCAGGACGGCGAAAAGGACCAGAAGCCCCACGGCCAGCCCGCGGGGGATGCGGACATGCAACGCGGCATCCGGCAACGCCTCCGCCGTCTCACGCGTCAGCACGCCGGTCCCGGCCAGCGCGCCCAGAGCGATCGCAGCGACCTGACCGACGGAGGTCGGCTGCGCCAGACACACCAAACAGGCCAGGATCGCCAGCGTCGCGCGCTGCCGATCCGGCGCCAGGGTCTTTGCCATCCCCCACACCGCCTGGGCCACCACGGCGACCGCCACCAGTTTCAACCCGTGCAGCCAGCCGGCCCCCGACAGATCGCCCAATGCCGTCACGCCGTAGGCAAACAGCGCCATCGCCAGGGCCGATGGCAGCGTGAACGCCAGCCAGGCAAGGAACATCCCCACCGGCCCGCCGCACAGGAGGCCGATCGCCATCCCGGTCTGCGACGAGGCTGGCCCGGGCATGAACTGGCACAGCGCCACCAGGTCGGCGAACGTCGCTTCGCTCAGCCACCGCCGTTTCGCGACCAGTTCCGCTCGGAAATAGCCCAGATGCGCCACCGGGCCGCCGAAGCTGGTGCAACCCAGGCGGAGGAAGACCCAGAAGATCTCCGCCTGACTGCGCGAGACGGCCGGCACGTGGTCCTGGCGCAATGTCGAAGATCGGGAGTCGGTCATCATCGGCTACCACCTCGGTGTGACATAATCGACGCCTCGACCCAGGGATTATCTCGTCGCCGTCAACCAGCAGGGCCTCGGCCTGGGGTCTCTACATCGCCTCTGAAATCGCTCGGGTCCATAGAGGTATGCTCGAAGCGACCTCCGACGCAGCGCAAAGACGCGGTTCGCTTTCCGCATGCCTCTGACCTGAACATCGTCGTGGGATCGGGGACGGGCCCGCGACCATCGAACATGCCTGCCCGCGCAACCTCGGCGAAACGGGCTCATGGCCGTGGCGAGCGGCACCACGCCCGGCATGCGACGTCCGTTATTCGCGTCATCTGATCCGGCCGCAGGCGGCGGCCGGCCCGTCAGCCGGCGTTGGCCAGGAAATTCAGCGCTGCCTGGGCCCCGCCGGCGTTATGCGGGATGCAAGCGGCACGCAGCCCCATCTCGACGCCGCTCAGTGTGCCCGTCAGCGACAGCACGCCCAGATCGCCCATATGGCCGATGCGGAAGACCTTGTCCTCGACCCGGCCAAGGCCATTGCCCAGGCTCATGTTGAGCGTGTCGAGGATGACGGCGCGCAGCTTGTCCGCGCTGTGCCCGTCCGGCACCCGCACCGCGGTCACGCCCGGCGCATAGGCGTTCGGATCGAGGCATTGCAGCTCCAGCCCCCAGGCGGCAACCGCCAGGCGCGTGGCCTGGGCGTAGCGGGCATGGCGGGCATAGACATTGGACAGACCTTCCTCCTGCATCATGTCCAGCGCCTCACGCAGGGCCCAGAGCAGGTTGATCGCCGGCGTATAGGGGAAGTAGCCGGTCTTGTTGGCGGTCACCAGCGGTTCCCAGTCCCAGTAGCTGCGGCGCGATCCGCCGGCGCGGGAGACGTCCAGCGCCTTCTCGCTGATCGCGGTGAAGGACAGGCCGGGCGGGACCATCAGCCCCTTTTGCGAGCCGGCGATCGTCACGTCGACCTTCCACGCGTCGTGGCGGTAGTCGCAGCACCCCAGGGAGGAGATCGCATCGACCATCAGCAGGGCAGGGTGCCTGGTGCGGTCCATCGCCTCGCGGACGGAGCCGACATCGGTCATGCAACTGGTCGAGGTTTCGCTGTGCACGACGAACACGGCCTTGATGCGATGCTCCCGGTCGTCCGCCAGCATCTGGCCGATCGCCACCGGGTCGGCCCCGCGGCGCCAGTCGGTTTCCAGCGCGATGACGTCGAGCCCGAAGCGCGCCGCCATCTGCTCCCACAGATGGGAGAACTGGCCGGTGCGGCTGATCAGCACGCGGTCGCCCTCGCGCAGTGTGTTGACCAGGGCGGACTCCCACGAACCGGTGCCGGATGAGGGGAAAATGCCGATCACGCCCTCGGTGCCGAAGACCGGGCGGAGTTTCTGGATGACTTCGCGACCCAGTGCGCCGAATTCCGGACCTCGGTGATTGATGGCGTTGCGGTCCATCGCCCGCAGCACCCGGTCGGGCAGGTTCGTCGGTCCAGGCGTATGCAGGAAGTGACGGCCGGATACGAAGTTTGACATCGACAGCGTGCCTCCAAGGTGGGCACCAGAAGCATGTCGCGCGGGCGATTGCAATGTTCTTGGCCTCATGGGAGCAGTACGTGCTCGACACCCTGCCAGAAGGAGATCGGACCATGGTATCCCTGATTCTGACGGTTATCGGCCCTGATCGGCCCGGCCTGGTGCGCGCCCTGTCGGCCGCCGTGGCGGCGCGAGGCGGCAACTGGCTGGAGAGTCGCATGGCGCGCCTGGGCGGGCAGTTCGCCGGGATCGTCCTGGTCGATGCGCCTACGGAACTGCTCGATGACCTGCAGGCGCTGGAGAGCCAGGGGCTGCGGATCGTCGCCCAGGATGTCGGCGCCGCCCCGGCGCCTGCGTCAGGTCAGCGGCTGATGCTGGAGGTCGTTGGCAACGACCGGCCGGGCATCGTGCGCGATGTCGCCCAGGTGCTGGCCGAATGCGGCGTGAATATCGAGGAACTGATCACCGACGTCACCAGCGGCTCGTTCAGCGGCGGCGCGCTGTTCCGAGCGCAGGCGGTGCTGCGGGCGCCGGGCGAGGCGGCGGTGGACGCGGCACGCGCGGGGCTGGAGAAGCTGGGGAACGAGCTGATGGTCGATATCAAGCCGCTGGGCGAGTAACGGGTCCGTTCGGGGGGCCATCAGCCGTCCTGGAAAGAAACCACGGAGCGGCCGCTGCGCGGCCTGCACCGAGGATGCGCGGAGAGCCACAGAGAGGTTGTACCGGCGGTCGGAGACTGACAGCCGTTTGTATTTGCCTGGAATGCAGACCCCGGCTTGACCGGGCTATCTCAATCAGCGAGGGACTGTCCGCGCGTGAATGTGCCGCATTGGCCAGGGATGGCCCGGTCAAGCCTGGTCAAGCCGGGCCATGACGGCTAGAGGGGCTGAGGCAATATCTCCGGGGCCCTCTGCGCATCCTCGGTGCAGGCCGCGTAGCGGCCGCTCCGTGGTTTCTTTTGAATTCCTTCCGCCCCCGAGCCCCGTCACGAAATCGGCGTCGCCGTAACCGCCGTCCGATACGCTGGCCGTTCGCACAGCCGATCGTACCAGGCCCTCAACGCCGGCATCTCCGGCCGCGCTCAGCCCCAGATAATCCATGTTGAACCAGCGATGCGCATGCACGCCCCAGGGGATGTCGCAAATGGTGAACGCCGCGCCCGCCAGATAGGGGTGCTTGCCGACCTCGGCATCGACCATGCGCCAGGCCTTCGCCGTCTCCTCGATCGCCGCGGCGATCACCTTCATGTCGCGTTGCTCCGCCGGCGTGCGCACCAGGCCCCAGAAGACCTGCGCCATCGGCCTGTTCATCGTCGTCTGCTGCGCGTCCATCCAGCGATCGACATTCGCCCTGGCATGCGGCGCCGTCGGCCAGATCGCGGCCGCATCGCGCGCCAGGTAGCGAACGATCGCATTGCTCTCCCACAGCGTGAAATCGCCTTCCTGCAGCGTCGGCACCAGGCCCGTCGGGTTCATCGTCCGATACTGCGGCGTGCCGGTTTTGCCGAACGCCCCGCCGACATCGATCCGCTCATAGGGCAGCCCCAGCTCCTCCAGCGCCCAGAGCGCCTTCATCACGTTGCTCGACGTGGCTCTGCCCCACAGGATGCGCTGCGTACTGTCCGTCATCGTTCCCGCCCTGTTGCTTCTGACAGGGCACGGTAGAGAATCCGCCACGAAGCCGCAACTTGCGCCCAGGCTGTAGTCGGGGCACACAGCGGTGCGATGCCTCGTTACGCTGCTCATTCCGCGCCGCGGACTCTCGCGATCGTGACCGCGCTCTTTGCTGCGGCCGCTCTGGGGGCAGCTTTCGCCATGGAGGACTGGGGCGGCCTCGTCCCCTGCGCGCTCTGCCTGGTGGAGCGCTGGCCCTACCGCATCGTCATCGGCCTCGGCATCCTGGCGGCGATCACCCCGCGCGGCCTGTCCCGCGCGCTGCTCTGGCTCGCCGTGCTGTGCCTGCTGGGCGATGCGGTGGTCGGCGCGGTGCATGTCGGGGTGGAGTTCCACTGGTGGCCCAGTCCGCTCCCGGAATGCGCCGCACCGCATGTCAACGGCGCAACGCTCGCCGAACGGCTGGCGAGCATGCCGGCGCGGCCAGCCAAACCGTGCGATGAGCCGAACTTCCTGATCCCCGGCGTGCCGGTCTCGATCGCCGCAATGAACCTGATCTACGCCCTGGGATTTTCCGTCATCCTCGCCATGTCCCTGATCGGCACAGGACACAGGCGGCGATGACCGAAGCAAGGCGACCCCTGCCGGGCGACCGACCGGCGCGCCAAGAGACCGCCCGCGCCATCCGCGTCGACCACGCCGGCGAATACGGCGCCGCTCGGATCTACGCCGGACAGCTCGCCGTGTTGGGAGAGGGCGCCAAGGGCGACCTGCTGCGGCACATGCAGGCGCAGGAGCAGCATCACCTCGACACGTTCAACGCCCTGATCGCCGATCGGCGGGTGCGGCCAACGGTCATGCTGCCGTTTTGGCACCTCGCCGGCTTTGCCCTCGGGGCCGTCACCGCCGCGCTGGGCGAGAAGGCGGCCATGGCCTGCACGGTCGCGGTCGAAGAAACGATCGACGCGCATTACCGCGGCCAGATCGAGACATTGACCGGGGAACCGGCGCTGCGGGACACGATCGAAAAATTTCGTGCCGAGGAGATCGAGCACCGCGATATCGGCCTGGAACATGGCGCGGAGCAGGCGCCCGGCTATCGCCTGCTCTCCCGTGTGATCAAGGCCGGGTGCAAGGCCGCCATCGCGGTCAGCGAGCGGATCTGACCGCCGAACCGTTTCGTACCCGGGTGTAAATTCCTCGGTCTGGCCACAATTCCGGCAAGGTATCGGCGCGATGAGATGGTTAACATCTCGTTATACCCACAGTCACTGTCATGAAAATGCGTCGTTCCGTACTCCTTGCTCCCATCGCCTGGGCCCTGCCGGCCCTGGCGCAAACGGGGATTCCACCGGCCCTGATGGACTATGCCGGCGAGGCGCTGGCCACGCTGATCGATGGCGCCCGCCGGCGTGCCATCGCCGATGGGGTCTTGCCGCTCCCGCCCGGCATCTACCGATCGCTGCTGGGGTTCTTCCCGGCCGATCTGCTGCAGAAAGTGCGTTTCGGCGTGGGTGGAGCAGACCCGCTGGACCTGCCGTCGCTGACATTCTCCTACGGCGATGCCGTCGCCATGACGCTGGGCGAGATCATCCTGTTCAAGTCGGAGCATCAGGCGAAGACCGACACCAGGCTCTGGGCCCATGAGATGACCCATGTGATGCAGTACCAGCGCTGGGGCATCGAAGGGTTCGCCGACCGCTATGTCCGCGACAGCGCCGCCGTGGAGCGGGAGGCGATCGATAATGCCAAGCGTTTCGCCGCGTGGCGGTCGGGCCGATCCTGAAGCATTTTCCTGGCAAGTCGGTGTCGGACCTAGAGCAGGGATGACATCGCTTCCGCTCAGCCATCCTGCTCCAGGTGTTTGTTTGATCGCGTGATTCAGACCTCCGGCGATTCCGCCTCCGGTCATCGCGCTCTATACGCGCGGTGACGCGATGTTCACGCAACCGGACCGCGCCTGTGCCGTTCTCCCGGGCGTTACATAACGCCACCAGGAAGGAGGCCGATATGGATAAAGATCGCGTCAAAGGCATTGGGCGTCAGGCCAAGGGCACGGTCAAGGAAGCCGCAGGCAAGGTGACCGGTGACAAGCGGACTGAGGCCGAGGGTGCGGCCGAAAAGACCGCCGGCAAGGTCCAGAACGCCGTCGGTGGCGCGAAGGACGCGGTCAAGGACGCGACCGACCGCTAAGACCGTCCACGCCCGGTGTCGGCTGGGGTCGCGATCCGCGATCCCGGCCGATTGCGTGTGCGGGTCGTTTTTGAAAGAAACCACGGAGCCGCCGCTGCGCGGCTTGCACAGAGGAAGCACGGAGTGCCACGGAGGCGATGTATTCTCTGATCGGGGATTGATCGGTCCGGCGATTTGTCAGGTGAGTGGAGGATCCGCCGTTGCCGCAACGCCTCCGTGGCCCTCCGTGCTTCCTTTGTGAAGGGCGCGCAGCGCCCGCTCCGTGGTTTCTTTCGCGCTGCCGATCCCGCCGCCGACGCCCCTCACACCCCCAGGAACCGCGCCACCACCGGATTGCCCCTGAGCACCGCCAATTCTTCCTCATTCGGCAGTTGAGGGCGATCGCGCAATATATTGACCATACACAAGAACCCCAACGGCTCCCCCGCCGTTGCCCGGAACTGGTGCCAGGCCATCGACGGGATCGACACCAGGTCGAACTGCTTCACCGCCCGCACCTCATCGCCCACCAGACACTGCCCCGACCCACGCAGGATCATCACCGCATGCGCATGCTCGTGCCGCTCCAGCGTCGAATACCCGCCGGCGTCCATTTCGAAATACCGCAGCTCGCAGTTCAGGTCGTGCTCGTGAAACAGCACCTGGCGGGAGATGTCCTTGAACGGCGCGCTGCCGTCCTGCTTGTAGGGCAGGTAGGCGACGCCATCCCAGCGGAAGCCCGGCTGAGCGTTGCGGAACGGCGGCGATCCCTCATTGTCCATGATCGTTGTCCAAGATTTGGCCCTATGCGTAGACATGCGCGGCGACGGCGCGGGTGAAGGTTTCGGCTTCCTCGGTGATGCGCTCCCGAGCCAGCAGCAGATTGCCGCCGATCAGCAACATTGTGTCCGGGCCGTAGAAATCAAGGATTTCTCCGGAGCGCGCCAGCGTCATCCCGCCCGCGGGCACCGGCAGGGCGCCGAAGCTGCGGGCGTTCTCCGCCAGATGCCGGCAGGTCTGCTGCGAATAGCCGAACCGCCCGCCGTAGCTCGGAAAGATCACCGCATCCGCCCCGATCAGCGGAAAAAGCTTTCCGATCAGCAGGTCCGGCGCGATGCGCAGCCCGCCCATGCTGGGATGGGCGAACAACGTCATCTCGGGAAAATCCCGCACCAGGGCCTGCACCGCCGGAAATCCCGAGATCATCGGCGCGACCATGATGCAATCCAGCCCCGCATCGCGCGCCAGTGCCGCCTGTGCCCGCATCTGATCGAGATCCCCGGTCAGGCTGGGGATGTACCGCGTCTGGTGGCCGGTATGACGCACCGCGCGCGCGATCCCCGCCGCACACTGCGGCGATGCGATCGGCAAAGCGGCTGTAGCCCTGGTCGGCCAGCCCGTGGTCGTCCTTGATGAAGTCCAGTCCGCCCAGCGCCAGCCGCTCCGCCAGCGTGCCCAGCCGCTCCGGCGCCAGCCCTTGCGGCTTCAACGCCGAGCCGGTGAGGGCGCGGTGCCGTGCCCCCATCCTGTGGCGCAGCTCGCCGATCCGGTGCGGCCGCCGCGTCGTCAGCGCCTCCGTCAGCGTCCCTGGCAACTCGACATCGGCCAGCACCACGTCCTCCTGCAAGGACGTATTGCCGAACAGCATGTTCAGCAACTGCCCGGCATCGTCCCCGATCGTCGACAGCGCCAGACCGATGCGCACCGCGAAACGCCCCGTCGCCGAGATCGTCGATGTCCTCGACCGCGCCGACGATATCCGACAGCACCGTGGGCTCGTCGATCGCGTCGAGCGGCATCTCCACGCTCTGTTCCACCGCGATGCCCTGCGCCCGAGCGGCGATGTCCGCTGCGGTTGCGCGGACGTGATAGGTGACGGTGAGCTTCACGGGGGAGCCTCATGACCGCCCGGCATCACCAGCGCGTCGACCGCGATCGCGCCGGATGCGCCCAGGATCACCGGATTGACGTCGATCGCCTGCAGCCGCTCGCCGCAGGCCAGGGCGGCGGCTTGCAGCCCCATCAGCACGTCGACGAAGGCGGCGAGCGAGCCCTTGTGCTTCCAGCGTGGGCTCGACAGCACGCGGCCGAGGCTGCCGGCGCTGACCGCCGCCTCGATCGCCTGCCGGCTGGAGGGGATGGGCAGGGTAACGACGTCGCGCAGCGCCTCGGCGTGAATCCCGCCCAGACCGGCGATCAGCACCAGCCCGACGCCGTCCGCTCGGGTCACGCCCGGCGATCGCCTCCAGGTCGCCGCGGATCATCGCCTGCACAACGACGTTGCGGCATTTGACCGCATAATAGGCGGCGGTGACGGCGGCGGCATCCGCCAGCCCGACATGCACGAGGCCGAGGTCGCTCTTGTGCGCGACGCCCTCTGCCACGCCCTTCAGAACCACCGGAAAGCCCAGCCGCTCGGCCGCCGCGACGGCCTCGGCGGCAGAGGCGCATTCGGCCAGTCGCCACCGTCGGCACGCCGTATTCCGCCAGCAGCCGCAGGCTCTCCGGCTCCGTCAGCGCGCGGTCGGGCAGGGCTTGCAATTGGGCTGTTCGCGGCGACGGGTTCGGCGACCTCATCCGGCGGCGCGGTCAGCATCGCGCCGATGCCTTCCAGCAGGATGTCCATCTCGGTGAACACATCGATGCCCAGCCGCGTGTAGGTGGCGAGTTCCGCCTCGGGCAGTCCGCCGGGGGAGACCAGCAGCAGCGGCTTGCCCGACTTTTCCCGCGCCGCGCCCATCGCCGCGCGATACGGGTCGCCCTGCCAGGGGTTCATCGAATGCACCAGCGCCAGCGTCACCGACACGTCCGGATCGGTCATCAGCAGGGTCGGGACCTCGGCGGACTTCCGCATGCCGCCGAAGATGCCGAGGTCCAGCGGGTTGCCGATGCGCGAGAACATCTTGTGCGCATCGATCGCCGCGAAGGTCTCCGGCGTCAGCGGCGCCAGCTGCACGCCCAGCGCCTCGCAGCGGTCGGCGATCAGCGACGCACCGGCGCCGGAGGTCGACAGCGCGCCCAGCTTGCCGGGCCGGCGGCCGTATCGGTCCAGCAGCGCGGCGGCCGTCATGAAGCCTTCCAGCGTCTGCGCGACGGCGACACCGCAGGATGCCAACAACGCGCGATAGGAGGCGTGATCGCCGGCCATGCGCGAGGAATGCGCAACGGCCGCCGCCGCGCCGGCCTCCGACCCGCCGATCTTCAGCGCCACCACCTGCTTGCCCGCCGCATAGGCCGCCAGCGCCAGCCGGCGGAACCGCTCACCGTCCTCCAGGCTGTCGATCAGCAGCGCGATCACCCGCGTCGGTTCATGCGTCATCGCGTATTCCATGTAGTCGAGCACCGACATATCGGCCTCGTTCCCCGCCGAGGCGAACAGCGACAGCCCGGCGCCCAGCTTGGCCAGCCGTCCGGCCATGGCGTCGAACAGCGCGCCGGAATGGGAGAAGATGGAGATCCCGCCCGTGGCCTGTCGTTTCGCGTGCGAGGTGTTGAAGCCGACCGACAGCGGCAGATGCGCGTTGTAGATACCGTTGCAGTTCGGCCCGACGATGCGGATGCCCTTCCGCCGCGGCGATCCGTTGCAGTTCCCGCTGCCGCTCCGCCCCGCCGGCATCGAGGCTTTCGGCATAGCCGGCGGAACCGACGATGACCGTTTTCATCCCCGCGCGTGCGCAGTCGCGCACCGCCTGGACGGCGGCCTCGGCGGGGATGGCGAGGAAGGCGGTGTCGACGCCGGCGGGCAGAGAGGCGATGTCGGGCACGCAGGGAATGCCGTCGATCTGGGTCACGCGGCGGCTGACGCCGTAGATGCCGCCTTTGAAGCCGGTGTCGCGGATATTCGTCAGCACGATGTAGCCATGCTTGGTGGTGTCGTCGGAGGCGCCGATCACGGCCACCGCGCGCGGGTGGAACAAGGCTTGCAGCGCGTCCTGCGTGGTAATCTGGGCGGGCATCGGTCGTTCCTCCGGCGTCGTCAAAACAGACAGCATACGGTCCTGCGCCCGGATATTGTCCAGGGCTCGGTGCGCGATGTCCATGCACGACCGACCGGGCGGGCGGCGAAAACCCCGTATTCGGGTCGGGTCTCGCGGGACAGGCATGCGCGAACCGAGGTCAAATTAACCCAGAAATTTCACGCGCCCCTGCGCAACTTAACTTGCGGAGACGTCCTATCTTCCGTTAGTGAAATTGTCTGCAATACGATATGGATGGGGGCGACGACGCATGAGCGGAAGCAACCAAGGACCGCTTGCTACCCGGCTGAAAGTCCCCAAGGGCCGCAAAGACGCGCGCAAAATGGTTGGTGACATGATCAACCGGATCAAAACCGAGCCGTCGCTGCCGGACGGCGATCGCCTCAAGTTGACCGAGCGCGCTATGACGAAAAAGGCGGAGCTTGAGCAGCGTAAGCAGCCCAACAAACAAAAAACGGCCGCCATTGGGGCGGCGGTGACCGAGCTGGAGAAGATCGGCGAGGAGATCAATGCAGCCATCGCACTCCGTGGTGAAGCATTCGCGATTTTTAACAAAGATCGCGGGGAGCATGAAAAGAACTCGTTCATAGCCCTGCGGAAAGAGGTGGAAAAGGAGGGTATCCGACCCGAAGAGGTGCCGGTCCTGAAAGACTGGGGCGAGCTCTGCTCCAATACCCAACGCGGGATCATGGCCGCGCAGAATGCACAGGCGGCGGTCAAGGTCGCCAGGGATTTCCAAATCCCGGCGGCGCGCCTCTCCTCCAACGCGGGTCTCCGTATCGGGAAGGTCGCAACCGATTTGCAGGCGGCGAAGAAGAAGGCCCAGGACACGGCTGAGTTCAAGACGCTGATGGAAGGCATTGCCAAGGACCTCGACAAGCTGGAGGTGCTGACCGGCAATATCGATCAGGGATCGTTGTCCCGGGCGCAGGAGGAGGATCTCAACAAACGGTATGGTCCGAGGGGCGGGGATAATATCGCCGAAGGCGTGACGCTCGCCAAAAAGCTGCGGAAATCGGTCGATGATCAGTTGCGGCAGGCCGGAGAGGCCGGTGAGAACGCGCTCGCACCCCTGCTGGTCCGCTTCGAAAAATCACAAGCTGCCTGCGATAGGCTGAAGCAAGTCAAGACCCGCTCGCTGGCGGAGGAGACCGGGTTCGATATCGATCTGCCCTACCTCGGCCTGACACATTACTGGCCGCTGGTCGACGACAAGATCACGCTGATCCAGCGCTGCTTCGACGAGAAGATGCCAGCCTCCGGCGCGCCGTTCATCGAAGCGCAGTTGGATGAATTCGACAAGATGCTGGAGGAGGTCAAGAACTTCCACAAAGGCGACGATGCCAAGCTGGGCGAGGCCATCGATGCGGTGAACGACCTGGTTCAGCGCAAGCGCTATCTGTTCTTCGACACCGATCTGCAGAAATACATGCCCAACGAAGCTAAGGTGCTGAACGCCCAGTTCAACAGCATCGACAAAGACTGCAAGTCGATGAAGCCGCTGGAAATCCTCAAGCACCTGGAGACGATGAAAGCGGCGGCGGAGAATGCCAACAAGCGCGCCGCGGGATTGAAGAAACTCTGCGAGGTCGATGCAGCCGGCAAGCTGGCGGATGCCAAGAAGGAACTTGAGGGGATCGTCAAGGAATTGGCGAAACTGCCCGAAGACGTGCGCGACGGGCACAAGACCTTCCATGGCGACTACCGCCAGAGTGTCGACGAACTCTCCGCCGCGCTGAAATTCGGCGCCGAGGGACCCGACGAAAACAAGATCCGTACGCTGATGGCGCGTCTCGCCACGCAGCTTGCCGAACTCAAGCCGGGCGGCAAGCTGGATTCGAAGGCGATCGGCGACAGCCACACCGCTGGCTGCAAGAGCGAGGCGGACGAGAAGCAGAAAAAAGAAGAGGTCGAGAAGAAGAAGAAGGAGGTCAAACTCCTGTACAAAGAGGTCGAAGGCCTTGTCGACAAAGCCGATCCCGGCGACGACGCCGAGTTGAAGGCAATCGAGCGATTGCTGAAAGAGGTCAATGACTCCGCTAAGGGTATGCCGCCCGAGAAAACCCTGGAACGCTATGACCAGGTGGAAACCCGTCTGAATAAGCTCAAAAACGAACCCCGCGGCATGGCCGTGCTGGTGCGTGGCAGGCTGCCCGACGACTACAGGCGCTTCGACGAAGCCCTGGGCAAGGCGGAGGGCGACCTGAAGAAACTCCTGAGCACGGTGAGCCAAGCCTACAATGGTGAGGGCAAGGATGACCTGATAAATCTGATCAACCAGAGCATCAATACGATCAGGCTGCCGGCCCCGACGATCGAGAAAGCGACGGGCGAGTTTGTCAAGAACATGGCCCCGGAACAGTTGCCCGGGCGACTGAAGGCGCGTGAAACCGGCCTGTCGGGCGTGCGGCAGTACCAGAAACTGCTGGACGAAGATGCCGTGCTCTCCAAGCTCGCCGAGGAGTTCGTCTTCGGCAACGCCGGCATCGGCGCGCTGCGCGGCGCGCTGAACAGCCTGGAACTCAATCTATTGCGCGGAATCTGATCGGAGATCGCACCCATGTCCGGCACCGGGACCAAGGAACAGGCCAAGCCGAAGCTCGAACGGCAGGATGGCCAGCGGAACCTCAACGAGGGACAGGGCAAGCCGAAGCTCGAGCGGCAAAATGCCAAGCTGAACCTCAAAGAGGGACAGGTCGAGCCGAAGGGTGACGACGAGCAGGCCAAGACGACGCTGGATGATAAAGAGGTCAAATTCATCACGGAACTGGCAAAATCGGCCGGTATCAAGCTGAAAGCGGCGCAGAAACGGGTCAAACAGCAGGAACTGATCAATTCGATCGCCGGCGAGCTCGACAGCAAGACGCAGCAGATCAAGACCGCCAATACCTTCCAGTTGATGGAGAAGAACTCGGGCGCCGTCGACTCGATGCTGTCGATGATCGGCCAGAAGAAAGCCATTTCCACGTTTGACAAAGACGCCGATCCGAACAAGGAGTTCGAGGTTGGCAACGCAGTGATGGGACGCTTCAACGAACTCCCCCAGGATGTCCTGAAGGCCGTCATGCAGGCGCAGTCCGAGATCATTAAGCTGGACGAAAAGCTGCGCAATACGATGGAGGACGGCGGCACGCCGGAGCTCGACAAGGACGGCAAGAAGCGTCCCGAGGGATCGAAGCCGGAGCCGATGTTCTCAGCGGACGAGATTGACGACGTCATCTATGCCGAAATCTGGCAGCCGTTGGTGCGCAACCGGACCATTCCGGAAAACGCGGTGCCGAACAAGTACAGCGAGGTCAACCAGACCTTCAAAGGCGCCTCCGACGAATACCAGAAGCGGCTGAAGAAATACTCGGAGACCGCCAGCAAGAATGACAATGCGCTGCGCAAGTCCGCGTTGGCGCAGAAAGTGTTTGACGGGATGAACACCATCTCCGGCGCGGTGATCGATATCCTGAAGGATCAGTTCCCGGGCGGGGACATGGTCAAGACGGTGAAGGAAATCGCCAGTATCCAGAAGCTGATCGCGGATTTGTCCCCCATCGTCTTCGGGATAACCAACTCGGTGCTGAAGGAGGAGTTCGACCCGTCGGTCCTGACGGCTACGGTGTCCGCGATCACCGACGGCATCGCGCTCGATCCCAACAGCTCTGATTCGCACAAGGCGATGCTGACTTCGGTCAAGCTGGGTGTCGGCATGGCGCTGCAGAGCCCGGCCATCGCCGCCTATCTGGCCAAAGGCGACATGGACAATGCGGTCAAGACCCTTGGTTCGATGGTCAACACGATGGTCGCCTCGCAAGATACCGGCGACAGCAAGCTGAAGGATGCCGGCGCCGACATCCAGACGGCGATCAATTCGGCGGTAAACGGCAAGAATGTGCTCAAGGCCGCCAATGAAGGCAAATACGACGACGCGGTGAAGTCGCTCTGCGCGATCGTCACGGAAGAAACCAAGAACTACATCAACCGGCAGATCAGTGCAGACGACACGGCAAAGCAGACGAAAGACCCGAATGCGACGCAGGACGAGAAGGATATCGCCAAGATCCAGCTCGCCAACCAGATCAGCACGGACCAATCGGCATTCAGCGACATGCTGGGCGCCATCACCTCCAGCCCGCAGGTGCTGATGGCGATCACTGCGACCGATCCCACCATGAAAAAGATGATGGAGGTGCAGAGCAAGAAGCAAGACCTGACCACTGCGCAGAAGTCCTGGGACAAGCTGACCGGTGAGCAGAAGGCGCAGATCATGAAGATGCAGCGCTCGATGAACGAGGTGCAGGCCGAGGAGTCGAACAAGACGCTGAAGGAATCGCATGACCAGTTCGCCAAGCTGACCAAGTCCGACGAGCCTAGCGACATCGACAGGCTGATCGCCCAGGTGAAGCTGCAACAGGCGCGCTACACCCTGGCGCTGAAGCTCGCGTCGCTGCCCTTCGCCGTGATCGGCGCGATGTTCCCGCCGGCCAAGATGGGCCAGTCCTGCCTGGAACTGGCAAACGAGATGCGGCTTGCGATCGATGCCGGCGAGCAATACCTGTCCTGGGCCGAGAATGTCCAGGATGCCCGCAAGGCCGGCAGCGTGCAGGCCGAGGCGATGACGAGCCGGATGGACCTGTCGATGACGCAGCAGATCCGCCACGGCATCGAGGCGGCGCTGAAGGTCGTGCAGATCATCGGCCAGGGCCTGACCATCGCCGGCGGCCCGGTCGCGCATATCGGCGTTGCGATCGACAAATCCGCCCAGGCCACGATGGCTGCGAAGTCGGTCATAACGGCGGTCGTCGATGAGAAAAGGGCGGCGAGCGCCTGGCGTATCTACCAGAAGGCGTTTGACGATCCGAACAACCGCACCGCTGCCCGCCAGGCGCTGCGCGAAAACCCGACACTGGCGAAATACGCCATCGCCTACGGTGCCAAGAAGGGCAACGCCATCGCCGCCAATGCGCTGCGCAAATGCGGCATCACCGACGACATGATGCAGGACGAGAAAGCCGGCGTGGACAAGCTGGTGTCCTTCCTGGAAACCCGCTTCAACGAAGATCCCGTGATCCTGCGCCGCATCCCGATCGGCGCCTGGCACCCTGGCAAGATCGAGCTGACCGCCTCATCCTGGATGTCGTTCGTCGCCGCCGCTGAGAAAACGGCGTCCCCGAAGATCAAGCCATTCACGGCCTCCTCCCAGGTGGCGGCCGCGCTGACCGGCCTGGAAAAGGACAAGAAGACCTATACCGACGCGAAGGACGATGTAACGATCGCTCTGGCCGATACCTACGCCAACCGGCTGGTGGCAACCGCCAAGGTGCTGAAGACCGTGAAGGTCACCGATACGTCGGACAAGCCGCATAAAGAGTTCGGCGACTACGTGGAAGGCCTGCAGGCCCTGATCGAGGCTGGACTGAAGTCCGCCCTCGAAATGAAGGATCTCCTGGGCAACGACAAGGCTCGGTACGAGAAGCTCAACGAAAGCCTGGAATCGCTGTCGAATGGAAATCCGGTCGTTGACGCCCGGTTCGAAGACCGAGCTGTATCAGCGCTGCCTGAGCTACGAGGGCGAGGTCAAAATCCTGGAAGACCATGTCGAACAGGAGAATTGGGCGCAGGCGATCACCCAAGTAAAAGCGCTCAAGGCCATGGCCAACGATATCCTCGACCTCAACGCCGACATGGAGAAGATGGTCGCGGATACGCGCCTGACCTATGGCGATCTGTTCGAGAAGGTCCGTACCATCGAACCGCCGCGCGAGAAAAACATGGCGATCTCGCTTAAGGAATCGTTCGCCATCCTGCGGGAACAGGAATTGGAGGCCGAAAGCCACCAGGACTGGGCGCAGGCGCTGGACCGGCTCGAGGGAATGCGTGACAAGGCCGATAAATTCATCCTGGAAATGGCAGCATGAGGCGTGCAGGCAGCCGGATGAGACGGCAGGCAATGGAGGCATATCATGGCTGTTGATCCGGCCAAGGCAACGTGGGTTCAGCGCGCGCTGGGGTGTCGCGGTCGCGGGCGCGGTGTCTGACCATGTCGAAACGATTTCGCCCGTGCGGCTGGCCAAGTGCCGGATGGTGTGGACGCAGACCGTCAACAACATCCACAAGCAGGTGGAGTCGTTGAAAACGACGATGTTGGCTGCACTGCGCGCCAGTGACGAATACGATGAGGACGAGCTGGAAGAGGTCGAGGAGGCCGTTCAGGAGCTCGACGACATGGTGTCGGGGATCGACATGTCCCTGATCGACATGGTCGACAACGTCATCAATGCAGATCCGGGCGCGCCGCGCGTGAAGGCCCAGCAGGCGGCGATCAGCAAAGCCGACGAGCTGAGCAAATACGTCAGTTCGGATCCTGATTTCGCGCTGGTGGACCAGAACGAATACATGCCCACCAACATCAAGGCCCTGACCCTGTCCAGCCTCGGGGTGATCCGGAAGGAACTGACCGGCGTCTGAAGCGTGCGGGCTGGGCCGGACCGTGACGAACGGCACGATTCCGGTCATCCTGCCGCCGCTTCAGAGGAGACGTTCCATGACTGATACCGGCCCGATCCTGCTGTCCGAGACACGCGGGCATATCCTGATCCTGACCATCAACCGGCCGGACCGGATGAATTCGATCTCCCCCGAACTGTCCGAGGACCTGGTCCACGCCTTCGTCGAAGCCAGCGCCGATCCGGACATCCGCTGCATCGTCCTGACCGCCGTCGGCGACCGCGCGTTCTGCGCCGGCGCCGACCTGAAGGCGCGCGCGCAGGAGGACAAGGACGGCAAGCCGTTCCAGCCGCTGCTGTCGCGCGCGGAACGCTATGTCTTCGAGGCGGTCTATGAAACGATCAAGCCGACCATCGCCGCGCTGAACGGCCCCGCCGTCGCCGGCGGGTTCGAACTCGCCCTGGCCTGCGACCTCCGCATCGCCGCCGAACACGTCACGCTCGGCCTTCCCGAGGCCAAGCGCGGGAAGGGGGCGCATTTCGCCAACGTCATGCTGCCGCGCATGGTGCCGTCGGCGATCGCCTACGAGATGCTGTATCTCGGTGAATATATCAGCGCCGAGGAAGGCCGCCGCTGGGGCCTGGTGAACCGCGTCGTGCCGCGCGGGGAGGCGCTGGCCGAGGCGCTGCGCATGGCCGAGGCGATCTGCGACAACGCGCCTGTCTCGTTGCGGCGGATGAAGGAGACGGCGATCCGCTCCAACGGCCTGCCGGTGCCGGCGGCGCTGCGGCTGAACGAGGGCATCAGTCCCTACAGCAGTGAAGACAGGGTGGAGGGCGTGCGGGCGTATGTCGAGAAGCGCAAGCCGGTGTGGCGGGGGCTGTGATCACGGCAGTTCCAGCCTGACCGCGATCGCGGCGGACGCGATCACCGCGTTGTCGCCGCGCTCCTGATCGATGACATCGAGACCGCCCTTGACCGCACGCACGGTGACGATGCCGTGCGGCAGGGACGCCTTCACCGCCTCGGTATCGACCTTGTCGGGCTGCTGCACGCCGATCGTCACCTCGACGAACATCTGCGTCTTGGAATCGACGCCAAGCGACCGGAGCATCGTCAGCGAGGAGTGATGCAGCGCATCCTGCACCGCCCGCAGCGCCGCCTTGGTGTAGTCGCCGCCATGCAGGTCGTTGCCGGCGCCCATCTCCAGGATCACGCGTTTCTGTGCCATGGGATTACGCAGCCTCCGGAACGTCGAGCCAGACCACGGCGGCGGCATGCGCCATCAGCGTGGAGCCCGTGCCCGCATCGTTGAAGATTTCCAGGCCGCCCTCGACACAGGTCACGGTGCCGGTGCCATGCGGCAGGATCGCCAGAACCTCCTGCTTGTTCACCTTTTCCGGATGCGGCACGCCGATCGTCACCTCCACCTGCATGGAATCGGTATCCAGGCCGAGTGCAGTGGCGATGTTCAGCGAATTGTGCCACAGCGCGTCGCGCAGCGCGCGGACGGCGGCTTTGGTCGGATCGGCGCCGCGGATATCGGTTCCCATCCCGATCTCCAGCACCATGCGTTTGAGGGCCATGACGGCGATTTCCTCCAGGCTGCGTTCGCGCTGAGTCTGGCCCGGCCGCGCGCCCGCGTCGAGTCCACGTGGTTGCCGCGGCGGTTTGCCGACCGGCCGTCGAGCGTGAGACAATCGGGACAACAAGAACCGGAGGGCGCCATGGACGTCGGATTGCAGATGGTCTTCGCCAGCTATGGCTGGACGGACGTCTCGGACAAGCAGGTCTGGGACGAGGAGATCCGGCTCGCGCGCCTCGCCGCCGATTCCGGCTTCGACGTGCTGTGGTCGGTGGAGCATCACTTCAACGACTATTCGTTCTGTCCCGACAATCTTCAGCTGATGACCTATCTCGCCGCGATCTGTCCGACATGTCGACCTCGGCACCGCCGCGGTGATCCTGCCGTGGAACGATCCGCTGCGCGTCGCCGAACGGGCGATCGTCGTCGACCTGCTGTCCAACGGGCGCCTGCGCCTCGGCATGGGGCGTGGCCTCGCGCGGCGTGAGTTCCACGCATTCCGCGGCACGATGGATGAATCGCGCGAACGCTTCGACGAAGCCGCGGCGATGATCGTCAACGCGCTGAGGACCGGCTACATCGAGGGCGACGGCAAGTTCTACAAGCAGCCCCGGACGGAGCTGCGGCCGCGTCCGGTCAAACCGATCGACGGACGTATCTACGCGGTGGCGTCGTCGGATGATTCGGTGGTGTCGGCCGCGAAACTGAATGCGCGGATGGTGATGTTCGCCGACCGCCCGTGGCCGATGCGCATGGGCGGCGATCAACAAGCATCGGCAGTTGATCAAGGCAAATGCATGGCGGCCCTGAACTCGCGCCGCTGCTGGCCGATTTCTGCGTCTGCACGCCGACCATGGACGGCGCCGAGGACGACGCGCGTCAATACATGGGAAAGTTCGTCGAAAGTAATTTCTACCACTACGAACTTCTCGGCGAGCATTTCAGCTCCGTCAAAGGCTACGACGCCTACGCGCAGAAGATCGCGCTGGCGAAGGAGATCGGCATGGACGGCATCGTCAACGCCTTCATGCAGGCCGCCGTCTGGGGCACGCCCGATCACATCCTGAAAATGTTCGAGGAACGCCGAGCGATTGTGGGCGATTTCGAACTTGCGACATCGTTCCGGTTCGGCGGCACGCCTTACGACTTCGCCGAACGCGGCCTGAAGCTCTATGCCAAGGAGGTATTGCCCGTGCTGCACAGTTGGAAATCCGGAACCGCCACAGCCAAGGCAGCGGAGTAGGGGACATGCCGCAGCCCGACCGTGTCTCTGCCCTCGGCGTGCCCGATCCGTCCGGCCTGGACGATGACCTGAAGGCCATCTGGGCGAAATGCGTCGAGAAGCTTGGTTTCGTTCCGAACGTCTTCAACACCTACAGCCTGAAGCCGCAGCGCCTGCGCAACTTCATGCAGATGTACAACGAGATCATGCTCTCGCCGTCAGGCCTGTCGAAGCTGGAGCGGGAGATGGTGGCGGTCGTCGTGTCCTCCGCCAACCGCTGCTACTACTGTCTGGTGGCGCACGGCGCGGCCGTGCGGCAACTGTCGGGCGATGCAGAGCTTGGGGAGATGATGGCGCTGAACTACCGCGTGGCCAGGCTGGATGCGCGGCAGCGGGCGATGCTGGATTACGCGTGGAAGCTGACGACGGCGCCGCATCTGGTCGATGACGCTGACCGGGACGCGTTGAAGAGCGTCGGGCTGACGGTGGAGGATATTTTTGACCTGTCGGAAACCGTGGCGTTCTTCAACCTCTCCAACCGGATGGCGTCGGCGACGGACATGATGCCGAACCGGGAGTATCATCGGCAAGCGCGGTAGTACCGAGCGCTGTTGACCGAGACTTTCCCGTCATGGCGGGCCTCCGCCCGTAGGCGTTAAAATAGTGAGGAAAGCGCTCAATTCGTCGTGTTCGGCGAAGGCCGGCCATCCATGACTTGCGGTGCTTGTGGGGAGAAAGGCGTGGATGGTCGGGCCTTCGCCGACCACGACGTGCAGCGAAAACGCTCGGCCGGCTTAGGTGGCTGCATCAAGCGTGGTCGCCTGCGTCGTACCGACTCCGACCGGTATGGCTCCAGCAACAGAGGGGACTGCCGGCCCCAGGTGTGGGTGCCCTGCCTCCGTCAGCGACGGCGTAGGGGCGTGGGCTTCGATCATCTCGCGCAGGCCGAGGCCCCAGGAGGAAATCACCTTCATGAACGCCAGCAGCGGCACATCCAGGTAAACCACCTTGTCCGGCGTGAAGACGTAGAGTGCACCGGACATCGGCGCCGGCGAGCCCGGCACGAAGACCACCAGCCGTCCGTCTGCGAGCTGGTCCATCACCAGCGCCGGGCATTGTCCTTCCTCGATCGCCGCGAGGGCGGGGCGCATTGCCCGGCCCCCGTGCTCTACCAGCGGCCCATCCCCGGCGAAGGCCTTGACGAGGCGATAGCCGGGGATCAGCTCGAAGACCCGCCGCTCCAGCACGCGCCGCGCCGCTCGGCCGGCGGCGGAGCGCAGCAGCAGACCGACCACGAAGCAGACCAGCAACAGCAGCACGACCGCGATGATCACAGGGTGCCCGATCCGATCGGAGAAGGGCGCCGCCACGTCCTGTAGCTTCTGCAGAATGGCCAGCACCAGCAGGACGATCGCTCCGATCGGCAGCACCATCATCGCGCCGTCCAGCAGCGTGCGCCGCAGTTCTCCGCTCTTCCACATGGGGGCCATCCTTCATCAGCTACGATGCCTGCGAGCAAACACCTGTAGAGTGGGCCTTTACATTGATATCTATCAATTAAAAGCATTCCTGAAGAAAATGAGGAGAATAAACGCGCCGGTCGTATCACGGAGCGTTTTAACTGACCCGAGCGTGATGAGGGGCAGCGGCCGCTAATATCGCGACTTGGACTTCAACGCCGAATGCTCGAGACCAAGCGATGGGAAATTTGGTGCGACAGGATTTAAACTCAGGTTTGCTGCCGACCACGACGGGAGGGATACATTAGTGACGAAGCCGATAAATTCAGTCTTTTTGTTATGCGCCGCTGCGCTAGTGCTCGCCTTAGCCACGCAAAGCGTAGCGACTTCCGCACCTCGGCACCTCCGTCGTCTCGAGAATGTCGTCGTAGACAAGCGGCCAGACGTCATTCAATATTTCATTAAGGAACCTGTTTATGGAAATGATCATTATTTTGGTGACTTTCAGATGTGCGTAAATGTATTTCAGGCTGACAGTCGTGACTATACCGCCATATGGAATGTTATGCCCGACTCGGGTCAGTGGCTGGTAGTTGGTCCGGCGCCGCTACAAAGGCGACCATCTGGCGAGTACGGATTCAAGTTTACGGATAATTTTGGCAATGAAGGGATTGGATCTATCGAATATCTCGATGACCACCGAATTCGCGCCCATCTGGAAGCCACAAGAAAATCAAAATCGCCGCCGGATCGGAATATTCTTCGCCAGTACGGAACGAACGTCCTTCCAGAAGCGACCTGCCCTTACGTGCGTTTCCTCGATGGGTTAGTGCCGTAATCCGCAGTTCGGCAAAGACCGTGCTAGCTTTTGGTCCGTGACTTTCCTCCGTAGTGACCGATGCCGCGCCACCTTGCCACGGAAGCTCAGATACACCCGCCTCGGGCACACTTTGGCGCCGTGGTGCCCGCTTCGCAGGTGAATTCGGTGAACGCAGTCGGTCTCACGACGACCATCGGGGGCGTGACGCAAACGACCGAGATTGCCCCCATCGAGCACGGGATCCGCATCGGGCAGTATCGGCATTGCGGTTCAGCCAGGAGTGC
Organism: uncultured Alphaproteobacteria bacterium; assembly: GCA_963771475.1. GTDB lineage: Bacteria > Pseudomonadota > Alphaproteobacteria > Acetobacterales > Acetobacteraceae > Rhodopila. Next base: position 176,907 of record CAVYTN010000031.1, on the reverse strand, counting down.
CGGGGACGGGCAGTGCGACGCAGACGGGCACGCCGACGGCGGCGACTGGTCGATCTTGATCTCGCGCGAGATCGACTGTGACAGCGCCCCGGCCTTCCTGCGGATACGACCACGCCGACGTTTGCGCGATCTTTTGTTGCAGGCCCTACAGTTTATTCCGGCGGCAGAGGCGGCGAGCATCGTCCATACACCGCCGCCAGCCATCCAGGCGGCGAACTCTTGCTGTCGGCGCAAAAGACCTTCGATGACCCTAAAGTCAAGGCTTTTCTGCGTACTATAGCCTCGATAGAGGGCCCTACCTATAACGCTCTGTTTAGTCGCTGACGGTCAGCCTCATACCTTTAGCGATTTCTCGACTCACCCACCTGATGTAATATCCACCGGATGGTACTCACCACTCGGCGGCGGGCGCATACCAAATCACCAGAGACACGTGGGCTGAGTTGAGCGCTCAGCTTGGCCTTAGCGATTTCTCGCATGCAAACGCAGGACTTGATGGCGACGCAAATACTGATCAACCAAGCATGTGGTCGGCCTGATTGACAGTGGTGACATCGCTGGATGCGGTTGCCGCGCTAAACCAAACGTGGGCAGCGTTACCAGGAAACTTGTCAATCACATATCACATTGCAACAGTTTCAGTCTAGTTACAACGCGTTCTTACATTCACCGTAGGGCCCGTAATGATGAAGATCCAAAAAACTGTGATCGGCCTGGTTATAACGTTGACGCTTGTCGGCCAGCACCAAGCGCTGGGCAGTGAGAAAAATGGCCGCTTTGACGAACGTTGTGACCGGATTGCCGGACCCGTCTATGACACTTTTATTGTTCTTTTGCGCAAAGAGGTGGAAGCAGCGATTAACCAGCACAATTGGGAGCAAATTCGAGGGTACATGTGGAATGGCGCCGACCCAGACTGGCTACGACATACAGAGTGGTACAAACCTGCTTTGCGAGAGGCATTAAATCGCGACCTTGATCCACGCGTCGGCAACGGGCGATCAGCCACTTATGCTGAAACTGATGCACCAAGGTGCCAACGTGAACGCTAAAGCACGCTACGACGACTATATGTCGCCATTGATCTGGGCGTCGCGGTGCAATCAAGTTGCCGCAGTGAAGCTGTTGCTGGACAAGGGAGCGGATGTCGACATCACTGCCGATTCCGCCGTAGGCGTCAGAGGACTCGTCATGGGCTTAACCAGTTTAATTTGGGCCGCGTCTTATGGCAACACCGACATCGTCAAGTTGCTTCTTACAAAAGGGGCCAATCCTAACGCTCAGATGGAAGCTATCGATGACAACAGCAAGCCCTCTGAAAAACAGAAGGCGAATACGCCCCTCTTAGTTTCAGCCGACGCGGCAACAACCCAATTGCTCCTTGAGCACAAAGCCGACCCAAATTTGGTTGGACGAGACGGTGTTTCACCACTGATGAACGCAGCGTTCGCTGGTAGATTGGATCAGTGCAGGGTGTTACTCATGTGGGGCGCAAATCCGCTCTTGAAAAACAGCGAAGGCCATACAGCGGCCGACCTGGCGGAAGAGGCCGGGCACTCGGCCGTTGCGGACCTATTAAGAAGTCGTCGATAAATCACCTGTCTTCCGTCCCCATGATGCGCGAGATTCTTTGGATCGTATGAAGGCGGAAAGCAGCCTGCCGACGCAGGATGAGTTCGCCGCCTTCGCCGACGCGATGTCCACCAGCTACGGCGGACCGATCGAACTGTTCTCGCTCAGTCCGTCCGCAACGCCGCGACGAAGGCGGCCTCCACGTCGGCGCTGATGCAGGCGAAGATCACCTGTTCGATGGATCGTTCCACTGTCAGGACGTCGCGCACCGCAGCGACAGCGATGGCCGCCGCCTCGGCCAGCGGATAGCCATAGATGCCGCAACTGATCGCGGGGAAGGCGATCGTGCGCAGCGCGTTCTCGGCGGCCAGGCGCAGGCTGTTGGTATAGGCCGCCGCGAGCAGCGCCGGCTCCCCGTGCCGGCCGTCGCGATAGCGCGGCCCGACGGCATGGATGACGTGGCGGGCGGGCAGGCGATAGCCCTGGGTGATGCGCGCCTCGCCGGTCGGGCAGCCGCCCAGGGTGCGGCATTCCGCCAGCAGTTCGGGCCCGGCGGCACGGTGGATCGCCCCGTCGACCCCGCCGCCGCCCAGCAGCGACTGGTTGGCGGCATTGACGATGGCGTCGACCGAGAGCGTGGTGATATCGGCCTGGCGCACGGTGATGCGGTTCCCGAACATTATCGGAGCAGCTCCCCAAAGATAACGGACTTGAACGCGATCAGCGGAGCATCGCTCTTTTCGGCGCGCATGCGCAAAAGCGCCCCCTCCCAACTGTTCAGGATGAAGTCAGCCAAGGCTGGCACCGGGATCCGCGCGGGGATCTGACCCGATGCCTGCCCCTCGGCGATGCACGTCTGGAACAGGCTGCTCCACGTTGCGAAATGTCTGACGAGATGGTCGCGTATCGGTGCGCTGTGGTCCGCCGCTTCAGCGCTGAAATTTCCCAGCAGGCAGCCGCGCAGAAAGCCTGTTTCGTGAAAGCTTTCGATCAGGAAGTCGAAATAGGCTTCCAGCCGCGCCGGCGGTGTCAGGACGGTGTTGTTGAGAAATGTCTCTAGCCTCGTCCGCGCCCTGTCGAAGTAGGCATCGATGACCTCTGTCCCGAACGTCTCCTTGCTGGGGAAGTAGGTATAGAACGATCCCTTGGGCACCTCGGCCTCTTCGACGATGCGCTGGATACCCGTCGCGGCGTAGCCTTCGGCGTAGATCGTGGTCAGGCCCGCCTGAATGAGTGTGTCCCGGACACCCGGTTTCGGCTTTGGCCCCCGTCGTGAGGCGCTGTGAGAATCCATGGAAAATCCTGTTGACTAATTGCAGACGACCGGTCATCTTGATTTTAGCGATGCCGAGCCCCGCTCGTCAAGAACTGGCTCGGGCGCCCCTCTGCGATGCGCCGGGCGGCGCTGAACCAAGCCCACCAACATGGAGTAAAACCGATATGTCCGCGAACGAGACAGCCACCACGGTCCCGACATGGACCATACACATATCCAGGACCCTGCTTGCCGCCGCGATCAGCTTGTCCGTCCTTTCGATCGGAACGGTGAAGGCGCAACCGGTACCCCTATCAGGATCCTCTGGATGCGGGATCATCGGAGACCATCAGCGCGCGGTTCACGACGCTGATGGATCTGGCCAATCGGCACGATGTCAAGGCGATCCATGACATGTTCTGGCAATCGCCGTCGGCGCTGCTGGTCGCCAAGAGCGCCAACCCGGCTGAGGGAAACTGGGCGGGCTTCTGGGGCAATGCCGCCGTCGATCAGAAGCTGCACGATATCGCGACATCGGGGCCGGTGGTGTTGCAGCCGGATTATACGAAGCTGAAAGTCGTCGGCCTGACGCATGACGTAGCGGAGTCCTACGTGCCGCTCAACATCACCGTGTCCTATGCCGGACAGGACGGCACACCCAAGCCGTTTCTCCTGATAATCAATTGGATAAACATCGGCGCCGACTGGAAGATTGCTTCCGAAATCATCCTGCCCGTGCCGCCGGCTCCCGCGGCCAGGGGGTGATACCGGCAGCCCCTAGCTAGGGCTGTCGCGACCGACGACAATCACGAAGGCTGCAACACCGTCGCGTTGCCGAAAGTTGAGGCAGACCCTAGCTAGGTGTTTGGTCACGTGATGAGGTGGTGCGGTCTTTGGGCATGCCAGCCTCCCGAGCGTGGTCAGGCTGACATGGTGCCGGAAGCCCGGGGATGCCACGTATTGCGTGCGCGGACGATACGCCGGGCTCACCCGGCTGTGCCGCAACAAGGCGGCGACCAGCAGCGTGGCACCGGCAAGGCCGCAAGTGTTCGGCTGAATGGCCGTACCGAAAAAATGGCGGCGGCCGCGTTAGGGCAGGTCGGGCTCGCGACCAGCGTGGCGAGCGACTTCGCCAGCGGCAATCTCGGGCAGGGGCTGGTGGACAGCCTGAACCTGTATCTGCCGCAGGTGGCGGCCGCCTATTTGAAGAGCCAGAACAATCAGTCCAACCTGGCAAACGTCGTGAATGCGGACGCAACGGCCGCTTCGTTGAGCGGAAGCTCCGATACACCAGCCCCTGGCACTTTTGTCGGTGTGGTGTCCGCCTCGCAGGTGAATCCGGCGGATGCGGTCAGTCTTACGACGACCGTCGGGGGCGTGACGCAAACGACCGAGATTGCCCCCATCGGCACGGGATCTGCATCGGGCAGTATCGGTATTGCGGTTCAGCCAGGCGTGCCGGGGACGGGCAGTGCGGCGCAGACGGGCACCGGCGGCGGCGACGGTCGATCTTGATCATCGCCGAGATCGATGTGACAGCGTCCCGGCCTTCCGCGGATACGACCACGCCGACGTTTGGCGATCTTTTGTTGCAGGCCCTACAGTTTATTCCGGCGGCAGAGGCGGCGAGCATCGTCCGTCCATCACCGCCGGCCATCCAGGCCGCGAACCTTGCTTTGGCGCAAAAGACCTTCGATGACCCTAAAGTCAAGGCTTTTCTGCATACTATCCTCTATAGCCGAGGGCCCTACCTATAACGCTCTGTATCCAGTCCTAATAGCACGCTCAAGGCCTTTAGATCCTGACGGTAAACCTAATACCTTTAGCGATTTCTCGAAACACCCAGCCCCTGTAATAACCGCCGATGGTAAGTCGCACTCGGCGGCGGGAGCTTATCAAATTACCCAGGGCACGTGGGATGGTTTGAGCTCCCAGCTTGGCCTTAGCGATTTCTCGATGCAAACGCAGGACTTGATGGCGACACAAATACTGATCAACAAGCATGTGGTCGGCCTGATTGATAGCGATAATCTTAATGGTGCGGTTGCCGCGCTAAATCGAACGTGGACATCGTTGCCTGGAGGCAGTGAAACCCATATCACGTCTGACCAGTTTCAATCTACTTACAACGCGTTGCTAAAATCCCCATAGGGTCCGTCATGACAAAGATCCGTAAAAATGTAATCGGCCTGGCAATAACGTTGATGCTTGTCGGCCTGCACCCAGTGTTTGGCAGTGAGGCAAATGGCCGCATAGAACCACTTTGTGACTGGGTTGGGACGCCCGTACAAGCATCTTCTATTGTTATTTTGCACAAAAGGATGGACGCAGCGATCAACCAGTTCAATTGGCCGCTAATTCGAGCGTACATATGGGACGGCGCCGACCCAGACTGGCTACGACATACAGAGTGGCACAAATCTGCTTTGCGGGAGGCATTAAATCGCGACTTGGTCCACGCGTCGGCAACGGGCGATAAGCCACTTATGCTGAAACTGATTCGCCAAGGTGCCAACGTGAACGTTAAACCGGACTACGATGAGTACATGCCTCCGCTGATCTGGGCGTCGCGGTGCAATCAAGTTGCCGCGGCGAAGCTGTTACTCGACAACGGAGCGAATGTCGACATCACTACCAACTCGGGATCAACCGCTTTGATATGGGCCGCTTTTTATGGCAACACCGATGTCGTCAAGTTGCTTCTTGCAAAGGGGGCCAATCCTAACGCTCGGGAGGAAGCTCTCGAAGACATCAATAAGCCCTCTGAAAATGAGAAGGGCAATACCCCGCTTTTGGAATCTGCCGACGCGGCAACCACCAAATTGCTTCTTGAGCACAAAGCTGACCCAAATCTGGTCGGACGATACGGTGTTTCACCCCTGATGAACGCAGCGCTCGCTGGTGACTTGGATCAGTGCAGGTTGTTACTCGAGTGGGGAGAAAACCCGCTCTTAAAAAATAGCGAAGGCCATACAGCGGCCGACTTGGCGGAAAAGGCTGGGCACTCGGCCGTTGCGGATCTATTAAGAGGTCGTCGATAAGTCACCTGTCTTCCGTCGCCATGATGCGCGAGATTCTTTGGATCGTGCGGGGCCACTTCAAGCCTGCCAAGTGCGATCGGCCACACATACTGCCCGAAGCCCGGAAACGCCACGTCCCGCACGCATGAACAAGATACGCCGCACTCACCCCGCCGCCGGCATCCCCTCAGCCACGATCGGACGCAGCTTGGCATGCAGATGCGGGTTGCCGGCGACGATATTCCCGGTGTCCAGCGGGTTGCCGTCGCCGACATCGGTGACATAGCCGCCGGCCTCTTTCACGATCAGCAGCCCCGCGGCGATATCCCAGGGCTTGATCCCAAGCTCCCAGTACCCGTCGAACCGCCCATGCGCGACCCAGGCCAGGTCCAGCGCCGCGGCCCCAAAGCGGCGGATACCGGCGACCTGCGGCATCAGCACCGCCAGCGTCCGGCTGAACGCATTGCGCCGTGCCGCTGAGACCGCACCGAACGGGATTCCGGTGCGCGAACACCGCCTCCGACATCTCCCGCCGAGCGGAGACACGCAGGCGGCGTTCGTTCATGAAGGCGCCGGTGCCTTTCTCGGCCCAGAACATCTCATCCGCGGCGGGCGCATAGATCAGGCCGGCGTGGATCTCCGACGTCCCATCCGGCTGTCGGCGCTCCAGCCCGATGCTGATCGCCCAATGCGGCATGCCGTGCAGGAAGTTGGTCGTGCCGTCCAGCGGATCGACGATCCAGCGCCAGGTCCAGTTCTCCGACCCGGACGCGCCGGATTCCTCCATCAGGAACGCATAGCCCGGACGAGCCTTGATCAGGTCCTCCTTCAGCGTCTGTTCGGCGCGCAGATCGGCCTGGGAGACGAAGTCGGACGGTCCCTTGATGCTGACCTGCAAGCTGCTCGACCTCGGCGAAGTCGCGCAGCAGGCGCTTGCGCCGCGCTTCTGCGCCGCATTCGCCATGACCGTGAGATGCGGGGAGAGGCGGAATGCCATCAGCCCTTCGCGCGCTCCACGTAGCTGGCGTCCTCGGTCCGCACGACGATCCGCTCGCCGGCTTCGATGAAGGGCGGCACCTTGGTCTTCACGCCGTTCGACAGCTTGGCGGGCTTATAGGACGACGACGCGGTCTGGCCCTTCACCACCGGATCGGCCTCGACGACTTCCAGCATCACGGTGCCGGGCAGGTGGATCGCCACCGGCTCGCCCTCCACCAGGTCGACCACCAGCGTCATCTGGTCCTGCAGGAACGGTGCGGCATCGCCCATCAGGTCGGCGGGGACATGCGCTTCCTCGAAGGTCTCGGGGTCCATCAGCACGAGGTTGGTGCCGTCGGTGTAGGAGTAGGTGTATTCCTTCTCCTCGGTCGTCAGCCGCTCGACCGTGTCGGCGGTGCGCCAGCGCTCGTTGGTCTTGTTGCCGGTCTTGAGGTTGCGCATCTCGACCTGGATGAACGCGCCGCCCTTGCCGGGGGTGATGATCTGCTGCTTCAGCACGGTCCAGCGGTTGCCGTCGTGCTCGATCACCTGGCCGGCGCGGATCAGGTTCGCCTGCTGCTTCATGGGTTGCTTCGTCCGATGATGGGGAAAGTGCGGGCTTCTAGACCGTGGCGCGCTAACGGGCAAGGTGAACGGGCAAGGTTACCCGCGGATGAACCTGTGGCGATCCGAGCTGTGGTGCCATATAGTTTGAGCAGGGGCCTATCGCCGCACCCGCACGCCGATACCGGTAGGACGCAAACAGGAGACATTCGCGCGCATGCAGGACGAAGCGTTCCCGATGCGGCGGCTGACGAACCGGCGAAGGCTGGCACGGACAGTCCTGGTGTTCGAGGCCGTGTGGCGCGCGCTTTGGCCGGCCTGGATGTTGGCGGGCGGGCTGCTTTGCCTGATGCTGCTCAACCTGCTGCCGATGCTGGGTGGCTGGCTGCACGCCGCGGTCCTGCTCGTGGCAGCGTCTGCCTTCGCCGTCCTGCTGGTCCGCGGCCTCTGGCGCATCCGCATCCCGGACGCCGCCACCGTCGACCGGCGGCTGGAAATGCAGTCGGGCCTGCGTCACCGCCCGCTCTCGGTCACCGCAGACGAGCCCGCAATCAGCGATCCGCTCGGCAAGGCGATGTGGGAGGCACATCGCGAACGCACCCTGCGAGCGATCCGCGCGCTACGGGTCGGCGCACCGGCCCCGGGCCTGTCCGGGCAGGACCGGCGCGGCTTCCGGTTTGCCCTGCTGCTCGGCGTCCTGGCCGCGCTCGCCATTGCCAACGTGGAAGCACCGTCGCGGATCGCCGCGGCGCTCAATCCCGTCCTGCCGGTTTCCGCCGCGGCGCCGGCGATCGAGGTGCAGGCCTGGATCACGCCGCCCGCCTATACCGGGATGGCGCCGATCTTCCTGCGCGGCAATGGCCCGATCGCCGGCATCCCCGCCGGCTCGCATCTGACGGTCAATGTCTCGGGCAGCGACTCCACGCCCGTGCTCGCCCTCGGCGATCACCCGATCGCCTTCAAATCCCTTGATGGCGGCAGCTTCCAGGCTGAGGACGATCTCAGGCGCGGCGGCACGCTTTCCGTCCGCAGCAGCGGATCGCTCCTCGGATCCTGGGCGCTGACCATCGTCGCCGACCAGCCGCCGAAAGCCGCCTGGGGCGTCAACCCCGGCGGGCGGGAAACGGAGCAGCGGTTGCGCCTGCCGTGGGAGGTGTCGGACGATTACGGCGTCACCGGCCTGCAGGCGGAGTTGCGCCTGGCGGAACGGCCTGACGCCCCACCCGTGATCGTGCCGATCCCGTTGCCCGGCGGCTCGCCCAAGGCGGCGCGCGGGATCAGTCAGCCGGACCTGACGGCGCATCCCTGGGCCGGGCTGCCGGTCATCGCCCGCCTGATCGCACGCGACGCCGCCAACCAGACCGGTGCCAGCGCCGACGCCACCGTCCGGCTGCCCGAGCGACCGTTCCGCAACCCGATCGCGCGGGCGCTGATCGCGGCGCGCAAGAGCCTCAGCCAGCACCCCGACGACCGGACCGCGGCGCTGTCGATCCTGGACGGGTTGATGCAGGCGCCCGAACCCTTCGCCAACGATTTCGGCGGGTTCGCAATATTGGGGTCGATTTATTACGACCTGGTGCGCAACCGTAGCAGCCAGGCAATCCCCGAGAGCCAGGACATGATGTGGAAACTGGCCCTCAACCTCGAAGAGGGCCAGACCGCCGAAAGCGCCCGCGCCCTCGAAGCGGCTCGGCAGCGCGCCCGTGACGCATTGCAGGAAGCCCAGCACCAGCCGAACGACGCCACCCGTCAGAATCTGCTGAAGCGGCTGGAGGAGCTGAAACAGGCGATCGACCGCCATATCGAGGCGCTGCTGAAGCAACTGCAGGACCGTAACGACATCCTGCAGCCCAATCAGAACGCCTTGCAGTTCAGTAACCGCGACCTCGACCGGATGGCGAATGAGGCGGAGCAGGCGGCGCGCGAAGGACGGCTGGACCAGGCGCAGCGGCAGATGGACCAACTGGAGCGTATGCTGGACCGCCTGCGGTCCGCGCATGTCGGCTCACGCAATGCGGAGAACAGCCGCCGTCAGCAGGGACGCAACCAGACCAGTGCGGTGCAGGAGATGATCGCGCGGGAAGGCGCGCTGCTGGACCATGCCCAGCAGCGCGGCACGCCCGCCCGGCCGGGTGATCCGGACGCCGAACGCCAGGCCGATTCTCAGGTCCAGCATGCGCTGCAACGTGCGCTGGGCGAGTTGATGCAGCAGTTCACCGACCTGACCGGAGAGATGTCGCCCAATCTCGGCGCCGCGGAGCGGGCAATGCATGATGCGCAGACTGCGCTGAACCAGGGCGACGACTCATCGGCCAGCGCCTCCCAGCAGGGTGCGATCGCCGCATTGCAGAAAGGCGGTCGCGACATGAGCCAGGCGCTGGCACGTCAGTCGGGCCAGCAGTCCGGCGGCGAGGAGGCGGCTGGAGACGACAGCGGCGACGGGTCCGAGGACGGCATGGGCATGATGGCCTCCCCGGACGGCAACCGTGACGGACGGTTCGGCTTCGGCACCCTGCCGGGCGAACCGGGGCGCGCGGACTCCGGCAACCGCGATCCGTTGGGGCGGACCGGTGAGGGGACGTCGAGTGCCTCCGGTGACGTGCAGGTGCCCGAGGACCGCGAACTAAACCGCACCCAGGAGATCAACGACGAACTCCGCCGCCGCGACGCCGACCGCGGGCGCAGCCAGGAAGAGCGGGATTACATCAATCGGTTGCTGAAGCAGTTCTGAGGGGGTGGTGCGTTTGGGGAAAGAAACCACGGAGCGGACGCTGCGCGCCCTGCACTGAGGATGCGCGGAGGGCCACGGAGGGTTGTCTCGACGCGCGTCGTGGCACTGGGCCGCCAGTGTAAGATGCAGCGCTCCGTTCGAAAAGCGCACAGGCAAGGTGCCGTCTTCGAGATTACCAACTGACCGCTCAGACAGCGCCCTCGTAGGTCCGACATTGGCCGTTGCCATGACCCATGGTGGAGCTGTTTCCACGACATAGTATCTGGGTCTTTGGTCCGGTGGCGACGAACTGCACCGGCCCGTCTTGGATCACCAGTGCAGAGGCCGTCACCGGTCCGGCATGGCGGCCGCTGGATGGCGGGAGAGGCGCTAAAATAAGAGCGGCGTGGCGTCGTCCTCTCCTCGTCGTGGTCGGCGAAGGCCGACCATCCACGGCTTGCGGTGCTTGCGGAGAGAAAGGCCTGGATTGGCCGGCGTGCGTCGACCATGACGACATCTGGCACTGCCCAGCGCGTCCAGCCAGACAGCACAAACCTTGGCGGTCGAATGCGTAGAGCGGCCCGCACGCCGTCTCCGTGCAGGCCGCTTCGTGTGGTTTCATTCAAAACAAACCGAGTCCGCCCGCGACCTGCCTCTGGATCACGTGAAGTTCGACGAATGCAGCGCCGTCACATCCTGGAACGTGATCTTCGTCCCGTCGGTCAAAGACACTGTTACCGACCCGTGCTTCACCGTCTGATGCGCCAGCGCAAAGTTGACCTCGTTCGTCGCATACCCCTGCAGGTCGATCTTGATCGAGGACGGATCGAGGATTCCGGTGACCAGTGTGCTGCCGGCGTCATCGTGGCCCTGGTTGACGAAGGCAAACAGGTTCTGCCCCAGGCCCGCCTGGATCGTCGACTGCCCCGAACCGCCGACGAAGGTGTCGTTGCCCAGCCCGCCGATCAGCAGGTCCTTGCCGGAGCCGCCGATCAGCGTGACATTGCCGGCCGAGGCAGCGGCCGACAGCGTCTCGTCGCCCTTGCCGGCGATCAGTAACTGCCCGGAGTCGCCAAAGGCCATCAACTGATCGCCCTTGCCGCCGCCGACCAGCGTCGCTGCACCGTCGCCGGCGATCAGCAGGTTGTTCCCGCCGGATCCGCCTTCGATCAGTTGTGGGCCGGAAGAACCACCGTTGGCGCCGAAATAGGTGTCGCTGCCTTGCCCGCCCAGGATCGTTGCGCCGCCCAGGCCGCCGACAAAGAACAGATTGCTGTTCTCCGCTTCAACCACGATCGAATGCGAGCCGGTGGCGTCGATCGTTTCGGCACCTGATCCGCCGATGACCGTATCGTCGCCGGTGGACAGGATGACATCATTGCCGCTGCCCAGCAGGATCGAGTTGTGGCCGCCGCCGGCCGAGACCGTATCGTTTCCACGGTTGGTCGCCACGATGAAGTCGTTGCCGTCCGCGGTGTTGAGCGACCACGCCCCGTTGCCCGCCGTCAGGATACGGTCGTTGCCGCCGCCCGCCACCACCGTTCCGGAACCCGATGCCGCAATGAATGTCAGGCTGGTATCGATGCTCGACAAGATCATTTCGTTGTTCGCGCCGGAGCCGAATACAACCACCTGGCCCGGTGTCGTGATGAGATCGGTCGTGAAACTCGTTGGCAGCACCACGAAGGAGGAACTGGTCTGCACAAAGGCGCCGGATTTACCCAGTGGAGGAGGCACCGGCGGTCCGCTGGTGTCGAACTCTGTCACCAGCGTGCCGGCCGCGATCTGCGCGTTGATGCGCGTCGCGATCTGCTGGGCAAGCACTGAATTTGCTGTCGAATCGAAACTGAGGGTGATTGGCGTGTGATTGCTGCCCGACAATCGTAACAGACGATACCATTCTGTTAGCCTCTTCATCCAGCGACGCCGATTGCGCCGGTTGATGGAGAGCCTGTCATGCGAGCGTATGACTTTCGACCGGAAGTGTGTGTCGTCTTCACAGGTGCGGTAGTCGCAAAATTCCGACCGGAGAACGTTTGGCAGGACAATCGTTACAAACCGAATGCCGGTGCGTCAGGGAGTTGTTATTCTCGCTGGACGGGTGGACCGGTAAATTTTCACACGTGTTTCACGGTATGGAATGACTTGCCACAACCGACAAAATGCGCCCCATATATTTCGAACAGACATTTTCAGGACACATGATGTCGTAACAAAAACTGGAGCGTTTGAAATGTGGCCCATGCGGTGGTAACAATTTCACACACTTGTGATCGTCGATCCCACCAGTGTCCGCGCCTTTGCCGCCACCGCGGCCGCGTCGTCACCGGGCTTGTAGATCGAGGAGCCGACACCAAATCCAGCAGCCCCCGCCGCCAGCCACGGTTGCATGGCACCCGAATCAATGCCGCCGACTGGCAATACCTGCGTGCCGGGCGGCAGCACCGCCCGCATCGCCTTCAGCATCGCCGGGCTCGCGCCCTCCGCCGGAAACAGTTTCAGCGCATCCGCGCCGGCACTTCAGCATTGCGAAGGCCTCGGCCGGCGTGAAGAAGCCGGGGACTGCCAGCAGCCCGTGCTGCTTTGCGGCACGCACCACCGCGGCATCGGCGTGCGGCGTGACGATCAGCCGCCCGCCCGCCTGCGCGATCGCCGCCACGTCCTCTTGCGTCATCACCGTGCCGGCGCCGATCAGCAGCCTGTCGCCGAACGCACGCGCCAGGGCGGCGATGCTGCGCAGCGGATCGGGCGAGTTCAGCGGCACCTCGACAATGGCCAGCCCGGCCTGCTCCAGCGCATGGGTGACCGCGACGGCCTCCTCGGGCCGGATACCCCGCAGGATCGCAATCAGGTTGCAGCGCCGCAACCAAGAGGTCATCCCATTAGGGCCAATCCCGTCAGTCAGTCCCATGGAACATGCTCTCCGATGCGCCAGAGGCCCAGCGCGGCAGCCTCACCGTCATGGCGTTCGGCGAAGCCGCCGCAGGCGGCGATGGCCTTGGCATAGAGTGCGGTGAGCTCCGGGGCGCCGATCACCTGGATGACCTCCCTCGCGTGGCCCGCCAGCGCCGCGCGCACCTCATGGCCGACGAGAATGCCGGACAGATAGGCCGGCGCGTCGGTTTCCGCCAGCCGGCCCGCCAGGGTCAGCGCGCGTACGCCGAACAGATGGTGCAGCAGCCCGCCCGGATCGGCGGAGCGTGCGAGGCCGGCGTCGAACGGCGCCCCGTCGGTGGGGCCGTCGCGCATCATCCGCGCCAGGATCGTGTGCCCGCGCAACGCGGCGAAGGTCTCGCCCGTCATGTGCGTGGCGAAACCGGTGATCCCGCCGTCGCGCACGCGCACCCATTTCGAGTGGGTGCCGGGCAGGCAGGCGATGCCGCCGTCGCGCAGCAGCGCCTCGACGCCCATGACCTGGGTTTCCTCGCCGCGCATGACCTCGGCGATGCCGGTCTCATCGAGGCCGGAGACGCCCGGCACCAGCTTCACCCGAGCCCAGTCGAAGCCGATATCGGTGAGCCCGGCGGCGAGGTCGGCCGGGCCGGCGGGGCAGGGGATATAGGGTGCTTCTTTCCAGCCCTGGCGGCTGCCGATCATGCCGGCCAGCATCACGTGCTCTTCCCCGGCGGCGAGCCAGGGGCCGATCTCCTCACGCAGCGTATCGCCGAAGCGGCCGTCCGGGACGTTCATGATGCCGCGCTGGCTGGCGCGGCGGTCACGGATCCTTCCGTCGCGCGAGATACGAAATGCGCGGAAACGTGTGGTGCCCCAGTCGACCCCGATCATGGTTAGTCCTCCCGTCACCCGTTCCACTATAGCGCAGGTCGGCATGCATGGCCCAGGAACAAGCGGATTTCGCTGCACCGCCATGTCGTATGTGGCCGGCCGGCCACGTGCTGCCTGTGCGGCCAGCCGGCCGCGTGCTGCCTGTGCGGCCAGCCGGCCGCGTGCGCCGTGCCGCCCTCCCGGCTGGCGATAACCGCGTGCATCATACGGACTGACGCCGTATCAAGCCGCGCCTGCTGAACAATGCCCCTCTTGAACAATGCCCCTCTTGAACAAAGCCGGAGTCGTCTGATGGCGGAAGCCTTGACCGTGGACAGCCTGACCGTGCCGCATGGATTCTTTACACGCCGCGGCGGTGTGTCATCCGGTCCCTTCGCCAGCCTGAATTGCAGTCTCAGCAGTCCTGACGATCGCGACGCGGTCATGCGCAATCGCGCTCGTGTGGCCGACCGCCTCGGCCTCGCGCCGGAGGCCTTGCTCGGACTGAAACAGGTGCATGGCGACCGGGTCATCACAGTCACCGATCCCTGGCCGGTCGGTGCCGGCGAGTCGGCGGATGCCATGGTCACCGACCGGCCCGGGCTGGCCCTGGGGATCGTCACCGCCGACTGCGCGCCGGTGCTGTTCGCCGATGCCGGGGCGGGCGTCATCGGCGCGGCGCATGCCGGCTGGCGCGGCGCCGTCGCCGGCGTCATCGAAGCCACACTCTCCGCCATGCAGCACCTCGGCGCTCGGATCGATCGCGTTGCCGCTGCGATCGGCCCCTGCATCGGCCAGGCATCGTATGAGGTCGGCCCCGACCTGCGCAGCGAGGTGCTGGCGCGCCAGATTGATGACGCGCGGTTCTTTTCCCCTGGTGAGCGGCCGGATCGCTGGCAGTTCGACCTGGGCATTGTATTGCGCCGCCCGCCTGCGTGAGGCCGGCGTGACACAAGTCACTCGTGACCGGATATGACACGTTGGCCGATGCCGACCGGTTCTTCAGCCACCGCCGCCGCACGCTGGCGCAATCCGGGCCCATCGGTCATCAGATCTCTGCCATCAGGCTGACGTGAGACCCCCTTTCGGTGCGGCTCGCCTTCTGCTTCAAGCCCCCCGATGATCGCACGTGTCCTGCGCAGGGGAATCCTGCCGTATTGCCTTTTGATAATTTTGCTGGGGCTCTCCGCCTGCGGCGACCTGCCCGAACCGTTCCTGGGTAATCCCGGCGCCACCGCCCGGCGCCTGGCGAAGCCGCCGGCACCGCTGCTGGCCGTGGCACCCGGCACCGACACGCTGCTGCCGGATCAGGCGAACAAGGACCTGGCAGAGCAGTTGGCCAAGGCGCTGCAGGCGACCGAGGTGCCCGCCATGGTGCGCGGCACGCCGGAGAAGACGGACTGGCGGCTGATCACCCGCGCCACGCAGAGCAGCAATATGGTCAGTCCGGAATTCAGCGTGGTCGATCCGGACGGCAAGGAAGAGGGCAAGGCCGTCGGCGAGCCGGTGCCCGTTGCCGAGTGGGCGATCGCCTCGCCGGAACTGCTGAATCGGATCGCCGCCGAGGCCGCGCCACGCGTCGGCGCCGTGCTGACCGGTATCCGCATCGCGCACGAAAAGGCCGATCCGAACAGCCTGTACAACCGGTCCGCCAAGGTCATGGTCGCGGATGTAACGGGTGCGCCCGGCGACGGCAACGCGGCGCTGACGCGGCAGATGCGTGCGCGCCTGGCCGTCCTGGGACCGGTGGTGCTGACCACGCCGACGGATGCCGACTTCATCGTCAAGGGCAAGGTCGTCGTCACGCCGTTGCCGCAGCACAAGGAGCGCGTGGAGATGCAGTGGAGCGTCAACTCTCCGTCCGGCGACGATCGCGGCAAGGTCGTGCAGTTGAACGAGATCCCCGCCGGCACGCTGGATCACTACTGGGGCGACGTCGCGGTCGTCGTTGCCGCGGAGGCCTCGAATGGCATCAACGACGTGATCCGCCGCCAATCGGATCGGGAGCCTGCGCCGGTGCAGCCGTCAAAGGCCGCCACACCGGTAACGACATTGCCGGCGGATCAGACGGGATCGGTCCAGACGGGATCGGTACAGCCGGTCTCGGTGCCCACGCTTCGCTGGCCGGGTCGCCCTGTACGCGGCCACGCCGGCGGTCCACCATGTCGCCGGGACAAAGCACACGACGGCACATGCCACGGCGGGCAAACCGGTGAAGCAGACGACCGCCAGGCGGATAGATGTGTCGGGGACCGCCAAACAGCCGACGCCGATTAAGACGGCGAGCAAGCACCATCCGAACAAACAGGCATCCGCGCAGTAGAGGGTCGTACCCACCGACGCGATCCCTGGAAGCCGTCATGGCCCCTCAGGCACGCGGCCCATTTCCCCGTCATGGCCTGGCCCATTTACCCGTCATGGCCCGGCTTGTTTAACCGTCATGGCCCGGCTTGACCGGGCCATCTCATGCAGCGGGGAACTTGACGCTCGTAAACTGCCACCTTGGCCCAGGATGGCCCGGTCGAGTTGGGCCATGACCGCAAGAGAGGCCAAGGCCCGATCCGAACAGCAGAAGCCGGCGGTCAGGTCACTGTACCGCCCACCCACACGACCCGTCCCAGCACCACAATCGTGGAGACTGATTCGTTTTCAACGATATCAGGATGATATGCGTGGTTGTCGCTGATCAGGACCAGGCTGCCGTCGTGGCGCCGCTGCACGCGCCGGATCTGGCGCTGGCTGCCGATGTCGAGAACATAGATCCGGTTAGAAACAATTTTGCGCTCAGTCGTATCGAGCAGCACCGTGTCGCGCGGCCTGATGGTCGGCGCCATGGATTCGTCCACTGCGACATCCAGCGCCAGGTGCTCCGGCTCGACGCCGCACACCGAGCGCACCCAGTCCTGCCGCAGCGCGAGGTAGCGGGCCGGCACCGGGCCACCCTGCGCGGGCAGAGGGCCAATCTCCGGCAGGATGACGAACTGGTTCCAGTCCGGGTCGTCGCCCTGATCGGGCAGCCGGCGGCGCCGGCCGCTCCCGTTGCTCTCGAACGACGGTTCGGGGCCTTCGCCCTCGGCCAGCCATGCCACGCCGACGCCGGCGGCGCGGGCGAGGGCAACAAGCCGCTCGCGGCTGGGTTCTGCTTCGCCTTTCAGCCATTTGCGGAACGCCGAGGGCGACACGCTCATCGCGCGCGCAAGGCGGTCGGCGCTTGGCCAATGCGGCGAGAATGACCTGCAGACGATGGACGAAAGCCAACTTATCAGCCCCGATGCCAAGCGGATGATCGGAGTTTTGATCCACCGCGTCTCTCAGCCGTGACATTTATCTAAGATCCGTTCATGATGCCGACACTTTTCCGTCGGGTTTCCATGACTTTCCGTCGGAACCGCTGATACACCCACACCCGCCATTTCTTCTCTAAGGAGAATTTCTTGCCTAGGATTGACGGACCTGAACCGTTCCGCAAGAGCCCGGGGCGGATTGGCATCCGGCGGATATACTTGCCGCGCTGAAAAAACGTGGGTTTTCACTTGTCAAACTATCCACGGATAACGGCTATCATCCCACGGCTGCCGGGAAGGCTCTGAAACGATCCTGGCCAGCGATGGAAAAAATAATTGCAGACGCGCATCGGCGTGGATTCCGAGACCATCTGGCCGTCCCGTTACAAGGGTGACCGGCCTGCGAGGACCGTCCGGACAAAGGTCGTGCGGTGACTGAACACTTCCGCCCATTCCTCAATCCTTTCATTTGCACGGGCGGACTTGGATGGAGGGGGTCGCGCCGACACTGCTGGCAACGTCGTCTCGCCCCGGCTTTCCCGCTCTCTGACCGGTGCGGGGCACACGTATTACTGGCCGGGTCAAGTCATGCTAACGCCAGACGATCTAATACACAACGTAATAAGAGTCTGGACCAACGATCGCACCTGATACATAATGTATCATTCGAAATCTTCCTGATCGGGGGGCGGCACCCAGGGGCCGGCACGGCGGGCGCCGTACCGGATCCCGTGGGACCAATCAGGCGCGCACCTCTTCCCGCAACGCCGTTTCGTAGACACGCATGACGGAGGCGGAATCCTCTCCGCCCAGCCCCATGCCGCGCGCCATCCGCATCAGGCTCATGACCTGTGGTGCGATCATGCCGGGGACGCCCAATTCGTCAGCCATTTCAAGCGCCAGGCGCAGATCCTTGTGCGCAAGGTCGAGCGCGAAGGTCGGGGCGATAGTCTCCGGCCAGCACCTTCTTCGACAGGTTGGCATAGCCCGCCGACATGCCGCTGGCGTTGCGGATCACCGCATCCAGCTTGTGGAGGTCGATGCCGGAGCGCTTGCCCATCATCAGCGCTTCGGCGGCGGCGGCGGCGTTGCAGAAAGCCAGCATGTTGTTGATCAGCTTGGCGGTCGAACCCATGCCGATCTCGCCGACATGCACCACCTCGCCGCTGAACGACTTGAGCAACGGCAAGCTGCTGTTCGAACGTCGCGCCGTCGCCGCCGACCATGATGACGATGGTGCCGTCCGTGGCGCGGGCCACGCCGCCCGAAACCGGTGCCTCCAGCATCGCGATGCCCTTGGCCTTCATCCCCTCGCACACTTTTCGCGCGGTCGCCGGCGCAGTTGGTGGACAGGTCGATGAACACCGTCCCCGGCCTGGCATTGGCCGCGATCCCGGCCGGGCCCAGCGTCACCTCCTCGACCACGCTTGGGGATGGGCAGGGAGGTGATGACCACATCGCAACGCTGCGGCGACATCGGCGACCGACGCGCCGGAGGAGGCGCCAAGGTCGGTGCAGGCCTTCAGCGCGCTCGGCGTTGAGGTCGAAGACCACCACCTCATGATTGGTGTTGCGGATGATGTTGCGGCACATCGGGCCACCCATGTTGCCCACGCCGATGAAGCCCACTTTCATGGTTCCGTTTCCCTCCTGGCAGTCCAGCCGGACTGTCCGGCCGCTATCGGAGTGTGGCGGAACTCGGCTGGCTTGTCAGGGGCGAGCGCCACGAGGTCTTCGGACGCCGGAGGTCGCTGCTGGTGCCGCGCTGATGCCGTCCAGCGTGCCGTCTGGGCGTGCCCTCCGGTGTGCCGTCTGGGCGTGCCCTCTCGGCGTGCCACGGTCAGGCGGCTCGGGGACGACGCTGCGCAGCCAGGCTTCCAGATCGCGCACCTGGAACGGCTTGCCCATGATCGGGGCGGCTTCCAGTCCGGGCGGCATCGGCGTCTGGTCGCTATAGCCGGTGGTGAAGACGAACGGGACCCCGCGGCCTCGCAGGACCATTGCGACCTCCCACGCGGCTTCCCCGTTCAGGTTGACATCGACGATCGCCGCATCGATCGCCTCGCTGCCGGCCGCAGCCACCGCGTCCTGAAGTTGCGCTGCCGGACCGACCACGGTCCAGCCCATGTCTTCGATCATGGTCTCGATCAGCATCGCCACCAGGGCCGTGTCTTCGACGACCAGTACGCGTGGCGGTGTAGTTGGCTCACGTTGGGTCACGCCGGTCTCCGGATACTGGGGGGTAAGTTGGTGCGACCGAGCGAACACGGTTCTGAGACCTCGGCTGCCGGTCAGGGCAAACATGGCCGCCGGCCCATCCGGTTGCGGCGCCATATGGAACGTTCCGAAATTGACCTTTCTTGCCACCACGCGGCCAGGATACATCTGGTCGTTACAATCAACATACATCCGGCGATCACAATCAACTGTATCTGTACCCCGACATCAGCTGCTTACGCGGCGTCGTCCGGGTCAACCTGGCTCCAGCAGGTCGGGCCAGCCAGGCGGCGTGACCGCCAACACCTTGAAAAGCTCGCCCATTTCATCCGGTCCGGCCAGGCGCAGCGCCGCACGATGAATGGTCTCGGCCTGGTCGGGCCGCGCTGCGGACAGACGTTGCGCGCGCGCGAACAGGCCCCATGCCGTGAGGAAGCTGCCCTGCGTGACCGGCCCGCACGCCCTGGCGCCGTGGCTGCGCGCGAGGGCGGCGAGGTCGCTGAAATCGACATGCGCCGTCAGGTCCGCGTGACCCGGATCGGCCAGCGGGTCGGCCATGCGCTTCGCCGCGATGGCCTGCAGGCTATCGCCGGCGGCACTCCGCGCTGGGCCGTAATCGACGAACAGCGCCGCCCCCGGCTGATCGGCGAGCCGTTGCGCCACGGCGGACA
Source organism: uncultured Alphaproteobacteria bacterium (assembly GCA_963771475.1). Lineage (GTDB taxonomy): Bacteria > Pseudomonadota > Alphaproteobacteria > Acetobacterales > Acetobacteraceae > Rhodopila. The sequence goes on along the minus strand of CAVYTN010000031.1, from coordinate 156,871 downwards.
CGAACGCCCTGGCCGGTTCGTTGATCTCCACGACCGCCCCCTCATGCACGCCTGGCCGGGCCGGCACCACGGCCTTGGCCTCGTCCGGGGGCAGGGGATGCTCGATCCACGCGCCGCCGGCCACGTAACGTTCGCACCAGCCACCCGCTCGGCGGACGAACTGCCGGATCGGCAGGGCGTCGAGGAATTCGTTCGCCACCAGAACCATCGGCCCCGGCGGCACGCTGTCCAGGCTGTCGTGCCAGAGGGCGTCGGGAACCAGGGAAGCCTGGTTTTCCCGTAGCCGCACCGAAGTCTCGATGAACTGCACCCGAGCGGCGGCGGCACAGGCGGGCATGGCAGAGCGGAGACCGCGCAGAAGGTCGCGCATGAGGGTGCCGCGGCCGGGTCCGGCCTCCACCAGCAGGAACGGGTCCGGGCGGGCGGCGGCGGTCCAGGCCATCGCCGTCCAGACCCCCAGGATCTCGCCGAACATCTGCGAGATTTCGGGCGCGGTGGTGAAGTCCGCGAACGGGTCGTGGCCGCCGTAGTAGGCCGCATTCGCCCGCGCCATGAACCGATCCAGCCGCTCAGCCCCATTCGGCGGCGCGCCTGTGGTCATTCAGGCAGTCGGCGCGGTCTCGCCCGCGCGATCAGCCAGATGCCGGCCAGGATCATCGGCACCGACAGGATCTGTCCCATCGTGGTGCCGAAGGCGAGGAAGCCCAGGAACGCATCCGGCTCGCGGAAGCACTCGCCGATGATGCGGGCGACGCCATAGCCGCACAGGAACACGCCGGTCAGCAGGCCGAAGCGGTCGCGCAGGCTCTCCCGCCGCGACAGCAGCAGCCATCACGGTCAGCAGCAGCACGCCCTCCAGCAGCGCCTGGTAGATCTGGCTGGGATGGCGCGGGAGATCGTCGCCCGCGCGCGGGAAGATCATCGCCCAAGGCAGCCAGTCGGGCGCCGGGCGGCCCCAGAGCTCACCGTTGATGAAGTTGGCGACCCGCCCCAGGCCGAGCCCGATCGGCGCCACGATCGCGATCCGGTCGGCGAAGCCCAGCAGCGGGATCTTCTCCTTGCGGCAGAACAGGATGCAGGCGATGGCCACGCCCAGCATGCCGCCGTGGAAGCTCATGCCGCCTTCCCAGACGGCGAAGATCTGGGCCGGATGCGCCAGGTAGGCAGCGGGCTGGTAGAACAGCACATAGCCGAGCCGCCCGCCGAGGACGACGCCCAGGGTCGCCCAGGTCAGAAAGTCGTCGACCTGCAGCGGCGTGGCGACCACCGGCGTTGCCTGAACCAGCCGCCGCACCAGCCGCCAGCCGAGCACCAGGCTGACGATATAGGCGAGCGCATACCAGCGGATGCTGAGCGGTCCGAGCTGGACGATCACCGGGTCGAATTGCGGAAACAGGAGGACCGGTATCATACGAAGCGATCGGCCGTCGCGAGATGGTCCTGGACGTAACGCCGTATGCCCTCTTCCAGCGGGGTGAACTGCCCGGCGTAGCCGGCGGCACGCAGCCGCTCCATCGGCGCCTGGGTGAAGGACTGGTACTGCCCGACAAGACTGGGCGGCATGTCGATGAACTGCACCTGCCGCGGCTTGCCCGGCCGCGTCGCAGACCGCGTGCGCCAGGTCCAGATAGGTGCGGGCCCGGCCGGTGCCGAGGTTGAACAGCCCGTTTACGCCCGGCGTTTCCAGCAGCCACAGCATCACATCGACGACGTCGCCCACCCAGATGAAGTCGCGCGACTGCGCCCCGTCGGCCAGACCCGGCTGGTCCGACTTGAACAGCCGTGCCGGGCCGCCGGCCGCGACCTCGTCATGCTTGACCTTCACGACCGAGATCATCTTGCCCTTGTGATACTCATTCGGGCCGTAGACGTTGAAAAACTTGAGCCCGGCCCATTGCGGCGGCCGTGTCGGCTTGGGCGCCAGTTGCCGCGCGACCAGCAGGTCGAAGGCATGCTTGGTCCAGCCATAGAGGTTGAGCGGCCGCAGCTTCTCCAGCCCCGCCAGGGTGAAGTCATCCTCGAACCCCTGCGCGCCGTCGCCATAGGTCGAGGCCGAGGAGGCATAGACGAAGCGCACCCCGCGCTGGGCGCACCATTCCCACAGATACCGGCTGAGCTCGACATTCGTGGCCCAGGTGTGATCGCCGTCCACTGCGGTGGTTTCGCTGACGGCGCCGAGGTGGAAGACCACCTCCAGCGGCGGGTGGCTGTCGAGGAAATCGTCGCAGCTCATCCGGGTGCACGACGCGCGACGGCGGGTGCTTGGCCAGGTTTCGCCATTTACCGTCGCTGCCGAGGCTGTCGGCCACCACGGTTTCGTGGCCGCGCGCAGCCAGCGCCGCTTGCAGATTGGAGCCGATGAACCCGGCACCGCCAGTTATCAGGATCATAGGCGCGCTATATACGGGGGGATGATGAGCGGCGAAAGCCGCATGACAGCACAGGAGGCTCCGTCGATGAATGACCGGCCACGTTTCTTCGATGACCTGACAGGCGTCGCCCAGGGTGCGTTCGCCGCGCTGGCTGGTCTCCGCGAGGAGACCGAGGCGATGATGCGGGCCAGAGCCGATGAGATGATCGAGCGGCTTGAGCTGGTCCGGCGGGAGGAACTGGATGCCGTAAAGGACCTCGCCGCCAACGCGCGCGCCGGGCAGGAGGCGGCGGAGGCGCGGCTCGCCGAACTGGAAGCCAGGTGTGTGGCGCTGGCGGACCGCCTGGCGGCGCTGGAGGCCGCGACCGCGGAACCGGAGTCGCCGCCGGAGCCGGGCTCGCCGCCGATCGGGTAGGCGGCCAGGGTGGGGTGGTTCCATAGGGTCGCCATGTGCGCCGTGGCGGTTCCACGCCTTCCGACCACGACGGAGAGAGAGCTGGGACTTCTAAGCGAGTGCCCATCAATGAGTGCCCATCCGGCGCCTCCGCCTCATGACAGTACGGGTGATCCACGACGCTCCCACCGGCGCTAGCGTCGCAGGTAGCGGCTGACGAACGCGGACAGGTCGGTGCTGCCGTTGGGGTAGCCGACCGCTTTCAGCCCCTTGTCCAGCAGCGCCAGCCAGCCGCGCGGAATTGGCTGCGGCCCGGTCTCACCCGTCGGGACCTCCGCGGGCGCGGGATGGGTCGGCAGATGGGCCAGCGCCTCCCGCGTGCCGGTCAGATCGAGCGTGCGTTTGCCGATCGGCTGAACCTCCTGTCCGGGCAGCCCCGCTGCAAGCGCAATCGTCACCGACCCGGCGTCCGGCAGCGTTCGGGCCAACGCCGCCGCCGCGGCGCCGCTCGGCTGACAGAGATAGGCCTCGCCCGCCAGCCCGCAGCTCAGCGGTGCCGGCGCCTGGTTCCCCAGTTGCAGCGTGGCACGGAGTCCTCCGGCAATGGCGGCGCTGAGCATCGGATCGCGCGGCAGACCACGGACCGCGATGAGGGGGACACGGCCAGCCTCGGTCGCACGCACCTCCAACTGCGCGGAGACACCGCCCTTGGCGAATAAGGGGTGGGCGTGATGCAGCACGCAGGCGTTGTCCGGACAGTCCAGCACCCAGCTTCCCAGTGTTCGGCTGTCCGATCCGGCGGCCTGGGCGGCGGACGCCGTGCCGTGTCCGGCTGCGATCGAGACACCGATCGCAATCGACAGACGCCCCAGGGTCTTTCCCACCCTCTTTCCCGCCCTCTTTCCCATTGGGCGGTTATCTGTAAGCGTATCGGCATGAACGACGCCGTGCAGCCTGACGCGCTTTCCATCCATCGTGCCATCGTCACTCTGGACACGCATATCGACATACCCTGGCCGACCGGGCCTGACCCGTTCCACGACAGCACGCGCAAGGTCGACCTGCCGAAGCTGCGCAGAGGCGGGGTCAGCGCGGCGTGCCTGGTGGCCTATGTCCCGCAGGTAACGCGCACCCCGGCGACCGAGGACACCGCCTTTCAGCGCGCCGTCGCCATGCTCGATCAGATCAACCGCATGCCGGACGCCGTCTCGGACTACCGGGTGCGCATCTGCTCGCGCGCCGCGGCGATCGAGGCCGCGAAGCACGAGGACATGCAGGCGATCGTGCCCTGCGTCGAGAACGGCTTCGTGGTCGGCGCCGACCTGGGACGCATCGCCGCGCTGCGGGCCAAGGGTGCAGTCTATATGACGCTGACCCATAACGGCCATAACGCGCTGGCCAATTCCTGCAATCCACGCCGCGACCTGGGTGACCGGGAGACCGAACATGGCGGGCTGTCGGCGCTGGGCAAGGCGGCGATCGTGGCGATGAACCGGGTGGGGATGCTGGTCGATGTCGCCCATACCTCCCGCGACACCATGGTGCAGGCGGCCGAGGAATCCCGCTCGCCCATCGTCTCGACCCATTCCTGCGTCAGTGCGCTGTGCGATCATTCCCGGAACATGACGGACTGGCAGTTGGATGTCATTCGCGACGTCCGTGGGGTGGTGCAGATCACCGCGGTCTCCGCCTTCCTCAAGGCGAACGCCAAGCCCGAGGAGGTAACGGTCGCCGATTTCGCCGATCACATCGACCACGCGGTGCGCCGGATCGGGATCGACCATGTCGGCATCTCCTCGGATTTCGACGGCGGCGGCGGGTTCAGCGACTGGAACGACGCCGGCCAGAGCCACAATGTCACAACCGAACTGCTGCGCCGGGGTTATGACCGTGGAGCCCTGGAGAAACTCTGGGGCGGCAACTTCCTGCGGGTGATGCGGGTGGCAGAGGGATTGGCAAGCTGATGCGCAGAGTTACACTTCCAGGTGGCACGCTTCCAGGCGGGGAGGCGGTTCCGGCCCTCGGGCAGGGGACCTGGTATATGGGTGAACGAAGCGGCGAGGCGACGGCGGAGGCCGATGCGCTGCGGCTGGGCATCGACCTCGGGATGACGCTGATCGACACCGCCGAGATGTATGCCAATGGCGGCGCCGAACAGGTGGTGGCGCAGGCGATCGCCGGTCAGCGGGACAAGGTGTTCATCGTCAGCAAGGTGCTGCCGTCCAATGCGTCGCGCAGCGGCACGGTCGCGGCGTGTGAGCGTAGCCTCAAGCGGCTCGGGACCGATTGCATCGACCTCTATCTGCTGCATTGGCGCGGCGGTCATCCGCTGGCCGAGACGGTCGCGGCATTCGATGCGCTGCGGTCGGCGGGGAAGATCCGGTACTGGGGCGTGTCGAACCTGGATACCGACGACATGGAGGAACTGGCGGGCGTGCCCGGCGGCGGGGCCTGCGCCGCCAACCAGGTGCTGTATCATGTCGGCAGCCGGGGCATCGAATACGATCTGCTGCCCTGGTGTGCCGAACACGGCATCCCGGTGATGGCATACTCGCCGCTGGGGCATGACGTGCGGCGGCTGCTGCGGTCCTCGGCGCTGCAGACGGTGGCGAAGCGCCATGACGCGACGCCGGCGCAGGTGGCGATCGCCTGGACGATGCGCGGCGGGCACGTGATCTCGATCCCCAAGGCGGCAGACCCGCTTCATGTGCGGGAGAATGCCGGCGCGGCCGATCTGGTGCTGACCGCCGATGATCTGGCGGTGATCGATGCGGCGCACCCGGCACCGCGGTCGAAGCGGTCGCTGGATATTCTCTGATCGGTGAGGGTCTGCGCGGCGCGCTTGTGCCAGTCTGCGGTCTTTGTTCAGGGGTCTTTGTTCTGGTGCCGCAGTTCAGGTGCCAGCCGCACGGAAGATTAGAGCGGGATGACCGGAGGCGGAATTGCCGGAGGTCTGAATCACGCGATCAAACAATCACCTGGAGCAGGATGGCTGAGCGAAAGCGATGTCATCCTGCTCCAGGGCGCGTCGTCAACTAAGCCCAATGACAGTAGCGGGCAGGCGGATGGCGCTGAGGAAGTTGCCGCGGTCTTATCGGTGCGGATGCCACGAAACTGCTAAAGTTTGCCGAGGAAATGACCGGCCATCTGCGTTCAGCCGCGGTTGAGTTCCTTTTCTGGGACGGGGTCGACCGTGCCGGTTCGGAGAGGAAATCAACCGCAGATGAACGCGGATGAACACAGATCGATGATGACGGGACTTGCGGCGGCTCAGCATGCACCTGATGGGCACGCGCCATGCCTTGGCGACTTTCACGGGGGCGACTTTCACGGGCAGTGCCAACGCGAAACGGCCATCCGCGTTCATCCGTGTTCATCCGCGGTTAAATTCTCTTCTTTCAGGACGGACCAAGAGGGTGCCGACTGCCGGTCTGTGACCGGTCCGAATCCCGTGTCTCCCGCGGCTGTCGCAGGGAACCCTGGACGGGACGTCACCACGGCAGCCGGCGGGTGGCCGGACTGGAACGCGGCGCGCAGGGCCGCCGGCACCGTCTCCGGCATGCGCGGGCCTCTGGCCTTTGCCGGCGCAACCGGCGGAGCCTCCGGTTCCCGGCCGGTCGCTGCGACCTGCGTGGCCGGCTGTTCAGTCCGGGTGGAGGTAGGTGCGGGCTGCGCCGCTGGCTGCGGGGCAAGCGCTGCATCGTTTGCGGCCGGCGGTTCGCCCAGGGCAGCGGCGGGAGCAGGCTGGGGCTTCGTGGCCGGCGGATGGGGCTCCGCGACAGTTTTCTCAGCCTCCTGTTCCTCCGCCTCGCGCGCCGCCGCCGAGGCCGGATCGTCGGCCGGCAGCGGCGCATAGCGCGACGGCCGGCCGCTCGGCCGCGGCACCAGCGCGTCGCGGTGCACGCCGTCCTCCTGCATCTGCCTGCGCCGCGTCATCATGGTGCGTTCCGCGCGGTCGGCGGCCTGGCTCAGCGTGTGGACCTTGCCGAGGACCCGCACGAGGTCGTCGGTCGGCAGATCCTGGCGCGAGGCGTGTTCGGCGGCGGTGATGGTGGCCAGCGACAGCGCCAGGATACGCCCGATGGTGGCGTAGTCCGCGCGCGAGTCCGGATGGTAGCCGGCGATCGCCTCGCCGGCGGCATAGCGGGCATAGACCTTGCCGCGGCCCTCGCCCTTGAACAGCGGCGTGAGGCGGTCGGCGACGGTGTAGAACAGGCCGTTCCAGGGATCGAGGTCGCGGTGGGCGGTGGACGTGCGAGGCTGGGACATGGTGGGGAGGATCCGGCTGGAATGTTTCGCTTGAGGCTGAAAGTCCGGCGGATGTTGTGAGGCGGGTGGCTGGTTGCAAGGTGGAGGGTGGGGAATATTGTCTTTAGAGAGAAAATATTCCTCTTATTGCGTGATCCGCCGTGCCGCAAGAAGGCAGCCGCCGAACCGCCTGACCTCTCAAGCGTTTCGCCTGGGAAGGCGACTCTGCGATCTTGAGCGTTCCGTACGTTCCGGTAGAGTATGCCACCGGACTGTTCCGGAATGGACGAAGCCGCAAAAACAAAGGCGGCTTCAGGGAGGATAATCAGATGATCTCGACTCGCCGCGGCCTCATTGGGGGCGCAGCCGCCCTTTCACTCGTCCCGACGATCAGGCCACGCGCGCAGGGACGGACAAAAATCGTCATCGGCGTAATGACCGATCTCTCCGGCACCTACCGCGATAACACCGGGCCGACCTCGCTGGCTGCAACACAGTTGGCCGTCGACGAAATGCGGTCTCATCTTGATTGCGATGTCGAAGTCATATCCGCCGACCATCAGAACAAGCCGGATGTCGCGGCCTCCATCGCGCGCCAGTGGTTCGACAGTGGGGTGGATGTCGCCGCGGATGTACCCACCTCCTCCGTCGCACTCGCCGTGGCCGAGGTCGCGAAAGCCAAAGACAAGCTCATGCTCAATGCATCGGCGACGGTCTCGTCTCTGACGGATGAGCAATGCAGTCCGAACAGTATTGTCTGGAGCTTTGATACATACGAGAACGCCCACTCCACCGGCGGATCGCTGATCGCGCAGGGGTTCAAGTCCTGGTATTTCATCACCGCCAATTACGCCTTCGGGCAATCCCTGGAAACCTTGACGGCTGAGGTCGTCAAGAACGGTGGCGGAACGGTCAAGGGAGCGACACGCTATCCTTTCCCCGATACGACGGACTTCTCGTCCTATTTGACGCAGGCCGCCGCCAGCGGTGCCGAGGTGATCGCGTTCGCCAACGCCGGGCTCGATACCGAGAACTGCATCAAGCAAGCTGCCGAGTTCGGTCTCAACAAGACCAAGAAACTCGCCCCACTGCTGATGTTCCTGCAAAACCCCCATTCGCTCGGCACGCAGATTTGCGGCGGGTTGCTGACGACCGAGACGTTCTACTGGGACTTGAACGATCGCACGCGGTCCTTCACCAAGAAGCTGTTGGCGATTACCAAGGCCAACAATTACCCGAACCAGGCGCATGCCAGTTCCTACGGCTCGACCATCCATTATATGAAGGCCGTCGCGGCCATGGGTGGCGCAGAGGCGAAAAAAAGCGGCCGCGCCGTCGTGGCGAAGATGAAGGCGCTTCCGACGGACGACGACGCCTTCGGTCCGGGCCGCGTGCGTGCCGACGGCCGCGGTGAATTCCCCGCCTATCTGTTCGAGGTCAAGTCACCGGCCGAGAGCAAGAGCGAATGGGACTTGTACAAGCTGGTCAGAACGACGCCGCCGGCGGAGGTCCTGCATCCGTTGAACGACAAATGCAAATTCCCGGCCGCCTGATACCAGCCGAAACGGAGTCATTGCCTGCATCCCGGTTCCTCCGCCCGCGCGGAGGGATCGGATTTAGGGATCGACGTGACCGGCTTACCCTGACTGTGTCAGGTCAAGTTCGGTCCAGCTCCGTTGGAGACAGCGGTTCACGCGTTCACCGCTTCCGGTCGGAGCGATCGCAGTCTAGAGCAGGATGACATCGCTTTCGCTCAGCCATCCTGCTCCAGGTGTTTGTTTGATCGCGTGATTCAGACCTCCGGCGATTCCGCCTCCGGTCATCACGCTCTAACGGTCCTGGTCGGCTGACCGAGCGTATTTCTCGATCCACTCCCGGCCGATCCGAACGGCTTCCTCGGGCGTCAGCCAGGACCAATCCGCGCCTCTCGACCGCACGGCGACCCATGTGGTTTCGCCATGAATGTGCTCTTCAACAGCAAAGGGCGTGGCGTGTGTCATAACCTAGCCTCATGCGAATGAGATTGTGTCCGGGTTTTGAGTGATCACCGGCTTGCACACTTCAGCGTGTGTCGCGGTATTGTGATCATGCACGATCGACCGCGTCCGGCCGCAACTGAAATCCGTAGATCGTTACAGCATGTCTTGGAAAATCTGTAAGTCGTGGTCACCTGCGTCATCCAGGCAACAGGGGTCCGCCCATTCGTTTTGAACTAGAATCCAAACATGTGATCGAGCGAAAATCCACCCGCACTGTCCATCAGCCCATGATAGCCGAACAGCCGGCACGTCGCGTCCCTCACCAGGACATACCCGCCAGGTCCCGCTCGGCCGAGCGCCTTGGATGTGAAGGTCTGATGCGGCCAGACAAAGCATGATCCCGAACAGGGAATTTCGATCGAGGTCTCGGCAATGACCGCGCCGTTCCCGTCGACAAGCTGCAACTGCGTCGAGGAACGCGCGTGCCAGGGCCCGGATGCCGGAAAGATCAGCGCCGCGAAGCTGTTTCGGCTGCCGTCGCCCAGCTTCAGAAAAAGCCGTGTGGACAGGCCGGGGGGCGGGCCCGCGTAGGATTGCGGCTCGTCACGATAGGTCATTGCCGTGTTGAAGATATGCGCGCCGAAGCTCGAACTCGGCGACATGGCCTGATTGCCGGTCCTCATAGCGGAACAGCGCGTGCAGCCACCCGTCGGCCTCGCCACCGTCGCGAAAATCATAGACAAGCTCTGCATGTCCGTTCGTGACGTCGAAGCCGTCCAGGTCCATCGCAAAGTCGTGGTCGCGCGGCAGGCAGCCCAGGAACCGCTCCCCGCATTTGACGCCGGTATGGTCGAAAACGTCGAGCCGGATCGGCAGATCGTTCTGACAGACGGCCATCGGCGTCGGCTGGAAAATCGTCCGATAACGATCCTTCGGCAAAATCGGAAAGGGCAGCAGGTAACCCCTGCCCATTTCGGGGGGCAGGGCGGGGATGCCGGGGTCAGGCTTCAGCGTGTCGCGCTCGACATTGACATGCGCGATCCGGACCCGTTCGCCTCGTGTCACCTCATAGCGCGGGCGGACGACATGGCGTCCCGTTCGGACCTCGATCTGGTTCGGCCAAAGCAGGCCCGGCAGAAATCGTGAGACGTCCAGCGCGATCGTGGCGAAAGGTCCGACGGCCTCGCTGAATGGCACAGGCTTTTCTGCGCCCATCCGATCGAGTTGGATCGTGCCGGGCGGAATGGGCACAGCGTGACTGTTCTGTAGCCACAGTATGACGGTTTCATCCGCCTGCGGCGCCGGCAGGCCGGCAAAACGGTCGGACGGCCAGGCATTGGCGTCATGCGTGCAGGACAAGGAGGCGCCGTTGTCCGAGGCATAGGTGTCGAGCGCGTATTTCACCACGTCGTGGCCCGCGACACCGATTGCATGGATGAAAAGCTGGCCGGTGAACGGCGCGAGGCCAAATCGCTCCCGCACAGCGCGGCTATCGATGGAGAACCCGCCGGCCCCAGCGGGGAGAGTCTGCTCCCAGCTTGCGAGCGTTGTTCCGTCCGATCCGAACAGACGCAGCCACAGCCTGACGGCCCGCGCACCGTATCCGGCCCAATAGTTTGCCGACACCACGCGGGTCGAGAGCCCGTCGGCATCCCGGAAGAAGGCGAAATTGGTCGCGAAGTTCAGCCTGTCGAGATAGCGGTTCGGGACGCTCAGCAGGTCCGCAGGCAACCGGACTTCATCCAGGGTGACAAGCTTCGCCCCCGGCGGCACAAGCGGCGCAATGCGCGCAGCAATCTTCTGCGCGTCGAACGCGGCGATCAGCACGGTCCGAGCGGGGCTGGCAGGTAACTGGGTAAGGGGGCGGGCGGGCAAGCCTCCCCGCAATTGCCCCACGATGGACACGTCATGCACGAAGACAGCGTCCACCGGTGTTGGGTAGAGCGCGAGCAGCGCATCGGCGATGCCATCCGGATCGTAGAGCGCGACGGGCGCTTCCAGCTCCGCATAGAGCCGGCTGATCGCCTCGGCGGCGATTGGGTGGGTCAACGCCTTATAGATGACGTTACCGCCAGCCTTGGCGTCGAAGGTTTCAATCTGAAGCATGATGGTTCCTACAGACCCAGGCGATACCGCATCTCTTCCGCCGCAGCGAAGGTATCGTTCAGCGGGGCGACCGGCCAGGGCGCGAAACGCCCTTCGAACGGGCGGACTCGGTCCTCCTGCATCATCGTCTCAAGAAACAGGCTTTGCCGTCTCGATTTGCCGGGCAGGGCGGCAATCATGACAGGAGCATGCGTCGCCGATGCTTCCGAGATCATCGACACGCTGTCCTGTGTGACGATGATCATGTCGGCCAGCGCGAGCATGCCGAAGTAAGGGTTCTCGCCCTCGAAATCCCAGACCCATCCCCCGACTGGGGTCAGGGCGTCTCGTAGCAACTGTGTGACGGCCGGATCGGTGCGTCGGGAAGGGGTCACGACGACGCCGACCTGGTCGCGTTTGACCATGTCGACCAGTTGTCCGGCAAGGCGGCCGGCAACGGCGGTATCCAATCGATACCGGCCATTGCTGCCGCCCAGCAGCAGTGCGACCATCGGCCGCCGATGCGCCGCGAACCGCTCCTTCCACGCAGTGGCGGCCCCGGCAAGCCGCTCCGCCGTGACCCGATGCAGCGCGGTCCGGGTGACGATCACGTTCGGGCCGGTCAGTTCATCGTGGCGGTTGGCGATGATGAGGTCGAAGGATCTTGGATCGATCCGGGGATTCTGCACCTGCACGACCCGCATCGAACGGCGGCGCAGGGCGGCCAGCACGGCGCCGGCCATTCCGCCGCAACCGATGGCCAGCCCGGGCAGCGGCGCCGTCAGGGATCCCGCGACCACCGTAAGCGGATTCGGCCAGAACTTCGCGGTAACCCACTTCCACGGGGCTGCAGGGCGCAATACCTTCAACTCGTGCCGAAGACCCGCAGCCTCGGCGAGGCCGATGGCCTGGGCGTTCAGACCGGCAAGGCCTTCACTGATGATCCACGGGATAGCGGTATCCGACATGGTCCCGGCTTTTCAACGGCATGTCACCAAACGTCAATCAGCATCTTCGCCACAACGCGTGCGAGGTGTCCCGGCAACAGCAATATGGGCAAGGGTGGGTTAAAGTCCCAGATTGCCGGGCAGGGCTGCTAATTGCGGAATCCACCCATGCCGACGAATGGCTTGGCGACGTGGCGGCGGTCCCGCAAAAACGCCGGGCTGCCTGAGTGGTCATGGGCGGGGCGGTCATGGGCGGGGCGGTCATCGGACGCTACCATGCAGCCGGTCATCCAGGGCGCGGATGGTGAGGCCAAGCTGACGGGCTCAAGATGGCGCCGAACAGAAGGGGATTGCGGCTGATGGATCGGGATCTGATCGGTTACGGTGCGGCACCGCCCAACCCGCGCTGGCCCAACGGCGCGCGCATCGCGGTGAATTTCGTTCTGAACTTCGAAGAGGGGTCGGAGCCATCGGTGCCCGACGGCGATCCCGCCTCCGAATGGGGCCTGACGGAATACGGAAACAGCAGTCCCGGTGTCGTCGGCCGGGACCTCGCGGCCGAGGGAATGTTCGCCTACGGCAGCCGCGTCGGCTTCTGGCGTATCATGCGCCTGTTCCAGGAGCGTTCGTTGCCGATGACGATCTTCGGCTGCGCCCTGGCCCTGGAACGCAATCCACCCGCTGCAGCCGCCATCCGTGACGCGGGCTTCGATATCTGCTGCCACGGCTGGCGCTGGGAAAAGCACTTCGAACTGTCGGAGGACGTCGAACGCGAACGAATCGCCCGCGCGGTCGCGTCCATCGAGCAGACGATGGGTGAGCGGCCGCTCGGCTGGTATTGCCGCAGCGGCCCGAGCGTCAACACGAGGAAGCTCTTGGTCGAGGAGGGCGGCTTTCTCTACGACTCGGACGCCTATGACGACGAATTGCCCTATTGGACGCGGGTCCAGGGGCGTCCCCATCTGGTCGTGCCGTACAGCCTGTCGACGAACGATTCAAAGTTCGGGCGCGGCACGTTCGCGACCGGCGACGACTTCTTCCATTACTGCCGTGACGCGTTCGACTTCCTGTACCAGGAGGGACGGACGCAGCCGAAAATGCTGTCCATCGGTCTGCACATGCGGATCATGGGGCATCCGGCGCGTGCTGCCGGTCTGCAAAGGCTGCTCGACCACATAGGCCGCTTCGACGGCGTCTGGGTTACGCGCCGCCTCGATATTGCCCGGCACTGGGTCGAACATTTCCCGGCCCCGGATATGCATGCCGAATGATATGACTGGAGCAGAGCCGGCCCAAGCTGCGCAAAGGGCGCCCGGCATCCTGATCATCAAGCTCGGGGCGTTCGGCAACATCGTCCTGTCGATGGCTGCCTTCGCCGCCATCCGCAAGCATCACGCCGGCGCGCCCATCGGCGTGCTGACCAGCGCGCCGTTTGCCGACTGGCTGCGCACGTTTCCCTATTTCGATCATGTGATGGTCGACCCAAGACCCGCGCGCCTGGATCTGGCCGGATCGAGGCGACTGCGGAGCTTGCTCCTCTCCGAACGAGTTCACCCGGGTCTACGACTTGCAAACGTCGGCACGTTCGTCGCGCTACCTTTCCCTCTTTCCTCCGAAGCACCGGCCGGAGTGGTCCGGTATCGCCTATGGCTGCTCGCTGCCCGATCGCGATCCCAGGCGCAATCACCTGCATGACGTGGTCCGCATCCAGGGGCAACTGCGGCAGGCAGGGATCACCGACTTCCCGGCCGCGGACATCTCCTGGTGCCGAGGCGACATCGGACGGTTCAGCCTGCCTCGGGACTACGCGTTGCTGGTGCCCGGCAGTTCGTCCCATCGCCTGCGCAAGCGCTGGCCGGTTGAGCGGTATCAGGCGCTGGCCTCTGGTTTGCACGCCCAAGGTGTCGTCCCCGTCGTTCTGGGATCGCAGCAGGAGGCGTCGCTGGCCGGACAGATTCCCAATGCCATCGATCTGACAGGAAAGACGAGCTTCGGCGATCTCGCCGACCTCGGCCGCGGTGCCCGGTTTGCCGTCGGCAACGATACCGGGCCGATGCATTTGCTGGCGACCGCGGGCTGTCCGAGCGTCACGTTGTTTTCGAGCGATTCCGACCCGGCGCTCTGCGCGCCCGTTGGCCGCTGGACCCGTGTGCTGCGGCGGGATGACCTGACCGAGCTTCCGGTCGATGCGGTGCTCGATATTCTGACGGAAGTTCCCGGTTAATGGCCGTTGCGTCGCAATCATCCGTCGCCCCGTCGGTCCCGGCGCCCGATGGCGTGCCCATGCCACAGCGGCTCTGGGCGATCCTGACGATCGGCCTGGGGCTGACCCTTGCCGTCCTGGATGGCGGCATCGCCAACGTCGCGCTGCCGACCATTGCGCGGGAGGTGAACACCTCGCCCGCCAATTCGATCTGGGTGGTGAATGCCTATCAGTTGGCGGTGACGATCTCATTGCTGCCGCTGTCGTCACTGGGCGAGATCTACGGCTACCGCCGCATCTATCAGTACGGGCTGGTGCTGTTCACCATCGCCTCGCTCGCCTGTGCGATGTCGTCCTCTCTCAGCACGCTGATCCTTGCGCGTGTCCTTCAGGGTTTTGGCGCGGCCGGAATCATGAGCGTGAACAGCGCGTTGATCCGGTTCATCTATCCGCGCCGCTGGCTGGGCCGGGGCGTTGGGCTGAACGCGACCGTCGGCTCGATTGCGTCTGCCCTCGGACCATCGGTTGCATCCGTCATTCTAGCCGTTGCACCCTGGCCGTGGCTGTTTGCGGTCAACGTTCCTTTGGGCGTCCTTGGCGCCTTCATCGCGTTGCGGGCACTGCCGGACACCCCGCGCTCCGGCGTGCGGTTCGATGGCGGGAGCGCGGTCCTCCAGGGTGTGGCGTTCGGCACGCTGCTGTTCGCCGTATCCGAAATGGGCCACGGCGATTCCTGGACGCATGTCGCCGTCGAGCTGGTGATCTCGGCCGTCTCCGGCACGGCGCTGGTGTTTCGCCAACTCAGCCGGACGGCACCGATGCTGCCGGTCGATCTGTTTCGTATCCCGCTGTTCGCGCTGTCCGTCGCCACTTCGATCTGTTCCTTCATTGCGCAGGCGATCGGCCAGGTCTCGCTGCCCTTCCTGTTCGAGCATCGCTTCAACCTCGACCAGGTCAGGACCGGGCTTCTGATGACTCCCTGGCCGCTGGTGGTGGCGGTGATCGCCCCATTTGCCGGGCGTCTGGCGGATCGCTATCCGGCCGGCCTGCTGGGTGGGTGCGGCATGACGGTCATGGGTCTGGGGCTGCTGGCAATGAGTTTGCTGCCCGACCATCCGACGACGCTGGATATCGTCTGGAGGATGACGGTGTGTGGCCTCGGCTTCGGTTTCTTCAACACGCCGAACAACCGCGCCATCATCACCTCCGCGCCGCCCATCCGCACCGGCGGCGCAAGCGGCATGCAGGCCACCGCGCGACTGCTCGGCCAGTCGATGGGCGCGGCCTTGGTGGCGCTGATATTCACGGCATTTCCGGATAATGGTCCCGTCGTCGCCCTGTCCATCGCCGCGGTCGCCGCTTGTGTCGCCGCGGTGGTCAGTTTCAGCCGCCTCGCTGCGTGAGGGGGCGGCGTTGTTTGGGCATCGGCGACGGCCGGGCTAAGGTCGTTGGCAACGATCACCTGGTGAGGATTCTCCGATGACCACCCCGCTCGCGGGCATGACCGTTCTGGATTTCGGTCAAATCTACCAAGGGCCGTACGCCACCATGCTGATGGCGAAGGCGGGCGCGAATGTCATCAAGATCGAGCCGCCGGGCGGCGAACCGCTGCGCCGGAGGATCATCGCGACGGGCGGCGACACCACGCTGCCGATGGCGATGCTCAATGCCAACAAGCGGGCCGTGACGCTCAACCTGAAATCGCCGGCCGGCAAAGACCTGCTGAAGAAGATGGTAGCCCGAGCGGATGTGTTGTTGGAGAATTTTTCGCCAGGTACGCTCGACGGGCTTGGCGTCGGATACGACGTGCTGAAGCAGGTCAATCCACGCCTGGTGTATGCGACAGGCACCGGTTTCGGCATCACCGGTCCCGACCGTGATAACCTGGCGATGGATTTCACCATCCAGGCGGCCTCCGGGATCATGAGTGTGACCGGCGATCCGGACGGTCCGCCCATGAAGGCGGGCCCGACGCTGGTCGATTTCATGGGCGGCATCCATCTCTATGCGGCGGTGATGACAGCGCTGCTGCATCGGACGGCAACGGGCGAGGGCCAGTTGGTCGAGGTCGCCATGCAGGAGGCCGTGTATCCGACGCTGGCATCCAGCTACGACTACCATCTTCGGACCGGCAAGATCCCGCCGCGTGCCGGCAACCGCCAGGCCGGTCTCGGGAGCGCTCCGTACAACGCGTTCCAGACCAAGGACGGCTGGGTCGCCATCCATGTGGTGACCGAAGGGCACTGGACCAACCTGTTGACCGCGATGGGGCGCGAGGACCTGAAGGACGATCCGCGCTTCACCACGAACGCTGCGCGCACCGCGAACATGGAGGCCACCGAAGCCGTCGTCTCCGCCTGGACGCGCACACTCGGCAAGATGGACGTGGCGGCGATCGCCAAGCGCTACAAAATCCCCAGTGCGCCGGTTCGCAATGCCGTGGAAGTCATGAATGACCCGCACATGCATGAGCGCGGCATGCTGCAACGGATCGACCACCCGTCCCTGGGGCCCATCGTCGTGCCCAACACCCCGTTGCGCCTGCACGGAGCCGATCCGGTGGAGCCCATACCGAGCCCCTCGCTTGGGCAGCATAATCAGGAGGTGTACGGGACCTGGCTGGGTCTCGGCGCGGATGGTGTCGCGGCGCTGAAAGAGGCCGGCGCGATCTGACTCATACCAGCGGGCGGTCGCGAAGACTCATCTGTCATGACTGGCCTTGTGCCGGTCATCCACGATTTTATTTGTAGAAACAAAGGTTTGGATGGCCGGGACAAGCCCGGCCATGACGGCGGGAGGGCAATTGGGCGGGTCAGCCCGAAGGGGGCGGGATCTCCTGCGATCAGGCGGTTAACCGGTCGATTTCCGCCAGGTCGTCGGCCGTAAGCTGCCAGGCGCCGGCTTTGACATTCTGTTCAAGCTGTTCGGGCCTTGTAGCGCCGGCGATGACGCTGGCGACCGGCGACTGTGCCAGCAGCCAGGAGAACGCCAGTTCCAGCATCGTCCGGCCCCGGGATTCCACAAAGTCGCCGAGTTTCTCTGCGACTGCCCAGTTCCGATCCGTCAAGTAACGGTCTGCGAGACGTTGCGTATTCGCCAGCCGGGTTCCTTCGGGCAAGGCGACGTTCCGGCGATATTTGCCGGACAACAGTCCGCTGGCGAGGGGGAAATAGGGCAGCAGGCCGAGGCCAAGCCGTCGGGCCGCCGGCAACAGTTCGGCCTCGGCGTCGCGGCGGACCAGCGAATATTCGTCCTGGCAACTGACAAATGCATTGAGCCCGGCGGTTTTCGCGGTCCATGCGGCGTCCACCATCTGCCAGGCGGGAAAATTCGAACAGCCGACATAGCGCACCTTGCCTTGCCGGACGAGGTCGTCGAGCGCGCGCAGGCTCTCCTCGATCGGTGTGCGCGGGTCGGTCTGGTGCATTTGGTACAGGTCGATGTAGTCGGTCTGCAAGCGGCGCAGGCTGTCTTCGACCGCCCGCATGATATAGCGCCGCGCGCCGCCCTGCTTTTCGCCGGTGTCGTCCATGGGCATCCCGAACTTGGTGGCAAGCACGATCTGCTTGCGGCCCTCTCCCAGGATCCGGCCCATGAGGGTTTCGGAACCGCCACGCTCCCCATAGACGTCGGCCGTATCGAACAGGGTGATGCCGAGATCGAGTGCCTTGTGGATCACCGCTTTGGTCGCTGCCTCATCGATGCGGCCGCCGAAGTTGTTACACCCGAGGCCAATGCTCGACACGCGCAGGCCCGACTGGCCGAGATTGCGGATTTCCATAAGAAAGTCCTTTGCTGGGAACGACCGGAGACGACCGGACCGGTGGCCGGGTGGCCGGGTGGACGGTCAGAATACGACCTTTGTTTCGACGCCGCCATCCCGTCCGGCAGGCGCATCCAGGTCCAAAGCCGGGCCCAGCGGAACGATCGCCGTCGGATTGATGTGCCGGTGACTGCCGTAATAGTGGCCTTTGATGTGATGAAAATCAACGGTCTGAGCGACACCATGCTGCTGATAGATATCGCGCGTATATGCCCAGAGATTGGGGTAGTCGACCACACGTCGGATGTTGCATTTGAAGTGACTGTAATAGACGGCGTCGAAACGGATCAGCGTGGTGAACAGCCTGATATCAGCTTCTGTCATGGCATTGCCAACAAGAAAGCGGGACCGGCTCAGCCGATCCTCCAGCCAATCCAGCGTATCGAACAGCGGAATGACGGCGTCTTCGTAAGCGGCCTGGGTCGTCGCGAAGCCCGCCTTGTAGACACCGTTGTTCAGCGTGTCGTACACGCGCTGGTTCACGTCATTGATCTCGGCGCGCAGGGGTTCGGGATAATAGTTTCCCGGCAGGGCACCGACCTGATCGAACGCCGATCCCAGCATGCGCATGATGTCGGCGGACTCGTTATTGACGATCGACTGCGTGTGTTGATCCCAAAGCACCGGTACGGTCACGCGGCCGCTGTATTCGCCATCCGCTCTGGCATAGAGTTCGTGCAGATACCGGCTCTCGTACAGCATGTCGGGGATGACGAACTCGCCAGATTCGAACGTCCAGCCCTGTTGCTCCATCAACCAATGGGTGATCGAAACGGAAATGATGCTTTCCAGCCCCTTGAGCGCTCGCATGATCAGTGCGCGATGGGCCCAGGGACAGGCCAGCGAGACATAGAGGTGGTAGCGTCCGGGCATGGCCCGGTAGCCATCCTTGCCGGTTGGACCGGGGCGGCCATCTTGGGTCACCCAGTCGTGGAATGCCGAATCCTTGCGGATGAACCGACCGTCACCGGTCTTTTCCGGTTCGTGGACCTGCCAAACGCCGTTGACCATTTCGCCCACGCCTTCACTCCCTTGACCGAATGTTCGCCCCCCAAGCGGGTCAGTCAGCGGGTCACGACAGTCTCGGTGGCGCCCGGACCGCGGGAGATTTCCTGGATCAGCTTCCGGGTGATCGCCTCGCCAAAGGCCGAAAAATCACGTACCTCAAGCACGAAGCTGCCGGGTCCGCCCGTCACGTTCTCACGGTAATAGTTCGCAAGCCCTCCGGGGGGTTGCACATGGGCATAGGTCCATGACGCCGGGTGGTCATTGATGATGGCCAATCCGTTGATCATCACGCCCGCCTTCAACGCATCGTCGCGTGCCTGAGGCACATCCCGCCCGGAATTGTTGGTCCCGTCGCCGCAAACGTCAATGACACGGCGTGCGGCCGAAGGCCCGGACTCACTGAAAAGTTCGAGTGCACGATCGATCCCGGCGCTGATCGAGGTGCGGCCTGAAAAAGAGCGAGGCGCTGCGTGGAGCCGCCGGATGAAGGACTGGGCAGTCTCCTGATCCTTGATCGTCGTCCAATCGATCACCGTATGAACTTCGAGGTTGCCGGCAAACTCCAGATACGCAACGGCAATCCGCCCGTTGGGTCCCCCGTGGATCGCCGAGAGCACCTGGGGATTGGCAAACGCGTTCGCGTAGCCGTCCTTTTCGAGTTGGTACTCGCTGTCGTCGATGCTGCGGGAAACGTCAGTGACCAGGACCAGGGCAACATCCACGTCCTCGGCGCGCGCCTGCGCAATGACGCCGAGGAACAACCAAACGGCAGATGCACAGACGACTGCGATCCGGCGCATGTGGAGAGCCCTCCCGAGATAGGCACCTGCATGATCAGACGCCGGGACGAGCGGTCCGTCAAAGAAAATCCTGCGAAAATCCTGCAAGCATCCTGCGATTGCAGCTTCGGTGCCAATCTGTGCCGGCTTCACTCTGGCCGGGACCGTTCGCCGTCGCGCCACCGCCTGGCGGTCACGACAGGACCGGGCGCGGTCCGCGTCGGCCGGGTTCGGGTGCGGTGTCTACTGGCTGGCCCAAACGATGCGATGCATCCAGGCAACCTCGGCGAGGTCGAAGCTGTAATCGGGGTGTTCCGGGTTGAGGCTCTTGAGCTCGATGCGGCGGGCGGACCGGCGCGTGAGCTGCTTTGCCATGACCTGGCCGTCGGCCACCCGCACCACGACCCGGTCACCCCGCCTGATCGGGGCGGAGGGCGCAACGATCACAAGATCACCGTCACGATAAACAGGCTCCATGGAATCGCCGCTGATTTCGAGCGCATAGGCGTTCGGATCGGCAATTTCCGGAAGACTGACCTCATCCCAACTGCCCCCGACCGGATAGCCGCCGTCGTCGAAATACCCCTCACCCCCGGCCTGCGCCAGGCCGATCAGGGGCACCCTGCGTGCGACGGCGGCCCTGGACGCATTGCTGCTGAGGGCTCGGGCACCGGAGACAAGGGAGGTGAAGCCTTCCAGCGAAGCGCCCGTTGCGCCGAGCACTTTGGCGATGCTTTCGGTGCTGGGCCAGCGTGCGCGCCCATCGGGCATCCGACGCTTCGACGGGTTGAACGTCGTCGCGTCCAGGCCCGATCGCTTGGCGAGGCCAGAGGCTGACAGGCCATTTTCCGCCGCAAGCGTATCGATCGCGCGCCAGACATCCTCGTGTTTCATGGTTCTCCGCTCCGGTTCCGACGAGACCGTGGGGGAGCTATATCATCGGTATTTAAGAATTTCTACCGCAAAAATAGGAAAATCAACCATATTTACTTGCAATCGTATGCAACCTATGGTTACATACATCCTTCAACGCTACCCGGGGCCAAGCGAGACAAATCCATGCACCATCCGATGCAAGCGCAAAATCCGGGGCGCAGTCAGCCTCGTCCCAGCGAGCCTCGTCCCACCGCGGGGCGGCAGACTGTGCCTTTTGCTTCAGCCGAGGAGGCATGGATCTGGACCATGGCCGCCCTTATCGCCCGGCGAGAAGGCGCCAGGTACAGCGCGAACAAGGGCTTGATCTCCCGTCCGTGCGATCCAGACGACGTCGTGAAATGCCTGGATCAGCTCTATCGGCAGCGCCGCATCGATCTTGGTCATGCGCGTGTCTTACGGGTGTGGGGTGAACGGCAGACCAGCCCGAGCGGATCGATTCACGTTGAGCGCTACGACTTCCAGTTGTGGAATGAAGCCCTGCAGAGATTGGAGTGGCCGCTCCGCATGAAGGGAATCGTTGCCTGAGGGCATTATATAGGAAAAATATCGTTGACAATGAGGAGAAAATTCTCTTAATGTCCTGACATCAACGGGCGACGTGCGTCCGTTGTCCGAAGCACAAACGCAAAGCCGCCACCCGAACAGGGGGCGGCTTTTTTTATTGAAAGGGCGCCGCCATGGCTTTCGCCATCCGCAATCTCTCGGTCCTCGCGTACGCCAACGGCTTCACGCTCTGGCACTACAAATCCGGGAAAGACAAGCTGAGCACGGTCAGCAGCGGCAATTATCTTGGCGACGCCAGCGATATGCTGACGGCCGGCGACCTGATCATGGTGACTGCGGCTGACGGCGCGCGCATCCTGTGCGTCACCCTGGCCGATATCGAGACGGTGGTGACGGCGCCCCTGTCCTGACCGCCCCGGGGGCGGACGTTTGCGGATGTTTCTTTATCCAGCCGGCGGCTGAACCTGTTCCGCGTGACACTGTGCACCGGCAGGCGTGATCCGGAAGCGGCTGTCCACGCCGAGAACACTCAAGCCCATCCCGGTGAGACGCTGCAGACAGCCGTCATCGGGCTCACCAGCAGGACGTCCCGCCTCGCCGCACAAATGCAGCCGATGCAGCGCCGCTCGGCAGCAGGTTTCAAGGTAAGGTTGGTCCCACATTCAAGCGCGTCGCTTCCATTCCTGAATCAAGCTGGCCCGGACTCAAGCAGATCGGACAGCGGACATAGCAGGTCCAGGGGCACGAACCCAGTCATCGGTCAAGCTGACGCCGGGGCGGCGGGTTTGCCGGCATACGGGGTTTCTTAACCTGAGTTCTCATGCTCCGGACACACGACATTCAAGCGGCTTCGGAAAGATTGTTTCTCTATGCTCGACATTATCGCCTTGTTTCAGGCGCTACTGGAAATCATCCTCGATCTTGGGCGTCTGTCTGGCCGCAAACTGCTGCAACCGATGCTGACAGCCATCTGCCTGACAGGCGCTTACACCGCGGTCCATGTCGGACAAGAGGGCAGCCTGGGGGCAGGCCTTAGGACTGCATTCCTCGATGGCGAAAACGCGCGCCTCGAACATCACCGGATCGAGGAGCAGGCGACGCTTCAGGAAGAACTGCGCCAGTTCGTCGCCGCGAACAAGCTGATCAACCAGATACTGGAAAGCATCATGCTCCGCGCGTCGGGCGCCTCACGCGCGTCGCTGAGCGTCATCCACAATGGAGTCAGCGGCATGACGGGCGTGGGTCTGCTGCGCTATGACGATACCAACAGCGTCGCCGCAGCGGGCCGGCTTGCAGCCACGGTCGTCACCAATCAGCCGCTGTCGGACTGGAGCGATTTTCTGCCCGATCTGCTGGCCGGGGACTGCACGTTCCGGCGCACGAACGAGCTGCGGGGCCTGTCGCTGCGTGCGCGCCTGGAAAGTTACGGGGTCACCAGTCTGCTTGTCTGTCCCGCGGCCGACGTGCAGGGCAAGACCGTCGGCGCCATTTTCGTTATGTGGGACGCCCATGATCAGTCGCCCGATGCCAGCCAGGTTCAGGCGTTGCTGGAAGCCGGGCACCACCAGGGATCGCAGATCGCGGCCGTGTTGGATCTCCGCGGTCCGTCGCCACTGATGCCGACTTCGGCCGGAAACTGAAGTGATTCGGCAGGGGCATTCCCGGCGCCTCTTTTGGCTCTTTCGGAGGCGTCTCTAACGCGGCATAAGCCGTGGTCGATGCGCGCCCTGCTAAGCTCCGTTGCCCTCCCCCTGCTTCGGTTGTTCGATCCTGAACGAGCGCATGGTTTCGCAATTCGCGCGCTTGCCATGGGCCTCGGGCCTGAAGCCGTCGGCGACGATGATCGCCGTCTGGCGGTGTCCGCGCTGGGCCTTCGCTTTTCCAACCCGATCGGATTGGCAGCCGGCTTCGACAAGAACGCGGAGGCCGGGCCTGCGCTGCTGCGTCTTGGATTCGGCTTCGTCGAGACCGGGACCGTTACGCCGCGCCCGCAAATGGGAAATCCCCGTCCGCGCATCTTTCGCCTGACCGAGGATCGGGCGGCCATCAACCGCCTCGGGTTCAACAACAAGGGCATCGACGCCTACGTGCGCAATCTCGCACGTCTGTCGCCGCGCCGGATTCCGCTGGGTGCGAATATCGGCATCAACAAGGAAGGCGCCGATCCGACCCGCGACTATCCGGCGTTGGTCCGAGCGGTCGCGCCCCTGGTCGATTATGTGGTGATCAATGTGTCATCACCGAACACGCCGGGACTTCGAGACCTGCAATCGGAAGCCCAGCTCCGCACGATCCTTGAGGCCGTGAGCGCCCTGGCCGAACGTCCTCCGATCCTGGTTAAGGTGGCGCCGGACCTCTCCGACGATGGCCTCGCGGAACTTGTCGGAGTCTGTGCCGGCAATGAGGTCAAGGGCCTGATCGTCAGCAACACCACCGTGTCGCGTCCTTCTGGCCTGATCTCTCCCCATGTCAGGGAAGCCGGCGGATTGTCGGGCGCGCCGTTGCGGCCGATGTCGACACGCATGCTTGCGCGTGCGTATCGCCTCGCGCGCGGCCGCCTGACCTTGATCGGTGCCGGCGGCGTCTTTTCAGGCGCTGACGTGCTGGAGAAAATCCAGGCCGGCGCCGCGCTGGTCCAACTCTACACCAGCTTCGCCTATCATGGTCCGGCGCTTGTCCCACGCCTGAAGCGGGAACTGCTGGCCAGTCTCGACCGGGACCGTATCGGCAGCGTCGCGGATGCGGTCGGAGTTCGCTCGGACATCCTGGCGGAGCAGCCCTGAATGCAACATCTCTCCGGTTTTTCGGCGCTTGCCGATCGCTACAGCGGCTTTATCCTCGATCTTTGGGGCGTCATCCACGATGGGGTCAATGCGTTTCCCCATGCCGTCGACACGCTGACCCGTCTGAAGGCGGCGGGAAAACGAACGCTGCTTCTGTCGAACGCGCCACGCACGAATGCCGCCGTCCAGGCGATGATGCGGCGCATGGGGATCGAGGATTCGCTGTATTCCGGCATCCTCACGAGCGGCGAGGCGGTGCGGCGGGCGCTGCAATCGCCAGCCTGATCTTTGGTGGGCCGAACTCGGCACACGCGTCTACCATCTCGGTCCCTTGCGCGATCGCCCGGTCATCGACGGATTGCCGCTGACCCTGGCCGACGACCCCGCGCGGGCCGACTTTGTCCTGAACACCGGGCCGGACGATCATCGCAACCCAAGCGATATGGGGGAATTCGAGGATATTCTGCAGGCCTGTGCGCGGTCGCGCCTGAAGATGATCTGTGCGAACCCGGACCTCGAAGTCATCCGCGGCGGCGTGCGTGTCCTGTGTGCCGGCGCCTTGGCCGGTCCGCTATGGGGAACTGGGGGGCGATGTGCGCTCCCTGGGTAAGCCCGACCCGGCGATCTATCAGCCGGTCCTGCGGGAACTCGACGTGCCAGCCGATGCCGTGTTGGCTGTCGGGGATTCGCTCAGGACCGATATTGCCGGCGCGTCCGGTGTGGACCTCCCGGCATGCTGGGTTCTTGACGGTATCCATGGCGCGGACCTGTCGGACGGGGCAGGGGGCTTCGACGCACGCAAGACAGAGGAAGCCGCCAGCCGCGCCGGCGTGGACCCGATCGCCACGCTGCCCCGCTTCGTGTGGTAGACGCGCAGGGCCTGTAACCCTATCCGTGGATCAGGCCCGCTTCCACGACTAAGCTCTCCCGCGTGCCGCTTGGTATGGCGCGCAACTGGCCCAGAAGTGCTTCTAGTTCGCGGATAGTGAATGGCTTGCGAAGCAGCCCGGCAAGGCAGCTTGTCGCAACATCGACTTCCGACAATTCGGCATAGCCCGTGACCAGTGCGATGGGTGCCTCAATACCGCGTTCATGGATGGCTTTGGCGAGCTGCAAGCCGTTCATCCCGGGCATCGCATAGTCGAGCAGGATAAAGCGGGGCGGTGACGGCAGGTTTGCCAGCAAGGGCCAGTGCCTGTTCGCCTCCTGGTGCCTGGACGACCTCGCAGCCCAGGTCGCGCGCCATTTCCATGGTGACCTGACGCACCGCCTGGTCATCGTCCACGACCAGCACGAGTTCCTTGGTCAACCCGTTGGCGCGGCTTGCGGCAGGTGCCGGCGCAACCGTCCCCGTCGCTTCGATCGAGCTCGCACGAGGCAGCAGCAACGTCACCACCGTGCCTTCGCCGGGAGAACTGTCGATCGAGACGCTTCCACCCGACTGACGCGCCATGCCGTAAACCTGACTGAGGCCGAGACCGGAGCCCGCGCCAGGGCCTTTCGTCGTGAAGAACGGATCGAACGCGCGGGCCTTGACCTCCGGCGTCATGCCGGCGCCGGTATCGGAGATCCGGATCCGCACGTAATCGCCGGGCGTCAGGTCACGATCGCAACTGTCCGGCTGCATGCCGACGTCGACACGGGCATTGTCCGTCGTGAGCTGTCAGGGTGCCGCCGTCGGGCATCGCATCGCGCGCATTGAGGCAAAGGTTGAGGATGCCGGCCTCGACCTGGCTGGGATCCACCATTGCCGGCCATAGGTCCTCGCGCAGCTCCGCGACGACCTGGACGCGTCGGCCTAGCGTGCTGGTGGCGAGGGTGATCAGTTCCTGCAACAGGGCGTTGATGTCGGTGGGTCGCGCCGCCAGCCGTTGCCGCCGGGAAAATGCCAGCAGGCGCGACGTGAGCTGACCGCCGCGCTGGACTGCACCCGTTGCGCGCTCGATCAGTTTCTGCAGGCGTTCGGTATCGTTCTCTGTCCAGTTCTTGGCCGCCTGGGAGAGGCGGCGTTCCATCAGCTCGATATTGCCGAGGACCGTCGCGAGCATATTGTTGAAGTCGTGCGCAATACCGCCGGCAAGCTGGCCAACGGCCTGAAGCTTCTGCGCCTGATGCAATGCGGCCTCGGTCTTCTCCCGACCGGCGATTTCGACCTGCAAGCGGTTGTTGCTTTCCGACAGCTCCCGTGTTCGTTCGGCGACCTGGGCTTCGAGATAGATGCGACTGTGCCTGACGTTCCGTCTCGCGTGCCTGGAGCCCGGCGGCCATCGCGTTGAAGGAATGGGCGAGCCCCGCGAATTCCGAACCGGCGTCATCCAGGTCCGCTCGCGCGCTCAAGTCCCCTTCACGCCAGCGGCGTGCCGCCTGCATCAAGGTTTCCGTCGGTTTGACGATGAAGCGGCGTCCCGCAACCCAGGCGAGCAGTACGGCGATGCACGCCGCGAGTGCAGATAACAATGAGGTCCTGATAGTTCGCCTGATCGAGATCGGCGGTCGCCTTCGGCAGCAGCAAGACTCGACGACGGCCACGCCCGTCGGTTGCGCTGTAAACGGCACGTAGCCCACGATATAGCTCTCGTGATCGGGACTTTCCAGGTCGCGATGCCTTCGCTCCCACGGGCGACCACCGGGCTGATCCAGGCAGGTAACTGCGTCGGTGCGGGCAAATTTCCCTGGCCGACATGGGCGATGACGACTCCATCCCGATCGGTGACAAACAATTCTGATCCCGTAATGGTGCTGGAACGCTCGGTATGTGCGGAACGCAGGTGGTCCGCGAGCCACTTCACGCTCAGGCCGGCGATGAGGACAGTGCCGGGTTCTCCGACGTGCAGGGGCGGCATTCGAACTGGGATCGGCATGATTCCGTCGGAAACGCCCTTGGGAAACACCGCTCGACCTACCGAAACGTCATGGCCGCCGGCTGATTCAGCCATCCAGGCCGGTATCCGCGGGCGGCTTTTGATCAGGCCGATATCCGCCTCCTCCGAGGCGCAGAGGAGTGTCTGGTTCGACGGATCGACGATCGCGAGGAAACGATAGCGTGGCAGGGCTGAACGCAGCTTTTCCAACCTCTGGTCGCATTTGTCGCCAGACTGGCCGATCTCCGGGACCTGGGTCGCAAGGATGCTCAGTTGATGTACGCCGTCGATGATGCTGGCGACGTCGGCATTGGCAAGTTCTGCCTGACGCAGGACCAGCGCGCCAAGCTGTTGTTGCCGTTCGGAATACAAATTGATCTGGGAGTAAATCTGCGCCGTCAGGATCGGCAGCAAGCACCCCAGCATCAGTAGGATAAGTCTCGTTGAGAGCTTCATCGCCCGAGGTCCGGACCCGCTGCCGCATACTCAAGCGGACTCAGCGCAAACCGCCATTGGCCGTTGAAACCATAAAACGTCAACACGTAACCCTTTAGTGTTGGACGGCCTTCTAACGCGACTGGCGTACTCATGCCATCACCGTCCGCGACATTGATAGCCCCAAAAAACACGGAATTGTGGTCGGTAGCGAGGGCATTCGGCGACGGTCCGGGTTCACGTTTTAGCGACCGTTGCGGCCACGCCGACAGAAGCGACGAATATCGTTGCATCGCCGGTGGCGACAAGCCGCAAGTAGCGTCATTAAAGATCTATCGTTGCAAAAGTAATCCGTGTCCCATCCGACAACGAAACAGTCTCTTTTGTCTTGCTTTCGCCTTCACGCATCGCGGGCGCCCCGACGGGCGCTGCTTCGCTGGCTGTGACTGTCGCGCCGGATGGCTGACGCAGAAGCAGGTTTGCGAGATCGATGTCCATGGTGGGACGCGCGGTAACCGTGGCCCCCGGAACGCCCCGCGGACGGCTTTCCTGATCCATCCAGACTACGGCGCCGCTCTCCGTTCGGGAGCGGGTCCGGCTGAGTTTCCGCATGATCCATCTCCCGCTGATGCGGCCGCGTGGGCTGAGCAGCCGTCGCAGCAGGCTTTCTATGGGCGGGATGATGAAAGAAGCGTTAACCGGGCATAGCCGGGTATGTCTATGAATCTATGGGCTATTTCAGGGGCACACTGATGCTGAAACCGGGGGTCTGGATGGGCTTCCGGTCCTCCAAAGTCCGGTAGCGTGATCCTGGCGCGAAGCCCAAACCAGGATCGTAGGTCTCCGCGCGGTAGAATTTCAATCCAATGCTGGGACCCCCCTCAGCCGGGGCGGGCGGAGCCTGAAAATCACTGTCAGGTATCGGCGCAGCAACGGATCGGGGAACCTGCACCGGCGGATTGGGCGGTATCGGCAACTCGGTTGCCAGTGCCGGCATGGCTGCGGCCAGACCGGTCAGTGCAAGCACCCATCTCATTCTCTGCATCCCGATTTGCGTGTCCCCGGCACCCCCCAGCATCCGCCGCATACCCTCTCTCGACCGGATTGCACCTTTGCCGGTCCAGTGGAAATAAGGCAACTCTTTCCGCTCCCGCACCGGAGTGCGGATTGTCCCGCTCGGCAAAGCGTGCGCGGAAGATCATAGCCGCAAACCGACCTCCTATGACAACCTTGTGCGCATACCGGTCAGCCCGTCGGACTGCCGGAATTATTGCGAGTGCGACAGAGGGCCGGGTTTTGCGGTCAATAATCGCCATCCTGGCAGTTCCTCGTTCTTCACGCGCGGATATACAGGGCGCGTCCCCGCCCAGGCCCCAGATCTCCTCGGTCCGGCTCATCCAGGCCTCCGGTTCCCGGCCCTGCCGGTTTCGCCGACCGGACGGGGGCGGTCTTAACCTCCGCCTCCGGTGGAGGCATCAGCCAGGTCAGGATCGCGGTCTTCAGGCGGGCAAAGCCGAGCGGGGAATTATTTGCCATGCAGACTTGCTACCGCGTGCCGGTAAACAAACCCTTAATGCGCGTGCTGACCCTCGGCAGGGCGAATGACGTTGCGCAGCAGTTTGGACGCGCGGACGAGTTCCGCCTCCAGCAGTGGCAATGATGTCGTCATCGAGCGTTGCAAGACGGTTATCCCGCGCCGCCTGCATGATGGTGCGAAGCTCACCCTCAAGCGCAGCCAGGCCATACGCTCCGGCGACACCGGTCATGGTATGGGCGTGTGCGAGCACGGAACTGGTGGTACCGGCGTTCAGGCTCCGGCGCAGCGCCGGCATGCGATGGTCGAGGTCGGCCAGGCATTCTTCAACCAGTTCAGCCAACCGATCGGGGGGCAGGCTGGTTCGGAGTTCCTCGATCCGCTCCACGGACAAAGATCTTGCCGCATCGCCAGGATCGAGATCCACCCGTTCCGCAGCCGCCGGTGCCTCCGACTGGCGTGACCATACCTGTGCGAGAAGAACATCCAGCATTTCCGCCAGCGAAACGGGCTTGCCGAGGGTTCCGTCCATCCCGGAAGCTTGCAGGCTGGCATCGTCACCCGGTGAACTGTCCTGTCAGCGCAATGATTGGCACGCGCCCGGGTTGCCCCGGCAGAGACCGGATGATGCGCGTCGCCTCCTGCCCGCCCATGATCGGCATGAACACGTCCATGAAGACGATGTCGTAAGACTTGCCGCGCACCGCTTCGACTGCCAGCTCACCATTCGATGCAACATCGACGTCATGCCCGGCCCTGCGCAACAGGGTCGCGGTCACGAGCTGGTTTGCCGGAACGTCCTCGACCAGCAGAACGCGGGTGCGCGGCAGATGACGATGGGCTGGTTCCGAGACGATTCCAGCAGGGAGGTGGGCCATGATCCTGGCACCGGCGCGCTGGCGCGAGCCGGTTCGGCGGCCGCGCCACGATAGGGCAGGACGGACATCGGCAGCGATGTCCAGAAGAGATTGCATTCCTGCCCTGTCTCGTCCGACCATGTTTCGTGACCGATATCGCCGCCCAGCAGCGCCATCAACTCGCGGCAGATGGCGAGGCCGAGCCCGCTGCCTGTGGTCGCCGGATCGCCCGCGCGCTCGAGTCGGGAGAATGGCCGGAACAGCCGGTTGCGGGCAGCTTCCTCGATGACCGGACCGGAATCGCGAACCGCCAGACGCAGGGCCGTGCCGGAGGCTTCGCCGGGGGCGGCGATCACGGTCACCGTGCCGGGGCGGGCATATTTTACGGCGTTGGAGATCAGGTTCAACTGAACCTGCCGCAGCCGGCCGGGATCGGTCAGCAGGAGCTCCGGCGTGTCCGGCCGGATTTCGAGGCGCATCGTGAGGCCCTTGTCCGCCGCTTGGGTGGCGAACATGTCGAGGCAGCTCTCCAGCAACGGGCGCAGTTCGAACAGACTAGGCCGGATCGTCAGTTTGCCCGCCTCGATCTGAGACATGTCCAGGATGTCGTTGATCAACCCAAACAGAACATCGCCAGACTGGCGTGCCATCGCGATCAGCGATTGCTGCGCCGGCGTCAGCACGCTGTCACTCAGCAGCCGCACCGTATTGAGCAGCGCATTGAGCGGTGTGCGCAGCTCATGGCTTACGATTGCGACAAAGCGCGACTTCGCTTCGTTCGCGGCTTCCGCTTCCGACTGCGCCTTGCGCAGCGCCTCTTCGGCGCGTTTGCGTTCGGTAATGTCGGCGTAGAGTGTCACGAACCCGCCGTCCGGCAGACGTTTGCGGCGAAGCTCGATGGTGCGCCCATCCGGCCTCCGGCGCTCCACGACGCGAAGCGGTGGCTCACGCAGCCTGGCCATCCGCCGCGCGATTTCGGCATCCGGGTCGAGGATGGGGCCAAACTGACCGGTGCGGATCTGCGCGCGAAGGATATCTTCCATCGGCAGGCCGACGCGCAGGATGTCTGGTGGCACACCGGCGATCTCGGGAAAAAGCGCGTTCCACTCTGCCAGGCACATGTGGGCGTCGACCATCGCCACGCCGTCGCTCATGCCCGCAAGGGTGGCCTGGATCTCCTCTGCCTTTGCGTCGGCCTGCGCCCTGGCGACTTCCAATTGCGCATTGGCGGCGGCCAGCACCGCCCGGTCTTCCGCAACGGCTGCTTCGCGCCGGCGCGCGAGCTGCGTGCCCCGCAACAGCAGCGCCGCCAGGCCACCCAGCAGAATGGCGATGCAGCTTGCGAACGCCTTGGCCTGAAAGCCCCACTCATTCGCGGGCTTCAAGGCCTCTGCCCGGTCCATCGATACCACGACGGCGAGATTGCGATCGGGTATCCGGCGGAAGGCGTGGATGCGCGTGACGGCATCGGTCGGCGAGGGGCCGACCCATACGCCTGCCGGGGCGCGACTGATCGCCTTGAACATGGGCGTGTCGACGATGTTTGCATCCGGATCGATTGAGGCCGGGCCGAGGGCGGCCCGCAGCTTGCCGTCATCCAGGCCGATCAGCGTCAGGAACGCTCCGGGACCGAGGTCCGTCTGGCTGAACACGTCGGTGATCGCATTGATCCGGTAATCGGCATCGATGACACCAGCGAACGATCCGTCCGGCGTGTGCAGCGCGCGCGCCACGTTCATGTGCCACTCGCGCATGATCTGTCCGATCGTGGCGGGGCCGATATACAAGCGATCGTCGGCAATGCTCCCTTGCGACAGCGCGGCGAAAAAGTCGGTGCTGGCGATCGTCTGGTTGACGGCTTCCGTCACCGAGGATTGCCGGATGACGCCATGCTCATCTGCCAGGATCAGGTCCCGCCCCAGGCCGCTCAGTGCGGGCGCCCGGCTTTTCCAGGCCGCGAGGTCGAATTGTGCGGGATTGCTCTCCCAGGCATTTTCCATGAACCGCAGCGTTTGATCCAAGGCCAGGATCTGGCTGTTGATCTGTTCGCTGAAGGTCAAGGCCTGGTTCGACACCGTTGCGGTGACCCTGGCGATCGTCTCCTCCCGCTGTACTTCGACAGCGCGCAGGGTGGCGGTCCAGGTCAACGCGATCAGGGACACCACGACCAGGACGATGCACGCGGCGCCGGCGAAGTGCTTGTCAGGCTTCATTGTCGAGGTCGTAGACCGTGCATGAGAACCATGTCCTAGCGCCAACCTATATACATTTACAACTCGGAAGGAGATGCAGAGCCGTGTATGAATGTACCGGATTGTGACATGGCCTATCCTGGGGCCGGGCAGTGTGTCTGTGGCGGACCGGCTGGTCGCCTGACGCGCCGCGATGACACGCGCCAATGGAGATCCTCGTGGCTTCCCTCACCGTCACTGCGAAAGGCCAGGTCACGCTCAAGCGCGACTTGCTGCAACACCTGGGCATCAAGCCCGGTGAACGGGTTGACTTCGAAAAGCTGCCGGGCGGGGAGCTGCGCGTGCGGGCGGCGCGGCCGACCGGAACGATTGATGGTTTCCTGCACAGCCTCGACGGCAAAGTGAAGCTCAAGAAACCGCTGTCAATCGAGGACATCAACCGGATTGCGGTCGCGGGCTGGGCGGGCGATCTGGATCAGGCATGAAGATCCCGGTTGATTCTCTGACCGGTGCGAGATGGAGATCGAACGGCTTGACCCTGTCTAGACGACCCTGAGTTCGTGGCTCGCCTGTATGACGACTACCCCACTGATAATAGCGGGAACGCTTTTCCTCGCCCCGCAAAGCCGATAATGATGTGGCATTTCGAAGACATGCAATTCGGCCTTCTGGAGAAGAAGACGCGGGTGTTCTTCTGCATCTTTCCGTACTTTGCACGATAATCTCGACCTGAGAAGATCAGGACCGAACTCGCTAGAGGACGCGCTGTTTCCGGATAAGTATTATCGCCTGATCACTCAAAGCAGTTGAGTCATTTCGATGAGATCACCCACACTTATTCCGTTTTTGTTTGGAGGGGCCCCAATGAAGTCCTTGGCGCGATAGCGGCCAAAGAAAAACCCGCCCCGGCTCCCCAGGGCGGATCCCCCCAACCCCGCCTCAGAGCGCGGCGAGCGCCGCGTTCAGCGTCGCACTCGGCCGCATCGCCGCCGATGTCTTCGCCGGATCGGGCAGGTAGTAACCGCCGGTGTCCACCGGCTTGCCCTGCGCGGCGATCAGTTCGGCATTGATCTTCGCCTCGTTGGCCGCCAGCGTCTCGGCCAGCGGTCTTGAAGCGGGCTGCCAGCGCCGAGCTGTTGTCCCGCGCGGCCAGCGCCTGTGCCCAATAGAGCGCCAGGTAGAAATGGCTGCCACGATTGTCGAGTTCGCCGACCCTGCGCGCGGGCGAGCGGTTGAACTCGAGGATCTTGCCGTTGGCCGTCGTCGAGCGTCTCGGCGAGAACCTGCACGTCCGCGTTCCCGCTGGTCTGCGCCAGATGTTCGAGCGACGCGCCCAGTGCCAGGAACTCGCCGAGCGAATCCCAGCGCAGATAGTCCTCTTCCTGGAACTGCTCCACGTGCTTGGGCGCCGAGCCGCCGGCCCCGGTCTCGAACAACCCGCCGCCCGCCAGCAGCGGAACGATCGACAGCATCTTGGCGGAGGTGCCAAGCTCCATGATCGGGAACAGATCGGTCAGATAGTCGCGCAGCACGTTGCCGGTGACGGAGATCGTGTCCTGCCCCTCGCGGATGCGCGCGAGCGAGAACTTGATCGCCTCGACCGGCGCCAGGATGCGGATGTCGAGCCCCGATGTGTCCTGGTCCTTCAGGTATTTCTCGACCTTGGCGATCAACTGCGCGTCATGCGCGCGGTTGGCGTCGAGCCAGAACACCGCCGGGGTGTCGGTCAGGCGTGCGCGGCGCACCCCAAGCTTGACCCAGTCCTGGATCGGCGCGTCCTTGACCTGGCACATCCGGAAGATGTCGCCGGTCTCGACCGGCCGCGACAGCAGCACCGTGCCGTCATCGGCGACCACGCGCACCGTTCCGCCCGTGGGAACCTCGAACGTCTTGTCGTGCGAGCCGTATTCCTCGGCCTGCTGCGCCATCAACCCCACGTTCGGCACCGAGCCCATCGTCTTCGGGTCGAACGCGCCGTGCGCCTTACAGTCCTCGATGACCGTCTGAAACAGCCGTCGCGTAGCAGCGATCCGGGATCGCGGCGATCACGTCGTGCAGCTTGCCGTCGGCGCCCCACATGCGCCCGGATTCGCGGATCATCGCCGGCATCGACGCATCGACGATCACATCGCTCGGCACGTGCAGATTGGTGATCCCCCGGTCGGAATTGACCATCGCGAGGCCGGGGCGCGCCGCGTAGGTGGCCGCGATGTCGGCCTTGATCGCGTCCCGTTCGGCTGCCGGCAGCGTCTCGATCCGCGTCAGCAGTCGCCCACGCCGTTGTCGGGATCGACGCCGAGGCGCGCCAGCGTGGCGGCGTGCTTCTCGAACACATCGGCGAAGAACACGGAAACGGCATGGCCGAAAATGATGGGATCGGAGATCTTCATCATGGTCGTCTTCACGTGCAGCGAGAACAGCACGCCATCCTTCTTCGCGGCGTCGATCTGCGCGGCGAAGAAGGCGCGCAACGCCTTACGGCTCATCGCCGACGCGTCGATGATCTCGCCGGCCCGCAGCGGCGTCTTCGCCTTCAGCACCGTGACCGCGCCGTCGCTGCCGACCAGCTCGATGCGGGCGTTGGTCGGCGCCGCGACGGTCGTCGCGACTTCCGAGCCGTAGAAATCGCCGCCCGCCATGTGCGCCACATGCGATTTGGAGTCAGCGCTCCAGGCGCCCATCTTGTGCGGATTGTTGCGGGCGTACTGCTTCACGGCGCCGGCGGCGCGGCGGTCGGAATTGCCCTCGCGCAGCACCGGGTTGACGGCGCTGCCGAGCACCTTGCCGTAGCGGGCGCGGATGTCCTTATCGGCGTCGCGTCGCGTCGCTGTCCGGATAGTCCGGCACGTCGTAACCCTTGTCTTGCAGTTCCTTGATCGCGGCCTTGAGCTGCGGGATCGAGGCGGAGATGTTGGGCAGCTTGATGATGTTGGCCTCGGGCCGCATCGCGAGTTGGCCAAGTTCGGCGAGTTCGTCGTTGATCCGTTGCGCTTGCGTCAGTTTCTCGGGGAAATTGGCGAGGATGCGGCCGGTCAGCGAAATGTCCTTCAGCTTCATCGTCACGCCGGCCGTGCCGACGAAGGCTTCGACGATCGGCAGCAGGGAGAACGTCGCGAGCGCCGGAGCTTCATCGACCTTTGTCCAAACGATTTCGAGATCTGACATGCTTGCACCTCTGCGCGCCGGGCTGGTTTCGGCTGAGTTGAACTATTCACGAATTCGGCGCGCCTTGTCGCATCGGCGTGCGGGAAGGGCAAGCGGGGACGGCCCCTCGCCGGCATCCTCTCCCGGAGATCGGAAAGAGCCGTTAACCGCCATTCCCAGATGCCCGGCCAATCCAGGCACCTTGGGTGACCGATACTCATCGCCGAGCGCAGCAGGCACTTCCTCACCTGGCTGGATGACAGCCGGCAAAAAGTTATGGAATAACGTGCTTATGCCAGCAGGATCACAATCTGTCGGAATTTTAATCTACGATCGAAACGCGCGGACCGAATGTTTCCGAGGTTCGCGCGTCCTGCTTCAGGTTGGTTTGGGGAACGGGAGAGATGCAATGAACGACTTGAGCGAAATCGAAGGTCTTCGGCGGTTATCCGCTAGCAGCGGCGTGGCCTGATGATGACGGGACTGATCTCCGGCTTCACGCTGGCGACGCAGCGGGTGGAGGCGCAGGCGATCCATACCGACGCGCAGGGCCTGACCGCTGGCGAAGCCTCGATCCCGACGAAGGATGGCGCGCTGCCGGCTTATTACGCCAAGCCCGCCTCGCGCGGGCCATTCCCGGTCATCCTGGTGAATGAGGAGATCTTCGGCGTCCACGAATACATCAAGGACATCTGCCGCCGTCTTGCCAAGCTTGGCTATTTCGCGGTTGCGACCGAATACTATGCGCGGATCGGCGATCTTTCGAAGATGACCGACATCGCCCAGATCTTCCGCGACGTCATCTTGAAGGAACCCGACGCGCAATACATGTCCGACCTGGATTCCACCGCTGCCTGGGCGAGGAAGAATGGCGGCTCGCGACCGTTTGGGCGTGATCGGGTTCTGCCGCGGCGGCCGCCAGACATGGCTCTATGCGGCACATAATCCGCATCTGAAGGCCGCGGTCGCGTTCTATGGCCCGCTTGGCGGCACGCCGTCGCCGATCCAGCCCAAGACCGCCCTGGACATCGCCGCCGACATCAAATGCCCTCTGCTCGGTATGTATGGCGGTCAGGACCCGAGCATTCCGGTCGCGAGCGTGAAGGAGGCAGAGGCGAAGGCCAAGGCGGCACACAAGACGGTCGAGATCGTGATCTATCCCGACGCGCCGCACGGTTTCCATGCCGACTACCGGCCCAGCTACCGCCAGGCCGACGCCGAAGACGCGTGGAAGCGCATGGCCGCCTGGTTCGGACACCACCTCGGTGTCCCGGTGCATGCCTGAACGGCACGGTCGTGGCCGGCGCCGGCCGGTCACGACTGCGCCAGACACCCTCTGCTGATCTCCGTTCAGCGCCGGTCCCCTCTATGCTGGACGCAGCATCAGGAGGGGTCTGTGTGCTGCGCTCGATCTTATTTACGGTGTGCCTGGGGATCCTCCCGATCGCGACGGCGCGGGCGCAAACGCTGCTGCCGGACGGGCCACTCGGCACGCTGGGAAGCCAGATCGTCGATCGTGACGGCCAAAGCGTGCGTCTGGCCTGTGTGGGCTGGAATCAGATCAAACATGACATTCCCTTGGTCCAGCAGACCCATCGGATGGCCGAACACGGGTTCAACTGCGTTCGGCTTCCCTGGGTGAATGCAACGATGAAGCAGGACCTTGCCCAGATCGACAACATAGTCGCAGCGGCAAAGCAGGCCCGCCTTCGTGTCATCCTCGACAACCACACGAACGAGCCCGGGCATGGGGACCGCGACAACTGGGGCGCCCAGCAGAAGAATGGCCTGTGGTTCGACCTTGGCGAGGGCACGGACGGGACCGATGGCGGCGGCAACAAGGGAACCGTCACGGACGCGAAGTTCCTGGCCGACTGGCAGGACGTTGCCCGTCATTACAAAGGCAACCAGACGGTCATTGGCTACGACCTGCGCAACGAACCGTTGAACTATCCGGGCATGAGCGAATGGGGAACCGGATCGGTGCGCGACATCCGGGCGATGTACATGCGCGTCGGCGCCGCCATCCAGCAGATCGACCCCGACAAACTGATCATCGTGGAACCGCCGAACAGCGATTGCCGTGGTGTGAGGGCTAATCCGGTGGACCTGCCCGTTGCGCACAAGCTGGCCTATTCGGTGCATGAATATCCGACGGAAATCAGCGGCGAGAAAATCAATTCAGGGCCGGAACTGATCCGGCGGATGAACGAGCGATGGGGCTGGCTGGTTAGCGAGGATATCGCCCCGGTTTTCATCGGCGAGATGGGCTCTTCGATGCGAAGCCGCGAAAGCCAGGCCTGGGCGAATACGATCGTGCCTTACCTGAACGGGCAGGGACTTCGTATCCCGCTTGGCGGCCAGGCGGTCTCGACCGACTGGTGGGTCTGGGGCTACCTGCCGGGCCAAAATCCCGACGGCACGCTGGAAAGCGATTGGAAAACGCCGAGGCCCCAGCAGGAGGCAGTCTACGCGCGATTGCGTCAGCGTAAGATTGCGTCCTATTAGAGTGCGATCGTCCGGGTCGAAACCGCATGCCGTGGTGCCCGCGCAAACATGCGATAGAAAGCAATCAACTGCTTGATGGATGGCGGGCAGAGCAGTGCCAGCACCGGCACGAACGCGGCCCAGAGACCCAACTCCCGCCAGAACAGCCCGATTGCCAGCGACGCCCACCAAAACGCGGATATGCCGTAATTCGGCGATCCGACCGTCTTGCGGATTGCGAAATGGAGCAGGGGATAGCTCAGCAGCGCAACCATCTCCCCCAGGCCGTAGCCGACAATGCCGTACTGGTCGACGAACACCCATGTGGCCGTCGCGAACATGAGGACGTGGACAATGTGAAACCATGACATGGCCCAGTTGCGCTGCAGCACATACAGGATCGAGGCGTGGATGTTGAATTGCGCGTTGGTCAGGTAGCCGAGGGCGAGATAGGGATAGATCAGCATGACCGGCGCCCATCGCGGCCCGAACACATGCGCCAGAACAAACCCGCCGAACCAGGAGAAACCAAGCAGAACGGGCCCAAGGGCAAGCGTCTGCAACCGCATGCCATCGGTTGCAGCCGCAACGAGTTTTGCCGGATGGTCCTGGATCTTGGACAGTACGGCCACCGACAGGCGATAGGCGATCGTCTTGGTGAAGGCCAGCAACTCCAGCATGCGGATGGCGAGGCCGATCTGCCCCACCGCCTCGGCCGGCAAAAAATGTCCGACGATCAAAGGGTTCACCAACCCGCGCAACTGCCAGAGCCAGTCACTGGCCGCATAGCCGAAGGCGTAACGAAGCATTGGCCGGATGATGCTCATGTCCCATGCGACCCTCGGACGGTGCCGGGCGGCAACGTGGTACGCGATGCACATGGACAGTTGCTGCAGCGTCCATCCGCAGACCAGCGACCAGACGCCGAAACCCAGGAACACCAGCGGCAGGGACGTGGCGTAGTAGAGGAGCTGGCCGGCCGTCTCGATCGCCGCGATGCGGCGGAAATCAAGCTCGCGCTCGAGCCGTACAGCCGGGACGACTGCGAGCGTTTGGACAAAGACCGACAGGAGAAGTGCGCCAAGCAGAGGCTCGATCGCGGGCATCGTCACCCATTGGGCGATCAGGCTTGTGCTGGCTTCCAGCAGGACGACGACCGTGCCGCCGAACAGCAGGAGAAGGGCGGTCGCGATGTCTTCGGTCTTGCGATCGACGGCGTCGGCCTGGCGGACGAGGAAGACATGGATCCCGGCCTGGCCGACGTTCTGGGCGTATTGGCAAATGCCAAGCGCGGCGACATACGGGCCGTAATTTGTGGGGCCAATGATGCGGGTGATAACGAGCAACCCGATCACACTCAATCCCATGGAGACGATCTGCCGCCCCATAAGAAGTGCGCCGCCTTCGAATACTTTTCCGCGCAAACCTGACATGGTCCTCCTGATTTCGGGCACGTGCCGGGCAAGGTTCGGCAGCACGGGTGTTCGAATAATTGCCCACCTCAAATAGCAGACCCGCTCGGTGGGGGAGGGCGGCCGTCCTTCACGTTCTGGAGCGAGCGCCGGTGCAAGGTCCGCGCAGAGCGGGTCGGCGCCCATTGCAAGGTGGCGGGATTGCGCCGCACGCTGCGGCCCGGACGCTGGTTTCCCGCTGATCTGGCGTTCGTGAAAGACACGGGGAAGTGACCATCATGGCCGAAGCCGCTCCACTCCTGCCGCATGCGACGCGCGATCTGGCCCAGTTCGCCGCCACCTTGCAATTCACGAACATCCCATCGACCGTGCGTGATCATGTCCGGCTGTGCATCCTCGATGGTCTCGGAGTGGCGTTGTTCGGTGCGCGCCTGGCGTGGACGCGCATGGTCCGTGACATGGCGGTCGAGGAAGGCGCGCATCAAGCCGCGTCGTTCTGGGGCAGCAGCGAGCGCGGATCGGTGGCGCAGGCGGCCTTGGTAAACGGCACGGCCGGGCACGCGTTCGAGATGGACGATATTCACAAGGAGTCGATCGTCCATCCCAACTCCCTGGCCTGTCCCGTCGCCTTCGCGTTTGCCGAAGCGGATCCCCAGATCAGCGGCCGCGACGTCCTGACCGCGATTGTCGCCGGGTATGAGGTGGGGACCCGCGTTGGCAACGCGGCGACGATGGCCCTGTTTCTGCGCGGTTTTCATCCGCAGGGGACGAACGGCGTGTTCGTTGCCGGCGCGACGGCGGGCCGCATCCTCGGGCTCGAGGCACAGCAGATGCTGCACACATTGGGGATCGCCGGATCCCTGGCGTCGGGGCTGATGGCGGCGCAGGAGGGCGCGATGGTCAAGCGTCTGCACGCCGGCCGGGCGGCGCAAGCCGGCGTCCAGGCCGCACTGCTCGCACGGCGCGGCTTCACCGGGATCACCGATGTGCTGGAGGCCGGATACGGCGGCTTCCTGAGTTCCCTGTCCGGACGTCCGAATCCTG
The DNA here is from genome assembly GCA_963771475.1 of uncultured Alphaproteobacteria bacterium. GTDB lineage: Bacteria > Pseudomonadota > Alphaproteobacteria > Acetobacterales > Acetobacteraceae > Rhodopila. The sequence continues at coordinate 116,845 of CAVYTN010000031.1, read as the reverse complement.
AACGCCTGACCGCGGGCCTTGGTACCGTATGGGAAACGGAACAGGTCGGCTTCAAGCTGTACCCCAGCGTCACGAGCATCCATACGGCGCTGGATTCGCTGGATCACCTGATGCGTGAACACCACCTGACGGCGGATGATATCGCGGCGATCGATGTCGGCTGCGGTCATATGACGTTCGTGCACACGGCCTGGGCCTACAAGCCGGCGGGCGTCACGGCCGCGCAGATGAACCTGTTCTTCGGCCTTGCCGTGATCGCGCTGCATCGCGATGCGTCAGTACGTCAGTACGGAGAGGACCGGCTCGCGGATCCCGCGATTCTCCGGTTCATCGAGCGTATTTCGGCCCACGAGGATTCCGGACTGGAGGCGATGGGGGCGGCGTTCCGTCACGCCGCCCGTGTTACCGTCCGCACGCGCGACGGGCGTACGCTGCATCACGAACGCCTCGGACGCCGGGGCAGTCCGGACGATCCGGTCGGCCGGTCCGCGATCGAGCGGAAGTTTGCCGATAACGTCGCCGGTATCCTCTCCGACGCCGATGCCGGCCGCCTGGGTGATCTGGTTTTCGGCCTGGAACAGCTTGAGACGGTCGAGCCGATCGTCGCTTTGCTACGGAGCTGAGTGAGGCCGCCGATGGTCGGAGCGGCGGGATTCGAACCCACGACCCCCAGTCCCCCAGACTGATGCGCTACCAGGCTGCGCTACGCTCCGACCGAGCGGGAGGCGTCGTTTATCAGCCTGCGGTCGCCTCCGCAATGCATCCGTCGGCGATGCCGCCACCAACACCGTCCCGGCTCTGGCGTTTCCGCGCTGAACGCCCAACATTCCGTCGCATGATCGCCTTCGCCACGCTGCTGGAGCGTCTGGTCTTCACGCCGTCCCGCAATGCCAAGATCGCCTTGTTACGCCGCTATTTCGCCACCCAGCCGGACCCGGAGCGGGGCATCGGACTGGCCGCGATCACCGGCGAACTGAGTTTCACAACCGCCAAACCCGGGCTGATCCGCGAACTCGCCGCCACCCGCACCGATCCCGTGTTGTTCGACTGGTCCTATGATTATGTCGGCGATCTCGCGGAGACCGTCGCCCTCATCTGGCAGGCTGCCACGACCGGGGGCGATCCGCCGACGCTCGCACGAGGTGGTCGAGACGCTGGAAACCGCGCCCAAAGCGGCGCTGCCGGGCCTAGTCGCGGAATGGCTCGACTGCACCGATGCCTCCACGCGCCTGGCCCTGCTGAAGCTGATCACCGGCGGCCTGCGCGTCGGCGCCTCGGGCCGTCTGGCGAAGATCGCACTGGCCGAAATCGGCGGCGTCAGTGCCGACGACGTCGAGGAGGTCTGGCACGGCCTTGCGCCACCCTATGTGCCGTTATTCGCCTGGCTCGAGGGCAGGGGCCCGAAGCCCGATCCTGCCGATGCGCCGGTTTTCCGCCCGCCCATGCTGGCGCATCCGTTGGAGGCAGCGGATCTCGCCGCCCTCCAGCCCGAAGGCGTGGCGCGCCGAGTGGAAATGGGACGGCATCCGCGTCCAGCTGGTCGCCACTCAGGGCGGCAAGCGCATCTATTCCCGCGGCGCAGACGACATCTCCGGCACCTTTCCCGAAATCGTCGGCGCGATGGACTTCCACGCCGTGCTGGACGGCGAGCTTCTGGTGATCCGGGACGGGGTCGTCGCGCCGTTCGCCGATCTGCAGCAGCGGCTGAACCGCAAGACCGTGACGTCGAAGATGATGGAGCAGTTCCCGGTCGTGGTCCGCCTCTATGACCTGCTGTTCGACGGCACCGAGGATCTGCGCGGCCTGCCATTCGACCAGCGCCGCCAGCGCCTCGAGGCCTGGCTCGCGCGGACACGCCCCGCTCGGATGGACCTTTCGCCGCTGATCCGCTTCGAGACCATTCAGGAGCTGATGGTCTTGCGCGACGGCGCACGAGCGGCCTCGATCGAGGGGCTGATGCTGAAGCGTCGGCGACAGTGCCTATCTGCCGGGGCGCGTGAAGGGGCAGTGGTGGAAGTGGAAGCGCGATCCGCTCACCGTCGATGCGGTGCTGATGTACGCGCAGCGTGGGCACGGCAAGCGCAGCAGCTTCTATTCCGACTATACGTTCGGCCTGTGGCGCGGCGATGAACTTGTCCCGGTCGGCAAGGCGTATTTCGGCTTCACCGACCAGGAACTGGCCTTCCTGGACCGCTGGATCCGCAACAACACCACCGCTCGGTTTGGACCGGTTCGCGAGGTGGAGAAGTCGCTGGTGCTGGAGGTCGCCTTCGATGCGGTCCAACTGTCCAACCGGCACAAATCCGGCGTCGCCATGCGGTTTCCGCGGCTTGTCCGCATCCGCACCGACAAGCCGGCCGCCGAGGCAGATCGGCTGGAAACCCTGATGGCGCTGGTCGAGGATCGGGCACCCGTCGATTGACCTTCGCCGTTCCTCATGCTGCCTTGTTTGAAGGGCGATTTACGTCTGATGTCGCGGCGCATCGGCGCGTCAACCTCAGACGATCGCCTCTAATGACAACGAACGGGAAACGACCATGCCCCTCACCACCAATGTCACCAAACAGCGTCTCAAGGCCGGCAAGATGGCCCTGGGCTTCGGCGTGCACCATCTGCGCACCGTCGCCACGCCGATGGTCATTGCCGGCACCGGGCATGACTGGATGTTCATCGACGCCGAACACGGCGCGTTCAATATCCAGGAGATCACCCAGCTTTGCATCGCCTCGCTGCCCATCGGCGTGACGCCGATCGTGCGCGTCTGCGCCGGTGCGATCGATGAGGCGACCCGCGCCCTGGACAACGGTGCGCTGGGCATCGTCGTGCCGCACGTCGACACCGCGGCCGAGGCGAAGCGGATCGCCGATGCGTTCCATTATCCGCCGATGGGACATCGTAGCTGGGGCGGCCCGCCGGCGGTCTATGGCTATCAGGCGCCCTCCACCGCCGAGGCCCAGGCCGCGATCAACGCAGGAAATCCTGACCGTCGTGATGCTGGAAAGCCCCGAGGCCATCCGCAACGCCGATGGTATCGCGGCCGTGGACGGAATCGACGTGCTGTTCATCGGCACATCGGACCTGACGGCGGAACTGGGCATCTCCGGCCAGATGGGGCACCCGAAGGTGATCGAGGCCTATCAAGCCGTCGGCGAAGCCTGCCGGAAGCACGGCAAGACCTTGGGCATGGGCGGCGTGTACGACGAGGAAAATGCCTCCCGCTATGTCGGGATGGGCGCGCGATTCCTGCTGACCGGCTCCGATCATTCGTATATTTCCACGGGGGCAAAGCAGCGGATCGATTTCTTCCGTGGCCTGCCCGGTGCGCCTGCCGGCTAGCTCTCCGGCAAAGCTGCGGCGCGCAATCGTCATGAAACCGCATGCCGAGACGGGGCGTTTGCGGCGACATGGCAACTCTCTCATCCCTCATCGACGCCTTTAAGGCCGCAACCGGCACAACATCGATCCCAACGGCCGCTTTGGGCACCGACGGGTCACCGTCCTTTATCGGGGCGGAGGCGATCACGGTTCCGGCCGGCGGCTTCTCGGCGGTCTATTCCTTCGGCGACAGCCTGTCGGACGCCGGTAACGTGGCATTCGCCACTCATGGCGCGGTGCCCGTGTCCCCGTATACAGCGATGGTCGGTTCAGCAACGGGCCTGTCTGGGTGCAGGACCTGTCGCAGAACCTCGGGCTGGCGGCGCTCAAGCCGAGCCTGCTGGGCGGGACGGATTATGCGTATGGCGGTGCGACCACGGGCGCAACGAGTGAGCACGCGGCCAACCCGACCGATTTGCCGTCTCAGTTGGGGCAATTCGTGCTGAATGTGCCCAATCCGTCGCCGACGCGCTCTACACGGTCTGGGCAGGGTCGAATGACGTCCTGGATATTCTGGGTCGCCAAGAATCGCCGGCACAGCAGCAGGCCGACGTTCAGCAGGCGGTGAAGAACGAGATACCATTCATCGACGGTCTGATCGCCCATGGTGCGAAAAACCTGGTTGTTCTGGGCGTGCCCGACCTGGGCAAGACGCCCTACGAGACGGCGCGCCCGGCCAGCGGCTGCGACAGCGAGCGCCCTGGCGCAGACCTACAACGCCGATCTCGGCGCGGCGCTGCAGCAGATCGTCGCTCCGGCGCGGCGATCGATCGATTACGTCGACACCTATGCGATGCTGGACGACGCGGTTGCCAATCCAGCGACGTATGGATTTACCAACGTGACGCAACCGGTCTGGAACGGCAATCTGACCGACAGCAACAGCGGAACGCTGGCAGCGACCGGCAGCGGCGCAGAATGGCTATCTGTTCTTCGATAGTCTGCACCCGACCGCGGCGGTCACGCAGCTTGCTGGTCCGGCATGGCGAGTGACCCAGAGTCGTTGACGGGAACAGCCTCGCATCATGGCCGGCTTGTCCGGCATCCACGCCTTTGCGTCGACAAGGTTCGGGTGACCGGCACGAGGCCGGTCATGACAGATCGGTCAACGTGCGCCTGCTGTATCTACGCACGCGATACGTTTCCGCTGCGCACCGGAATGCCCGTCTGCTCGTAACAAACACGTGCCAATTCCGCCACACCTTCCCGGATCGTCTGCTTGCTCGGCATGGCAAAGCAAAGACGCAGACAGTTGCTGGAATTATCCGCACTGACCGCCCATTCCGGACCCGGATTGAACACGATGCCGGCTTCGGCGGCAGGTTTCACCAGTGTGCGGACATCGACGCTATCCGGCAATTTGATCCACAGGAAGATGCCGCCCTTCGGCGCCCAGCATTCCGCAGACGCACCGAACTCCCGCGCGACGGCCTCGGTCATGGTATCGAGCTTCTCGCGCAGCACACCATTCAGATGCGTGAGATGGCGGTCGAAGTTGCGCGAGAAATATTCGGCGACGACCATCTGGTCCAGCGCGCCCGGTGCCGCTGTCGCCCTTCAGCGGCAGCAGCCGGCTCATGATGTCCCAGCCCGCGATGATGTAGCCAAGCCGCAGGGCAGGGGCGAGCGACTTCGAAAACGAACCGAGATGGATGACGCAGCCCGGGATCGAGCGCATAAAGCGCCGGCGGCGCCTCGATCCCGTCCCAGAGCAGATCGGCGTAACATTCGTCCTCGAAGATCGCCACGTTGTATTCGCGCGCCAGCCTGATCAGCGCATGGCGGCGGTCGAGCGGCAGGATGCTCGCCGTCGGGTTCTGGATCGTCGGGATCGTGTAGATGAACTTCGGCGTGATGCCTTTGGCCTTCAGGTCGGCCAGTTGCTGGGCCAGCGCATCGATGACGATGCCATCGCCGTCCAGCTTCATCCCCGCCAGTTTGGCTCCGAGCTTGCGGAACCGGTTCATCGCGCCCTGGTAGCAATACTCCTCGATCAGCACCGTATCGCCCGGATTGACCAGCAGCTTGCTGATCATGTCGATCCCCTGGCCCGAACCGGTGGTGATCAGTGATGTCGTCGATCGGTGCGTCGATCCCGCGCACGCCGCTTGCATTTGTCGGCGACGAACTGGCGCAAGCCCGGATAGCCTTGCGGTCCGAGTCCCAGATTGTAGATCGCCAGCTTGTCGACCGTCCCGCCGCAGCACCGACGCGCCGGCCTCGATCAGGCCCTCGATCGGGGATCTGCTCCGGATCGTTATTGCCGCCGACAAAGTAGTATTTGGGAAACGGCGCCCAGCGCGGGGCCGGATCGGGCAGATCCGAGCTGAACAGCTTGCCGTAGTCGATCGTCGTGGCGCTCATGTGACCGTTTCCTCCGGTGGTTTATTCACCGCAGGCTAGCATCGAACCGTCATCGCACGAAGCCCCCGTCCCGGCGAGTATTACGAGGCGGCTACATGGTCGTCTGCATATCGCCGTCGACGCTGATCGCCTGTCCGCTGATCGTCCGGCCGAACGGGCTGGCGAGATAGAGCGCCATATTCGCAATGTCCTGCTGCGTCACGAAGCACTTCAGGCTCGTCGTCGACACGGTGCGTTCCGTCATCTCGTTCTCCGAAATACCGGCCGCCTCGGCTTTCGCCTTGATCACCGCGCGGATTCGCGGCCCATCGACCGGCCCGGGCAGGATCGCGTTCACCCGGATGCCGTCGGGACCCAGTTCGATCGACAGCGACTTGGTGAAGCCGATCACCCCCCATTTCGCCGCGGAGTAAGGCGCGCGCAGCGGAAAGCCGAACCGCCCGGCCGCCGAGGACAGATTGATGATCGCGCCGCCGCCATTCGCCCGCAGCGCCGGAATGGCTCGGCGCGACATGTGGAACATCGAGGCCAGGTCGATCCGCAGCGTCGCGTCCAGTTCCTCGGGCGTCACGTGCTCCACCAGCGCGGTCGGCCCGGCGATCCCGGCGTTGTTCACCAGCACGTCCAGCCCGCCGAGATGCGCGACGGCCTTGTCGATGAACGCCTCGCACTGCGCCGGGTCGCCGGCGTCGGCCTTCATTCCTTGATGCCCGCAGGCAGCAAGCGCTGCCGTATCGACATCGCTGACAAAGACCTGCGCGCCGCAATAGGCAAAGCTATCCGCCATCACCTTGCCGATGCCGTTGGCGCCGGCCGAGATCGCGACACGATATCCGCTCAGATCCACCGTCAGTGGACTGTTAGCTCCGGTGACCATGACTTCCCCTTTCGTGCGTGTCCGGTAAGCTATTGCGACTGGCGCGGTCACAAACCGTCGGTCGGCAAGGTGATCGTGCCTGGTCCGCAGTGGGTTCTTCGCGCTGAAAGCAGGAGAGGGCAAGGCATGATTACGCCTGAAGGTGCGCGCAACATCACGTTCGTCGGCCACACCGACCAGGGCGGCAAGGGCGACGGCGTGCAGGTGATGGTCAACCGCGGCCACGCCTATATCGGCACCCGGGTCAGTCGCGGCGTCATGGTCACCGACGTGCGCGATCCGCGCAATCCGAAGCCGGTGAACTTCGTGCCGATTCATCCGAATTCCTGGTGCATGCACCTGCAGACCGCCAACGATCTGCTGCTTTGCATCGAGGAACTCGATCTCAAGGCGCTGCTGACGCAGAAGGACTATTACAGCGGCTCGAACCAGGTGGATTCGGCGCGCTACGGCAAGCGCGGCGAGGATTTCTCCGCCGGCATGCGGGTCTACGACATCTCCGATCCCGCCAATCCGCGTCCGATCGGCTTCATGGAGGTGGAGGGCCTTGGGCTGCACCGCATCTGGTGGACCGGCGGGCGCTATGCCTATGCCTCGGCGCTGCTCGATGGGTTCCTGGACCACATCCTGATCGTCATCGACATGGCCGATCCGACGAAGCCCGTCGAGTGCGGCCGCTGGTGGATTCCCGGCATGAACGCGGCCGCCGGCGAGACCCCGGCCTGGGCAAAGGGGCGCTATGCGCTGCACCACGCGGTGGTGCGAGGACGACATCGCCTATGGCTCCTGGCGCGACGGCGGCCTGACGATCCTGGACGTGAAGGACAAATCGTCCCCGAAGCTGATCGCCCATCGCAACTGGTGCCCGCCTTATGGCGGCGGCACCCACAGCGCCCTGCCGCTGCACGATCGCGATCTGCTGGTGGTCGCCGATGAAGCGACGCTGAACATCGACCAGGAGCAGATGAAGCGCACCTGGATCTTCGACATCCGGGAAAAGGCCAATCCGGTTTCGATTGCGACGATGCCGACGCCGTCCGATCAGGACTACGTCAAGATCGGCGGCCAGTTCGGGCCGCATAATCTGCACGAGAACAGGCCCGGATCGTTTCCAGTCCTCGGACGATCATTTTCGCCACCTGGCAGAGCGCCGGGGTCCGCGTCTTCAACATCAAGGACCCGTACCGGCCGGAGGAGATCGGCTATTTCGTTCCGCCGCAGCCGACCAAATGGATGGAGCCGATGAGAGGGCGGGCGAAAATCCGGCACACCGCCGATCTGTTCGTGGCGCAGGACGGGCTGATCTACGTGACCGACTACGATGCCGGCCTCTACATCCTGCAGTGGAACGGCTGAGAAAGAACGGAGGAAACGACATGAAAATTGGCTTTATCGGCCTCGGCATGATGGGCGCCGGCATGGCGTCCAATCTGCAAAAGGCGGGCCACGAACTGGTCGTCAACGATCTGACCCGTCAGGCCGCATCACGCCATCTGAACGCCGGCGCCACCTGGGCGGAGACGCCCAAAGCCGTGGCCGAGGCCTGCGATCTGGTGTTCACCTCGTTGCCGACGCCGGCCGACGTGCAGAAGGTCGGCACCGGCGAGAACGGACTGATCGAGGGTTTCCGCCAAGGCGCGGCCTGGTTCGATCTGTCGACCAACGCGGTCGATGTCGTGCGCTCGCTGCATGCGCAGTTCGCCGAGAAGGGCATCGATTTCCTGGACGCGCCGGTCAGCGGCGGTCCGCGCGGCGCGAACAGCGGAAGTCTGGCGATCTGGGTCGGCGGCGACAAGGCGATCTTCGACAAATACCAGGCCGGTCCTGTCCGCGATGGGCGATCAGGCGCGCCTATATCGGTCCGATCGGTGCCGGATCGATCGCCAAGCTGGTGCACAACGCAGCCTCCGCCGCGGTGAATGTCGTGCTGTCCGAGGTCTTCACCATGGGCGTCAAGGCCGGTGTCGAACCGCTGCCACTGTTCGAGGCCGATCCGCCAGGGCGCGACCGGCCGCGCGCGGCTGTTCGACCGGATGCCGAATCATTTCCTGACCGGCAGCTACGATCCGGCGGATTTCGCCCTGCGTCTGCTGCACAAGGACGTTTCGCTGGCGTGCCAATTGGCGCGGGAGGTGCAGGTGCCGATGCGGCTGACCAACCTGGCGCTGCTGGAACTGACCGAGGCGATGAACCGCGGCTGGGAGCAGCGCGACTCCCGCGTCGGCGCGCTGCTGCAGCAGGAACGGGCCGGCATCGCGCCGATCGCCGTGCCGCCCGATCAAGATCAAGGCGGTCCTGGACGCCGACGAGAAATAACACGGAGGCAAAACAGATGCAACTCGGCGTGCTCGTCCCTTTACCGACATCGGCGGCGATCCCGTCCCTGTGCGCGACTATGCGCCTGCAACTGGAAGCGCATGGGCTACGACTTCCTGGAGGCGCCGGATCATGTGCTGGGCGGCAATCCGGCCAGCGCGACGGGGCAGACGGGCCGCGCCGGGACGGCGGACGATCTGTTCCACGACCCGTTCGTTCTGCTCGGCTATCTGGCCGGCATGCACGACCAAGCTGGGCTTTTCCACCGGCGTGCTGATCCTGCCGCAACGGCAGACCGCCCTGGTGGCGAAACAGGCCGCCTGCCTCGACGTGCTGTGCGGCGGCCGCTTCCGGCTGGGCATCGGCGTCGGCTGGAATCCGAGTCGAATTCACCGGCCTGAACGAGAATTTCCACAATCGCGGCCGCCGCTCCGAAGAACAGGTGCAGGTCATGCAGGCGCTGTGGGCGCAGCGATCACGTGACCTTCAAAGGCCGCTACCACACGATCGACGACGCCGGCATCAATCCGCGGCCGGCGTCCGGTCGCGTCCCGCTCTGGTATGGCGGCCATCACGAGCACACGCTGCCGCGCATCGCCAAATGGGGCGACGGCTGGATGCCGAACGCCTATCCGCCGGATCAGTCCGCGCTCGATATCTTCGCCGAACTCCGCGCGCCTGACCGAGGAGGAAGGCCGCGATCCGGCGTCGGTGGGCATCGAGGTGTGGACGTCCTGCGGCGACGGCAACGAGGCCGACTGGCGCGAAGGAGGTCGCGTTCTGGAAGACAGGCCGGCGCGTCGCATATCTGCCTGACGACGACCTTCCACCGGCGTCACCACAAACGTATCGCGGGGAACGCGGCGGCGGATCACCTGGCGGCAATGAAGCGCTACCACGCGGCCGTGGCCGATTTGCTGTAGTCTCTGTCGCTACTTGGTCGTCATGGCCCGGCTTGACCGGGCCATCCCCCTCAGCGGGGTCGGCGGTGTGGAACGTTCCTCAGTGGCAAGAGATGGCTCGGTCAAGCCGGGCCATGACGGGGAACTTACAGCGTCGCGAAAATCTCGCCGAGCCGCTTGATGCGACGCGATCGTCTTGTCCTGCTCCAGCCCCGGCCACTGGCTGCGCATGATGAAATGATCGACGCCCAGCCGTTCCTTGTATTTCAGGATCTCGTCCTTCACCGACCTCCTTGTCGCCGATGATGAACCGCTCCTTCGCGAAGTCATCCAGCGTCGTCCCCTCCAGAGGACTCGTCATGCCCCACGCTGCATACGCCGCGTATTTGTATTCCAGCGCCGCCCGGCATTCCTCGAACGCCGTCTTGTTGGCTGCTGCCGACATAGCATTCGCGCGCGATCGGAAATTCCAGCGGCGGCCGGTTATATTCCGCGATCGCCGCGCGATACGTCTTCATCCCCGGCTCGATCTCCGCCAGAGACGATGCATTCGCGATCAGCCATGCATCGCCAATCCGAGCGGCGCGCTTGATGGCGGCGTCGACGAGGCCCGCGACGTAGATCGGCGGTCCGCCCGGCTCGGATCGGCTTCAGGCTGATGCCGGCGTCGCGAACGGTGAAGTGCTTGCCCTCATGCGTGATCGGTCTCGCCGGTCCACAGCTTGCGCATCAGCGACACGGCTTCCGAGAAGCGGCTCGCGCGGTCGCTCAGCGGCACGTTGAACGCGGTGAATTCCGGCACCCGATAACCGAGGCCTGCGCCCAGCACGTAGTTGCCGCCGGTCAGCACGTCCATCGTGGCGGCTTCCTCGGCGACATGCATCGGGTTCATCGGCGGCAGGATCAGGATGTTCGGCCCGAACACCATGCCTTCGCCCTGCGGCCGCCAGATACGCCATCGCCGGCATGATCTGCAGCATCTGCATCGGCGCCGTCAGCCAGTGATGCGGGAACCAGATCGAGCTTGAACCCCGCATCGCGACAGACGCGCACCTGCTCGACCAGAGCCGGGATCTGCGCTGCGACGTTCACCTCTTCCGGCCACTGCGTGTTGATGAAAAGTCCGACCTTCATGCCCTGTTTCCCCTTATTGCGCACCGATCTTACGGCCGGGCTTGAACCTCGGCCAGGGGCGGACCAATCTCCTTCGCATGAACACCCATCGTCCGCCCGAACTGGACATGACCCTGGAAGGCGGCTTCGTCGAACCGCCGCGCCCGCCGATCCTGTCGCGGGTCATGCTCTGGGCCATCGTCGTTGCCGTGCTGGCTGGCGCCTTGTCGATCGCGGCCTTCGCGCTCGTGGCTCGCGCTGCTGGTGCTGCCCGTGGCTGCTCGGCGCCGCCGTGGTCGCCTATGGCGTCCTCCGCTTCCAGGCCTGGCGCACGCAGCCCTCAGTCGGCAGCCAGCGGAACCTCTGGCGTCCCTAACCCGAACTCCCTGGCCAGCAGCGTGTAGGAGCGGCGGCGCGCCTCCGGGTTGTGCAGCGTCGTCAGGATGGCGATCTCATCGACGCCGTGCTCCGTCGCCAGCGCGCGGAGTTTCGCGCCGACCACATCCGGCGTCCCATACAGCGCACGGCCCCGCATCCGCTCGATCCGCAGCACCTCGCCCTCGGAATACGTGTGGGCGGCCGCCTCCTCGGGCGACGCCAGCGCCATGAACACGCCGCGGTCGCGATTGAGCCGCCACATCTCCCGCGACTTGAACAGCCAGGCTGCTTCCTCCTGCGTCTCCGCGGCCATCGCCCAGACGCACAGTGCCGCATGCGGCGCGGGATTCGCTTCGCTCGGCCGATACCCCTCCCGATACACCGCCAGAGCCTGATCGACGCCGCGCCCGTCGGTGATGAAATGGGCAAAGCAGAACGGCAGGCCGAAATACGCGGCGACCTGCGCGCCATAGTCGGAACTGCCGAGGATCCACACCTCCGGCCGGGTCGGTCCCATGGGCTGGGCGCGGACGTCGCGGAACGGATGGCCCTCGACCAGCTTCTCGCCCTGACACCCAGGCCATCAGATCCCGCACATCGGCCGGGAAATTGTCTGCCGCGGTCTCCGCGCGCGGGTTCAGCGCATAGGCGGTGCGACCGTCGGAACCCGGCGCCCGTCCCAGACCCAGATCGATCCGCCCCGGGGCGATCGCATCCAGCACCCGGAACTGCTCCGCCACCTTCAACGCCGAGTAATGCGGCAGCATCACGCCCGCCGACCCGACCCTGATCCGCTTCGTCGTCGCGGCGATGGCGGCGATCAGGATTTCGGGCGCCGTCCCCGCCTGGCTGTCGGAGTTATGATGCTCCGCGCACCAGTAGCGGCTGTAGCCCAGGGCCTCGCAATGCTGTGCCAACTGGATGCTTTCGCGGATCGAGGTGTCGGGCGAACGCCCGGTCACCACGGTCGATTGGTCCAGAACCGAGAGCCGAAGCATGCGTCCTCCGCCAGAAAACCGTAACGCCGACTCAGAAGGTGACATGGCCGAACAGCGTGTCCAGCACGGCGAACAGCAGCCCGCCGATCAGGAACCCGACGATGGTCCCGTTCATACGGATATATTGCAAGTCCCGGCCAACCCGAAGCTCCAGCCGGTCGATGATGCGTCGCGGTATCCCAGTTCGCCACCACCTGGCCGATGAACTCCGCGATGCGGGCCTGGGCGCTGGGCAGCAGCGATCCGCACGATCCCCTCCGCCGCGATTTGCAGGCGCGCCCGAGCGCTTGGATCGGCTTCGAGGATGCTGCCGAGGTTGCCGAGCGCGCTTTCGACGTAAGCGACCGTGCGTCCGTTCGGTCGTGCCAGGTCGGCCTCCAGCGCCAGGCGCATGCGGGACCAGATATCCCACAGCCAGACCTGCACGGTCTCATGCGCGACGACGCGCCGGATCGCCGCCCCGACCTCGGCCGCGCGCGCGGGTTCGGTCTCCATGCGGGTGATCTCCCGGCGCACCCATTCGTCGAACGCGGCGCGCAGTTCCGATCCGTCCGGGCTCATTTTGTCGAGTTCCGCGTTGACCAGCGCCAGCACCCGCCGTGCGACCGAGGCGCCGATGGCCCAGCCGACCAGGCGTCCGCCCTGTTCGCGCACGCGTTCGGCGATCGCGGTGTGCAGCGCGTCTTCGCGGCTGGCGAGCAAGGTTTTCATCTGATCCAGGATGAAGCCGAACACCTCCTGATGCCGGCCGCCATCCACCAGGCTGTGCATGCGCTCGGGCCACGACCTGACCGCCGCCCGGACCGCCGACGATGCGCGGCACGATGCGCGCCAGGACCCGCCGCGCGCGGCCGTCCTCGACGGTGGACAGGATGCGCGGCAGCATGCCGGCCAGGGCGACGGCGGCCGGATGAGCGGCGGCCGGGTCGGCCAGGAACCGGTGCAGGATCAGCTGGCAGGTCCAGCTTCGCCAGGACGTTCGACACCTCGCCGCCGGTGAACACATGGTTGGCGACGAAGCGCCCCAGCGCCTGGCCGAGCCGGTGGCGCTGGTTGGGGATGATGGCGGTGTGCGGGATTGGGATGCCCAGCGGATGGCGGAACAGGGCGGTGACCGCGAACCAGTCGGCGATGCCGCCGACAAATCCGGCCTTGGCCGCCGATTGCAGCAGGCCGCTCCACCAGTTTTGCGGAATGACGTAACTGACGACCGTCAGGACTGCCATCAGCAACAGCAGGCCGGACGCAAGCGTCCGGTGGCGCCGCAGCGACCGGCGGGCCAGGAAGTCCACATCGGTTTGACTCATCGTCGCCCTGTTTAGGCGCAGAGGCGGCTTCCGTCCAACCGAGTGCAATGTTATATAGTAACCATGACTGACCCCTTGTCCCCGACCGCCGGCGCCGCCGCCCGCCTGTCTTTGGCGGTCGCCGTTCTCGCGGTGGTCTGGGCCGTCGTGGTGTGGGCGCTGTGACCCCGATCGCATTTCATCATGTGACACTGAAGCACGGGGAGCCGGCTCGTCCTGTCGGATCTGTCCGGCACGCTCTCGCCGGGCAGCCTGACCGCGGTCGTCGGCGCCAACGGGTCGGGAAAGACCACGCTGCTTCGCGCCATGGCCGGCCTGCATCCCGTCGCGTCGGGGACGATCGAACGGGGCGGTCTGCGCCCTGCCAACATTGCGCTGCTGGCGCAGGGCAGCCACCTCGACCGATCCTTTCCGATCACCTGCCAGGAGGTTGTGGCACTCGCCGGTCCGCGTCTGGGACTGCTGCGTTCCGTCGGGCGTGAGCGACTGGCGGCGGCGCATGACGGCGCTGGCGAAAGTCGGCCTCGCCGGGTTCGAGCGGCGGCAGATCCGCGCCCTCTCCGCCGGCCAGTTCCAGCGCGTGCTGTTCGCTCGGACCATCGTCCAGGATGCGTCGCTGATACTGCTGGATGAGCCGTTCACCGCGGTCGATGCCGACACGGTCGAGTGTGCTGCTGTCCGTCATCGCCGACTGGCATGCCCAGGGGCGAACGGTGGTCGCGGTCCTGCACGATCTTGAACTCGCGCGCCGGCACTTTCCGCAGACCCTCACGCTTGTCCGATCAACGCGCGATCTGGACCCCCGAATCGGCGGCTGGCCTGCACAGAGCCGCCTGATGCTGGATCTGCTGTGGGAGCCGTTTACGCTGGGCTTCATGCGTCGTGCGCTGGCCGGGTGCCTGGCCCTGTCGGTCGCCGCCCCGCCGCTGGGCGTCTTCCTGGTGCTGCGCCGCATGAGCCTCATGAGCGATGTGCTGCAACACGGCGTGCTGCCGGGCATCGCGGTCGGCGCGATCTTTGCCGGGCTGTCAGTCTGGGCGATGGGCCTGGGCGGCATCGTCGCCGGCCTGGCCGTGGCGGTGATGGCCGGATGGCTGGCCCGCCGCACCGGCGGGAAGGAGGACAGCCAGCTCGCCGGCATGTATCTGGTCGCGCTGGCCGCCGGGGTCGCGCTGATCTCCATGCAGCACGGCATCGACCTGACGCATCTGCTGTTCGGCAACGTCCTGGCCGTGGACAACCCTGCCTTGATCGGCATGGCGGCCGCCTCGACGGTCACGCTGCTGGTCCTGTCCGTGATCTGGCGGCCGCTGGTGCTGGAGAGCCTCGATCCCGGCTTCATGGCCGCGACCGGTGGGCGAGGCGGCCTATGGCACCTGCTGTTCCTGACCCTGGTCGTGCTGTGTGTCGTGTCCGGCTTCGTCGCCCTCGGCACGCTCATGGCCGTCGGTCTGATGATGCTGCCGGCCATCGCCGCGCGGCATTGGTCCGACTCGCTGGCAGGGCAGGTGAGGGCGGCCGTGCTTCTCGCCTGCCTGTCATCCTTCGGCGGGCTGGTCGCGTCCTATCAATCTGGATATTCCGGCCGGTCCCGCCATCGTCCTGACGGCCGGAGCCTTCTGGGCGCTCAGCCTGATTGTCGGACCTCGCGCCGGATTGTGGCGTCAGGCCATGCCTGACGCCTAATAATGCCCTTTTTGTAGCGGCAGATGGGGACCGACGCTAAGGAACACGCCATGGACTGGTATCGTCGCAAGGTTTTCGTCACCGGGGGCGCCGGCTTCCTCGGTTCCAACCTCTGCCATGCGCTGGCGCAGCGGGGCGCGCGCGTCGTGGCGCTGGATGGGTTCCTGTTCGGCGGCGGGGCCAATCCCCGCAATCTGGACGGCGCCGATATCGAACTGGTCCGCGGCGATATCCGCGAGATCGACCTGCGCAATCTGTGCGAGGGTGCCGCGGTCATCTTCAACCTCGCCGCGCAGACCAGCCATATGGGTGGCCAGGCCGATCCGCTGGCCGACATCGACATCAACGCCGTCGCCCAGGTCCGCCTGATCCAGGCCGCCCGCGAGGCCGCGCCGGATGCGATCGTCGTGCACGCCTCCACCCGCCAGTTCTACGGCCGGGTCGAAAAGCTGCCGGTCGACGAAACCAGTCCGGTCGCGCCACCGGATGCCAACGGCGTATCGAAATTCGCCGGTGAGCAGTACTGGATGCTGGAACACCGCGTCCGCAACCGCCCCGTCGTCTCGCTGCGCCTGACCAACTGCTATGGCCCGCGCCTGCGCATCCGCGACGCGCGGCAGACCTTCCTGGGCATCTGGATCCGCTGCGTGCTGGAAGGCCGGCCGTTCGAGGTCTGGGGCGGCGAGCAGTTGCGCGACATGACCTATGTCGACGACGTCACCGCCGCGTTCATCGCCGCCGCGGAACACCGCGCCTGTCACGGCCACATCTTCAATATCGGCGGCTCCCCCCCGGCCTCGCTGCATGAACTGGCGGAGCTGGTGGTCAAGGTCTCGGGCGGCACGGGCAGCTACGTCACCAAGGAATTTCCGGCCGACCGCGCCCGGATCGATATCGGCAGCTACCACGCCGACGATGCCGCCTTCCGCGCCGCCAGCGGCTGGGTGCCGCGTATCGGGCTGGAGGAGGGCATCGGCCGAACGCTGGATTGGTACCGCACGCGACTGGGAGATTACCTGTGATCCCGCAAGCGAATCCCGGGGCCGGCTACCGCGCCCTGAAGTCCGAGATCGATGACGCCGTTCACCGGGCGCTGTCCTCAGGCTGGTATATCCTCGGCAACGAAGTCCGCGCGTTCGAGGCGGAATTCGCGGCCTGGCTGGGTGTGCCGGCCGTCGTCGGCTGCGGCAACGGCACCGACGCGATCGCCCTGGCATTGCGTGGTCTCGGCATAGGCCCGGGCAGCACGGTCGTCACCGTCTCCCACACCGCCGTCGCCACGGTCGCGGCCATCGAGATGGCGGGGGCCACGCCGCTGCTGCTCGATATCGATCCGGTTCACTACACGCTCGATCCCGAAGCGCTGGCGGAGGCGCTGGACATCGCCTCCGCCTGGCATGCCGCCGATTCGCGCGGTCATTGCGGTCCATCTCTATGGCCAGCCGGCCGACCTCGACCGGATCGTGCCGCTCTGCCGGCAACACGGCGTGGCTCTGATCGAGGATTGCGCGCAGGCCCACGGCGCACGGCTGCACGGAAAGCGCGTCGGCACGTTCGGCGATGCCGCGACCTTCAGCTTCTATCCGACGAAGAACCTCGGCGCTCTGGGCGATGGCGGCGCGGTCGCGGTCAGCGATCCCGAGGTCGGCCGCCCGCATCGCCGCCTTGCGCCAATACGGCTGGCGTCAGCACTACATCAGCGACGAAGTCGGGGTGAACAGCCGTCTGGACGAGATCCAGGCCGCCATCCTGCGCGTGAAGCTGCGCCATCTGGACGCGCAGAACGAGCGGCGGCGGACGATCGCGGCCGCCTATACCGCCGCGCTGCCGCCGAACCTCACCGGGCCGGGCGTCAGGCCGGATGCCAACCATGTCTTCCATCTCTACGTCACCCGCAGCACGGCGCGCGATGCGGTGCAGGCCGATCTGCGCGGCCTCGGCGTCGGGACGGGGATCCACTATCCGGTGCCGGTCCACCTGCAGCCCGCCTACAAAGGTCGCGTCCGGCTATGGGACGGCTGCCGGAAGACAGAGAAGGCGGCGGCCGAGGTGCTCAGCCTGCCGCTTTATCCGGAACTGACCGACGATCAGGTCGCAGACCGTCTGTCAGGCCCTGCGTCACTTGGGAACGACGGACTGATTTCCGCCGGGTGAGCCTGGCGGCGGGATCACCGGCGTGGTCCCGGTCCCGTTCCGCGGGCGGCGCCACCGGCATGCCCGGATCAACCGCGGGCGGCTTCACCGTGCCTCGATCCCGCGACAGCTTCTGACTGAGATTCCCGCTCTCCGCCGGCGCGATCCGCTCGGGCGGTGTCGACGGAGAATTGCGAGGCGGCACCGGCACGGTCGGGTTCTGCGGAGACGTCGTTTGTGGGTTCGTCACCGACGGGCTCTGGGCCATGGCCGTTCCGGTCTCCGAGCAGGGCCAGGTCAGCCGCGTCAAAGACAGGAATCGCCCGCGCCATCGCGTTCTGTCTCATTGCGCCTCCTCATCCCCGTCTCTTGGGGTCTGGGAGAACGTCAACGCGCCAGGACCCGTGCTGTTTCCGGCTTCACCTGGAAACGATAGTCACGGGCGATCGCATGGACCTCGTCGAAAAACCCGGCCACGGCGGCGCGGAATCAGATGGGTCGCCGTCCGTCGCGATGCCTTTGCTCCAGGGCGTTGAGGGCGAGGACCTTGCGGGTTTCGACCCAACGCGGCGGGTCATCCGCGCGGATGGCAAGATGCGTAATCAACTGCTGTGCCACGGTTTCAAGCACGGTCAGGCGCGCAGAGATGTGGTCGATCTCCGACATGCACACGACTCCCGATGTCATGGTGTTGGCGCGCTGCTTATCACCGGCGGCCGGGTCGCCGGCAGTCGAAACGCCCCGATCTGTCGCGATCGTGAGCGAAGCGCCGGCACGCGGCGGATTGAAATAAATCGCGGATAGGAAATTCCGTCCGGCTCATGCGAAAATTCTTCCGCTTTGATAACCGTTAATGGGTCTGTCGCATGGCGTGCTTTTGCAAAGACACTGTCTCGATGTTGGCGCTGACGCTGCCGAGCCTTCAGTTGTCGGCGGATATGTCGATGTCGCTGTCATTGAGTGCGGCGGCGCAGATCGGCGCGATGGCGCGCCTGATGATGAACCTGGGCGTGAACTTCAATCCCGACCCGGCCTGGCTGCAGATCAAGTTCCCGACGATTTCCTTGAGCGCCAGTGCCATGGCGACGCTTTCGGCCTTCGCCCAGTTGCAGGCGATGGCGGGTCTGCTCGGCCTGAACCTGACGACGTCCCTGGGCGTCAGTGCCTTCGCCGAGCTCTCCGCGTCCGTTGCGGCACGGCTGTCGGCGATTCTTAGCCTGGGGCTTTCCTTCAACCCCGGTCCCTGGGCGCAGCTTTCGGCGGCCCTGACGGCCTGCGCGCAGATCCAGGCGGCCCTGAAGCTGAACCTGTTTGCGCCCATCAACATCAATCGTGTCGGTCTGGGCCAACTTCCTCGGCGCAACTGCAACTGATCATGCCGATGCTCTCCATCATTGCGCAGCTCGGCCTGAACGTGACGGGGAATATCTCGGCGCAGCTTTCGCTGATCCTCAAGCTCATGCTCGTCCATCCCCATGCCGCAACTGCCGCCGATGGCGCTGACGATGATGGCGAGCCTGACCTCGACGCTGACCGCAATCGCGCAGATCAAGCTGTCTCTGGGGATCGACCCGCTGGCGATCGGATTGCCGGCCGTTCACCTGATGGTGCAGGAGCGGATTCAGGCGACGATCAGCATGGTGGAGAGCCTGCTGGGGATGTCGTTCAGCGCCGCGCTGCAGTTCCTGGCAAAGCTGCAGCTTAGGTCCGACGCTGATCGCAACGCCGCTGAACATCCGGTTGGCTGCCAATCTGGCGCTGCCGCCGATCAACTGGTCGATCCCCGCGATGGCCAGTCTGCCGGTGCTCAGCCTCGGACTGCCGATCGCTGCGTTCATGGCGCAGTTGAAGGCCGCACTGAACATGAACCTGGCATTGTCGCCCTGCATGGCCGGCTGCGACATGAAGGCGCTGGGATTTCTGACGCGCGCATCGTCCATCTCGTATCGCTTACAAAGAATGATTGACGCATTGCGGCGTTGCGCATAATCAGCGCGGCGGGTCACGTCCCCCCACCGGGACGCTTCTCTTCTGGAAGGGAGAGCCGCAATGGTCGATACGGCAAAGCCGGACATCCGTCCGAACAATCCCAATTTCTCATCAGGTCCTTGCGCCAAGCGCCCCGGCTTTACGCTGGATGCTCTGGCCGGCGCTCTGCTCGGGCGCAGTCATCGTGCCTCCACGCCGAAAGCGCGTCTCGCCGAAGTCATTTCTCTATCGAAATCCATCCTGCGCATGCCCGCCGACTGGCGTCTTGGCATCGTCCCGGCCTCCGACACCGGCGCGATGGAAATGGCCATGTGGTCGCTGCTGGGTGCTCGCGGCGTCGATGTCGTTGCATTCGAGAGTTTCGGTGAAGGCTGGGCAACCGACGTAGTCAAGCACCTGAAACTTGCCGATGCCCGCGTCATCAAGGCGCCGTATGGACGATTGGGCGATCCGGACGCCGTCGACTTCGACCGCGACATTGTTTTCACCTGGAACGGTACGACCTCCGGCGTTCGCGTGCCGAATGCCGACGGCATTCCCGCCGACCATCAGGGTTTGATCATCTGCGATGCGACGTCTGCCGCGTTCGCGATGGATCTGGCGTGGGACAAACTCGATGTCGTCACCTGGTCCTGGCAGAAGGTCCTGGGCGGAGAGGCGGCGCACGGCATGCTCGCTTTGTCGCCCCGCGCGGTCGAGCGGCTGGAGACCTATACGCCGCCCTGGCCGCTGCCGAAGATCTTCCGCCTGACCTCCAAGGGCAAGCTCAACGAGGGCATCTTCAAGGGCGAGACGATCAACACGCCGTCCATGCTGTGCGTGGAAGACGCGCTCGATGGTCTGCGCTGGGCGGAGAGCATCGGCGGTCTGCCGGCGCTGATCGCCCGCTCCGAGGCGAATCTCGCCGCCGTCGCTGCCTGGGTTGAAAAATCCGATTGGGCCGAATTCCTGGCCGAGGAACCTGACACGCGTTCCTGCACCTCGATCTGCCTGAAGATCACCGCGCCCTGGTTCGCCGCGCTGTCCGCCGACGGGCAGGCCAAGGCGGCGAAGCAGTTGGCATCGCTGCTGGAGAAGGAAGGCGTGGCCTTCGACATCGGTTCGTATCGGGACGCTCCGCCGGGCCTGCGCATCTGGGGCGGCGCGACCGTCGAAACCACCGATATCCAGGCCCTGCTCCCCTGGCTCGACTGGGCCGCTGCCCAGGTCGTCGCTTCATTCGCCCCGGCCCAATAGACCGGTCACGTAACGAGGGATTCTTTCCATGCCGAAAGTCCTGATCAGCGACAAGTTGTCGCCGGCGGCTGTCGATATTTTCCGCGGCCGCGGAATCGAGGTCGATCTCAAGCCCGGCCTCTCGGCCGCCGACCTGCGTGGTATCATCGCCAACTACGACGGTCTGGCGATCCGCTCCGCCACCAAAGTAACCAAAGAGTTGCTCGACTGTGCAACGAATTTGAAAGTTGTAGGCAGAGCCGGGATCGGTGTCGATAATGTGGATGTGAAATCGGCGACGGCGCGTGGCGTGGTCGTGATGAATACGCCGCACGGCAACACCATTACGACGGCCGAACATGCGATTGCCATGATGTTTGCCCTTGCCCGCCAGATCCCCGAGGCTTCCACCTCGACCAAAGGCGGCAAGTGGGAAAAAAATCGTTTCATGGGTGTCGAGCTCACCGCCAAAACCCTCGGTCTGGTCGGATGCGGCAACATCGGATCGATTGTTGCCGAACGCGCAGCGGCTTTGAAAATGCGTGTCCTCGCCTATGATCCGTATCTGTCGGAGAAGCGGGCGCTGGAGCTTGGGGTCGAAAAGACGGACCTGGATACGTTACTGGCGCGGGCCGATTTCATCACCTTGCACGTGCCGCTGACGGACGCGACGAAGAATATCCTCTCTCGCGAAAACCTGGCGAAGACCCGCAAGGGCGTGCGGATCATCAACTGCGCCCGTGGTGGCCTGGTTGACGAGGAAGCGCTGGCGGATGCGATCAAGTCCGGTCACGTAGCGGGCGCCGCGCTCGATGTGTTCGAGGTCGAGCCGGCCACCGACTCGCCGCTGTTTGCCCTGGACAATGTCGTCTGCACCCCACATCTCGGCGCGGCGACCGCGGAAGCGCAGGAAAATGTGGCGCTGCAGGTCGCTGAGCAAATGAGCGACTTCCTGCTGACCGGCGCGGTCGCCAATGCGATCAACATGGCTTCGGTCTCGGCCGAGGATGCGCCGCGGATCAAGCCGTACCTTGAGCTCTGCCGCTATCTGGGCGCGTTCGCCGGACAACTGACGCAGGCGCGGGAAGGGGCGATCACCAAGGTCACCTTCGAATACGAGGGACAGGTGGCCGCTACTGAACACCCGGCCGTTGAGCGCGGCCATGCTGGCTGGCCTGCTGTCGCCGCTGATGGACGGCGTCAACATGGTCAATGCGCCGGTGATCGCGCGGGATCACGGCATGGATGTCGCCGAGACCGTGCATGATCGGCCGAGCGCGTACCAGACTTTGGTGCGGCTGACGGTGGATACGGCGGGCATGAGCCGTTCGGTGGCCGGCACCCTGTTCGCTGGCTCGCGACCGCGGATCGTCGAGATCAAGGGCATCAAGGTCGAAGCCGATTTCGCACCGCACATGCTGTACGTCACCAATCAGGACAAGCCGGGCTTCATTGGCCGGTTCGGCGCGACGCTCGCGGGTGCCGGCATCAACATTGCCACGTTCCACCTTGGCCGGGCGGAACGGGGCGGGGATGCGATCTGCCTGGTCTCGGTCGATGAACCCGTGCCGGAGGATGTCCTGGCCATGGTGCGCACATTGCCGCTGGTGATGCAGGCCACCGCCCTGGCGTTCTGACCGTCAGGGTGCCTCGTTGAACGCCATGGCGGACCTGCGCCGCATAAGCGTTGAGATAAGACCAGGTTGGACGTCGTCTTGTCCTCGTCGTGGTCGGCGAAGGCCGACCATCCACGACTTTGTCTGAACCGGCACCGCAAGCCGGGTCGGCCTTCGCCGACCACGACGAGGTTGAGTGCTTGCCTCGCTATCTTGACGCCACCAAGGCTTTCACCGACCATGCCGGTATTTTCCAACGCTTACGGTGACATAAGCAACTCTCTGACCTGAAACCGAAATCCGGGAAGTTTCCTGGTTGACAGGCGCGCCGTCGGGGCTATAACGCCCCCTCCTGGCCGCCAGGGTGCGTCATGCGCCTTGCGCGGCTTGCATCGTTTTGTATCGAAAGTCGTAACCCATGTTCGCTGTCATCCGCACCGGCGGAAAACAGTACCGCGTCACGCCCGAACGCGGTGCTGAAAGTCGAAAAGCTGGACGCCGAGGCCGGGCGGCACCGTCACCTTCACCGACGTCCTGGCCGTGGGCG
The DNA here is from genome assembly GCA_963771475.1 of uncultured Alphaproteobacteria bacterium. Taxonomy (GTDB): domain Bacteria; phylum Pseudomonadota; class Alphaproteobacteria; order Acetobacterales; family Acetobacteraceae; genus Rhodopila. The sequence continues at coordinate 94,029 of CAVYTN010000031.1, read as the reverse complement.
GCGAGGCGGCAACCTGACCATCGGCGCGCCGACCGTCGCCGACGCCTCGCGTCACCGCGACCGTGATCGCGCAGGACCGGCTGGACAAGGTCATCATCTTCAAGAAGCGCCGCCGGCAGAACAGCCGCCGCCGCAACGGCCATCGCCAGCACGTCACCGTGCTGCGGGTCTCCGGCATCAACGCGCATGGCCAGACCTATACGGCTCCGCCGCCGCCGATGCAGCCGACTCGGCCGGCGTCGCGCCGGAAGCGGTCGAGAACGCCGCGCCTTCGCAGGAGTAATCCCCAATGGCACATAAAAAAGCAGGCGGTTCATCCCGCAACGGGCGCGACACCGAAGGCCGCCGCCTCGGCGTCAAGAAGTTCGGCGGCGAGAGCGTCATCGCCGGCAACATCCTGGTCCGTCAGCGCGGCACCAAGTGGTATCCCGGCACCAATGTCGGTCTGGGCCGTGACCACACGATCTTCGCGCTGGTCGACGGCAAGGTGAAGTTCACCCGCAAGTCCGAGGGCAGGTCCACATCTCCGTGGAACCGCTGCCGGCTCGCAGCCGAGTAACGCCGACCCGCGTCTGTTGTACAGGCGGGGGTCGGCGCATGCCGGCCCCCGTTTCCGTTTTCCGGTGACCCAACATGAAGTTCCTCGACCAGGCCAAGATCTATCTGCGCTCCGGTGACGGCGGCGACGGCGTGGTCGCGTTCCGGCGGGAGAAATTCATCGAGTTCGGCGGCCCCGACGGCGGCAACGGCGGCCAGGGCGGCGACATCGTCTTCGAGGCGCGGAACACAACCTGAACACGCTGATCGACTTCCGCTACACCCAGCATTTCCGGGCGCCGAAGGGCGGCAACGGCTCAGGCGCCGACCGGACCGGCGCGGGCGCGGCGGACGTCGTCATCAAGGTGCCCGATCGGCACGCAGATCTTCGCCGACGATCAGGAAACCATGCTGGCCGACCTCGACACGCCCGGCAAGCGCGTCACGCTGCTGCGCGGCGGCGACGGCGGGTTCGGCAACGCGCATTTCAAGACCTCGACCAACCGGGCGCCGCGGAAGGCGACGAAGGGCTGGCCGGGCGAGGAGCGCTGGGTCTGGCTGCGCCTGAAGCTGATCGCCGATGCCGGACTGATCGGTCTGCCGAACGCCGGCAAATCCACCTTCCTCGTCCGTCGTCTCCGCCGCGCGGCCGAAGATCGCCGACTACCCGTTCACCACGCTGCACCCGCAGCTCGGCGTCATCCGCCTGTCGATGTCGGAGGAATTCGTGCTCGCCGACATCCCCGGCCTGATCGAGGGCGCGCATGAGGGCGCCGGTCTGGGCGACCGCTTCCTCGGCCATGTCGAGCGCTGTGCGGTCGCTGCTGCATCTGGTCGACGGCGCCGCCGGCGACGTGGTCCAGGCCTGGCGCACGGTGCGCGCGGAAATGGCGGCCTATGGCGGCGGCCTGGCCGAAAAGCCGGAAATCATCGGCCTGAACAAGTCCGACGCGATGACGCCGCGGGAAACCTCGGCCCGCGCTGGCGGCACTGCGCAAGGCCTCGGGCCGGCCGGTCGTATGCTGCTGTCCGGCGTCACCGGCCAGGGCGTGCCGGAGGTGCTGCGCGCGCTGCAGAACATCATCCACGACACGCGGCGGGAGGCGGCGGCGTGATTCCCGTCGCATCGCCGCGGCGCGCAGCGTCTGGTCGTCAAGATCGGCAGCGCGCTGGTCGTCGATGAGAAGCAGGCCGCGCCGCGCACCGCCTGGCTCGACAGCGTCGCAGCCGACATCCAGGCGCTGCGGGACCGCGGCACCGAGGTGATCGTCGTCTCCTCCGGCGCCATCGCCCTGGCGCGCCGGACGCTTGGCCTGACCCAGAAGCGCCTGAAGCTGGAGGAAAAGCAGGCTGCGGCCGCGGTCGGGCAGATCCGTCTGGCGCAGGCCTGGACGCAGGCGCTGTCCGCGCGCGGTCTGACCGCCGCGCAACTGCTGCTGACGCTGGACGACACCGAGGACCGCCGCCGCTACCTCAACGCGCGCGCGACGCTGAACACGCTGCTGGCCCTGGGCTGCATTCCGGTCATCAACGAAAACGACACCGTGGCGACGGCGGAAATCCGTTTCGGCGACAATGACCGCCTCGCCGCGCGCGTGGCCGAGATGGTGCAGGCCGACCAGTTGATCCTGCTGTCCGACATCGACGGTCTCTACACCGCCGACCCGCGCCGCGATCCGGACGCCGAAGCACCTGCCGGTCGTGGAAGCCATCACGCCGGAGATCGAGGCGATGGGTGGCGAACCGCCGCCCGGATACTCGTCCGGCGGCATGCGCACCAAGCTGGTCGCCGCCCGCATCGCGACCCAGGCCGGGTGTGCCATGGCGATCGCCATCGGCAATGTGGAGCGGCCGTTGCTGGCGCTGGAGCAAGGCGCACGCTGCACCTGGTTCCTGCCGACGCCGGAGGGCCGGACCGTCGCGCAAGCGCTGGATCGCCGGCTCGCTTGTCGCCGCAGGGTGTCGTTCACCGTCGACCAGGGCGCGGCCAGGGCACTGCGCGAAGGGCGGATCGCTGCTGCCCGCCGGCGTGCGCGCGGTTGAGGGCACGTTCGACCGTGGGGACCCGGTGACGATCCTGGGTCCCGATGGTGCGGTCCTGGGCCGCGGCCTGTCAGCCTATGCCAGCGCGGATGCCGAACGGATCGCCGGCCATCGGTCGGACGAGATCGAGGCGATCCTGGGCTGGCGCGGCCGTGACGAACTCGTGCACCGCGACGATCTGGTCCTGGGCTGACGCCTCGCGCGTCGCGGCTTGCCAGCAGGTGGCGAAAGTGGCCACCATGACGGGGACACTCACAGCCAAGGGGAAACGGCGATGGCTCTGTCAGTTAACCACGTGCATTTGAAAGCGCACGACGTCGAGAAGACAATTCAATACTACATCGAAAATTTCGGCGCGACGCGAAAGGCGGAAATACCAGGCCGCGGCTGGCAACTCGACCTGCATGGCCTGCAATTGAACATTACCGGTATCATCGCCGAACAGAACCACAAGCAGTTCTATGGCATCGAGCATACCGCCGTGAACACGGACGACTACGCCGGCACCCTGGCGACCCTGCGCAAAAACGGTGTGGAGATCCTGGAGGAACTGAAAGGCAGCAGCGGCAACCGCGTCGCCTTCGTTCAGGCGCCGGATGGCGCGCAGGTCGAAATCATCGAAAAGGCCTGATGTCATGACGCTCGCGGATCGCATTCCGTTCGGCATGTCCCTCCCGCACCGGTCACCCGATCCGCTGGGGGTGGGCGGCTTCGACATGGACGCGATCCGCACCGTCGCCCAGCGAGCCGAGGCCTACGGTTTTCGCGATCTGTGGGTGACCGAGAACACCTTCGACCACGTCACCTGCTTCGATCCTGTCGTCGTCCTGACCTATGCCGCTGCGGTCACCAGCCGCATCCGCGTCGGCGCCTCCGTTCTTGTCCTGCCCGTGCATGATCCGCGTTGGGTCGCGCATCAATGGGCCACGCTGGACACGGTCAGCAACGGAAGAGCGGTGATGGGCGTCGGGATCGGACGTCCGCAGCATTATCAGGAGTTCCAGATCCCGACCGAGGGCCGGGTCGCCCGGTTCCGCGAATCGCTGGACGTGATCCGCGCGCTGTGGACCAGCGAAAGCGTCACCCATGACGGCCGCTTCTATCATCTGGACAAGGCGCGCCTGGGTCTGCGGCCGGTTCAGGCGCCGTTGCCCATCTGGATGGGCGTCGGTCATCCAGACGCGATCCGGCGCGCCGCGGTGCTGGCCGATGGCTGGATGGGTGCCGGCGGATCGACGACCGAGGATTTCCGCCGCGCCGTGCCGATGCTGCGGGAGGGGCTGGAGAAGGCCGGCCGCGATCCCGCCACGTTCCCGATCTCCAAGCGCATCTTCATGGCGGTCGACGAGAACCCCGAACGCGCGCGGGCCGATCTGCATCGTTGGTATACAGAGGTCTACCACAACCCCGCCGGCACCGAGACGTCGGGCCTGTACGGCACGCCGGAGCAGGTTGCCGAGCGGCTCGAGTCGTTCATCGCCATGGGTGCCAACCATTTGCTGCTGAACCCGATCAGCCGCCATGTCGAGCAGCTTGACGCGGTGGCGTCCGTGGTGGGTTTCCCGTCCATACGAACGTCATAGGCGGAGGCGCCTGTTCCGATGGATTTCGGTTTAACCCAGGAACAGAATGACCTCCGGCGCTGCTGCCTCGATCTGGCCGCCGAGCTTCCTGGCATCGCTACCGATGACGTCCTGCCGCCGATGAAACCGGCCTGACCCGTCAACGCGCCCAACCCGCGGGCGGCGCGGTCAGATGCCGCGGAGCCTCGCCTTCCCACAGGATCGATCCGTCCGCCGTCGCACCCCAGGCTGCCGCGACCCCCATGGCCTCAAGCCCGTCCTCGGCCGTCGCGCGATAGTTCACGTGGTGATGGCCGTGCACGATCAGCCGGACACCCATCGCCCTGGCGAGCGCATCCAGCGCGGCACTGCCGGCGGGATGGCTGGAGGGCGCTTCATGCGTCACCAGGATGTCCGCGCGCTGCATCGCGAGCGCGGCGTAGTCCTCGGGCCAGATGGAGGTGGTGGACAGGGAGTGGATCAGGCCCTGCACGTGCTCTTCCCGCCAGCCGCGGCACATCTGGCGAACATCGTCGGGGACCTCCGATCGTTCGCGCAGGCGCGGTTCGGCGGGCGGTTCCCAGACCCGTGGCCGGAACGTGCCGCCGAGGCCGGCGATGCGAACACCCTCGATCGTTGCAACCGTGCCGTTCAGGGCGCGGCTGCCGGTCGTTGGATTCAGGTGCGGCGCGGTCAGGTTGTGCCACATGTCGGGGCCGCCATCGTTGTCGTGATTGCCGTATATCCAGTGCGTTGCGATGCCGCGGCGCAGCAGGGGTTCGGCGCAGACATCCAGCGGCCGGTCGCATTGCACGTCGCCCAGGATCACGGCCGCTTTGGGCGGGTTCGGTAGCTGTGACAGGCCACGCTCCACCCTGTCCCACATCTGGTGGACATCGCCGATGAATACGATCGTCATGCTCATCCATAAAGTCATATGGTCGCCCCCTGACGGGATCGTCATGGCGTCCCGCCCTGACGGCGAATCAAGCATGACCCGGGCAATGTGCCAGCCCGCACGTGCCAGTCAGGACGTGAAACAACGAGGGAACGACCATGAATCTCAGGCTCTTGGCGGCGTTGATGTGCGCCCTGCCGACCGCATCCTTTGCCCAGACGTGCGAGATGAAGCTCGGTGCCATGGGCCCGATGTCGGGCGGCGCGGCGCAATGGGGGCTGGCGATGAACAGCGCCGCCGAACTCGCCGCGGCCGAGGTGAACGCCGAGGGCGGCGTGAAGATCAGACGGCAAGATGTGCAAGGTCGTCGTCGTCCCCTACGACAGCAAATACACGGCTGACGGCGCCGCGGCGGGATCGAACGCGCTGGCCGCCCAGGACATCCATCTGATCATCGGCCCGGTCGGATCGCCCGAAGCCACCGGCATCAAGCCAGTCGCCGCGCGTAACCAGCAGGTGGCCTGGAACGCGGCCTATGCGAAGAACTCGCTGGAGCCCAAATATCCGCTGATGTTCCATATCGCGCCGGCCCGGGGGTCTGGGCCGATGCGGTGATCAAGCGGGCGATGAAGGTGTTTCCGATGAAATCGGTGGCCCTGATTGCGCCGAACGACCAGGGCGGCACCGATATCGCCAGCGTCGACGCCGATGCTTACAAGGCGAACGGTGTCAAGACGACCGAGGAATACTACCAGCGCGGCACGACGAACTTCGCACCGATCGTGACCCGCATCCTGGCGTCCAATCCGGACGTGGTGGATACCGCGTCGTCTCCGCCGGGCGATGCCGGCGTGATCATCAAGCAGCTGCGCCTGGCCGGTTTCAACGGGCCCGTCGGGCGCCTCGGCGGTCCGGGCACCGATGAGATCCTGCGCGTGGCGGGCGGCATCGACGTCGTGAAGAATTTCTACTGGTTCGAAACGGTCGCCACCGACGATCCGAAGGTCCGTGAGATCGACAGCGAATACAAGAAAATGCTGGGCAAGGACCCGATCGGCGGCACCGCGGTATGGGCCGACCTGCCGGCCGCGCGCATGACGCTGAAGGCGGTGTCGATCGCCGGCACCGACGATGCCAAGGCGGTGGCGGCGGCGCTGCGGACGCTTCCGGTCGATGATCCGAATGTCGGCAAAGGTTACTGGACCGGCAAGAAGCAATTCGGCATCGCCCAGGAACTCAGCTTCCCGTTCGGGATCGGCATCATCAAGGACGGCAAGAGCCTCGGCGTTGAACGCCAGGATGCGCGGCCGGACTGATCCGTGGAGCAGTTCCTTCAGGCCGCCATCATCGGGATCAGCCTTGGGCCCAGTATGCGCTTCTTGCACTGGGCTTCACGCTGATCTTCGGGATCCTGGGCGTCGTCAACTTCTCCCATGGCGGTTTCTACATGCTGGGCGGCTACGTGGCGTATAGCTGCGTCGCCGGCCTGGGCCTGCCGTATCCGCTGGCGGTGCTGGTGGCGATGCTGGCGACCGGCGCCTTGGGCTGGGTGTTCGAATTGCTGCTGCTGGAGCGTCTTGTGGACGATCACCTCGCCACGCTGATGCTGACGCTGGGCCTCTATCTGATCATGTCCACGAGCCTGCTGACGATCTTTGGCCCGCTGTCGATGGAATTCAGCTTTCCGGTCTCCGGTGCGCTGCGCATGGGACCGATCTATGTGCCGCGGGAGAACCTGATCGTCCTCGCCGTGTGCCTGGCCATGATCGGCGTCCTCTGGCTGCTGCTGTTCCGCACCGACCTCGGCCGTGGCCTGCGCGCCCTGGCGGATGACCGAGCGGTGGCGCGGGCGCAGGGGCTGAGTCCGAAGTTGCTGTTTCCGATGGCGTTTGCGATCGCCACCGGGCTGGCCGGCCTGACCGGGGCGCTGGTGACCCCGATCCTCGCGCTGTCGCCCGGCGTCGGCGATCCGGTGCTGGCGACGTCGTTCCTGACGGTCATCCTGGGCGGCCTCGGGTCGCTGGAGGGGGCTGCGCTGGCGGCCTTCATCGTCGGCATCGTCGAGGCGTTTTCCAGCGTCTATTTCGGCGGCTCCATCGGCGCGCTGGTGCTGTTCGTCCTGGTGCTGCTGCTGCTCGTGTTCCGACCCACCGGCCTGCTGGGCCGCACGGTCCGGGGAGCCTGAGCATGCCGGTTCGTGGGCGTTTGCTGGGCTGGGCGGAGTTCGGCGCGCTCGTGATCCTGGCGCTTGGCTTCGTCATACCGATGTTTACCCGCAGCGTGCTGGTCTACTCGGTGCTGAACCAGATCTTCGTCGGCGTCGTCGCGGCGCAGAGCGTCTGGATCATGCTGCGGATGAACCTGCTGTCCTTCGCGACGCCGGCCTTCATGGCGATCGGCGGCTACACGGTGGCGATCGCCGGTCAATACGACATCACCAACGCATTCGTCATGACGGCCGCGGCCTTCATCCTGCCGGCCCTGGTGGCGATCCCGCTGGGCGCGCTGGTGCTGCGGCTGCGGGGAACCTATTTCGTCCTCGTGACATTCGTGCTGTCGCAGATCATGCAGCTTCTGCTGTTCGAGACGCCGGGCCTGACCGGTGGATCGAACGGCATCGCCGGGGTTGCGCCGGTGACGCTGCTGGGGATGGAGATGGACAGCAACCGCCAGGTCCTGGAATTCGCCTGCGGTCTGGCGATCGTGGCGACCCTGATCACGGGGTTGCTGACCCGGTATTTCCGGCAGCATTTCGCAGCCATCGAGGAAAACGAGATCCTCGCCGAAAGCCTGGGACTGGTCGTCTGGCGCTATAAGGCGCTGGGCTTCGTCGTCGCGGCCGGGATCGCCGGTCTGGCGGGGTATTCGCTGGTCAACATGCTGCTGACGGCGCATCCGAGTTCGTTCGATTCCACGACCGCCGTCGATTTCATTGCCTATACGATCATCGGCGGCCGCGTCTCGATCCTTGGGCCGATTCTGGGCACCGGCGCGCTGGTCTATGCGACGAACCTGTTCGGCACGCATGGACAATATGCGCAGGGCCTGTACGGCGTGCTGATCCTGATCGTGGTTCTTGTTGCCCGCGGCGGCATCGTCGGCACGATCGCCGCTCTGGTGAGGCGCCTGCGATGACGGAACTCCGTGTCGAAGCCCTGGCGAAACGCTTCGGCGGCCTGCGGGTCTTCCAGGACATCGCATTCACGCTGCCGGACGGGCGGGCTGCTGGGCGTGATCGGACCGAACGGCGCCGGCAAGACCACCCTGATCAACGTCATCAGCGGCCGGCAGCCTGCCTCCGCGGGCCGCGTTCTGCTCGGCTGGACGCGACATCACCAACCAGCCGGCCTATGCCGTCAGCCGCCTGGGTCTCGCCCGCAGCTTTCAGCAAACCAACACGTTCAAATCCGTTTCCGTCGCGGAGAACATTGCTCGAGCGATTCGTTTCGGCGGCCGCGGAGCACCGGGATGGGCTTGAGGCGATGCTGGCCGAGTTCGGCCTGACGCCGCGCCTGCAGGAGATCGCCGACAAGCTGCCCTACGGTTTGCAGAAAATGCTCGGCCTCGTCATGGCGTTTGCCTCCGGGCCCGAAGGTTCTGCTGCTCGACGAGCCGGCGGCGGGGCTGGAACGCGCCGAACGCCAGCATGTCGATACATTCGTCGCGCGCGTCCGCGCCGCCGGCGCCAGCGTGCTGATCGTCGAGCACGACATGGACCTGATCCGCCGGCTCTGTCCGCGTATCCTCGTGCTGGATGCCGGGGTTCTGCTGGCCGACGGTTCGCCGCAGGAGGTGCTGGCCCGTCCGGATGTCATCGCCGCCTATCTCGGCGATTCCGAGGAGGCAGGCTGATGCTGCTCCACATCGAGGACCTGTGGGTTCGTTATGGCGGCATCACCGCGCTGTCGGGCATTTCCATCGATGTGCCGGAAGGCGAGACAGTGCTGCTGGTCGGCGCGAACGGCGCCGGCAAGTCCAGCACGATCAACGCGGTGATCGGACTCGTTCCTGCAGCGCAAGGGCGGATTGTTCTCGACGGAACCGATCTCAGCCGCGTGCCCTGTGAGCGCAGGGCGCGGATGGGCATCGGCTATTCGCCGGAGGGTCGGCGGGTTTTTCCCACCATGTCGGTGACGGACAACGTGCTGACCGGCGCTTTTGGTCTCGGCCGCAAGCGGCAGATGGAGGCGCTGGAGTGGTTGCGATCGGTCTTTCCTTTGCTGACCGACCGAGCGCAGCAGCCGGCGGGGCAATTGTCGGGCGGTCAGCAGCAGATTGTCGCGATCAGCCGAGCGATGGCGTCGATGCCGCGGTTGTTGTTGCTGGATGAACCATTTCTGGGTTTGGCGCCGGTGTGGATCAAGCAGATCAGCGAGGCGATCCTGGGGTTGCGCGCGTGTGGCACGACTGTGCTGATGACGGAACAGTGGCACGACCGGCGCTGAAGCTGGCGACCAGCGGCTATGTGATGCGCGGCGGCGAGGTGCGGCGCTGCGGTTCGGTCGATATGATCCGCGATCTGGCGTTGGCGGAGGAATACTTTGACTATTCTTGCGGCGGCGGCTGATCGATGACGCGTTCGACGCCTTCATATAGTTCCGATAACGGAATGGAAATGTCGATTTCCGGAAGGGGCAGTTCTGTTTCTCCCGTGACGAGGTGTCCGGCCCAGTCACCGTCTTCCCGGTTGAAGACGGTCGCGGCAAGCCGGTCCTGTTCCAGGATGACGTAACGCTGGATGGAGGGCGTGTCCCGGTATTCCTGATTTTTCTCGAACCGGTCGATGCCCGATGTACTGGGGCTGATGATTTCGAAGACGATCACGGCGTTACGGGTGGACGTTTCAGTCCCTGGCAGCCGCGTGCAAATAACGGACGCGTCGGGGTAACGCGCGCCGCGCGCGGTGATCACTTTCATATCGCTTCCGAAGGGCTCGCATGGTCCCTTGCGCAACCGGTTCGCCAAGGCCGTCAAAAGATTGCGTTGAACGCGACCATGATTGACGGTTCCCCCCGTCATCGCGCGCACATGCACCCCGTCGAATTCGTATTTCAACGGCTGGCGCTCCTCCCAATCGAGGAACGCCTCCAGCGTCATAGGCTTCTGTGATGCGCTCATGACACCGACATTAGCACACTCGCCGCCAACCCGTCGATTTGTCGCATGGCCGTGACGCCTGTAATCTCTCCTGCGACCGCACACGAAGGACATCGCCCGAGGATGAACGACCAGATCGCCGAGACACCGCAAGCCATTCTGGATCGCATCCAAGGCCAGGCAACCCGTCACACCACCCTGCGGCGAGGGCGAGATGGTCTGGCACATGTGGGACCAGTCGGGCGGCACCGCCCCGGTCGTGGTCATGTTCCACGGCGGTGCCGGCTCCTGGCGTCACTGGATCCGCACCATCCCGGCGCTGGTTCCGACCTACCGCGTGCTGTGTCCCGACCTGCCGGGCCTCGGCGAGTCCGACTTTCCGCCGGACGGCGACGATGCCGTTCTCGATCGCCGGCATCGTGGCCGACGGGATCGACGCGATCATCGGCGCGGACACCACCTACGACGTCGTCGGCTTCTCCTTCGGCGGCACGATGGCGGCCTGCGTCGGCGCGATGCGCGGCAAGCGGGTTCGTTCCGTCACCATCATCGGCTCCTCCGGCGTCGGTGCGCTGGGGTCGGCGGTGACGTTGGAGAAAGTCCGGCACCTGGAAGGCCAGGAGCGGCGGGACACCCATCGGACCAATCTCAACCGCCTGATGATCGCCGATCCGGCGAAGATCGACGACCTGGCCATCGCCATTCAGGACTGGAACACGATCCGCTCGCGCCTGCGGACGCCGGCGATCTCGCGCAGCGGCGCGATCATGAAGGCGATCGACCAGTTGCAGTCGCCGCTGAACGGCATGTGGGGCGAACTGGATGCGCCGGCCAACCCGAAAGGCCCCGAACGCGTCGCGACGCTGCGGGCGCATTGCCCGATGCGGATATCCGCCTGATCCCGAAGACCGGACACTGGGCCGCCTATGAGGCGGCGGACATCGTCAACCCGATCCTGCTGGAAATGCTGGCCCGCACACGGCCCGTGAAGACTCCGAAACGGGGAGGAAACGACGACAATGACGAACCGACCACCGGCCCGGCGAGATGATGGGCAACGCCGGCCCCGGCATGCTGGCAGGCCTGCGGGTGATCGAGATCGCCGATGAACGCGCCGAATATACCGGCCTGCTGCTGGCCGGCCTCGGCTGCGACGTGGTCAAGATCGAGCCGCCCGAGGGCAACGCGACCCGCCGCATCGGCCCGTTCCTGGATGACGAACCGGGCCAGGAACGGTCGCTGTTCTTCTGGAACTACAATCGCAACAAGAAATCCGTCGTGCTGGACATCCAGGCGCAGCCCGGACAAGCTGCTGCGGCTGCTGGAGGGCGCCGACATCCTGCTCGACTCGTCCTGCGGCGCGCTGAACACGGCGCTGGGTCTGGACCGAGCGGCGCTGAATGAGCGGTTTCCGAAACTGGTGACCGCGCGGATGACGCCGTTCGGCGATGACGGGCCGTGGGCGGATTTCAAGGGTTCCGATCTGATCCACCTCGCGCTCGGCGGGATCATGATGAATTGCGGTTACGATCCCGATCCGAACCTGGCAATACGACACGCCGCCGATCGCGCCGCAGATCTGGCACGCCTATCACATCGCCGGCGAGCAACTCGCCACCGGCATCATCGCCGCGCTGATCGCCCGCCATCGCAACGGGCCAGGGCCAGGACGTGTCGGTCGCGATGCATGAGGCGGTGTCGAAGAACCCCGAACTCGACATCATGCACTGGGTGATGCGGCGCGTGCCGCTGTGGCGGCTGACCTGCCGGCACGCGCTGGAGACGCCGAACGCCTCGCCGCAGCATCGTGCATACCAAGGACGGGCGGTGGTTCATCTCGCACGGCATGGGCGCGCGGGACCTGAAGAACCTGGTGCCGCTGCTGACCAAATACGGCATGCAGGCGGACCTGCAGCCGCCGCCGCCGGACGTCGATCTGAAGGCGCGCGCGGTGCCCGGCATCGACCGCGTCGGACGAGACGAGGGCGCACATGATCGACGTCGTGCAGCGCTTCGTGCGGGCCTGGACCTATAAGGACATGCCGTGGCTGGAGGCGCAGGAAGCCGGCCTGCTCTGGGCGCCGATCCGCAAGCCGCACGAGAACGCGCTGGACGAGCACTGGCTGACGCCGCAAGTCGTTCGCCGATGTCTGGCATCCGGAACATGGCCGCGTCGTTCCGCTATCCGACCAGCAAATGGCTGACCACCAAGACAAGTTGGCAGGTCGGCCGGCGCGCGCCGCTGGTGGGTGAGGACACCGAAGCGGTGCTGAACGAGGCACCGCGCCGCTCGTCCGTGCCGGCGCAGCCGAAAGGCGATGCGAGGGCCGTGCGGTCGGCGCTGCACGGCAAGCCGTTTCCGCTGCAGGGCGTGAAGATCCTCGATTTCGCCTGGTTCCTGGCCTCGGCCGGCGGCACCCGGTTCCTCGCCGCGATGGGGGCCGAAAGCTACAAGGTCGAGTGGAAAGACAATCCCGACACGCGCCTGGCCGCGATGGCGCCGATCGGCGGGCGGGCGGCGCGCGACGCGGCGACCGGCCCGCTGCCGGGGGTGAAGGACCCGGACATGGGCGGGCAGTTCAACAACAAGAACGCCGGCAAGCGCGGGATCTCGCTGAACATCCGCCATCCGAAGGGGCTTGCAGATCGCCAAGGACCTGGTGCGGATCTGCGATATCGTGGCCGAGGGGTTCTCGCCCGGCGTGCTGCAGCGCCTGGGGCTTGGCTATGACGTGATGAAGAAGATCCGGCCGGACATCATCTACATCCAGCAGGCCGGCATGGGCGCGCACGGCACCTATGGGCGGATGCGCACCGTCGGGCCGGTGGCGGCGGCGTTCGGCGGGCAGGCGGACATGTCGGGCCTGCCGGAACCGGCGATGCCGGTCGGCTGGGGCTATTCCTACCTCGACTGGATGGGCGCCTACGGCTACGCGCTGGCACTGCTGGGCGCGCTGTATCACCGCGACCGCACCGGCGAGGGGCAGTGGATCGACGCCTCGCAGTGCGAGTCCGGGCTGTTCCTGACCGGCGCGACAGATCCTCGACTGGTCGGCGAACGGGCGGGAGTGGCAGCGCTACGGCAACCGCTCCCCGTACAAGCCGGCGGCGCCGCATGGGGCGTATCGCTGCAAGGGCGAGGATCGCTGGGTGGCGATCGCCTGCTTCACCGAGGCGGAGTGGCAGACGCTGGCCCGTGTCGCTGGCCATGGGGACTGGCTGGACGACAAGCGCTTCGCCACCCTGGCGGATCGGCTGGCGCATCAGGACGCGCTGGACGCCGCGGTGGGCGCCTGGACCGCCGACGCAGGACCGCCGAGGACGTGATGATGGCGCTGCAGAACGCCGGCGTTCCCGCCGGCGTGTGCCAGAACGCCGAGGACCGTTGCGACAACGATCCGCAACTGCGGCACCTGAAATGGCTGACCGAGGTCACCGGCACGAAGATCGGCACCTGGCCGGTCTATGAACTGCCGATGAAGATGTCGCGCACGCCGGCCTATATCGGCGGACCGATCAATCGCGGCGCCCCCGGCTACGGCGAAGACAACGACTGGCTGCTGACCAATCTGCTCGGCATGACGCAGTCGGATGTGGAGCGGCTGGCGGAGGAAGGGGTGATCTAACAGAGGTCTGGCATAGGTAGTGTGAGGCATCGGTCGTCGTAACCGGCCTTCGCCGTGGGACGTTGACATAAGCGAGCTTGGCGCCTTGGTCCCAACCCTGTCATGGCGGACTTGGTCCGCGGTGTCGCGGATTTTGATGGGGTGGTGTGGATATGATGAACCGCACACTACAATAAAAGTATAACCTATTTGAAATTCAGATCGCGCAATTAAACAACACAGACATGGTGAGATAATACTGTAGGTACAGGGACTGTCGTTCGGCCGACCAGCGAGGCGCATTGCTGCGGTGCCGGTGGAAAAGGGGTGAGGCCCAGGCGGTCGGGCGCAGCCGCGGCGGACGCACCCAGTGAAGCATGCTGCAACCGCCGCAAGAGCCTTCTGTCGCCTCAAGGGCTAGAGCGTGATGACCGGAGGTGGGATCACCGGAGGTCTGAATCACGCGATCAAACAAAGAGCTAGAGCGGGATGGCTGAGCGAAAGCGATGTCATCCTGCTCTAGCGGCGTTGGCGTGACATGCCGATCCGCCGTTGATGTGTATATACGTTAGTGAAGTTGTTAGCTGTTGTGACCTCCGCCAGTGTGCGAGCAGCTCACACTGACGTAGAAACACGAAAAGATGATTCTTCACTATACTTATTGAACGCTAGACAGGAGAGAGGCCAAATAAGAGCAAATAACGCAATTGCGAGGTGCTTTCGGTGCCAATCCAGACAGGGAGCGTGATGTTGTCGGATCGGCGCGGCGTCGCCACGATGGAATTTGCCGTGATCGGAACGTTTATGGTCGCTCTATTGCTGCCGATCAGCGACGTGGCATCGGTCGCCATCACCTACATGCGCACGTTCCAGGCGATGCGCAATCTCGTGGCCTACGTCCAATACAATCCACCGCCGGACATCACCGCGCCCACAACCTGGCCAAACCTGCCGAACTCCATGGCGGGATACGCCGTGTCGGCAAAATCGTCCACAGCGGCACCGGCGAAGAGCGCTCCCGGTTCCGTCATCGGAATCAACATCACCGTGCTGTGCGGCGACCCGCCTGGTGCGGTTTGCACCGCCGCCGACGCGGGGAATCCAGCACAACCGAAATGGTTCTTCCTGACAGCCAACCTGAAACTTGATCCGCTATACCTGGTCGCGTTGACCGGCGGCGTCATTTCTTACTCGGAGCGGTTTCAATGAGCTTGCGTGCGCTTCTCAGTAGCCGCCGTGGGGCGGTGTCGCTCATGTTCACGGCGGTAGCCATTCCAACCATCCTTGTCGTGGGCCTCGGAAGCGAGGCGGGCTCCTGGTATCTCATTCAACGACGCGCCCAGAATGCCGCCGACGCGGCGGCCTTTGCCGGGGCACTGGCACTGACGGTAAACCAAAGCGCCAACACGGAGGGCCTTGCCTACGCTGCGCAGAACGGCTTCTGCAACACAGGCGCCACAGGCTGCACGGCGCCAGGCGCGGGCGCCACTCAGAATGTCAACATCGCGGTGAGTAACGCCAACACGACCGTGACGGCCGTTGTTACTCAGCACCAGCCGCCGCTGCTGACATCGCTGGTTTTCAAAAGGCCGGTTACGATCTCCGCGCAGGCGGCGGCGCAGATAGAGAGTCCGCAAAAACCTTGCGCATTGTCATTGACGGGAACGCTGACGATTGGCGGCTCACAGGATTTCACGGGCGGTAATTGCGCCGTGATGTCGAACGGCAGCGTGAGATTCAACGGCCCGGCCCAGTTCGCCGGGCCCGGCTGGTTTGTCGGCGCGACCTCGGGCTGCAGTTCGACCCATTGCGATCTTGTCGGCGCGGCCTCTGACTACTTCTTGCCGCCGGCGAAGCCGCCCACCGCGCTGACCAACCTGGAAGCCGATTCGACCAACGGAACGATACCGGCGGAACCGAAGAACTCTCCTAACCTTACTTGCCCGAACAACCTCTGCAGTTCGTCCGCAAAATGGCAGGGGAACCTGACAGTAAGCAATGGCGCCACTGTGAACCTGCAAAACGGTACTTACCTGTTCGAACTCGCTGACGGTCAACGGCACCCTGCAACTGGCACCTGGCGCGACAGGCGTAAACATCATTGTCGGATCTGGCGGACTATCGAGCAAGGGCACAATTAACCTGCAAGCGGCCGCGGCTAATAGCACTTATCCCGACCTTGGTGGGGTGCTCATCTACGACACCGAGACGACCAGCCCCAAGTTCAATGGTAACAGCACCTTCAATATTGGCGGCGCATTGTTCTTCCCGAATTCCAATGTGACCTGGAACGGCAACTCCGGGAACGCCAGCACGTGCACCGAGATCGTCGCGAAAACGCTGACCTTCACCGGGAATACCTTTCTCAACACGTCGGGCTGTCCCGTTCTCGCTCCAACTCAAGTCCCAGCTCGTGCTCCTGGTGGAATGACATGTGCTGCCGCCAACGCGTCCTCCGCCGACTGCTCACCGATCGCTCGGGCGCGACGGCGATGGAGTTCGGCATTATTGGAATCGTTTTTTTCTCGATGCTTTTTGGCATCTTCGATCTCGGCCGGTATGCCGTCACCTTGCATTCGCTGAGCGTGCTGGCGGATGCGAGCGCACGCGCGGAAATCATCTGTTATTCGCCCAATATCGCCGCGAACAACGTCGCTGCGGCGGCTTGTTCGGGCGATCCGTTGAGCACGAGCTCCAAGCAGGCGATAGCCCCGTTTTTATACTTGGGCGGCCTGGCGCCGACGGTGCAGACGACCGGCGGCGGCCCGCATGTCGTGAAGGCATCGCAGCCCGGCTTCACCATGCTCATGCCCTTCTGGCCGAAGGGCATGAATGCGCCCTCAACGAGTGTCAGCCTGCCGTTTTAGGGCATATTATTCGTAACAACCTTTTTCCCATTGCGGTGCCATTCCACTGGCCACCGCCATGGCAGCTACCTTAGAGCGTGATGACCGGAGGCGGAATCGCCGGAGGTCTGAATCACGCGATCAAACAAACACCTGGAGCAGGATGGCTGAGCGAAAGCGATGTCATCCTGCTCTAGCGCAGTGTTCGTTCTGACCCATGACAGGATATCCGAGACGACTAACTTGGGCGGCCCCTGATCGAGCGATTCAAGCAATGACGAAAAGGCCAGACGATGCTGTCGAGCACGTCCACTTTTTCGTTCGGCGAGAGCCCGGTAGATGGGTATTCGTCTGGTTGTGGTATCCATGCAGTGCCGAATAAGATATCCCATAGCGGTAGCCCGCCTGAGAAATTCTTGTCTCGATGCGCGGGCAGCGCCGAATGGTGGATTCGGTGCCATTGGGGACTGTTTACCCAGGTGATAGCTCGTCCCATTGGGAACCTCACGTTGAGATGGGCGCAACCGTCTGGAATGAAAAAGATGATGCTGGCGATTGTGGCCATATCTGGCGGTATGGTGAAGATGACAGGAATGATCGGAAAAAAAGCACCCAGAATTACCTTTTCGAGCCAAAGGTGCCTTGCACCCGTGATAAGTGTCATAGCCGTGGCGCTGTGATGAAAAGAATGCATCGCCCAGAGGAACGGGACGGCATGTTGCAGGCGGTGCTGGCCATAGCGATAGAGGTCGAGCACAAGCACCAAGCCGATCAGTGAGGCCGCGTACCACCAGCCATTCGTCGGAAGCCTGATAACGCCACCGCCGGCCAACCTGACAATAGCGGCACTGCACGGGAGTATCAGCGGACTAAACAGCAGCGTCAAAGTAAGATTTACGCAGGTCACTGTCCAATCGCGCATTACCTCGGAGTGCGGAAGATTCGGATCAATCGGCCATTTCCGCTCCATTAGCCGGGCGATGATAATGATTGCCACCACAACGACGGCGATTAAGATAACGCGCGCAATCATTTCGCTACTCCTTAATGCTGCACGCCTGAAACGAGGTCGCGCGCCCGCCGATGCATGGAGACGACATCGACCTTACTCTGCTGCGGTGCGCACGGTCGCGCAGTCTCCCCGATACCCGTGATGTGGTCGGCGTGCAGGTGTGTGTCCACGGCCCTGCCCCCCGGGCACGGGGAGCATTCTTTCCGAAAATATTACGCTACAGCGAAGAGTCCGAGTCAGCTAAAAAATCGGTGACTTCCAATAAGATAAGCTAACATTCCCCGAAGAATTTCACTTAAATTTGCTTGATGATGAGTGGTATCAAGTAAACGAGAGGCTGAAACCATCATTTATACTTGAATGGTGCTGAAATTGCATTGGAATGCGACACCAAAATAGTTACGAAAATCCTACCTGACGGCATAGGGCCCTCGGGTCAGACTCATGGAGTTCGAACATGCTGCAACTTGCTACTCTGGCGCAGCGCAAGCTCGCCGACGTCAAGAACGACCTCAAGGGCGTGACCGCCATGGAATACGGCATCATCGCCGCGACCACCGTCGTTGTGGTGGGCGGAGTGGTCGCGGGGCTCGGCGCGCCCCTGACGATCATTTGGGCCAACATCTCAGCTGCACTGACTGCCGCTGCTGGCTGACGAGGAGCGACGACACGCTCGTCCGGCGTGTCGTCATTTCCGGGTAAGTACAATGGAACGCGTTATCTTCAGTCTCTGGCCGATTGTCACGGTGTTGCTGCTTCTCGCCGCGGCATGGCGAGATGTTGCAAGCCGCGTGATCCCGAATGGGATTTGCCTTGCACTCGCCCTCATTGGGATCGCAGCCAGGTTGACTGTCGGACCGAGCGAACTGGCGATTTCGTCAGCCGTTGCTGTTGGCTTGTTTCTGGCTCTGTTGGTCCCGCACAGTTTCGGGATGCTCGGCGGTGGCGACGTGAAGCTGCTGGCGGCGATGGCAATTGGCTTGCCGCCCATCGGCGTAGCATGCCTGTTCGTCGTCACCGTTTTGGCCGGGGGCGTGCTGGCGATTGCGCATCTGGCTATGCGGCGCTTGCCGTACCCTCGGCGAGCGAACGCCAATGCAACAATTCTCCGCCGGGTCTATGCGGCCGAGCGATGGCGTGTCCTGCACCACGGACCGCTGCCTTACGCCGTCGCCATTGCAGTTGGCGGAATCTGGACGGTGGCGAAACTTATAGGAGCGTGAACCCATGTCTTCGACGTTGCGTTTCAGTATTATAGCCTTGTTCATGGCGACGGCGCTCGCGCTCGGGCTCATTGTCGTCAACTATACTCTCCCAACCCCCGTTCCAGTGTCCGCGCAACTGCCGCCGCCCCTGACCTCGGCCTATCTCGCCGCCGCGCGGAGCCTGCCAGCAGGCACTTTGGCGCGCGATGGGGATTTCGCAGTTAAAACCGTCCCAGTCAGCGAATTGCCACAGGGCGCCATCCCCGACACGCCAGACGCACGCGCCAGCATGCGCGGTTCGCTGATCCGCAGCTACCTGGAACCCGGCACGCCTATCAGAGCGGAGGACGTCCTGCGTCCGCGCGATCGTGGCTTCATCGCGAGTGTACTGCGGGACGGCTATCGCGCCGTCTCTATCGGCGTTGATGCCGTCAGCGGCGTCGCCGGCCTGGTGTGGCCGGGGGATCATGTGGACCTCATCCTCGTCCAGGATATGGGCGAAAAGGAGCCGCTGGCCCAGCGAGCCTTGAGCGAGACCGTACTGACCGACATCCGCGTCATCGCCATCGATCAGGAGATGGTCCAGGGCGCGTCGGCAGACAATGCCGCCGCAGGCAAGCTCGCGCGCACAGTGACCTTGGAGGTTGATCCCGCGCAAGCGCAGAAGGTCGCGGTGGCCGCCACCATGGGCAAGCTGTCGCTGGCCATTCGCTCGGCGGTCACGACCGCCGAGGTGGACCGCCCGGCGCCGACGTTCGGGGCCGACGTGTCGTCCGTGTTGCAGAGGCCGCTTGGCACCAAGGTAACGGTCTTGAATGGCCGCGAAATCAAGGAAGTGACCTTCAAATGAGAACGAACATAGCGCTCGCCGAGCCGGCCGTGACCGAGCCGGCAAAGCCTACATCCTTGATGACTCGCAACCGCATCGCGGCCTTCGTCGACGATGACGTCAGCGCCGCTGCGTTGCGGACTGGCCTGGAGGATGCCGCACAGACGCTGGACCTGAAACGCGGAGACATCCGCAGCGCCATCCGGTTGCTGCAGAACGACACTGACCTCCACTCGGTCGTGGCGGACATCTCCGGTATCGTGGATCCGATAGCGGTCATCGAGGATCTGGCCCGCGTCTGTCCCGCGGACGTGGCCGTGGCCCTGATCGGCGACCGCGACGACATGGCCTTCTATCGTACCGTCAAGGACATGGGTGCGCTTGAGTACCTGGCAAAGCCGCTCACGCGCGACGTTGTGCTTAACTTGCTGCGCCCAAAGCTCCTGGGCGACAGCCCCGACCTCGACCGGAGCGGCCATGTCGTGTCGGTTTGCGGCGCCCAGGGCGGCGCCGGCGCAACCAGCATCGCAGTCAACCTTGCGCTGCAGCTTGCCGAGACCACCAAGGCCAAGGTCGCCGTGCTGGATTTGCACCTGCAGGCCGGAGAGACGGCGGTGATGTTAGGGGTCAGGCCCGGCCCCGGGCTTCGCATCGCGCTCGAAGACCCGCTCAGGGCGGACGAATTATTTCTTGAACGTGCCGCCATCAAAGTGAATGAGCGGGTCCGGCTGATCGCCGCCGACGAGGCCTTGAACGCCGAATTGCGGATCACCGAGGCCGGCGTGCGGCATGTGCTTGGCTTGCTGCGCAAACGGTTCAACTTCGTCGTCGTCGATGTCCCGGTGCCGTTAGGTCCGACGATCCAAGCGGTCCTCTCGCTCTCCCGCCACGTGCTCGTGCTGCTGGAACCAGAGGTGACCGGTTTGCGCAATGCGAAGGCGCTGCGTACCGCGGTTTCCACGATCTCCGGCAAGAACCGCGTGTTCACCGTTTTGAATCGCTACAATTCCCCCGGCGGACTGCCGCTCGCCGCGATCACGAAAGGGCTGGAGGCAGCACCCGATATCCTGATCCCCGATCTGGGTAAGCGGATGGTGGAAGCGCTCAATCAGGGCGTCCCCGCGTTATCACGGCTGCCTGGGCTGCGCCGCGCCCTGGCGCCCTTGGTGCGCGAAATCGCTGGCATCAAAACGGAAACCAAAAAGTCACTCATTGCGAGGGTGCTGGGACGATGAAACCATTCGGCAGACGTGACGTTGACCGCGGGGCCAAAGCCGATCCGTCACCACCGGTCGCGGATTTGGGGGCGTCCGATCGCGACGCTTCGACCGCTATCGAATTGCGCGATCAAGTGCTCAGGCAAATTGATCCTTCCGCGGCCGCGACGATGACGTCCGAGGTGCTGGAGCGGCAGGTCGAGATGATCATCCATCAGATTGCCAACGAACGGCGAATGGAGCTTTCAGCCGTCGAGCAGGCCCAGATGGCACGCGATCTCGCCAATGACATGACCGGCTTCGGTCCGCTGCAAGGCCTTCTGTTGGACGAGGCCGTCAATGACATCATGGTCAACGGGCCGAACAAGGTCTACGTGAGCCGCTCCGGTAAGCTTGAGCGCGTCGCTATCCGTTTTCGCGACAACGCCCACATCGCCTCGATCGGCCAGAAGATCGCCTCGCGGGTTGGCCGTCGCATCGACGAAGCCAGCCCGATGGTTGATGCACGGTTGCCGGACGGCAGCCGTGTGAACATTATCTTCCCGCCGTTGGCACTCGACAGTCCCTGCATCTCCATCCGAAAGTTTCCGTCAAAACGTTTCGACCTCGATGCGCTTGTTGCGAACGGCAGCATGAATGCGGGCATCGCGCGCCTGCTGGAGATTGCGGCGCGCGCGCGGCTCAATGTTCTTGTCTCCGGTGGCACGGGGTCTGGCAAGACGACGCTGCTGAATGCCATGAGCCGCGCCATCGATCACGGTGAACGAATCGTAACGATTGAGGATGCTGCCGAGCTGCAGTTGCAGCAGTCGCACGTTATACGGCTGGAAACGCGCCCGCTGAGCCTGGAAGGCACAGGGCAGGTGACACAGCGCGACCTGGTCTGGAACGCGCTGCGGATGCAACCGGACCGCATCATTGTGGGCGAGGTGCGCGGCGCCGAGGCCTTCGACATGCTACAGGCGATGAACACCGGGCACGACGGCTCAATCTCCACCATTCACGCCAATTCGTCGCGGGATGCGCTGATCCGGGTCGAGAACATGGTGCAGATGGGTCAGGCCAATCTTCCGACCCGTGCCATCCGCACGCAGATCGTCTCGGCGCTGGACATGATTGTCCAGGTCGAGCGCATGCGCGACGGTCAACGGCGCGTCATACAGGTGACGGAAATCTGTGGGTTGGAGGAGGATGTCATTACCACCAATGACATCGCCTTCTTCAAGTTTTCCCATGAAGACGCCAAAGGCCGCATTGTCGGCAACTACGCTTCATCTCTTGCCTTGCCAAAATTCACCGAACGGCTGACCTATTTCGGTCTCGATCGCGCATGGAGAGAGGCCATGCAGGAGGTTGTCGCATCATGATGGTCGTGTTCACCATCGTAGCGACCCTGATCGCCACGATGAGCCTCTGCGTGTTCGCATTGCATGAGGGCGCGCGTCAAAACCGTGTCAACCGCCAGCTTGCGGTCGCCATGGCGATCGACGATCCGGCCGAGGTCCCCCGGCCATCGGCACAACCAATACACCTGGCGAGACGTCGTTCAGGGATCTTGGATGCATTGTTGCGCGTGCTCCTGAACTACACGCATGACGCGCCGTATCATTGGCCGCTTATCACTATGGCAGCCGTGGGCCTCGGTGTGGCGACGGCAACCGTCCTGCTCGGTAGTCTGATGTATCCCTTGTGGATCATGGGCCCCAGCGCGGTGCTGGACGGCTGCCTGGCTGTGCGCCTGCTGTCTGGCTGGCAACGGCGCCGTTACGCGAACCAAATGCTACGGCAGCTCCCTGATGCCATCGAGATAATGATCAGTGCGGTCCGGGCAGGCCTACCGGTGTCCGAAGCGTTCAACATCATCGTCAATGAGATGCCGGCGCCGAGCAAAGGCGAATTTCGCCTGGTCACCAGCGAACTTGAATTGGGTCGTTCGGCGGATGAGGCCATACGCCTCATCAGCGACCGCACCGGCATCGCGGAGTATGCGATCCTCGCCGTCACGCTCGCGGTGCAGAGTAAATCCGGCGGCCGGCTGGCGCAGACATTGCAGGTTCTGGCTGACACAATGCGCCAGCGAATTGCCCTGGCCGGACGAGCCAAGGCGCTGGCGGGGGAGGCGGCGCTGTCTGCGCGGGTGCTCGCGTCCCTCCCGGTGCTGGCTGGTGGCGTGATGTATATCGAGCGGCCGGACAGCATGGCTCTGCTGTTCAACGACCCGCGAGGACAGATCCTGTTCGGCATTGGGGTCGTCAGTCTCTGCCTCGGCATCCTGACGATGCGGACCATGATCCGAAAAGGAACGACAGTATGAGCTCGCTTCCGTTCCCGCTCGCGATCTACGCGATGGTTGGCGTCATCGTGCTGCTGACGTCGGCTGCCGTGAACCTGGTGTGGAACGAGATCCAGATGCGCCGGCTGAATGCGCGCGTTGGCCAGGCGCTTGCCGGGGAAGGACAGACTTATGACCCGTTCGCCGGGCTGGTCGGCATGTTGCAACGGTTTGGCGAGTTTCTACGCCGCCTTTACAAGTCAAGCACAATCGACCATCTGCGCGGCATCGTCGAGGCGTCCGGGTTCAATCCTCACCGAACGTTGCCGCTACTGCTCGCCTGCAAGTTTCTGGTGACGGCGGGCATCCTGACCGCCGCAGTCCTGGCGGCATCTTTGTGCGGCTCCTTGCGCCTCGGCATTGTCATCATCGGCGTCGGCGTCATCATCGGCGTGTTAGGACCGGAATGGATCCTGGGCTTCGTGCGCCGCCGTTTCGTAGCCGATCTGCAACGCGGCACACCCGACACACTCGATCTTTTGGTCGTGTGCTCTGAGGCCGGCATGGGATTGGAAAGCGCGCTAGAGCGAGTCTCGCTGGAGATGCGGCATTCGAACCGCGCCATGGCCAGCGTGTTGGCGGCCCTCCTGGACGACTTCCGCGTGCTGCCTGACCGTCGCGAGGCCTTAGCAAATCTGGGTTCGCGATCCGGCGTCGAAGGCCTCAAGCGCTTTGCAACGATGTTGAGCCAGAGCCTGCATTACGGCACCCCGATGAACAGCGCATTGCGGGCCGTGGCGGACGAACTGCGGCGCGATCGCATGAACAAGCTTGAAGAAAAAGCCGTCAAGCTCCCGGCGCAACTCATCTTCCCGCTCATTTTTCTCATCATGCCGTCGCTTTACGTCGTACTTCTGGGCCCGTCGTTCATGCAGCTTTACGACTCCCTGAAGGTCGTCATGCACACCCTACACCATTAGGAGAGCACCGTGAGTGATCTCGTTTTGCAGGGCGGGCCATTCCATCGCCTGCGCTCCACCCAGGCTTACGATCTTGCTACGCGGTTGCTGGGCGCGCTCTGGTTTCTCATTCTGGCGGTCGCCACAGCATGGCCGGCCTTGCAGCTCACGGCAACGCCAATGCAGTTATTGGCCAAGTCGTGCATCGTGCTGTTCTACCTCATCATGTGCTGGCTGCTGATCACGCGGCCTCCGGCGAAGGCGCAGGCTGAGGGACTTGTGCCGCGGCTTGCGGCCTTCATTGGGACCTATATGCCCTGGACTGTTGTCTTCATCAGCCACCCGGCGGCCTCCCCGCTCCTGGATCTGGCGTCCATCGGCGTCGGGCTTTTAGGGCTGTCCATGACTATCATCACCATCGTGCATCTGGGTAAGGCGTTCAGCCTGGTGCCGCAGGCCCGCAAGGTGGTGCGATCTGGACCGTACCGTTGGCTGCGTCATCCGCTTTACCTGGCAGAGGAAATCGTTGTTCTCGGTACTGTACTGCAATATTTTTCCCTGACGGCGCTTGCGATGCTTTTGATGCACGTAGCGGTGCAGGTCTGCCGTATCCATTACGAGGAGGCGCTGCTAAGCCGCTCTCTTCCCGCCTATCAGGATTACGCTGCATCAACCTGGCGGTGGGTGCCCTTCGTGTGGTGATGCTCGCTGAACGAGGATGCCGGTTTTAGCCACTCTGGTACGGGCGGAGCAAAGCCCCCAATCTCCGGTTGACACGAAACGAGAGCCTCGGACTCAACCGTCGCCGCCTGAAAGTTGTTTCCAAGGGGCGGCTCTGCAACTCGGGAACCCGTAAGTACTGTCCGAGAGCGTATATATTAAAAACCCACAACAAGTTTACTGCAATAACGTCATGCAGCGTGTTAGCTACGTTCCGTTCAGGGAACGTTGCCCGGTCCACGTGATCCAAGGCGACAAGCGTAGCGAGGTTACCTTCCAATGAAACCTGTTGCTCTTAGCACAAAAGCTGCTGGTGGGGCCCTGATCGTCATGACGATGCTGGTCGGATCGGCATCCGCAGCGCCGGCGTCCAATCCCTCGACCAGCCTGGCGCAGGCCAGCCCGCTTGGCGCGGGCGGACAGAATGTGCCGGCAGCCGCGGCTCCGTCTGCCGGCACGCAGAGCCAGGCCATTTCGATCGCAGCCGGAAGCGGCATGCTGCTTCGTCTGCCGCAGCCGGCCACGACCGTCTTGTCGGCCGATCCACGTGTCGCCCGGGTGCAACCCGCGTCCCCGACCAGCCTGTTCCTGATGGGTGTAGCGCCCGGACGCACCACGGTTGCCGCCACCACCGATGTCGGTACGGCCATCGTGCAATACGATGTCACCGTCACAGGTGCGGGGCCCAGGACTGGGATCGCAGGGCCCGCCACGGCAGCACCGGCTGCCGGTGTCAGTGCTGCCACAGCCGCGGCGGCCCGGGCGTCGATCGCCCAGTCCGTGAATGGCGCGTCCGGCGTGCAGGTGCGGGCAGCCGGCACGGACCTCGTTCTTCAGGGAACGGTACCGACGGCGGCCGCCGCACAGCAGGCAAATGCCATTGCCCGCGCTTATGCGGGAGAAAAAGGCGGCGTCGTGGACGAGATGAACGTGCTGGAAAGCGTCCAGGTCAACGTCCGGGTGCGCATAGCCGAAATCAACCGGACCATCACGCGCCAACTTGGCTTCAACTGGCAAGCACTGGGAGCCGGCGGAAACTGGCGGTTCGGTGCGCTTACGGGCGCCGCCACCGGCGTAGCGGGCGCGCTGCCTGCGTTTGGTGGATTGGTTAACGGGTTGCCGCTCATCGGACCCGGCAACACGGCATTTCCTCCGCCAGCCCTTACCGCAACCGGACCGCTGCAATCCCTGGGCCTCACGCCGCTCTCTGGTGCGAGTACAGCGCCCTTCCAACTCGGCGCCGGCTACACGTCGGGAACACGGGACATCAATGCGATCGTCGATGCGCTGGCGGCAGACCAACTCATCTCGATCCTGGCGGAGCCCAATCTCACCGCGCAATCTGGGGAAACCGCAAGCTTCTTGGCCGGTGGCGAATTCCCTATCCCCGTCTCCGGCAATGGCTCCGGTGGATCCACCACAATCACGGTCGAATTTAAACAGTTCGGCGTAAGCCTGGCCGTAGTTCCGACGGTGCTGTCCAACGGCCGGCTGAACCTGCGCGTGCGGCCGGAAGTGAGTGAGCTCTCCACAACTGGCGCGGTCAGCGTGCCAGTCGCCGGTGGGGTGCTGACCATTCCCGCGCTAACGGTGCGGCGCGCAGAAACAACCATCGAGCTCGGTAGTGGCCAGAGCTTCGCGATTGCTGGCCTGCTGCAGAAGACGAGCATTGACGCGACCAACGCATTGCCTGGCATCGGTGAGGTGCCAGTGCTCGGAACGTTGTTTAAGTCTAACGACTTCCAGCGCGGCGAAAGCGAATTGGTGATCATCGTCACGCCTTACATCGTCAAACCAACCTCCGACCTGCTCGCGCTGCGCGCGCCGACAGACGGCTTCAGACCCGCCACCGATCTCGACCGCATTCTGTTCGGACGCCAGATCGCACCAGTCTCTGGTCAGCAGCCTGTTAATGCCGGGTTTATCCTGAAATGAGGAACACCATGCGCAAAATATCCTGTCTGATGCTCGTGCTACTGGCCGCGGGATGCACAGACCCATTTGTGCGGCCGTATACATGGTCCCCCCTAGGCAACAATGACGCCAACCTGCGGGTGATGGTTGCCGATCCAAACGACCTTAATACTGGTGTCGAGGCGCCAGGAAGTCTCAGCGCCGAGGCATCGCCAGCAGTCAAACGGCTATTAACCGGCCGGCGTCATCCGCTGCCGATCACGAGCGCATCGCAGATTGGCATCAGTAATACCCCTCCAGTGGACCAATCGTACGGCTCCGATCCCAGCCAGCCGAAATAAGGAGCCGATTATGTTAGCCTCAAGGTTTTGACGGCTACGGGACCCAGACCGTTTGATATCGGATACAGCGCGTCGCGGCCTATTCCAGCATTCAGTCGCGGGGAGCGGATGATCAAACCAGAGGAAACGGCCGTCAACCTGCCGACACTTGCACATCAGTGACCTCGCAAACCATCCAGAGCAGGATGTTACCAATGCCGCAATACGGTTCATATTTCATTTCTCTGCCGATCATGGCCGCATGCGCCTTGCTCGCTGCCTGTGCATCCCCATCGTCGCCAACCAAGCAGGGAGCCGGCCGGATGAGCGGAGAGGCCCGCGAACGCATAGCGGAAGCGGCGGAAGCGTCCGGCGACCACGAACTGGCACTGTCGATGTACGCCGCGGCCTCGGCCGACGCACCAGCCAATAGTAAGTTTCGTCTACGCTATGCTGACATGCTGCTGCGAGGCGGCCAGATTGGCCCGGCGCGGGACTTGCTGACGCAAGGTCTCGCGACCGCGTCGGATCCGGTGGACATCAGGCGCGGTCTTGGTGCTATCCACGTGCTGTCCGGCCAATCCGGCCAAGCGATCGCCGAATTCGACAAGGTGCTGGCCGCGAAGCCGAATGATCTGCGCGCGCTCGTGGACAAGGCCATAGCGCTGGACCTCCAGGGAAATCATTCCGAGGCGCAACGTTTTTACTTACAAGCTCGGCAAGGCGCGCCGGATGACCCTGTGATCGCCAACGATCTCGCGCTTTCCATGGCGCTGGAAGGCCGCGTGACGGAGGCAAGGGACCTGCTAATGCCGTTTAAGGATGCCGTGAGCGCCCCCGAACGCGTGAAGGTAAATCTAAGAATTCTCTCCGAAGCGGTCGGTGAGCAAAAGCAGCCACGTCTGGCCGCCGGCGCCGAGATGGCGGACGACCCGATCAGGCGCATTGTAACGGAGTTTGCCAGCGAAACGCACACCGGCGGGACGCGATGACGCCCCGACCAGTTGATCAGCAGTTCGCCAACACGCAAGGAATTCCTCGTGAGGCTCTGGCGATTGCTACAAGCTGAGCCTGCGTGGCTTGCCGGAAATGTTCGCCCTGCGCGGGATGGTGTTCAGTCACGAGGCTTGCCCCGCGGTCATTCCGTCGCGACACCGTCGACGCTTACCTGAGACAGCTTTCCGACGCCTTACTTCCCCCGGGCTTGAAATGCTCTTGACCGAAGAACAGTTAGATTTTTGCCTGATGTTCTTCCGGGGGTTGGAGCAGAATGATGAGCAAGCTGACGGGCAAGGTGGCCGTCGTCACGGGCGGCTCGAAGGGGATTGGTGCCGAGATTGCCAGGCAGATGGCTGCCAGCGGCGCGGCGGTCGTCGTGAATTATGCCAGCGATCGTGAAGGCGCCGCCAAGGTGGTCGCCGACATCGAGGGCACGGGCGGCAAGGCTGTCGCGGTCCAGGGAAACGTCGCAGTGTCCGCGGATGTGGACCGGGTCTTCGCCGAAGCGCGGAGCGCCTTCGGAGGCGTCGATATCCTGGTGAACAATGCCGGGGTCTATCGGTTCGGCGCGATCGAGGCGGTCACCGAGGACGAGTTCCGCCGGCAGTTCGACACCAACGTGCTCGGTCTGCTCCTCGCGACCAAGGCGGCCGTCGCCCAGTTTGGGCCGGAGGGCGGCAGCGTCATCAACATCGGCTCAGTGGGCAGCCGCCTAACGCCGCCCGGGACCTCTATCTATAGTGCAACCAAGGCAAGCGTGGACGCCATCACGCGGGTGCTTGCCAAGGAACTCGGCCCGCGGAAAATCCGTGTGAACTCGATCAATCCGGGTGTGATTGAGACGGAAGGCACGCAAACCGGAGCCATTATCGGCAGCGACTTCGAAGCCCAGGCGGTGCAGCACACGCCGCTTGGCCGTATAGGACAGCCGAACGACATCGCCCCGGTAACGGTCTTTCTGGCCTCAGACGCCTCTCGCTGGGTAACGGGCGAAACTCTGGTTGTCTCCGGCGGCTTGTAGGCTCATCCGCGCCACGCAAAGCCCGGGTCGCACCGTTTGACGCCACACGCGACCCGGGGTGCGGTTGACGAGCAGACCATTGAACGCAGACAACAGTCCTAGCGCCAGTTCGGGTCGGGGCTGCATAAGCGCTTGGCGACTCATCCCTGGGAAAATTCCCCGGACTTCCCGCCAGCCTTATGCGTCACCCGCAAGCCCTCGATCCGCATGCCGCGATCGACCGCCTTGCACATGTCATAGACCGTCAGCGCCGCGACGCTCGCCGCCGTCAGCGCCTCCATCTCGACGCCGGTCTGGCCGGTGGTGCGTCACCGTCGCGGCGATCTCCACGGCCGGCCGGCGACATCCGGCGTCAGATCGACCTTCACCGAGGTGATCGGCAGCGGATGGCACAGCGGGATCAGATCGGCGGTCCGCTTCGCCCCCATGATCCCGGCCAGACGCGCGACGCCCAGCACGTCGCCCTTCTTCGCCGTCCCGTCCTCGATCATCGCCAGCGTCGCCGGTGCCATCACCACGCGCGCCCGCGCGGTGGCGGTCCGAGCGGTGACGGCCTTGTCGGAGACGTCGACCATCGCCGCGTTGCCGGCCGCGTCGAAATGGGTGAACCCGCTGCTCACGCGCGTGCTTTCGCCGAGCAGCGCGCGCACCGCTGCGGCGACGTCCTCCTGGCGCATCAGGCTCTCACCCACCAGGTAGCAGTTCGGCCCCACCGCGCTCAGCCGCCGCAGATCGTCGGTATTGCGGATGCCGCTCTCGGCGATCAGGAACCGATCGGGCGGCACCAGCGGCGCCAGCTCCTCGGTCGTCGCCAGATCGGTCTCCAACGTCTTCAGGTTCCGGTTGTTGATGCCGATCAGCGACGTCTCCAGCCCCAATGCCCGATCGAGTTCGTCGCGGTCGTGCACCTCGACCAGCACATCCAGGTCGAGGCGACATGGCGATCTGCTCCAGCTCGCGCGCCTGTGCATCGGTCAGCGCTGCCATGATCAGCAGAATGCAATCCGCCCCCATCGCGCGGCTTTCGTAGACCTGCCAGGGATCGAGGATGAAATCCTTGCGCAGCACCGGCAGCGCGACGGCGGCGCGCGCCGCCTTCAGATGCGCCGGATCGCCCTGGAAGTGCTGGCGTTCGGTCAGCACCGACAGGCAGGTCGCGCCGCCCGCCTCATAGGCGCGGGCCAGCGCCGGCGGGTCGAAATCGGGCCGGATCAGACCGCCGGACGGCGACGCTTTCTTGATCTCGGCGATCAGCCCGTACCGTCCGGCTGCAGCCGCTGCCTTCAGGGCGTAGCCGAAGCCGCGCGGTGGCGTCGTTGCGGGCCGCGATCTCCGCCGTCAGCGCGTCGATCCCGCGCTCGCCTTCCGTGACGGCGACGTCCGCCCGGACATCGGCTGCAATCCTGGCAAGCACATCCGGCATCGAGCTGTTATCGTCTGCCATTCAGTCTCCCTGGCGGAAAAGACGTGCGGTGCCAGGCCAGGCGGACCGCACGAACAAGTCTATCGGTTCTATGCAGCGTGGGCGAGGCTCGCCCGTCGCAGGGTCTCCAACGCAGCAAGCGCGGCGCCGGATGCGATGGCATGCGCCGGCCAGCTCGACGCCCTCGCGCAGATCGCCGACCCGGCCGGCCACGATCAGGGCGGCGGCGGCGTTCAGCAGCACCGTGTCGCGGTACGGACCGCGGGCGCCTTCCAGCAAGGCCTGGAGCGTCATGGCGTTGAACGCGGCATCGCCGCCCCGGATCGCCTCGATCGGCGCGCGTGGCAGGCCGGCATCCTCCGGG
The DNA here is from genome assembly GCA_963771475.1 of uncultured Alphaproteobacteria bacterium. Lineage (GTDB taxonomy): Bacteria > Pseudomonadota > Alphaproteobacteria > Acetobacterales > Acetobacteraceae > Rhodopila. The sequence goes on along the minus strand of CAVYTN010000031.1, from coordinate 63,186 downwards.
GTCACGGCAAAACTGCGGATGGTGCCACCTGCCAGCGCCGTCACGTGGTTCTCTCCGGCGACGGTCAGTTCATCGAGACCCATGCCGTGCACGATCCAGGCCGCCTCATGCCCCAGCGCGGCCAGCGTTTCCGCCATCGGCCGCGTCCAGTCAGGGGAGAACACGCCGGTCAACTGCCGCCGCACCCGGGCCGGATTGGCCAGCGGCCCCAGCAGGTTGAAGATCGTGCGGGTGCCCAGTTCGACCCGTGGGCCGGCGGCGTGCCGCATCGAGGGGTGATGCCGCGGGGCGAACAGGAAGACGCAGCCGGCCTCGGCCAGGATGGCGGACAGCTCTGTCAGCGGCGCATCGACGTTGACCCCGAGCGCGGTCAGCACGTCGGCGCCGCCGGTGCGGGACGACAGCGCGCGATTGCCGTGCTTGGCCACCGGCACGCCGCAGCCGGCGACGACGAAGGTCACGGCCGAGGAGACGTTCAGCGTGCCCGCGCCGTCGCCGCCGGTGCCGCAGACGTCGATCGCGCCGTCCGGCGCCTCGATCGCGGTCATCCGGGCGCGCATCGCGCGGACGGCGCCGGTGATCTCCTGCACTGTCTCGCCGCGCAGGCGCATCGCCATCAGCAATGCGCCGATCTGCGCCGGGGTCGCCTCGCCGGACATGATGACGTCGAACGCGGCCTCGCGCCTGGTCGGCCGACAGCGTCTCGCCGGCGGCCAGTCGGGCGATCGTGCGGTTTCAGGTCGGCGGACATGTCTCAGGCGGCGCGGGCGGGCGCGTTGGTGCCGCGCGCGATGGCCAGGAAATTGGCGCAGGATGGTGTGGCCGTGCTCGCTGGCGATGCTCTCCGGGTGGAACTGCACGCCGTAGATCGGCAGCGTCCGGTGGTGCATCGCCATGATCAGCCCGTCCTCGGTCCAGGCGGTGGGGACCAGGGTGTCCGGCAGCGTGTCCCGCTCGACGATCAGGCTGTGATAGCGCGTGGCGGTGAACGGGGAGGGCAGGCCGTCGAGGATGTCCGTTCCGGTGTGGGTGATGGCGCGAGACCTTGCCGTGCATCGGTTCCGGCGCGCGGACGACCTTGCCGCCGAACGCCTGGCCGATCGCCTGGTGGCCGAGGCAGACGCCGAGCAGTGGGATCTTCCCGGCGGCGGCGGCGATCAGGTCGAGGCAGATGCCGGCCTCGTTCGGCGTGCAGGGGCCCGGCGACAGCACGATCGCTTCCGGCTGCATGGCCAGGGCGTCCTCGACCGACAGCTTGTCATTGCGCCAGACCTCGCACTGGGCGCCCGACGTCGCCCAGGAAATGGTACAGGTTGAAGGTGAAGCTGTCGTAGTTGTCGATGAGCAGGATCATGGGGCCGCATCTTTGGTCCGGCCGCGCACGGCGGTCAATCGCGCTGTTCTAAGGGCGCCAGTCGTCCGTGTTGATTGCATGTGATGACGCGATGGCAATATTGTCTTCACGCATTCACGGAGATGGCGATGCCCCTCAACATCCGCAGTGAGGAAGTCAATGCGCTGGCGCAAAAACTGGCTGCTCGCAACCGCATCTCCAAGACCGAGGCGGTCAGGCTCGCGCTGCAGAACGAGCTTCGCCGGGAAGAGCAGGCGGAACCGCTGCGGGAGCGGCTTCGTCCGATCCAGCAGCGGGTGAGAGCGCGTCCCGGCACGGGTCTGGAGGCGGACAAAGCCTTCTTCGATGCCCTCAGCGGCGAAGTCTTATCGGCTTCAATCCGTCGGGCGGCTCTGAGCGCTGAACGCATTCCCTGACCCGCTTGCAGGCCATCACCGGAAATCCCGATTTGCCGGCAGCGACACTTTCTCCCCCAGCACGGGATCGGGTCGTCGCACCCGCGCGCCCGAGCCGAGTTCCGCGAACATCCACTCCGACCGGCATCGAGAATAAGCTGCCGGCGCGTCGAGCGGTGATGTCACGGCCGGCCCCAACAGCCGCCGCGACAAACAGCCGCGACAACAGCCCTTGCAACCTGGCCACGAAACGCCATCCTCACTGCGAAAACGCAAGGGGTCGGCCATGGACGGTGACGCGGTCGAGACGACCGGCAAGATCAAAGACAAGCTCATCGAAAAGAAACAGGACTGGGCTCGGCAAGGCCGTCTGCTGACCGGCGCCCCCCTGACCGCGCCCATCACGATCCGGAGCGTGATCGCCTGCCGCCCGGACAGCGCCTGGTGAAGGACTGGCCGGTCCTCGACCTTGGCGTGCAGCCCAACGTGCCGGAACAGAAATTCCGCCTCGATGTCGACGGCGCGGTGGAAAACCGTCTCAGCCTCCGGCTCGATGAGTTTATGGCCCTGCCGCAGGCCGAATACGTCTCCGACATGCATTGCGTGACGCAGTGGTCGCGCTATGACAATCAATGGAAGGGCGTCCCGGCCCCGGCGCTGCTGGAGATCGTCAAGCCGCGGCCGGAGGTGAAGCACGTCATTTTCACCTCCTTCGACGGCTATACGACGAATATCCGGCTGGACCAGTTCGACCAGCCCGACGTCTTCCTGGTGCATGAATGGGAAGGCAAGCCGATCACGCGTGAGCATGGCGGGCCGGTGCGAATGATGGTGCCGAAGCTCTACCTCTGGAAATCCCCCAAATGGCTACGCCGCATCCATTTCACCATCGGCGACCATCCCGGCTTCTGGGAAACCAGAGGCTATAACAACAACGCCGATCCGTGGCTGGAGGAACGTTATGCCTGATCTTGCTCGTCGGACCCTTCTGACCCTGACTGCGGGAGTGCTCACCATGGCAGCCGACAAGACGACCAAAGCCGATGATAAGACCGCCTGGGACTTCTCCTTCCCGGCGATCGATGGCGGCACGCTGGATTTCGCCAGCTTCAAGGGGCGTGTCCTGCTGGTCGTCAATACAGCCAGCTTCTGCGGCTACACCTATCAATACGACGGTCTGGAAAAGCTGCATGAGGCGAAATCGGCCGCCGGCCTGACGGTGATCGGCGTGCCCAGCCAGGACTTCAATCAGGAATCGGCCGAAAACAAGCGACGGTGAAGACCTTCTGCGACACACGTTTCGGCATCGAGTTTTCACTCGCCGCGATCTCCCACGTTCGTGGCGCGAAGGCCGCACCATTCTACGTCTGGGTCAATGCAGAGAAGAACTGGCAGCCGTCCTGGAACTTCAACAAGGTGCTGATCGGCCGCGACGGCAGCATCCTCGGCACCTATGGCTCCGGCGAGGAACCGGGCGGTCCGACGATGGCAGCGGCCATCGATGCCGCACTGGCACACACGGTTTGATCGTTTCGGCCAAGCCGTCGTGGTTCGGTATGACTGTATAGGCACCAAGCGGCCGCCCACCCGTCATGGATCGGCTTGGCCGAGAGCCATCTTATGCCAGCGCGGCACGGTCGCTGGCAGCACGACGCCAGCCGGAATGCTATAGAGCCACAGAGGATGGAGATGGTCCGGTCAAGCCGAACCATGACAACTCATTACGCCAGCAATAAAAGCCCGGACTGGGAGGATCGCGCGTCTCCCTCGCCTTAGAGCATATCGGGCAATTCACGTCTGAGGATGTCGCGCACGGGCGCGCCAACCTCAGACGATCGCACTCTGGTCCCCCAGATGCGCCTTGATATCGGCCACCACCGCCTCGAACATCGGCGTCGTCAGCCGTCCCGTGTTCGTGTTCAGGCGCGAGACATGGTAGCTGTCCGCCAGCAAGATCCCGTCCGGCAACCTGTGCAGCGCACCATGTGCGAAGGCGACATGGCTCGCCCGCAGACCGCGGGCCTTCAGCACCGCCTTGTGCGCCACGCCGCCCAGCGCCAGCACGGCACGCAGCCGCGGCATGGCGGCGAATTCCTGCGCCAGAAACGGATTGCAGCAGCTGATTTCCGCGGGAGTCGGCAGATTTGCCGGCGGCACGCAGCGCACGGCGTTGGTCACCCGGCAATCCACCAGGGTCAATCCATCGGCCGGATCCGCCTGATATGTCCCGGTGGCAAAGCCGAACTTCAGCAGGGTCGCATAGAGCAGCATGCCGGCAAAATCGCCGGTGAACGGGCGGCCGGTCCGGTTGGCTCCACGCACGCCGGGCGCCAGCCCGACAACGAGCAACCGGGCATCCGCCGGCCCGAAACTGGGGACTGCGCCATTGAACCAGGACGGATTGGCCGATCGGTTGGCATCGCGATAGGCGGCCAGCCGCGGGCAAATGCGGCAGTCGGGCGATCGGGTGGAAGCATGACGACGGGCGCGTCCGGCATCGCAGGCTCAATCGATGGCACGCACCAAGCTCGGGCGGCGATCAGGCGATGTCATGCGGATCGGCGAAGGGTTCCGCCGGGGTGTTGCGGATGGCCGGCTGAGCGGGCGGGCATTGCGCGGCCGCGGTTCGGTCTGCCGGCGGGTGAATTCCTGGTGCGATCTCGGCAAGTTCCAGGAACTGGTCGGCCTGCCGGCGCAGTTCATCGGCCACCATCGGCGGACTGGTCCGGATCGAGGACACCACCGACACGCGCACGCCCTTGCGCTGCACGGCCTCGACCATCCGGCGGAAGTCGGAATCGCCGCTGAACAAAACTGCGTGATCGATCTTGTCGGACAGTTCCAACATGTCGACGGCGATCTCGATATCCATGTTGCCCTTCACCCGCCGCCGTCCGGCCGCGTCGGTGAATTCCTTCGCCGGCTTGGTCACCAGCGCATAGCCGTTATAGGCCAGCCAGTCGGTCAACGGCTTCAGCGGAGAGTATTCCTCGGTCTCCAGCACCGCGGAATAATAGTAGGCGCGGATGACGTTGGTCTTTTTTTCTGAAATATTCCAATAGATTACGATAATCGACATCGAAACCTAAATTTCGTGAAGCGGAATAAAGATTGGCGCCGTCGATAAATAGAGCGACTCGCTCATGGGGCAGGAAAGGCATTGGAAGGAACCTTATGATCCGGGTTGCAAATGAGTGGGCAGGCTCAACAAAGACGTTCTATTCGATCCGCGTAAACGGCGCTTCCCCACCACTATAACCGTGCGACAATTTTATGAAAATCGAAACGGTACTTGAGCATCTCATGAACAGTATGGCCCTGATCGCAATCGGTGCCAATCTGCCGGGACTCGGATGGTGAAACACCGTTGCAAACGTGTCGCCACGCTGCCGTCATGCTCGATCGCCTGCCGGGAGCACGCCTGGCCGGCCTGTCGCGCTGGTATGTTTCGGCGCCAGTACCGCCCTCCGGACAGCCGCCCTACGTGAACGGCGTTGCGCTGCTCATGTTTCCGGGGCCGCGACCCGTCGATCCCGCAGCGCTGTTGGGTCAGTTGATGGACATCGAGGCAGAGTGCGGCCGCCAGCGCAGTGAGCCCAATGCGGCGCGGACGCTCGATCTCGATCTGATCGCCATCGACACGGCCGATGGTCCGGTGGTCCGTTCCGCGCCGGATCCGATCCTGCCGCATCCACGGGCGCATCTGCGGGCCTTCGTGCTGGCGCCGGTCGTGGATGTCGCGCCCGCCTGGCGGCATCCGGTGCTGGGCCGCACGGCTTCGGACCTGCTGGCAGACTTGCCCGATCAGGACATCAGACCGCTGCCCGACTGAGCCGCTGACCAACTGACGTCCGGTCCGCCGTCAGGCCGGCAGGTGCAGCTTCGCGTCGGTGCGAGCCTGCAGGTCCTCGAAGGTGAGGCCGGGCGCCATGTCGCAGGACGACGAAGCCGCGGTCGGTCACGTCGATCGTCGCGAGGTTGGTATAGACGCGCTTGACCGCGCCTGGCGCGGTCAGCGGATAGGAGCACTTGGTCACCAGCTTGGGCGTGCCGTCCTTCGTCGTGTGCTCCATCAGCACCCAGAGCCGCTTGGCGCCCGCCGCCAGGTCCATCGCGCCGCCGACCGCCGGGCGCGGTGTCGTTCTCGCTGGTCGCCCAGTTGGCGATGTCGCCGTTATCGGCGACCTGGAACGCGCCCAGCACGCACAGATCCAGATGACCGCCGCGGATCATCGAGAAACTGTCGGCGTGATGGCAGAAGCTGCCGCCGGCCCGCAGCGTGACGTATTGCTTGCCGGCGTTGATCAGCCAGGGCTCGATCTTGTCCTTCGCGGGCGCGGGTCCCATGCCCAGGACGCCGTTTTCGGAGTGAAAGATCACCTCGCGGTCGACCGGCACGTAGTCGGCGATCAGCGTCGGGATGCCGATGCCGAGGTTGACGTACCAGCCCTCGGGGATGTCGGCGGCGGCACGCTGCGCCATCTGCGGTGCGGGTGAACGGCTTGAAGGCGACGGTTTCGGCGGCGGACATGTCTGCGTCTCCTCGTCTCAGAAGCCGAGGGTCTCAGAAGCCCGACGGGTCACCGTAGGGCACGTGCAGCACGCGGTCCACGAAGATGCCGGGGGTGACGACGTGGTCGGGATCGATCTCGCCCAGTTCGCGGATGTGCTGCGTCTGCACCAGCGTCAGCTCGGAGGCCATGGCGACGACCGGATTGAAGTTCCGGCCGGCCTGCTTGTAGGTCAGGTTGCCCCAGCGATCGGCCTCCCACGCTTCCACCAGGCCGACATCGCCGTGCAGCGCATTGCTCCAGGATGTAGGTGCGGCCGTCGATCTCGCGATGCTCCTTGCCGACGGCCATCTTGGTGCCGACGCCGGTCGCGGTGAAGAACGCGGGGACGCCGGCGCCGGCGGCGCGCATGCGCTCGGCGAGGGTGCCTTGCGGAACGATCTCCAGCTCGATCTTGCCGGCGCGATACAGCGTCTCGAACACCACCGGGTCGGAACTGCGCGGGAACGAGCAGATGATCTTGCGCGACCCGGCCCAGTTCCATCAGCCGCGCGAGGCCGGTATGGCCGACGCCGGCGTTGTTGCAGGCGACCGTCAGGTCCTTGGCGCCCTGCTCGATCAGCCCGTCGATCAGCGCATTCGGCTGGCCGACCGCGCCGAACCCACCGAGCAGCACGGTCGAGCCGTCCTTGATGCCCGCCATGGCGTCGGCCATGGTCTGGACGATCTTGTTGATCATGGTCGGCGTGTCTCCGCTCAGGCGTTTCCGCTACTGGTGTAGCCGCCCGCGGCGTGGGTGCCAAGGCCGCCGCCATCGCAGCGGCGACCTTGGACCTCGGAGCGTGATGACCGGAGGCGGAATCGCCGGAGGTCTGAATCACGCGATCAAACAAACACCTGGGGCAGGATGGCTGGGCGAAAGCGATGTCATCCTGCACCAGGCTATTGGTGCTGCTGCTTACGCCCGGCAGCGCGCTCTCCCTGACGGCGGAACATCGTGTCGGCGGCGTGTTTCTGACTGTCCGATAGCTGGCCATAGAGCGTATCGAACGACGTTGCCAGGACCTCCAGGCCCTGGGCCCGAGCCTGTTCCAGTTGTGCGAAGCTGTGCAGGTTCTCCACCGCCGTCATGGTCTGCAGATGCGCCGCACGGTCCTGATAGGCCTGCGCCGTCGCGGTGGCGTTGTCGCGCATCGCCTGGGCGAAGGCGCCCCACGCCTGCTCCTGCTGCGCGGTGATCTGCAGCCGGCTGCGCATCCCCTCGATCCGGTCATCCACATGCGCCGGATCCCCGTGCCGATCGTGCGCTGCGGCGTGCGCGGCGCGGGCAGGGGCGGGGGCGGGCACCGAAGCCGGCGCTGGCTGGGTTGATGCCTGACGACCCTTGGGACGACCCTTGGGACGATCCTTGGGCGAAGGCGGCAGCCGTCATCCCGGTCAACAGCAACGCGGCAGGGATCGACGCAATCGTTAGACGTTTCATACCAAGTCTCCAGTGCTCTGGGCGTGCCAGCATGGCATGCGTATTGTTTCAGCCGGTCTGGCGTCTTTGCGACAGAATGTATCGCCCGGTATGATGCCGCGGCTTCGCTTGACTTCGATCGGAGGGCAAGAGAAGCATTGCCGAGGCCACTGCCCGCGTTGGCCCGCAAACGTCGAACGCTTCGGGCGACGGACGGAGGAACCTCAATCATGAACGGCCCCCATCATGAACGGCGCCGAAAGTCTGGTGCACTCGCTGCTGAAAAGCGGCGTCGATACCTGCTTCTCCAATCCCGGCACGTCGGAGATGCACTTCGTCGCCGCGCTCGATCGCGTGCCCGGCATGCGCTGCGTGCTTGGCCTGTTCGAGGGCGTGGTGACCGGCGCCGCCGATGGCTACGCCCGCGTCACCGGCAAGCCCGCCGCGACGCTGCTGCACTGCGGCCCGGGCCTCGCCAACGGTCTGGCGAATCTGCACAACGCGCGACGCGCCGCGACGCCGATCGTCAACATCGTCGGCGACCACGCGACCTATCACCGCCCGCTCGACGCGCCGCTGACCGCCGACACCGAAGGCTGGGCGCGCGGCGTCTCCGGCTGGGTGCGCACCGCGATGGACGTGAAGACCGTGGGCCGCGACGCCGCCGCCGCCGTGCAGGCCGCGATGATCGCGCCGGGCCAGATCGCCACGCTGATCCTGCCGTCCGACACGTCCTGGAACGAGGGCGGCATCCCCGCCGAGGCACTGCCGCGCGTGCCGACGCCGCTCGCCTCGCCCAACCAGATCGAGGAAGCCGCGGCGGCCCTGCGGCGCGGCGGCCGCGGCATCGTTCTGCTGCTGGGCGGCGAGGCGTTGTCGGCCGAGGGCCTGGCGCTGGCGCATCGCATCGCCGCGGCGACCGGCTGCCGGCTGGTCGCGCAAGGCTCCAACGCGAATGGCGCGCGGGCAGGGGCGTCTGTCGCTCGACCGCGTGCCGTATGTCGTCGAGGTCGCGGTCAAGGCCATGGCGGGCACGAAACAACTGCTGCTGGCGGCGCGCGCAAGCCGGTGACGTTCTTCGCCTATCCGAACAAGCCGCAGACCTCGATCCCCGACTGGCGCGAAATCCACATTCTCGCGCGTCCCGAACAGGATCTCGTCGAGGCGCTGACGCGGCTGGCCGACTACTTGAGCGCCCGAAGGTCGCGCCACCGGACAATGGCCCGCGGCACGAGGTCGGGCGCGGTCCGCTGACGCCGGAATGCGTTGCGTCGACGGTCGGTGCGCTGATGCCGGAGGGTGCGATCATCGCCGACGAATCGGTCACCTATGGCCGCGGCTTCTTCGCCAACACAAGGCGGCGCCGCATCACGACTGGCTGAACGTGACCGGCGGCGCGATCGGCGGCGGCATGCCGATGGCCACCGGTGCCGCGATCGGCGCGCCGGGCCGGCGGGTGATCAATCTGCAGGCGGACGGCTCGGCGATGTACACGGTGCAGTCGCTGTGGACCCAGGCGCGCGAGAAGCTGGACGTCACGACGGTCTTGTTGTCGAACCGGAAATACGAAATTCTGATCGGCGAACTGGCCAATGTCGGCGCCAATCCGGGACGCACCGCGATGGACATGCTGGATCTCGGCAATCCCGATATCGACTGGCCGAAACTGGCCGGCCATGGGCGTCGAGGCGGCGAGCACCGATACGACCGACGTCTTCGCCGACCTGCTGGCGCGTTCGCTGAAGCGGACAGGACCGTTTCTGATCGAACTGCTGATCTGATTTGTGCAGCTTGTAACGGACAGTGTCTGAACGCTTGACCGTAAAGACAGGCGTGCGTACATGCAAAGGCCGGTCTGGTAAAGATCAATTTGGCGAAGGCCAATCTGGTGAAGGCCGATCAGGCAGCGAAGCGGCTCAGGAACCAACCTGACCGACGTGAAATGAGGGGAGGAGCAAGATGGCGAAGTCGGGTAAAGCCACCAATGGGGTGGCGAAATCTGCAGCCAAGTCAGCCAGCAAATTGCGTTCGGCGAACGGCGGCAAAGCGCATGTGCGTGCGGTATCGAAGGCTCGACCCGCGGCCCGGATGCAGGTTGAATCGGGGCGGGGCAACTGGGCCACGGATCTGGTGTTCGACGTGCGTGAGCCCAAGCTCGCAGTCAGCCTGCGGTTGGACGCGGACGTGCTGCGCTTCTTCCGGGGCTTCGGCTCCGGCTATCAGACGCGCATCAATGAAGTGCTGAAGGCCTTCATGCATGCGCGATCGGAAGCCGAGAACTGGCGCGCACACGGTGTCGCCGGCTCGTATGGTCCGGGCGGCTGCGGGCGCCGGTCATGTCGGGAAGCGTGCGCGATAGGTCAAAGCCGGCAGGTGAAATGGGATGATGGCGGCATGCGTGGGCGCAGCCGCCGAAAGCCGGTTCTGTCACCGCGTCAGTCTTAGAGCGTGATGACTGGAGGCGGAATCGCCGGAGGTCTGAATCACGCGATCAAACAAATACTTAGAGTGGGATGACTGAGCGCAAGCGATGTCATCCCACTCTAGTCTTCCGGCTGGTCCCGGTACGCCAGCGAAGCGGGTGCTACCCCGCTTCGGCCGTCGGCTCGTGTGCGGCAATCCAGGCGCACAGGACGCGTTCGATGTCTCGCCGCCAGGTCTTTTTCGACCGGGACTGGAACCATTCGGCCGTTGCCGGGTCTATCGCGACCATAATCCGTCGCTCCGCCGGCGGTGGCCAATCGGGTAGTATCATGGGCGGATTTTGGCAGGATTTGCCCTGATCGAGGCCCAGGCAGGCCTCGATCAGGGCATCATCGTCGAGACTCATGGCGTCCTCGGCCGCATCATTCCATGTCATCGGTGCAATCAATACGCTGGAATTCAAGTCTAAAAGATCAGTCGATAATCGGCTTTGGCCGTTGACGCTGTCGAGGACGCCGAGGAAGAACCTAGCGCAGAATGGTAAAGAACAGGTTAACGAACCGGATTTCTTGCGTGCCCATGTAATCGGGCTTGCTGGCGTGATTCCCAGCGGTATCACGCTCCCTGGTGTGGGCCGCGGGGCGAACCGCCACGAATGGTCCCGTGTGGCAGACTATCAGTCCGCCGCGTCGGCGACTTCCTCATGCGGTTTCTTGCCGGCTTTGATCCGCTTCATCGCGGTTTCGACATGCCGGCTGAACACGTATTCGGCGGGACGCTGGTTATCGAGCGGGATGTCCGGCGCCATCGGCCCCTCGGTGCGGATGCCGCGGATCGCCTGCGCGGCTGCCTTCCAGGGCTTGCGAATCGATCTCGGCCACCGCCGTCGCCTCGAAACCGGAATGCACCATGCAGTCGGCGCATTTCTCATAATTGCCGGTGCCGTAGCGATCCCAGTCGGTGTCTTCCATCAGCTCCTTGAAGGTCTTGGCGTAACCCTCGCCCAGCAGATAGCAGGGGCGCTGCCAGCCGAAATAGTTGCGCAGCGGCATGCCCCAGGGCGTGCAATGGAAGGTCTGGTTGCCGGCCAGGAAGTCCAGGAACATCGACGACTGGGTGAAGGACCACTTCACCTTGCCCTGGCGCTTGAAGATGCCGCGGAACAGTTCCTTGGTTTTGTTCCGGTTCAGGAAGTGCTGCTGGTCCGGCGCCCGCTCATAGGCATAGCCCGGGGAGACGGTGATGCCGTCCACGCCCATCTTCGTCACGTCGTCGAAGAACGCGGCGACCCGGTCGGGTTCGGCCGTGTTGAACAGCGTGGTGTTGATTTGCGTGCGGAACCCGCGCCGCTTGGCTTCCTTGATCGCCGCCACCGCCCGGTCATAGGTGCCGGGCTGGCAGACCGACTTGTCGTGATCCTGCTGGTCGCCATCCAGATGCACCGACCAGGAGAACCACTTGCTGGGCTTGAAGAGATCCATCTTCTTTTCCAGCAGCAGCGCGTTGGTGCAGACGATCACGAACTTCTTGCGCGCGATCGCACCCTCGACGAGCTGGTCGATTTCCTTGTGCAGCAGCGGTTCGCCGCCGGCGAAGACGACGACCGGGGCGCCGCATTCGTCGATCGCCTCCATGCACTCGGCCACCGACAGGCGCTGGTTCAGGATCTCGGCCGGATAGTCGATCTTGCCGCAGCCGGCGCAGGCCAGGTTGCAGCGGAACAACGGCTCCATCATCAGCACAAGCGGGTAGCGCTTGCGGCCGATCAGGTGCTGTTTCACGACATAGGCGCCAACGCGGATCGCCTGGTGCAGAGGAATAGCCATGCTGTGCCGTTTCCTTACGCGTCTGCCAGTTCGGCCGGGAAGCGGAAGCGCACATCCTCCGCCACCCCGTCCTGAGTGGTGATTTCGATCTCGCCGAATCGGCGCAGTCCGTCCAGCACGCCCTGCACCAGCGTTTCCGGCGCCGATGCGCCGGCGGTCAGCCCGACCGTGCGCAGCGCCCGCAAACCATTCCGGCCGCAGTGCATCCGCGTCGTCGATCAGGTAGGACGGTTTGCCAAGCTCCTGCCCGATCTCGCGCAGCCGGTTGGAATTGGAGGAATTGCGCGAACCCACGACCAGGATCACGTCGACCTGGCCTGCCAGCTCGCGCACCGCCTGCTGGCGGTTCTGCGTCGCATAGCAGATGTCGCGCACGTTCGGGCCGACGATCGAGGGAAACCGGGCGGTCAGTGCCGCGATGATGCCGCGGTATCGTCGACCGAGAGGGTGGTCTGGGTGATATAGGCCAGTTTCTCCGGATCCCGGACGTCCAGCCGCGCGACATCGTCGACGGTCTGCACCAGATGCACCGTGGCGGGAACCTGACCGATCGTGCCCTCGACCTCGGCATGGCCGGCATGGCCGACCAGCACGATCTCCCGGTCCTGGCTGGCGTAGCGGCGCCCTTCGTTGTGCACCTTGGCCACCAGCGGACAGGTCGCATCGATCACCGGCAGGCCACGCTCCGCCGCGGCCTGCTCGACCCGTTTGGCCACGCCATGCGCGGAGAACACAGTGATTGCGCCGGGCGGAATCTCATCCAGTTCGTCCACGAAGACGGCACCGCGGGTGCGCAGATCCTCGACCACGTGGCGATTATGCACAATTTCGTGACGGACGTAGATCGGCGGTCCGTATTTCTTCAGCGCGCGCTCGACGATTTCGATGGCTCGCTCCACGCCGGCGCAGAAGCCGCGGGGCTGGGCGAGGACGACACGAAGCATGCAGGGGAATCTCCGAAGTTATACCGGACCTGGATGGTCGGGATATGGCAGGTCAGGCGTCGTGCCGCAACGCCGCATTCATCGGAACTGGGATGACCATCGGCCATGGCCAATGGCTGGCGCGCGGCCGTGAGCTATGCCAGAGGTGCATCATTGCCGGAAGTCAGCGAAGCGTGACAAATCGGCAACTGTCAGATGGATGACGCGAAGGTAACCATGCGCAATGTCTCACGGCGTGTTATCGCCGCAAATCCTGGCTTCTCTAAGCTTTCGAGTCGTGGATAACGGGGCCGAACGTGTCGTCTAATGTTGTTGATACCGCCACAGACCTTGCAGACCATATGGCGCGGGTGGCTGCGGACCGTGGAACAGGCGCTGGAAGCGCTGCTGCCTCCGGTCGAAGGGGCTGAAGGCCGACTGGCGGAGGCCATGCGCTACGCCACCCTGGGTGGCGGAAAGCGCATGCGTGCCTTTCTGGTGATGGAAACCGCCGCGCTTTTCTCGGTCAACGAGACCTGCGCGGCGCGGGTTGCCGCATCGGTCGAGATGTTGCACGCTTATTCGCTGGTTCACGACGACCTGCCGGCGATGGACGACGACGACCTGCGGCGCGGCAAACCCAGCACACATCGGGCCTTCGATGAGGCGACAGCGATCCTGGCGGGCGACGCGTTGCAATGCCGAGCGTTCGAAGTCCTTGCGGAGGCCGACACCCATTCCGACGCTCTGGCGCGCTGTGAACTGGTGGCGGCGCTTGGGGCCGCTGCGGGCGCGCGGGGCATGGCAGGCGGGCAGATGATCGATATGCTGGCCGAGGGACATACGCTGGACGGACCGGCCGTTACGCGGTTGCAGGCGCTCAAGACCGGTCGTTTAATACAATACAGTGCAGAAGCCGGCGCTATACTGGGCCGAGCACCGGTGCATCAGCGGCATTTGCTGGCAGCCTATGGGCGTGATCTGGGGGTTGCATTCCAGATCGCCGACGATCTGCTGGATGTCGAAGGAAGCGCCGAAGAAATCGGCAAGACCGCCGGCAAGGACGCCGCCGCCGGCAAGGCCACGATGGTCGCGGTCCTGGGTGTCCAGGCCGCGCGCGAACGGCGGATATGTTGGCGCAGCAGGCGGCTGCCCATCTCGATAGCTTTGGCGAGCGTGCGGCAAGCCTTCGCGCCTTGGCTGCCTTCGTCGTGTCGCGGCGGAGCTGAGCAGGAACAGGAGAGTGTTGTTTTGAGTCCCATCGCCACCCCCTTGCTCGACCGTGTGACCTATCCGGCGGATCTGCGCAATTTCTCGCCTGAGCAATTGCGCCAGCTGGCCGATGAGTTGCGGGCCGAAACGATCGACGCCGTCTCCGTCACCGGCGGCCACCTGGGCGCCTCGCTCGGCGTGGTCGAACTGACGGTCGCCATCCACGCGGTCTTCGACACGCCGCGCGACCGGCTGCTGTGGGACGTCGGCCATCAGGCCTATCCGCACAAGATCCTGACCGGGCGGCGTGACCGGATCCGCACCCTGCGCCAGGGCGGCGGCCTGTCCGGCTTCACCAAGCGCTCCGAGAGCGAATACGACCCGTTCGGCGCGGCGCATTCCTCCACCTCGATCTCCGCCGGCCTCGGCATGGCGGTGGCGCGCGATCTCAAGGCCGCCCGCTATCTCGCCGCGGATGAGCCGGAACGGAACGCGCTAGGGCTGACGCGCGACGACCGCAACGTGATCTGCGTCATCGGCGACGGCGCCATGAGCGCCGGCATGGCCTATGAGGCGATGAACAACGCCGGTGCGCTGCGCTCACGCCTGATCGTCATCCTCAACGACAACGACATGTCGATCGCGCCGCCGGTCGGCGCCATGAGCGCCTATCTGTCGCGGCTGATGTCCTCGCGCAGCTTCCTGTCGCTGCGCGAACTCGGCGCCAAGATGGCCAAGCGCTTCCCCCGCGGCATCGAGCGCACCGCCCGGCCGCGCCGAGGAATACGCCCGCGGCATCCTGACCGGCGGCACGCTGTTCGAGGAACTGGGCTTCTACTACGTCGGCCCGATCGACGGTCATAACCTCGACCATCTGCTGCCGGTGCTGCGCAATGTGCGCGAAGCCGACGACACCGGCCCGATCCTGGTGCACGCCATCACCCAGAAGGGCAAAGGCTATGCGCCGGCGGAACGCTCCGCCGACAAGTATCACGGCGTCTCCAAGTTCAACGTCATCACCGGTGAGCAGGCCAAGGCGCCGCCGGGTCCGCCGGGCTATACCAAGGTCTTCGCCGATGCGCTGATCGAGGAGGCGAAGCGTGATCCCACGATCGTCGCGATCACCGCGGCGATGCCGTCCGGCACCGGCCTCGACCGATTCGCCAAGGCGTTTCCGGACCGCACCTTCGATGTCGGGATCGCCGAACAGCACGCGGTCACCTTCGCCGCCGGCATGGCGACCGAGGGGATGAAGCCGTTCTGCGCGATCTATTCGACCTTCCTGCAGCGCGCCTACGACCAGATCGTGCACGACGTCGCGCTGCAATCGCTGCCGGTCCGCTTCGCGATGGACCGCGCGGGCTATGTCGGCGCAGACGGGGCGACCCATGCGGGCAGCTTCGACCTGGCCTATCTCGGCTGCCTGCCGGGCATGGTGATCATGGCGCCGTCCGATGAGGCCGAACTGGTGCATGTCGTCGCGACCGCCGTCACCATCAACGACCGGCCCAGTCGCGTTCCGCTATCCGCGCGGCGAGGGCACCGGCGTCGCGCTGCCGACCGCGGGCGAGATCCTGCACGCTCGGCAAAGGCCGCGTGCTGCGCGAGGGCAGCAACATCGCCATCCTGTCGCTGGGCACGCGCCTGGCGGATGCGCTGAAGGCGGCCGACGAACTCGCCGCGCGCGGCTTCCCGACGACGGTTGCCGATGCGCGCTTCGCCAAGCCGATCGACACCGCGCTGGTCGAGCAACTGGCCCGCCATCACGAGGTGCTGATCACGATCGAGGAGGCGTCGATCGGCGGCTTCGCGACCCAGGTGATGCATCATCTGGCCTGGAAGGGCCTGCTCGATCACGGCCTGAAGGTCCGCCCGATGGTGATGCCGGACACGTTCATCGACCACGACTCCCAGGCGAAGCAGTTGGCCGAAGGCTGGCCTGTCGGCGCGCGACATCGTGAATGTCGCGCTCGCGGCGGTTGGGATTGAAGCACCCGCAAGTGGATCGGCGAAAGTTCTGTCTTCCCGATGATTGGTCCAACACGGCGCGTGTTTCTGACGTCCGCTCTTCTGGCGGCGGTCGCCTATCGCTGCAACTCCGCCATCCGGCAGGCACAGGCAGCATCGAGCGAGGCTGCACTGGATAAGCCGCTGCTCGATCTCTACACGGGGCTGGAGGCGGCGATGCGTGCCGGGCGGAGCACGCCCTTCACGCAGCGCTTCGATGCGCTGGCGCCGGCTGTGGATCAGGCCTTCGACCTGACCACGATGCTGAAAGTCTCGGTCGGGCTGCGCTGGGATTCGATGGATGCAGACGACGCAGACGCGGCTGCTGACCGTGTTTCGCCGCTTCACCATCGCGACCTATGTCGCCAACTTCGACAAATATGACGGCGAGCAGTTTCCAGGTCCTGCCGAGCGCGCGCGATTCCGGCGACGATCGGATCGTGAAGACCGAAATCGTCCACCGAGCGGCGATCCGATCCGCCTCGACTACGTGATGCGCCAGGCGGCAGGGCCAGTGGCGAGCGGTCGACGTGCTGCTCGACGGCTCGATCAGCCGCGTCGCCGTGCAGCGATCCGACTTCCGCAAGATCCTGGCGGGCGGCGATGCCGAGGCCGCTGATCACCAGCCTGCGGCGCAAGATCGCCGACCTGTCGGAGGGTGCGCTGAACTCATGATCGCCGTCCTGGCGTGGCCTGGCCCTGCGGTCTGCTGGCTGGCATCGGTGTGGTCCAGGCGCTTTACGGGGTCGCGGCTCGTGGTCCGGTTCTCCCGCGACCCCGGATATCCGGCGCTCAGGTCAGCCGCCGGTGACGGTTCTGAAGCCGCTCCATGGCGACGAGCCGATGCTGGAGGACGCGCTGCGACGCTTTGCCAGCAGCGATTATCCGCGCCTTTGCAGATCGTCTTCGGCGTCCAGGACCCGACCGATTCCGCCGATCCCGGTGGTGCGACGGCTGCAGCAGCGGTTTCCCGGCTGTCGATATCGTCCTGGTCGTCGATCCCACGCTGCATGGCCGCAACCGGAAGATCGGCAATCTGATCAACATGCTCCCCGCCGCGCGGCATGACGTTCTGGTGATCGCCGACTCGGACGTGCATGTCCGTCCGGACTACCTGGAACGCCTCGTCGCGGCGCTTGAAGCGCCGGGCGTCGGTCTGGTGACGACGCTCTATGCCGGCCTGCCGGCGTCGCCGGCCTTGCCGGCGCAGCTGGGCGCGACGCAGATCACCCATGGTTTCCTGCCCGGCGCGCTGCTGGCCCGAGCGCTTGGGCGGCAGGACTGCCTGGGCGCGACGATGTGCCTGCGCCGCGCCGACCTGGAGCGGATCGGCGGCTTCGCAGCCCTGGTCGATCATCTCGCCGACGACAACGTCCTCGGCCGCCGCATCCAGCGCTCGGGCCTCGACGTCGGCCTGGCCGCATACGGTGGTCGCTGACCACCGTGCCGGAAACCAGCCTGGCCGCGCTGTTTCGCCACGAACTGCGCTGGGCGCGCACGATCCGGACGCTGGAGCCGGCCGGGTTCGCCGCTTCGGTGCTGCAATATCCGCTGTTCTGGGCCATTGCTGACCGTCGTCCTCAGCGGCCTGGCGCCTGGTGGTCGGCTGCTGCTGTTCGTGGCGGCATGGCGTGCTGCGTCGATCGCATGGCCGTCGCGGTGGGCCGACGGGGCACTGACCAAGCGTCTGCGGCCGGCGATGTCGGAGGGGCTTGCATTCTCGCTGCCCGGTCTGGCTTTTGCCGCTGCGAGACGTTCTGTCCGTCGCCGTGATGCTGGCGAGCTATGCCGGCCGCCGGGTCGACTGGCGCGGGCTACGGCTTGCAGGCGGACACGCCGCCGGCACGATCTCGTCGACTCTCGGCGCACCCCAGCCACGAGCCCGATCGAGGGAATCAGACGCGCGATGATGAAGACCCTGTTCCTGCAACCGCCGTCCTTCGACGGGTTCGATGGTGGCGCCGGCTCCCGCTATCAGGCGAAGCGGGAGATCAAGTCGTTCTGGTTCCCGACCTGGCTGGCGCAGCCGGCCGCGCTGGTCCCCGGCAGCAAGCTGATCGACGCGCCGCCGGCGCGCATCGGCCTGGAAACCGTGACCCGCCAGGCGCGCGACTATGAGCTGTGCGTGATCCACACCTCGACGCCGTCGTTCGCGTCGGACGTGAAGGTCGCGGCAGGCGCTGAAGGACGCCAATCCGTCGCTGAAGATCGGCTTCGTCGGCGCCAAGGTCGCGGTGCAGCCGGCGGAGAGCCTCGCGCAAGGCGCGCCGATCGATTTCGTCGCGCGCAACGAGTTCGACTTCACCATCAAGGAAATCGCCGAGGGCCGCGACTGGGGCGCGATCGACGGCATTTCCTACCGCAACAACGCCGGCGTGATCGTCCACAACAAGGATCGCGCGATCCTGGAGGACATGGACCAGCTTCCCGTTCGTGACCGAGGTCTACAAGCGCGACCTGCGGATCGAGGACTACTTCATCGGCTACCTGCTGCATCCCTACGTCTCGCTCTACACCGGCCGCGGCTGCAAATCGCACTGCACCTTCTGCCTGTGGCCGCAGACCGTCGGCGGCCATCGCTACCGCGTCCGCTCGCCCGGCCATGTCGCCGAGGAAATCCGGCTGGCGAAGCAGATGTTCCCGCAGGTGCGGGAGTTCTTCTTCGACGACGACACGTTCACCGACAACCTGCCGCGCGCCGAGGCGATCGCCAGGGAACTCGGCAAGATGGGCGTCACGTGGTCCTGCAACGCCAAGGCGAACGTGCCGCGCGAGACGCTGAAGGTGCTGAAGGACAACGGCCTGCGCCTGCTGCTGGTCGGCTACGAGAGCGGCAACCAGCAGATCCTGCACAACATCAAGAAGGGCATGCGGATCGAGGTCGCGCGCAAGTTCACCCAGGACTGCCACGAACTCGGGCATCAAGATCCACGGCACCTTCATCCTCGGCCTGCCGGGCGAGACGAAGGAAACGATCGAGGAGACGATCCGCTTCGCCACCGACATCAATCCGCACACGATCCAGGTGTCGCTGGCCGCGCCGTATCCCGGCACGTTCCTGTACAAGCAGGCGGTCGAGAATGGCTGGCTGGACGCGAACCACGCCGAACTGGTCGATGACAGCGGCATCCAGATCGCGCCGCTGCACTATCCGCATCTGTCGCACACCGAGATCTTCGACAACGTCGAGACGTTCTACAAGCGCTTCTATTTCCGAGCGCCGAAGATCGCCTCGATCGTGGGCGAGATGGTGCGCAGCCCGCAGATGATGAAGCGCCGCCTGCGCGAAGGCGTGGAGTTCTTCCAGTTCCTGCGGGAGCGTCACAAGGCGGCCTGACCGTGAGGACGGTCACCACGACGGCTGATGACTTCGGTCTGACCGAGAACGTCAACGCGGCGGTGGAGCAGGCGCACCGGGATAGGCTGCCTGCACGCCGCCAGTTTGATGGTGAGTGCCCCGGCGGCGGCCGACGCGGTGCGCATCGCGCGCGCAAACCCAGGCCTGCGCGTCGGGCTGCACCTCGTGGTGATCGAGGGACCGTCGATGCTTGGCCATGCGGCGATTCCCGATCTTGTCGACAGCGACGGCCAATTCCCGTCCGACCAGCTTGCACTCGGTATCAACTACTTCTTCCGACCCGATATACGGCGCCAGTTGGAGGCGGAGATCAGGGCGCAGTTCGATGCGTTTGCCCGCACCGGTCTGACGCTGGATCACGTCAACGCCCACAAGCACATGCATCTGCATCCGACCGTCGGAGCCATGCTGCTGCGCATCGGCCGCGATTACGGCCTGCGCCGCATCCGTGTGCCGGCGGAGCCGTCGGCCGTGATGCAAGCCTGCGGCGAGCGTGTGTCCTGTCGGCGCGAAGGCGCTGTTCGCATGGACGGAAGTCCTGCGGAGGCAGGCGAGGCGGGCAGGGGTCGCGATGAACGATCATTGCTTCGGACTGGCATGGTCAGGGCACATGACGGCGCCTCGGGTTCGCCGCCTGCTGGCCAATCTTCCCGCCGGTGACAGCGAAATCTACTTCCATCCGGCAACGCGACGCGATGCCGTCATAACGAGCCTGATGCCCGACTATGAGCATGAGGCGGAACTCGCCGCCCTGCTCGATCCCGAGATCGCAGGGGCTGTCGCGGCCCTGGGCTGACGCAGTCGTCGGCGGCCATTGCAGATCCCCGATCAACAGACTGCTTCGTGACTTACGCTTCTCTGCGATCGGATACTAGGGTCAGGATCTATGCTTGCCCGTATGCCCGGCCACTTTTGATCGCCTGAGCAATCGCAACGCCTGCCAACCAAGGGACGTCATCGATGACCGAAATCGGGCTGTTCGATGCGATCTACACCGCTCGTGCGCTGCGCCGGCTCAAGCCCGACCCTGTCCCCGAGGATCTGATCACGCAGGTCATCGATGCCGCCATCCGTGCGCCATCCGGCGGCAACGCCCAAAACTGGTTCTTCATCGTCGTGCGCGATGAAGAACAGCGCCATCGCCTGGGGAATGTCTATCGGAAAGCCTCAGACGAGGTCGCGGCGATCTATGCCGCTCGAGGACGTCCGGCCCATCTGACCGAACGTCAGTATCAGCGGTTGATGGAGGGCGGTGCCTATCTCTGGGATCACCTTGGCGAAGCACCTGTCCTTCTGGTGCCATGCCTGAAGCGGCGCGACATGCCGCCGAGGGAAGCGCTGCCGCCGGCGGTCGCTGCGCGCTACGACGCCCATCTCGCCTATCAGCAGACGAATTCAGGGTTCGAGCATCTACCCAGCGATCCAGAACGTTATTCTGGCGTGCCGAGGCCTCGGGCTGGGCACCCTCATTACAACGAATCACATCCTCTACGAACAGGACGTCCGAACCATCCTCGGCCTGCCGGACGACGTGTTTACCTTCGCGCTTATGCCGATCGGCTATCCTGTCGACAAACCCGGGCCGCTCTCACGCCGCCCGGTGGCGGATGTCACGTTTTCCGATCGGTGGGGAAGCCCCTGGCCGTAACGTCGCCCCTACAACGGTTCCGTATCCAGCGCGTAACCGGCGGTCCGCACGGTGCGCACCACGTCCAGTTCGTCAGCGCCGTTCATCGACTTCCGCAACCGCCGGATATGCACATCGACCGTGCGGGGCTCGACATGAATGTCCGGCCCCCAGACCGCGTCCAGCAATTCCTCGCGGGAGAACACCCGCCGCGGATGCTGCATGAAGAACTCCAGCAGCCGGAACTCGGTCGGACCCAGATGCACCCGGCGGTCGTTGCGGGTGACCCGGTGCGACGACAGGTCCATTTCGATGTCGTGGAACGCCAGTTGTCCCTTGTCCGGCACCGCGTTGGACCGCCGCAGCAACGCGCGCATCCGGGCCAGCAGCGCCTCGATGTTGAACGGTTTGGTGATGTAATCATCGGCGCCGGTGTTCAGGCCGCGCACCGCGTCCTGATCCTCGGTGCGCGCCGTCACCATGATCACCGGCAGATCGCGCGTCGCGGGCTTGCGGCGGATCTGGCGGCACACCTCGATCCCCGACATCACCGGCAGCATCCAGTCCAGCAGCACGAGATCGGGCTGCTGCTTCCTGAGATGCGGGTCAGCGCCTCCTGCCCGTCGGACGCCTCCTGCGACCCGGATAGCCCTGCTTCTCCAGGTTGTAGCGCAGCATCGTCGCGATCGCCGCCTCATCCTCGACCACGAGAACGAGCGGTCTTGGCCAGGCTGGACAGACCGTCAGGCATCGCTCGTCATTCTCCAGTGTTATTCCTTCGGCCGCACGACGGCATAGGCGGACGTGTCGCCCTTCGGCCGCACATCCGGGATCACTTCGCCCTTCACCGCGTAATAGATCGTTTCGGCGATGTTGGTCGTGTGATCGCCGATCCGTTCCAGGTTCTTGGCGATGAACAGCAGATGCGTGCAGGGCGTGATGTTGCGCGGATCTTCCATCATGTAGGTGATCAGCTCGCGGAACATCGCGTTGTAGATATCGTCGACCACGCGATCGGACCGCCAGACCTCGATCGCCTTGTCGCTGTCGCTGGTGCCCAGCGCGTCGATGATCGACTTCAACTGGTCCTGCACCAGTGTGCGCCATGTGCGCCGAGGCCGCCCAGCGAATAGGGCGACGGAGAACTGCGCCAGAACGATGCTGCGCTTGGCGACGTTGGCGGCGTAGTCGCCGATGCGTTCCAGATCGCCGGTGATCTTCAGCGCCGCGACGATCATGCCGCAGATCGGCCGCCATCGGCTGGCGCAGCGCCAGCATGCGGATGACGAACTGCTCGACCTCGCGCTCCAGCGCATCGACCTTGGGGTCTTCCTCGACCGTCCGCGTCGCGGCCTCGGTGTCGCGGTCCATGATCGCCTCGGCCGCCAGGCGACCTGGTTTTCGACGATCCCGCCCATGTCGGTCAGCATGTCGCGCAGCCGCTTCAGGTCGTGATCGAAGCTTTTGACCAGGTGTTCCGGCGTGTTCCGACATGACTGCGGTCCCTTCGCTGGCTCAGCCGAACCGGCCGGTGACGTATTCCTGCGTGCGCTTCTGCTTCGGCGCGGTGAAAATCTGGGCCGCCGGCGCGACATTCCACCATTTCGCCGAGATAGAAGAACGCGACCTGATCGGCGCAGCGCGCGGCCTGCTGCATGTTGTGGGTGACGATCGCGATGGTGAAATCGTGCTTCAGTTCGTCGATCAGTTCCTCGATCTTCAGCGTGCTGATCGGATCGAGCGCGCTGGTCGGCTCATCGAGCAGGATCACCTCCGGCCGCACCGCGATGGTGCGCGCGATGCACAGCCGCTGCTGCTGGCCGCCGGACAAGTCCCATCGCCGAGGTGTGCAGCCGGTCCTTGACCTCGCCCCACAGCGCCGCGCGGGTCAGCGACCATTCGACGCGCTCGTCCATCGCCGACTTCGACAGTTTCTCGTGCAGCTTCACGCCGAAGGCGATGTTGTCGTAGATCGTCATCGGAAACGGCGTCGGCTTCTGGAACACCATGCCGATGCGGGCGCGCAACGCGTTCAGGTCGAGTTTCGGGTCGATGATGTTGTTGCCGTCCATCATGACCTCGCCCGTCGGCGCGCTGGCCGGGATACAGGTCGTACATCCGGTTCAGCACCCGCAGCAGCGTCGATTTGCCGCAGCCGGACGGACCGATCATGCCGGTCACCTGACGGTCCGGCAGACTCCAGGTTGATCGCCTTCAGCGCCTGGTGGTCGCCGTAGTAGAAATCCAGGTTGCGGACCGCGATGCGGGGCTGGTTTATCTGTCGTGGCCGCACGCGCCTGCACGCCGCCGAAGCTGGCAGTCTGGCCGTTCGACTGTGTCTGGCTGGATTCAGCGGTGGAACTCATGATGTCCTCATTTTCCCCGGTGCAGCAGGACCCGGGCACCGATATTGATGGCAAGAACGCCCACCGTGATCAGCAGCGCGCCGACCCAGGCCAGATCGACCCAGTCCTCGAACGCCGAACCGGCGTATTGGTAGATGGTAACCGGCAGGCTGGCCATCGGCTGGTTCAGGCGAGACCGACCAGTTCAGGTTGCCCAGGCTGGTGAACAGCAGCGGCGCCGTCTCACCGGCGATGCGCGCGACCGCCAGCAGGATGCCGGTGACGATGCCGTCCATCGCCGCGCGATAGCAGATCAGCACGATCACCTTCCATTTCGGCGCGCCAAGCCCGATCGCCGCTTCGCGCAGGGCCGGGGTGATCAGCCGCAGCATGTCCTCGGTCGTGCGCACGACGATCGGGATGACGATCACCGCCAGCGCGACGCAGCCGGCGATGCCGCGAGAAGCCGCCGAACGGCTCGACCAGGATCGGTAGACGAACAGACCGATCAGGATCGACGGCGCCGACAGCAGCACGTCCGAGACGAAGCGCACCGCGTTTGCCAGCGGCGAATTGCCGGCCATATTCGGCGAGATAGGTGCCGACCATCAGTCCGATCGGCGTGCCGATCACGGTGCCGGCCGCGGTCTGGATCAGTGTGCCGACGATCGCGTTCAGCAAACCGCCATTCGATCCTGGCGGCCTGGTGGATGTGGTGAACACCGTCAGCGACAGCCCGGCGGCGCCGCGCCAGACCAGCGTGAACAGGATCGATGCCAGCAGCACCAGCCCGAGGACCGTCGCAGACAGGCAGAAGATCTTGACGATCGTGTTGGTCCGGTGCCGGCGGCGGCCCAGCGCCTGCGCGACCCTCATGTCCTTGGCCGGGCCGGGAATGGCGGAAGCGACGGTCGCGCTCATGCGATCAGACTTTCATGCGCGGGCGCAGCAGGCTGCGCGATATCGCCAGCACGATGAAGGAGATCACGAACAGGATCAACCCCAGCGCCAGCAGCGACGACAGTTTCAGGCTGCCGGCCGGGCTCTCCGGGAACTCCAGCGCCACCAGCGAGGCGATGGTGTTGCCCGAGGAGAACAGGTTCGGCGAGATACGGTTGGCGTTGCCGATCACGAACGTGACCGCCATCGTCTCACCCAGCGCGCGGCCCAGCCCCAGCATGATGCCGCCGACGACCGAGGCGCGGGTGTAGGGCAGGACGATCGAGCGCATCACCTCCCACGTCGTGCAGCCGACGCCGTAGGCGGATTCCTTGAAGACGGGCGGTACCGTCTCGAACACGTCGCGCATTGTGGCGGCGATGAAGGGGATGACCATCACCGTCAGCACCAGGGCGGCGGTCAATACGCCGGTGCCGAAGGGCGGACCGGAGAACAGGTCCTCCAGCACCGGGATCCCGTCGAACGTGTCGATCAGCGGCGGCTCGACATATTGCGCCATCAGCGGGACGATGACGAAGAAGCCCCACATGCCGTAGATGATCGACGGCACGGCGGCGAGCAGCTCGATTGCGATGCCGACGGGCGGCGCAGCCATTTCGGCGCCAGTTCGGTCAGATAGAAGGCGATGCCGAACGCGATCGGCACGGCGAACAGCAGCGCCAGGATCGAGGTCAGCAGGGTGCCGTAGACCGACACCGCGGCGCCGAACACCTCGTGCACCGGGTCCCAGGCGGCAGAGAACAGGAAGCCGAGACCGAACTGGCGCAGGGCGGGCAGGCCGCCGATCAGCAGCGAGACGATCAGGCTGCCCAGCACCAACAGCACGAAGACGCCCGCTGCACGGACAGCAAAGGCGAAAATGCCATCGCCCGGGCGGGACCTGCCCCCGAGGATTGATGACGTGGCAGCGGCGACGGCTTGTTGCACGATAACGGGTCCTTTGGCAGGAACCGGTCCGGCGGAGCGTACCGCCGGACCGGCCAGGCACTCAGGTCAGGCGATTACATCGTGCCCGGAACGGACTTCCAGGCGGCGCGGATCGATCCTGAACCTTCTTCGGCAGCGGGACATACAGCAGGCTTTTGGCGATACCGTCACCGCTGGTGAAGCCCCAGTCGAAGAATTTCTTCACCGCCGCGCTCTGCTTC
The DNA here is from genome assembly GCA_963771475.1 of uncultured Alphaproteobacteria bacterium. GTDB lineage: Bacteria > Pseudomonadota > Alphaproteobacteria > Acetobacterales > Acetobacteraceae > Rhodopila. The sequence continues at coordinate 37,634 of CAVYTN010000031.1, read as the reverse complement.
TCGTCCTTCGGGTCGAGTCGGCAGCAGCACGAACGTCGCGGACTCGATCGGCCAGCTAGCCGCGCCCGGCTCGTCGTTCAGGTTGATGGCGAAGTTCTCGGACCTTGGTCCAGTCGGCATTGGCTGCCGCGGCTTCGAACGCTTCCATCGTCGGGAGCGACGAACTTGCCGGCCTTGTTCTGCATCAGCGTGGTCGTCAGGTGGTTCTGCGTCGGCATAGGCGCTTTCGACATAGCCGATGCCGCCCGGGATCTGCTTGACCGAACCGGCACGCCGTCGCTGCCCTTCGCGCCCTGTCCGCCCGGCCAGTTGACCGATGTCGCGGCGCCGACCTTGGACGTCCATTCCGGGCTCTGCTTGCCGAGGTAGTCGGTGAACACGAACGTCGTGCCCGAACCGTCAGCGCGGTGCACCGGCGCGATCGCCGTGCTCGGCAGCTTCAGGCCGGGGTTTACCGCGGCGATCTTCGGGTCGTTCCACTTGGTAATGGTGCCCATGTAGATGTCGGCCAGGATCGGGACCGGTCAGCTTCAGTTCATTCGGCGCGATGTTCGGCAGGTTGACGATGACGTCGACACCGCCGATCACGGTCGGGAACTGCATCAGCTTGTGTTCGGCTAGCTGATCACCCTTGAGCGGCATGTCGGACGCGCCGAAATCCACCGTGCGGTTGTTGATCTGGTTGATGCCGGCGCCTGAACCGATCGCCTGGTAGTTCAGCTTGATCCCGGACTTCTCGCCGGCGGCATCGGCCCACTTTCCATAGATCGGCGCGGCGAACGTGGAGCCCGCACCGGTGATCTGTTGGGCTGATGCGGCACCCGTCGTCGCGGCGACAGCAAAGACGGCCAGGCCTAGGGCCAGGGCCGTTGTGGCGGTTTTCATTTATGTCCCTCCTACGGAGTATTGGGCCGCCCGGACCAATCAGGGAAACGCCGGTCATGGAGTTGGCTGCCACTAACCCGGTCCGGGGCAGCGGCACCCTAGGCGCGGTCGATGAATGTCAGATTGCAGTCTCGTGAAGGTATTATGACAGTCTGATCCCGCGCCTTGCGGAATTCCGACTGGGCAAAATTCCGACTGGGCAAAATTCCGACTGGGCGACTCCACAGTGCCCTTGTCTTGCGGGGCGGCAAAACCGCACTCTCTGCCCATGCGCATGTTCATAAAAGTGAAACGCCTGCCCCATGCCGAGGGTTTGCCGCTGCCGGACTATGCGACGGACGGCGCCGCGGGCATGGACCTGCTGGCCGCGGTCCAGGATCCAGTCGCCATCGCGGTGGGGGAGCGCCGGCTGATCCCGACGGGCCTGTCCGTCGCACTTCCCACCGACCATGAGTTGCAGATCCGGCCACGTTCGGGGCTTGCGCTGCGTAACGGGATCATGTTGCCGAACACGCCAGGCACCATCGATGAAGACTACCGCGGCGAAATCCAGGTGATCGTCATCAATCTGGGGCAGGAAACGTTCACCGTGACGCGCGGCATGCGAATCGCCCAGGCCGTGCTGACACCGGTGGTGCGCGGCGCGTGGCTGGAGGTCGATTCGCTCGACGACACGGCGCGCAGCGAAGGTGGATTCGGCAGTACCGGCACCGCCTGATGCCAAATCGCTCATAGTTGCCAAATCGCTCATAGTTGATCATGTCCACCATACGTTGAGGCAACTATTTCTGTGGAAGAACTGCCTCGCTTCGGGGATAATGCTGCGGCTGAAAGGAAAATCCGCATGCTCACTCAGCTCGCCCAACCCCAAAGGGTGGATCTTCCTCCGGCGCCTGGAAATGCACCGGCCGTCGCGCTGGTCGTGGAAGAACGATCCCCGATCCGCGCCATCGCTCTGGCGATGCTGCTGTCGCTTCCTGTGTGGATGGTGCTGGGGGCGGCCCTGCTGCTGTTCCGGTGACGGCAGGCCGCTTTAAGCGCGCTGAGGCGTAAGGTTCCAACGCAGACCGAACATTTCCAGTTGACATAAGTCACTCGGCCGTTCTCCACACAAGCGAATGTTTCGCGCCCTCGTCTTCGCAGTATGCCTGCTTTGCCCGCAGCCATTCGCGGCGGCGCGCACGGCGTCCGACGTGTCCGGCAGCCAGGCCAGCTCTCAGTCCAGCCCAGGCCCCGACAGCCCAGGCCGCACACGGCCTCGATTGCGAGAAGGGCAGGGTGGTCAAACCAGGGCAGATCGCCGCCCAGGATATCGCCTGCCGCCCGAGCATTCGGCTGAAGCACGGGTATGGGGATCGGTATTTCACCTCGAGCGATGGGGTGCGGCTGCATTATCTGGAGGGCGGGGCAAACCACGACCATACGATCGTGTTTATCCCTGGCTGGACAATGCCGGCCTGGATCTGGATGGCGCAACTCGACGAATTTTCCGACCGCTATCACACCGTGGCATTCGACCCGCGCGGCCAGGGAGACTCGGCCGTTCCCGCGGGTGGGTACGAACCACGCCGCCGTGGCCGTGATATTCGCGACCTGCTGGAGCACCTGAAGACAGGACCGGTCACCGTCGTCGCGTGGTCGCTGGGGGTGCTCGACACGCTCGCGATGATCCACACCGATGGAGACAGCGGCATCGCCGCGCTGGTGCTGGTGGACAATTCGGTCGGCGAGAACCCGCCGCCGGTCTTCCATCCGGCACCGCCGCATCGCGGCCCGCCGGTCGATCATCCAACCTATATGAGCCGTTTCGTGACGGCCATGTTTCGATCCCACCAGGCGCCGGACTATCTGGCGCGCCTGGCCGCAGCGACCCTGCGCACCCCGGAATATGCCAGCAGGCTGCTGCTCGCGTACCCGTTGCCGCGGACTTATTGGCGGGAAGCCGTCTATGCGACATCCCGACCTTTATTATATGTAATCCGGCCGCGCTGGCTGGCTCAGGGGGAAAACCTGCTACGGAATCGTCCCAATACCGAATTGGAAGTTTTCGATGACGCGGGGCACGCCCTGTTCGTCGACGATTCTGCACGTTTCAATGCTGTCCTGGGCCGGTTCCTGCGGCAGAAGGTCTGGCCGTGAACCTTTTTCCGTTGTTTCTCGTTTCCTTTGCCGCGGTCGGCTATGAGACGGCGCTGACGCGCTATTTCGCCGTCGCGAAGTGGTCCGAATACGGCTACTGGGTGATTTCCATCGTCATGGTGGGGTTTGCCTTCAGCGGCGTTGTCCTCGCGCTATGGCGGGACGCCCTGGCACGCCGGTCCGCCGTCCTGTTCGCCACGCTCCCGGCCGCCCTCGTACTGACCGCCGCGCTCGGCTACCACCTCACCGTGGTCAACCCGTTCAATCCGCTGCAACTGCAGAACCCGGCGACCTGGGCCGATCAGCTATGGAACATCGCCGGCTACTATGCCGCGCTGCTGCCGTTTTTCTTTCTCGCCGGGCTGTTCATCAGCCTGAGCTTCGTCTGCAACCCAACCCGCATCGGGCCGGTCTATGCCGCCGACCTCGCCGGCGCGGGCGCCGGTGCGGCCTGCGTCCTGATGCTGATGTATTTCGTGCCGGCCTTTCAATTGCTGCCATACCTGCTGCTGCCGCTCGCCGTCGCCGGGCTGGCAGGCGGGAGCCGGTTCCGATTGGCGTCGAGCGGTGCGGCCGTCCTGGCGCTGGTGCTGGCGGAGGCATTGCTGCTGCTGGGCAGCCAGGCGTCCTATAACGAGTTCAAGGCGATCTACGCGCCGCTGCATACGCCGGACGCCAGGATCCTGGGGCGAATCGTCACGCCCCGCGGCGAATATCAACTGCTCGACGACTTCACCGAACGCGCCGATACCGACATCTCCAATAACGCGGGGATGCTGGGCATCGAGGGGCCGCCGCGCAGCTTCGGGCTGTACCGCGACGGCAACCGCATCGCCTCCGTACCGCGTCCCGGGACCGGTGAACGCGCATTATGCCGAGGCTGCGCTGGATGCCCTGCCGTACAAGATGATCCCCCAGGCACGGGTGCTGCTGATCGGCGGATCGGGCGGGTTCCGTCCTGCCGAGGTCACGCAGCTCTCGGCCTCCCAGATCCGGGTCCTGGAACCCGAACCGATGCTGTTTTCGATCCTGCGCGCGGGGCTGGGCCCGGCGCCGGGCACCGACGTCCGCCCCAACCTCAAGGTGACCAACCTCTCACCGCTCGCCGACGCCAGAGTGGGCGTTTACGACGTGGTCGATCTGTCGTCGGACTTCCTCGATGCGGCGGAGACGAATGCGACGGCGTTCAGCCGGGAGGCCCTCGTCGCCTATATGCGCGTGCTGGCACCGGGCGGGATGCTGTCGATCCCGGTCTCGATCCGCGATTTCCCGGTTTACGCGCTGCGCATGCTGTCGACGGTCAGGGCGGCCTTGCAATCGATGGGCATTGCCGATGTGCCTGGGCACGTCCTGGTCTACCGGTCGGCGTGGACCGTGCGCATCCTCGTCGCCCGCGACGGCTGGACGCCGGCCCGCATCGCGGAGGCGCGGAAGTTCTGCGACGACCGCTCCTTCGATCTCGCCTGGTATCCGGGTTTCGACGCCGCCAAGGCGCGGGCCGATATCTACAACGACCTGCCGGCGGTCTCCTTCGACCGGGGGGAGGTGACATCGAACGGACCGGACGATGCCATCGCCGATGAGGCCGAGGCGGTGCTGACCGGCCGAACGACTCCGTCCGCCACCCAGTTCAACCTCTCGCCGGTGACGCTTGACCGGCCGTTCTTTTACGCCGTGCTGCGCCTGGATCAGCTTGGCACGATCCTCAAGCGCCTGGAGATCCTGCCACAGGCGGAAATCGGCGCTCTGGTGAACGTCGCCGTGCTTGTGCAGGCCGCCGTGATCGCTGTGCTGGTGCTGCTGGTGCCACTTGCCGCGCCCAGGCGCATCCGCGCACCGTCAAGCGGCCTGTGGCGCGCGGTCGTCTATTTCCCGGCTTTGGCGTTGGGCTTCCTGTTCATCGAGATATTCCTGATCGAGAAGGCCAGTTTCTGGTTCGGCGACCGGACCAGCGGCTTCGCCATCGTACTGACGGGTATGCTGGTCTTTTCCGGCCTCGGCAGCCTGATCAGCGATCGGTTGACGAAGACGCCGCGGGCCAGCATCGGCTGTGCGATGCTGGTCGTTCTCGTCTGGTGTCTGATCGCCTATTTTGCGCTGCAGCCGATCATCCTCGCAACGATGCAATGGAACATGCCGTTGCGGATCGGGCTGCTGCTGATGATCGTCGCACCGGTGTCGGTGTGCCTTGGGATGCCGTTTCCGCTCGGCCTCGGCCAGGCGGGCGATTTGAGTCGGGCAACTCCGAACCGGGCAACTCGGGATTCCTGCCCTGGGCCTGGGGGCTGAACGGTGCATTTTCCGTCGTCGCCACGCCACTGGCCAACCTGTTGGCGCGCGAGGCGGGCTTCAGTTGGGTTCTTTTGTGCTCAGCGATCCTTTATGGCACAGCGTGGCTAACATTTCCGGCTTTGGGGAAGAGAACGGTTTGGCAAGAGATCGCAGCACCATCACCCGCCGCGGAGTAATCGCCTCCGCCGCCGCGTCTTTGGTCCCCGCCTACGCCCAGGCGGCGCCGGTATGGACGAAGGTGGCGTATGAGCAGGCCATGCGGCAATCCGGACGGCCGGTCAGCCTGACCGATGCGCAGTTCGATGCCATCCAGAATCGCAAACCGGCTGCGATGAAGCGGATCGAGAGCTACCTGAAGGACCATTTCGGTGCCGCCGATCCGGCTGTCATAGCCGCCTTCCAGACTGTTCCGCGCGAATACTACCATTACGAGTATCCCGAACACCGGGCGACGCCCGGCGATGCGTATGAAGACACGCCGAAGCCGTGGGCCCTGGGCTACGGCTCCGCGCTGTCGGACTATCTGGGCCAGGCCTACATGACCCAGATCTGCAAGCCAGCGCCCGGCGAGGTGACGCTGGAGATCGGCACGGGCAGCGGCTTTCAGTCCAGCCTGCTGTCACGTATCGTCAAGACCGCCTATTCGGTCGAGATCATCGAGCCGCTGGGCAAGGCCGTCGGCCGCATCTTCGCCCCGCTGGGCTATGACAACGTCCACACCAAGGTGGGCGACGGGTATTACGGCTGGCCCGAGGTCGAGGGCGGGTTCGACATCATCATCGTCACCTGCGCCGCGACCTTCGCTCCGCCTGATCTGTTCAAGCAGCTCAAGCCCGGCGGACGGATGATCATCCCTATCGGACAGCCGTTCAAACGCGGCCAGGTGCTGTATGTCTACACCAAGGACGCTGAGGGGAAGATCCACTCACGGCGCGATATCGGCGTGTTCTTCATCCCGATGCGCGGCGCGATCGAAAAAAACGCGCCGGTCAGGCCGCAGACCGTGTCCGACCAGCAGCCGGCCGCCGCTTTCGCCCCCACGTCCGGGTCCCCCACACCTTCAGGTGGGGCATCGGCGCAAACCCCTGCACCGGCCCCCGATGCCACGGTCAAGGGCGACGCCGAACCGGCGAAAGAGTAAAACCACTACCTCAACTGGCGGAAAGGGCCTTGCGCCAGCCCTTCCGCCGGGCCGGTGTCAGCATCGCCGCCGCGGCGACCGCCAGCACGATACCTCGTGGCAAGGCGAGCTTAACATCGCCTCGCCGCCACTCGCTGCCCAGCACGGCAGCGGACGCTGCCAGCAACAGCGCACCGCCAATGCCGCGCGTCGTCCGCGGCATCATCAGCAACCCGCCGGCGAGTTCCGCTAAGGCCAAGGCCTGCATCGCTTCCCGCGACCAGCCCAGGTGTTCGAACATGGCGCGATAGCCGGTGATACCTGACAGCTTGTCGCTGCCTGACACTGCGACGGCGGCACCGAAAAGCGGGAACACATAGGACATGGCGAGAAATCCTCCGTCCCGGAAACGCTTGCCGCCGGCCGGCGTTGCGTTGGCCTTGGGGCATTTGGGGCAGCAACTGTCTTTTTCGTTGCGCGGTGGATGTCGGTCGTTGGTCCAGCGGCCTTCTCTGGCCGGTCGTCCCGACCTGTCCGCAAGCGTGCCGTCGTGGGTCCGATCGGATTTATCGCACGACAGCCATCGGATCGAGCCAGGAGATGGTTGAACTGATTTGCGCGGCCTGTCCGGCGCGGCCGGTTCCCCGACCACGCCGGCAGCCATAGTGTGGCCTGGCGCTAGTGTGGCCTGGCGCTATTTCGCCCGCCCGGCCGCTTCCAGGATTAACTTGGCGATCGCCTGTGGCTGAGACACCATGGACAGGTGCCCGGCATTCACCTCGATCGTCGTCGCGCTCATCCGTTTCGCCAGAAACCGCTCCAGTTCGGGCGAGATCGTCATGTCCTCCCTGGACACGGCATAGAAGGTCGGCTTGCTGTGCCAGGCCGCCGCCGTCGTGCGGTCGGCGAACAAGGCCGCCGCGGTGGGTTCCTGCTCGGCGAACAGCACCTCGGCCTCTTTGTGGGCAATGCCGTTGGCGAAATACTTAGTGTAGGCATCCTCGGTCAGTGTGGTGAATCGCCGTCATGCGCCACCACCCCGGCGCGAGCCGGCGTGGTGGGAAACTTGCCGGACAGCGCCACGAAATCCTCGGCGGCATCGGGAGCCCGAGCGGCGACGTAGACCAGGGCCGTCACCTTGGGATCGTTGCCCGTGTCGCTGACCACGGTTCCGCTCCAGGAATGACCGACCAGCACGGTCGGCCCATCCTGCTGCGCCAGCACGCGCCGCGTCGCTGCCTCGGAGTCCGCCAGCGAGGTCAGCGGATTCTGCACTGCCGTCACGTTCAGCCCGGCTGCCTGCAGGATCGGGATCACCTTCTCCCAGGACGACCCGTCGGCCCATGCGCCATGCACCAGCACCACGTTGCGCGCTTGCACCGGGGTGGCGTGCGCCGCCCCGGGTACCGAGGCCGGCGGCGTCTGGGCCTGCGCCTGAACGCCGCCAGCCAAGGCGGTTGCCAGGCAAACAGCCAGTGCCGTACACATCTTTTGCATCGTCATGTCTATCTCCATGATGAAAGGCGTCGATTGAAAGCAACATGCTTCAATGAGCTTTTCGGTGCCGGCCGGGGCGCTGAAACACGCCCCGGATTTTTGTCGCGCATGGCTGGCATTCTTCGGACGCCGGTAACAGTCCGGGGGATGTCGTCGAAACAACCGGCATGACCTCACGCGAAGAGCTGTGGGCGGAGGCCATGCGCGCGGAACGACGGGGAGACCATCTGGCCTATGAGCGGCTTCTCAAGGACATCACGCTCGTGCTGCGTCCGCTGGTCCGCGGCCGACTCGCCAAGTTCGGGCTGGGGGTCGAGGAGACGGAGGATGTGGTGCAGGAGATCCTGATCGGCCTGCATGCAAAGCGGCACACCTGGGACGACAGCCGTCCCTTCCTGCCCTGGCTGTACACCATCACGCGCTACAAGTTCATCGACACGGCCCGCCGCCTGCGGCGTGAGGCCGCGCACCGGGTGAACATCACCATGGAAGAGCTGGCGGAGGTCTTCGAGGCGCCGGCCGAGGACACGGACCGGACCATGCTGGACATCGACCGGCATCTTGCCGGCTTGCCGCAGACGCAGCGTCAGGTGGTGCACGCCCTGGCGCTGGACGGGGCCACGGTCCGCGCCACCGCCGAACAGTTGCACACCAGCGAAGGCTCCGTGCGCGTGCTGTACCACCGCGCCTTGCGGCGCCTGATGACCAAGGCCCGGCCGCACGACACAGCTCCACCGGGAGGCAGGAGATGACATCTGTCACCGACACCGAAGGCCTGATCGGGGGCCTCACAGGCCAGGCCGGCGCGGGGCGTCTGGCGGGGCCCCGGACCTTCAAGGCGATCCTCATCGTCGCCGCGCTGGCCTCGCTCGGTGTCGCCGTGGCGCTGGTGCTGGCGCTGGTCGGAGTCCGCCCCGATTTCGCCACCGCCGTCCATCGCGCGCCCTTTGCCTACAAGCTCGGCGGCATGCTCGCGCTGAGCCTGGGCGGGTTGTTATTGGCCAGCCGCGCCGCACTGCCCGGCAGCGGCCGGTTGACATTCGCAGCCCTGGTACCGGCCATGCTGGTGCTCGCCTTCCGCGCCGCCACCGACCGCTCTGGCCTGTCCGTAATGGGGAATTCGGACATTTCGGTGCATGAATGCGTGCTGACGATCCTCGGCGTGTCGCTCCCGCCGCTGATCATCCTGCTCGGCGTCATGCGGATCGGCGCCTCGACCCGCCCGGCCCTGGCCGGCGCGATCGCCGGATTGCTGTCCGGCGCGCTGGGCGCCGCCGCCTATGCGTTGGCCTGCAAGAACGATGCGGGGCTGTTCGTCGCCATCTGGTACCCGCTCGCCATCCTGATCATGGCCACCCTGGGCGCCGCGATCGGCCGCCGCGCCCTGGCCTGGTAGGCGTGCGTCTTCATGGTTTCGTGACCTCACGACCCCACGCGACGCGGCCCCGGGATCACGCCGCCTTCGGCAGCGTGATCCCGCTCGCATCGAACGCACCGAACAGCGCCGCCGTCTGTGCCGCGGTCAGTTGCATATGCGGCGGGCGGATGGTCAGCCAGCGCGCATCGCCGGTGTTGCGTGCCACCAGCGCCTTCAGCCCCGAGATCAGCGGCACCGAGGTCACCGCCTTGCGCGTCGCCGTCAGGACTTCCTGCGCCGAGGCGCCGGTCGCGTTCTTCCAGTTGGCGTAGACCTGCGCGCCGACCGAACAGTTCACGTTGGAGGCCGCGGTGATGCAGCCGGCGCTGCCCTTTTCCAGCAGCGGCTTCAGCAGCAAGTCGTCGCCGGCATAGACCTCGAAGCCGTCGCGGGCGAAGGCCTCGACATAGCTCAGCCCGTTCTCGTAGCTGCCGCTGCTGTCCTTGATGCCCTTCACCTTGCCGGGGTTGGCCTTCAACAGGCGCTCCAGGAAGGCCACGCTGAACGGCACCGCCGACTGCTGCGGGAAGTTGTACAGGTAGATCTTGATTGACCCGCCGACGCGCTGGATCACCTCGTTGAAATAGGCGAGCAGCCCGTCATCAGAGGGGCTCTTGTAATAGAAGGGTGGCAGCAGCAGGGCGCCAGGGCAGCCCATCGCCTCGGCCTTGCGGGTCAGCAGCACCGTGTCGGTGATCGCTGTCGTCCCCGTGCCCGGCATCATCTTCGCCGCCGGCACGCCGCGTGCGACCAGACCTTCCAGCACCTCGATCCGCTCGCTGATGCCCAGGCTGTTCGCCTCCCCCGTGGTGCCCAGCACGCCCAGGCCGTTGCAGCCGTTGGCCAGCAGCCATTTGCAGTGCGCCGCCATGCGATCGAGGTCGATCGACAGGTCCGCGTTCATCGGCGTCAGGACGGCGGCATTCACGCCGCCATAGATGGCATCTGCAAGCATCGTCATTTCTCCTCTTCGGCTTTCGGCCGTCTCGTGCGCGGCATCGTGCCGGGCCAATCAACCACATGATCCTCCAGCGCGCCCGCTCGGCGTTCGCTGATCGCGCGCCCGCGGACGGAAATCCCGGCCTGGTGCACCGTGTCCGGATCGCCCGATACCAGCGGATGCCACCACAACAGGTCCTTCCCGTCGCGAACCCGGCGATAGGCACAGGATGGCGGCAGCCAGTCGATCTGTCTGCAACGCTTCCGGCGTCAGGCTGACGCAATCCGGAACACGCCGCCGCCGCCGCGCATAGTCGCTGCACTGGCAGGAGTGGAGATCGAGCAGCCGGCAGGACACGTTGGTGAACGTCAGCTCGTTCGTCGCTTCGTCACGCAGCTTGTGGAGACAGCAGCGCCCGCATCGGTCGCAAAGGGACTCCCACTCCTCCTGGGTCATCTCCTCCAGACGCTTGGTTCGCCAGAACGGGGCCATGGCGGCGGACCCTAAAGCGATGCCGCCGCCTTGACCAGCGCCAACCCGCCGGGACGACGGTCAGCGCGGCGGTGCGAGGCTCTGTTCCTGGATCGGGCCGCGTCCGGCGCCAGAAAGCCCGTTAAGAGAGCCTTGATCCTGCCCATACCCCTGGGGCGCATACCCCTGGGGCGCATACCCCTGGGGCTGCGGTGCGCCGTAGTTCTGCGGCTGCCCACCGTAGCCGGACGGGCCCTGGTCGCGGGGCGGATAGGCCGGGGCATAGCCAGGCTGCTGCTGCGGCGGCACGAACGTGCGCTGAGGGCCCTCCGACCCGTAGCGCGTCAGCAGGTCCCGCAGCGGATCGGCGCCGGGATTGGACCCCTGCATCTGCATCACGATCTGCCGAGATGCGAAGGACTGGCCGTAATAGCTCTGGTCCCACTTGGTTTCGGTGGACATCACGCTGCCTTCCAGCGCAATGCCGCCGAACAGCCCGCGGGAGGCAGCAAAGGCCACGATATCGGCGCCGACGGCCGCGGTGGTCGATCCCTGCACACCCGCGCCCAGCGTGGCGATCGCCAGCCCGGCACTGGCGCCCAGCTTGACCTGGCTGTCGAGCACGGCGTTGAGGCCCCTTTCGGTCATGATCAGCATCAGTAACTGGCTGTCCTGGATGCCGATCTGCAGGCCGAAGCTGCCGCTGCCGATGCTATAGAAGGCCGGATAGGACCAGGTCCCGTTGCCGGCGCGCGCCAGCATCACGCAACTGCCGCCCTCGCCGCCGAAGAAGAAGCCGGCTTTGAAGATGCGCGGGCAGACCATCACGCCCTTGGCGCGCTTGATCAGGTCCCTCGGCCCGTCGGAGACCGTCTGCGTCATCATCTCCTGCACGGTCAGCGTCGCCCTGTCGACCAGTGTCTGCTGTTCGGCCTGAGTGTTGGCCGAACAGGCGGTCTGGACAAACGCGAAGACCGTCAGCACGGCGATCGCCACATAGCGGAACATCCCACTCACTCCCTGCTTCGCTGCCTCACCCATGCCATTAGGCCAGGTACCCGAGTCGCAATTATCATGATGTGGTCAGAAGGCAGATTTGCGGCGCCAGCATGGTGTCTGCCTTGGCGCAATCCTTTGCGCGGCATAGCTCTTGCCCCAGCGCAATCCCTTGCGCGGCATGGTGCTTGCGTTGTGCGAAAGGGTGCATGCACGCCCACGCAAACTTATGTTACAGATTCGTGTGGTGCGAGGAGAGGGGTGAAATGAATCAGAAACTTGATACCAAAGGTACCGGCCGCCGCAGCCTGGCCGTAGCGGCCGGGATGCTGCCCCTGGTAGGCATTTTCGGCGCCGCTCGGGCGGAAACCGCGGCCGAGAGCACATTCGACCGGGTGCGGCGCACCAAGGTCATGCGGATCGCGGCGCTGCCGGGCGAGCTGCCCTATTTCCAGAAGGACCTCGCGACCGGGGAGTGGTCGGGCGCCTGCATCTCGATGGCGCTCGATATCGCCAAGGTCTTCGATGCCAAGTTGGAATATCTGGAATCGACCTACGGCAACTCGGTGCTGGACCTGCAGTCCAACAAGGTGGACGTTGCCTTCGCGCTGAACCCCACGCCGGCCCGCGCCCTGTCGATCACCTTTACCCATCCGATGATCATCCACCCGTTCGGCTGCCTGGCGAAGAAAGGGCTGGCGCCGAAGACCTGGGACGATCTCAACAAGCCGGAACTGACGGTGGTGTTCGACATCGGCTCCCTGCACGAAACGGCGGCACGCCGCTACTGCCCCAAGGCCAATCTGGTCGGCTACAAAACGCGCGACGAGTGCACGCTGGCACTGCAGTCGGGCCGGGCGGATGCGCATATCCAGGCCGCACTGCTGGGCCTGTCGACGGTCGGCAAGAACCCCTCGCTTGGCCCGTACTACCTGCTCACCAGCCCGACGGTCGCGCTGCCGAGCTGCCTCGGCCTGCAGCGGGAGCCGGATACACGGTTCAAGGAGGTGATCGATGCCTGGCTCGACATGAACCGCGGCACCGGCCAGTTACGTGAGTGGCTGCTGGAGGGCGTGGCCAAGTTCGGCGTCAGCCGCGACCAGGTGCCCGCCACGCTGACTTTCTGATCCACCGGAGACCGGAACGAAGGAGCGAGGTTCCACATGCACTACCAGTGGGACTTCGCTTTCCTGCTGCATTACATTCCGTTGTTCGAGCGCGGCCTGCTGGTCACCCTGGCCTATACGGCGGTGACGATCGGGTTGGGCCTGGTGATCGGCCTGCTGGTCGGCCTCGGGCGGCTGTCGAAGTCGATCCTGGTGAACATCCCGCTGGTTGCGTTCATCGAGGTGTTCCGCTGCACGCCGCTGCTGGTGCAGATCGTCTGGTTCTACTACGCGCTGCCGGTGTTGCTTGGCATCCAGATCCCGGCGACGGCGGCGGGCGTAATGACGCTGTCCTGCTACACCGGCGCGTTCTACGCCGAGATCTTCCGCGGCGGCATCATCTCGATCGAGCCGGGCCAATGGGATGCGGCCCGAGCGCTGGGGCTCGGCCGGTGGCAGATGATGCGGCGGGTGATCCTGCCGCAGGCGATCCGGCGGATGATCCCGCCGTTCGTCAACCAGTCGATCACGCAGTTGAAGAACACGTCGCTGGTCTCGACGATCGCGGTGCCGGACCTGCTCTACAACGGCGAACTGATCACCGCGGACACCTATCGCCCGCTGGAGACGTATACGGTCATCGCGATCATCTACTTCGTCATCCTGTTCCCGAGCACCATTTTCGCCCAAGCCTATGAGCGGCGGCTCGCTCGGCGGCCGAAGTAGTGCCACGTGGCGTTGACCCCCACCCTCCCGTCATGGTGACCGCAGGCCCGCCATCCACGCCGTTCTCTGACATCGGCCCCGCAAGTCGTGTATGGCCGGCCTGCGCCGGCCATGACGGCATGGGTCGGCTCAGGCGACGGGCTCCAGCCCCGCCGCGCGCAGCAGCGGTGCCACCGCCGGCGACGCCAGATAGCGCAGCAGTGCCGCCGCCTGCTCCGGCTGTCGCGATGTCGTCAGCAGCCCGGCGGAGAATGTTCCGACCGACTGGATTTCCGGCGGCAGCGGGCCGACGACCTCGATCCCCGGCACCACCATCAGTTCGCTGATCTGCTGCACCGCGAGTTCGACCGCTCCGCTGGCCGCCTGTTCCGCGGTGAATCCGGTCGCCACGATCTTTGCCTTGGCATTGACCGCATCCGCGATTCCCAGCCGTTCGATCAGGCCGGCAAAGTAGATGCCGCTGGCGCCGATGCGCGAATAGGCGATCGAGCGCGCCGACAGCATTGCCGTCACGGAACGCCTCCACGCTGCTGATATCCGGCTTCGGCGCCCCGGCCTTCACCGCGATCCCGACGAAGGACAGGGCGACATCCGTCCGCGTTCCCGGCCGGATCAGCCCTTCGCCGATCATCTCATCGATGCCGCCGGCGGTCAGGATGGCGATATCCGCCTCGGCCCCGCCGCGCAGCCGTTCCAGCAGCGCGACGGTCGGCGCAGAACTCGGTCTCCAGCGTCATGCCGGTCGCGGCCTGGCAGGCCTCGGCGATGCGCGGCATGGCCCCCATCACCGCCAGCGTTGAAAGAATACGCAATCCACTCATGCGGCGGCTCCATCGGCTCGTGGGTTCAAGGTCGACGCTGACCGAGACATTGTGACGTCCGCCACCCAGGATCACGCCGCGCAACGGGCTGACATCGTTGAAATCCCGTCCCCAGCCCAGCAGCACATGCTCGTCCTTCACGACGATGCCGTTGGTCGGATCGACGTCGACCCAGCCGAATGCCGGGCCGATCCAGGCGCCGACCCAGGCATGCGACTGGTCGGCGCCCTGGCGCTTCGTCTGTCCCGGCGGCGGGCGGGTGCGGATATAGCCGGAGGTGTAGCGTGCCGGCAGGCCGAGGCCTCGCAGGGCGCTGACCATGACATGGGTGAAATCCTGGCACACGCCTTCGCGCTTCTGGATGACCTGGGAGACCGGCGTGGAAATCGTCGTCACGCCGGAGCGGAAGCGGAAATCGCGGTAGATGCGCTCGGTTGAGGTCCAGCAGCGCGGCCAGGACCGGCCGCCCGGGCGTGAAGGAGGTCTCGGCATAGGCCTTGGTCTCGGCATTCACCGGCGCCAGCGGTGTGCCGAACCGGAACTCGACCGCCTGCCACTGCTCCGGCTCGCCGGCCGCCTCGGCGACCTCTTCCCACGGCAGGGTGTCTTCGCGGCGCCGGCGGGTCGGGATAGTCGACATCGACCACGGATTCCGCCGTCAGCTCGAAATCCGCGTGCGGCAGATCGAGGAACAGCCAGGTCACCAGGTTGCCGAAATGGTCGTGCCCGTCGCGGCGCCGCGCGATGCCGGGGGCGCTGTCGACGGTGTCGGAGACCACGGTCTGAAACGGCATCGGCCGCGGCCGCATATGGGCCATATGCGCGGCGAGTTCGACCGGACTGCCGTATGCATAGCGGGTCACGTGCCGGACGCGATAGCGCATCAGGCGGCTCCGCGCAGCAGGTCGCTCTCGACGCCCAGGCTGCGCGCGACCGGCAGCAGGGTGAAATAGCGGCGCGACACCCGGTCCGCGATCGCCGCGATCGCCTGGTCCAGCTTGCGCAGCCGGGGCGGCAGCCGCGCGGTGGCGGCCATCTGGTCGCGGGAGAGCAGCACGTCCTGGACGATGGCGCCGGTCTCGGCCAGCAGCGGGTCGATCGAGGCCAGCAGGGAATCGCCGTCCTCGGCGATCTCCCGCAGCAGGTCGCGCACCGCGACGAGCTGGAACGCCAGGCCGCGCGGATTGCCCTCATCGGCCAGGATCAGATCGAGTGCCGGCGCCGGCTGCAGCACCGCCAGATAGCGCGTGCGGTAGGTGATGACGGAATCGCGCAGTTCCAGCGCCAGGCGCAGCCCGGCCTCCACCCGTCCGGGCTGGTTCACCGCGCCCGGCTGCTCCAGCACCTGTGCCAGTTCCACGGTGATGGCCTGCGCCCGCTCGACACGCCGGCCGAAATCGAGGAACAGCCGGCCGCCGCCGCGCACCATGTTCTCGGCCGCAAGCCCGGCGACCGTGGCGGCGAATTCCAGGATGTCGGTCGTCAGGACGGAGGCATGTTCCAGCGCGCGCGCGTTCTGATCCGGCGGCAGTTGCCGCATCTTCTCTTCCAGTTCGCGCAGCGAGCGGGTGAGCACCGCGTGCATTTCCCCGGTCAGGCGGTCGCGCAACTGCTCGACCTGCCGCGCGACGTCGGCCAGCACCCGGCGCATCCCGCCATTGTGGCGGAAGGCGCGCATGACGGCCGATCGCCAGCATGCCGGCGCCCAGCACGCTGGCGTCTTCCTCGGTCCATCATGCCCACGCTGGTCAGGCTGGCGATCAGGATCTGCATCTCGGCGATTTCGCGCGGCGTCGGCGAGGGCCGGAGGATGCGTGCGATCATCGCGCGTTGCAGCCGGGCGGCTTCCTCCAGCCGCTCCAGATAGCGGCCCAGCCAGTAGAAATTGTCGGCGACGCGTGACGGCAGGTCGCCGGCGGTGCGGCGGATCGGCAGGATCGGGGTCATGATGCCCAGCGCGCCCTGGATGCCGGCATGCTCCTCGGCGATGACCCAGACGTCCTTGGACAGCGCGTTGCGCGGCAGCCGTCCGGCCAGCGCATCCTCCTCCGACAGGGCGCGTGCCAGGCCGCCGGGGAAGGCCCGCCACTCCGTCCCGTCGAAGCTCAGGAACATGCGCAGCGCGATCGGCTTCGGCTCCAGGCCGAGCGGTCCGACGCAGGGGGCGACGGAGAGGGATGGGCGCCTCCGAGACGGCATAGTCGGCCGGATCGGCCGCCATGCGTGCCGCCAGTTCGGCGCGTTCCGTGCTGGACAGCAGCATCGGCACGACCGGGCGGCGAGTTGCCGTCGGTCGCCTTGCGGATCAGCCAGCCTTCGAGGTCGCGCAGCACGGTCCGCACCACCGCGCCTTCGCCCAGCCACAGCGTCGCCTGGCTGGGCATTTGCAGGTCCTCGCCCAGCAGCCGGCGGGACAGCGACGGCAGGAAGGCGGCGAGGCCAGGCGCCTCGGCCAGGGCCGAACCGGGATCGTTGACCATGCGCACCGCAGCCGCCGCGGATGGCCTCCAGCAGACCCGGCACGCCGCCGCCGGGCGACAGTTCCAGCGGATCGACCCCGGTGCCCTCCTTGCGCCGCAACAGCACGCCGATGCGCTGCAGGCCGCGCAGCGTCTTGAGGAAGACCTGGCCGTTGCGCAGCGTCAGATCGCCGCTTTCGACCAGTCCGATCGACATCTCGCGCGACAGCAGCACATGCTCGAACCACAGCGGGTCGCTGTGGCCGCCGCTGAGCAGCGCGACGCCCGCGCCGTCGTCGGGGCACAGGGCCTGCAACGCGTCGCCGGTGACCTCCAGGAACGGGCGCAACTGGCGGATCTTCTGCGACTGGAACAGCTCCGGCACGACCCGCGCCAGGATGCGGCGGTTTTCCAGCGCGTAGGCGAGGCCCTGCGCCTGGCCGGTGCGGTCCGCCAGCACACGCCAGACGCCGTCGGGTCCGCGCATCATGTCGGCGGCGTAGAACGACAGGAACCGTTCCCGCCGGCGCCCGTCGACCGAACGGCAGGGGCGCAGAAAGTCGGGGTTGCCGTAGACGAGGTCGGGCGGCATCAGCCCTTCGGACAGCAGGGTCCGCGGGCCATAGAGATCGGCGAGGATCAGTCTCCATCAGCCGGGCCCGCTGTGCCAGGGCGCTTTCGAGATGCGCGAATTCCGCGGCCGAGATCAGCAGCGGGATCGGATCGCAGCGCCAGTTGACCGCCCGTTCGCCGGGCAGGATCGCGGTGATGCCTTCCTCGGCGAAGGCCTGGTCCAGCATGCGCGCCCGCTCCGCCAGCGTCTCGTGACCCAGCGCAAACAGGGTCGACAGCAACGAGCGCCAGTGCGGCTTGGCGTGACCGGTGCCGTCCGCCATTTCGTCGAGCGGGCCCCCTCCGGACATGTGGTGTCCGGTCATGCGGTTCCGCTCGTCGGGCCGGTCGCGACGATTCCAGTCGCGACGGTTATGGCTGCCAGGCCCAGACAGGCAGGCACACGTTCATCCTCTTCCAGATATGAATGGGGCAGGGTGCCATGGGGGATGAAACCTTGTCCAGCGGAAGCGCGGGATGCCGGTTTAGGGGGCGTTTAGGTTTGGGGTGGAAGCGCCTTGAAAAGAAACCACGGAGCGGCCGCTTGCGGCCCGCGCGGAGGAAGCTCGGAGTGTCACGGAGGTGTTGCGGTTGGTGCTGCGGCCGTGGCGGCGATGGGTTCCGTTGCGGATCCGCATGGGTACGGCGCCACGACTGTTGCCTTGCCCCAATCTGATCGATTGCGCGCCATGTCGACAGGACCCCGCGACCCCGAGGGTCGACAGGACCCCGCGACCCCGAGGGTCGACAGGACCCCGCGACCCCGAGGGTCGACAGGACCCAACGACCCCGAGGGTTGACAGGGCGTCAGACGAAAGGGCCCGGGATGGGATCCAACGTCTCTGTCGCGCTCCGTTTTTCATCTGCGAAGGCTGCCCAGCAGCCGCTTCGTGGTTTCCTTAATTAAACGTAACCAGGACAGGGAAAGGCCGGCACAAGGCCGGCCTCCACCTCAACGCCAGATCGGCCGGCCCAGGTTCAGGTCGTGTCCGCTGGTGACCGCGCCGCCGATCGCACCTGCGCCGGCGCCGATCGCTGCGCCGATCAAAGGCGCGCCGCCGGTCAGGGCTGCGATGCCGGCGCCCGCCGCTCCACCGATCAATGCACCGGACGCCGCCCGGTCACCACGGTTATGGCCGCATCCGGCCACCGCGCATCCGAGGACCACAACCGTTACGATCCCACGAAAACCACGACGCATTTTAGCTACTCCAACTGTATAGTGTTATGGTCAGTGCGTTATCGCACCGCCCACGGCACCCACGCCGGCCCCGATCGCAGCACCCGTGGCCGGTCGGCCACCTGTCACGGCGGCGGCACCGGCGCCCACTCCGGCGCCTATCAACCCGCCCGTGACGGCTCGCGTCCCGGGACTTTCGCCGCATCCGGCAAGGCCGAGAAGGGCGGTCATGAGCAGGATCATTGCAGTCGGACGCATGGCATTCCTCCTATGATCTGACGGTACAGATTGGCAAGAAAGGCAGCGAAACCATGGTCTGATTGAGGCGTTAACAAGGCAGAATGATCAAGCGTTCGTCAACAGTACCTCTTGTGGCGAAGCGGCGCGAGCATTAAGCGATCCGCCTTCCGCCCCACCCCTCGCCACTCGACAAAGGCAATCCGGATGTTCACTCGCATGCTCGGCTTTATGTCAGCCGACATGGCCATCGACCTCGGCACCGCCAACACGCTCGTCTATGTCAAGGGCCGCGGCATCGTCCTGGCAGAGCCAAGCGTCGTCGCCATCGCCGATGTCGCGCGGCAAGAAGCAGGTGGTCGCCGTCGGCGAAGAAGCCAAGCAGATGCTGGGCCGCACCCCCGGCTACATCACCGCCAGCCGCCCCTTGCGCGACGGCGTCATCGCCGACTTCGAAGTCGCGGAGGAAATGATCAAGCATTTCATCCGCAAGGTGCATAACCGCCGCGCCTTCGCCTCGCCGCTGATCATCGTCTGCGTCCCGTCCGGCTCCACCGCCGTCGAACGCCGCGCCATCCAGGAAAGCGCCGAAAGCGCCGGCGCCCGCCGGGTGCAACTGATCGAGGAGCCGATGGCCGCGGCGATCGGCGCCGGCCTGCCGGTCACCGAACCGTCGGGCAGCATGGTCGTCGATATCGGCGGCGGCACGACCGAGGTGGCCGTGATCTCGCTGGGCGGCATCGTCTATTCCCGCAGCGTGCGCGTCGGCGGCGACAAGATGGATGAGGCGATCATCAGCTACATCCGCCGCAACCATAACCTGCTGATCGGCGAGTCCTCGGCCGAACGGATCAAGATGGAGATCGGCGCCGCCGGCGCATTCGAACACGGCGACGAAGGCCCGTACCGCGAAGTGCGCGGCCGCGACCTGATGAACGGCGTGCCGCGGGAAGTGCTTGTCAGCCAGCGCCAGATCGCCGAAAGCCTCGCCGAACCGGTCACGGCGATCGTCGAGGCGGTGAAGGTCGCGCTGGAGAACACGCCGCCGGAACTCGCCGCCGACATCGTCGACAAGGGCATCGTGCTGACCGGCGGCGGCGCGCTGCTGTATCGACTGGACCAGGTGCTGCGGGATGCGACCGGGCTTGCCGTGGTCATTGCGGAAAATCCGCTACAGTGTGTCGCATTGGGCACCGGGCGTGCGCTGGAAGAGAGAAAACGTTTGAGCAACGTGCTG
Organism: uncultured Alphaproteobacteria bacterium; assembly: GCA_963771475.1. Taxonomy (GTDB): domain Bacteria; phylum Pseudomonadota; class Alphaproteobacteria; order Acetobacterales; family Acetobacteraceae; genus Rhodopila. The sequence goes on along the minus strand of CAVYTN010000031.1, from coordinate 17,499 downwards.
ACAAGCATGTATTAGCAGGGCTGTAGGCGGCGTGCCGGACCGGATCGGCACGCTCTGCCCGATGGGCAGTTTCCGACCCCTCAGGTGGATCGATCCGGAATCGCGCGACGGCTGGAGGTTCCGATGATCCGCCTGTCGATTCAGGCCAGGCAGGCCCTCGCGAAACTCACCCTGCCGGTGCTGATCGTCGTTTCGTTCGGCGTCATGCTGCTGGGCAAGGCGGATACCCTGCTGGCGGAGCGTGCGCGCATGGCGCTGGCGGATGGGCTGGCGCCGATCTACGCCGTGCTGGCCGAGCCCGCTGGACCGAGATCCAAGGCGACTGTCGCCGACGCCGCCGCCCTGTGGGACGTGCGCAACGAGAACATCCGCCTGCGTGAGGAAAACGAGAAGCTGCGCCGCTGGCAGTCGATCGCCTTGGCGCTGGACGCCGAGAACCAGCGCCTGAAGGCCAGCCTGCATTGGATACCCGACCCCGACGGCGTCCTTCGTCACCGCCCGTGTCGTCGCCGATGCCGGCGGGGTCTATGCCAAGGCGGTGCTGCTCTCGGTCGGTCCCAACCACGGCATCAAGAAGGGCGAGATCGCGCTCGATGAACGTGGGCTGATCGGCCGTGTCACCGAGGTCGGCGCGCGTACGGCGCGGGTGCTGCTGATCACCGACATGAACAGCCGCATCCCGGTGATCCTGGAGACATCCCGCGCGCATGCCATCCTGGTCGGCACCAACGGACCCCGGCCGCGGCTGATGTACTGGCCGGAAGGGATCATGCCGCAGGAAGGCGAGCGGATCGTGACCAGCGCCGAGGCCAACGCGTTCCCGGCCAACCTGCCGGTGGGGACGGTGCATTTCAACAGTAACGGCTCCCCCGACGTGGAGCCGGCGGCCATGCTGCAGAAGCTGGAGGTCGTGCGGATCTTCGACTACGGCCTGAACGGCGTCACCCCACCGGAGCCCCCGCCTCGGCCGACACTGGGGAGGCATTAGGGTGCGGATCTCCGTGCAACCTCGTCATACCCTTGTTCAGATTGGGCTGCTTGCGGAACGGGAGACGCCGGTGCGGCTTGATCCGCATGTTTGAAAGAAACCACGGAGACGGCCACCTTGTGGCCTTCACGGAGGGGATACACGGAGAGCCACCGAGGTGTGGTTTCCGGCGACAATGGGACGTGGCCGCTAGCAGCCTAATTGATGTCGTGGATTTCGCCCCGTTTCGCGTGCGGCGGAATGGATCAGACTTCCGACGGCAAGCGGTGCGGACGTATCGGTATTGGCAAACGCAATCCTTGCCCGACCCGAGAACTCTGGCCGAGCCATGTCCTCCGGCAGCCAAGCAACAACTCCGTGGCCCTCTGAGTACCTCCGAAAGGCCGCGAAGCGGCCGTCTCCGTGGTTTCTTTCGCGGAGCTGAAGCCAGAACGCAGCAATTCCAGTCATGCGAAACCCCACCAAGTTCCAAACGACCCGGGGACACACGCTGATGGCGCATATCGACCGCCGTCCGGGCATCCGGCCGCGGCCCACCTTTGGGCGCCGCCTCGATATCATCGGCCGCTCCTGCTTTCCCGGCAGTATCACGCTGCTGCTCATGCTGCTGACCCAGGTTCCGTTCGGCATCTATGGCCAGGCCGAGTTGCTGCCGGCGGTCACGCTGGGGGCGGTCTGGTTCTGGTCCATGGCGCGCCCCGACACGATGCCGCCGCCGCTGGTCTTCCTGATCGGGCTGCTCGCCGATCTGATGGGCTATCTGCCGATGGGCGTTTCGGCGTTCACCATGCTCGCGGTCCACGGTGTGGCGGCCTCGCTGCGCCGCTTCCTCTCCCAGCACGGTTTCGGACTGATCTGGACGGTGTTCGGCCTGGTCGCCTTGGCTGCTTCGATCCTGATGTGGATCCTGGTCATGCTGCTGAGCTTCCGCCTCTTCCCGCCCAATGCCGCGGTGTTCCAGGCCGCCCTGGCGATCGCGCTCTATCCGGTTCTGGCGATCCCGTTCTCCGCCGCCCACCGGTCCATCGCCAACCCGGACCAGGCCTGAGCCATGAAGCGCGAAGGCGAACGCACCGGCGTCTTCACCCGCAGGGCCCTCCTGCTGATGGGCAGTCAAGTCGCAATCCTCGGCGGCCTCGCCGCTCGGCTGTACCAGGTCCAGGTCACCGAGGGCGCCCGCTACTCGACGTTGGCGAACGAGAACCGCATCAGCGCGCGGATGATCGCCCCGCCGCGCGGACGCATCCTCGACCGCTTCGGCGTCATAATGGGCGGCAACATCACCAACTGGCGCGCCGTGCTGGTCGCGGAGCAGGCGAACAACGTCAACGCCACGCTGGATGCCTTCTCCTCCCTCCTGCCGCTCAGTGAGTGGGAGCGGGCGCGGATCGAGCGCGAACTGCACCGCCACCGCAAATTCATCCCCGTCTTGATCCGCGAGTTCCTGACCTGGGACGAGATGGCGGCGATCGAGGTGAATGCGCCCGAACTTCCCGGCATCGTCGTCGATTCTGGCACCACGCGGCACTACCCGTTCGGCGAGAAGACCGCGCATGTCGTGGGCTACGTCGCGCCGCCAAACGAGGACGACGTGGCCGAGGACCCGCTGCTGGCGTTGCCCGGCCTGCGCATCGGCCGGGCGGGGATGGAGAAATACCACGACATCGCCCTGCGCGGCCGAGCGGGGGCGGTCCAGTTGGAGGTGAATGCGGTCGGGCGGGTGATCCGGGAGCTGGATCGCCAGGAAGGTGTCCAGGGCGAGGATGTCGGCCTGACCATCGATGCCGGCCTGCAGGAGACGGTGCTGAACGTGCTGGGCGATGAGAGCGCCAGCGCCGTGGTGATGGATTGCCGCAACGGCGAAGTGCTGGCGATGGCGACCAACCCGTCCTTCGACCCGTCGGTGTTCAACGCCGGCGTCTCCCAGGCGCAATGGGCGGAATGGACGAAGGACCGCCGCACGCCGCTGATCGACAAGGCGACCTCGGGGCTCTATGCGCCCGGATCGACGTTCAAGATGGCGGTCGCCCTCGCCGGGCTGGAGGCCAAGAGCCTCAGCGCCACCGACCGGATAGAGTGTCCCGGTTATCTCGACCTGGGCGACACGCGGTTTCACTGCTGGCGCAAGGGCGGGCACGGCACGCTCGACCTGCGCGGCGGCCTGAAGAACAGTTGCGACGTCTTTTTCTACGAGGCGGCACGCCGCATCGGCATCGATCGGATTGCCGCCATGGCCAACCGGATGGGTCTTGGGGTCGAGCTTGAGCTTGACCTGCCGGGTCAGCGAACCGGACTGATCCCGACCCGGGAATGGCGGATCGGGCACGGTCATGCGTGGAACATGGGCGACACGGTCGTCAGTGGGATCGGCCAGGGGTTTATCCAGGTGACGCCGCTGCAACTGGCGACCTATGTCTCACGTATCGCCAGCGGCAAGCTGGTGCAGCCGCACCTGACGCGCAGCCTTGCGGGCGTTCTGCAGCCGGGCAGCCAGCCGGACGACTGGCCGTCGATTGGCCTGCCGGAAAAGCTGTTGCACGATGTCCGCGAAGGCATGTGGGCCGTGGTCAACGAACAGGGCGGCTCGGGCCCGCAGGCGAGACTGGCTGACCCCATCGGTGCAACTGGCCGGCAAGACCGGATCCGCGCAGGTCCGCCGCGTGTCGCGTGAATTGCGTGAAAGCGGGCATTTCGACAGCGAGAAGCTGCCCTGGGAGTATCGCCCGCACGCGCTGTTCGTCGCCTATGCCCCGTATGACGCGCCGCGTTACGCACTGTCGGTGGTGGTCGAGCACGGCAACGCCGGTGCCGCCGCCGCCGCCCCGATGGCGCAGGCGATCATGACCGAGACCCTGCGCCGCGACCCCGGCAACCGCAACGAACCGCCGCCGCCGCGCCAGATCGCCGAGGCGCAACGATGATGGTACAACGCGATGATGGATCGCCGTCTCTGGCGTGAGCCGTCCTTCGACGTCATGGCGAAGGTGCTGCAGATCAACTGGATCTATGTTCTGCTGCTCTGCGCCCTGGCCGGGGTCGGCTACATCGCGCTCTACAGCGCCGCCGGCGGCTCGCCGGAACCATATGCCACCCGCCACGCGCTGCGCTTCGCCTTCGGCCTGGTGCTCGCGCTGGCGATCGGGCTCGTGGATATCCGCGTCATCGCCAGGCTCGCCTGGCCCGCCTGGGTGATGGGCGTGGTGCTGCTGGTGCTGGTGCTGCGCATGGGCCATGTGGGGAAGGGCGCGCAGCGCTGGCTGGAACTGGGCGGGCTGCAGTTGCAGCCATCGGAGATGATGAAGCTGGCGCTGATCCTGGCGCTGGCGTCGTGGTTCCATAAGGCGTCGTGGGAGCGGATGGGCAATCCGCTGTTCCTGGTCCCGCCGTTGATCGCCGTGCTGATTCCGGTCGGCCTGATCCTGAAGGAGCCGAACCTTGGCACGGCGACGATCACCGCGCTGCTGGGTGGCGCGATCTTTTTCGCCGCCGGGGTGCGGTGGTGGAAGTTCGCGCTGGTGCTGGCGCCGGTCCCGGTGCTGGCCAAGCTCGCCTACACCCATCTGCACGATTACCAGCGCGCGCGTATCGATACGTTCCTGCACCCCGAAAGCGATCCGCTGGGCGCCGGCTACAACATCATCCAGTCGAAGATCGCGCTGGGGTCCGGCGGCATGTGGGGCAAAGGGTTCCTGCAAGGCACGCAGGGGCATCTCGATTTCCTGCCGGAAAAGCAGACCGACTTCATCTTCACCATGATCGGCGAGGAATTCGGCCTGGTCGGCGGCGCTTGCCGTGATGACGCTGCTGGCGCTGATCATCGTCGGCGGGATGCTGATCGCATTGCGCTGCCGCCACCAGTTCGGGCGGCTGGTGGCACTGGGGATCGCCTGCAACTTCTTCCTCTACGTCTTCGTCAACATCGCCATGGTAATGGGCGCGATCCCGGTGGGCGGCGTGCCGCTGCCGCTGGTCTCGCATGGCGGATCGGCGATGCTGACCGTCATGGTGGGTTTCGGCGTGCTGATGTCGGTGCATGTGCACCGTGACGTGGAGTTCGCCACGGCACGCGACGGCTGACACGGTTGCTCACCCCGTCGCTGCTGGCCGCCTATCGCCGCACCGACTATCGCGTGGGCGACGCCGTCATACGCATCGGACGAGGCGCACCGGCGGTCGACCGCCTGCTGGTCCGACACCGGTGTCGGCAGGCGGTGCTGATCACCGCCTGGAACCCGCATTCCCGCCGGATGCCGCCGGGTTGGAACGCACGCATGCAGCTCCGGTTGGGGCAGGTGGTCCGGCGGTATCCCGTCCTGCTGGCCAGCGGCGGCGCACGTGGCTGGACGGAGGATCACCTCCTGGTCCTGATGCCCGCCGCTCAGGCCGCTGTTCTGGCCCGCAGGTACCGCCAAAACGCGTTTGTGATACTGCGGCCCGGGCAACCCGCTTGCCTGAATTGGCCTTGATCACGCGACCTGGCGTCGCTCAGCCCCAGCGGCCGAGCGTGGCCTTGTGGGCGGCGTGGGTGACCCAGGCGGCCCATATCAGTTGTGGCGGGATCACCAACAGCAGCACGCCTGGCTTCCAGGCCGACGGCGCGGCGATGAACAGCAGGCAGCAGCACCCGCCATAGGTGGCAAATCCCCAGTGCAGCAGCGTCACCGAGACGGGGCTGAGACCGGACTCGCTGCGCCACCTGATACAGATGCCCGCGGTGCGGCCGGGCAAGCGGCTCGTGCTGGAGCGGCGCGGCGGACCAGGGTGAAGGCGACGTCGAACAGCACGCCCGACAGCAGCATCGGCACCAGCAGGAAGGACAGGGCGACGCCGTCGAACCGGCTGGCGACGACCGCCAGCACTGCCAGGATGAAGCCGCAGAACTGGCTGCCGACATCGCCCATGAAGATGCGCGCGCGGGGGAAGTTGAACGGCAGGAAACCGACCAGGCCGCAGGCCAGCAGCCCGGCGGCGGCGTAAGCGAACCAGCCGCCGTGCTGTTCGGCGATGAAGGCCAGGAACAGGCAGGCGATCAGGCTGACGCCGCTGGCCAGCCCGTTCAGCCGTCGATGAAGTTCATCGCATTGGTGGTGAACAGCATCCAGGCCAGCGACGCCACGGCGCCGAACCAGCCCAGGATCAACGGCGCCTGGTAGGGGATATGCAGGTCGCTGACGTAAAGTCCGCTGGCGACCGCGACCAGCGCCGCCGAGCACCTGCGCCGCCAGCTTGACGGTGAACGGCCAATCGTACAGGTCATCGAGGAAGGCCACGATGGCGATCGCCAGCGACGCCTCGATCACGCCGCGGAAATAGGGATCGGCCAGGCGCGCGAACTCGCCAAATCGGTACAGCACGGCGATACCGACCAGGAAGGTGACGACCACGGCCACGCCGCCACCCTTCGGCGTCGGCTTGAGGTGCAGCTTGCGCGGATTCCGGCCGGTCCATGATCCGCGCCGAGATCATCGCGCGCACCACGGCGGCGGAGAACAGGATCAACGCCGCGGCGAGGACGAGATGACGGAGGAACGCAGCAAAAGTCATGAAACGACGATCCGGCGGTTAGATGCGATCGTCTGAGGTTGACGCGCCGGTGCGCGGCAATCGTGGCTCCGATAACGCCGGCGACTCAACTCGTCATGCTCTGAGGCACGCGAGTGACGCGCCGGTGCACTCAGCGTAGCTCTCATCGGTCGATCGCTGGTCGTGCGCGGCTCGAGTCGTCTCGATCGCCGTCGAGCCCAGCTGCGTGTCACCCGATCAGCGGGTGAAGCCCTCCAGCTCGTCCTTCGCCCAGGCGATCGACTGCTTGATCGTCTGGCCGGCGACCAGCCGGGAGACCATGCTCGGGATCAGGCCGCGGTTCCACATCTGCACCGCGATCTCCGGCGGGCCGGAGGAACCGGTGATGTAGTATTCGGCGTCGTGCCACGGCCGGATCGGGTAGTTGTAGATCGTGCCCTTCGGCGGCTCGACCTCCTCCCAGATCTTGAAGTCGGACATCGACGGAACGGCGGGATGTCATAGCCGGCGACCGCGGTGGTCAGCGTCTCCACCTGCTCGCGCTGCGCCAGGTAGCGCAGCAGGTCCTTCGCGCGCCGGCTTGTTCTGCGCGAACTTCCAGATGCCCCAGAAATACGGCCGCATGCGGCACCAGGCGGCCCTTCGGTCCGCGCGGGTTGGGGAAGGTCCAGCAATCCGCCGCGACCTGCGGCGCGTCGCGCTTGGCCACCGCCCAGGCCGATGGCGGGTTCCAGATCAGCGCCGCCTTGCCGGAGATCAGCGCGCGGTTGTTCGATGCATCGTCGTAGCTGACGGTGTCGGGCGGCAGGAACGGCATCAGCTTCTTGGCGTATTCCAGCGCCATCCTGACGTTGTCGGAATCGACGGTGATCTTGCCCTTGGCATCCACCAGATCGGCCCCGAACGCGCCGAACGTGGCACCCCAGGTCTGGTTGGCGTCGGTCGTCGGAGCCGCAGCCGAAGCCGAACGGGTAGCCGGCCTTGGAGCAGGCCTCGGCCGCCTTGAGCTGGGTGTCGTAGGTCCAGTCTGCGGAGGTCTCCGGGGTCGCTGGCGCGTCGGGGAACCATTTCTGCACGTCGATGCCGGCGTATTTCTTCAGCAGGCTGATGCGCGCGCAGGGTGTCAGCGGCGCCGATCCCCAGGCGACCGGCACCGCCTTCCAATGCCCGTTCGACGACGCCCAGATACTCGTACGCCTGGCCGATCTTGCCGTACTTGGCGATGAGCGCTTCATGATGTCGTCGACCGGATCGAGCATGTCGGCGTATTGCGTGCACGGTCCACATGTCGAAGGCGTAGACGTCGTGGCCGGTCTTGGCCTGCGCCTCGGCGGCCATGGTGATGTTGATCTTGTTGCCGACGCCGGTCAGGAAATCGAGCTGCACATCGACCTTGTTCTTCTCGGCCCAGGCGTCGATCAGCTTCCGCATCGCGTCGTCGCCGGTGGGAACCCAATGATCCCACAGTGCGAGGCTCAGTTGCCCTGCGGCGCCGGCGGTGCGGATGTTAACGAGTGGTAGTGCTCCGGCGGCGGCGCCAAGACGCAAGGCCTTGCGACGCGACAAGCGTGTGGTCATGAATGTTGTCTCCCTGTCATGCGGCACTTTGCCGCTTATTTCTTAACGCTTTCTTACCGCCCGACTATGATCCACCTCGATTGCCGAGGCAAGGTGACAATCCGTAATATGACAGACACCGATCCCCGCCGATGATCCGGATCACCCGGACACTGAGCCTGGATGAGCGGGCGCTGACCGAGACGTTCCTGCGCGCCTCCGGCCCCGGCGGGCAGAACGTCAACAAGGTGGAGACCGCCGTGCAACTCCGCCTGTCGCTGGATCGCGCGCAGCCTTCCTCCGCCGGTCCGCGCCCGGCTGGAGCGGCTGGCAGGCCGGCGGCTGACCCTGGCGGGCGAGATCGTGATCACCGCGCAGGAGCACCGCTCGCAGGAGCGTAACCGGGCCGCCGCGCTGGAGGTGATGACCGACCTGCTGCGGCAGGCGGCGGTGGCGCCGAAGCACCGGGTGGCGACCAAGCCCAGCAAGGGAGCGAAAGAGCGGCGGCTGGAAGAGAAGTCGCACCGCTCGACGCATCAAACGCACGCGCACCGGCTCGGATCGAGGTCTGAGCCAGGATCTGCCAGAGCTCAGTCCCGAGCAACACGCTCGGCCGATCAGGACCACGCCCAGGACCGTCAGCGTCACCAGCGCCGTCATCCGGTGATGGACCGGCCGCGCGCGATGGAACGCCCAGGTGCCGACGCGCGAACCGATGAACAGGGCAGGGATCGCGGTGACCGCCCAGATCACGATGTCGCGCGTGATCAGGCCTCGCCAGACCATCGGCACCAGGGAGACGACAGCCGAGAGCATGAAATAGACGATCGTCGTCGCCCGCATCCGCGCCGCCGTATGGCCGACCGCCAGCAGGTACACCACGACCGGCGGTCCGCCCATCGATGCCAGGCCGCTGAGGATCCCTGAGACGAAGACCCACGCCGCCGCTGACCCGCCAGGACGGGTTGGGCGGCAGCCGAGCGCCGCGTTGGATCACCACGACCGAGAGCAGGATGATGCCGCCGATCACGATGCGCACCGGGTTGGGCGCCAATACGGTCAGGATCGTCAGCCCGACCGGAACGCCCATGACCAGGCCGGGGGCCAGCGCGCCGACCGCGCGCCAGTCGCAGGTCTTCGCCGCCTCCCGCAAGCCCGCCACGCCGACCATGACTTGCAGGGTGACGACCAGGGGCACGACCTGTTTCGGCGGCAGAGCAAGGCTGAGCAGCGGCACACCGGCCAGTCCGAAGCCGAACCCGGTAAAGCCGCGCAAAACGGCTGCGGCGAAAACGCCGGCCATGGCAGTCAATAAGCTGTAGATCATTGGATAAAGGCCGTTTTCGCTCCCAAAGACCGGGGTCACGACCATTGCCGATGCGTTGTCGTGCGTCAAATCGAACGTAAATGTGCAATCGCGGGGTTGTCACCACAGTCTTTTCTGAGCATGTTGCCAGTCATGGAGCGAGGGAAACCTTCTTGCGGCACGAAAAAATGCCGCAAATTCACCGTTCTGGTGAATTCCTTTCGAGCAATGCTGGTCAAATTCGACCGCGTTGACGGGGCTGTATTGTGCCCTGAACCAGATGCGTAACGGTTCTTCCAAATTTGTTAGCCGTTCCGCGATTTATCTAGCGAGGTACATGAATGAAAAGCCATTACGCCATGGCGTTCGTTGCTGCGTCGGCCGTTCTGGTCCTGTCGCAGCCCGCGGCAATGGCCCGCACGCGCTCACATGCCCACCAGCACGCCCAAGAAGCGCCAACGCCGGTTGCGTATCACCCTGAGCCCGACGAGGCTGGATCGGAGAAGACGGCAAAGCGTCCTATTACAGTTCCCGTTACAACGGCCGCACGACCTCCAGCGGCGCCCGTTTCAACCAGACCGAGCTGACGGCCGCGCACGCCTGGCTGCCGTTCGGCACCAAAGTCCGCGTCTTCTGTGCAGACACCGGCCGCACGGTCGTCGTCACCGTCACGGACCGGATCTATTCCAACCGCCGTATCCTCGACCTGTCCCGCGCCGCCGCGGCGCAGCTCGGCATCATCAGCCGCGGCGTCGCCAGGTGTCGCTGCTCCCGGTGCTGACCGCCGCTCCCGTGCCTGATCGCCGCCCGGTATCCGCTGCCACAGCGGGAGGGACCGGAGGACGAAGAATGTTCCAGGACTGCCGTGGCCTCGCTCTGACCACCGAGTCGGAGGAGGCCGTCGCCGCGTTCGACCACGTCGTCGACGGGTATCTGGGCTATCGCGCCGACATGACGCCGCGGATGGAGGCGCTGCTGGCCGCCGATCCCGACTTCGGCATGGCGCATTGCCTGAAGGGCTACCTGTTCATGATGGGCTTCCAGCGCCGCGGTACCTGCCGGGCGCGCCGACCGGCGCTGGAGCAGGCGCGCTGCCGAACGGGATCCGCACGGGAGGAAGCGCCACACCGCAGCCCTGGCGCCTGGATCGACGGCGACCCGGACGCGGGCGGTCGCGGTCTGGGACCAGATCCTGCGCGAGCACCCGCACGACATCCTGGCCTTCCGCCTCGCCCATTTCGTCAATTTCTGGTTCGGCCGGCCGGAGGCGATGCTCGCCTCGGTGCTGGCGCGTCGAGCGCGCACTGGAGCGCCGCTCTGCCGGGCTATGCCTCGATCCTGGCCTGCCGCTGCTTCGCGCATGAGGAATGCGGCTACTACCTTGAAGCGGAACTACGCCGGACGCGAGGCGATCCGCCGCGACCCCACCGACCTGTGGGCGGCCCACGGCGTCGCGCACGTGCTGGAGATGACCGGCCGGCGCGGCGAGGGCATCGCCTGGGTCGAGGCGCTGCAGCCGGGCTGGGACGGCGCGCAACAACCTCAAGCACCATCTGTGGTGGCACCAGGCGATGTATCACCTGGAACTTGGCGACTTGCGACCGCGTGCTGGCGCTGTACGACGGCGGCTTCCGCGACCTGGCCTCGCCGCTGACCGGGGCGGCGCCGGATCTCTACATCGATGTGCAGAACGCCGCCTCGATGCTGTTCCGGCTCGGCCGGCACGGCGTGGATGTCGGCGACCGCTGGGTCGAGACTGGCCGACAAGGCCGAGGCCCGCATCGGCGACTGCCTGTCCGCGTTCACCCTGCCGCACTGGATGATGGCGCTGGCCGCGACCGGGCGCGACGCGGCCGCGCACCGCGATGCTGGCCGGGATGCGCGACTTCGCCGCCGGCGGATCACCCGCTCGCCGCGTCTGGTGCGGCGACGTCGCCCTGCCGGTCACCGAGGCGGTGCTGGCGAACGGGCAGGGCGCGCCACGTCGACGCGCTGGCCCTGATGCGCCCGGTGCTGGGCGAGATGTATCCGCATGGGCGGCAGCCACGCTCAGCAGGACGTGCTGGAGCAGGTGTTCCTCAATTCCGCGCTGAAGGCGGCGCGGCCGAGGACGATCAGTTCTGCTGCTCGAACGCGTCGCCGGGCGCCACAAGCTGCCGCCCGCTCGGCGCCGCGGCTACGCGATGGCGGCAAGGTTTCTGGATTAGAGCGTGATGACCGGAGGCGGGATCGCCGGAGATCTGAAATCACGCGATCAAACAAAGAGCGTGATGACCGGAGGTGGGATCGCCGGAGGAATCTAAATCACGCGATCAAACAAAGAGCGTGATGACCGGAGGTGGGATCACCGGAGGTCTAAATCACGCGATCAAACAAAGAGCGTGATGACCGGAGGTGGGATCGCCGGAGGTCTAAATCACGCGATCAAACAAAGAGCGTGATGACCGGAGGTGATCACCGGATAAATCACGCGATCAAACAAACACCTAGAGCAGGATGGCTGAGCGAAAGCGATGTCATCCTGCTCTAGGCCGAGGCGAATTCCTTGCGGATTTCGGCCGAATGGGCGCCGATCGCCGGAACCGCGCCGAGCGCGAGCGTCTCGTCCGACTTGATGACCGCCGGTGCGACGATGTGCGCCGAACCGCCGGTCGGCAGCGCCACCGGCGTCCGCCGCAAGGCAGGGTGGTGGCCGAGCGCGGCGAGGTCGTTGACGAAGCCGTACGCCGTGTTTGAGGCGCGCAGCTTCGCCGCGGCCTCATCGCGCGTCAGGGCGGCGAAGGTCTGACCGACCCGTTCGTCGACCATCGCGCGGTTGGCGACGCGGACGTTGTTGTTCTCAAACCGGGCTTCGTCGGCAAGTCTGGCTCGTCCAGGAAGGACGCGCAGAACGTCGTCCACTCGCGCTCGTTCTGGATCGAGATCAGCACGAGCGCGCCGTCCTTGGTCGCAAAGGCGCCGTAGGGGCAGATCGAGGGATGCGCGAGGCCCATCCGCTGCGGCGCCTTGCCGGTGCCCTCGAAATACAGAAGCGGCACGTTCATCCAGTCGGCGACGGCGTGGGAACTCAGGCGCCACTGGGCGTTGTCGTCGGCCTCGAACGGCCAGGTTTCGCCGCTGGCCGACAGCAGCAGGATCTGGCCATGATCGAGCCGCCACTGCGTCGGCGCAAAGGCGGCAACGGCGGGATCGCATTTGGGCTTGAGGAAGACCTGGAAATTGTCCGCCGTCGCCTCGGTGTTGGTCAGGGTCAGGCCGCAGATCGACTGGCCGTTGCCGCGCACCATCGCCCAGTCGCCGATCATCTGGTCCATGGATTTCGCCAGCGAGCGCGCGGCGGCGAGATTCTGCAGGATATAGACCCCCTCGCCGGTTCGCAGGCCCTCGAAAATCCCGGTCTCGACTTCGGTAAAATCGATCACCGGCTGGCCCGGCATCCTGCAGCCGGACGATATCGCCGAGTCCCTTGATGCTCCAGGAGTTGATGTCGGCGGTGAACGGCAACGCCTTCGGGCAGCCGGGCTCAAGCTCGAGCTTGAAGCCGTGCGGTGTCGCATCGCTCTTCAAGGTGACGACGCAGGTCTTGCTGCGCTCGGTGGTCGAGAGTTCCCACTGGCCGATCATGTCTTTTTTCAGGGTCGAGGTATCCTGCGCGCGCGCCGGCGCGCCGCAGGCCATCGACGCCAGAACGGCGGCGGCGACGATGCGGCGCGACAGCTCGCGCCGCATCAGCGGGCTTGGCCGGGGTTTCCGCCACCGGCGTCAGCGGCGGCTTTCCGGCGAACCAGGTTTTCAGATTGTCGACGACGAGCTGATCCATGGCGTTGCGCGTGACCACCGAAGCCGAACCGATATGCGGCAGCAGCACGACGTTCTGCATCGCCTTCAATTCATCCGGCACGTTCGGCTCTTTCTCGAACACGTCGAGACCGGCGGCCAGAATGGTGCCGGATTTCAGCGCCGCGATCAAGGCCTGCTCGTCGACCACGGTGCCGCGCGCCACATTGATGATGACGCCGCGCGGCCCGAGCGCCTTCATCACCTCGGCGTTGATCATCTTGTTGGTGATGGGCCCGCCGGGAACGATCACCACCAGCGTATCAACCGCCTTCGCCATCTCGATCAAGTCGGGATAATGCTGGTAGGACATGCCGGCTGCCGGCTTGCGGGTGTGGTAGACCACCGGCACCCGCGAGGCGTCGAGCCGGCGCGCGATCGCCTGGCCGATCCGGCCCATGCCGACCATGCCGACCTTGCGGTCGCGCAGCGAGCCGACGCTGAGCGGGAAATTCTGCGTCGTCCACAACCCCGATCGCAGATAGCGGTCGGCCTTGACGAATTCGCGCAAGGTCGAGATCAACAAGCCCCATCGCGATGTCGGCGACCTCTTCGGTCAGCACGTCGGGCGTGTTGGTGACCATGATGTTGTGGTCGCGGGCATAGGCGGCATCGACGTGGTCGTAGCCGACGCCGAAGCTGGAGACGATCTCGAGTTTCGGGAACCTCGCCAGCGTGGTGCTGTCGCCGCGCACCGAATTATAGGTCACCGCGGCGCCGCGGATTTTGCGCGACCTCCGGCGCACTGAGCTTCGAGGTCGTGCGTGGTCTCGAACGCATGCAGGACGAACTGGTCGGAAAAACCATTGGTGACGATCGGCTTGCTCGGGCCGTAGACCAGAGATCGATCTTCTCCGACGAAATATTCGCCCCATCAGTTTTCCTTTCCAAGCGCACTCTCGTGCCAGCGCCGCAATATCAGGTGTGAAACCAGCGCGAGCAACCCATAAATGACAATTCCGGCGACCGAGAGCAACAGCAGCGCCGCGAACATTCGGGGAATGTTGAGGCGGTAGCCGGATTCCGCGATCCGGTAGGCCAGTCCCGAGCCGGCGCCGGCCGAGCCGGCCGCGATTTCCGCGACCACCGCGCCGATCAGCGACAGCCCGCCGGCGATCCGCAGGCCGCCGAGGATGAACGGCAGCGCCGCCGGCAATTTGAGATATCGCAGCGTCTGCAGCCGCGACGCGCCGTAAAGCTGGAACAGGCCGGCCAGATTGCGATCGACCGAATTGAGGCCGAGCGTGGTGTTGGACAACACCGGGAAAAAGCCGACGATCCAGGCGCAGACGATCACCGCGGTCTGCTGCGGCAGATAGATCAGCAACAGCGGCGCGATCGCGATGACAGGCGTGACCTGCAGGATCACCGCATAGGGAAACAGCGAATATTCCAGCCATTTCGATTGGTTGAACAACAGCGCCAGCACGATGCCGCCGACCGCGGCGGCGACAAATCCCTCCAGCGTGGTCCACAGCGTCACGAGCAGCGAACCGAGACAATACCGGCCAATCGTCGATCAGCGTTTTGAAACACCGCTTCCGGTCCCGGCAGCACGTAGGGCTGGATGTTGTTGATCGCGCACGACCAAGCTCCAGACCGCGATGCTCACCGCCATTACCACGACGGGAGCAAGGATCCGGACCAGGCGCACGCGCTGGCGTCGGCGATCGGTCGCCTGCGCCGGCGGCCGATGCTGGCGGTGTTGCGAACGCTCATCGGATCGGCTGCCCCTGATGCAGCGGCGTCAGCGCGTGCGACACGTTGCGGCAATAGCCGGCATATTCGGCCGAGGTGCGAAACTCCTCGCCGCGCGGCTCGGCCGCATCGATGCGGAATTCCGCGGCGATCCGTCCGGGCCGCGCGGTCATCACGATCACCCGCTGCGACAGATAGACCGACTCGAACACCGAATGGGTGACGAAGATGACGGTCTTGCGCAGATCGCGCCACAGCGCCAGCAGGTCGTTGTTGAGCCGGAAGCGCGTGATCTCGTCGAGCGCCGCGAACGGTTCGTCCATCAACAGGATATCGGGATCGGTGACCAGAGCGCGGCGCCAGCGAGACCCGCATCTTCATGCCGCCGGACAATTCGCGCGGGAATGCGTCGGCGAAGTCCGCAAGGCCGACCTGCGCCAGCGCGTCGGTCGATGCGCGCGTCGGCTTCCGCCGTGGGCATGTGCCCAAGCTTGAGCGGCAGCCGCACATTGTCGCGGACGCTGGCCCACGGCATCAAGGTCGGCTCCTGAAACACAAAACCGATCGAATGCCTGCGCGCCGTCTCGCCGCCGCGATGGGAGACCGCGACGGTGCCCGATGTCGGCGCATTGAGGCCCGCGATCAGGCGCAGCGCCGTCGACTTGCCGCAGCCCGACGGCCCGAGCAGCGAGACGAACTCGCCACGGCGCACGTCGAGATCGAGCGGCCCGAGCGCCACGACGCCGCTGTCATAGATTTTGGTCACGCCGCGCAGGCTGACCGCGAGGCCGGAGCTCGGATTCGCTGTCGGAGCGATTTCGGACAAAGCGGGATCGGCCATTGCGTCTGCTGATGCTTCTTGTCCTTGGGCCGCAGATCGAGGCCGACGCCCTTGTTGACGAAACGCAGCGTGTAGCCCTTGCGGTAATCGATATCGGAACGCACCACGCCGGCGCGCACCATCTTGTCGAAGAAGCTCGCGACCCGCGCGTCGTTCATGGCGCCGATGCCGTCCTTCAGCGTGTCGCCGGAATCGACGATGCCGTATTGCTTCATCTTGGCGACCGAATAGGCCAGCAGTTCGTCGGTCATTTCCGGATTGAGCTTCTTGATCATGGCGTTGCCCGGCGTGTTGTCGCCGTAGAGATAATGGTACCAGCCGACGATCGAGGCGTCGACGAAGCGCTGCACCAGATCCGGATTCTTGTCGATCAGGTCGCCGCGGGTCTCGATCAGGGTCGAATAGGTATTGAAACCGTAATCCGCCAGCAGGATCACGCCGGGCTTGAACTTGGCGGCCTTCTCGATCGCGAACGGCTCGGACGTGACATAGCCCTGCATCGCGCTCTGCTTGTCGGCGATGAAGGGCTGCGAATTGAAGGTGTAGGGTTTGATCTTGTCCTCGCTAAAACCGTATTCGGATTTCAGCCACTGGAAATAGGTCGCGATGCCTTCCTTGGACACGAACAGGGTCAGCGGCTTGAGGTCCTCGAGTTTCGTCACCTTGGATTCCGGGTGGGTCACGAAAACCTGCGGATCCTTCTGGAACATCGCGGCGACCTCGACCACCGGCACCTTGTTGGCGATGGCGTCGAAGGATTGCAGCGTGTTCGCGCTCATGAAGAAGTCGAGCTTGCCGGCGATCAGCTGGATGCGGTTGTTGTTGTTGGGGCCGCCCGGCACGATGGTGACGTCGAGCCCGTATTTCCTGTAGGTGCCGTCGGCGAGCGCCTGGAAGAAATCCGCCATGCTCGGCCTCCGCGATCCAGTTGGTCCCGAACGAGACCTTGTCCAGCGTCTGCGCGCGGCGGCGGGCCCGGCCAGCACTCGCGGCGCAACAGACCGGCCGTTAACGCTCGCAGCAAAAGGACCGGCTTCATGGTTGGACTCCGTCGATCATTATGGCCCAAGATAGGAGAAGTACGGATTCGTCCGGTCGCGGACCTAGCGGCCGCCTCTCGGGACGCGCGACAAACTACCTTGCAAATGGGCCGAAAGAAACGCTTCGCTCGATGAGCCCGACCGTTCCACCCCGCGACTGGACCGACATCCACTGGCCCGATATTTCCGGCGCCGGCGTGGAACGCTGGATCGCGGTGCTGCCGCTGGCGGCGACCGAGCAGCACGGTCCGCATTTGCCGCTCGGCACCGACGTCATGATCGCGCAGGCCTATCTGGAACGGGTGCGCGAACTGTTGCCCGCCACCCTGCCTGCGACGTTCCTGCCGATCCAGCCGGTCGGGATTTCGACCGAGCACATCGATTATCCGGGCACGCTGACGTCTCCGACCGAACAGGCGCTGCGCGACTGGATGGCGCTCGGGACGAGCGTCGCGCGCGCCGGCATCAAAAAGCTCGTGATGGTCACGAGCCATGGCGGCAACAGCGCGGCGATGACGCTGGTGGCGCAGGATCTGCGCGCCAAACACGGACTGCTCGCGGTCACCACCGGCTGGTCGCGCTTCGGCGCGCCGGACGGATTGTTCACGGCGGAAGAACTACGCCATGGCGTTCATGGCGGCGCGGTCGAAACCTCGATCATGCTGGCGCGCTATCCGCAGAACGTGCGCACGGACAAGATCGCGGATTT
>CAVYTN010000030.1:0-468604 GCA_963771475.1 uncultured Alphaproteobacteria bacterium | reverse complement strand
CTACAAATAGTCATATGACTGACGTTGTAGCTCTTCGCTATCGCAGTCAAGGTCTCCCCCCGCGCGACCCTCGCCGAAAGCTTCCGTCCCTCGTCGTACCACCATCGTCGGAAGTGTCGTCTAAACATGCTCATTCATTGCAGCGTGTCCGTTGGCCTCGCTTGCTGCCAAGCGAGAATGAGCCTCTGACGCCGATCACGCTCTGCGAGGTCTTCGCATACTGCGAGTAGAGATTGAGCGCCGCCACCGCCTCGACATTCTCTTCAGTCAATAGTTCAGCTAGCGTCGGGGTCGTCCGTGGGCGGTGGAGGTTGTTGTCGAGCCACTTAGCGCAGAGACGCGCAATAGCGTGGTCGCGAGAAATGCGGGGCACGCTGACCTCCACTCTGATCGAATGGCAGGGCTACACGTCCGGGGTAAACGGGCGGTTGCGAAAATGAGTCAAGCTGAGGCGCTTCCGGATTTGGGGGCGATGGTCACCGCGATGTCACCAACTCCCCGCACTGGCGCTCCGCCGACATCTTCCGATCTTTATACTGACGTACCCCATCCGAAGTAGGGCGCAGCCTAGTTCTCGAAAGGCGGGGCCGAAGGCCCCATTCGCTCACGAGCCTCATGTCCGAGTGTCAACTCAGAAGCGTTTCCGACCAAACCCAGCGGGACCGTTGGCTGTGCCAATCGAATGGCAATTGCGTGAATGCGAAGGCAGGCGTACGTTACCTAGCAACAATCAAAAGTTGGGTATCAGGGCGTACCATGGGTGCCAGGCAGGCAGCCGTCGATAAAGTATCAAAGGGCCTTCGAAAGGGCTTCCAGTTCCTGGCTGCTCGGGCAAGGCCCTACAGCGTGCCGTGCGTGTAGACAATTTTAGATTGGCGCAACGTCTGCGGATGGGACTTGTCCTGTATTTGAGACTCCTCTTGCGGAATGACGTTGCGCGGCTATTCCAGGTCAGCGGATTGTGGGTACGCAACGTCGGCGACCGTCACTGGACCAAGCGGCACATCCAACGAATAATTCGCCGCATCATTCCGCGGCTGAACCTTCCCCAGCCTCTGCTTACTGCTGAGGTAAGTGGGCTGTGTTCAGAGAGGCTCGGCGGCGCTCCTAATAGATAATGCCTCGGGGGCGGACCGGTGATCGAGAAATTGTTCTATCGGCTTTGCTACGATCCCAGCATTCGGGGTTAATCGATTGATCTAACGACATCTTCGTCGGTCGGGCTTATGTCCCAGCAGAACGGCATCTCTACAGACGGCGTGCTGATGCGCGCCCATCGCGGAGTTCGAGCGTGAGCTTATCCGCGAGCGCACCGGCGAGGGGCGGGCCCGGGCGCTCGCTGCGGGCGTGCGCTTCGGTCGTAAACCGAAGCTCTCAGACTTCCAACGCAAGGAAGCCCTGTCCCGCCGCGGCAACGGCGAGACGCTGGCGCAGATCGCTCGCTCGTACGCGGTCAGCGTGAGTACGATCTCGAGGTTGTAGCGGAGGCAGACATGGCGAAGAAGAGGCGCCTGCCGCGCGTGCGGGGTTTGCTCGGACCGGCCGCGCTAAGGTCAAAACGCCCAATTCGGAAAAAGTCCAAGCCTGAACATCGGAAAAAGGTCCGACCGCGATAGTTGGAATGGTCCTCTTTTGAACGCGAGCCCCAGCCTCACAAGCTGGGGCTTTTAATTAATTCCCGCTGAGCATCCGGCCTGAATAGGGATGCGGAGAGTGGTCACGCCCCTGTCACCTGCAAGCGCAACTGACTTAGCCCCGGCCCAGTCTGGCCGGGGCTTTTCTTAACGGTGCTTGTCGATTTCGGCGGGTGTCCGAATCGTGGCAAGACACGGTCGCCGCTCCGGGGTGAGGACCAATCCGATGACAGCCTACGTTCTTGTGATCGTGCTTACTGCTGGTGGCCATCACCAGTCCGTTCGCAGTCGGCTATCCCGACCAAGGGTCGTGCCTTGTTGCGGCCGAACGGCTACGGCGCAACAAAAAAACTCATGGCGAATGTCTGAAGTTCGTTCAGGGCAAGTAAATCGTCGCGAAGGCGATTGGCTGCGATCCGAAGCGCCTTTGTCGATTTCGGCGGTATGAAAGGAACATCCGCCGGAGGCCGGTATGTTGGGCGAGGGATGGATGGGCTCAAGGGGTGAGGCATGCGCACGCCAAAAATAAAACCCCAGCCGGAGTTGAGGCTTCCGACTGGGGCCGAAGAAGATCTTTCGCTGTGTAAGCGGCGTTAGTTTAGGAGGAATGCTCAGCGAAAGTCAATCAGCGACCAGTGATCAGTAGTGCCAGCACAGGTGCCGAGCGACCACGAGTCCGAGTTTGTGCTGGGCGATCGGTAAGGTCGGCAGGCGGTAGTAACGGTGGTAGCCCCACACAAACCAGACGAACGTTCCGTCCGGCGGTGCCCAAGCGGTGTTGTCATAAATGCGGCAATATCCGCTTTTAAACTTCACGATGGCGTAGTCCGCATGCGCCGGAGCGGTGGCCACAAGGCCAAGCGCCAGCACGCCGACTGCAAACATAAGTCTCTTCATTACCAACCCCTTTTGTTGCGCTTTTTGCCATACCGCCCAGAGAGCAGGCGCTATTTTACGGGGTTTTCCGCGGAAGCTCCACGGCGCACGGCACAACACAGCAAGTTTCTCTTTAGAGTGACCTTATGGCAACACGGTCGGCGTATTCGCCGACAGAAAGAGGCGCGGCCCGATCGAGCCCCGCGCGGGGCGCGTCATGGGCTCATTATTTTAGGTTAAAAGCATTATGGCCGCCGGAACTATCACTTTTGCACGTTGCGGCGCCTGGGCGCGCGTGCTGGATCCGGCCTGAGCTGGCCGGTCGGGAGCAGATAAATTCGTGGCGGGATGCGGGTTGCTTAGAGAAGCCGGAGGCCATTGGTTTTCCTTTAGATTATCGCGATCAAATCGGGGGTTACGGGGCTCGAAAATTGAGAATCGAGCTTTGGGTTCCGGTGGGCGTGGATTAGCGCGGCCGGAACTCGGCAATCTATCGGCAGAGGATTGGGCAATAATGCGCGAGATAGTCGAGGCAGTGAAGCGAGCTATTCCTGACGCTAGCTCACAGCCACCAGGTGCCGTGCTTCAGTACGCAAAGAATGTTGCCGGACTGGTCCTAGCCGTCTTGACCATCGTCTCGCGACCTTCCACGGACCACACCTCGGCGAGGTCACGAAGGAAGCCTGCCGAGAAAGCTTGGCGAGTACCAACGGGGCGACCGTTCAAATTACCCGATTGGCCGGGTTTCCATTGGGTCGCTCTGCTGACTTCAGTTATGTTTGACACCTGTTTTCACCTGATAATTTTCACACTTGCGAGTGGTTGCGTAGCCAATATATACGCTAAGAGATAGCACGTACTCTTCCCGGCCGCGAGTTCACGCCAGGTAAGAGCTGCTTCATCGGAAATCTCTTTAGCAGTTCGATCCGTCGCAGGCGTCCGCGAAAGGCGCCTCCGGATAAAGGGTCACCGCGGTCACGACCGCGTGCAGTCCCAAGAAACTGACAAGGGCGGAAATGACCAGTCTTTGTCATGGCTATATCCTCCTCCAACGCAAACAACATGCCATCACTTGCGGCGCGTAAGGGTGACCGGAATCACAGAAATGCGGATCCCCCGGCCGGCGCAGTTTGGGGCGAGGTGACTTGGCGGTGGCCGCTGGCCGGGTGGGGCCACTAGGGATTTAACGAGAAGACCCCAAACCAAATTCCAGGCCATAGGCGCCTTCGTGCTCTTAAGAACGGGCGGCAGGTGGTGAAGCAGAGCTACGCCTTGAAATAACTGACGCCGCAGGCCTGCTTGCCGACTCGGACTTCGAGCGTTTCCTTGGGCGTGGGCGCCTTGGTGCCCGGCTTGGGGAAATCGTAGGTAAAGCTGACGATCTCGCCTTCGGCGGCCTTTGTAATCACATCGTAGGCGCGTTGGCCGACGGGATTGTTCGGCGGAAGCTTCAACTCTTTGACGTTGGTGCCGATCATGACTGGGCTTTGGTAAGCGGTGATATTCCCGTCGGGCAGACTAAAGCAATAGACGTACAAATCGCGATCGCGGAAATCCTTGTTTTTCTCGTCGTTGAAGGCTTTCAGCGCGGTGGCCTCGTCGGCCTTGAGAGCCGCGATTGCGCGATCGAGCATCGCCCTCCCATCTGAGGGCGACGCCAATTGCGGTTCCGCAACGGATCCCGTGCTGCAGGCCAAAACTAGTGCCGCGCACGCGGACGCCAAGGTTCTTATTCTCATGTGTCTGACAAGCTCCCGTTAGAGGCCATAGCCAAACTGGACCGCAGAGATTCTAGCTCTGAAAATTGTCGGTGCATACGCCGGTAACTTACTGCGCTCTCCTTCCTCCTCTGAAAGCTGGCTCAGTGAGCCGATTCGTTGGCACCGCAGCCCGCCGACGCCGCAAGCGGCGCATGACACCGCCCGTCGCTACGATTTTCGACGGCGAGAAGGAAGCCAAGCTGAGTTAGCAACTACCCGCAACTAAGAAATTATCAGGTGAAAACAGGTGTCAAACATAACTGAAATCAGCAAGCCGACCCAATGGAAACCAGGCCAATCGGGCGATAACACGCGCCAATGGCCGCACGATAAATGTACTGGTTGTGGATGTCGAATCCCATCCAGCCGCCTCCAAGGTTGCGAGGCTCTGCAACCGGTCGGTTTCAAAGGACAGGCCCAGGATATCCGATCGATACCGCTTGGTACCTCCAGTCCTGAGCAAGCTTTCTGACTCGTGAGACCATTAGAGGCGCCGTCAATCTGGGTCCGGACGCAAACTCTCGCTTCTCTTTTTTGCCAGTGGCGAGAACTTTGACGTAAGCCCCCCGCTGCGAGAGCCTACCTGAGGCGTGCAGCGGGTTAAGCTTTGTATGGAAGATATATACAGATGCCGGCTGGAGTAGTGTTAGGGGAGATGCAGACGTGGCAGGCCTCGTCCTGAGATACTTTCAATCGTTTCTTCGGAAAGAGTACCTCAGTAGGTAGCCTCTGTTCCGATGGGCCAGCAAACCTAGTCTCCGGCTTCCAGATGAAGTCTCCGTTCGAATCGCGACTAATTTCAGAACACGGAACCGGGTGACAGTCCCTGTCGTGACAACAGTCCTCAGAATACCAGGAATGAACTAGAAGCACAGTCAGGTCGCTGTCGCAAACCCACGATTCGATCTCCAGGCTTCCGCTGTTCGTAATGTCTTTTTGCTGTTGAAGTTGTGGCACACGTGGCACCGGCGCAGTTGCCACGTTGCCAGCCCGTGGCAAATGCCTTTGCAAAACATCGTGCGCGGCACATTCGGCCCTGGCTCCGTTTCCCATCAGCAAAATGCACGTGACGAACAGCGCCAATTGCAGGCGGGTGCGGCACCACCGGATGGGCTCCGTCTTTCTGGACGGCTGGTTCGATATGGGCGTCATTCCTCACCAAAACATAAGTCTTACGAAGTCGAAGTGGTTATCACATAGGACTTGAGCCGCGCCTAAACGATGATTTTGGATTTAACTAAAGACGTTAGGATTGCTTGGCATGCACCCACGCTCGGCGCTGCCGTGCTCATAATCCCTTCTGATTACAGATGGGAATAAAGATCCGACGCTTCTGTTTGACTTAGAAATGGCCAGGGTTTCGTTTTGGTCCTGCCCGCTACCCCACCCCAGCGGCCCCGGCGGCGTGCCGCGTCTTACCACCAGCGCTGTTGCATCGGTTGATAGTATTGGCCGGCGCGCGGACGCGTATTGGCAGGTTGCGAGTTCCAATTGCCCTGGAAAAAGGAGCCGAAGACGTCGTTGCCCCAGTAGTTGCCGCTCGCAACGGGGACAGCGACCGTAGGCCGGCGCATCAAGAAGCCGCCCTGGGGCTGGTTGTTGAGCACCGCGACGAACTCGGTGCGATAGTTGGTCTCGCGGCTCAGCGGCTCGTCCGAGACGATGATCGAGGATCGCGGCAATGCAGTCGGCGCGATGCGATCGAGCACATCCTGCGGGATGGTGATGCGGTCGAGCGCGTCCTTGGCGTCGTCCCCGTTGTCGATCGTGACCGCGGTCCAGCGCAGGCCCGCGTCGTTGCGCGCCATCGCTGTGAACACATGCGTGCCGAACGGCTTGTCGGGATTGCGGATCGTGACCGGAACCTCAATGGTCGTATCGAACACCTCGCCCCCGTCCGGCCACGGCTTATGCGTGTTGCGCCGTACGTAAAGCTTCTGCGTCGCGCGGCTAATGTAAACCGAGACCGGCTCGAGCGCGAGCTTCGCCTCGCTTGCCGCCTTGGCGGCGGCGGCCTTCTTGGTCTCGGCCGCCTTGGCGGCGTCCTTCGCGGCGGCCGCGGCGTCGAGCTTCGACTTCGCGTCGGCCTTGGCCCTGTCGAGCTGCGTCCCCGCCTCCGCGGCGTTGGCGGCCGCCTTCTGCTTCAGCTCCTCGGCCCGCGCCTTGGCTTGGTCCGTCTTTGCGGCGGCGAGTGCCTTGTCGGCGAACGCGAGCTCTGCGTCGGCGCGGGGCTTGAGCCATTCAAGCTTGCGCAGCGACGCCGTGAGCGATGCTGCCTCGCGTGCCGCTGTCGCGGCGGATTTCTTCGCCTCGTCGGCCGTATTGGCGGCCTCCGCGGCCTCGCGAGCGAGCGTCTCGGCACGCGCCGGAGCAGCCGCGACGGCCTCCGCGTTCGGCACGAATAGCGCCGGGTGGGAAATCTCGACCGGGGCCGCGTCGTTCGGCGAGATGATCACCCGCATCCCGATCGACGTCTTGTCGAACAGTTTCTCCGCAAAGTCGTAGGGCATCCGCACGCACCCGTGCGAGGCTGCATACCCGGGCAGTGGCCCGCCGTGCAGCGCGATGCCGTTCCAGGTGATGCGCTGCATGTTCGGCATCCAGGCATCGTCATAGAGGCTCGAGTGGTGGTCCTTGTCCTTCTCGATGATGGCGAACACGCCCGCTGGCGTCTCGCGTCCTGTGGTGCCGGTCGACACCGGCGCGCGCAGGATCCACCCGTCGGCGTCGTAGAAAGTGACCTGCTGGCTCATGATCGACACGATCGCCATGATCGGCTCGCCTGCCTCGCGCGGCGCCGTCGCCTCGGTGGTTGGCGCGGGTCGCGACTGTCTCGCCGCGGCGTCGGCGGTCGGCGCCGCCAGTGCGGCCATCGCCGCGAGCGTCACAATGACGGGCCCCCCCAACGTCCGCGTCGCCACGGTGGATTGCGCCGTCATGTCGAGCCTATCAAAAATTCGACGATCTCGCGGTTTTTGCGAGTTTCGCAATATTATGATCGTCGCGAACAGTGAGTAGATTGCGCGTTTTGGTTTCCGATCGCGCGTGTTGCGTATTCGCTCCGCGGCGGTGATCGGCATATTCTTTGCCGTCGATCGGTGCCACATGGGCTGGATCTTTATCAAGATACGGTCGCCCGATTCCAAACTCCTTGCCGTGCAAGTCAATCCATTTCCACAAGTGTTCGCTTGACGTGAATCGCTCCGCACGTGTCTCGCCTTTTACGCTGACAAGATCAGCAGCAAGCCCGTGACCGTAGCCCCCGCGAAGGCTTCCACCATGGTATGATCTGTTCGTGGCGGCCTTCAAACCACTTGCGAGCGATTGACGGTAATCGTCACGGAAGGCGCTCGTTATGCCCGGCGAGAGTCCCGCGTCGTCCATCGCGCGAAGAGCATGATACAGCTTCAGCTTGAAGTCCCGATCCATGCCTCCGATTACGTATTCCATTAATGACATGCCAGCTTTTTCCGCCGCCTTCGGATCCTTCCAGGCGAAGTCCTCATCGACGAGCCTTGTAAATTCTTTGACGACGGTCTGTGGTTTGCCGTCTGTCTTAACTATAACTTTCGTTCGCTCGACCACCTTGGTGGTGTCTTCCTTGGGCGCCCGTTGGTACACCGACCACAGGTATTGGTCGATGCAGGCTTCCGACGTCAGGCATTCATCGAGAGTTTCAGTGGAGGTCACCGGTTCCTTGCCGTCAGGTGGTGTTTCGGGCACGAGCGCCTGGGAAGAGTAAGGCAACTGTTCATCGAGAGTTGCGGCGCTCGCTGCCTCCTTGGCGCCGCTATCCACCAGATCAGACGTGCTAGCGGTCGCGACCTGCACCGGTGGTGTTTCATGCTCGAGCGTCTGCAAAGAGTCAGGCAATGATTCATCGAGGGTTCCGGCGGAGCTCACTGCCTCCTTGGTGTGCGCCAGGTCAGAGGCGCTCACCGCCGCGAGCTGCGCGGGTACTGTTTCGGCCGCGGACCGCTGCGAACCGTCCGGTAAAGCCGCCTTGGTGATCGCAGTCACCGCTGTGGCGGCCGACACGGCGTCGGCATTCGAGACGCTGGCCTCGCCCATTTCGAAACCGGCAACCGCGGCAATGACCCCACCGACAAGAATGACCGTTCCGAACAATGCTGCTGCCGTTATCGCAACTCGTCGCGGATTCATCGCTCCGTCGCTCCTTGGAGTCATGCTAGGGCCAAGCGTCCGACAACCTGATCTTTCGGATCGAAAATGATCGCACAATGACCAGAACTGCAGCTTTCAATCTTTCCTGAAATGTGTTGCCTGAATGCAACGCAGCGCATTCGCATGCGGTCGAAGAGGTAGCTCGGCTCGCACGGGAAGATGCGCTGCAAGCAGGCAGCCAACGAGGTAGCTGATTTGGACAGAAGCAAGCGTCGCCAACATTTGCGATCCAACGACGAGCGGGCCACTGCCTCCCAAAACGCTGGTGGCAAAGTTGATTACGGTCGCCAGCCCGAGCAGTACCAGGGTGACTACGCTGAAACGTAGTCCGAGAACCAATGCGGCCGTAGCCGCAAGCACTCCGACGGCTAACATGACATCCCCCCTTCTTCGTTGCCGAAAGCAGTTTGGACAAACACAACCAATTCGGGGGCGCCATGAGCGACGGTCGTTGTTGCAACGGTGCTTAAGGCTAAGAGCGTCACTACGCTGTATTTCACAGCTTCCCCCTCCCAGCGCTGCAATTTCGGTGTGACTGTAACAATTCGATAAAAGAACGAAAGCTAAAATGCGAAATTCAGTGAAACGTTGGCAATCGCTTTGCTTAAAGTTGTTGAATATCGTAACCGGATTTTAAGCAAATAATTTGGTCTCGCATTTTATGTGACGGCCAAACGGTCCGAATTGAAATACCGGACGCTCGAGTGGTGGTGGAGATGGCGCACCGGCGCTCGGCGGCGAGATATCCAGTGGCGCAGTAGGGACGGCAGCTTGCGGCAGCGCCGGCGGCTGTCCGAGTGCCTGGCGGTTTTCCAGCCGGATTGCCGCTTTGGCCCGGCGGCCATCGGGTAGGTTTGCCGACTTCAGCGAGATTGGGGTTCATACGTGTTAGTGCGCCGGCCCGTCGCAACAAGAACTCAAGCACGCAGCTGAGCGGGGGATCGTGCTCGAACAGCATTACCGACGAGAGTCTTCCCAAGTTTCCATACGGCGCCCGTCGTGCGGTGTGCGGCGGCGATGACCGCGTCGAATGATTGTTCGATCCACGCGCAGTCTTCGTCGGAGATGGTCAGCGTCGGCAACAGCTTGATCGTATGGTTGCCGTGTCCGGCGACCTGCGTGAGCAGCTTGTGGTCGTTGAACAGCGGAATGACGATCAGTTGGCAGAACAGTCCGCTGCTCGCGGTTTCCAACAGATTCCAAGATGCTCTGAGCCTCGCCGAGCGCGGCGGCCCAAATTCAATGCCGATCATCAGCCCTTTGCCGCGAACCGATCTGATGAGTTCGTGACGGCGGGACAATTCCTCAAAGAAGCGCAGCAGCCGTTCGCCGCGTTGCGCCGATTTTTCGATCAGCCTTTCCGATTCGATCACCTGCAGCGTCGCGAGCCCGGCCGCCATCGCGAGATCGTTTTTTGAGAACGTCGATCCGTGCACGACCGCGCGGACCATGGAATTGAAGACTTTGTCGAAGACCCATTTGTGGGTCAGCACCGCGCCGACCGGTACGTGGCCGCCGGAGAGCGCTTTGGCGAGCAGCACCATGTCGGGCTCGATGCCCCAGTGCTCGCTTGCAAGAAACCGGCCCGTGCGACCAAGCCCCGTTTGGATTTCATCGGCGACGAACAGGGTTCCGTATTTTCGGCAGAGTTCTAGCGCGCCTTGCAGATAGCCATCGTCCGGAAGGACGACGCCCTTTCCCTGAATAGGCTCGACGAAGAATGCCGCGACCGTGCGCGAAGCCAACGCCTGCTCCAACGCGGCAAGATCGTTGAAGGGAACCTCGACACACTCAGGCAGAAGCGGGCCGAAGCCGGCGCGGAAATTCTGATCGCCGTTCAACGACAGCGAGCCATAGGTCAGACCGTGAAAGGCGTGACTGCAATAAACAATGCCGCTGCGGCGGGTCGCGGCGCGGGCAAATTTGATAGCAGATTCAACGGCTTCTGTGCCGGAATTGGAAAAGAAGACTTTGTCGAGATGAGGCACAAATTCGAGCAGGCGCTCGGCCAGAACACCTGAAAGCGCGGACACGCCCATTTGCACGAGGTTTGGCAATTCGCTGTCGAGCACGGCCGAAAGCGCCTCGCGAACCGTCGGGTGATTGCGCCCGACCGCGAACACGCCCCATCCGCTCAGCAGATCGAGATACCTCTCGCCCTGCTCGTCGTACAAATATTGGCCTAGACCACGCTGATAGCGCTTATCGAAACCGATGGTCTTGAGCACATGGACCATCTGTTCATTGAGATGGCTCGTATGAAGCTCGTAGCGTTCGGCCTCCCGATCGGTGACGAGCTGCTTGATGTCAAGGCTCATCCGCCAACCCCAAAGCGGGATGCTGACAGACGCCCGACAAACAATGAATTTCTGCGATCCCGACGGATCGCGGAAAGTACGCCGCCCCACATGGAAGTACCTCGCCCCTGGTTGTTCCAGGCCACTTGTTTCCGGTTGCAGAGTCAATGGCCGATGCGCAAATTTTCCGGACTGTTGCTTGAATGCCCACGTGCAGCCCGAAGCTGCCGCTTCTCGGCAAGTTACGACCGCGCGCTGCCGGATTATCTAACCCGGCCACGTCACCCGATGGATGGAATATCTTGGTGGTGAAAAAGCATTCGAGGATTCAGACACCCATCAGCAGCATGGACCCCGAGGTAGCGCAATGCCTGGCCTCCGAATGCTCATAATGCCTTCAACTTGGCGATCGCGGTGGCCGCGACGATTGCGTTGACGTACTGCTGCTACGTTGTACTGCTGTTTGTTTGGCGGGCACTGGACACTGGATTTCTGCCAAACTGGAATTACGTGCGATATGATGAGCCTGGAAAATATTGGAGCCGACTGGTTTGGCTTTCGGTTCTCGGCTTCCTTTGCGGGGCTGCGGCTGTTTGTTGCGGCCTCTGGATCGTTCCTTTCTGTTGGACCCACTTATCAAACTAAGTCAGCCCCGCAGGGCGCACGAGCGCGCTCGCGGTAACAGCCTCTCCCGATGGAGCGCAACGCCGAGCTAAGTCAGGCGAGTAGGACGTGGGGAAGACCTTCACGTCGCGCACCTATTCAGGCCGAAGCAGGCTGCCCGAGCCCGGCCGCCGATATGACATCCCTTCGCCCCCAGCGGAATTGACCCACGATGGCTGACGATGTCGGCGCCCCGAGACAAAGTGACCGGACCGCGACCAGGGGCAGCGTGGAGGTCATGTCCCGCGGCGAAGTCATGGGGTGCGCCCGGTGGGCAAGCGCCTTCGCTGGTAAGCACAAGGATCATCGTTACTACGAACTCGTCGAGGACACGATCCAGCCGGACTTCGTGTTCCGATACTTCGCCATCAAGGACGAGGACGGCAGCGTCCGCGCCGTTCAACCGTTCTTCATCATCGATCAGGATTTATTGCTCGGCACGAACACTCGGCTTGGGGGAGTGATCGGCTTCATTCGCCGATTATGGCCTCGCTTCATGAAGATGCGTACCCTGATGGTCGGATGTGCGGCAGGCGAAGGCCATCTGGACGGCGCAGAGCAATTGCATCGTGCGAATGCCGAGATTCATAGGCACCCCCCCGATACCCGGCCGGCTTAGGAGATCGATTGAATGCGGCATTCCGATGTTTTGTTCTCCCCACGGCCAACCAGCTCTTGCAAGTCCGGTCTACCTGATCGGCAAGCGGGCAGTCGGTGCCGCCAAGCCAGCCGTCGCAAGGCAATGCTTTTGTGATTTAGCCAATCTGCTATGCTGATCATCAAGCCGTGCTGAAAGCGGTGTGCGACGCCGAGAACGCGTGTGTTAGCCGCTTATGGTACCGCGACGGCGATGCTCAGCAGGCGTTTCTCGCATGATTACTTTGTGATCACCCGCCGTGATCCTCGCCTGCCGACTTGGTCATGGGAAATCCTCCGGCGGTCAAAGCCACTCGGCGTCAAGCTTACTGGCCACGGTTTTAATTCAGCAAAGGCAGGTAGGGTCGCAGGCGAGAAATCCGTAAGGAGTTGCTCCACGCGATCGCACGAAATTCCTAAGGGCTTTGCTGCGCTGCTTCTTCTCCGGGCGAACCGGAATTTTCGCCGATAGGTATACAGAGCCCAACCCATAAACGCGCAGGACGGCGCGCAGAAGAGCATCACGAAAAGTTCAGGAGGAAGCGCGGGACCGCTCCCAAAGTTCGCGGAGATATTCTTCCACAAAAACGTCACCGACTTTTTCACCCCCGCGCCGGCCGAGCGCCTCCATCACCCGCTTAGACCATCGCTGAACTCGCCGCGCAAACTCACGCAGGATAAAGGCAGGCGGCAACGCAGTCGTCTCGGTGTAGCCAACCCATCACGGCGGTGAGCGGGAGCAACAAACACCATTGCAGCCGACAGCCGCTTTACCGATCCACGCCCACGGCTGAGTCAGTGCGCGGCATGATGTTGGTCGGACTGCCACGACGCTTCGATTAGGTGATGCCGTGCCCGCCTGATAGTGGTTGAGCACGAACAGCCGTATCGCCGACGAGAGGTTGCCGTGCTCGCGGTCAGTATCGATGCGGGCGATCAAATCTCGCAGCGGCACACGGCGGCTCGCGGCTATATCTTTCAAGGCTTGATAGAATGGTTCTTCAAGGCTGACGCTCGTCTTGTGTCCCGCCAGAACGATGGAGCGCTTCACGATGGATGATTTCATGGCCCTTGTCCCCTAAGCCGTTTCCAAAGGTACGCGGTGGGCTACCCCAAATCATTATCAATATACCCTAGCGTGTGCATTTGTCCTTCATTGTATCGCACCGGCACTGGCGGAACTAGCGGACGTAACGGGCCAGCGCCGCGCGCTGACTCGTTTTTCTGCTCGGCTGTCTAGGCGCAAACGCACCAGCGGCCACGGCTAAGTCATTCTCGGGCTTTCAGCAATCGATGCCGCGTGGCGTCTAACCACTTTCGGAATCGGCTCGCGGTGGGGCGCCGGACGTCGTGTGGGTGAGTCGGCGCCGACGCGAGATACACGAGAGCCCAACCGAAAAGGGCAACGGCAAAGCCTATCGTCAACATGGTGGCAAGCTGTGCTTCCTTATTCACTGAAGATCCTCGGGGCCATGTCGACACTGTTGGCTGCCATTGGAAGCCATCCGCTTCGTGTACGCCAGGGCTTTAACCACGTCCGGCGGCTGACCCGATGAAACGCGCCAGAACAATCCTCACTGAAAGCTTGGGGTTAAGAAAATCAACATGCGTCGCCTGCCGGCAAAATACGAGCCACCCGCGATAAGCCAATCCGCCGAAGAGACCAACGATCCGCTGATCGCGGACCACCGCAACTTCTACAAGGTTGAGAAGTGGATCAAGGACGGCACCAAGGTTACCTGCTGTATGCCGGCGGGAAGCGGGACAAGGTGCTTGAGGTCTTGGCCGAGGCACGGAGAATAAATATTCGACATCTTGCAACTTGGGCGACCGATGCTTGATCGCGAAATCCGGCTGACCGCCTCAGCGGTCGCTGGTGCCGGAAGCAGAGGCGGGTATCGGCGGCCACAGTGGTCGCGCTCATCATGCTATCGTAGCGCGAGCGCTATTGGCCTGTCGCGAATCGATGCTCTCGTCAGGATGGCGATTGAGCGGGGCGCGGCGTGGGTTTCGAACCGGTTGCATGAAGGCCACCGCCGAGCAAGACGGCAACGAACTGGTGAACTTCATTGGACTCAGCGCAGTCTGCCGCCTTTTTCGCCAAATCACCCTGGTTGGCAGGGTTACGAACCCACGGGCTTCTCTGAGCCAGCGCCAACACTCCCCGTATGAGATTGGTCGGACAAGCGGTCGACCTGTGACCCGCAACACTTTTCTGGCCCGTCCGTGTGCCTACACTAAATTACAGCGGACGGGGGAGGCTCATAGCGAGCGGTCAAATGACAGAGGCCGTCACCATTGACAACGACGAGCTTGCGATCTTGTGCGACATCGTGAGCGGCTGGGGCGTTAAAAAATGGGCAGAAAATCCTGGTGCAGCTAAAAAGCAATCGCTTGATCGCCTGATCGCTCATGGGTATGTAGAACCAGTACACGAAACCTCCGCCACCAGATACCAGCACACAACCAAGACAGAGATTCTTTTTGCCCAGCTCTGCGTCGGAATAAGCGGCGGGTGAGTTGCCGCTATGGCGGTTCTCACCGATTACATCATTGTCTTGGTCCAAAGATAACGTGATGGCGCAAGCCATAAGGGAGGTCGCATGGAATACTGCAAACGACCCCCAAAAATGCCCAGTAAACCGGGGGTCTCGCGAGCAGAAATCGTCGCCCATGCGTTTGCTTCAATCATCCACGCGGCGAAAGCCGCCGCCCCCTCCGTTGACTCCCGCTGCGCCTTCAGCCTGAATGGACGGGCTAAGAAAGTCGCATTTCGATCGGATTGTGTTTCTAACTCCTCAGTAAAGCTCGCCCGGCAGGAAGCAGCGGATGTAGAAATCACCCTCCTGGCCCGTCACCTTGCTGCGCCAACTCTTGCTGTACCAGACGAGCGCCTTGCCATACTTGTTCGGCACGTCGAGCACGGCATCGTCGGGAACGTCGACCCACTGGCCCTCAAGCATGACTTGGTAGTGGTGGTCGCTCGTCTGAACGATTGCCTCGGGCGGCCGGCCGTCAAAGTTCGAGCAGCAACTGCCAGACTTCTTACTCGACAGGTTATTGAACCAGTTGTCCATGTCACCGTAGGCGTCCCGGCTCTGCAAATCAGCCCACTGCTCGGCCGTTCCGGCCCAGCGGGCCTGGGCAGTCGCCGGCCACAAGACAATCAGCACCAGGAGAACAACCCTCATCGCTTTCCCCTCTCTCAATAAATCAGCGCTGCACGGCGCGGATGGAGAAAAGCGCCACTCGTTATTGCAGCGACTGCGTCGACGGCTAAAGTTTAACCTTCAACTCGGATTTTTGCCGCGGCACACGCCTTTGTCGCGCGGACAGCAGCAGACAGCGCGGAAGCGGCGCATGGTTCTCACGCAGGCGCGGGAAAAATGTCGAGCGGGACGAATTCGTCCTTGAGCACTGCGCGCACGTCGGAATAACCCATCCAGGAGCGGATCATGGTCGCGTAGAGGCGGCGGAAATCCGTCGTGTAGCGCATGTTGCCGTCGTCGAGATCGGTCAAGCTCGGCATGACGCCGTAATGGCCGCCGCGCACCTTCTGGCCAGCGACGAAGGCGAGGCCCGCGGTGCCGTGGTCGGTGCCGAGATTGGCGTTCTCGGCGACGCGGCGGCCGAACTCGCTGAACACCATCACCGCCACATCGTCGCCGCGACCAATCCGCGCCATGTCCGCGATGAACGCCGCGATGTGGTCGGAGGTGTAGGTGAGAATGCGCGCGTGCGTGTCGGCTTGCGTCACATGCGTGTCGAACGCGTTGTTCGGATAGGCGACGTAATAGATACGCGTGGGAAAACCAGCCGAGATCAACGCCGCCACCCGCTCCAGCCCGAACTTGAACAAACCGTAATCCATCGGCGTGCGATAGGCGGCGCAGGCCTCGCGCACATGCACCTCGGCGTTCTGCGCACTCGCCGCCACGTCGAACAGGAAACCCTCGCTCGGGTTGCGCGCGCTTCTCGCCCCGGCCAGTTTAGCGAGCGCGCTCTGCTCCTCGAACAGCCGCCCGCGCGTGAATTTCTCCGGGTTGTCGAACACCAGCGGCACGTGGTTGCGCGCGCGCACGGCGAGCGATTGGTGGCTTTCGATGTCCACCAGGAAGTTGGCGATGCCGCGCGTATCCATGCCGTCGGCAAGCCGGCCGAGCCAGCCGAAGGCGTCGCCGCTGTTCGGCGCGCCGGTGTGCCAATACGCCATAGAGGAGAAGTGGGAAAAACTCGGATGGTCGTAGCCGACGCCGTGCACGATTGCGAGATGCCCGTCCTTGTACAGCCGCTCGAAGCCGGCCAAGGTCGGCTGCAGGCCGAAATGCTCGTCAAGCTTGCGTAGCTTGCTGGCCCGGATGCCAAGCTTTGGCCGCGCGCGGTAATACACGTCATCTGCGAACGGCACGACGGTGTTCAGCCCGTCATTCGCGCCCGACAGCTCCACCACGACCAGGATGCGCTCGCCGTCGGCCGCGGCGGCCGGCGTTGCGCTGCCGAGCAGGGGCGTGGCGCCCCAGCCGACTACGCCGAGTCCCAGCCCGTACACGCCGGCGCGCAGCACGTCCCGCCGCGCCGGGCCGCCCAACTTCGCCGATGATGTTGCCATTGCGATCCTCCCTGGGATCAGGCGAGCTGATATTCCGGTGCGCTCATGATCAGGTGCACAACCAGCCGCAGCGGTTCCTCGAGATAGCTGCGGG
This sequence comes from uncultured Alphaproteobacteria bacterium, assembly GCA_963771475.1. Classification (GTDB taxonomy): domain Bacteria; phylum Pseudomonadota; class Alphaproteobacteria; order Acetobacterales; family Acetobacteraceae; genus Rhodopila. The sequence goes on along the minus strand of CAVYTN010000030.1, from coordinate 451,850 downwards.
CACGCACAAGGTCGCTGGTGCCGAGCTGCTCGTCGAGGAACGCGATCGTCGTGGCGCGCGCCTCGTCGTCGATCGGCACGGCTAGAAAGCGACGCAGCAGCAGATCGATGGCATCCGCCGTGGTCTTCGCCCGTTCCGCGAACACCATGTCAGTCAGGCTGAACTGCGCCGGGGCGCGCAGGACCGGCTTGATCTTGCGCACCGCTTCCTCCCAGCCCTTCAGGCTGGCGTAGTGGGTATTGAATTCTTCCTGGTCACTCAGCAGGTTGGCCATCGCCTTCGCGCCGGCCATGTTCTTGTCCATGTTAGCTTCCGCTTGGCCGCCGGGCTCGCGCTCGCTGGTGGCGGCGGTGATGTCCATGCCGCTCAGGATGCGCCTGTTCACCTGCCGAGTCTGCGCGTCGGGGAGCAGGTTCGGATCGACGAAGTCGATCATGTCCGGCAGCACAACCTCGCGGGCGAAGTTGCCGCGCGCCAGCAAGGTGGCAGGGGTGATCCACGCGCGCCCTTGCGCCCATCCGGCCACGGTCGGCGGATTGAGCAGCACCTGCCCCAGCTCGCCGCTCGCCGCGTTGAAATCCGGCACGCCCGGCAGCGTCTTTAGCCCAAGCCGCCGATAGGTGGAGACGATCAGCTCCACCGGCCCTTTGATGTGCGTGCCCACCGAACGCGCGCTGTAGAAGTCGCGGGAGAGGAAGACTGTGCGCAGGAATGGCGCGATGTCGTATTTGTTGTCGCGCAGCAGCGCGCCGAGCCGTTCCTGAAAGGCCGGCGACAGATCCTCGCGCACCAGGAAGCGGTAGAGCTTGCCGGCGACGTAGTTCGCCGTGACCTTCTGCTCCAGGATGATGTTGAGGATCTGCACGCCGTCGAACCGGCCAGTGCGGCCGAGAAACGTCTTTTCCCCGTCATCGTGTTTGGTCGCATCCACGCGAAACGTCAGGTCGTCGTCGCGCCAGCCGGTGAAGGCGCGGGCCCCCTCGCGGATGTCCTGCTCGGTGTAGTTGCCCACGCCCATGGTGAACAACTCCATCACCTCGCGGCCGAAATTTTCGTTGGGCGCGCCCTTCACGTTCTGCCCGGCGTCGAGGAACACCAGCATCGCCGGGTCCTGCGCCACCGCGATCAGCAGCTCTCGGAAATTGCCGGTGGCGAGACGCTGGAACAATGCGACCTGGCCCAGCATCTTGCGGTAGTCGCGCACCTTGTCCCCGCCGCAGGCGAAGTGGCCGTGCCAGAACAGCGCCATCTTCTCCTCAAGCGGCCGCTCGGTCGCGACCATACGGTCGGCCCACCAATTGGCGACCCGGCGGGTCTCCAGCGTGCTGGCGCGCAACCAGTAGAAGAAGCGGTTTGCGACCGGCTGCAGTTTGCGCGCGCCGGAGGGTTTGACCGCAATGCCCATCGCGGCACCGGTCTCGGCCGCTAGCCTGGTGGCCGCCGGCCGGGTCGGGGGGAACGGATTGAGCGTCGGGTCGTAGATACCGGAATGCTCGAATGGCGTGAGCTGCCCATTCTCGATCCCCTGGTAGTCGACCAGGGAGAGTACCGCCGCCTCGGGGGTCATGCGCGCCAGCCGCGCGATGTCGTCCGGCGTGCCGCCGAAGCCCGCGCGATCGAGCAGGTGGCGCGCACGCGCGTAGTTCCAGTCGGCGACGCCGATCGGCGCCAGATCCTCTAGCCAGGCGTCCGGTGGCACCGCCACTTGGCGCGGCGGCTCCGCGGCCGGGTTTGCCGCGGCCGAGGCATCAGTCGCGACCGCTCCCGTCGATGTCGGGGCCATGGTTCGCTCCTCCCTCACGCAATCTCTGCCGGATGCCGAGCTACAAAAGCTAGCAGGTTCATGAGCGGTATTCCAATCGCAAGACCTTGTTGCACGGATCGGCTGCCGGACCGGCGTAGGAGGCATTGAGGCTGGATAAAGCCGTAGCCCTTGGTGGCGTTGAACCATTTCACGGTACCTGTAAGCATCTGAAACTGCTCCAATCGAGTATTGCCGCAGCGGGCGTATAGCGCACCTCAAAGGAAAAGGGCGGCCGAAGCCGCCCTTCGCCGTTCTGAAACAATGGGGTGAGCGGCGCTCGACTTGGCGCGATGAGACGTACCATGATTGGGCCTCGCACGGTGTCGATTCGCTGATGACCGGCGCCATGGGCGTCTCGCCCGATCCCGAAAAGCGCGGCGAGGCCGATCGGCATCGCCGCTATCGCGGCACGCAACGTACCGCGTGGGGAATCTGACAGGATAGCGTGCCATGGAAGATAACGTGGCTTGGCCCGTGCGCAGGCACAGCTAAACGCTCACGCTCGCGCTCCGCGAGTCACCGAGCGTAGCGACAAGCTCATGATGCCGGCCACTACCGCGAGCGCAAAGAAGACGTCGATATAAGCAAGAATCGCCGCTTGCGATTGGACCATCTGCCCGACATACGCCACGCTTGTGCCGGAAGAACTTCCGATGAACGTGTGCGTTCGGAAATACGCTTCAATCTGGTTGAGCCTATCGTAATAAAAAGGATTCCACGATCCGACATTCTCGGACAACCGTTCCTGATGAAATTGTTCGCGTCGCGCCAGCACGGTTTGGCTCAGCGACACGCCCATGGCGCCGCCGAAGTTGCGCGCCAGATTGATCAGCGCGGAGGCTTGGTCGGTTTTCGAGGATGGCAAGCCCTCGTATGAGGCGGTCGTTATCGGAATGAAGATCAGCGGCAAGCCAACGCCCAGATAGATCCGCGACCACGCAAAAAACCAGAAATCGGCGTCGGGAGTCATGCGCAGCAGATCAATCATGGCGAAGCCGGCGATGATGGAGCCGGCGGCGATCAGATAACGCGGTTGGACATCCCCGAGACGGCCGACGATGAGCATCATCCCCATTGTGACTGCGCCGCCCGGCGAAATCGCCAGGCCTGCCCAGGTCGCCGTGTAGCCGTATTGATCCTGCAACAATTGCGGTAGTGCTTGGGTGGTCGCGATCAACAGGGCGCCGGTTCCCAGCATGACCAAAAAGCATGTGCCAAATTGGCGACTGGTCAGCATATGGAGGTCGATCAGTGGTCGCGCGCGACTAAGTTCCCATGGGATGAACAGAAGCAATGCGACCACCGACATTGCGGCGAATGTCACGATGAAGTTTGATCCGAACCAATCGTCAATCTGTCCCCGGTCCAGCACGACTTCCAGCGAACCGAGAAAAGTCGCGACCAGAATGAAGCCCACCAGATCAAAATCGGGACCTTTGGCCCAGAGCTCTTGCCGTGCTCTTTTCTTCTCGGGCGAACTTGGTAGGACGAAATAAATGGCGATGCTGCAAATGATGCCGACCGGCACATTGATTAGAAAGCACCAATGCCAGGAGAGATTGTCGCTCAGCCATCCGCCCAGCGTCGGGCCCACGACCGGCGCTACGACAACGGCCACGCCGTATAGTGCGAAGCCCTGATTGCGCTTGGCCGGCGGAAATGCCGCCGCGAGGATAGACTGTGCGACCGGCGTCATGCCGCCGCCTGCGAGGCCCTGCATCAACAGCAGCAGCGCTTGGAGACTCCAGGCAAAGCCGCAAAGCAGAGAGCTGATCGTAAACAGCGCAATGCACACCAGAAAGAAGTTCTTGCGCCCGAACATTTCAGCGATCCAGCCGCTCGCGGCCAGCACGACCGAATTGGCCACAGCATCGTGACCACCCACGACGCCTCGCGCTACTGACGGCTAGACCACCGGAAATATAACGCAAGCGCCACGACCGATTCAGTGCCCGGCCTTCCATAGCGTTCGCACCGTCAGGGCGCGTCGACTCCGAACGTGACCTTGACCGGAACGCGCTGCACCACCTTCACAAAATTCCCAGTGGCGTTTTCGGCGGGCAAAAGGCTGAACGCCGTACCGCTGCCGGACTGTATGCCGACGAGATGCCCCTTGTAGGAGCGGCCATAGGCGTCGATGCTGATGTCCAGGGGCTGGCCGAGGCGCATGTTGGCCAATTGCGTTTCCTTGAAATTTGCAGTGACCCATACGTCGAGCGGCACGACAACCATGATCGACTGCGCCGAGGTCGCCAGATTGCCCACGGCTGCGGTCAGTCTCGCGACGCGGCCATCGACCGTCGCGCGCAATTCCGTCCGGCTAAGATCGGCATCGGCGCGAGCCTTTTGGGCGATATATTGATCGTGCTAAAGGAGGAGACTTCGAGTGGTTTCTAACGCCTCAGTAGAGCTCACCCGGCAGGAAGCAGCGGATGTAGAAACCACCCTCCTGGCCTGTCACCGTGCTGCGCCAACTCTTGGCTGTACCAGACGACCGCCTTGCCATACTTGTTCGGCACGTCGAGCACGGCATCGTCGGGAACGTCGACCCACTGGCCCTCAAGCATGACTTGGTAGTGGTTGTCGCTCGTCTGAACGATTGCCTCGGGCGGCCGGCCGTCAAAGTTCGAGCAGCAACTGCCAGCCTTCTTACTCGACAGGCTATTGAACCAGTTGCCCATGTCACCGTAGGCGTCCCGGCTCTGCAGATCCGCCCACTGCTCGGCCGTTCCGACCCAGCGGGCCTGGGCAGTCGCCGGCCACAAGACAATCAGCACCAGGAGAACAACCCTCATCGCTTTCCCCTCTCTCGATGAATCAGCACTGTCACTCGAGAAAATACGGCCAGGGCCATTGTAGCACCACCGTTTTCTACCGCACCCACCCGTGCCGAGCGTCGGCTGCATACTGAACTGAAGGCGCCGCAAAAGCGCTTGGGCAAGGCGAGAGGTGCGGCTGGTGGTGGCAAGAAAACCGGACACCGACATTAATTCGTCGAGGTGTCAGGCCGAGATGCGTGCCCGCATCCGCGGAGCGTCTAAACCGTGTCGGGTCGTCGATAGTGCTCACATAAGCTAACGCAGTTGCGGGGGCCGACGCCGGGCACAGTCATCAGTCGTTTGGCTGCGACATTGGCTCTGGCAATCGCAGCGATCTGCTTAACAGGGTCACAATTTCTCGGGCTGCTGCGGCGAGAACATCGAGTAGGGAGTGGATCGCTCCGCTCAAGCTGGGCCGGCGATCCGCAAGTTGTTTGACGCGTCGGACAAATGAACCGCCCACCCCAGTGCCAACCACCAAGCCGAACGTTTTGAGCAGGCCTCGCAGTCGGTACCAGCCCATCCGGACCATCTCGGCAAGACCACGCGCGTCATTCTGATCGGTCTTCACACGCGCCGTCGGCCGAGCGGATGGGGCGGCCGTCTATTGCTGGGGGCGTTCGCGCTGATTAAGTACGACGCCTATTGCAGGCTTACCATTGCAATTCAGGTATCGGACATATGACGACGCGGGGTTGCCGAGGCCGGACGGCCCTAGCGCGGCACGCGCCTGACGTGATGCCACCAGTGACTCCGCCGCGGCCGCCCATAAGTCAGACGGAGTGGCCGCTAGGGGTGAGGCCGAAAGCCCTCAAAACCCCCATTTCTAAGTCAAAGGAAGGCCGCCGGCGCAGGTGGTCAAGCAATGCGACCCCAGCCTCCAAATCGCGGGGGGCCTACTCGCCCCTACATCCGTGACAACTCAAGTGCAGGGTGAAGAAGCCGCCTACAAGATCATAATCGGGCTTAGACTGGCGTCTGTGCGGAAACCCTTCATTCTATAAACTGTCAATATGCTTACCGTTTGACCCGCCGATCGCATTCGCTCCGTCGTCCGTTGCGGCCGTAACAAACTCCGCGGCGTTTCCAACCACCCGCGGTAATAATCTTTGGATAAACGAAGGCGAACGCGGAGAGGACGAAATCAGCCGCTGCAGTACGGCCGTACGGCTTCTCTCAGAGCTGCCGACATCCCCGTCCGCAAGTGTCTCACGGCTTCGGCGAGACACGCGTCCAGAATTCGTCGAAAACCCTGGTATCGAAGAAAGCGGTTGCCTTGACGACCCTCCCATCTTTCATCTCAAGGTACCAAGTGTAGGCATTCCGATAGGGCTGACCATCCCTCCCAGTGGCGTCGATGTCGAACCGGATGATTACCATGTCGCCGTCGGCATAGATGCCCCGGACCGTTCGAACCGGCGGCTTCGACATTCGAGCGTTGAATGGGCCACCCACTTCGTCGATAAATTCCTTTCGGCTGTGATAGGTCTTAGACAAAGGAGATGAGCCAACGATCGTCCACTCTGCGTCGGGGACCAGCAGTTCGAACGGACCGTCGTTGCCGCTTTTCCAACGATCGAAGCTCGCTTGAACGATGGCCTTGTTGCTGTCCTGGGTAGAAATTTCTGCCACGGGCCTCTTCTCCAAAAAAGCTTCAGCAAATATCCATGCGCGTGAGCCGCAGCGAGAAGTATCGCCGCAACGACACTACTCGTCTGAATTGATCCCATCAATATAGCGTTATTTCTCGCGAAAGGCTGCGCGCGATAAGGGCGTCACCGATAAGGGGGTCCTTCCTTGCGTGGTTAGCTGCCGCGCGCCGGATGCCGCGGCGAGAAGAAGTAAGATCCGCACAAACGCGAACACGGCGATTGCGCCGAACCACATGCGGTCTGGTTCTGGGCCCTTGCCTGAATAATTAGGTACCTACGCCCCGCGGATCCGCTCCGCGATGACCCCTCCATATCTCGGGATCAGCCACGATCGGGAATCCGACGATTGCATTTGCGGTCGATGTGTAGAAGCATGAACGATGAACGCATCGATAGTTGCGGCTAACCTTCTTAGATCCTAATCAGGGAATTGTTCGAATAGACGCCGTGGTGTTTTGCGACACCGCACTACAATAGTGCAACTCCAGTCCAGCCCGACCTGCCCGCGGTTGCTGCTCTGGCACGGCTAGGCATTGCGAACCGTGGAGCATCAAAGCGCGGACCTGATTCGGATTGAGACTTTAATAACTCTCAGCAGGGACAGAGCCTATGAGCAAAATCCGTATTGCCCACTTATCCGGTGACCAAGCCACTATTCAAAATACTCCGCCGCTCGTGACCTCGATAAAAGCGCGAGCGCGCCACGGTTTGCCGCAGTTAACCGGTGAGCGTTTTGACGCGCTACGTCCGCAGCGCTTGGCTGCGCCGGCCAAGGTCTATGTTGAACAGTTTTCGGCGCATCCGCTGGAGGCAAACTCGGCGGAGCTGTATGGCCCGCCCGACGGATATCTCGCCAGCGATGGCACGTTCAGCCACGAGCGCCGGAAAGCCACGGACAAAGCAGTATATGAAGTCGAAATTAAGCCGGAAGACGGTCTCTACCCGCTCCCCTACATGGCGCGCCAGAAGGACGGATCGGCGTGGGAGGACGATGTCATCGGGCCTGGCTCGAACATCGCACGGCAGCCATTCTTTCCTGACGGGTCACGCTGCTTCGAAGAGATCGACCGGTTATCTGTTGGTATGGACGGTCATGCCAGCTTGATCAGCACGATCGCTGACATCGATTTCTATCGCGTCGCGCCCCCGGGCGGATATACCAAGGGCCTGTCGGCCGAGGCGCGAACCGACATCGGTTCCGGCGACATCCAGCCTGAGGAAAGGGGCCGGAATTTCTTCCCTTACAGACCGTTCTATTTGCCCGCCTCGCCTCCGCGACCGGTGCTCGCCAAGATTACCAACGAGGTTCAGGCGATTATGGCCGGCCGTAAATATAGTGGCGCGATCTGGACGCAAAACAGCTCTGCGGTCGAGGAAGCGTCCTACTGGATGAATTTGCTGATCGACACGCCACTTCCGATCGCTTGCAATTCAGCGCAGCGACCGCAAGGCCAGATCAGCAATGACGGTCCAATCAATATCGTCAATTCCGTGAACTATATCATTCCCGCATCTGGGCTGATGGGGAAGGCCGCAACCGCCTCGGCATTGTGGCGATCCAGGACCGACAATTCTTCGCCGCTCGCGAGGTGACGAAAGTGGATGCGCGCGCCGGCGGTTATATTGCCAGCGGCGGCCACGGCGGCATCCTCGGACAGTTCACTCATGCCAACGTAATTTCGCTAATGTATCTGCCGGCTACAAACACACTCATCTCTCGGAGGTTAACGTCACCCGGCTTCCTGAAGGGCGCAGCCGTTCGCCTGGGGGGTGGGAGACTAGAACGCTTTGATCTCGCTCTTAAGGATAAGAATGGCCGGTTGCTCGAAAATGCCATTCCTTCGGTGGCTATTGTGAAAGACGGAACCTATTGCGGAGAGGATTTCGGCGACGATCCTGCGCTTGAAGACGATCTGGACTATCTTGTGAAACACAAACTTCGGACCGGTCGCCTCGTTGGGTTCATCGCAGAAGGCATCACTCCCTACGGCAAGCTTCCATCCGAACTGCGAAACGCAATTCTCGAGCGGGCCATCTTCAGCGGAGTTCCTGTCGTGCGCGTAGGTCACGGCAATCCAGAGGGATCTCCGATCTCGATCCCCTCTTTATTTCGGGCTCAAATCTGAACGCGATCAAGGCTCGCCTACTGCTGATGGCTGCCTTGATGAAACTGGGCAGCCTGCCAAGCGCTTCCGACCCGGCACAGCCGACCGTTGCCGAGCTCGCCGCGACACGAAAGGCCGTGGCTACTTACCAAGAATATTCAACACTCACTAACGGCCAAAGTAAAGAATTGGATTTGCCGAGGCTAAGTTGAACTGACTGGCGCAAGAAATACGCCTTTGTAGCTATGGTATGCTGTCTGCTTGACGCATAGATGTCCACTGCCGGTCGCTGTTTTATTCGGCGGCTTTGGAGTAACAATGTCGCGTGCGGCGATGTGTCCCACCCGAACCGTGAACGCAAGGGCTTTGTACATCCGGCGCTAAACCGCCATTGCAACGTGTATATGAAAACCTGTATCGCAGCGCCGCAAGCTTGCAGGAGGCATCGTGGATTTCTCCGTCGTCATTCCCGCCTATAATGGCCAGGGCACCATCGCCGAGACAATCCAATCGATCCTGACCCAGTCGCATCCGCCGCGGGAGGTCATCGTCGTGGACGACGGATCGACCGACGGGACTCGGGACGTGCTGGCGGGGTTTGGCGCGCAGATCGTGTTCCTGACACAGGCGAATGCCGGCGTGCAGGCCGCGCGCAATCAGGCCGTCAGCCGCTCCACGGCGGAATGGATTGCGTTCTGCGACCAGGACGACCTGTGGCAGCCGACCTATCTGGCGGCCCAATCCGCCCTGGTGACTGCGGCGCCGGAAATCGGTTTCTCATTCAGCAATTTCCGCGTCTTGCGCAACGATGTGCTGGATTCCCGCACAAAATTCGATGACGCGCCGCCCGGATGGTGGGAGTCGTTGAAGCCGCGTGCACTGCCGGAGGGTATCGTGTTCGGGACCAGCATCGCCCCGGCAACCTATCGGTTCCACCCGATCTTCCCCTCGGCCATGGCCGTATCGAAATCCTTGCTCGCCTCCATCGGCGGCTTCGACACCGCGATGCGCGGCCTGCGGAACGAGGACGGGGAGCTGGTGCTGCGCTGCCTCTACCGCGGCACGGCCGGTGCGCTGACCGATCCCCATGTAACCATCCGCCGGCACGCCGGAAATTTCTCGCGCGACATCATTTCACGCCTGCTGGATGAGATCGTGACGATGAACTTCATCAAGGAGAATCATATCGATGCGCGGCCTTATCACGCGATCATCGATGACGAGATCCGCCTCAAATACATCGATCTCGTCAACCTGACCTTCGCCGCTCGGGATCACACGCGGCTGCGAGAGATGTTCAGCCACGTGGCCTGGGGCGACCGGGATGCGAAAATGTGGATCAAGCGCGTGGTTGCAGCGTTGCCGGACCCGATCGGTCTGAAGCTGAACACCGCCCTGCAGAAGCATATCGGTGGGAAAGTCGCGGACGAGACGACGCTTACCCGCTGATCCAGCGATGCAGCAGCAGACGCAGCAGATGCTTCGGTTTGGCGGCCAGTGCCCCCCGTCCGCTTTGACGGCTGAGCGCGGCGGCGGCGCTGTAGGGGGAAAAGCCGGCCAGGGAGGCGTGATAGAGATAGTTGTCGATCGCCACGGTCAGCGCCCGATCCAGCGCCTGCGCCTGCGTTGAGGTCAGACTCTTCGCCTCGCCCGCCAGCTTCGTCAGGCTGCGTGCCGTACCGCGGCAAAAGGCAAATTTGTGCCGCTCATGCGACAGATTGTCGCCGTGGACCCGCTTGTTGGCGACGACGTCCCGCGTGAAGGCAAAACCGCCGGCCAGCGCGAGGCGGAGGAACAGGTCCGTATCCTCGCTTTGCATCATCGATTTGTCGAACAGGCCGACGGACAGCGCCGCCTCCCGCCTGATCAGGCAGGCCGATGTGCCGAAGACGCCGTTATGGAGCATGGCGCCGAACATCGCCTCGCCCAGCGTCCAGGTTCCCTCGGCGAGTGCGGTCGCGGGCAGTGCGGATACCCCGCTGACCGTGAGATACTGCGGCACGGTGACGCGGCGCGTACCGTCCGGGTCGTCCCGGAACACCGTCGAGTTGCCGAAGGACAGCACCGCGTCGGGCAGGGCCTGGGCGGCGCGCAGCAGGCATTCGTGGTGGATCGGGGTCAGCAGGTCGTCGGCATCCAGCAACGCGATCCACACCGCGTCGCTCTGCCTGATCGCGGTATTCCGAGCGGCTGACGGACCCTGCGGACCGGTATTGGCGATGACCCGGATGTCGAGCTGCCCCGCGAGTTCCCGCCTGCATGATTCCGCGACGGCGACGGTGTCGTCGGTGCTGCGGTCGTCGACGATCGTCACGCACGCCGGCGGGACGGTCTGTGCCGCGACCGATCTCAGGGTCTCTCGCAGGAAGCGGCCCCCGTTGAAGGCGGGGATAACAACCTCGATCATGTCGTCGCACCACCTTCATGGTCTCGCCGGCGGTCTTATCACGGTGCGCGATGGGCGCGCATCCGGCGCTGCGCCGGTTCCTTCGGCGATCCGAATATGTTGGACAGGCAATGTCCAACTCGATACGACCGCGGGCACGCTGGCAGTGCGGGATGGCGGCGTGATACCGGGTGCGAATGGACAGTCACATATCCGATTTGCCGAAGGCGTCGACGCATGAGCGCAATACGATCGCGCACGGCGCCACCCTGATGGTCCTGATGCGCGTGATCTCCCGCCTGATCGGTATCGTCAGCACAACGATCCTGGCTCGCCTGCTGACGCCGGACGATTTCGGGCTGGTGGTGCTGGGCACGTCCATTCTCAACATCGTCCAGATGCTCAGTGAGTTGTCGCTGGGCGCGGCGCTGATCCGCATGCGCACCGCGACGCGGGATCATTACGATACGGCCTGGACGATCGGCCTGATCAGGGGCGCCTTGGTTGCGGCCTTGATTGTTGCGACCGCTCCTCTCGCCGCCCAATCGATGCACGAGCCGCGTGTTGTCGCTATCCTGTGGACACTGGCGGCATCGACGGTGATTCAATCGTTGGAAAACATACGGCTGGTCGATTTCCAAATTCGCATGGAATTCGCGGGCGTGTTTCGCTACCAGTTCATCGGCCGTATCGCGAGTTTCCTGACGACATTGGTACTGGCGATCATTCTTCGGAGCTACTGGGCTCTCGTCATCTCGACGGTCGTCACATCGGTCGCGACCATTTCTTACAGCTACGTGCTGGTTTCCAACCGCCCCCGGCTTTGCCTCAAAGCGTGGCGTGACCTTTTCGATTTCTCGAAATGGGCGGTCATCGGGGCCTATCTGGCGGTCGTCGACAATTACAGCATCACCTTCCTGATGGGATGGATCGGCGGTGTGCGGGAACTGGGCCTTTATCAGGTGTCGCAGCAGATCGCGGCGCTCCCGGCCAGCGAGATCGCGGCACCGATACGGCCGCCGCTCTATGCCGAGTTCGCCCGTTTGGCCGCGCAGCCAACCGAGCTTGCGCGGACGTTTGTAAACGGGTTCGGGTTCCTGTTCCTGGTGATCGCACCGATGTCGCTGGGCATCTTCGTGACGGCGCCGATGATTGCCCCCCTGGCTCTCGGCCCGCAATGGACCGGCGCGCCGGCGATGATCCAGGCCGTGGTGTTCTACGCGCTGTTCGACGCGTTCGGGCATTATCCGCAGAACCTGTTTGTGGTGATGAACCGCCAGCCGCGGCTGCTCGTCCTGGCCGTGATCTTCCTGTCGGTGCGGGTGCCCGCCGCCATCTACGGCGGATGGATCGCCGGGCCGATCGGCGCCGTCTACGGCATGGTCGCGACGGCCCTGTTCGGTTCGGTGTTCTGGTTCCTGGGCGCCCGCCCGTTGGTGACGGCATCGGTTTGGTCGCTGGTCCAGGCAACCTGGCGCAGTGCCGCCGCCGGCACGCTGATGGTCCTGGCGCTGTTGGCGCTGCAGCGCGTCTGGCCGCTGGCGACGGGAACGGGGCCGCTGGCAATCCAGTTCCTGGCGTTCGTTGCCTTGGGCGCCATGCTGCATGTCGGCGCTCTTATGCTGCTGTGGTGGTGGTGCGGCTGCCCTGATGGGGCGGAGGCGAAGGCCGTCAGCATTGCAGAGCGGTCGTTGGATCGGCTTCGGAGGTCTGGGTTTAGCTTCGTTTAGGGGGATGCGGCTTTTGGGTATCGTGCAAGAAACCACGGAGCGGCCGCATTGCGGCCTTCACCGAGGATGCACGGAGGGCCACGGAGTCGTTGTTTCGTCGATCCGGGGACTGTTTGTGGCATTGGTTTCAAAGTGCTTCGCACTCGGTTGTGTCACAATACTTGGGGCTCGCCTCAGATGATAGGGGTCCCGAGTGCCCCTGACCGCGCCGCAGCGCCTCCGTGGCCCTCCGTGCATCCTCGGTGAAGGCCGCGGCGCGGCCGGCTCCGTGGTTTCTTTCAAAACTAACCCGCCTCCCCTAACGCCGCACCGCCAGGACGATTCGGTTGGTATTCGTCCCCCGCGTGTTGTTTCCCACCCCCCAGCAATTCGCCGTCTTGGTGAATTCCTGTTCGTTGACCATCACACCCAGCACGTCGAACGGCAGTCCCTCGATCGCCGCGACGACGTTGCGCTCCAGCAGGATGCGCCCGCCGCGGACTTCCCCGACCTCGAACGCCACGAACCCACCGGGCCGGACGACGCGCGCCAGGCTTTCGAAGCGTCCGCCGCACGAAGGCCTCCCACGCCGCGGTGTCGCGATGCCGGGCGATCACGCACGGACGCCGGATCGATCCCGGCGAACCAGCAGCGCAGCCAGTTGTCGCCCTCGTAGTCCACCACGTCGAGGAACGGCGGCGATGTCACCACCAGATCGACCGACGCATCGGCCAGGGCAGGGGCCGCATCCGACGGCCCCGTCATCAGCACCGCCGGCGGATGCGGCGGCGGCAGTCCGTCCGCCAGCAGTCCCCGGCTTTTCTTCAGCATGATCGCCCGCACGTCACGCAGCGGCGGGACCTGTCCCCGCTTCTCATTGATCTTGCGCTGCGACGCCGCCGAGACCGCCTGGTTGGGCGGCATGGTGTAGACCGAGAAAAACCCCGGCGAGTGCCCCGTCAGCCGGTTCAGCGCCACCATCCGGATCCATGCCTCGACGGGATCCAGCGCCGGCTTCTCCAGCAGCCAGGCGCGCAGGGCCGTTAGCTGCCGCAGCGTTTCCGGGTGATAGAAGGCGGTCAGATCGACCTGGGATTGGTCGTCCTTTGGCGGCTCCGGCACGGCAGCAGAAAGGTCCAGCGCCGCCAGGCGTTCCGCGATCGCCGTGATCGAGGGCGGCGCCAGGCGCGGTCCGGTCAGCATCGCGCTCAGCGGGTTGACGTCGTTCGCCGCCGGCGCACGCCCCAGCAGGGCAGCCTCCACGGCCGTGGTGCCGCGGCCCGAAAACGGATCATAGACGCGCTCACCCGGTCGGGTCAGGCGTTCGATGAAGAACGCCGGCAATTGGGGCTTGAAACAGGCGCGGTAGCTGATCTCGTGCAGGCTGTGGCCGCGGCGCTGGCCGGCGGTCCAGAACTCGTTGACGAAGTAGCGAAGCCCGGACTCCGTCAGCTCGACGGTCGGTTGGCCCTTGTAACAGAATTGCCGGAGATGGTCCGCGAAGTCCGCCGCAGAGAGGGGAAATGCCCCCGGCACGGGCGCGTCATGCTGGAACGCCGCGAAGGCTGCGGGCAGCGCCTCGACGTCCGCAAACAGATCGGCCTGGCTCTGATCTGTCACTGCAGGAACGGATTGCCTGCCTTCTCGGCGCCGATCGTCGAGCCGGGGCCGTGGCCGCAGATGAAGGCATAGTCGTCGCCGCAGCGGCAGAAGCTTCGTCTTGATCGCGGTGATCAGGGCGTCGTGGTCGCCATACGGGAAAATCCGTCCGCCCGACCGAGCCCTGGAACAGCACGTCGCCGACAATGACGAACCGTCGCCGCATGGTTGACGAACACCAGGGAGCCCGGGCGTGTGACCGGGACAGTGCAGCACCTCGAACCGATGCGGGCCCAGCATCAGCGTCTCGCCTTCGGCCATCCAGCGGTCGGGGGTGACGTTCTGCGCCTCGAAGCCGTAGGCAGCGGCCTGTTCGGCGATGCCGGCCAGCAGGAACTCGTCCCGCTCGATCCGGTCCCTCGATCGGCACCGTGCTGCCGCCCGAGCGCATCGCGCAGCCCCGTCGCGCCGCCGGCATGATCCAGATGGCCGTGCGTCAGCACGATCTTGCTCGACCTGCGCGCCCGTCTGGTCGATCGCGGCCAGGATCCGCGGTCCACATCGCCGCCGGGATCGACGACCATGCCTGCCTTCGTCTCGTCATCCCAGAAGATCGAGCAGTTCTGCTGGAACGGCGTCACCGGCACGATGGCGCCGCGCAACACAGGCGTCGCCACTGTCAGTGCAGTTTCGGCGACTTCAGGAAGCTCGCCCGGTCGGCCGAACGGACGGTGATCCGCTTGCGGCGAGCCGTCGCGTTCGATCCGCAGCCGGACCTCGGCCCCGGCGCTGCCCGACGACCAGACGCGGCGCCACAGGCCCGGCGAGATCCGGCGACCTCCTCGTCGTTCACCGTCAGGATCTTGTCGCCCGGCCGCACGCCCGCCTGCTCCGCCGGCCCGTTATCGGCAACGCCGCCGACGATCAGAGTCTCGTCGGACTCGGTCGCGTACATGCCCAGCCAGGGACGGGCGGGCCGGTTGACCCGGCCATAGGTCAGCAGGTCCGTCATGATCGGCGCCAGCAGTCCGATCGGCACGACCATGTTCATGTCGAGCCGCCGGCCCTTGCCGTCGCCCTGCTGCAGGATCAACGAGCCGATGCCCATCAGCTTGCCGTCCGTCCCGATCAGCCCGCAGCCGCCCCAGAACGGGTGCGCCGGCGCGGTGAACAGCGCGTCGTCCAGCACATATTCCCAGTAGCCGGCGAATTCCTGCCGGCCGACGATCCGCGTCTCGATCGCGTGGTGGCGTCCGCCGCCGGCGGCGAACACCGCCTGATCGCCGACCTTCAGCCGATCGGAATCGCCGATTTCCAGTCGCCGGCAGATCGAGCTTGCCCAGCGCCTGCACCAGGCCGAACCCGCTCTCCTGGTCGTATGCCAGGGCATGGCCCGGAACCGCCTGGCCGTCGTTGGAGGTGATCCAGATCGTCTCACGCCTCGGTGATCAGATAGCCGATGGTGGCGATCAGGCCCGGTCGATTTGATCATCACGCCGCTGCCCGCACGCTCGGTCCCCAGCGTGTTCGCGGTGAAGGCGTCGGCCGGCACGTAGGTTTTGAGACTGACGACAGCCTTCAGCGTCCGTTCCAGATCGAACGAGTAATCGCTCGGATCTGGTTGGAGATTGGCGGGAATCTCCCAGTCTTCCTTCTTCATGCCTCGGCGTCTTCCCTGGTTGGGGCGGGGCTTCGGGGGCGTATCTGTCATGCGGCTACTATATCAGTCCTTTCCGGGCCTCGGACAATGCCGGGCGCCGCCGCCTGGGGCGATAAATTCGCTTATTTCTTCGTCTGCGCCGACCGGTTTGCGGCAAGTTCATCCGCCGTCAATTGAAAGCCTGCGATCAGACCATAGGACGCGCCGGTCACGCCAGCGGAGACCGGAATGGCGAGGTCGATCTCCGGACTGACGAGGTCGACGTGGTCGACATTGGGCGGAAACGTCACATGCACCTGGAAAACGCGCTTGTCGCGCACGTCATCGCCGAGCGTGACGGCGAGGAAGACGGGCAGGTCTGCGTCCCGTCCCGTCATCGCCGGCCCGCGGCGGACCGACAGGCCGATCCGCGTCTTGGCGGCGACGGTCGTCTTGTCGTCCCCTGCCTGGCAGGTGCCGTTCAGGGACACGACCTGCGCCTGCACCACCAGGCTGGTGATGTCATGGGTCTTCGCCGTCGGGCTGTAGTGTGTCAGGTCCGCCAGCGTTGAAACCAGCCGCGGTGCGGGACAGGTGGGCGCAAATTCAGTCCGGCCCGGCCCGCAGCCGAACAGCAGCGCGGTCAGGGCGAGGGCGGCAAAGGCACGCTTGGGCATCATCAACTCCGGTGGGCCAGTTTCTGGCGGCCGCACTTTGCCGTCCGCGGTGCCGGACGGCAAATGCGGACGTGCACGGGGGGTAGCCAGCGGTTGGCGCTGGTCCGCGCCTGCGGGTCTGGTGGTGGGCGAGGCTCCATCATGCTTTTTCCACGCAACGCCAATCGCCGTACCGGCCCACTGCCGCAAGCTAGCGCCTAGACGCCTCCGGCTTCAGGCGACCTGGGCGACTGCCCGCTTGCTCATCACCCCGATCAGATGCGCGCGATACTCCGCGCTGGCATGGATATCCCCGTTCAGATCGTCCGCCGGCGTCTTGATCCCGGCGATCGCGTCGGGGGAGAAATTCGCCGACAGCGCCTTCTCCATCTCGGTGTGCCGGAACACGCCGCCCTGGCCCGCGCCGGTGATCGCCAGCCGCACGCCGGAGGCGAACTTCGCCACGAACACGCCGACGATGGCGTAGCGCGACGCCGGGTTGCGGAACTTCTCGTAGGCCGACTTCTGCGGGATCGGCAGTTCGATCGAGGTGATGATCTCGCCCTGTTCCAGCGCGGTGGTGAACATGCCCTGGAAGAAGTCATCCGCGGCGATCGAGCGCCGGTCGGTCTTGATCGTCCCGCCCAGCGCCAGCAGCGGCGGACGGGTAGCACGCCGCCGGATCGTTGTTGGCCAGCGAGCCGCCCATCGTGCCGCGATGGCGCACCGCCTCGTCGCCGATCATCGACGCCTGATGCTGCCAGGCCGGGGATCTTCGCCTTGATATCGGCACTGCTGGCGATCGTCGGCGTGCGTCGTCATCGCGCCGATCGTGACCTTGTCGCCCGACACGGTGATGCCGGTCAGACCCAGCTTGGACAGATCGACGACCGTGGACGGCTTGTTCAGCCGTTGCTTCAGCACCGGAATGAAGGTCTGCCCGCCGGCCAGCGCCTTGGCGTCCGCGTCCGCGCGACAGCAGCTTGACCGCATCCGCCAGGCTGCCGGGTTTTTGATATGCGAAATCGTACATCGTATGGTTCCCTTCAAGCTGTCCGGTTACTCGGCCGCCATTGCGCGGCTGTGGCCGGGCGCTGGATGATCGACCAGAGTTTCGCGCCCGTCGCCGGCATGTCCAGATGCCGCACGCCGTAGTCCTTCAGCGCATCGACGACCGCGTTGATCACCGCCGGCGGTGAGCCGATGGCGCCGACCTCGCCGCAGCCCTTCGAGCCGAGCGGATTGTGCGTGCACATGGTGTTCTCGGTGGCGACCGACATGTTCGGGCAGGTTGTCGGCGCGCGGCATCGTGTAGTCCATGAACGAGCCGGACAGCAGCTGCCCGCCGGCGTCGTAGACCGCGGCTTCCAGCAGCGCCTGGCCGATGCCCTGGGCGACGCCGCCCTGCACCTGGCCCTCGACGATCATCGGATTGACCACGCGGCCGACGTCGTCGACGGCGGTGAAGTTCGACCATCTCCACCACGCCGGTTTCGGGATCGATCTCGACCTCGGCGATGTGGCAGCCGCCGGGGAAGGTGAAGTTCTTCGGATCGTAGAACGCGGTTTCGTCCAGGCCGGGCTCCAGTTCCTCGATCGGATAGTTGTGCGGGACGTAGGCGGCCAGCGAGATATCCGTCAGCGTCTTCGACTTGTCGGTGCCGGCGACGGTGAACGTGTTGTCCGCGAACTCGATGTCCTCGACCGAGGCTTCCATCAGATGGGCGGCGATCTTCTTGCCCTTGGCGATGATCTTGTCCATCGCCTTGACCATCGCCGAGCCGCCGACCGCGAGGCTGCGGCTGCCATAGGTGCCCATGCCGAACGGGATCTTCGCGGTGTCGCCGTGCACGACCTCGACCTGGTCGAACGGCACGCCGAGCTGGTCGACCACGAGCTGCGCCAGGGTGGTTTCGTGGCCCTGGCCGTGGCTGTGCGTGCCGGTGAACACCGTGACGCTGCCGGTCGGATGCACCCGGATATTCGGCGACCTCGTACAGCCCGGCGCGGGCGCCGAGCGAGCCGACGACGGCCGACGGCGCGATGCCGCAGGCTTCCAGGTAGGTCGAGATGCCGATGCCGCGCAGTTTGCCGCGCTGCTTTGGCCGTCGGCGCGGCGTGCCTCGAAACCGGCCCAGTCGGCGTTTTTCAGCGCGACCGCGAGCGTCGTCTGGTAGTCGCCGCTGTCGTATTGCAGCGCCACCGGCGTCTGATACGGGAAGGCATCGGCGGGGATGAAGTTCTTCCGCCGGATCTCGACCCGGTCGATGCCGGTGTCATGCGCGATCGACATCGACCAGGCGTTCCAGCAGGAACGTCGCCTCCGGCCGGCCGGCGCCGCGATAGGCGTCGACCGGGACGGTGTTGGTGAACACCGCCTTGACGTTGCAGTAGATCACCGGGGTCTTGTAGACGCCGGCGAGCAGCGTCGCATACAGATAGGTCGGCACGCAGGGCGCGAAGGTCGACAGATAGGCACCCATGTTGGCCAGCGTGTGGACGCGCAGCCCGAGGAAGTGTCCCTCGTGCGTCCAGCGCCATCTCCGCCGTGCTGACATGGTCGCGGCCATGCGCGTCGGTCATGAAGCTTTCGCTGCGTTCGGCGGTCCACTTCACCGGGCGGCGCACCTTGCCGGCGGCCCAGGTGACGATGGCTTCTTCGGCGTAATGGTAGATCTTCGAGCCGAAGCCGCCGCCGACGTCGGGGGCGACCACGCGCAGCTTGTTCTCCGGGATGTGCAGCACGAAGGCGCCCATCAGCAGCCGGATCACGTGCGGGTTCTGGCTGGTGGTGTACAGCGTGAAGTCGCCGGAGGAGGTGTCGAAATCGCCGATCGCGGCGCGCGGCTCCATCGCGTTGGGGATCAGCCGGTTGTTGGTCAGATCGAGCGTGACGACCTTGTGCGCGCTTGGCGAACACGCCATCGACCACGGCCTTGTCGCCGATATGCCAGTCGTAGCAAATGTTGCCGGCCACGTCGTCATGCACCTCCGGCGCGCCGGGCGCGACGGCGTCCGGCCAGGTCGCCGACGGCCGGCAGGTCGGTGTAGTCGATGTCCAGCAGTTCGGCGGCGTCCTTGGCCTCCTGTTTGGTCTCGGCGATCACCACGGCGACCGGATCGCCGACATGGCGCACCTTGCCGACCGCGAGCACCGGATGCGGCGGTTCGGCCATCGGCGAGCCGTCCTTGTTGTGGATCTGCCAGCCGCAGGGCAGGCCGCCGATATTCTCCGCCGCCATGTCGGCGCCGGTGAACACCGCGACCACGCCGGGCGCCGCTGCGGCCGCCGTGGTGTCGATGCCGTTGATCTGTCGCGTGCGGCCGGTCGGAGCGTTTGATGTACGGCGTAAAGCTGGCCGGGCCGATTGATGTCGTCGGTGTAATTGCCGTGGCCGCTGAGGAAGCGCACGTCCTCCTTGCGGCGAACGGATGCACCGATGCCTTCGAAGGCCATGGCGTTATCTCCCTGTTGCTCGCGGCGTGTTATTCGCCGCTTTGGCGTGCATCAACGGATGCGCGGCCGCGATCGCCTTGACGATGTTGTGATAACCGGTGCAGCGGCAGAGATTGCCTTCCAGGCCCTCGCGGATTTCCTTCTCCGTGATGCCGCTGCGGATGCGACTGTTCACCAGGTCGATCGCGGACATCACCATGCCGGGGGTACAGAAGCCGCATTGCAGCGCGTGATGCTCCCGGAACATTTCCTGCATCGGGTGCAGCGTGCCGTCGGCCGCCGCGAGGCCCTCGATCGTGGTGATCGCGGTGCCGTCCGCCTGCACCGCCAGCATGGTGCAGGACTTGACCGAAATCGCCGTCGACATGCACCACGCAGGCGCCGCACTGGCTGGTGTCGCAGCCGACATGGGTGCCGGTCAGGCCAGTTTCTCGCGCAGCAGTTCCACCAGCAGGGTGCGGTCTTCGACCTCCACCGTGTGCTGCTTGCCGTTGACCGTCAGGGTGACCTGAGGCATCGCGCTCCCTTTCCTGCTGTCGCTGTTCTACATACGCCGAACGCCAGCGGCCGGCAGGCACTTGCGCCGTCGCCCTGGACGTCCCGTTCAGCCGAGTTTGGTCGCGGCGGCGGGATGTGGTCAAGCGGGGGGCGCCGCAAGGGGGTTGGCGATGATCGCCTTCAGGTACTTGCTCTCAACGGGCGGGAATCCGACCCGGACCTCCAGCCGGCGATGCGTGGCGGCGAACAGGGGGTGCGCAGCGACCTCCGGCTGAAAGAGCCGATTGGAGGAGCCGATCGCGGTCCAGGTTCCCGCGAGGTCCCCGCCCTGGCGCAGTGCCTCGAAGAATTCATCGCGTATCTTGCGTGACCCGAAGCGGTCATAGCTGATGTTGCCCGCAACATCAGCTATGAGCCTGCTGAGCAGGACAGCCTGTACTTCCGCACCGTTTCTCAGTAAAATGACGTAATTTCCAGTCACGAGAGGCGTTGCCGACAGGGTGCTCTGAAGATCGTACTGCTGCTGTAATGCCTGCACGTCGTCCATCGGCTTGTGTGCCGGCAGCTCGCCGTCCGGTCGCGGACCGTCGGTATGGAGACCGGGCCGCCGCGGCGGCAGATGCACGATGTCGGGCACGGATGCGCAACCGGTCAACGGAATTGGAAAGGCAAGGTGCAGGGGAATTGGAAAGGCAAGGTGCAGGAGTCTGTGGCGCTGTAGCCGGCCGTCAGACGGGCTCACGGACTGCCAGGCTTATTTTGCTTCTCGGTATGATGACATTTGGATTTCCGTATCGAGGGCGCAATCACGTCCATGTCATTGAAAGATCGCCGTCTTTTGTTGCTCGTCTGCGCCGGTACGTGGCGGTTTGCGAAGCGGGTATGACAAAAGTCATCAAATTAGCTTGAAATGTTTAAATGTCAACTATATTGTTCGAAATTAATGCTTAATTGGCGCTTGAAAAGCAGCGTTGCAGACGTTTGCGAGATTGCAGCTTTTTACAAATTATTTCCAAAATCGGGATTGATCCGGACCAATGAGCCGACGGGGCGGGCCTGATTACGTGACGCCTGACGGGGGCCGAGGAAATGAATGTGTGCAAAGGGAAACCAATTGACGTGTGCGGATTGCAGGAGCCCTCGTTCGATCCTGACGGCATCGTCGCCGCCGCATGGGTCGGCCCGTCAGACAATCCCAACCCGCTGACTGGGTACCCGGTGCCATGACAGGAATGGGGTGCGTACTCCTCGCGGACGACGACCGCCTCGTGCGGGAGACCCTGGCAGATCTGCTGGAAACCGACGGATTCCGAGTTCTTACCGCCGCCAATGCCGAAGAAGCCATGGAGATCATAGCGACCGAGTCCGCTGTCGTGCGGATTTTGATCACCGATCTGTCGATGCCGGGGGATGACGGGATTTCCTTGATCCAACGCGCCCGCCGGCTCCGCCCGGGGCTGCCCGCCATCCTGTTGACCGGCCTTGCCGAGGAGCCATCATGCTTCGCCCTGCAAGGCGGCGGCTTCCATATTCTGCGCAAGCCGGTGCTCGCGGATGATCTGACGCAGTATATTAACCTGCTGACGCAACGCCAGGGCGAAGGTTTTCCGCACGAGCAGTAGCCACTCTGTCGCCGGGCCGCGCCGGAGCTTTGCTTGTCTTCGAAAGATATCGTTCTTGTACAGTTACGGACATGTTGAGGACGTGACAGTTCCAATCGTGCCGAACGGGACTGGGCATGGTTATTGGCGGGGTAGCGGGCGCGGCACAAAGGCCTCTGCGACAACGGCGGCCCGAGGGGCCGTCCCCAGGATGCGGGCGGCCGGGGGCCAGGCAGAGGCAACGTCCTCACGCCATACACAGGCCACGGTCGCAATACCTATGATCAGCAGCGCGGAGGCGACCCAGGCGCCGGTCAGCAATGCATCGCGTGGCGCGGCCGGACGCGGCGGGGCAAGCCGGTCGCCGGCAGCCGCAATCGCGGGCGCCTGCGGGGCAGGCACTGCATCCGGTTGTCTGGCGGGTTGCGCGTCCGATGACCCGTGGGGCGATGACCCGTGGGGCGCGGCGCCTGCAGCCGCATCCGTCGGCGTCTCGGCGCCGCCTACCGGCCAGGCATGGCCGCAGGTGCCGCAGCGGACGAGACGGCGCGCGCCCAGACGGGGCGTTCCCAGACGGCTGTCCGGAACGTCATAGGCGGCGTGGCAGTTCGGGCATTCGATGTTCATGGCGGCACGGTAGGGGGCGTTATGGGGCGTATGGGTTAACAAATCTTAAACCGACAGTTGTATTTTACCAGCGCTCCTCAGCAGGGGACGCATCCGGATCGTCTCCGTCAGTCGGAAATGGCAAAGTGTCGCCCGTTTGAGTAAACGATGCGCATGCGCCAATTCTCCCCTGCCTGGCCGGTCCTGGCCGTCAGCCGCCTAGAGCAGGATGACATCGCTTTCGCTCAGCCATCCTGCTCCAGGCGTTTGTTTGATCGCGTGATTCAGACCTCCGGCGATTCCGCCTCCGGTCATCACGCTCTAGAGCAGGATGACATCGCTTTCGCTCAGCCATCCTGCTCCAGGCGTTTGTTTGATCGCACGATTCAGACCTCCGGCGATTTCGCCTCCGGTCATCACGCTCTAGAGCAGGATGACATCGCTATCGCTCAGCCATCCTGCTCCAGATGTTGGTTTGATCGCGTGATTCAGACCTCCGGCGATTCCGCCTCCGGTCATCACGCTCCAGCGCGCCCGCGTGTGCCGGCACTGGGTTCCGTTGCTTCCTGGCCGAAATCGGCCCAGCGTCTGAGCCGGTCATGCGGTCGAAGCGCCGGATTCTGAAACGTTTGGCCCTGGCAGCCGGCACGCTGCTGGCGGGTGGCTTCGTGTGGTTCGTGTCCGTGACGTCCTCGCCCACCGAACCGGTGCCGGAGCATGTGGATGGAATCGTGGCGCTGACCGGCGGTCCCGGCCGGGTCGAGAGTGCGTTGCATCTGCTGGTCGAGGGGCGGGCGGACAAGCTGCTGATCACTGGCATCGGCGGCGGGACCGATCTTGCGGTGCTGGGCCGGATCGCAGGGATGGACCTGACGCCGCTAGCCTCCCGGATCACGCTCGGCCGCTACGCCGCCTCGACCCACGGCAATGGGGTGGAGACCGGCGCCTGGGTGCGGGAGAACGCGATTTCTGCATTGATCGTGGTGACTGCAAGTTATCACATGCCCCGTGCACTGCTGGAATTGCACGCGGCGCTGCCTGGGGTGAAACTGTTTCCGCTGCCGGTTCAGCCGGCTGAACGCGGCCTTGCGGCGCAGGGGCCGCGGCTGAAACTGGAAGTGGAGGAGTACGCCAAATACCTGTTCACGCTCTCGGGCCTGTCGACCTGGCTGCCTCGGCGGGAGGCCAGCGAGAAGCTCCTGCTGCATATCGGAACGGCAGGATGATCCTGGTCCGCTCCGCTTTGTTCAACGTCTACTTTTTCGGCTTGAGCTTCATCATGGCCTGGCAAGCGACCCTGGTCCGCTTGCTGGCGCCGCACGCGCTGATGGACTTCCTGCGGGTATGGGCGCGCCTGCTCATCGGGGGGGCGCGGGTGATCTGCGGAATCCGCCTGAAGGTAACGGGTCTCGAGCACATCCCGCGTGGTGCGGCCCTGATTGCCTGCGCGCACCAGTCGGCGTTCGACACGTTCGTGTGGTTCACCCTGGTGCCGGATTGCTGTTACGTGCTGAAGCAGGAACTGACGAGAATCCCGCTGTTCGGCGGGCTGATCGACGCGACGGGTCAGATCGCGGTCGACCGTGGGGCCGGTGCGGCCGCCATCAGGGCCCTGCTGCGCGGCGGCACCAGGGCCCTGAACGAAGGGCGGCAGGTGGTGATTTTCCCCGAAGGCACGCGTAGCGAGCCTGGGACGGTGGGCACGCTGCAGCCAGGGATCGCCGCCCTGGCCGCACACACCGGCCAGCCCGTCATCCCCGTGGCCACCGATTCCGGTGTTTGCTGGAGCCGCAAGGCCTTTCTCAAACGCCCTGGGGTGATAACCATCGCGATCGGTGCGCCGATCCCGCCGGATCTGCCGCGTGCAGAGTTGATGGACCGCCTTCGGGATGAGTTTGCGGCGCTGCATATCAAAGCATGATCGGGTCAGGTTGATCATGCTCTGGCCTTTTTTGCTTGAGAGGGTCATTCAGGTCCGGGATTGCACTCTAAGGAAGCACAGCCTGGGCGGGTTTGAGCGTCTGGCGTGGAAAGGTGTGTGGATAAGTCTGTGTAGCAAACCGCGGCAATTCCTTGCGTACACCAAAGGACTATCTGTAATAGATTGTATTTAAGGGATAAAATGAAATTTATGACGAGGTTGCACGACACTCTTCGTTTGGGGATGAATGAGGTGGCTCGCGCAAAGGTTGTGGTATTCGGCGCAAGTTTCAACTCTGGCCTCTGGGCCACCAGGCACCGCCCAAACCACCCCAGGCATCCTACATGAAGCATCGTGCATGAATTTCAGACAATTCGGCTATGGACTCATCGCCATCGTGGTTCTTTTGGTGGCAGCGGATGTTGCCTACTGGAACTGGGCGGCCAATCAAATGCGCGACGGTATCCGCGCCTGGATCGCCGACCGGACCGCCGAGGGCTGGCGCATCCAGACCGGGCCGATGACCATCGGCGGCTGGCCTAACACCGTCGCTGCGCGTCTGCCGGATGTCGTCATGATGCGTGATCCCGAGCATAATCCTGGCGCGTTCCCTGTGCCGGTGCGGTTCGCCTCGGGGGCGGTGAGTGTGCTCGTGTCGCTGTTTCAGCCGACGACGCTGACGCTGAGCCTGCAGGGCGAGCAGCGGATCGGGATGGCCGGCGCGCCGCCTCTGCTGCTGGCCGGCGACGCGCTCGACATCAGGCTGCCGCTGACCGGCCCCGCGGCTCACGAGATCACGTTCAGCGGACGCGATGTGCGGGTCCAGACGGCGGCGAAGACCTGGATGGCCGGCATCGGGACGATCGATGGAAGGGCCAGCCTGGCCGACACCGAGACCGGTGCGGCGGCAATCGATTTCACCTGTTCGGCCAACACGATCGATTTGCCCGCCGGGTTCAAATATCCGTTGGGCCCGTCGATCACGGACCTGTCCGTCGGCGGAACGCTGAACGGACCGTTTCCGCCTGGCGGCGCGTTAGCGGCGTCGGCCAGCGCCTGGCGCGACGGCGGCGGCTCTCTGGAGGTGAAGGAAGGGGCCCTGAACTGGGGACCGCTGCATCTGACCTCGACCGCGACCCTGGCACTGGACGATCAACTCCAGCCGATGGGCAGCGGCAGCGCCAAGGTCAACGGCTATCAGGACACCCTGGACCGCCTGGCCGCGTCCGGCGTGCTCACGAAATCGGCTGCGACCGTGGCGAAGGCGATGCTTTCATTGCTGGCCGGAACCGGTACGGGTGATAGTCCGTCGGAGATCGAGGTGCCGCTTACGCTGCAATATCGCACATTATCGATGCGCCAAGTACCACTTGTGAGATTGCCGGAACTCGACTGGCCGGCGCCGTGATGCTATAACGAACTCATGCCACAGGTGGTCCAGATCCTTCGAATTAGCGGCCCGGCTGCCTAAGCAGCCGGGGATTTCCCGTCTTTTTCGAAGTTTTTCCGGAGTGACCTTCATGTCTGCCCCTGTCGTATCTTCAACCGCCATGGTGAGCGATCCGTCCGCCGAACGACCCGCCGTCATGTTCGTCCGGTTCCTGCTGGACGCCGACACGTCCCCCGGCCTGCTGCCGCGGCTGCTGCATCCCTATGCCAAGCGTGATCTCGTGCCTGACCGCATGTGGTCGCACCGAGCGGGCGACACGCTGCATGTGGAAATCGCCATGGAGGCGATGCCGCTCGGAATATGTCCACGTGGTCGAGGGCAATCTGCGTCAGGTCGTCGGCGTCCGCAGCGTGTCCCGCGTCGCAAGGCCGTGCCTGCGCGAGGTCGCGTAGGGGCAGCGGGACGCCGGCTGGGGCGATACCCATTATAGAGGCCCTCGGCGCCGCCATCCCTTCATGGCCCGGCATGTCTGTTAACGCAGGGCTACGCCTCGGCCGCCGGGCCTGGGGTCTTGTCCTTATACCCGCACCACGCCGCCGCGACGCAGCGCCAGCAGTCGGGGCGGCGTGCTTTGCAGACGTAGCGTCCGTGCAGGATCAGCCAGTGATGGGCGTCGCGCAGCAGCGCTTTGGGGATGCGTTTGACCAGCCCGTCCTCGACCTCCCGCGGGGTCTTGCCCGGTGCCAGTCCGGTGCGGTTGCCGATGCGGAAGATATGCGTATCGACCGCCATCGTCGCGTGACCGAAGGCGACGTTCAGCACCACGTTCGCGGTC
This sequence comes from uncultured Alphaproteobacteria bacterium, assembly GCA_963771475.1. GTDB lineage: Bacteria > Pseudomonadota > Alphaproteobacteria > Acetobacterales > Acetobacteraceae > Rhodopila. The sequence goes on along the minus strand of CAVYTN010000030.1, from coordinate 425,173 downwards.
TTGCGGCCGACCCCCGGCAACGCCTCCAGCGCGTCGCGGTCCTCGGGGACCTGGCCGCCGTGCTTCTCCTCCAGCTCACGCGCCAGTTGCGACGACATTGCGCGCCTTGGTCTGCCACAGCCCGATCGAGCGGATATGCGACGCAACGCCCTCGACCCCCAGCGCGATCATCGCCTTCGGGGTCGGTGCCACGCGGAACAGTGTCTCGGTCGCCTTGTTGACCGAGACATCCGTCGCCTGCGCCGACAGCACCACCGCGACCAGCAGGGTGAACGGGTCGGCGAAGCTGCAGCTCGGTCTCGGGTGCCGGATTGTGCGTCGCCAGGGCCTCGATGAAGCCGGCGCACCTGCGCGCGGGTCATCGCCCTGGCGGTCGCGGTGTCAGCCCTTGGGGCAGCCGTCGATGCAGCCATCTGTCAGCCGGCGGCCAGGGCCGCGCTGGCCAACGGCAGTAGCCGAGCGAAACGATCCGCCCAGGCGGCCTGGCCGTCCTCGGCGGCGATCAGGTCCTGGCGGATCTCGATCTCGACGTGATTGAGCCTGCGCTGTTCGGCGTGGGTCGGGCACGCTGTAATCGCTGTTGTCGGTGATCGCGTAGGGCGCGTTGTCGCCGACGACGAGATCGCCCTCCCGCCGCAGCAGATCCAGCATGATCAGCGCCAGCGCCGGGTCCTTGTCATACAGCACGCCGACATGCATCGCTCGGCTCTCACCCTTGAACGACGGGCGTGAAGCTGTGCATCGCGACCAAGATCGTCCGGCGGTGCGCCCGCGCATCCAGCAGGGTGCGGATCCGGTCGTGATAGGGGGAGAAGATCTCCGTCACGCGGGCCTGTTTCTGCGCCTCGGTCAGACCGACATTGCCCGGGATCGGGGTGAATTCGCTGACCTCCGGCATCGCCGTGGGCCAGGCGGGATCGCGGTTGCAGTCGATCACCAGCCGCGAATAGGTCTGCAGGATCGCGGTCGCATCGAGCTGTGCCGACAGGCGGCGCGTGACCCCGGCGATGCCGATATCCCAGGCGATGTGGCGCTCCATCTCCGCCGCCGGCACGCCGAGGTCGCCCAGCGCGGCTGGGATGGCGCGGCCGGCATGATCGCCGGTCAGGAAGAATGTCGCTGGGCGCCGGCCTCGCGCAGAACGCGAACGGATGTGGGTCGGCGGATGTCAGCAGCATCGGTGTTCCTGTTGCAACCCGCACAAGGATGCGCTAACGTCGTCGCATGGACAAGGAAGCGAAACGGGCCAACCACGATCTGGGCGGCGCCAGCAAATTCATGTGCGAGCCGGTCGATATCGAGCCGCACGGCCTCACCGAATTCGACCGGGAGGTCGATGCCCTGCGTGGCGTGCTGGGTGCGAAGAAGATCATGTCGGTGGACGAATTGCGGCGCGGCATCGAGTCGATCCCGGAGGCCGACTACCACCGGCTGAGCTACTACCAGCGCTGGATCCGCTCGATCACCGACAACCTGCTGCGTAAAGGCGTCATCTCCGAGGCCGAACTGAAAACCATGCTGGGGGCGCCGTGATGGCCGTCGGGGATGGTCCAGTCGGGGATGGTCCAGCCGGGGATGGTCCAGCCGGGGATGTTCCAGCCGGGCGACATCGTCAGGGTAAAGGATGAATGGCCCGAACAGGCCGGTCCGGTGCATATCCGCACGCCCTATTACGTGCGCGGCGTGATCGGGCAGGTGGTGCGGCTGCTTGGGTCGTTTCCCAACCCCGAAGACCTGGCGTTCGCGCGCCCCGCGGAAGCGCGGCCGCTGTACCATGTCCGCTTCCGCAAGGACGCCATCTGGTCGGAAGCCCGAGCCCGACGACGAACTGCTGGTCGAGATCTTCGGGCACTGGCTGGAAAAGCCATGAGGGACCAGCATTCTTTGTCCGGCGTGCGCCGCGCGCCTGGCCCGACCACGAACAGCCGGCCGGAGGCCGCATGAGCACCGCCCCTGCACAGACCATCCCGTCACAGGCCATCCCCTCACAGGCCATCCTGGAAACCGACAGCGAGCGCCTGCTGACGGCCGTGCGTGCCCTGTTGGAGCAGAAAGGCCTGGTCAGCGCCGCCGATATTCAGGAGCGGCAGGCCCTGACCGACAGCGCCAGCCCCGGCCAGGGTGCTCGGATGGTCGCGCGCGCCTGGGTTGATCCCACCTTTCGGGCGCTGATGCTGGAAGACGGCACCAAGGCAGCCGAGGCGATGGGCATCCCGATGCGCGGCATGCCCCCGCTGGGCGTGCTGGAGAATACGCCGGACCTGCACCACCTCATCGTCTGCACGCTGTGCAGTTGCTATCCGCGCGCCGTCCTGGGCTATCCGCCGTTCTGGTACAAATCCGCCGCCTTCCGCGCCAGAGCCGTGCGCGATCCGCGCGAGTTGCTGGCGGAGGAATGGAAGACGGTGATCCCCGATACGGTGAAACTGCGGGTTGTCGAACTCGACGGCGGATTACCGCTGGATGGTGCTGCCGATGCGACCTGCGGGCACCGAGGGCTGGGATGAGGCCAAACTCGCCGCGATCGTCCGCGAAGGCGACATGATCGGCGTGACAGTCCCACCGACCCAGGGATAGGGGGCCACCCACCCGTCGTGGCCCGCCTCGTCAGGGGCCCGCCTCGTCAGGACGCCGCCTTCGCCCGCGCCGCATCGAGGTCCGGCACATTGCTGGCGGAAGCCGCCAGCATCGGCGAACGGGTTACCGCAAGCGCCGCGGCGGCGGCCTCGTTTTCCGTGATCTTCGCCATCACCGCTTCCTTCGCCCGATCGAAATAGTCGCGGTTGGTGGCGACGAATTCGCGCGATTTGCGCAGGCCCGCGAGATAGCCGTTGATCTCCGGCACCACGTAGCGGGCAACCATGTCCCAGCTTCGCATCGTGTTCTCCGGGTTCGCCCAGTCGTGCACGAAGCCGACGACGGTGCCGAAGCCGCCGGAGATGTCCAGCACCGCCTTGATCCGCTCGATCAGATCGTCCGGCGTGCCGATCGTCGCGGCTGCGCCCTGTCGGAGAAGGCGGTCTTCTCGACCGCCTCATCCGGTGTCTTGAACGGTTTCGCGCCTGGCCGCTGCAGCGTGCCGGCGATATACTCGTTATGGTGACGGAACAGGCCGTCGCGCGCCTGTTCGCATCGCCTTTTCGCGTGTCTCGGCGATGTGCCAGCTCAGCAGCACGCGCCAGTTCTTGCGATCGACCGTCGTGCCGTGCCTGGCCGCGGCAGCTTTCCGCGAAGCCCCATTGCGTCGGCAGCGCGTTCAGACCTTCTTCCGACAGCGAACCGATCGAGATGATGCCGATCCCGTGCTTGCCGGCCAGCGTCATGCCGGACGGGCTGATCTGCGAGGCGACGGCAAAGGGCATGTCATCCTGATACGGCAGCAACTGCAGCGCGGCGTCGTTCAACTGGAACCAGTCGGACTTCATGCTGACCCGCTCGCCCTTGAACAGCCGGCGGATCACGCCGATCGCCTCATCCTGGCGGTCGCGCAGCAGCATCGGATCGACGCCCAGCGTATGCGCATCCGACGCCAGCGCGCCGGGACCGGAGCCGAAGATCACCCGCCCACCGGTCATCCAGTCGAGTTGCACGATGCGCTGCGCGACGTGGAACGGGTGGTGATAGGGCAGGGACACGACGCCGGTCGCCAGCTTGATGCGCTTCGTCCGTTCCCCGGCCGCGGCCAGGAACATCTCGGGCGAGGCGATCATCTCCCAGCCGCTGGAATGATGTTCGCCGCACCAGAATTCGTCATAGCCGAGCCGGTCCAGATGCTCGACGAGATCGATGTCGCGGCGGAACTGCAGCAGCGGGTGTCTCGCCGATCGGGTGATGCGGCGCGAGGAAGGCACCGAAATTCAGACGCGGCATGGGCGCAACTCCAGGAAGGGAAACCTGGCCGAGGATGACGGAGGACGCCGGCCCTGACAAATCAAGGGGCGTCATGACCGCTTTGGGTCAACGCATGCCGACGGCCGATCCGCTTGGATGCGAACCTGGACGCAGACTAGCCGAAGTCGGCCGGGCCCCCGAAACAGGACGCCCCGGCTGACAAACCAGGGGGCGTCCGTCCCGGGTTCAGCTCACCGTCACCGGCAGATCGTGTCCGGTGGCGGTCGTCTGCAGGGTGATATACGGCGTCGAGCCGGTCATGCCTTGTTCGGCGTAGAGGTGGGACATGCCACTGAGTTTCAGATCGGCGACCTCGGTCGAGCCGTTGTAGAGGAACACCTCGCTGATCGATCCGCCGGTTTCGTGCAGCACCAGGCTGGTTGCCTGGGTATTGGCGAGCGTGATGCTGCTGTTCGGGCTGTCGTTCATGGTGATCGGCGTCAGGAACGACATGCCGCCCGCTGGACCGTTGCCGGCCCCGAAACCCTCCTGGCCGCCGATGGTCAGGTGGGAGGATTGCAGATGGATGACGTTGCCCGCAGTGCTGCTTCTGGATATTGAGCGAACTGCCATTCGTTGCGGTGATCGAACCTGTGCCGCTCAGCGGGCCAAGATTGGCTGTCGAGCCGGAGATCGTCATCGCCCCGTCATTCTCGATCGCCGAGTAGAACGGGCCCGGCGCTCGGTAGGCGCCCAGCAGGGTCAGGGTTGCGCCGTTGGTCAGGCTGCTGTTGCCGTCCACGACGATTTTCGCGCCCGAGGCGCTCACGCCCACCGGGCTACCGTTGGCCTGGAATCCTGTGGTGACAACTTCCGCCAGCGCGTTCGGCGGGGTTGTCGGCTCGACGACCGTGATCTTGCCGACATGGATGGTCGCCTGATCGAAAGGATTGTTGGCGACATAGTAGCTGGTGCCGATCGGACTTGTGGCGATGCCGTTGCCGCCGCTCCACCCGGCGGCGGGCGTGGCCTTTGACCACCACAGGCCCTGACTGTTTTCCTGCCAGATCCGCCCGTTGACATAGGCAAGCTGGATCACGTTCGCCGTCGTCGCATCCGCGATACCGTTCACCACGACCTGACCGTTGACGATCGTCCAACTGTTGCCGCTCTGGTCGGTGATGCTGGACCGGGAGCCGCTTCTCGGTGCGCCCAGCACGGAGTCGTCCTGCGACGGAAAGACGGTCACCGGGACCGTCGACGTTCCTGCCGTCGGCCCCCAGGCAGAAGTCGGCGTCGACTTGGACCACCAGAGATCGCTGGTGTTTTCCTGCCAGACGAGTCCGTTCGCATATGCCAGATGCGTAACGTTGCCTGTCGATGGATCCGGTATCCCGTTGACTGCGACTTGGCTGTTTGCGGTAATTGTCCATATATTACCATAAGCGTCAACGATCGACTGGCCGTAACCGACCAGCGTATTGTTGGGTGACTGCACGATTTCCTCGCCTGTCCTAGTAATCACAAGACAATACTATGAACGCCGTGTTACTTACAGATGGAGAAAAATCACTTCATCGTGCTGGAAATCGACTGTGGTTTCATTATCCATTCATATTCATCCTCATTCCGTACCGGGATACCCTGTGCGCTCGTCCAACGACTTCATTGCCAACCATATTCATTCCGATATGGGTCCGTTCTGCTGCGGCGCTGCCTCCCCGGGCCACCTTTCAGGCACCGGCCGGCGCGTTGCCGGCACTGCGCAACCCGCCGGATGCCTGCCATACCGGCTCGGCGCTTGCCGAACGGCCGCATCCTCCGCAATCTGCGCCGGACGACTCACGGTTCGAACCGTTCGGAGGAAACGCATGCAATTCACCTTCACCGCGGAACAGGAGGAGTTCCGATCGGTTCTCCGCCGCTTCCTGGAGGAGAAATCGCCCCCCACGGCGGTGCGCAAGCTGATGGAGACCGAAACCGGCTGGGACCGAGCGGCATGGCGCGAACTGAATCAGCAATTGGGGCTGAGCGCGGTGCATATCCCGGAAGCCTATGGCGGCCAGGGGTTCAGCTTCGTCGAACTCGGCATCGTGTTGGAGGAGATGGGCCGAGCGCTGCTGTGCGCGCCGTATTTTGCCTCGACGGTGCTGGCGGCGACGGCGATCATGAATGCGGGGACCGAGGCGCAGAAGAAGGACCTGCTGCCCGGCATCGCCGATGCGGACACCATCGCCACGCTGGCCTTCACCGAACCCAACGGGCGCTGGGACGTGGACGGGGTGGAGATGACCGCAACGCCGGCCGGGGGTGCCTATAAGCTGCAGGGGGTCAAGAGCTTCGTGCTGGACGGCGCCTCGGCCGACCTGATCGTCGTGCTGGCGCGCCGGCCTGGCTCGTCCGGGACGGATGGGCTGTCGTTCTTCACCGTGCCCGGCAACGCGCCGGGCCTGACGCGCCGGAAGCTGAAGGTGATGGACCCGACGCGCAAGCTGGCGCTGCTGACGTTCGACGGTGTGGAGGCGTCATTGCTGGGCGAGGCAGGGGCGGCCGCGGCGCCGTTCAGCCGCACGATCACGCAGGCCGCCGTGTGCCTGGCGAATGAGATGGTGGGCGGTGCGGAGCGGCTGCGCGAGTCGGCGCTGGACTATGCCAATCTGCGTGTGCAGTTCGGCCGCACGATCGCGTCCTTCCAGTCGATGAAGCACCGGCAGGCCGACATGCTGCTCGATGTCGAGTTGGCGAAATCCGCAGCCTATTACGCTGCTGCCGCGGCGGCGGACGACGATCCGGAGTTGCGGGCGGTGGCGTCTCTGGCGAAGGCCGCGGCGTCGGAGGCGTATATGCAGACCGCCATACACACGATCCAGATCCATGGCGGGATTGGTTTCACCTGGGACAATGACACGCATCTCTGGTTCAAGCGCGCGAAAAGCAGCGAGGTGTTCCTGGGCAACCCGGCGTACCATCGCGAACTGATGATGCAGGTATGGGGAGCCTGAGCATGACCGAATACACCGAGGCCTCCGTCCGCACCGATGTCCGCGCCTGGCTGGAGGCGAACTGGAACCCCGACCAGGGGCTGGTCGAATGGCGCAACACGCTGATCTCCTCGGGCTGGGGCGTGCCGACCTGGCCGAAGGATTGGTTCGGCATGGACCTGCCCGCGTCTCTGGCGCCCGTCGTGGAAGAGGAGATGCAGCGCATCGGCGCAATCGGCGTCGCCCGAACGGGTATCCGCCGCCTCGCCGCGGCGACGCTGCTGGCGCACGGCACGCCGGCGCAGAAGGAGAAATGGCTGCGCCGCAGCCTGTCGGGCGAGGACACCTGGTGCCAGTTGTTCAGTGAGCCGGGGAGTGGTTCGGACCTGGCCGGCGCGATGACGCGCGCCGAGTTCAAGGGCAATCGCTGGGTGATCAACGGGCAGAAGGTATGGACCACCAGCGCGCACCATGCCGATTGGGGGTTGTTGCTCGCGCGCACCGACTGGGACGCGCCGAAGCACCAGGGGCTGACCTATTTCGTCATCGACATGCACCAGTCCGGCGTGCAGGTGCATCCTCTGCGGCAGATGAACGGGCATGCGTCGTTCAACCAGGTGTTCTTCACCGACGCCGATGTGCCGCCGGAGAACCTCGTCGCCGATATCGGCAAGGGCTGGGCGGTGGCGACCACCACGCTGATGCATGAACGCCGCGAGGCCGACGGCCTCCGCACCTGGGGCCAGGGTTCGAAAGGCATCGGCCGCATCTACGACGAGGAACGCGCCGAGACGCAGACGGTGATGGAGCCCTACAAATGGTATCCGCAGCGCGCCGGCCGCGTCGATCTGGTGATCGAACGCGCCAAGGCCACCGGTAAAATCTCCGATCCCGTCGTGCGGCAGGAAATCGCTCGGTTGCTGACGTTATCGAAGTCCGCGGAATGGACGGCGCGGCGGTCGCGGGCGGCTCAGTTGCAGGGGAAACCACAGGGGCCGGAGGGTTCGCTGGGCAAGCTGGCGTCGTCCAACGTCGCTCGGCTGGCCGCGCAGGTGCATACGCTGATCATGGGCGCGGATGCGATGCTGACCGGTGAGGATGGGCCGATGAACGGGACGATCGCGGAGATCCTGGTGTCGGTGCCGGCCGGGTCGATCGCCGGGGGGACGGATGAGATCCAGCGGAACATCATCAGCGAACGGGTGCTGGCGATGCCGAAGGAGCCTCGGACGGACAATGATCGGCCGTTTAGGGATGTGCCGAAGAATATCGTTGCTTAGGTACCTAACTTAACAGGCGGATGTGACGTGGTTATTCCGTCTTGGCCGGGCTTCCCCGCCAAGACGGCGTGGCCTCGATGGGCAAAGCAGACGTGGATCAATATGCCGCGTGCGGTTTCGTAGCCAACTCCGCCGGCGATGATACTGGTTTTGCCGTCGGGGCGGGGACGTCGGCTGGGGTCCAGGCGGGCTTAGGTGAGAGCATCACCCGGCGGTATTCGATTCCAAAAGGAACGTTCGCATCTTAATTCTGAGTTGAAAGGGTGTGTACGAGGCGAAATGTGGCGGCGTGGCCTCGAACACCAACCGCACGGTCTTCACGTTGAAAGGCGATTCTTCCAGCCTTAAGTAAGATTTATGCACAAGACGCGAACTTGCGCCATGAACCTTGTCGCGGTTGATCCCGTATCCGCTGGTATCCTCGGGCTGCACATCGGTGAACAGGACGTATTTGTATTTGTTCAGTTTCGCCAGGATAGCGGAGATCTGGGCGTTGGAAATATGCTGGAAGACCTCGCGGATCAGGCACAGATCGCCGTCCGGCAGGGCGTCTTTTGCGATATCGATACACTGGAATCGGATCGTTTCATTGGCAAAGCGCCGCGAATTTTCGTCAATCAGCGGTTGGACGACGTCGACTCCGGTGAAGCTGACACCGCTGGATGCGATCAAGCGGCCAACTCGGAAATCGCCGCAGCCCAGATCGACCACGCTGCGGATATGGTGTTCAGCGATGAAGCTGGTTACGAAATCGGCATACGGGGCGGCAGCTTCCTCGTTCGACCCGGGCCCGGAATAGAAAGTCTCCGACCCGTCCCCCCACATTTTTTCGGCGTAGATCTTGGTGAAGACGTCCTGCGCGGATAGTCCCCGGTTTTGCAAGTTGGATAGCACGGCCTTCACGTGCCTGGAGAGACGCCGAGCGGCGGGTGGGGCGAGGTTCTTGACCCGTTCCCCCAGGGACGTTTTTTGTTGTGTTTGCAAGTCGTTTTCCCTTGCTGCAACGGCACGGCTTGATGGCGCAATTATTAGACCATGCGCAACTTCGTTACGCTATTCACGAAGCAGCGACACTCGGCGTCGATGAAGCGCCGGCTCAGACTGAGCCTCTTCGCGTCCCACCCACATCATGCCACCATTGCCCGGATGACCGACGATCCGATCGAAACCTGGCTCCGCCTGAACCCGGACCCCGCCGCCGACCCGCGCTCCGGGCATGGCGGAAGCCGGCCTGCTGGCCCCGTCCCCCGACTATACCGCCATCGCCCGCACCAAAGCCGCGATCGTCGCCCGCACCGGCCTGCTCGGCCTCGCCTCCGTCTGGGGCGGCCGGCAGCTCGTCTACCGCCACTTCCTCGCCCACGGCACCGACGCCCAGCGCGCCGCCTGGGCCGGCAAGGCGCTGTCCGTGGCCATCTCGGAACCCGAGGTCGGCGCCCACCCCAAGCTGCTCACCACCCACGCCGAACCCGCCCCAGAGGGCTGGCACATCACCGGCCGCAAGGCCTGGGTCAGCAACGGCCCCTCGGCCGACGCCATCATCGTCTTCGCCATCACGCAGGAGAACCTCGGCCGCAAGCGCTACAGCGCCTTCATCGTCCCCCGCACCACGCCCGGCCTGACGATGCAGGACATGCCCGGCTTCCACGCCCTGCGTCCCTCCCGCCACTGCCTGCTGACGCTGGACGGCTGCACCGTCCCGCAAGACGCGCTGCTGGGCGAGCCCGGCACCGCCTATGACCGCATGGCCCTGCCGTTCCGCGACGTGGAGGACGCCGTCGGCACCTTTGCCATCCTCGGCGCCCTGCGCCACGCCACAAACGGTCTTCAGGCCGACGCCACGGACCTCGGCGCCATCGTTGCACTCACCAGCGTCTATGAGGCGGCGGCGGAAACGATCGTCGCTGCCCTCGATGCGGGACGGTTCCGCACCGGCGACGCCACGCTGGTCGGCCTGCGCGTCCTCGCGCTGGACATCGCCGCCCGCCTGCGCGCCCTGGCCGGAGACACCGAGACACTGTCCGACCTGACCGCCGTGCTGAACATCGCCAGAGGCCCGCGCCTGGCCCGCCAGACCCGCCTTGGCGAAGCGGCGATGCGCACGCCATGAGCGACGTGCCCGCTGCCAGCCACGCTGCCCCTGGGCCATGACCGGCGACAAGGCCATGCAGGCCTACCACGACACCGAATGGGGCGTGCCCCACGCATGACGACCGAGCGCTGTTCGAGCTGCTGACGCTGGAGGGGGCGCAGGCGGGGCTGTCGTGGCGCACGGTTCTGGTCCGCCGCGACGCCTACCGCGCGGCCTATCATGGCTTCGACATCGACCGCGTGGCGACGATGACGGACGCGGGACCTGGAGGCGCTGATCGCGGACTCGCCGCTGATCCGCAACCGGCTGAAAATCTATTCCGTCCGCGACAACGCCCAGGCGGCGCAGGCGGCGATAAGCCAGCATGGCAGCCTCGATCGCTACCTGTGGTCCTTTGTCGACCACACGCCGGTCCGCAATGCCTGGACCGACCGCTCTCAGGTGCCGGCCACGACAAAGATCTCCGACGCGATGAGCAAGGCGCTGAAGAAGGCTGGGCTTCCGCTTCGTCGGCTCTACCATATGCTATGCGTTCATGCAGGCGACCGGGATGGTCGACGACCATCTGGCAAACTGTTTTCGCGCCCTTTCGCCTGCCGACCCGGCATGCTAAACCGCCCAACCTGAACGGAAAGGAAACATCATGCAGAATTCCGAGGAAATCTGGCGTCTGGTGGACACGCACCAGGATGACCTGATCGCCCTGTCCGACCGCGTCTGGGAAATCCCCGAACTCTGCTACGCCGAGTTCAAGTCCTGCGCCGAACACACCGCGATGCTGGAGGCCAAGGGCTTCCGCGTGACGCAAGAACGTCGCCGGCATTCCCACCGCCGTCATGGGCGAAGCCGGAGAAGGCGGTCCGGTCATCGCCATCCTCGGCGAATACGACGCGCTGCCGGGCCTGTCGCAGGAGGCCGGCGTCGCCGAACCGAAACCGCTGCCCGGTCGCGGGCTTCGGCCATGGCTGCGGGCATAACCTGCTGGGCTCCGCGTCGCATGCTGGCGGCAACCGCGGTGAAGGACTAGCTGGACGGCCAACGGCATCAAGGGCCGCGTCCGCTACTATGGCTGCCCGGCCGAGGAAGGCGGCGCCGCCAAGGGCTTCATGGCTCGCGCCGGCGTGTTCAGCGACGTCGATGTCGCGATCTCCTGGCATCCGTCGTCGTTCTCCGGCGTCAATCCGGCGCAGTCGCTGGCCAACACCCGGATCGATTTCTCGTTCCACGGCCGCGCGTCGCACGCCGCCGCCTCGCCGCATCTGGGGCGCAGCGCGCTGGATGCGGTCTGGAGCTCATGAGCGTCGGCGTGAATTACATGCGTGAACACATGCCGTCAGACGCGCGTGTGCACTCCGCCATCCTGGATGCCGGCGGCGTGGCGCCGAACGTGGTGCAGGCCTTCGCCAAGGTGCGCTATCTGATTCGCGCGACGAACCTGCCGGACCTGTCTCGGCTGATCGAGCGGGTGCGCAAGATCGCCGACGGCGCCGCGCTGATGACCGAAACCACGGTCACCAGGCCAGGTGGTCAGCGCCGTGTCCAACCTGCTGGCCAACACGCCGCTGGAGCGGGCGATGCAGGACAACCTGGAGCGCCTCGGGCCGCCGCCGTTCGACGATGCGGACCGCGCGACCGCCGCCGAATTCCAGGCGACCCTGACGGAGGAGGACATCGAGAGCGTCCTATCGCCGCGCCGGCATGCCGGTACAGGCCGAATACGCCGCTGTGCGACCTGATCATTCCGGCGGATGCCAAACCGTCGGGCGGTGATCGGTTCGACCGATGTGGGCGATGTGAGTCCTGGGTGGTGCCGACGGTGCAGGCGCGCGGCGCGACCTACGCGATCGGCACGCCGGGCCATTCCTGGCAGTTGACCGGCGCAGGGCAAGCTGCCGGCGGCGCATAAGGGCCTGGTGCACGTGGCCAAGGTGATGGCCGGCACGGCGGTCGACGTCATCCAGGACGAGACCCTCCGCGCCCGCGCCAAGGCCGACCATGCCGGCTCGGGTCGGCAAGACGCCGTATGTCTGCCCGCTGCCGGCGGATCTGGATCCGCCGATCAAGATGTCGGCGTAATTGATGGGGCCGTTAGCGTGATGACCGAAGGCGGAATCGCCGGAGGTCTGAATCACGCGATCAAACAAATACCTGGAGCAGGATGGCTGACATCCTGCTCTAAGGGCCCAGGTAACCGTAATGGCGTTGGGGTGGCCGGAGTCCGTACCACCCCCGTCTCCCGGCGTGGCACGGTCTTTGGCTGCGCGACAGCGGCTGGAGTAAGGTCAGAGACGAGCCGGGCCATGACGGGGAGGGATGTCCCGAGCCTTCAACCGCTCGAGGATCAGTGCCCGCGCGACCCAGGACCATCACTGTCTGGCCAACAGCAAAGGAGATCGAGAGATGGCCACGCGATTGACAGATGACCAGCGCGCCTCGCTTGGCACCGCGGTGCCCGGCTGGACGCCAGCGCTCGACAAGGACGCGATCCGGCGGGAATTCAAGTTTGCCGACTTCAACGCAGCCTGGGGCTTCATGACCCGCGTCGCCCTGTTGGCGGAGAAGATGAACCACCATCCAGACTGGTCGAATGTCTGGAACACGGTGCGGATCGAGCTGTCGACGCATGACGTGGGTGGGCTCTCCGGCAACGACATCCGCCTGGCGCAGGCGATCAACCGCCTGGTCGAATGAGCGGCCTCGCTGCGACGCCCGAACGCAGCGCCCCCGAACGCAGCGCCATGGTGCGGTTGGCAGCTTCACGCCTGTGCCTGCGGATGGGGTGGGCGCCGCTGCACGAAGTGCGGCTGGCGAACGGCCGCCGAGCGGATATCCTGGCACTGCAGCCGGGGGGTGGTTTCGTCTGCATCGAGGTGAAGTCCTGCCTGCGAGATTACCTCTCGGACGGCAAATGGACTGAATACCAGCCGTTCTGCGACCAGTTCTTCTTCGCCGTGGACTGCGACTTTCCGCAACAGGTCCTGCCGCCGGAGACCGGCCTGATCGTTTGCGCCGAGCGGGAGGCAGATGTCCTGCGCGAGCCCGCCACGATCCGCCTGGCGGCGCCGCGCCGCAAGGCGCTGATGGAACGGTTCGCGTGGCTCGCCGCCGCTCGCCTCGCCGCCAGGGAGGATCCGATGGGAGTCGCCGATCTGGCGCTGGCGCTCAGCGAAGACTAAATCTCCGGAACGTGCCGTGCGATGCAGCGGACATTCATTCGCGACGGCCGCTCTCATACGGCTCATCCGCTTCGGGCGCCGTTTTCCTCTCAACTTGCATCTGCGCGGTCGGTTGCAGCGGGTTTGATCTCGAACGGGGCCACCAGCGGGACGAACCGCGGCCCGCAGCAACGAAAGACCAGCCGATGATCCGAATCGGGCACCTCAGGGACCGTGCTTCACCTCGTCTCCTGTTGCACATCATGATCGGGGTGATGGCGGCGGCGTTCGTCTCCCCTGTAGCGATCAGGCCGTTGCCGGCCGTCGCCGAAGAAGTGGAGGCCAATAAGGGCGACCTGATCCAGGCCCTGCTGCCGACCGTGGTCAACATCACCACCAGCAAGGTGCAGCCTATGACCGCTCCACCGCCAGCCTCCGCGTCGGGACAGGCGCCGCCGAAACCCAGCGGCTCGATGACGGTAAAGAACTTTGTCGGATCGGGGTTCATCATCGATCCCGATGGCCTGATCGTGACCAATTATCATGTTGTGGAGGACGCGTTTAAGATCCTGGTCACGCTATCGGACGGCACACGCTATGTCGGCAAGACGCTCAGTGCCTCGCGACTGGCGGACCTCGCGCTGATCAAGATCGACGTCGGCCACACGCTGATGGCGGCGCACTGGGGGGACAGCGATATGGTGCAGATCGGTGACCAGGTGTTGGCCGCCGGCAACCCGTTCGGCATCGGCCTGTCGGTGTCGGCCGGGATCGTCAGCGGCCTGAACCGCGACATCCAGAACTCGCCTTACGATGACCTGGTCCAGACCGATGCGACGATCAACCATGGCAACTCGGGCGGCCCGCTGTTCAACATGAAAGGGCAGGTGGTCGGCGTGAACTCGGCGATCATCTCGCCCACCGCAGGGTCGGTCGGCGTCGGCTTCGCCATCCCGTCCCGCAGCGCGGCGTTCGTCATCAAGCGGCTGCAGACCTATGGCTGGGTGCGGCCGGCCTGGATCGGCGTCAAGCTGCAGGGCATCACCCCCGACATGGCCCAGGCGCTTGGCATGCAGCAGGCGGAGGGATCGATCATCTCCTGGGTGCGTCCCGACGGTCCGGCCTTCAAGTCGGGGCTGCTGGTGGGGGATGTCGTGCTGACCTTCAACGGGTCGAAGCCGTCGGATGAGCGTGCCCTGCTGCGCGACATTGCCGAAAGTGATGTCGGCGTGGCGGTAACGTTTGGTATCATCCGAGACGGCAAACCCCGCGATATCCAGGTGACGACGGGCGAATGGCCGCGCAACCAGTGGGATGCGCTCGATGCCCCGGTCAAGACGCAGCGGCCGAAGATCGCCATTCCGCCGAACTTGGGCCTGACGATGGCACCGCTGCCGCAAGCAGACCGCAAGAAGCTGGAACTCACCACGTATAAGGAAGGCATACTGGTCACCGCCGTCCCGGCGAACTCCGACGCCGCGGAGCGGGGGGTGAAGGCGGGGGATGTCATCCTGCGCGTGCAGGACATGCCGGTGTTCAGCGAGGCGGATGTGCTGGCCGCGGTGGCGGCGGAGCGGGCGGCGAAACGGCGCTATGTGCTGCTGCTGATCTGGCCCAAGGTGCGGACCGTGCCAGGTCCAAAATGGATCGCGCTGCAAGCGGGACCGGACGGGGATTAGACTGCCCCATCCAGCCCCCCGTCATCTCTCTCCTCTGAGCCACCGAGTGGCCCCAATCGGTATCATGACGACAGAAACTAACATCTACCCGAACATCACCACACTCCGCACCGTCTCCCCGCGCTTCAACGCCGCGAACCCCTCATTCACCTCTGCGAGCGGAATCCGAGCGGAAATCATTTCGTCGAGTTTCAGTTTGCCCTCGAGGTAGGCGCGTGCCAGCATCGGAAAATCCGTCGCCGGCCTGGTGCCGCCATAGGAACTGCGGGTAATTCGTTTCTCCTGCATCAGACTGCCCCAGCGGAAGCCGACCTCGTCGTTCACCGCGACCTTGCCCAGCCACACGACCTGCCCGCCGGGCCGCACGGCCTCGACCGACATGCGAAACGTTTCCGGTCGCCCGGCGGCCTCGATGATCACGTCGGCGCCGCGCCCATCCGTCAGAGACCGCGCCAGATCGACCGCCTCATCGGGCGCGCAGGCATGTGTTGCGCCGATCGCCTGGGCCAATTGCCGCCGTGCCGGGTTGGGATCGACGGCGATGATCGTTCCGGATCCGGCCAGGACGCAGCCCTGCACCGCCGACAGGCCCACCGCGCCACAGCCGATGACCAGGGCGGTATCGCCCCAGCGCAGATCGGCGATTCGCGTCGCCGCCCCTACGCCTGTCATCACACCACATCCGATCAGCGCTGCTCGGTCGAACGGCATCGCATTCGGCACACGGATCGCCGCCTGCGCCGGCACGATACAGTATTCCGCGAAACCACCCAGATACATCAGTTGATGCACCGGCACCGCCTCGCACGCCAGCCGGGGCCTGCCATCGAAATGAAACGCTTTCGGTCCGTTCGCCAGATACTGCCGGCACAGGATCGGCTGCGCCCGATCGCAGTAGAAGCAGGCGCCGCAATGCGGGTTCCACGACAGCACCACCCGGTCGCCGACGCTCAGTGTTTCGACACCGGGGCCGGTTTCAGCGACCTCGCCCGCCGCCTCATGTCCCAGCACGGCGGGCAGAGGCACCGCGAGCGCGCCCTCGATCGCCTCCAGATCCGTATGACACAGGCTTGCGGCGCGGATTCGTACCAGCACATCGCCGGGAGCCAGCGGCCCGACATCGATCGTCTCGATCGACATGGGCGTGTTCGTCTGGCGCAGGACGGCGGCTTGGGCTTTCGGCATGGCGGTTTCTCCCCGCCCGGCAGCGTAGCATCAGGGACACCTCTTGGCATCTGCCCCGGCCGGTGAAACAGTCAGGCCAACAGCCGCCAGGGAAACGTCCATGAGCACCACCACCGCCCACCAGCCCCTATATCCCGGTCCGCGACGACTGGCTCGCCCGCCGCACCGAAGCGATCCTCGAGCCCGACCTGCCGATCGTCGATCCGCACCACCATCTGTGGGAACGGCCAGGCTGGCGCTACATGCTCGACGACCTGCTGGCCGACACCAACAGCGGCCACAACATCGTCGCCACCGTGTTCGTGCAATGCCGCTCGATGCACCGCGCCGGCGGGCCGGAGGCGATTCCGCCCGGTCGGCGAAACCGAGTTCGTCAACGGCGTCGCCGCGATGAGCGCCTCGGGCGGCTACGGCGCGACGAAAATCTGCGCCGGCATCGTCGGCCACGTCGATCTGCGCATCGGCGCGCGCGTCGCGCGAGGTGCTGGAGGCGCATATCCGAGCCGGTGGCGGCCGGTTCCGCGGCATCCGCCACATCACCGCCTACGATCCCGATCCGAGCCTGATGAACCCGGCCTACACTCCGCCGCCCGGCCTGATGTGCGACAAGACCTTCCGCGAAGGGCTTCGCCTGCCTGGCGCCGCTGAACCTGACCTTCGATGCGTGGCTGTATCATCCGCAGATCGCCGACGTGACCGCGCTGGCGCGCGCATTTCCGGGCACGCGGATCTGCCTGAACCATGTCGGCGGCCCGCTGGCGATCGGCGCCTATGCCGGCAAGCGCGACGAGATCTTCGCGACGTGGTCGAAGCCTCGATCCGCGAACTGGCGACCTGCCCGAATGTCGTGGTCAAAGCTCGGCGGCCTGGCGATGCGGATCAACGGCTGGGACTTCCACACGAAGGCGGACCCGCCGTCCTCGGAAGACACTGGCCGCGGCGTGGAAACCCTATGTCGAGACCTGCATCGAAGCGTTCGGCGCCGATCGCTGCATGTTCGAAAGCAACTTCCCGGTGGACAAGGGCTCGCTACGGCTACGCCGCCGTTCTGGAACGCCTGCAAGCTGCTGGCGAAGGGCGCCAGCGGCGGCCGAGAAGACGGACCTGTTCAGCGGCACCGCCGCGCGCTTCTATCGCCTCGATATCTGACGGAGACCCCGCATGAAAACGCTGCAGTTCGGCGACGTGACGATCACCAGCATCATCGAGCGCGACGGGCCGTGGCGCAAACCCGCCGACATGTTCCCGGCCTATACCGAGGAACTGGCGCGCGAAACATCTGGCGACGCTCGATCCCGAGGTCTTCGACAAGGCCACGGGCATGATGAACATCACCTACCAGACGTTCGTGGTGAAGACGAAGCACCACACGATCCTGGTCGACACCTGCACGGGTGAGGACAAAGGCTACCCGGCGCCGATGGACTTTCCCAAGCAGCGCTATCTGGACGAGTTCAAGGCCGCAGGCCTGAGTTTCGACAAGATCGATTACGTGTTCTGCACCCATCTGCACATCGATCATTGCGGCTGGAACACGGTGCTGCGCGACGGTCGCTGGGTGCCGACCTTCCCGAATGCCAAATACGTCTTCCACAAGAAGGAATACGCGGCATGGGAGCAGGCGACGAAAGAAGGCAAGCAGCCGCCCGGGCAATGTCTGGAAATACAACTGCGAACCGATCGTCGAGGCCGGGCAGGCGCTGCTGGTCGATGACGATTATTCCTTGGACGACACGGTCTGGCTGACTCCGACACCGGGTCATGCGCCGTGCCATTGCTGCGTGAACATCAAGTCCGGCGGCAAGCGGGCGTCTGTCACCGGTGACCTGATGCATCATGCGCTGCAGACGCGGATGCCGGAGTGGTACACGATATTCGACTGGAACGCGCAGGAGGGGATCGAGTCTCGGCGCAAGTTCTTCAAGGAGGTTGCGGGGACGGGGACGTATATCCTGCCGATCCATTTCCCCAGCCCGACGGTTGGGTTGATTGAGCCGTTGGGGGATGCGTTCGACTATAAGTTCGTGCGGTAGGGTCGGGGGTTCGTCGTCGGCGCGGCGTTGGCTGTATGCCATCGCCGTCGGACGATCCTCACGGCGTCCGTAAACTGCGATCCTGGAGCGCTTGGAATCGCCCCTCCCCGTCATGGCCCGGCTTGACCGGGCCATCCCCGGCCAGTGTGGCACATTATGTGTGCGCTCGGTCCTCCGCTGAGGGAGATGGCCCGGTCAAGCCGGGCCATGACGGGTTTTTCCGGTCAGCCTGAAACCGCTCTAAACGGACTTGCGCAGCCTGCGTGCATTTGCTCGCGCCCGTGAAAGATACGGGGCAATAACGGCCGCGTCCCCTTTCCCCCCCATGAGGGCCAAGGCGGCCTTCTGCCCGGCCTCCGCCTTCTCAAGGCACATCCGCTGATATTCGCTGACCGAGCAGGCCCCCTTCGCCATCATGAGGCTGCGATAGAAGATCGTTTCCCAGGAGGAGATGGCGAGATGAGCCATCATCATCGGTACGGCCGAGGCCGGGGTATGCTTTTTCACCCCTCTGAGATAAGCGCCACGGCCGAAGCGGCAAGAGTGGCCTGGCATATAATCGGCTTCGCCCGGTGACGGAGGGCCGTAATCACGCGCTGGCGTCGGGGATTTTTCCTCCACGTGGCCCTACCACTCGTCTCGCCCGGGTCACCGCCAGATCCAGCGCCGACAGAAACGCCGACCGATCCCGCTGCGTGAACGCCCGCGGTCCTCCGGTCACCTGACCCGCCGACCGCAGGTCATCCATCAGGTTCCGGCTCGCCAGCGCCATCCCGATCGAGTCCTCGGTAAACGCCTTACCGGTCGGCGCCAGAACCGAGGCCCCGGCTTTCACCGCCCGTGCCGCCAGCGGCACGTCCGACGTCACCACGACATCCCCCCGCACCGCCCGCTCGGCGATCCAGTCATCGGCTGCGTCGGGGGCGTCGTTGACGATCACCCGTTCAATCCACGGCGCGGCCGGAATGCTCATCAGGCTGTTGGAGACGATGAACACATGCGCCCCGACCCGTTCCGCCACGCGGTAGATCTCGGGCTTGACCGGACAGGCATCGGCGTCGACGAAAATACGGATCGGGGCGGGGTTCATCCTGGCAGATTAGCGCGGAGGCTGGGGATAGCGGAACCCATTATCCGGACGCAACGCCGTTGCGATACGGGACGCGATGACCGAACATACACCGTATGCAACAATACGAAAAAGGACCGGTCTCGCAATCAATATCCGCGATCACTTCAAACCCTCGCCGCCGGCAATACCGCCATCTGCCCATCCAGCGGTCCCACGCCCTCTACCCCGCAGGCCGAACCGGTCCGGCGAGATAGATGCGTGGCGCCACTGCCTACTTCGCCAGAGCGTGTTCTTTCATCGTGACCCGCCCCTTGAACGCCGGCATCACTTCCTTGGCGAAACGTTCCACCTGTTCCAGGATCACCGACTTGCGGCACGCCCACGGACGGGCTGATCGAGATACGATCCAGCCCCGGATAGGCCTTTTCCAGCTTCATCAGATGCTCGATGATCTCGTCGGCCGATCCGGTCAGGAAGCCGCCGGCCTTCACCGCATCCTCGATCCGCGGCAGCTTCGCCGTCGGCGCGCGCAGCGGATCGCGCATGATCTCGATCTGCTCGTCGGTCATCGCGCGGTTCAGCCGCAACTCGCCGAACATCTTCATGTTCTCTTCGTAATATTTGGCGGCGTCGCGGATGCACTGCTTCCTTGCTCTCGCCGATATAGAAGTGAAAGCCGAAGCACAGCCGTTCGCCGAGATCGATGTCCTTGCCGATCCTGCGTATGCGCTGCCTGCCATTTCAGCACGACGTTGTGCATCGCGCCGCCCTCGGCCGAGCCGCCGCCGACCATGCCCTGGATGCCGTGCTTCGCCATGAAGTCCAGCGCGCGCTCCGAGCCGCCCTGGATCGGCTGCCAGCATTCCACCGGCAACCGCTCCGGCCGCGGCACCAGCGTCAGGTCCTTCAGCGTATAGCCGCGATACGGCACTTCCGGCGGCAGGGTGTAGTGCTTGCCCTTGTGGCGTGAACGATTCGTTCGTTGAACGCCTTGAAGATGATGTCGACCTGTTCCTCGAACAGTTCGCGATTGGCGTCCTGGTCGATCAGCGGCGAGCCGAACGTTTCGACCTCACGCGTGTGATAGCCGCGGCCGACACCGAACATGACGCGGCCGTTGGCTCAGGATATCGGCCATCGCATAGTCCTCGGCCAGGCGCAGCGGATGCCACATCGGCGTGACGTTGAAGCCGCAGCCGATCTTCAGGTTCTTCGTCACGTGCGTCAGATGCAGCGCCATCAGCAGCACGTTCGGGATGCACTCGGTGCCCTCGCGCTGGAAATGGTGTTCGGCCATCCAGAACGCGTTGTAGCCCAGATCGTCCATCTTCTGCGCCATCGCCTGGGCTTTCCACAACGCGGTGGACAGATGCTCGTTGTCATACAGCCGATCGTTGATCGGCGTGCCGCCATAGCCGATGTTCTCGACATCCGTATGGCCGGCGAACAGGCTGTCGAATTTGGTGATCACGAGACGTCCTCCGCTGCTTTGGGCGGCACTGTACGACCCTGACGCTCAAACACAAGTTCAGGCCGCGCGCGTGAGCCTTTTGACGAAGGCTGAAATACGATGGCGCCGCATTTCGCTCCGCGCCTTCTGGTCTGTTGTCATGTAGTTGAGCTGCACGGAATAGCGCTGGGGCCGACGAACTGGCGGTGACCGTGCCAGGTGGTCGGTCCGTTGGGGAAGACCAGGAGTGTGCCATTCGACCGGGGGCACTTCGACCGCATAATCCTCCAGGTCGTCCGGGCCGCGCAACAGACGCAGGCAGCCCTCCTGCCGAGACCAGGCGTCGCCGGGCCGGTTCAGATACAGCAGCACCGTCACCCGCTTGGCCAGGGAGTCGCAGTGGATCCGCCCGTCGCGCTCGCTGGTCCAGCCGCGCAAGGTCACCATGGTTGGCGCGTCGTTCAGGTCCAGCGCGAAGCGCTCGCGCGATCGCGGCACGCAGCGGCAGGTCCTTCCATCGCCGCCATCAGCGCCGCGCGCGGCGGGACCGAGGCGGACGGCATCCGGCGGGAACGATCCGCGCTTGTTCAGCGGCGGCATGTCGGCGAGCACCTGCGTCCAGGCGTGGCCGGCGGGCACGAAGTCGCGGCACGACGACATGCGGGAACGGATCGGTGGCGACCGGCGTGGCGGCGCAGTCTGGCGTAAGTCGAGGTCAATCATGACGGCGCGCGGCATAGCAGCAACGCCTCGGTCAGGTCGAGGAGATCGTCGGCCCAGTATTCGTCGGGTCTGGGGCGACGCGGATGCAGGGCTGCATCCGGTCGGCAGGTCAGCACCGGCATGATCCAGCGCACCGGCAGCGCGGCGCGTCCGTCGGCGGCGCCCGAGCAGAGCGCCGGCGATCGCGGCATTGGTGTCGGTATCGCCGCCGGCGCTGACGGTGGCGATCAGCGCGGCCTCGAACGGCGTGCCGGCGGCGAGGTGGAAGAACGCGTTGCTGCAGGGCGATCAGCACCCAACCCATCTGGTGCTTGAAGTCCTCCGGCGGCGTCGCCGCGCGGCCTGACGCAGCGCGTCGGCGACCGAGTGGCCTCCGCCGGCCGCATCGGCGACCAACGCCGTCTCCATGCATGCCGGCGCGGTCGGCCCCGGACAGGGCGGCGGCAATGGCGGCGGCGAAAGCGGCGCAGGCCGAGCGGCAGACCGGGTGGGGATGGGAGAGGGCGGAATCCTGGCTGGCGGCTTCGGCCGCGGTCGCTGGATCGCGGCGCCCAGATGCCGATCGGTGCGATGCGCATCAGCGATCCGTTGCTCTGGCTGCCTCGGCAGCGCGGCGGCACAATGCCGTCCGCGTCCGAAGCGCGGCGGCCGTCGGTGGTGCCGACATCGAACGGGCCGGACTGGTACCAGCGACGGTAGGCAGCCAGCGCATCCGCCGGATCGTAGCCGGACCGGCGCACGAGACTGCGGGCCAGCGTCAGCGCGAGTTCGGAATCGTCAGTCGGCTGCCCGGCCAGCGTATGCCAGACCGGGCTGTCATCGAGGTCCCGCACCCCGTCGGGATAGGTGGTGCGGATTGTCTCGGCGGTCTGGAACTCGACCTGGCTGCCCAGGCTGTCGCCGATCACCTGACCCAGCATGCAGCCCAATGCCCGGTCGAGCCGTGTGCCCTCCGCCACGCGCGGCCAGGTCAGCGTGACGCGTCGGCCTCGCGCCGAGGTTCGCTGCTGCCGCGCCACGTGCGGGCGCGCAGCGCCGCCACCGCATCGGGCGCGCCGCCGAAACAGGCGAAAGGGCGGCTGGCGCCGTCGCTCGTCGTAGGTGACCGGCTCCCCGTCCTCGGCCACCAGCACACCGCCGGCGGCGATCAACAGCGCGTGGCCGGCGGCGATGTCATGCGCATTGACCGGGCGCAGCGTCACGGTGGCGATCCCGTCGCCGACCGCGACCCGCGCCAGCCGGTAGGCGATCGACGGCAGCGGCATGAACCGAGCGGGCGCGCAGGCCGTGCTGTTCCAGACCGGCCGCTGCCAGGCGCCGTGGTTGAGGAACACCACATCGCGGTTGGTCAGATCGCGGTCGCGCAGATCGATCGTCAACGATCAGAGCCGTTGCGGGTGATCGGTGCGCCCTCGGCCCAGGCGATCAGGTCCGGACCGCGATCCGGGGACTAGCGGGGCGTAGACCACGCCGAGCACCGGGATGCCGTGGAGCAGCAACCCGACCGAGACCGCACTGCCGCGCCGTCCCTCCAGGAACGCTCGGGTGCCGTCATGCGGATCGACGACCCAGCAATAGCCGTTCGCCTCGGCCGCCAGCACGCCGGCTTCCTCGCCGACGAAGCGCGCGGGCAGCAGCTGCGGTCAGGTGGTCGCGCAGGAACAGTTCGATCTCGGTGTCGATCGGTGCGGTCTCGTGTCGCTGAACGCGCGGGGCCGTCGGGCCGGGCGAATTCGGCGGCCAGCAGATGCCGGCCTGGTGTACCAGGTCGATTACGGCGGGCAGGATTCGGCGGGCAGGGTTGCAGCGGTCATGACGCCGCAGAAGTCTAGGCGTTCGGCGCTGGACACGCTATCTCCGCGCACGCCATGGATAGCCAGACCCAGACCCGACCGCCGCAGGCCCGGGCCGCTGCCGGTCTATCGCTCCATGGTCGCGAACGGATCGCTCGCGGCCGATCCGGCGCAGGCGCATGCGGTCGAGCGGCTGCAGGACCTGTGGGAACGCCTGCGCGGCTACGATCCGCCGCCGGTGGCGCCGGAGCCGGCCTGCTTCCTGGGCCGCATCCTGCGCCGGCGCCATGCCGAGGAATACGTGCCGACCGGCCTGTATCTCGTGGGCGAGGTCGGGCGCGGCAAATCCATGCTGATGGACCTGTTCTTCGACACCGCCGAGGTGGCGCGCAAGCAGCGCATCCATTTCCATCGCTTCATGCAGAACGTCCACGCGCGGTTTCACGCATACAAGCGGGCGCATCCGGAGGTCAGCCGATCCGATCCCGCCGCTGGCCGACCAGATCGCCGCCGACGTCGGCGCTGCTGTGCTTCGATGAGTTCCAGGTCAACGACATCGCCGACGCGATGATCCTGGGGCGGCTGTTCCAGGCGCTGTTCGACCGCGGCGTGGTGGTGGTCACGACCTCCAACACCGCGCCGGACGATCTGTTCAAGGGCCAGCCGGGCCGCGACGCGTTCCTGCCGTTCATCGCGCTGATCAAGCAGCGGCTCGAACTGCGTGGTGATGAACGGCGCGCGCGATTACCGGCGCGAGCGGATGCGCGGTCTGCGCACCTGGCACGTGCCGGCGGACGCGATGTCGCGACGCGCGCGCTGGATGAGGCGTTCGAGCGGCTGACCGGCGGCGTCGGCGCCGCAGCCGGTCGACGCTGACGGTCATGGGACGCGACCTGCGTCGTGCCGCAGGCCGCCGACGGCGTGGCGCGCTTCGACTTTCGATATCCTGTGCAACACCGCGCTTGGGGCCGGCGACTATCTGGCGATCGCGACGCAATTTCCACACGCTGATCCTGGACGGCATTCCGCGGCTGTCGCCGGACAATTACGATGCGGCGCGGCGCTTCATCGTGCTGGTCGATACGCTGTACGATCAGCGGGTGAAGCTGATCGCCTCGGCCGATGCGCCGCCGGATCAGCTCTACCAGCGCGGCGAGAACGCGAAGATGTTCGAACGCACCGCGTCGCGGCTGGATGAGATGCAAAGCGAGGACTGGCTGGGGCTGGCGCACGTCAAGTAGGCGCGCCGCTGCCGTGGCCGATGAATGGTCGTTTCGGTTGCGGCATTGTTGGTTTCCTTCGCAGCAGCTGCTGCTGGCCCCACGTATGGAAAGCGTCAAGCTGCGTCATTTCGGCAACGCACTTAGTCAAACTCATCGTTTCAGCGCCCGCCCGAACCCCAGAGTGATGCTGAGTTGGTCGCATTGCTGGTTGTGACGTCTCAGCGGTAAGACCATCCACAGCGAACCCAGTGGACCAAACTTGAGCGGACTATCGAGATGCAGTTCAGTAATTTTGCCTTACAGCATACTGGGATATCGCCCGATCTCCGACGGGGAAATCGTCGCTGGAGTATTTCACTCCATAAATGTCTATCAGATCAGAGGTATCACGACCGACACGAGAGCTCTCGGGCCGCACCTCGGCCAAGTTGACGGGATTAGCTACAAAGTTAGCTTCGGCTCGAGCATGAATGCTATATGCCAAGAATTACTCGGTGAAGACTTTGCTAAAGATGAAGATGATTGGCAGAAGGTCAAGAAATTGGTACTCCGCCATATCTTGCGGTCATTTTTGGCCCCACCCAGGAATATGAGGCAAGCGGTCGGAATTACATAAAAGCTCGGATGATGAGATCAGAGACCTATGATAGCTTTCACGAAGCGAAAGCGGAATTGAAGAGGCAGGAAGAAATTGTTCTTCATCGCCTATTGCCGGCCCTTTCCTGTGGCTTCTCTTTGGTGAATCAGCCTGAGACGGTTCTTGCCTGTCGACCGAGCAGTTGCCGGCAAAACCAGGGAAGGAAAAATAATACACGACATGCGGCTCACAGGCTCAGCGACAGTCTATGGGTCCAAACGGGTTGACGATGGGGAGATAAACGCCCGTCTGGCTGATGCCATAGGGCTCGCTGGCAAGTTGAACGCTAAAGTGGCGCGGTTCTATCACCTCGCCTTGTACCAAAATGATTTTACTCAAAAAGTTCCTGTATTTTTTTCTTGCCATAGAAATCGAGACACACGCAGCGTTTGCCGCTATAGACCACACTCAGATGCTCTCAGACATTTTAGCCCCGCCGCCGCGAGCAACTGGCTCCGCAAAGCACCTGTTTGATGAACAGCGAAAAAATTGGAGGGCCGTTAAGGATCGCTTTGTGTGGTGTGTGGTCTGTGCGTGGGGCTATCCGACTCCGATGTGGATGAATTACCAAAATAAAGAATGTACGCGATAGCATTGCACACGGAAAGATCTCAGTTCCGCCAGAATGGGCGGTTGCTTCGGCGGAGAGGTTAGCCGCCAAGCTTCAACAAGCGAACCGGTGAGGCGAGGCGGGATGCGGTCTGAGGCGCGGCTGTCCATCGGGACAGGCTGTCGCCGCGTCAGAACAAAACTAGAACGAGACGTTGGCTGTTGGTGGTAGAAAAGGTAGTTTGCTCGCTCAGGGCGTGTCCACTCCCCACCATGCAAGAACCTCGAAAATCTTATCAGTCAGGTATTCAGCGTCGTTGCTCCGCGAGTGTTCGATCCCGCGTTTGATGTCGGCGCGAAGGGAGCTGGCAGGATGGGCCCAAGGCGCTCTTGGCGTGGCGGCTGGGTCAGCCGGCGCCTCCATCTATTGCTCAGCCATCTGCCAGCGTTCACCATTGGGCGTTTGAGACCTGGGCGAAATGATCAGGGAGGGACAGACCCGTGGCATCGTGCTGCCGCTCAGCACTACTTCACACAGTGACAACGTCATGGTTGGGAGAGGAGATAAAAATGCCTGAAACGATCCGCCTTCACCGTGTATTGCGCTCGACGCCAGACAAGGTCTATCGAGCCTTCATCACGCCGGCGGCGATGGTCAAATGGCTGCCGCCGAACGGCTTCACTGGAACCGTCCATCGCATGGATACCCGTGTCGGCGGCGAATATGCAATGTCGTTCACGAATTTCGGCACCGGGACCAGCCATTCATGGACCGGAAAATACCTCGAAATGAAACCATCAGAGCGTCTGCGCTACTCGGCGCGGTTCGATGATCCGAATTTCGGTGGAGAGATGACGACGACGATTACGCTGAAGGCTGTATCCTGCGGGACGGAGCTGCATGTCACGCAGGAGGGTATTCCGGATGTCATCCCGCCGGAGGCGTGCTATCTGGGTTGGCAGGAGTTGCTGATTCTGCTGGGTAAACTTGTCGAGCCCGAAATCCCCGGCTAGAGGCCGGACTGTCGACCGGGGTCCCGGCTCCGATTGGCCTACCCGGCGACCTGCTCGCGGGCGAAGCTTCACGCCCGTAGTGAGCCCACCACCGACGGCAACAGCCTCGCATCCCCGACCGCAATCACGCGTCCATCGCCCCCGGCTCCAGCCTGCCACCCTGCCAATCGGTCATTTTGCCGCCGGCGCCTTCGACCACCGGCATCAGTGCCGCCCAGTCCCAGACCTTCAGGCTGCATTCCACGACAATGTCCAACTGACCCAGCGCTAGAAGCCCGTAGCCGTAGGCATCGCCGCCCCAGGTGGTGCGCTTCACGACCTTCTGCAGCGCCTGGAACCGCGGCAGGTGTTCTACAAGCAACTCCGGGCTGGTGCAGGACAGTTCCGCATTGCCGATCGTCGCGCATGTCCGCGTGCCGGCCGTCCCGCCGAGCGGGCCGGTGAATGTCGTGGGACGACCTGCGGCGCCGACCCACCGTTCCCGCGTCACCGGCTGGTCGATGATGCCGAGCAGCGGGTCCTCGCCGTGCATCAGGGAAATCAGCGTAGCGAAGATCGGCCGACCGGTGATGAAGGCGCGCGTGCCGTCGATCGGGTCCAGCACCCAGCGCAACGCCGCCTCCGGGCGCTCCAGTCCGAACTCCTCGCCCAGGATGCCGCAATCGGGGCAGCGTTCCCGCAGCATCGCGCGCATCGCCTCCTCGGCGCCGCGATCGGCCACGGTGACAGGGAATCGTCGGATTTCAGGTCCGCCGGCACCGCGGTGCGGAAATGCGGACGGATCACCGACCCCGCGAGATCGGCGGCCGCAAGGGCGATAGCGACATACGGGTCAAGGTCGGCCGGTCGGGTCATGACATTGCGCCCGTGACGGCGCCTCCTTACAACGCCTCGACGTTAGAAAAACCGGCGCGAGGCAGCAACCGTATGAACCCGATCGTCGTCATTCCCGCCCGCATGGCCTCCACGCGCCTGCCGGGCAAGCCGCTGGCCGACATCAACGGCAAGCCGATGATCCTGCACATGCTCGACCGCGGGCGGGAGGCCGGGATCGGCCCAGTCGCGGTGGCCTGCGGCGACCCCGAGATCGCCGACGCGGTGCGCGCGGCCGGCGGCCGCGCGGTGCTGACCGATCCGGCGCTGCCGTCCGGGTCCGACCGGGTGCACGCCGCGCTGGCCGAACTGGACCCCGACCGCGCAGCACGACGTCGTGGTCAATCTGCAGGGCGATTTCCCGACGCTGGACCCGGAGGGCCTGCGCCTGGTCGTGACGCCGCTCGCCGATCCGAACGTCGATATCGGCACCCTGGTCGTGCCGATCCGCGACGAGATCGAGGCCGACGACCGTCTCCTTCGTCAAGGCCGCCTGCGCGTTCGCGCGACGGCCAGACGATCGCGCCGGCGCTGTATTTCTCCCGCCAGGCGATCCCCTGGGGCCTCGGGCCGCGCTGGCATCATGTCGGGATTTACGCCTATCGCCGCGCGGTCCTCGACCGCTATGTCTCGCTGCCGCCAAGTCCGCTGGAACAGCGCGAGCAACTGGAACAATTGCGGGCGCTGGAGGATGGGATGCGAATCGCCTGCGTGCGCATGGAACACGGCCCGTTCGGGGTCGATACGGCGGAAGACCTGGAACGCGCCCGCGCGATCCTGGCGGTGCGCGATGAGCGGCGTGATCGCCTTCCAGGGCGTGCTCGGGCGCCTATTCCGACCTCGCCTGCCGCGCCGCCTATCCGGCATGACCACCCTGCCGTGCGAGTCGTTCGAGACGGCGATCGACGCGGTGAAGGAAGGCCGCGCGACGCTGGCCATGCTGCCGTGCGAGAACAGCCTCGCCGGCCGGGTGCCGGACATCCATCATTTGCTGCCGCAATCCGGCCTGTTCGTGATCGCGCGAGCAGTTCCAGCGGGTCGAACATTGTCTGCTGGGCGTGAAGGGCGCCACGCTCGCCGACCTGAAGCGCGCCCATTCGCACACCGTCGCTCTGGGCCAGGTCCGGCGCATCCTGCGCGAGATGGGGCTGCAGCCGGTGGTCGAGGCCGATACCGCCGGCGCCGCGGAACTGGTCGCGCGATGGAACGACAAGGAGGAGGCGGCGATCGCGTCGTCGCTGGCGGCGGAGATTTATGGGCTGGATGTCCTGAGGGCGAATGTCGAGGACGCCGCGCATAACACGACGCGGTTCTACGTCATGGCGCCGCGGCCGATGCACGCCCGATCCGGCGACGCCGAACCTGATGACGACGTTCGTGTTCCGGGTCCGCAACGTACCGGCGGCGCTTTACAAGGCGCTCGGCGGCTTCGCGACCAACGGCGTCAACATGACCAAGCTGGAAAGCTACATGATGGACGGGGAGTTCGCCGCGACCCAGTTCATGTGCGACGTCGACGGCCATCCGGAACAACCGGCGCTGCGGCGGGCGTTGGAGGAGTTGCAGTTCTTTTCGTCCGAAGTGCGGGTGCTTGGAGTTTATCCGATGGCGGCATTCCGGTTACTGCCAATAGCACCAAAAATGACATAGGGCGCTATCCCTGCTCTAATCGTTACTTGTCTTGCCATGGAGCGGGTGACGCCTCCGGTATATGCGTAGAAATTCTCAACACCTGACTCTCCACCTGCACCGCAAGGCGTGGATGGTCGGCCTTCGCCGACCACGACGAAATTGGACGTTTCATCGCTATTTTAACGCCTATGGGCCCTGGCAGCCGACGGTCTTGGTGCCCGTGCCCCATTGGTCTCCAACGGTGCCGGTGGATATTCCCTCACGCGTGGCGGGATCGTCTTCCGCAGGAACCCGGTGCGGGACTGCGCGCCGGCCATCATGAACGACGCATCCTGGCCGGAGAGGATAAACCGAGCGCCCATCTCGATGTAACGCGGCATGATCGACTCGTTGTAGATCCCGGCCATACCGGGGAACTTCCCCGCTTTCTTGCAGGCGGCGATCATCTTCGCGTACGCCTCGGCCAGGCGATCGTTGCCGAAATCGCCGGGGATTCCCATCTCGGCGCACAGATCGTTCGACCCGATCAGCAGCACGTCGACGCCTGGCACCGCCGCGATCTCGTCGACGTTGGCGATTGCCGTCGGGGTCTCCAGCATCACCACCGTCAGGTTGGCGCGGTTCAGCATCGTCACCGCCTCACCGGTCGAGACCTTCTGCAACTGGTAATGCGGGCCCCAGCCGCCGACCGAGCGGTGGCCGATCGGGGGATATTTCAGCTTGCTGACGACTTCCCGCGCTTCGGCGGCCGTATCGACATGCGGCATGACGATGCCCAGCGCGCCATTGTCCAACGCGCGCGTTGCAATCGAATACTGGCCGTTCGGCACCCGCGCGATGGGGGCGATGCCCGCGTCCAGCGCGGCGGCGCTGATCTGCGCGCAGGCATCCAGCGACATCGTGCCGTGCTCCATGTCCAGGAACAGCCAGTCGAAGCCGGCGGTGGCCATCATCTTGGCGACCTCGACGCTGCGGGTGGTGCGGACGCCGACACCCAGCGACAAATGGCCGGCTTCGAGTTTCTCGCGCGCGATGTTTCGGACGGACATGGTGTTTCCCCCTCAGGCGGTTGGTTTGGTGGCCAGTTTAAGCACCGAGGGCGCCGGAGGCCAAATCTAGAGCAGGATGACATCGCTTTCGCTCAGCCATCCTGCTCTAGCTCTTTGTTTGATCGCGTGATTTCAGACCTCCGGTGATCCCACCTCCAGTCATCACGCTCTAGGCGTAACAGTCGATGGCGGTGGCGATCAGCCGGTTGAGGCCGGGCATGTCCATCGGGTGGTCGGTTTCATTGGCAACCGCAACCGTCAGCCGGTGGCGGCGCAGGATGAAGATCTTCTGATCCGACGCGCCTGACGCCCAGGCAGTGTCGCGCGGCAGGTCGGGGAAGGCACCTTCGATGTTGGAGCGGAAGCATGCGGCGTAGGTGGTGCCGGTATGCGACGGCGTCAGCGCGTAGTCGACCCAGCCCTCGGGCAGCAGCCGTTCGCCGTTCCAGACGCCGTCGTTCAGGTACAACACGCCCAGCTTGGCATAATCCCGAAGTGTCGCGTAGCCGGCGCCGGAGGCGATCAGGTTGCCCGCTTTGTCCGCCGAATGCTGGTAGCTGCCCATCCCCAGCCGGTCGATCAGCAACCCATAGGCGGTCGGGTAATAAGGCAGTCCCCGCCGCTCGATCTGGTCGCGGATGACGGCACCCAGCACATTCATGCCGCTGTTGACGTAGCGGAACACGGCACCGGGGATAGTGGCGACGACGGATCGCTGGGCAGCTTCGAAGGCGTTGCCGGCTTCCTGGTAGACGGCGCTGTTCTCGAAGCCGATCTGCACGCGCCCATCCTCCAATCGGACAGGAAAGCCGAGGCCTGCGCGCATGCGGACCAAATGGTCCAGCGTGATCAGGTGATGGATGTCGCGAGGATCGGACCAAAGCGGCGCCGGCGCGGGGTCGTGCATGGAGCGAAGCCAGCCCTCATGGATCAGGCGGCCGATGACGGTGCAGGTGATGGCCTTGGTCATCGACCAGCTTGGCGTCGGCCGGTCGGGCGCGCCGAAAGCGCTGTAGCGTTCGGTCAGCACCCGGTCGGGGCGGGCGATCAGCACACCATAGACGCCGGAGGAGGCAGCGAAGAACGCGTCCATCGCCGCGCCCAGCGCCGGCGGGGCAGGGGCCGGGTCTGCAGCATCGCCGATCGGCCAGGCGCGGGCGGCCCCAGGGCGCGGGCGCGCGATCGGAGCGGGATCGAAGTCGGGAGTCTCGGACGGACCCAGCAGGATGGTAGCCATAACCCTGACGGCTGATGGCATGACCGACAGTGTCTCCCCAGCGCACGGTGATCCGCCCGGCCCCGGCTTCGACGGTGAAGCGTCCGGCCGCGTGATCGGCTTCGGCTTCGGCCTGGATCGAGACGGCGGTGGTATGCGCGTTCAGGCCCAGACGGCAGCTGCGCCACGCGCAGGCGGAAGTTCCGGTCTGCGGTGGCGCGATCCAGCCCGGAGACCAGCATCATGTCGGCATAACGACGAGCGGCGAAGTTCACTGTCCGCTGGCGGAGCGCTGCACGGGACCCGTCGAAGATCACCGGATCGACAAGTCCCGCACCCGCGAGGACGGGAGAGCGATCGAAGATCGTCTCCATCCAGGGCGGTTGGCTCATTGCGCGGCGACCATGTCGAAGAAGCGGTTCTTCATGCCCTTCTGGTTCTCATACAGCGATCCCTGCTTCGCCGCCGGAGGGCAGCGGCAGGCGGATCGGGGCGGGGGACAGTCTGGGTTCACGCGTTTCGCCGGATGCCATCAGCGCGTTGAACGCCTCGATCCCGCCGGGGAAACCCAGGATCGGCCATGCGTCCGCCGCGCGGTATTGGAACAGCAGCAACCGCCGGTCCCGATCCGACACATTCGGCGCCGAACCATGCACCGCCCTCACATGGTGCACCGTGATCGAGCCGGCCTTGCCCAAAAGCGGTATGGCCTTGCCGTAGTCGACGTCGCGGTTGGATGGGTCCATTGCGCCGCAGAAGACGCCCTCGGCGTGGTGATCGAAGGTCGGGCCCTTGTGGCTGCCGGGGATGATCATCAGCGGCCCGTTCTCCATCGCCATGTCGTCGAACATCACGCCGACGGCGGCGAGGTTGTCGTTGGTGTGCGGATAGAACGCCCAGTCCTGGTGCCACTCGACCGGCGCGCCGAAGCCGGCGCATTTCATGTTCAGCTTGGCGGTGTCGAAGCGGATGTCGGGGCCCCAGAGCGACTGCAGGACGCCGATGATCTTCGGATGACGGACCAGCGCGGCATAGGCCGGGTGATGCAGATGCGGCGCCTTGATGCGGCGGACGCGCGGGTTGTCCGGGGCGTGGCTGTCCTCCAGGTCGTAGATCTCGGTATGGCCGGTCAGGCCGCGCGAGCGGGCGACGAAATCGTCCGTCACGTTGACAGGCTGCGGACTTCCTCGGTCGTCAGGACGTTGGGGACGACGATGGCGCCGACGTCGTTGTATTCGTCGATCTGTGCCTGCGTAAGCATCGGCCTTCCTCCTTCCTGGTTGGACAAAGCATAGCAGATGCCGGCCGATGCGGCCAAATTCCGCCCAGGCTTGGACCTGCGAACAATCCGCTTGCATCTGGCGCGGCGCTCCACCGGGCCGATCGTTGCGTCGCATGACGAGATGTCGACCGTTTCGGATGCACAGATTATCGGGGGTATGCAAATCTCCGACAGAACTTCAGGTCCGGAGGCAGGGATCTGGACCTCAACTCTGATCCGGGGTGAATCGTTGGTTTAGGAGGGTCGGTTGGGTGAAAGAAACCACGGAGCGGTCACTGCGTGACCTTCACTGAGGATGTAGAGGGCCACGGAGAAGAAACGTTATCGAGCCGAACAGCCGATCAAACCGGCAATCCATCGTCATAACCCGAATGTTAATCGACGTTGCGCTGCGTAAGCTCAACGATCGCCGCGGGGAGACGGTGAAATGAACATGTTCCGATATCGTGTCGTTTTCTACTGCATAGTGGTAATGGCAGCCGTACAGGTCTCAGGCTCCAGATACGCGCATGCCGAAGACAAACTGCTGACGAATGCAGTCAATTTCGCCGGCACGATCACCTATCTCACCACCAAGGTTCCCGGCTTCATGCTGCTCGCCGTTCGCAACGACGAGATGGCGATCGCTGGCTTCGGCAAGATCGCCGACAAGAGCAACAAGGAACCCGACGGCGACACACTGTTTCGTATCGGTTCCATCAGCAAAGTCTTCTGCGGCCAGACGCTTGGCAGCATGGTCCTCGACCGCAAGGTGCGGTTCGAGGACCGCCTGCAAGACCGGCTTGGCTACGATGTCACTTTGCCGGAACTGGACAGCCACCCAATCCGCCTGATCGACCTTGTCACCCAGGCCTCGGGCCTGCCCCGCGAAGTCCCGCGTCCTGACGGGCCGCCGGAGCGATCCCTTCGGAACGAACACGAAAGAGACCCAGACCGCGGCCCTCAAGGCCAACCCCCTGCTTTTCCCCGCAGGAACGGCCGTCTTCTATTCGAATTTCGGCTTCGACCTTCTTGGCGCCACCCTGGCGAATGCAGGCGGCAAGCCCTACGCTGAGTTGCTGAAGGAGCGTGTCCTGGATCCCGCAGGCATGAAGGACACGGTGTTCAATCTTCGCCCGGGGGACGAGGCGCGCGTCATGCAGGGTCATGACTTCGACGGCTCGCCGATGCCGATTGCCCATACCCCAACCAGCATCGAATGTGCCGGTGGCCTGTACAGCAGCGGCAACGACATGGCACGCTGGATGAAGTGGCACCTCGCCCGCTTCGCGGCACAGGACAGGGATCTGCGCCTGCTCGATCACGCCGCCTACCTCTACCGCGACGGACTGAACATCCGCGTTTGGCGTGGACGATGCCGGGCAGATGGACGCTATGGGGCTGAGTTGGGTCATCAACATGCCGGCTGGGAAACCGGCCGCTGGTGCTGCAGAAGACGGGCGGCCTGCAGGGTAGCTTCACATACCTCGCCCTTGCACCGACACGCGGTGTCGCGGTGTTCTTCGTCATGAATGAGTTCAGCACCGGCGGTTTCGCAGCCGCGGTCACGGCAACGAATGGGCTCCTGGCGCAACTTGCGACTCGCTGAGCGGCGCGTTGCGGGTCGCCAGCGCAAGAGTTGCACCCCGCTTGCCCGAACCCGCAGAATGCGCCTTCCATGTCGCATGACCGCCACCTTCGACGCCTCTCTGATCCAGCGCCTGCGGAACCGGTCGGCACTGCTGACCCCGGCGCAGATGGGGCGCGCCGATGCCGCTGCAATTGCGATGGGCCATTCCGGTCCCGATCTGATGGAGGCGGCAGGCCGCGCGGTGGCGCGCGCGGTGGTTCGGTGGGAGCAAAGGGCGGGGGTGCTGGTGCTGGCTGGCCCCGGCAACAATGGCGGTGACGGCTATGTCGTCGCCCGTCTGCTCGCACAGCAGGGGTGGCCGGTCCGCCTGGCCGCGCTGGCTCCGCCAAAGCCCGGCACGGATGCCGCCCTGGCGGCTGCGCGCTGGTCCGGCCCGATGGTGCCGTTCACCCCGGCCGAGGCCGGACGTGCCGGCCTTGTGATCGACGCCGTGTTCGGTGCCGGCCTCACGCGGCCGGTCGAGGGGTTGGTCGCGGAGACGCTGCGCGCGGCGCGGCGGATCGTTGCCATTGACGTTCCCTCGGGGCTCGATGGCGCCACGGGGAGGCCGATGGGGTATGCGCCGCGGGCGGTGCTGACGGTGACGTTCTTCCGCCTGAAGCCGGGCCATTTGCTGCTGCCCGGCCGCGACCTGTGCGGACGGATCGAACTGGCGGAGATCGGCATACCTGACGCCGTGCTGGACGTCATCGCACCCACCAACTTCGCCAATCTGCCGGGGCTCTGGCGGCTGCCGCGCGCTGCGTGTGGACGGACATAAATACAGCCGCGGTCACGTGACCGTCGTCGGTGGTGCGCATATGACCGGGGCGGCCAGGCTGGCGGCCGAGGCAAGCCGGCGAGCCGGCGCCGGCATGGTCACCATCGCCGCACGCGGATCGGCCGCCACCTATCGCGGCGGCGAGCCCGGCCTGATCGTCTCCGAGGAGCCGATCGAGGCTTTGCTGCACGACGCCCGCCGCTCCGTCTGGATCTGCGGCCCCGGCCTCGGTGCCAGCGACTGCCCGCTCGGTTTTTCCCGCCCTGGTCGCGGCGGGCCGCCAGGTGGTCGCGGATGCCGACGTGTTCTCGGCGTTCGCCGGCCGGCCGGAGGCGCTGCGAGGTGCGGCGGTGCTGACGCC
This sequence comes from uncultured Alphaproteobacteria bacterium, assembly GCA_963771475.1. GTDB lineage: Bacteria > Pseudomonadota > Alphaproteobacteria > Acetobacterales > Acetobacteraceae > Rhodopila. Next base: position 389,673 of record CAVYTN010000030.1, on the reverse strand, counting down.
GCATGAGGGCGAGTTCGCCCGCGTCTTCGGGCCGGCGTCCGACCGGCTGGAGGCCGTCCGCGCCGCCGCGGTGCGGACCGGTGCCGTCGTGCTGCTGAAAGGTGCCGACACGGTGATCGCCGCGCCGGACGGGCGGGCGGCGATCAATCTCTCGGCACCGCCCTGGCTGGCCACGGCGGGCGCGGGAGACGTGCTGGCCGGGATCATCGGCGGCCTGCTGGCGCAGGGCATGCCTGCCTGGGAGGCCGCTTCGGCCGGGGCTTATCTGCACGGCATCGCGGCGCAGGCGGCCGGGCCGGGCATGGTGGTGGAAGATTTGCTTCCGACACTGGTTCGTGTCCTTTACGCATCAACAAATCACGCGACGGACACGCTGGCCTTCGCTATGATGCCGCGCATCAGGTCCGCCCGAGGTGCGTATGAGTGAAGCTGTTTCCACCGGTCTGCTCGATCGCGCGATCAAACGGATCACCACCGTCTGGCGCGACATGGCCGCCAGCGTCTCGGGCGAACCGGACGAAACGCTCGAAGCCCAGATGCAGGCCTGCCTCGACGGCAAGGGCGGCGAGGTCAGTGCCCGCAACCGCGCCGCCAAGCTGGCAGAGACCTATCTGACGCAGGACGAGGCGGGTCGGACACTGTTCCTGCGCACGCTGGCGAGTTTTGATTCCGATCCCGGACTGGTCGCCGAGGCCTATGCCAAGGTGACGGAGGCGGCCGATGTCGCCGAACGAGCCCAGGCCAAGGCGGCGCTGCGCCGCGCGCTGGAGCCGCCGCGGATGCGGCTGTTGACGCAGTTCACCTCGATCCCCGACGGGCGGAAATTCCTGGTCGACATGCGCGCTTATCTGTTGAAGGTGCGCGGACAGGACAAGCTGCTGACGGCGCTGGAATCCGATCTGCGCGGCCTGCTCGCGGCGTGGTTCGATATCGGCTTCCTGGAGCTGCAGCGGATCGACTGGAACAGCCCGGCCGCCCTGCTGGAAAAGCTGGTGTCGTATGAGGCGGTGCACGCCATCCGATCCTGGCGCGACCTGAAGAACCGGCTGGATTCCGATCGCCGCTGCTACGCGTTCTTCCATCCGCGCATGCCGGGCGAGCCGCTGATCTTCGTCGAGGTCGCGCTGGTGAAGGGGCTGGCCGGCAGCGTGCAGGATCTGCTGGACGAGAAGGCGCCGGTGCAGGACCCGGCGCAGGCGGATACCGCGATCTTCTATTCCATCAGCAACTGCCAGACCGGCCTCGCCGGGATCAGCTTCGGCAACTTCCTGATCAAGCGCGTGGTGGAGGAACTGTCGGCCGAGTTCCGCAACCTGAAGACCTTTGCCACGCTCTCGCCGATCCCCGGCTTCCGTCGCTGGCTCGACCCGCTGCTGGCCAAGGATGAGGGCGGCGTGCTGACCGAGGAGGAAAGCGAGGCGCTCGTCCTCGGCCTTCCCGGGCGGCAGCGGCTCCGACGCGCTGGCGAGCCTGATCGCCAAGCGGCACTGGTGGCGCGATGCCGTGGCGCGCAAGGCGGCTGAGCCGATCCTGGTGCGGCTGGCTGCACGCTATCTGATCGGGGAGACGAACGGGAAGAAGGCGAGGGACCCGGTGGCGCATTTCCATTTGTCGAACGGCGCGCGGGTGGAGCGGCTGAACATGGCCGGCGATACGTCGGACAAGGGCGCGAAAGAGAGCGCCACGCTGATGGTCAACTATCTGTACGATCCCGGAAAGATCGAGGACTATCACGAGGACTATGCCGGTGAGGGCAAGCGGAATGCCTCCACCGTCGGTCCGGAAGCTGGCCCGCGGGTGGAACTAAGGGCCGTTCGGCCTCCGAGTTCCGCCGTTCTCGGTGCAGATCAATCACATCGGGCGGTCATGCCGCCGTCGACGATGATTTCGGTACCGGTGATGAAGCGGGCCTCGTCCGATGCGAGGAACAGGACGGCGTTGGCGATATCCCGGCCATCGCCCATGAAGCCCAGCGGGATGCGGGCAACGCGGCTTTTCAACAGCGCTTCGACATTGCCGCCGGCGCGCTGGCCGGCGAGGCGGACTTCGACCATGGGCGTATGCATCTGGCCGGGGACGACGGTGTTCACGCGGATGCCCTTCGGCGCGAACTCCACGGCGGTGACCCGGCTGAACTGGATGACCGCGGCCTTGGACGACGCATAGCCAACCTGTGCCGAACCGGTCCAACGGATGCCGGAGGACGAGGACGTGTTGACGATGGCGCCGCCACCGCCCGCTTCCATGAGCGGGATCACGTGCTTGCAGGTCAGGAAGACGGTCTTCAGGTTGAAGTCGATCTGACGATCCCAGGCTTCCTCCGACAGGGCAACGGCGCCCCCGGAGGCGGACCCGCCAACATTATTGACCAGGATGTTGACGCCGCCGAAGGCCGCGACGCAGGCCTGGGCCATGGCTTTCACCTGGGCGCTGTCCATGACGTCGCAGGTATAGGTGCGAAGTTCGCCGCCATGCGCGGCGGCGGCGTTGGCGCGCTCGACGGTTTCCGCCATGGCGTCGGCGTCGCGGTCGACGGCGAAGACGCGCGCACCCTCCCGCACGAACGCGACGGCGGCGGCGCGGCCGTTGCCCCATCCCGGACCGACGCAGCCCGCGCCCGTGATGATCGCAATCTTGCCTTCCAGTCTTCCTGGCATTTCCCGGTTTCTCCTGACACTGAGAGTGACGGGGGAGGTATGGCATGAAAGGCTGCGACTGAGGATGGCGCTGGGGCAGGATAGGGCGCTGGTGGAAGCACCGTCGTGGCCTTTCTTCCCCGCACAGGCGTTAAGAATAGGGGATTATGTCTTTTGCAAGCACGACCATTATGGGTGGAAAGCGGAACGGCAGCTTCGGAGCAAGCATAGCCAGAAACCTGCCATTCCTCGCGGTCCGTCCGTTCGGACGGGCTCGCCTGTTCCGGGCCTTGACTAGCACCCGACGCAGGCGCACGGCCGCCTCATGATGCACGGCACCGACGTCGTAATCCTGGGCGCCGGCGCCGCCGGTCTGATGTGCGCACTCACCGCCGGCCGGCGCGGGCGGCGCGTGCTGGTGCTGGACCATGCACGCCAGGCCGGCGAGAAGATCCTGATTTCCGGCGGCGGTCGCTGCAACTTCACCAATCTGCACTGCCGGCCAGAGCGATTCCTGTCCGCCAATCCGCATTTCTGCCGCTCCGCGCTGGCACGCTACACGCCGCAGGATTTCCTCGACATGGTCGAGCGGCACCGCATCGCCTGGCACGAAAAGACCCTGGGGCAATTGTTCTGCGACGGTTCGTCGCGGCAGATCGTGGCGATGCTGCTGGCGGAATGTGCCGCCGTCGGCGTCGACATCCGGCTGCAGCAGCGGATCGGCGAGGTGTCGCGCGCCGAGCGGTTTCGGGTGGAAACCGAAGCGGGCGCGATCGAGGCCACCTCCCTCGTGCTGGCGACCGGCGGCCTGTCGATTCCGAAAATCGGCGCCACCGGACTGTCCTACGACCTGGCACGGCGCTTCGGCCTTGCGCTGACCGACATCCGCCCCGGGCTGGTGCCACTGCTGCTCGGCGGGGCGGAGCTTGCCCGCATAGATGGCCTGGCCGGGGTGTCGGCCAGCGTTGGCGCAAGCTGCGGCAAGATACGGTTCGACGAGGGCATGGTGGTCACGCATCGTGGCGTGTCGGGCCCAGCAATCCTGCAGATTTCCTCGATCTGGCGCGAAGGCGAGTCCGTGCACATCGATCTGTTGCCCGAGGCCGCGGCAGGGTTCCTGCAGTGCGCGCAAACGGGAGCGCCCGAAAGCGGGGCTGCGCGGGGTGCTGGGCGACATGCTTCCGCAGCGCCTGGCCGATGTCTTCCTGCCCGCCAGCGCCACCGTACGCCCGATCGGCGAGGTGCCGGATCGTGATCTCGCCGACCTGGAAACGGCGTTGCGCTCCTGGCAGGTTCGTCCGACCGGCACGGAAGGATATGCCAAGGCCGAAGTCACGCTGGGCGGCATCGCCACCTCGTCGCTGTCGCAACGAACCATGCAGTCCAACGCGGTGCCGGGCCTGTTCGTGATCGGCGAGGCGGTGGATGTGACCGGCTGGCTGGGCGGCTATAATTTCCAATGGGCCTGGGCCAGCGGCTTCGTCGCGGGCGAGGTCGTGTGATGCTGCCGGCGGCTGGCTGGCCGAGCTAGCGGAATGGTCAGGACGCCGAGGCGCGACGGGCGCTTTTACTGACAGCCGACGGAACAGTCGGAAATGCCAGGTGAGAGGTCGGCACCAGAAATGTAACACTGAAGGGTGTCGTGTGCGCAGGTCCGCTTCCGGGGCACCGCTCAGCTAGGCTGAATGCCCGTCATGGGCGCGTAGTGGCCGCCCGGGATCAGCCCGGCATGTCCGCTGTCGGGATCGGACGCCGGGCCATCAAGGGTCTGGCTTGGGTCGGAAGCGACCGGGTTTGCAAAGGACATAAACGCCTATTTTAAAGCGCCTGTGCCTTCGCCGACCATGACGTGAAGGGCTGGCGCGCCGTATCATGGCGGCACCGGCCCATTTCAGTCGATCAACGGATCGGCGGCGCGTATTGCAGGCCGCCCTTGGTCCAGATGTTGTTGATGCCGCGCGGCACGCCCATCGGCGTGATGTTCCGGTCCCACATCTCACCGAAATTGCCGACCGCCTTGATCACGTTATAGGCCCACTTGTTATCGACACCCAGCGCCTTGCCCATGTCGCCCTCAAGGCCCAGCAGGCGGCGGATGTCCGGGTCCGTGCTGTTCATGAAGCTGTCGACATTGGCCTGGGTGATGCCCTTCTCCTCGGCGGTGATCATCGCGATGAAGGTCCAGCGCACCAGGTCGAACCACTTGTCGTCGCCCTTGCGCACCATCACGCCCAGCGGTTCCTTGCTGATGATCTCGGGCAGCAGCAGCAGATCATCTGCCTTCGGACCCTGGCTGAAGCGGAAGGTCGCCAGTGAGGACGCGTCGGTCGAGTAGGCGTCGCAGCGGCCCGACAGGAAGGCGCCCTGAATTTCCGACAGATCCTGGATCAGGATCGGCGTCCACTTCATGTTGTTCACCCGGTAGTAGTCGGCGATTGCCAGTTCGGTGCTGGTGCCGGGCTGCACGCAGATCGTCGCGCCGTCCATCTCCTTGGCCGACTTCACGCCCGAGGACTTCTTCACCAGGAAGCCGGTGCCGTCATAGTAGTTCACCCAGGCGAATTCGAGGCCGAGATTGCCTTCGCGTCCCAGTGTCCAGGTGGTGCTGCGCGACAGCATGTCGACTTCGCCCGACTGCAGGGCGGTGAAACGATTCTGCGTCGTTGTGGCGACAAACTTCACCTTCGACGCATCCCCCAGCGCGGCGGCCGTCACCGCTCGGCAGGTGTCGGCGTCGATCCCGCGCATCACGCCCTGGCTGTCGGGCAGGGAGAAACCGGGGACATTGCCCCGCCATGCCGCACAGCATCTGGCCGCGGCCGCGGACCGCGTCCAGCGTCGTCGAGCCAGAGCTCTGCGCCGCCGCCGGCTGCATCCAGCCCGCCGTCGCCAGAAGCCCGGTCAGCAGCGCGAGGCCGCCAATCCTGCCAAGTCGTATCATTGCTCGTCTCCCGGTTAGCCGCGGGTCATCCCGCATGACGCAACGGACTGTGCGTTGAGTTTCCAACAAGATCAATCGACGAATGCTCGACCAACCGGGGCGCAGTCCGGTTCGGTGAGGGCAGCGCAGGCGCATGCGGCGCAAATTCCTGCAAGCCGGCCATACGCAATCCCTCGGCATAGCGGGCAATGTCCTCGGGCCGCATCATGGGGGAGCGGAGGATAGCCTCCTGCACGGAGAAATCCGGTTCCAGCCGCAACAGCCGGCTGAGGACCTCCTGCGCCTCCCGCAGGCGCCCGGCGATGCCGAGGACGGCGAGATAGCCCTTGTAGGTGGAGGAAAACAGCGGATTCATCTCGATGGCGCGCCGGCCGGCCGCGATCGCGCCCTCGCAGTCGCCGTCCATCATGCTGGGCAGGATCAGCGCCATGTCGAAGAAGAACCCGTGCGGGTCGGACGGCGACAGAGAGATCGCCTGGCGAATGCGGCGCAGCGCTTCCTGGTGCTGGCCCAGATAGAAATGCGACAGGCCGGAGAAGCACCAGGCCAGCGCCATGTTGGGGTTCAGCGCGATCGCCCGTTCGTGCAGCGCGATCGCCTCCTCGGGATGCTTGGCCAGGAAGGCGCGCACATGGCCCGCCAGCGTCAGCGCCCGAGCGTCGGAGGGATCGAGCATGACGGCGCGTTCGGCGAGCTGTGCGGCTTCGGCCGTCGAGGCCTCGGGGTCATCGGCCCAGCCCTGGCCGACATAAAGCAGGTTCCAATAGGCCAGCCAGCCATTGGTGACGGAACTGGAAGGATCGGCTTCGAGCGACGCCTCCAACAACTGACGGGCCTGGAGAAAGCTTTCCTGGTCGAGGCGATAGATGCCGGGGAGCGCGCGCAGCAGAAGGTCCTGCGCCGTCGCCTCCGACGTGTTGCCGCGGGATGGCCGCTTGCCCTCGTGGCGCATCAGCTCCGGATCGATCTGCGCGACGATCGCCGCCCCCAGCTCATCCTGCAGCGACAGCGGATCCGTCATCGTCCGGTCGAAGCGGCCGGCCCAGATGATTTCGCCCTCGGTGCGGCGGTCGACCAGCTTGACGATGATGCGCACGCGGCTGCCGGCCTGCTGCACGGTGCCTTCCAGCATCATGTCGGCCTCCAGCGCCGCCGGATCGGAACTCTCGGGCCCCAGGCTGGCACCGGGGGCGGTGCCATGAAGACAGGAGATCCAGCGGAACCTGGACAGACCGGCCGAAATTTCCTCGCTGAGGCCAGTGGCGAAGCCGTCGCGGTCCTCGCCGATTGGGCGCAGCGGCACGACCAGCAGGCGGAGCTGGGGATGGTCGCGCCGTGGCGCCGGCAGCAGCAAGGCAGAGACGGTGACGGTCTGGGAGCCGCGATCCGCATGGTCGCCGGGAAGCTCGCGCAGCCGTGTGACGAGATCCTCGGTCTCCCGCGACAGCGACAGCCCGCCGGCATTTGTGACGGCGCTGCGACAGGCCTCGTAACAGTCCAGCGCGGCACCGAGGTCGCCAACGGCTGCATGGCCGCGCATTATCATCCGCCACGCGCCCTCATGCGTGCGTTCGATGGCGAGCAATGCCTTGGCGACGGTTATGCCCTCGGCCGGGTCTTCGATCTTGGCGAGCAGGCTTTCGCCGATGGTGCGGGCGATGCGGTCGCAGCGGGCACGTTCCTCATGCAGCCAGCGATCGAAGGCGGGATCCAGCCCGTCGAGATCCGCCAGCAGCACTTCGCCGTAGCGCTCCAGCGCCTCAACGGTCATCTCTGGATCCTGCCCGGCCGTCGGCACGTCGACGGACAGGTCCGGGCCTTTCAGGCAGAGGCGATGGCGGTCCGCCTGAAACAGGTGGCCCCAGTCGGCACCCAGCGTATCCTGCAACTCATGCACGCATTGGCGCAGCGAGGCGCGGGCCTGCTCCTTTTCCCGCCGGCTCCAGAGCAGTTCGGCGAGCGTGCCGCGCAATACCGGCTTCGGGCTCGCCATCCCCAGAATGGCCAGGATCGCTCGGCTTTTGCGCGTGCGGGGCAGTATGATGTGACCGCGGCCGTCCTGCACGGACATTGAACCCAGGAGGCGAACGTGCAGTCGTGATGTCCCGTTGCTTACGGCGTGCGAGCCTTCTGTGCGCGGGGCATGCCAGAGAATGGGTCACCTCATAAGGCGGGTTGTGCGAATGGCATCGGCACAATCTATCTTAAGCGTAATTTTACGATTTGTATCGAACCATGGCGGAAGCGGCAATATCCGTGACGGCTCATGCCGCAAATGTTTCGATGCAACCAACATATTTTTTTACAACCGATATGTATTTTGGGGCACGATGCACCGTTCTGGAGGAATAGCTTCCACGCTTGGCGGTCTTGGTGACATTTGCTCCCACTTCGCCCAATATCCGGGAAAGCACAGCGAAGGAGACGGACGTGGCAGTGCAGGGTGTAACCCTTCCGGTTGAGACGCGCTTGACTGCGCAACCATGGTTCCGCCGCGCGCTCGGGCTGGCGTCTGTGCGTGCTGATCGCGACGGTCGCGCTGGGCTGTGCCGAGTTCGCGCCGTTGGTCGGGGCGCCGATCTTCGCCATTGCCATCGGCGTGCTGCTCGCCAACGCGGCGCCGTCGCTGGTCCAGCAGAAATCGCTGAAAATCTCCGACACTTCCAAGCAATGCCTGAAGACCGGGATCGTGCTGCTCGGCGCGAGCCTCAACCTCGGCGACATCGTGCATACCGGGCTGGGCTCCTTGCCGCTGCTGGCGGTGACGATGGCGTCAGGGCTGATCTGTTCCCTGGTGCTGGGCAAGGCGCTGGGGATCGAGTGGCGGATGCGCTGCCTGATCGGAATCGGCACGACGATCTGCGGCGGATCGGCCATCGCGGCGCTGTCGCCGGTGATCCGAGCGAAGGCGGAGGAGATCGCGTATGCGATCACGGTGGTGTTCTTTTTCAATATGGTGGCGGTGTTCACCTTCCCCGCACTCGGCCATCTGCTGGGCCTGAGCGATAACGGCTTCGGCATCTGGGCGGGCACCGCGGTGAACGACACCTCGGCAGTGGTGGCCGCAGGGTTTGCGTTCAGCCAGGCGGCGGGTACCACGGCGACGATCGTTAAGCTGACGCGCACCACGCTGATCATTCCGCTGGTGCTGGCATTCGGCCTGGCGCTGCCGTTCCTGGGATTGGACGAAGGCGCGGGCAGCCAGTCTCTGGCCAAGCGGGTCTATGCCGCTGTGCCGACCTTCATCATCCTGTTCGTCCTGGCGGCGGCAGCGAACACGATGGGACTGATCGGGTCTCACGCAGGGCAGGTGCAGTTGCTGGGCCGCCTCGTGATGGTGGTGGCGCTGGCGGCGGTCGGGTTGCAGGGCAACTGGCGCGCTTTTGTCGGTGCCGGTACGCGGCCGCTGGTTCTGGGCATGGCGACCTGGTTCGTGGTGGCGGTGTCGAGCCTGGCGGTGCAGAGCTGGTCGGGTTCGCTGTGAGGTTGAGGATGATTTTCATCTCGAATGCGGAAAATAGGAATTTTTAGCTTGACCTGGGTTTTCAGTCCGATTACATTCCGGGACGTCAACGGGACGACTCCGTCCTGACGGCAGGTGCCGGCGAAAAGCTTCGCGGGCGCTTCTGAAAATCCAGGGCCATGTTCAAGGCAGGGCCGTCACCGTGAGGTGGCGGCCCTTATTTCGTTTCTAACGTCATAAATCTAGGAGAGCGCCATGCTGTTTTGTGAAGCGGTTGCCGCGGCCACTGCCAACACCGCCGACGCCGGTAAGATCACCCTGGGCGGCGGTTATCGTCCCGCTGCAACCAAGGACACCGGCAAGATCACGCTGGGTGGCGGCTACCGCCTGCCGGCCGTGACCGACGCCGGCAAGATCACGCTGGGTGGCGGCTACCGCCTGCCGGCCGTGACCGACGCCGGCAAGATCACGCTGGGTGGCGGCTACCGCCTGCCGGCCGCGACCGACGCCGGCAAGATCACGCTGGGTGGCGGCTACCGCCTGCCGGCCGTGACCGACGCCGGCAAGATCACGCTGGGTGGCGGCTACCGCCTGCCGGCCGTGACCGACGCCGGCAAGATCACGCTGGGTGGCGGCTACCGCCTGCCGGCCGTGACCGACGCCGGCAAGATCACGCTGGGTGGCGGCTACCGCCTGCCGGCCGCGACCGACGCCGGGCAAGATCACGCTGGGTGGCGGTTATCGCCTGCCGGCCGCGACCGACGCCGGCAAGATCACGCTGGGTGGCGGCTACCGCCTGCCGGCCGTGACCGACGCCGGCAAGATCACGCTGGGTGGCGGCTACCGCCTGCCGGCCGCGACCGACGCCGGCAAGATCACGCTGGGTGGCGGCTACCGCCTGCCGGCCGCGACCGACGCGGGCAAGATCACGCTGGGTGGCGGTTATCGCCTGCCGGCCGTGACCGACGCCGGCAAGATCACGCTGGGTGGCGGCTACCGCCTGCCGGTTCAGGGCAACTGAGCGTCTGAAACGCGACCACATGGCAGGCCGCCGCGACGCGGCAGCCTTCCGTGTTCCCTAACATCACTGCCGACACGGCCGACAACATTCCGCGTCGGCATGATCCCAACCACCGCCCCACCGGGCGGTGCCCACACCAAACCACGGCCGGTCCGGAGCACAACGCTCCGGCTCGGAACCGCCGAACGTGTCCCTGATCGTCAGGCCCGCGTTCCCGAGAGCGACAGGAGATCGAGGATGACACAGGCAAATTCCCCCATCGTCCAGTTCCACAAGCTGACCGAACGGGGACGGGCGCCGATGCGCGCCGATCGTTCCGCTGCCGGCACGCTGCCGATCCGGGCGGTCCGGTATTGCGAGGCCGTTACGAGTGCAACGGCTTTCGGCTGGTGGGTGTTCTGCCCGATCGACCTGGAACTGCTGTGGGACGGTTCCGAAATCTTCTGGCGCTGCGACGCCGCGCCCGACTGGATGCCGCTGCAGCCGTCGGCGCAACTGCCCGACTACATGGCCGAGTTCGATGCCGTCGCGCCCGATGCGCTGAAGGGCTGCTCGCCGCCATTCCTGACCGCGCTGCCGGAGCCCGGCGCGCTGCAGATGTGGACCGGCCTGATCGCCGAGACCGTGCCCGACTGGCACCTGCTGGTGCGCGCACCGGCCAACATGCCCGGCGCCGGTGGGGTCTGCCTGTTCGAAGGCATCGTCGAAACCGACCGCTGGTTCGGGCCGCTCTTCGTCAACATGCGCTTCACCCGCAGCCACAGCCCGATCCGTATCCGCTCGGATTACCCGCTGGCGCAGGTGCAGCCGATGCCGCGCGATTGTTATGCCAATGAAACGCTGGAGCGGATGACGGTGACCGATAGCCCGAAGGCGCTGACCGAGGCGCATTGGGAAGCCTATCACACCACGATCGTCGAGCCGAACAGCCGGCCGAACCGCGCCTATGGCGGATACGCCGTCGCGGCGCGGAAGCAGAAGCGGGGCGGGTGCCCGCATAAGGCAGCCCAAGGGGCGGTCCAAGGGGCGGTCCAAGGGGCGGTCCAAGGGGCGGTACAGGCGGTGGCCTGATCGGTCCTGCAAGCGCCGCTTGGTCAGGCCTTCGCCTGGTTTGTAAATATCGACGCGGCCAACGAACGGTCCCGCCCGTCGTGCATTCGGCATTGCCTCCATGCTAGAGCCTTCCAGCCGGACCGGAACGACCTTCATCGTCATGGGGCGTCTCGAGCGGGACATCTTACTCTATTGAGGCACGGGATGGCCGGCATGAGGCGGCCCTGCTCCGGCCTAAATCGCCTTGGACGCATGGACCGGATAACAAACGCGGACGACGCCTTGCCAGCCCTGCCATTACACGCTGCCGCGCCGTCGTGAAAAGCTGGACGTCCCTGCTGCGCGCGCCGGGGTTCCGAGCGTACTGGCTTGCGTTGCTGTGCAACAACCTCGCTGGCTGGTGTGTCATCGCGGCGCTGCCCATCCTGATCGCCGACCGGTTCGGCAGCGGCATGGCGCTGGTCGTCAGCCTTGGGCTGCGGGTGATCCCGAAAGTGGTGCTGGCGCCTCTGGCGGGCGCGCTGCTGGACCGTTACGGCCCGGCGCGGGTCGCCAGCCTGGCGATGGCGGCGCAGGCGGTGTTGACCGCCAGCCTGCCCTGGGCCGGAAGCCTCGCGCTGTTGCAGGGTCTCATCGCGGCCATCGGCACCTTGGATCTTTTCGTCATGCCCGGCCTTCTGGCATTGCGCGCGCCCGTGACGCCGCCGGGGCGGGAGATGGCGGGCAACACGCTTTACTCGGTGGCAGACCGGGCGGCGAAGGTCGTGGGGCCGGCGCTGGGCGGGATGGTAATCGGGGTCGGGGCTGGCGCGGCGTTCGCGCTGTTCGGCGTGATGACCGCGGTTGCGGCGGCGGTGGTGCTGCGGCTGGCGTCGCTGCCGCACGCGGGAAGGCGGCGCGATCGGGCGCGGACGGGCAGTTTGCGTGCGTTTCTGGCGATGCTGGCCGACCACCAGGTGGCCGGCCTGCTGATCGCGGCGGTGACCTACAGCGTCATGATGGGTGGTCTGCGGCCCTTCCTGTTCTGGGCCAACCATGACTGGTTCGGTGCGTCCGATTCCGCCTGGACCGGGTTGCTCGCCGCACAGGGCGTCGGCGCGCTGATCGGGGCTGTGGTGTCCGCGGTCTTTGTCGGACGCCTCCTGCGCAGTCATGTCCGCCTATACGCTCACGCTGGCGACCGGCTTGCTGGAGGGTGTTTTCCACCTGTTGCTGCTGTTCGCGCACTCCGCGCCCGAGGCCATGCTGCTGCTGGCGCTGGCTGGGATCCCCGAGATCATCTCGACCGCCGCGTGGTTCACCGCGGCGCAGATGCGCCTGCCGGTCGAGCGGCAGGCCATCCTGTTCACGTTTTCCGCGCCGCTATGGGACCTGGCATTCGCGCTGGGCACGCTCTCGGCCGGGCTGCATGCGCAGGGGACACTGTCGCTGTCCGGCTATTGGGCGATGGTGTCGCTGATCTCCAGCGCGCCGCTGTTGCCGCTGCTGGTGCTGCGCCGGCGGGACTGACCCTGGAGCATCAGCGCCTGGAACGCGAGCCGCGCCTGCACGCGCTGCAGCGTGGCTTCGCTGCCGATCAGCGGCGCGTAGGCCTGCGACTGCCAGATGGCGCCGACGCGGGCCTCGTCCGAGCCGGCGAAGTCGGGGTGCAGGGCGAGGGCGGCGCCGGCATTCTCGAAGCAGGACCGGCCGCCGGTTTCCAGGTAGGACTCGCAGGGCAGGTTCTCGGCCAGGACCACGTCGTGGTTTGGTAGTTCCAGATGGAAATAGGTGACGCGGGCGGCGCGGGTCTGGGTGATCGTCGTGCCGTTGAGCAGGAACTTCACCGGGATCAGGACATCATCCACATATACCGCGTGATCCGGTGAGAGCAAAACCGCTCGGTTTGGCCGGTTCATGCCGAAGGCGTGGCGGGCGATGCGGACGGGGCGGATGCGGGCCGGGTTCGGATGGCGGCGGCAGTCGAGCGTGCGGCGGCCGATCCAGGTGATGGGCTGCGAGGTGCCGGATTCGGTCAGGACGAGGTCGCCCTCGCGGAGGTCTTCCACCGCGACCGGGCCGTTGGGCGTGGCGATGCGGGTGCCGGCGGCGAAGCAGGCGATCTGCTGGGACTGGATGACCGACGGGGTCTGGTTGACGGTCGTATCGGCCAGCGCGGTCTGCACCGCGGCGGACGCGGCGACGGTGTCGATCTGCACGCCGGGAATTTCGGTCACCGACGTTGTCGCGTCGGTCACTGTCGTGCCGGCCGTGTCGGTGACGGAGATGGTGAACGCCGTGGTGACCGTGAGGCCGGCGGAGATGACCGAAGCGGGAACGAAAGCCAGCTCCTGCAGCGCCTGCGGTCACGTCGTCGTGCGGAGCCGATGTCGTCCATACGCCTGTGGCGGCATCATAGTGGATATCGGGAAAGATCCCGTTGAAACGATCGAGTTCCAGCGCACCGTTCGCCGGGTTCGAGACCGTCACCGTGACCGTCTCCGTCTGGTCCACCACCGGGTCGGTGATGTTCACCCCGGAGAACAGTAGGACCGGCGTTTGTTCGACCGTCGTAAGGTTCGGCTGCGTGCCCGCTGATGGCGAGCGTCCCGGTCGCCGCTGCTGAAGTGCTGGGGGCGTAGACGTAGCTCACCTCCACCACGGCCCCCGCGTTGGTCAGCAATTCCGCCGCAAGGTCTGCCGGCCCCGTGAGAACGGCGGGGCTGAAGCTGCTGAGGTCGATCGTTGTCGTGCCGTTGCCGATATAGGAGCTGAGGGACTGTTCGATCGTCTCGGTGACGGAGGTTGCGCCGGCGAGTCCGCTGATGAGCGTGCCCGATGCGCCGGCGAAATCCGTCGTGCCGTCGAAGGCCTGGAGGGTGGCGCTGGCACTCAGCGTGGGTCCTGCCACGTTGAAGGCGGTCATGCCGGGCAGGATCAGGGAAAAGCCGCCATTGTCGGTCAGCGCCGCCGTCCCGGCGACAGACCCAAGATTCTCCAGCGCGAGGCTGGCGTTCAGGTCCGACACGACGGTGATCGAGACGGCTTCCAATGTACCGAGGGACGGATCGAACTGGTCCGATGGAGAAGCTGTGGTCCCACCCGGTGGTTGCATCTGCGACGCGGAGAATCTGCGGCAGGGTTGTTTCCGTGCCAATAAGGAATCCGGGGTCGAAGATGATGATCGAAGACACTGCCGCTGCTGCTCTGATCACCGGAACTGCCGGTGCCCTGCCCAACGGCATCATAGCGCAGGTCGATCGTTGCACCGGCCTCACCGCGCGTGACGCTCAGGATATTGCCGTTGGTGATCTCACTCACCTGCGCCTGGCTGGTGGCCGTGTATGCGATCGTGCCGTTGCCGACGAAGGCCGAGAGGCTGCCGGGGTTGCCTGCCAGCGTGCCGGGCGCGCTGTTGGTGAACACGGCGATCGTGCCGGAAGACCCTTGGAAATCCAGTGTCCCGTCATACGCGCCCAGGGTGACCGACCCGGAGGCCGCGGCAGTGGCCGTCTCGGCCGACCACCGTCCCCGCGTTCAGCGTCACCGTGCCCAAGGTCGAGATCGGCACTGTCGGCGGCTGTCACGCCCAGGTTCTCGACTGCGGCGATGCCGGTGACCGTCCCTGTCAGGCTGAGGCCAACGGAGATCAGCGTTCCGGCTGACGGGTCGAACTGCTGGAATGTAACGGGGATCGACCAGCCATCCTGCGCCTGCGTGATGGTATCGGTCTGAATAATCGTCGCGTCTACAGACAAGAAACGTCACTCCATCCGGAAGCCTGGTGGTTTTCGCACCTGGCATGGCATGTCAGCCGCCGTGCTGACCTGTTAGGGCCGCTGCGATCGCGCTAAGGCCCGGACTTCGTTGTCTTGATGATAGAACGTGATGATATCGCGAGCAAGACGGTTTATTACGTATATTTCAGAAACTCGACGCATCCGCCTGTAACAAAAGTCTCGCCTCCACGAGCATTGCAACCTCCGATTGAATCGATCTCATTCTCTTTTCCATCGGGATAACGAACCGCCATCGACGCACGCGGATCGGACCCGCGCTCTGCCTCTGTCGCAGCGAACGCCAGGAATGTCCCGTCCCGGTCGGCCAGTTCGCCGTCCGGGTAGGGGGTCTTGTAGACATTCCACCCGGTGAAGGTGCCGAGCGGCACAGCGATATCCGGCAGCCGGATGCCGGCCACCTCGTTTCCGTCCGCGTCCACCTGCGGCACCAGCGCGCCATAGCTGTCGCGCCGGCGGCTTCGGATCGGTCCAATCCGCCAGCGGCGCCACGTCGCATGCATGCTTCGGCCGCACCATCCCCGGAATCGCCGGAAACGCGACCTTGTCCGCCGGCACCAGCGAGCCGTCGGCGATCCGCGGCACGCGGGATGGCCGGCGGTTCCTTGCCCTCGGACACCCATTCGTCCAGCGCCACCAGCAGCGCCCGCACCGCCGGCATCGGATCGTGCCAGTTGCGCGGATTCACGCACGGCCCGTTATCGCGCGGCATCCCCGCCTTGCCGGCATGCTGCGTTCCGGCGATCAGGAACGTCCGCACATTGGCCGGCAGCTCGACATCGCGCTGACCCAGCGGATCGGTGTGCAGCAGCGACGCGCCCTTCTGCCAGTATTCGGTCGACGTATTCGTCTCGATCAGTTTCGGATCGGACGCATCGCCGCGCATCAGCGCCCCCGAGCGCCGGTCAGCGGATCGTCCATCATCGCCGAGGAGAACGGAAACGCCACCTCGGGGAAGTCATGATCCTCATGCCAGGTGCGGGTGCGGAACGGCTGGCCGAACGGCGTGTTGTGGAACACCCGGCCGATGCCGGCGACATGCGTATAGACGCCGTCGAACACGCGCCGCCCGTCCTCATCGGCGTTGAAGCCCTGCGAGATATGATCGCGCAAGTAACGACCGGCCTGGGAGATGCCGAAGGCCAGCGTGTGCGTGACCGGCCGGCCGATCAGGTCGGAGCGGCGGATGTGGCTGACGATGTCGCGCGTCGCGGCGATAGCCGATGCCCAGCACGCGCGGCTTCGTCGCCTGGTAGCGCACCTCGTAGATCGAGCCGGTCTCGACCGGTTCCAGCGGCCGCACGGTGCGGGCGTCGGTCATTTCACTTGCAACCGGCCGGCGCGGCGCCGTCTGGGTGCGGCGGACGGTGACGCGTGGCCGCGCCGACTGCCTCATACGACAGCTTGAACGCCTCATGCACGCCGAGCCGTGTGCCGGAGACGAATTCCTCGCGGATCGGCTGGACGATGCCGTCGATCACCGGCACCTCCAGCGACAGGCCGGTGGCTTTCGGCGCGCCGGGGTCCCAGCCGGTCCACAGCATGGAAAAGCCGCGCTTCAGCGGCAGCGCGTTGCCGAGATCGGCGGCGGAGGCGGCTGGTTGCCGGTCGCACCCGCGCACAGATTGGCGAACATCATGATGCGGCCGCGGTTGTTCACCTCGTACAGCAGCCGTCCGTTGCCCTTGCGCCGGATCCGCCGGACGCAGCAGGACGAAATCCGACTTGTAGGTCACCCGGCCCGCGGCATCGCGCGGCGCCTTGTCCAGCAGCGCGATGCCCCGGTTGCCGGGATGCGCGGGATCGAGCGCGCCGGTCGCGATGCCCTCGATCCGTTCATAGGCGCCGACGTCGCCGAAGGATGCGCCGCCGGCGAACGGCGTGCGGGATTTGATTTCGATGCCAACGATCATTGCCAGATGCAACTCCGCCTCGCTGCGCGCCTGCAGCTCATCCTTCGTCAGGCCCGGCACCATATCCAGCACCGTGAAACCGCGCTCCGTCACCTCCAGCACCGCGAGGTCGGTGTAGACGCGCTTCACCACGCCCTTCGCCGTCAGCGGATAGGAGCAGATCTTGCGGATGCGCGAGCCGCCATGGCCCTTCGTCACATGCTCCATCGCCACCCAGAGCCGCTTGGCGCCGATCGCCAGGTCCATCGCGCCGCCGACCTGCTTGATCGGTTCGTTCGGGGAACGCGCCCAGTTGGCGAGGTCGCCGTTCTCCGACACCTCGAACGCGCCGAGCACGCAAAGATCGAGATGTCCGCCGCGGGCGATGGCGAAACTGTCGGCGTGATGCACGAAGGCGCCGCCGGTGCGCAGCGTGATCGGCTGCGTGCCGGCATTGACCAGGTACGGATTGACGTCCTCGGGCGCCGGGGCCGGGCCGGCGCCGATCACGCCGTTCTCGGAATGAAAGATCACCTCCCGGTCCAGCGGCACGAAATCGGAGACGCCGGTCGGGATGCCGATGCCGAGATTGACGAACCAGCCTTCGGGAATGTCCCGAGCGATGCGTGCGGCGATGCCGGCGCGGTCGAGCGGCTTGAAGGTTTCACTCATGACGATCTCCTCTCAGCCGGGAATCGTGCAGACAACGCGATGCACGAAGACGCCGGGCGTGTGGACGTTCTGCGGCGGAATGGCGCCGAGTTCGACGCGTGTGCCGCGTCTGCACGATGGTCAGCGCGCCGCCATCGCCATGATCGGATTGAAGTTGCGGGCGCTTTCGCGATGCGTGAGGTTGCCCCAGCGATCGGCCTCCCACGCATCGATCAGCGCGACGTCGCCGAACAGCGGATATTCCAGCAGGCAGTTGCGGCCGTTGATGACGCGGGTCTCGCGGCCCTCGGCCAGCAGCGTGTCGGCGCCGGTCGGCGTGTAGAACGCCTGCACGCCGGCGCCCGCCGCGCGGATTCGTTCCGCCAGCGTGCCCTGCGGCACGATCTCCAGTTCCAGCTCGCCCTTCTGGAACAGCTGGCCGGCGACGCTCGTCGGCGCGGACGAAGCTGCAGATCAGCTTGCGCACCCGGCCCGAGGCCAGCAGGTCGGCGATCGGGCCGTCATCGCGGCCGCCGGCATTCAGCACGATGGTCAGGTCGCGCGCGCCCTGTTCGACAAGGCCCTGCATCAGCGTCTTCGGCCATGCCGTTGGCAAAGCCGGCGATCAGAACGGTGGAGCCGTCCTTGATGCCGGCCATGGCGGTGGCGACATCGGGCACGAATTTATCGATCATGGAGGCCTGCTTGTCCTGGACGTTGCCGCTATCCAAGCCTGGAACGTGCAGGCTGGCAACGCCGGTCCGGTCGCAACTCAGCGGGCGGGTGGGCCGGCTTCCAGCAGCGAGAGGTTCTGCTGCGCCAGATCGGCCGTCGTGCTGTTCGGATCGACACCCATCGCATGCTGCCAGTCGGTGCGCGCCCCGTCGTTATCGCCCAGGCGTTGGCGCAGGATGCCTCGCTCCAGCAGGGCGTCCGCATCGTCGGGATCGATCGCCAGAGCGCGCGTCACGTCGGCCTTGGCGAGATCGAGCTGTCCCATCTTCCGTCGCACCGCGGCACGTTCCACGAGCGCATCGGTCCGGTCGGCGTCCTGCCCAGTGCCGCATTCAGATCGGTTTCCGCCGCCTGGTAGTTGCGCAATGTCTCCTCGGCCTGGGCGCGCATGATCAGCAGGTCGGTGTCCTCCGGCGCCAGGGTCAGCGCCTGCGACAGGTCCGCCGTCGCCTGGTCGGCCTGCATCACCATCACCCGCGCCTGCGCCGCCTGTCCGAGCACCGACGCTCGGCCCAGCGGCGGGGCGACGCTGGCGCCGGCCAGTTTCTCCAGCAGCGCCGCGCCGGCATCCGGCTTGCCCAGCGCGATCAGCGCGAGACCGCGGCAATGGGCGGCGGCTTCATTGCCGCCGGCTGCCTCCAGCGAGTTGGCCAGGCTGACGGCGTTGGCCGGATCGTCGGCCAGCGCGGCGAGACAGTTTTCGTAGTCCTGGCCCTGGGTGATACGCGGCGGGAAAGGCGGCACCGGCAGGGCGGCTATCGTCCTCGGGCGCTGCGTCGGGCGCGAACCACTGCCAGGCGCCGACGCCCGCCAGAGCGGCCCCAGCCAGGACGAACAAAGCCGAGGCCAGACCTGCAATCCGTCGGTTCATGGGCATTTATTACCCGGTCTTGCGGAAATTCAGAAAGGCATTCTGGCCGATATGGTGTCCGGGGAGCATGGCGCCGAAGGGGGGAAGGGCACGCTGCCCAGACAGGGCTGGAAGATGCTGTCGTGGATCAGGATGCTGTTGCGCACGATGGGCCAGACCGTCTCGCTCAGCAGGTCCTGGTCGATATGATTGGTCTCGGCCCGCCAGTTGCTGTAGGCGCCCAACAGGGCCCCGAGGCCAGGCAAGATACCGCCCACGCCGCCCCACATCCCGGCGAGCAGCAGGTCAGTGTGGGTGTACCAGTCCCGCATGGCGTGGAAATAGGCGCTGGACGCCAGCCAGGCGTCGACCGCGACGCGTTCCTTGACCGACAGCAACGAATCGGCGTCACGGATCAGGAAGCGCCGAACGGTCGGATCGGCTATCGGCTCGAAGCGCCAGAGCAGGCGGCGATAGCGCCGGCACGCCGGGCGGCAGCGCCATCGGACAAAGCTGCACGCCGAAGCCCGCAAGTTCGCGCAGATAGACCGGATCGACCGCAACGTCGTGGTAGACGCGCATCGTCCAGCCGGGGAACAGATGCGGCAGGATGCGGGCATTCTCCGCCAGTGGGACCTGATAGCGGATGTCGTTGCCCCACAGCGTGTAGACGATCAGGTTCTGCGCCGGCAGGTCGGGGTTGAAGGGCTGCGGCCGCCCCTCGGGAATGCGGACAGTCGCATCCACGCGGCTGAAACGGCGATCCTTCGCTTCCAGCGACGCGCGGCCCGCGGCAACGGCCAGGTCGGGCCGGCCCAGGCGTTCCTGGGCCTCGCACAGACAGTCGTGCAGATTGGGGCTGTCAGACCCGAGGGCGATCGCCGCCTCGGCCGCCTTCACCGCGGCGGCGTGCGCTCCGGCGGCGAGCAGCACGACGGCGAGGTTCTCATGCATCGCGGCATTGCCGGGGAAGCGCGTGATGCCGTCCTGCAGCAGGGCGATGCCGGCGCTGAGATTGGCCGAAGCGTGATGGATCAGTCCCATGAACAGGTAGTCGTCGGCGGTCGGCTGTTCGCCGGCCATGATCTGGCCCTGCAGTTCGCCCGCGCGGTCGATCTCACCGCGCTCGTAATGAAACCGCGCGGCTGTGCGCCGGTCGGATGGGATGGGAATTTCGACGGCGATCTGGTCCGCTGCACTGGTGCGTGCTGGACCGAAATAATGACCGTGACCGGACCAGGACATCGGGTTCGGCGATCAGAGAGGAAGGAGGCATAGGCTCATGACCCTCTGCATAGCGCGGATATCGTGCCGCAGGCGAGATGCTGCCTGTTTAATTTGAGACTGCTGCGACCGGAGCAACATATCCCGTCTTGCGTCATCCGATTCGAATAGGCCTCAATGGCATGACGCACCGCATAATGCGGTCGCGCTTGCGCAGGAGCCCAGGAATGACCGTCCCCGAACGGGTGCTGACCATCGATGAACTGCGCTCGCTGCAGAAACGTTCGAAATCAGCGTGGAGCGGTCCGTCTGGCGATCCATTTGGTCCTGCTGGCCGGTGCCGGAGCGATGGTCGCCATGGCCACACCGACCTGGACGCTGCCTGCGGTGTTCGTCCTGGGGCTGGTGCAGGTGGCCCTGTTCGCACCGGCGCACGAGACGATGCACCAGACCGCGTTTGCCTCGCGCCGCATCAATGCCTGGATCGGCTGGATGACTTCCTGTCCTTCCCTGCTGAACTGGCATTTCTACACCTCGTACCATCTCGCGCATCATCGCCACACGCAGGTTCCGGGCCTCGATCCGGAATTGGGCGGCCCGGTGCCGTCGACCGTCGGGCAGTATGTCCTGCGCATCCTGGCGGTGCCATTCTGGCGGTTGCGGCTGGGTGTTCTGTGGGACTGCCTGCGCGGCGACCTCAGCGCCTATCCTTATGTCTCGCAGGAGGCCGCGCCGCTGATCATTCGCAGCGGGCGGGGAATGGCCGTGCTGATGCTGGGCGGATCGATGCTGGCCGGCTGGGTGTTCGGCTGGGCGACCCCGTTCCTCTATTGGATCGGGCCGCAATTGCTGGGTCAGCCGCCTCTGCGCGCCTATCTGCTGGCGGAGCACACTGGCTGCACGCTGGATCGCAATGGGTTGACCAACACGCGCACCACCTTGACCTCGGCACCGGTGCGGCTGCTGATGTGGGACATGCCGTATCACGCCGAACATCATTTGTTTCCGTCGATTCCGTTCCACCGGCTGAAGGACGCGCACGCCCTGATCCGCGACCGGCTGGGCTATCTGCAACCCGGCTATGTGCGCTGGAACCTGGGCTTCGTCCGTTCCCTGTCCACGGCAAAGGCCGACCTATGAAGATCCTGTTCGCCAATCCCAACACCACCGTTCCGGTCACCGATCGGATCGCCGCCGTCGCGCGCCGCGCTGCCAGTCCGGGCACCGAGGTGGTGGCCGTGACCGCGCCCTATGGCGTGCCCTATATCGCGACGCGGGCCGAGGCGGTGATCGGCGCGCGCCTGGCGCTGGAGTTGCTGGCCGAACACGGCCCTGGCTGCGATGTCGCCGTGATCGCCGCCTTCGCCGATCCCGGCGTCGGCGGTGCGCGGGAGCTGTTTCCCTTCCCGGTGATCGGCATGGCGGAGGCGGCGATGCTGACCGCCTGCATGCTGGGCAGACGTTTCTCGGTCGTGACCTTCGCCACGGCCATGGAGCCCTGGTACCGCGAATGCGTCGATTACAACGGCCTGTCTTCGAGACTCGCCAGCATCCGTTGCGTCCCCGGCGGGTTCCGCGACATCAACACGGTTCAGGAGGAAAAGGGCGAGGAACTCGTCGCCGCCTGCCACGATGCCGTGACACAGGACAATGCCGATGTGGTGATCCTGGGCGGCGCGCCGCTGGCCGGGCTGGCGGGGGCGATCGCCGATCGCATCCCCGTGCCGGTGGTCGATGGCGTCGCGGCGGCGGTGCGGCAGGCGGAGGTGCTGGCCGGGCTGCAGCCGCGCAAAGCCACGGCGGGGACGTTCCGCACGCCGGATGCCAAGCCGATCACCGGGGTGCCTGACGCGTTGCGGCGGATGTTCACGCGCGGCTGACGGTTTCCGCGGGTCAGTTGCTGCGGTTTTTTGGCTGCCTGGCGCGCGTGCCGGCGGCCAAATGTCCGTGGCGGCATGGAACCTTGTGTGCCGCCCCTCCATTCTCACGTCATGGCAAAGACCAAAGCGGCATCGGACTCTGCCCGTCTACCGGTCCAAACGGGATTTCAAAATCACGTCTGAGCCTCAGGGCGCGCCCTCCGGGGGCGAAGCCCAGGGCGCGCGTCGCCGCCGGTCCGACCCTGCGCCCATCTTCGTCGTCCAGAAGCATGCCGCGAGGCGTCTGCACTGGGATTTCCGACTGGAACATGACGGGGTGCTGTGGAGCTGGGCGGTGCCGAAAGGGCCATCCGCCGATCCTGCGGACAAGCGTCTTGCGGTGCATGTCGAAGACCATCCGCTCGATTACGCCGACTTCGAAGGCACGATCCCGCAGGGTGAATACGGTGCCGGCTCAGTCGAAACCTGGGATAGTGGCACTTGGGAGCCGATTGGCGATCCGATCCGCGGCCTCACCGACGGCGAACTGAAATTCACCCTGCGTGGCCAGAGGCTCAACGGCGGGTACGTGCTGGTTCGCCTGAAACCCAGGCCGAAGGAGAAGGCCGAGAACTGGCTTCTCATCAAGGAACACGGTCCGGACGAACAACCTCGTGCCGACGTTGAAACGCTGGAGCGCGAGAAGCCGCTGAAGGAAAAAGCCGGTCCGCAAGCCGGACAACAAGCCCCCGGCACCGAACGCAGTCAAAGGCAGCGTGCCGGCCGATCAGACAGTGCAGCTCGCCAGCCTCGCGGACGAACCCCAGGAGGACGAGGGATGGCTGCACGAGATCAAGTTCGATGGCTACCGGCTACTGCTGTTCAAGTCCGGCAGAGAAGTCCGCATCATCACCCGTAACGGCCAGGACTGGACCAACCGGCTGCACGCCATCGCCCAGCATGTGGCGCGCCTCGCGCCGCATGACCTCGTGCTGGACGGTGAGCTTGTCGCGCTGCGGCCCGACGGCGTGTCCAGCTTTGCCTCGCTGCAGGTGGCGCTGTCGGCGCATAAGACCAGCCAGCTCAAGGTCTATCTGTTCGATATCCTGCAGCTCGACGAATGGGATCTGCGTCCATGCCGGCTGAAGGATCGCAAGGCGGTCCTGCAGGATCTCGGCGACTGGCACGGCTTGCTGCTCTACAGCGATCACCATGTCGGGCAGGGCGCGGCGATGCGGCGCCAGGCCTGCGCGATGGGTCTGGAAGGCGTCATCGCCAAGCGGGCCGACGCGCCCTATCAGGCAGGCCGCAGCCGAAGCTGGCTCAAGCTGAAGTGCCAGGATCGCGAGGAATTCGTCGTCCTCGGCTGGACCCCGCCCGAGGGATCACGCAGCGGCCTCGGTGCCCTGCACCTGGGCTACTACGATGATGCAGGCGCGCTGCATTATGCCGGCGGCGTGGGCACCGGTTTTTCCGACGCGGAACTCACGGCACTGCGGCGTCGGCTGGACAGCATCACCGATGATGCAGCGCCCATGCTGCTCGCCGGCGACCCGCCGGACCGTGGCATCCGCTGGGTGCGGCCCGAACTGGTGGCCGAGGTCCAATACGCCGGCTGGTCCGGGGCCGGCCGCCTGCGCCACTCTGTCTATCTGGGCCTGCGGGAGGACAAGCCTTCCGCCGAGGTGAAGCGAGGCGTCGCCGACCCCGAGGCCGAACGGCGCCCCTGGCCGCAAACGCCAAGGCCGCAAGCGCCAAGGATGGGGCGGATCGTACGGGTCCAGAAGACGCCGCCACGCCAGCGGGAGGCCGCCAGCCGCGTCGGCTCGTCATCTCGGATCGTCTCGCACGCGGAGAATGATGTGCACCTGACCCATCCCGATCGTCAGCTCTGGCCCGGTATCACCAAGCAGGACCTTGCCGATTACTGGACGGCGGTGGCGGAGGCGGCACTGCCCGAAGTCGCCAACCGGCCGCTGGCCTTCGTCCGCTGCCCCGACGGGATCGACGGCGAGCATTTCTTCCAGAAGCACAAAAGTCCCGGCTTCCCGGCCGCGATCGAGGCCGGAGAGGCGGACGGTGCGCCCTATCTGTTCATCCGCGACGCCGAAGGCCTGCAGGCCTGCGCGCAGATGTCGGCGATCGAACTGCACGGCTGGGGCGCCGGCCTGGCGGATCCGCTGCATCCCGACCGGATGGTCTTCGACCTCGATCCGGGGGAGGATGTCGGGTTCGAGGTGGTGGTGCAAGCGGCGCTGGACCTGCGGAAACGGTTGGAGGCGCAGGGTCTGGTGTCATTCTGCCGCACCACGGGCGGGAAGGGGCTGCATCTTGTCGTGCCGCTGCGCCCGGCGGCGGATTGGGACACGGTCAAGGCGTTCTGCCGGTCCTTCGCCGAGGCGCAAGTGAAGGACGAGCCAGACCGTTTCGTTTCAACCGTTTCCAAGTCTCAGCGGAAAGGGAAGATCCTGATCGACTGGCTACGTAACGGTCTCGGTGCCACGGCTGTCGTTTCGTTTTCACCCC
The DNA here is from genome assembly GCA_963771475.1 of uncultured Alphaproteobacteria bacterium. Classification (GTDB taxonomy): domain Bacteria; phylum Pseudomonadota; class Alphaproteobacteria; order Acetobacterales; family Acetobacteraceae; genus Rhodopila. The sequence continues at coordinate 365,046 of CAVYTN010000030.1, read as the reverse complement.
GAGCGCGGCCGGGTGCGGGGGTGGCGACGCGGCTACGCTGGCAGGAGGTGAAGCCGGGGCTTGATCCGGCGGCCTTCACCGTGAAGACGGTACCGGAACGGTTGCGCAAGAAACGAGCTGATCCATGGGCAGGGTTCGAGACGACGGAGAACGTCTTGCCGAATGCGCCAGGACCGGCAGGCAGGAAGCGGTAGGGCGATTTCAGGCTGACTGGAATATCGCCCCTCCCCGTCATGGCCCGGCTTGACCCACTTCTGTCCGGTACGACATTTGCAAGTCTGGAGTCGTTTCGGCTCCGCGAAAGCCTCCCACGGAGCCGGCCCGCGAGCGGGCCTTGAACGGAGGATGCCGGAGGGCACGGAGTCGTTGTTTCACGGCGGTTTTGGAACGCAAGCCGCTTTGTGGTGTGATTTACGCTGAGCGTTTCAGAGCGCTTCGCGCGTTACGAATCCGCACTGCGTCAGCCGGGACAATACAGGCTGCCGAAGGCAGCAAACATGGCCCCTTTCGGCAACCAGCCGGCCGGACCCTGTCCCCGCGACGCTGCCGCAACAACTCCGTGCCCTTCGTATCCTCCGCTCAAGGCCCGCTTGCGGGCCGGCTCCGTGTTTTCTTTCACCCAAGCCGATTGCCGCACCGGCCAATCGGCAACCGGCCAATCCCGCCGCCCGCGCGTCTTGTTCCGTCAGAGGAATGTATCCAGCCATTCCAGCGGTGCCTCCTCGGCAAGTGGGCCGAGTGTGAAGCCTTCGACGAACATGCGTCAGCCTCCCGCTTGCAGTCGCTCATAGACCTCCAGGTTGGACCCGGTCGCGATCCGGCGCCAGTTCGGGCCGGCGAGGGCGGCCTGCATCGCCGGCAGCACCGACCGGCTGTCCTGGTCCTGGCCCAGCAGCACGAGGATGACGCGACGACAGTCGGCGGGAATGACGATCTTGTGGCCGGGGCGGACGAGGGACAGCATCAGGTTCGGTGGTGCTTCGATCCCGAAGGCGCCGACGATGCCGACACCGTCATTGCCCGCGGGCAGCAGGGCAAGCGCATCGGCGCTGAACGGCGTGGCGTCGCGGGCGGCGTCGCGGGCCGGCTGCATGGTGCGCGGTGCCAGCAGAAGCCCGGCGATCCCCGCCGCCTGGACCAAAAGGACGGCACGGCGGCCGAAACCGGGGCCGGAGGCCAGCAGCGCCAGGAACGGCAGGCCGAAGCACAGATACCGCAGCTCGATCGGCGCGTTGTCGAAGACGAACCCAAGCAGCAAAAGGCCGATCGCCGGGGCCACCGCAGTGGCCACCAATAGAAGCCGGACGGAACAGCCACGCACCGGCCCCCGCGCGGTCGAGCGGACGCTCCAAACGACCTGTGCCAGCAAGGCCAGCGCCGCGAGCGCCACGATCGCCGCGACCACCACCCGTTCCGATCCCTCCCAGTAGAGGGGTAGGCCGCCGAACACGGCAGCCGCCTGATAGGCGGCGAGGCGGATCGCTGACGGGATCAGGGCAAAGGGTGGAAACTGCCCGCTGCGAGAGCCATGCTGAGCAGCAAAACACCAGGCGTCCAGCGCCAGGAACGGCACTGCGCCCGGCAGCGCCCGCCAGGCGCGCGATACCAGGCAGGCTGCAACCGCCGGGAAGACCGCCAGGTAGTTGCAGGCGCAAGCAATTCCGAAGGCCGGACCCGCCCAACCCGCTCGTCCCTGCAACAGCAGCAGGACACCCAGCAGAGTGGCGGTTTCGGCAGGGGCAAAGCCTCGGGCGACGGCGTTTGTATAGGCAAAGCCATAGCACAGGGCTGTCATCAGGATGGCAGAAGCCGGCGCCGCCACGCCGCCACAATCAGGATTGGACGCTCGGATCAGCCAGGCAATCCGGCCGACCAGCGCCAGTGACGCCGCGCCGAACAGCACCGACAGGACCCTGGCGGCCAGCAGCCCGGGGCCAACCAGGTCCCGCCACAAAGCGACCAGCCAGAAATACAGCGGCGGATGTACATCGGTCGTGCGCAGGTCCCGCGCAATCGCCAGGAGACCGGCATGCCCCGTCTGCATCGCCTGCACCAATGCGGCCGGGAAGGGCGCATCGGGCCATTGTGGGCGCGGCACGCCGGCGGTCAGAAACAGCGTATATTGCTCGTCATATTCCGCCCCGCGCAGCCAGGCCGCCGCCACCAGCACCGCCACGCCCACCAGCCAGGCCGAGGCTAGAGCAAGATGACTTCGCTTTCGCTCAGGCATCCTGCTCCAGGTGTTTGTTTGATCGCGATTCAGACCTCCAGCGATTCCACCTCCGGTCATCACGCCCTTTGTTTGATCGCGTGATTCAGACCTTCCGGCGCTTCCGCCTCCGGTCATCACGCTCTAGGCGAATTTTTGCGCCGTTAACCAAATCTCAGCACTTCCGGGTCAACATTCCCGCCGACGCGTAGCGCCAAAACGTTAACGGAGTGCTTATGCTGGAGGTGTCATCGCCTACAGACCGCAGGCCGCATCTGCCGATCCTCTCGATCGTGGTCCCCTGCTTCAACGAAGCCGCGGTCCTGCCCGCCTTCCACACGCGCCTGGAGACGGCCCTGGCGGACGTGCCGGAGTGGGAGGTGATCTATATCGACGACGGCAGCACCGACGCGACGCGGGCGCAGATCGAGGCACTCTATCGCATCGATCCGCGCGTCGGCCTGGTCAGCCTGTCGCGCAATTTCGGCAAAGAAACGGCCGTGACCGCCGGGCTGGACCACGCGGTGGGAGAGGCGGTGGTGGTGATCGATGCCGATCTGCAGGACCCGCCGGAACTGATTCCCGATCTGCTGGAGAAATGGCGGGACGGGTTCGACATGGTTTACGCCAAGCGTGCCAGTCGCGCGGGGGAGACCTGGTTGAAGCAGCGGACGGCCCACGCCTTCTATCGCATGATGCAGCGTGTGGGCGATCTGCGCCTGCCCGAGGATACCGGCGACTTCCGGCTCATGAGCCGGCGGGTGGTCGATGCCGTGCGTCAGTTGCGGGAACAGCACCGGTTCATGAAGGGCCTGTTCGCCTGGGTCGGCTATCCCACCACGTTCGTGCTGTACGACCGAGCGCCGCGGGAGGCCGGGCTGACGAAGTGGAGTTACTGGAAACTGTGGAACCTGGCGCTGGAGGGCATCACCAGCTTCACCGTGATGCCGCTGAAGCTGGCGACCTATGTCGGGCTGGGCGTTGCGCTGCTGTCGGTGATCTATGCCGCGCAGGTCATCGTGAAGACGCTGATCATCGGCAATCCGGTTGCGGGCTATCCCAGCCTGATGACGGTGGTGCTGTTCCTGGGTGGAGTGCAGCTGATGTTCCTCGGTGTGATCGGGGAATATCTGGGCCGTGTCTTCAATGAAACGAAGCAGCGGCCGCTTTACCTGGTGGAACGATATGTGCCAAGCAATGTGCGGGTGACGGTGTGAGGATCGGCCAGTGGGGCGGCGAGTGGGGCGGCCGGTGGGGCCGGATCATCTGGCGTCGTCTGGATCGCCGCCATGTGGGCGGTGCTGGCGCGGGCTGAACCCGACGGACAGCGGGGCACACCACTGCCATGCCGACGCGACCGCTTCTGACGCGTGGCATCAACTGACCAACTGGTTCCGCTTTCCCGGCTCCTCGCGACCCGGCGGTCCTGGCGGGCTATCTCAGCGACCGAGCGTTGAGCGGACCTGCGGGCGGCGGGGTTCGATTTTGTGCGCCTCGCGATCGATCCGGATCTGCCGGCCCTCGTTCCCGCCGAACTGGTTGCGATCCGCCGCCTGCAACGGGCCGGCTTTGCGGTGATCGTCTCGCCGCATCCGCATGACTGGCACCTGGAGACCGACCCCGCGCCGTTGCGCCGTTTCTGGCAGACGATGGCACCCGCGCCTCCGCGGCCTGGACCCGGCCCGCACGGTGCCGGAGATCGTCAACGAGCCGGTCTTTCCGCACGATCCCGCGGCCTGGGCGGCGCTGCAGCATGCCGTGCTGACGGATATCCGCACGGCGCTGCCCGACGTGACCGTCGTGCTGACCGGCCAGGACTGGGGCAGCGTCGGCGGTCTGCTGGCGCTGACGCCCGAGGCCGATCCGAATGTCGTCTATAGTTTCCATTTCTATGATCCGGCGGAGCTGACCTCGCTGGCCGCCTGGCTGCCGTCAGCGGACCGCGACGCTTTCGCGCGCCTGCCGTTTCCCGTCGGCGATCCGGTGCGAGTGCCGGGCACAGGCCGGGGCGGCGGACGATGCGCCTTCGGCCCGTCTGATCGGCGCCTATTGCGACTGGCGCTGGGATGCCGGCCGCACTCGCCGAACCGATCGAGCGCGCCGCGGCATTGGGCGCACCGGCACGGCGTCAGCCTGATCGCGGGCGAGTTCGGCGCCAGCGCCGCGCTCAACCGCCCCGCCCGCCTCGCCTGGATTGCGCGCCGCCCGTTCGGCGTTCGCGGCCGAGGGTATCGCCTGGGCGCTGTGGGGTTACGACGACATCATGGGCTTCGCGGTCCCCCGGCCGCCGTCGCACTGCTCCGGTGCTGGACGCGGGCCTGCTCGCCGCTTTGGGTCTGAGAACACAGAAGTGATGACGAGCGAAAGTCCGCACGATGTGGCGCCACGGATAGCCTCGATCCGCCCGACTGGTCAGAGCTGCGCGCTCTCGGGCCATCGCATGCTCGACGACATGATCGATCACATAGCGGGGCTGCGGGACGGGCCGGTATGGCAGAAGATGCCGGGGGACCTGCGGCGGAACTGACCGCGCCGCTGCCGCATGGGCCGATCGCCGCCGGAGCGCTGTCTATGACGCGTTTCAGCGGCTGGTGCGCCCTACGCCACCGGCAACCTGCACCCGCGCTTCATGGGCTGGGTGCATGGCGGCGGCAATCCCGTCGGCATGCTGGCGGAGATGCTGGCGGGCGGGCTGAACGCCAATCTCGGCGGGCGCGACCACGCACCGATCGAGGTCGAGCGCCAGGTCATCGCCTGGGCCGCCGAGATGCTGGGTTTCCCGCAGGACGCCTCCGGCGTGCTGGTGACCGGCACCTCCATGGCCAATCTGATCGGCGTCCTGGTCGCTCGCACCGCCAGCGCTGGGCCCGTCGGTGCGGCGCGCCGGGAGTCGGCGGCAGTGGCCTGGTCGCTTACACGTCGGCCGCGGCGCATGGCTGCCTGCCGCGCGCGATGGACATGGCCGGGCTGGGGCGCGATGCGCTGCGGATGATCCCGTGCGACGACCAGGGCCGGATGCGCGTGGACGCGTTGCAGGCGCGACTGGCGCGGACCGCGCGACAAGGCGCTGCGGCCGTTCCTGATCGTCGGCACGGCCGGCACGGTCGACACCGGGGCGATCGACGATCTCGACGCGCTGGCGGATGTCGCGGCGTCCAAGCGTGTGTGGTTCCACGTAGACGGGGCGTTCGGAGCGATTGCGGTGCTGGCGCCGGCGGCTGCGGCCGCTGCTGCGCGGTATCGAACGGGCGGACTCGGTCGCGTTCGATTTCCACAAATGGGCGCAGGTTCCCTACGACGCCGGCTGCATCGTCGTGCGCGATGCGGCGCGGCAGCTGGAGACGTTCGGCGCCGACGCCGCCTATCTGCGGCGGGAGGAGCGTGGCCTCGCCGGCGGCGGCATCTGGCCCTGCGACCTGGGCCCCGACCTGTCGCGCGGCTTCCGCGCGCTGAAGGTATGGATGACGCTGCTGACCTATGGAGCCGATCGGATCGGCGCGGTGGTGCAGCAGACCTGCGACCTGGCCGCCTATCTCGCTGCCCGAGTCGAGCGTGAGCCCGATCTGCGGCTGACTGGCGCCGGTCACGCTGAACATCGTCTGCTTCCGCTTCGTCGCGGCGGACGGCGAACTCGACCGGCTCAACGCCGATATCGTCGCCGATCTGCAGGAGGCCGGGATCGCCGCGCCGTCCACCACGACGGTCAACGGGGCGCTGGTCATCCGCGCCGCGATCGTCAACCACCGCACGACGGCGACGGATATGGACGTACTGGTGGATGCCGTCCTGCGCGCGGGGCAGGAGCGGGTGACGCGGCGCCGCGCGGCTTGACCGTCTACGGGATCAGCACGGCGGCCCCTTCAATGCGCCCGTCGCGCAGACGCGTCAGCGCCTCATTCGCCGCGGCCAGAGGGAATGTCTCGGTCTGGCAGCGGACCGGCACCTTCGGGGCAAGGGCCATGAACTCATCCCCGTCACGGCGTGTCAGATTGGCGACGGAGCGGATGATGCGTTCCTCCCACAACAGGCGGTAGGCGAAGGCAGGGATGTCGCTCATGTGGATGCCTGCGCAGACGACGATGCCACCCTTGCCGATGGCGGCCAGCGCGGCGGGGACCAGGGCGCCGACCGGGGCGAAAATCAGCGCGGCATCCAGCTTCTCGGGCGGCACTGTGTCCGATCCGCCCGCCCACACCGCGCCCCGGCGGCGGGCGAAGTCCTGGCCCGCCGTGTCGCCCGGCTTGGTGAAGGCAAACACACGCTGGCCGCGATGCCGCGCCACCTGGACAGCGATATGGGCGGCCGCGCCGAAGCCGTAGAGGCCAACGGCTTCCGCCTCCCACGCCATGTGCAGGGCGCGATAGCCGATCAGTCCGGCACAGAGCAGCGGCGCAGCTTCGGCATCGGTGAAGCCGTCGGGGATGGGGAAACAGAAACGCTCATCGGCGACGGCATATTCGGCGTAGCCGCCATCGATCTGGTAGCCGGTGAAGCGGGCCTGGTCGCACAGATTTTCCTGTCCCGAGAGGCAGAAGCGGCAGGCGCCGCAAGTCCAGCCCAGCCAGGGCACGCCGACACGCGCGTCGGGGTGGAGCTTGGCGTCCGGACCGGCCTCGACGATCGTGCCGACGATTTCGTGGCCGGGAATCAGAGCGGGTTTCGGCCGGGGCAACTCTCGGTCCACGACGTGCAGGTCAGTGCGGCAAACGCCGCATGCGTGCACCTTGATCAGCACCTCGTGCCGGCCGGGCCGGGGGCGCGGCCGGTCGGGGTCGAGGCGGAGCGTCGCCTGAGTCCCGTCGAACACCATCGCCCGCATCCGTTCGGCTCGTGCTGGCATGTCGCGATCCCTCGCTGGCAGTCGTGTGTGTCTGCGCTTACGTTCTGTATCTGTCCCGCACTGTGCCCCGGCCTGCCCGGCGGCTGGTTGATGCACATCAACGCCTTGGCCGGTCAGGCGCGCAGAGTGACCCTTATGACCAACCAAGTAAGGAGGGCGCGACGATGATCCCGTCTGACCGGCAAGGCCTGTTGATTATCGTCGCTGACGGTGCCCGCGCGCGGATGGTGCGGTGTGCGCCTGATAATGCCTTGCACACGCAGAGCGAACTCGAATTGGGCAATGCCCGCAAGCGTTCGTCGGAGCTTGGCAGCGATCACCCCGGGGCGGCGATGCACACGGGCTCGACCGCGCATCACGGGCTCACGCCACGGCACGATCCGCAGGAACTGGAGAAGGAGCGGTTTGCCGCCATCGTTGCGGATCATGCCAATGAGGCAATCCAGCGAGGCGAGGCACGATCCATCTTGCTGGTCGCGCCATCACGGACGCTGCAGGACATTCGCAACGGGCTCGATGCGCAGGCCGTCGGGGCGTTGATCGGCACGCTGGCCAAGGATCTGGTAAAGGTTCCGGATGACGCGTTGTGCGAGCATCTGCGCGCGTGGATTCACGCGGTCGTGCGGCGAAACGGCGACCTGCCGCAGTGAGTGGTCGGGAGATAATGGCACTCCCGCGACAGGTCGGGAGTGCCATTAGAAGCGTGTGGGCGTTCCTGTCCGGGCCAAACCGGCTCTAACGGCGCCACCAGCCGCGTTTTTTCGCCGCCGGGGGTTCGTCGCTCGCCCCGATGAGAATGGGCTTGACCAGCGGCTCCGGTGGAGGCGGAGGTTCCGCTGCGACTGGCTCAGGCTCCCGAGCAACCGAAGGTTCCGCTGCGACTGGCTCAGGCTCCGGAGCAACCGTGACGCTCGGTTCAGGTTCCGGAGCCGCCGCGATGCTTGGTTCAGGCTCCGTGATGCTTGGTTCCTGCGCCGCCGTGGTGACCTGCTCAACCGCGACCTCGGTTGCGCCGGTATTCACGATCTCCATCGGGTCGATTTCCGCCCGGCTCATGACGGCCTCGGCGGCGACGGAGGACGGCGCGGCGGCTTCCGTGGCGGCCGGCGTCACTTCTGTTGCCACCGTTTCCGGTTCGACGGCGCCGGAATTGACGATTTCACCTTCCGCCTGATGCACCTCGGTTGTTTCCGCTGACCGAGGCGGTGGCACGTTGGTCTGCGCGCGTTCGACCTGGTCCATGACGTCGAAAATGTCGAATACCCGCCCGCCGAACGGATCGGCCGGCGTGGGACCGGCATAAACCGGCGTCATATCCGGCTGTTCCGCGCCCGGTTCGGCATAGGGCGACAACTCCCCGTCATCACGCCGCCGGCGCCGTCCGCCGCGCCGTCCGCGCCGGCGTCCGCGTGGATCGTCATCGGCTGCCGCGGGTTCCGCGGTCCGTTCGGCGGCTTCTGGATCGGCGGATGCGACGGCTTCCTCGCGGTTCGCCTCCGCTGCTTCGCCGGCCGGTTTGCGGGTGGGTTCAGGGATCGCAGGCGTTTGTTCCTCGGCGTCCCGAGATGCCTCCATCGGCGCGCCGGAGGGTTCGGCCTGGGACGGTTCGTCGCGCCGCCCACCGCGCCGGCGGCGACGGCGACGCTTTTGGCGACGCTCCGCCTCCTCGGCGCTTTGAGTGGCACCGGCTTCGGTGCCGGCGTCGTCATTGTCCGCGTCGGAGTCGCCGTCCTCGTCTTCCGAGGCAGCGGATTCGATATCCTCTTCTTCCTCGGTATCGTCTTCGGGCTCCGGCATCGGGGCCAGCATGCGGTCGGGCGTGACCACCGGCGGTGCCTCGTCCGGGCTGCGCACCCGGAGCTTTTCGATGCGGAACTGCGGCGCGATCTGCGCATCGTCGGCGGCGATGATCACCCGCATGCCATAGCGCCGCTCGATCTCGTGCAGCCGCTCGCGCTTGTGATTGAGGATGTACAGCGCGATCGGCGTCGCGACATGGACGACGATCTCGGCCGAGCGGCGCTTGCCGCCCTCGTCCTCGACGCCGCGCAGCACATGGATCGCGGCGCTTTCGGTGCCGCGGACATGGCCGGTGCCGTTGCAATGCGGGCAGGCGATGAAGCTGGTTTCCTCCAGCGACGGACGCAGCCGCTGCCGGCTCATTTCCATCAGGCCGAAATGGCTGATATGGCCGACCTGGATGCGGGCGCGGTCGTTCTTCAGCGCCTCCTTCATCCGGCGCTCGACCATCGCGTTGTGCCGCTTCGACTCCATGTCGATGAAGTCGATGACGATCAGCCCGGCCAGGTCGCGCAACCGCAACTGCCGCGCCACCTCGTCGGCGGCCTCGAGGTTGGTGCGCAGCGCGGTTTCCTCGACGTTGCGCTCGCGCGTCGAACGGCCGGAGTTGACGTCGATCGCGACCAGCGCCTCGGCCTGGTTGATCACCAGATAGCCGCCGGAGCGCAACTGCACCGTCGGCTGCAGCATCGCGTCGAGCTGCGCCTCGACCTGGTAGCGGGCGAACAGCGACTGGCCCTGATCCGCGCCAGAGCTGCACCTTGCGGGCGTGCGACGGCATCAGCATGCGCATGAACTCGTGCGCCGCGCGCCAGCCGTCCTCGCCATCGACCGTGATCTCGTCGATGTCGCGCGAGTAGACGTCGCGGATCGCGCGCTTGATCAGGCTGGCTTCCTCATAGATCAGCGCCGGCGCGATCGATTTCAGCGTGTGCTCGCGGATGTCGTCCCACAGCCGCAGCAGATACTCGCAGTCGCGCTTGATCTCCGGCTTCGGCCGGTTGCGCGCCCGGCGGTGCGGACGATCAGGCCCATCCCCTTGGGGATGTCGAGTTCGGCCATGATCTCCTTCAGCCGGCGGCGGTCGGTGGCCGAGGTGATCTTGCGGGAAATGCCGCCGCCGCGCGGCGAGTTCGGCATCAGCACGCCAGAACCGGCCGGCGAGCGACAGATAGGTGGTCAGCGCCGCGCCCTTGGTGCCGCGCTCCTCCTTGACCACCTGCACCAGCAGGATCTGGCGGCGGTGGATGACCTCCTGGATCTGGTAGTTGCGCAGGAAGCGCGGCGGGATCCGGCGTTCGCGCCGGTCGTCGCCGATTGTCCTGGTCGCCGCCACCGATGGTTTCCGGCGGCGGCTGGCTTCGATCGGGATCGACGTCCGGTCGTATGTCGAGCGTCGTCGCCGGTGTCCGGCTGCGTCGTCTCGGCGGAATGCCGGCTCGCCGTGACGGCTTCGCGGTCGCGAGCAGAGCCGGCGGTGCGGCGGGCAGCGGCCCAGGTCGTCCGCGTCGACTCAGCGGCTCGACTGTTCGGCGATGATCTGGCGCGCTCGGCCGGCGTCGACGGCCTCGACCGGGTGCCGGATACGCTCGGCCGCGATCAGCAGCGGCACGGTCGGGCAGCGCCCAGGCTCCGGTGCCTCGGGCTGCGTGCTCAGCGGCGTGGCTTCGGCCGGTGTCGGTGACCGTCGGCCGGCAGGCTCGTCGGCGCGGCGGTTCGGCGGCTGGCCGTCGACCGTCTGGCTCAGCGCGAGTTCGAGATCGTCTTCCTCGTCCTCGCGCCGGGCCTGCTCGGCCTGCATGTCGAGCAGGCGCTGCCGGTCGGCGACCGGGATCTGATAATAGTCGGGATGGATTTCGCTGAAGGCGAGAAACCCGTGCCGATTGCCGCCATATTCGACGAACGCCGCCTGCAGGCTGGGTTCGACCCGCACGACCTTGGCGAGGTAGATGTTGCCTTTGAGTTGGCGCTTCGTCGATGTCTCGATGTCAAAATCTTCGAGGCGATTCCCGTCCAGCACCACGACGCGGGTTTCTTCCGCGTGCGTGGCGTCGATCAACATACGCTTGGTCATCAGTCCTGAACTCCGGTGCGCCATCCCGGTGTGGAACCCTTGCGACGAAACGGACCCAAGCGGGATCCGGTTCGGCGGACGGCTTGAAAGGCTTGCGGGAAGGGGCCCGCCCGAAGTTTGGGGATAGCTGGATGCATCCGCGCGGGAGGGCGCGGCGTAAGCGGCGGCGCACGCAGTCGTCATGCCACCCGGCGCTCCGGGCAAGTGGTCCAAATCGGACGGGCAGGACGAGACGTGCTTCATCAATCCCTGGCGTTCGGTCGGCGCGTCCCGGCATGGAACGCTGCCCCGTGTGAAAAGGCGGTGCCGATGCTGGCCGCGCGGCGATATGCCTCAGAAGCCAGAATCCCGGTGCGCTGCAACGTCGGCTTTAAAGGGCCGGTAGGCGGCGCGACACGGACGGCGATGCAGTCTCGACGAGGCGGATTCCGTCACCGTTGCGCGGCCCTGTCTCCGACCAGGAACCCGAACGGGATCACGCGACGCCGGAACAGGCCATGAAACCACGGAAACCGCAGTCACGGTTGACACCGCCGGAGCGACACAACCATGGAGCAATCCGTGCTGCACCGCAAGCGGATCATGCAGAAACGCCTTGAATTCGGCGTAATCAAGGGCAAAGGTGCCAAACCGCATCTGATATCTTAAGTACGCGCTCGATGTACCCTGTCCGGACGATCACGCGTCGGCTGCTGCTGCGCCGTTTCGCCACCGCAAGCCCTGTCTGCGCCACCTTCCTGCTGCCGCCGAGCGCCGATGCCATTGCCGCGTCGCTGCAGGGCCGGAAACCTTCGCATCCGCATCATCCAACGGCGCACAGCAAGCTGTGCAGAAAGCTGTGCCAGCCACCGGCCCCCACCGGGACCCCCCCGGGACCCGATCGTGATGCTAGACCCCGGCCATGGCGGCAAGGACCCGGGTGCGATCGGCGTGTCCGGTACCTATGAGAAGTCGATCGCCCTGGAAACGGCGCTGGAGCTGAAGCGCCTGCTCGAAGCCGATGGTGCCTATCGCGTCGTGCTGACCCGCTCGCGCGACCAGTTCGTCCCGCTGGAGGAACGTGTCGTTCGCGCGCAGGACGCCGGTGCTGCGCTGTTCGTGTCCATGCATGCCGACGCGCTGTCCGACCACAAGGTGCGCGGTGCCTCGGTCTACACCCATGCCCCGACGCCTCCGACCCGCAGACCGCCGCCCTTGCCCGGCGGGAGAATTCCGCCGACCGCTTCGCAAGGCCGCATCGCCACCGGGATGCGCTGGAGGTCGAGCACGTGATCGCCAACCTGGTGCGCCAGGATACGCTGAACCGGTCGGCGCTGATCTCGCGACGCTGGTCGGCAGTCTCGACGACGACCTGCCGATGCTGCCGAACCCCGAGCGCCATGCCGGCTTCGTCGTTCTCCAATCGGCCAGCATCCCCAGCGTGCTGGTGGAGATGGGGTTCATGTCCAATCCGCGCGACGAAGCGGCGTTGCGCAAGGCAGAGCCACCGCCTGGTCGTGGCGCACGCGATGCGGCGGGCCGTGGACCTCTATTTCAACGGTGGCGGACAGCGCACCTGAGGGTTTCCGCACGCGCAGCGCGCCGTTCCGTTATCCCCCTTCCGTCGGCGCCCCGACGCGGTCATGATGGTCGCTCACGGTCCAGACAGGACGCTTGCTTAATCGGGAGAGACGGCCATGGCCGACGGCAGCATCGATACGCGCACCGCGCACATCTCGGCGGAAGAAGCGCTGGCGCTGCATGCGTCAGCGGCCGGCCCGGCAAGCTGGAGACGCGCATCACCAAGCCGATCACCACCGCGCGCGATCTGTCGCTGGCCTATTCGCCCGGCGTCGCCGAACCCTGCCTGCACATCGCAGCGCGATGCCGTCGCTCGCCTACGACTACACCGCCAAGGGCAACATGGTCGCGGTGATCTCCAACGGCACCGCCGTGCTCGGCCTGGGCAATCTCGGCGCGGTCGCGTCGAAGCCGGTGATGGAGGGCAAGATCGCGCTGTTCAAGCGCTTCGCCGACATCGACGGCATCGATCTCGAGATCGACTCCGAGGACGTCGACGAAGTGGTCAACGCGGTGCGCTTCCTGCGCCGGCTTCGGCGGCATCAACCTGGAAGACATCAAGGCGCCGGAATGCTTCGTGATCGAGCAGCGGCTGCGCGAGCTGATGGACATCCCGGTGTTCCACGACGACCAGCACGGCACCGCCATCGTCGCGGCGGCGGGGCTGATCAATGCCTGCCATCTGACCGGCCGCGAACTGCGCGACACCAAGCTGGTGGTGAACGGCGCCGGCGCGGCCGGCGATCGCCTGCGTCGAGCTGCTGAAGGCGATGGGCATGCGGCCGGAGCATGTCGTGCTGTGCGACACCAAGGGCGTGGTCTACCAGGGCCGCACCGAGGGCATGAACCAGTGGAAGTCGGCGCATGCCGCCGCCACCAAGGCGCGCACGCTGACCGAGGCGCTGGAAGGCGCCGACGTGTTCTTCGGCCTGTCGGTGAAGGGCGCGCTGACCAAGGACATGGTCGCGCCGCATGGCGGACAAGCCGATCATCTTCGCGATGGCCAATCCGGATCCCGAGATCACGCCGGAGGAGGCGCGCGAGGCCAGCCCGCACGCGATCATCGCCACCGGCCGCAGCGACTATCCCAATCAGGTCAACAACGTCCTCGGCTTCCCCTACATCTTCCGCGGCGCGCTCGACGTGCGCGCCAGCACGATCAACGAGGCGATGAAGATCGCCGCCGCCGAGGCGCTGGCGCAAGCTGGCGCGCGAGGACGTGCCGGACGAGGTGCACTCCGCCTCGGCCGGCCGGCGGCTGACGTTCGGGCCGGAATACATCATTCCGAACGCGTTCGATCCGCGGCTGATCTCGCTGGGTGCCGCCGGCGGTGGCGCGCGCGGCGATGGACAGCGGCGTCGCGCGCAGGCCGCTCGATCGATCTGCGGCGCTATGCGCGCGAGCTGTCGGGGCGGCTCGATCCGACCGCCGGCGCGCTCGACGCGATCATGGAGAGCGTGCGCGCCAATCCGCGCCGCGTGGTGTTCGCCGAGGGCGAGGAGGAGAAGGTGGTGCGCGCCGCCGTCGCCTATCGCAACGCCGGCTACGGCAGGCCGGTGCTGATCGGGCGCGAGGACCGGGTGAAGGCGACGATGGCGAGCCTCGGTCTCGGCATCGTCGAGGGCATCGAGATCCACAACGCGCGGCTGTCGGGCGCCAACAGCAAGTATGTCGACTTCCTGTATGGCCGCCTGCAGCGCCGCGGCTTCCTGCAGCGCGACTGCCAGCGCATGGTCAACCAGGATCGCAACGTGTTCGCCGCCTGCATGGTGGCGACCGGCGATGCCGATGCGATGGTCACCGGTCTGACCCGCTCGGCCGCGGTGTGCCTGGACGACATCAGCCACGCGATCGAGCCGGCCGAGCGGCGGGATCGCGTTCGGCCTGACGCTGATGGTCGGGCATGCGCGGCAAGACCATCTTCATCGCCGACACGCTGATGCATTTCCGGCCCAACGCCGAGCAGCTGGCCGAGATCGCGATCGGCGCGGCGCGCGGCGGCGCGGCATCTCGGGCACGAGCCGCGCGTGGCGCTGCTGTCGCACTCGACGTTCGGCGATCCGATCGCATGACCGGCGCAATGCGCCGATGCGCGATGCGGTCGCGATCCTGGATCAGCGCAAGGTGGATTTCGAATACGACGGCGAAATGAGCCCGGACGTGGCGCTGGAGCCGTCGATCCGCGCGCTGTATCCGTTCTGCCGGCTGACCGGCGGATGCGAATGTGCTGGTGATGCCGGGCCTGCATTCGGCGCACATCACGCTCGCGCCTGGCGCATCATCTGGGCGGCGGCACGACGATCGGGCCGCTGCTGATGGGCATGGAGCGGCCGGTGCAGATCGTGCCGATGGACGCCTCGGTCAGCCAGATCGTCGATCTGGCCTGCCTCGCCGCGTATCAGGCGATCGCGCAATAACAGAACAGGCGGCCGAACGCGGTTCGGCCGCCTGTTCACCCGTTGCTACGGTGGATGGTCAGGCGACAAGGCCCGCAGGCCGCGAGGTTCTTCTGAACCATCGCTTCCAGATTCTTCTGATGTTCGGCCTTCTCAATCACCTTGAACAGTTTGGCGGCAAGGGCCTTTTCACCCGTGGCCAGCGCGACATAGGCCTTGGTGAAATTCTCCACGTCACTGATACCAAGGAGTTTTGCTGCCTTGACAGCGCTCGTCTTGGCCTTGGCGGCGACATCCGCCCGGTTTGCCTGTTCGACCCACATCTTGAAGATCGGTGATTTCTTCAAAACGCCAGCCAGGTTGGTCGAAAAGAGGAGCTCCGCCTCCTTCTTCACCTCACCGTCGATCAGCTTCTTAAGGGCTTTCACGTCGCCCGCGGCTGCATCGCACTTCTTCTTCAAAGCCGCACTTATGTTCAGGTCGTTGTTTTTCTTGATGAATTTTTCGTATTTCTTCGTCGGGTCACCCTTGTCGATCAGGAAATCGAACTGGTCTTTCGAGTGCGCGGCAGCCAACGCCTTGCTGACGCAATTACGAAGCTCATTGTCTTTGGCGATGTTGTCGAAGCCATAGCCGGCAACGTCGGATGCCCAGATATCAACTGACTTGATGGCCATGCACGTTCCCTAGCGTTGTGGGGCAGCACGGCCGGAAGACCGCGCAACCGGAATCGTCTGCCCCGGTTCTTCCCGTCGTCATCGAAGGTGCCGGAGATTTCGTTACGGTGTCAAGAATTTTGCGCGTTGCGCGCTGAAAGGCAGAGCGTTGGCCATCGCAGGGAAAAGGGCGAAGCTTAGGCTGCTTGGCCTCGCATCGCCAGCTTGCGCCGGCGCTCCGCAAGGCGTTGCTCCCGGCGGCGCTGTTTCAGTGCGTCGCTCCAGCTCAGGCCGTTGGCTTCGGCGTAGGCGGCGACCTTGCGACTGTCTTCACTCGGGCTGGCCAGCGGCGCGTCAACCGGCGCTTCTTCTTCCCATTCAGATTCAGGGACCGCCGTGGCGGCTTCCTCCATCGCCTGGAAACGAACCTCACGCAGTCGCTCCAAACGGCGTTCGGCCTTGTCTGCTTCGCGGCTCAGGCTGACGGCGCCGCTGCGCAGGCGGATGACACGCGTGAGCGGCATGTCCGGATCGGCGGCCTGGGCCAGAGCCTCACCGGCCTGCAGGCTAAAGCTGATGACCCGAGCGGCGAGGCGGAGTTCGGGTTCGGTCTGAGGATCGTAGGTGCTGAGGGTCGCGGCGGCGGCGTGGCGGGCAGCGTCCATATCGCCGCGGGCGCCCGAAAGCAGGAGAACGGCGACCTGATGGAGGATCGTCTGCAGCAGGGCTTCCGGCAGATCGGCAAGAGACATGGCAGCACCTATCAACGGGTGGATTACCCGGCTATAGGTTTAATTTCTCCAACAAGCAAGGAATTTTTACCCCACATCCTTGCCACCGCCCGCCGCAAAGCAAGAACAGGCACCCAAAGGTGCCTGTTTCAATCCTGCCGCTTGAGCGGCTCTGCGGCAGATCAGCCCACCGATTTCGGCGACCGGGCGAGGCGGCAGATCGGACGGCGCCTGATCGGTGATCATCTCGATCCGGCCGGTGATCTGGCCACCATCTTCGACCTGCAGGCGGCGGCAGCGCGCGGTGCCCAGCACCTTGCCGCTGCTGCGCACGATCAGGCTGGCGCGCGCGGTCAGCGTGCCGTCGATCGTGCCGGCGATTTCGGCTTCCTCGACCTCGATCTCCCCCTTGAAGACGCCGCCTTGGGAGATCGAGAGTTCTGTCGAGTGGACCATCGATGCTTCGAACGTGCCTTCCACGACCAGGCGTTCCGCATCCTGCACCGTGCCCTGCACGCTGATGCCGCGGCCGACCACCAGGGTGCGGCGATCGGCCGGATCGCGCATGGGCCGTGCGGCTGCGGGCCGGGCAGCGGTCATTGGGGCGCCTGGAGGATTGGACGCCGGCGAAGCGGGAGATGGCGTAAATGGCGGTCTGGACATGCTGGGCCCTTCCTTCGGCGGAGCGGGACGAAACGGAGGTACGCCAAGGCCGCTGTCGGACGGCAGGGGACCGTGGCCAATCGGCGTGGAGCGATTTTCGGTGTCGCGGTCGCTCATGGATTTGTCCTCCGGCAGGGGTGAAAGTCCCGCTGGCGAGCGAGGACTCCTGAACGACCGACGTCGGTTCGTCGGGTTTACGGCGTTTGAACAAGACACTCACCCGGTGCAAAGAAGATGCCTTCGCCTAGCATGGGCGCCACGGCCATAACAACCATTCGCTTCGACAATTTGAAACGTAACGATCATGCACCGGACCCGGCTGCGAAGGCGGGCGGCGGCGCCATTCCGGTCACGGTTCGATCCAGGAGGTGAACCATTGCCGCGGTGCCGATGACAGGGATCAGCAGGTTGAGAACAGGCACGTAGGCAGCAAGCGCCAGCACCGCCCCCTGGGCGAGCACGGACGATCTGATTTGGTAATAAGCCGACTCGGCCAATGGTCGAGGCATCCGGCGCATGGCGACCGCGACGAACAGCCCGCGGCCGATGGCATAGGCGGCGATCGCCCAGCCCAGGACGAAGCCGATTCCCGGCAGCACCAGCACCAGCCCCAGCGCCACCACATTGAGGGCGAGGACCTTCAGTGCAACGACCCCGCCGTCCCAGATCTGGACCATCAGCGATTCGCCGGCCGGCGGTGGCAGGTAGGGATAGAACCGCGCCTCGACAGCGCGGCTGATGCGTTCGATGTAGATGGTGCCGATGGCAGCGGCGACCGGCAGGAACAGCCACATGGCCAGCACCGACGCACCGACCGTGCCGGCGACATCGGCAATCCAGCGAAGCCATGTCGGGAGGTGCAGTTGATGCACGCCCCACAGCGTCAGCATGAGAAGACCGGCGAAACAAATCGCCGACCACGCGAGGCTGCGCCAGAGCACGCCGATGAACACCGGATCGTCCGTCTGGCTCAGGGCCTTGCCGATCGGTTCGAACAACTTCAACGGCCTGGTTCCTTGCTGGCGCCTCCGCCCTGGCTGGATGGCGCGCGGGGATGGTTACATTACATGAGGCGAAGCAGGACGCGCGCGCCAGCACAAGGAGCCTCAACCGGTCGGGCCGTTTGGCACCTGCGGAATGCTGCTTCTTGCTCCGCAATGCACCATACCACGGCGCTGCCGCCTGTGGAGGCTGGCGTAACCGGACGCGTGATCGTCGGCCTTATCGTCGTGAGCTTGCTCGTCGAGGCGGCGCTGGATTACCCGACGAAGCGGGCTCTCCGCGGACGTCTGCGCCGACTCGTCCTGGTGCTTCTGGTGTTTCGAGAGTTCTCCGTTCATAACTATAGCAACCATTGTCCCCGCGGGAGGTTCCCCGTGCGATTCCTGCTGCTGTTCTTGTTCTTGGCAACCCAGGGGGCAACCCAGGGGGCAACCGAGGGGGCAACCGGGTGGGCAACGGCGCGGGCCGAGGAGGTGACGCCTCTGCCGGGCTTGGTGCGCGAATCGCTGACGCTGCAAGGCCCGCATGGCCGGCTGGAGGCCCTGGTGGTCCGGCCCGATGCACCGGGCCGGTTTCCGCTCGCGCTGATCACCCACGGCATGCCGCGCGATGAGACTCAGATGCCCGCCATGGCGCCGGAAGTCCTCCTGAACCCCGCCGTTGCCTTCGCGCAGCGCGGCTATGCTTCGGTCGTCGTGATGCGGACCTATTACGGCCGCTCGGAGGGGGCGTTTCAGGAAGCCTGGGGCCCTGCTCCGACCGGGATTACCCGAGGGCCGGCAGGGCAGGGGCGGCCGATGTGATCGCCGCCCTGGATGACCTGCGCGGGCGGCCCTGGGTCGATCCGGATCGCATCGTGCTGGTCGGCCATTCCATGGGCGGCTTCGTGATGCTCGCGGTCGGAGCGACGAATCCACCCGGCGTGCGCGCCATCATCTCGTTCGCTGGCGCCGTGGGTTCGCCCAGGCCGGATTAAATCAGGTCCAACCGTATTAGTTTGATGCCAATGTGCACCGATACGTGCTTGAAAAGGTTCCGTAACGAGGCGCCGCTGTAACCCGCGCCGCACCTGGGGGTGGCGAAATATAAGCCCGATATGATCGCCGGTTCGGCCTGACCGGCGATCTGCTGGTTGGCGAAGCCTCCGAAAAGTGTACATATCCCCCCGCATGACAGGTCCGTTGACAGCCGGTGAGCGTCTGAGCCCGACGAGTTGCCCCCCGACGAGTCGCCCCCGACCGGCCGTTCCGGGAATGGCGGTTCCTCGAATGGCCGCGGCAGCAATGGCAATGGTCCGGGCGGCGGAGAGCCGCCTTCGCGGGGGCCTCGGAAGAAATGGCGTCCGCCGTTCCTGGTGCGCTTTGCCCGCGGCATCGTCGCGGCCGTGCTGGGTTTGGCGGTGCTGGGCGGCGCCGTCGCCGCGGGCGGCGGTTACATGGCCTATCGGCACTACAGCGCCGACCTGCCGGACGTGGATGGCCTGCGCAACTACAAGCCGCCGGTCATGAGCCGTGTCTATGCCGGCGATGCGCGGCTGCTGACCGAACTGGCGACGGAGCGGCGGATCTTCGTGCCCATCAGCGCGATCCCGCCGATCGTCAGGCAGGCCTTCATCTCGGCCGAGGACCATAATTTCTACAGCCATCGCGGCGTCGACCCGATGGCCATCGCGCGTGCGGCGATGTTCGACCTGCTGCATGCCGGTCAGCGCCGTCCGATCGGTGCCTCGACCATCACCCAGCAGGTGGCGAAGAACATGCTGCTGGACAACCAGATGTCGCTGTCGCGCAAGATCAAGGAAGCGATCCTGGCCATCCGCATCGAGGAGAACCTGACCAAGGACCGCATCCTCGAGCTCTATCTGAACGAGATCTACCTGGGTCTCGGCTCCTATGGTGTCGCTGCCGCGTCGCAGGCCTATTTCAACAAGCCGCTGGACAAGCTGACAGTGCCGGAGGCGGCGTTCCTCGGCGCCCTGCCCAAGGCGCCGAACAACCTCAATCCGTTCAAGTATCCCGACGCCGCGCGGTCCCGCCGTGACTACGTGCTGGACCGTCTGGCCGAGGACCACGTGATCACCACGGCCCAGGCCACGCAGTACAAAGCCGAACCGATCGTGCCGGCGGAGTTCCATCGTCCGCCGCCGATTCCCGGCGCTGACTGGTTCACCGAAGAAGTGCGGCGTCAGCTCATCGCTCGGTTTGGCCAGGAAGCGACGACCGAGGGCGGGCTGATGGTGCGCACCAGCCTCGATCCCACCTTGCAGGTGGCAGCCGAGACGACGTTGCGCAACGGGCTGATGGCCTATGACCGCAAGCATGGCGGCTGGCGCGGCCCGGTCGGCGCACCTGACCGTCGCGCCGGCGGATTTCGAGACCAAATGGCCGGCGGCGCTGAACGACACGGCCCGGCCGCCAGGCATGTTGCCGAACTGGCGGCTGGCCATCGTCGCCAGCGCCGGTGATGCCGATGCGCAGGTGGACTGGCTCAATCCGGCCGGGGAGCGCCGGACCGCCGCCGTGGCGCTGGCCGATACGACCTGGGCGCGTCCGGTGCACCGACGGCAAGCCCGGGCGCGGTGCCGAAGCGGATGGCCGATATCGTGCAGCCCGGCGACATCGTGATGATCGAGCCGCCGCAGACGCTTCTGCCGCCGCCGACCGCGCCGGCCAGCAAGGTCAAGCCGCCGACGCCGGGCCCTGGCCAACCGGGCTCACGCTGCGGCAGATCCCGCTGGTGCAGGGGGCGCTGGTGTCGCTCGATCCGCATTCCGGGCGCGTTCTGGCGATGGTCGGCGGCTGGAGCTTCGAGCAGAGCCAGTTCAACCGAGCGATTCAGGCGAACCGGCAGCCGGGGTCGAGCTTCAAGCCGATGGTGTATCTGACGGCGCTGGAGAAGGGCATTTCGCCCAGCCAGCGCTTCCTCGATGCGCCGGTGGTCATCGACACGCCGGAGGGCAGATGGCGGCCCGGTAACTACGAGGGCACATTCGGCGGCCCGACGCCCGCTGCGGGTGGCGCTGGAGCAGTCGCTGAACCTGCGTGACCCTGCGCGTCGCGCAGAAGGTCGGCATGCAGGCGATCGCCGACAATGCCATCGCCTTCCACATGGTCGATCAGATGCCGCAGGTCCTGCCGGCCGCGCTGGGCGCGGTGGAAACCACGGTGATGCGGGAGGCCGGCGCCTATGCCTCGCTGGCAACGCGGCGGGCGGGAGGTCATCCCGACGCCTGATCGATAGCGTGCAGGACCAGGACGGCCATGTGGTGATGCGTGCGCCCGGCCTCGACTGCGGCGATTGCGGCGATCCGTCGAAGCCGCCCGTCGTTGCCGATGATCGGGCGCAGATCGCCGATCCGCAGAGCGTCTTCCAGTTGATCACGATGATGCAGGGCGTCGTCCAGCGCGGCACCGGCGTGCCCGGCTGGCAAGGGGCTTCAACCGGCCGATCGCCGGCAAGACCGGCACCACGCAGGACTTCAACGATGCCTGGTTCTCCGGCTTCACGCCCGGACCTGGTGACGGTCGTCTGGGTCGGTTACGACACGCCGGCGTCGTTGGGCGAGAACGAGACGGGCGGCGCGATCGCCGCGCCGATCTGGCACGACTACATGGCGACGGCGCTGGCCGGACGGCCGGTGCTGTCCTTCCCCATGCCGCCCGGCGTGACGATGGCACAATGGCAGACCAGCACCGGCACGGTGACCGACGCCTTCAAGCCGGACCAGGTGCCCGGAGCCTCCGGCCCGATCGGCGTGGGACGGCAGCGTTGCCAGTGCGGCACCGGTGGACGGCCAGGCAGGCGGAGCACCGGCGACGCAAGGCAGGATTGAAAACGGCCTTGGCGGGCTGTATTGACCCGCCCTCCTTCCGGGACCAGATCACCATCATGTCCGCCGAAACCGACGCTCTCAACGATCAGATCAAGCAGTCCGTCGCGCTGCTGAGGAGGCATCTTTGACTGGGATGTCGCCGAAGCCCGCCTCGCGGAGCTGAACAACCGCGCCGAAGACCCGGCGCTGTGGAACGATGCCGCCACCGCCCAGAAGCTGATGCGCGAACGCAACCAGATTGCCGTCGCGATGGAGGGCGTGCGCAAGCTGGAAGCAGGACGTCGCCGACGCGCTGGAACTGATCGAACTGGCCGAGGCCGACGGCGATGCGGCGATGGTGGCCGAGGCCACGACCGCGCTGCAGGCCTGCGCCGAGGAAGCCAAGCGGCGGGAGATCGAAAGCCTGCTGTCCGGCGAGGCCGACGCCAATGACTGCTATATCGAGCTGAACGCCGGTGCCGGCGGCACCGAGGCCCAGGACTGGGCCGAGATGCTGATGCGCATGTATATGCGCTGGGCCGAACAGCACGGCTACAAGGTGCAATTGATCGAAGAGAGCGAAGGCGAGCAGGCCGGCATCAAGTCCGCCACGCTGCTGGTCACCGGTCCGAACGCCTATGGCTGGCTGAAGACCGAGGGCGGCGTGCATCGGCTGGTGCGCATCTGCCCGTTCGATGCCAATGCCCGCCGGCAGACCAGCTTCGCCTCGGTCTGGGTGTATCCGGTGGTCGACGACTCGATCGAGATCGAGATCAACGATGCCGATCTGAAGGTCGACACCTATCGCGCGTCCGGCGCCGGCGGTCAGCACGTCAACAAGACGGAAAGCGCGATCCGCATCACGCATATCCCGACCGGGATCATCGTCGCCTGCCAGACCGACCGCAGCCAGCACCGCAACCGGGCGACCGCCATGGCGATGCTGAAGGCACGGATGTATGAGGCCGAGTTGCAGAAGCGCGAAGCGGCGGCGACGGCGCAGGAGAATGCCAAGACCGATATCGGCTGGGGGCATCAGATCCGGAACTACGTGCTGGCGCCGTATCAGTTGGTGAAGGACCTGCGCACCGGGGTCGAGACGGGCAACCCGGACGCGGTCCTGGACGGCGATCTCGACGACTTCATGGCCGCCGCGCTCGCGGCCCGCTCCGGCGCCACCCGCTCCGAGGCCAGCGCCCAGGCCCGTTAACCGGGGCCGGGTTGCCGCCCCGCAGGGAGCCGCCCCGCAGGGAGGTTCCGCACGGCCGCTCTGGCTGCCACCGGACCGTCACCGGGGGCGTCCTCTTTCACTGTGCCATTTGCGCTTTGGTGGCTTGCCGCTATGCGCTGGTTTTCAGACGAACACTACACGTGTCCATACATTCCATCATACGTCCATAACTGATCATAAAATATCAAAAAAGATTTGATATGAAAGAAATTATTGTGTAAATGGACCGTATCCTCCCAAGGAGAGGAACGAAATGTCACAAAATGACGTATTTTTAGACGTTGTTGAGGGTGGTGTCAGGGACGCAGGCACCATCGTAGATGGACGCCATCCTGGCGACCGATGCGGCAGTGCGCGATTTGCTCGGCCATCTTGGCCTGTCTGACACCATTCAGATGGGGTTGTATGCCATCATTCTGGGCGTGCTCGTCATCATAATGATGAACCAGCTTCGCTTGCTGCTGCGCGGCGGTGTACTGCTTGTCATGTCAATGATGGCCGTCCAACTGGTCAAGCCGGCATTTCAGATAATCGGCGCCCGCCTGTTGATGACGCATTGAGCGGCCGGCATCGCCCATCAAAGAAGGGCGGTGCGTCGGTTTTCTTCTAATGCCAGGCGGCGTTGACCCCTGCCGGGCGGCGTTGACCCCGACTCTCCCGTCATGGCGGCCGCAGGGCCGCCATCCACGCCTTGCGGTGCTGATCGCAGCAGAAGGCGTGGATGGTGGGCGAAGCAGGGTGTGCGAAAACTCGAACGCTATCGGGCCGGGGAGAATGAAATTCTCCGCCTGATGGCGGTGGCCAGCCCCTCATGTCATGGCCGGCCTTGTGCCGGCCATCCACGCCTTTAAGCAGTTGATATCCCGCAAGTCGTGGGTGGCCGGCACAAGGCCGGCCATGACAGGGTGATGCATCCTGCCACATCGTTAGAAATATTTTCTTCGAATGCGCCTCTCGCCTGAGTTTTCGCACAGTCTGGAACGCCGACCATGACGAAGTGGGCGCTAATCGTGACCGCTTCGCAACTCATTCGCTTCTCTGCGGTCGGATACGAGCCGCTTCTCCGTCACCCCCGCATTATCAGCGGCGATCCAGCCTGGGTTCGGCACGCGGAGCCCGCGGCTGCGGCGTTTCCGCCAACCGCCCCGGCCGAGCGTGGGGCGGTGGCGCGAGGCGTTCGATAGGGGCGTCGTCCTCGTAATAGTCCCGCGCCGTTGGCGGAATCGGCGGACGGTCCCTCACCACCGGGTCCTGCCGCGTCGGACGTGTGCTGACGGGGGCATAGACCTCCTCGAAATCCATTTCGTTCTGGGCGGCCGGAATGCCGCCTGCGATGGTCCGCAACTCATACTGGATCTCGTCCAGCCGCATCTCGATCGCTTCCAGCCGGGATTTCACCCCGAGGACCGAGAACGGCATGAACAGGAAGGCCAGCGCGTACAGCAGGCTCGGAACGAGCAGCACCATGGGCACCCACCAGGGCACCCAATCGGGCAGGGAAAACGGGAGCGTCATAGCTGCCTGTTAGCACTGAACGGTTTGCTGGTGGATGGATTTATCTGCTCTGTTATGCGAGTTTCGGTGGATGTTGCTGCTTATCCCCGGTCCCGTTACGACCCGTCCCGAAGTGCGCGCCGCGCTGTGCCAGGACATCGCTCCCTGGGACAATGACTTCAAAGACTTCCTGGCCGCCTTGCGTGCCCGCATCCTGAAAGTGGCCGGCGGCGCGACGGAGACGCATGCGACTTTGCCGCTGCAGGGTTGCGGTCATTTCATCACCGAGGCGGCGATCCGCACCTTCCTGCCGCCGGGCGGGCGAATCCTGATCCCTGCCTCCGGCGCCTACGCCGACCGCATGATCCGCCTGGCGCGGGAGGCCGGGCGCGTGCCGGTCCCGCTGGCCATCGGCCGTAGCGAGAGAGTTGATCCGGCCGCGATCGCCAGGGCGTTGGCCGAGGACCCGACCCTGACCCATGTCGGCGTCGTCTATTCCGAGACCGGCAGCGGCGTGATCCATGACGTGCCGGCGATCGGCGCCGTGGTGCGGCAGGCCGGGCGGCGCATGATCGTCGATGCCGTCTCGGCGTTTGGCGCGCTGCCGCTGGACGTCTCGGCGCAGCCCGAGATCGATGCGGTGGTGTTCACCACCAACAAATGCCTGGAAGCCCTGCCGGGCATCGCCTTCACGCGTCGCGCGCATCGATCGGCTGCTGGCATGTGCCGGGCAGGCCGGAAGCTGGTCGTTCGACCTGTCCAGCATCTACGACCATGCGCTGCGGGCCGGCTGGGGCAGTTTCCGCTTCACGCCGCCGGCGCAGATCCTCAAGGCCGTCGACACGGCACTCGATTTCCATGAGGCCGAGGGGCAGCCGGCGCGGCTGGCTCGCTACACCGCCAATATGCGCACGCTGTATGACGGCATGCGGGACATGGGGCTGACGCCCTGGCTCGCCGGAATCCGTCCAGGGTCCGATCATCGTCAACGTCCACGCGCCGGCCGATCCGGCCTGGAACCTGCAGCGTTTCGTCGACGCACTGAAATGGCGCGACGTGCTGATCAGCAACTTCTACAACACACCGACCCCAACCTTCCGGGTCGGCTGCATCGGTGCGATCACGCCGGACGATATGGCGGGCGCGGTCGGGCGATGGAGCAGGCGCTGAATGAGATCGGCGTCAACAACGAGCGGGAGCCTGTCCTACATGAACCCAGATCTTGAGATTGCCCGCGCGGCCAAGCTCCGGCCGATCGCGGAGATCGCGGACCGGCTGGGCATTCCCGCCGACGCGCTGGAACCGTATGGCCGCCACAAGGCGAAGATCGGGCTGGATTTCATCAAGGACGCCGAAGGCCGGAAGGATGGCGCGCTGGTGCTGGTGACCGGCATCAGCCCGACCCCGGCCGGTGAGGGCAAGACGACCACCACCGTCGGCCTCGGCGATGCGCTGAACCGGATCGGCAAGCGGGCGGCGATCTGCCTGCGCGAACCCAGCCTGGGACCGAGTTTCGGCATGAAGGGCGGCGCGGCGGGCGGCGGTCACGCGCAGGTCGTGCCGATGGACCAGATCAACCTGCACTTCACCGGCGATTTCCACGCGATCACCTCGGCCAACAACCTGCTCGCCGCGATGATCGACAACTCGATCTACTGGGGCAATTCGCTGGGGATCGACGCGCGGCGGATTTCCTGGCGGCGCTGCCTGGACATGAACGACCGCGCGCTGCGCTCCATCGTCGGCAGTCTGGGCGGCGTGGCGAACGGCTTCCCGCGTGAGGACGGGTTCGACATCACCGTCGCCTCCGAGGTGATGGCGGTGTTCTGCCTGGCCAAGGACCTGGCCGATCTGCAGGCGCGGCTTGGGCAAGATGATCGTCGCGCAAAGGCGCGACGGCACGAATGTCACGGCTGCCGACATGAAGGCCGACGGCGCGATGTCGGTGCTGCTGAGGGACGCGATGGCGCCGAACCTGGTGCAGACGCTGGAGGGCTCGCCCGCGCTGGTGCATGGCGGCCCGTTCGCCAACATCGCGCATGGCTGCAACTCGCGTGATGGCGACGCGGCTGGCGCTGAAACTGTCCGATGTCGTGGTCACCGAGGCCGGGTTCGGCGCCGATCTGGGCGGCGAGAAATTCCTCGACATCAAGTGCCGCTCCGCCGGCCTGAAGCCCGTCCTGCGCCGTCGTCGTCGCCACCGTGCGCGCGCTGAAGATGCATGGCGGCGTCGCGCGCAACGCGCTGGGCCCGGAGAACGTCGAGGCGGTGAAGCGCGGCATCGCCAACCTCGCCCGTCATGTCGAGAACCTGGGCAAGTTCGGTCTGCCGGTGGTGGTGGCGGTCAATCACTTCACCTCCGACACCGAGGCGGAATTCGCCGCCATCCGCGATGCCATGGCCGCGCTGGGCGTCGAGGCGATCTCCTGCACCCATTGGGCGCACGGCGGCGCCGGCGCCGAGGCGCTGGCGCGGGCGGTCGTGGCCCGGATCGACGGCGGGAAGGCGGCCTACAAGCCGCTGTATCCGCTGGACCTGAAGCTGGCGGACAAGATCCGGACCATCGCCAGGGAGATCTACCGGGCCGCGGACATCGCGGTGCCGGACGCGGTGGCGCGAGCGGCTGGCGGCGTTCGAGGATGCCGGCTTTCGGCGACGTTCCGGTCTGCATCGCCAAGACGCAATACAGTTTCACCGCCGATCCGACCGTGATGGGCGCGCCGACCGGCCATATCCTGCCGGTGCGGGAGGTGCGGCTGTCCGCCGGCGCCGGCTTCGTCGTCGCGGTCTGCGGCGACATCATGACGATGCCCGGCCTGCCGCGCGTGCCGGCCGCGGAATCGATCCATCTGCGATGCCGACGGGCGAGATCGAGGGGCTGTTCTGACCAGCCTGGCCGAGGCGCTGAACGCCGCCTTGGCATGGCACCGCCAAGGGCGACTTCGGCCGCCGCCGAAGCCTACGGAACCCGCGCAGCCCCGATGCGCTGTGGCGGGCGGGCTTGGTGTGCCGATCTGGGTGCTGAACCAGTTCGACACGTGCTGGCGCTGGCTTCTGGGTCGCGCTGACAGTCCGTGGTATCAATCGCTAACCCTGTTCCGCCAGCCGGCCCCCGAAGCGTGGAGCGCGGTCACGAAGGGGTGCGCATGGCGCTGACGGATCGACATGGAGACCAGGCGATGATTGGCCAAGGCGGATGACCACAGACTTCCTCCCGACCGCCCTGTTCTGTGCCCTGGGCTATCTGCTGGGGTCCATTCCGTTCGGACTTCTGCTGACCAAGGCGGCTGGCCTGGGCGACATACGCGGCATCGGGTCGGGCAATATCGGGGCGACCAACGTCCTGCGCACCGGGCAACAAGGGCCTCGCGGCCGGGACGCTTGTCCTGGACGCGCTCAAGGGCGCCGCTGCGGTGCTGATCGCGCGGGCCTGTCGCCGGCGAGTCCGGTCGCCATGCTGGCAGGTCTTGCGGCGGTGCTGGGCCATCTGTTTCCGGTCTGGCTGCGCTTCAAGGGCGGCAAGGGCGTCGCGACCGGCCTTGCTGTGCTGCTTGCGGCAGCGTGGCCGATCGGTGTCACCGCCTGCGCCGTCTGGCTGGCAGCGTTTGCGATCACGCGGATTTCCTCGGTCGGCGCCCTGGCGGCCTTCGCCAGCGCGCCCTTGGCTGCGTTGGTCCTCGGAAGACTTCGGCGCGTTTAAGCTTTCGTTAACCATCGCCGTGCTGGTGTTCGTCCGCCATCAGGCGAACATCCGCCGCTTGCTGGCCGGTCAGGAGCCTCGGATCGGCCGCCGGAAGACGGGTACGCGCCTGACGCGGCCAGCCGCAGTCGACCGCTGGCGGAGCAAGGAAGCGCCCTCATGCTCGCCGATCGCGATCGGATCGATCATCTGCGACTGGTGCGCACCGAGGGGGTCGGCCCCGTCACCTATCGCCGGCTGCTGGAGCGCTACACGACCCCGCCGCCGCGCTCGATGCCCTGCCGCGCCTGGCCCGAGCGGGCGGACGGGCGAAACCGCCCTGTCGTTCCGACGCAGGCCGCGGTGGAAGCGGAATTCGACCGCACGGCCCAGGCCTGGCGGACGGATGATCTTCCTCGGTGACGCCGACTACCCGCCGTTGCTGGCAATGATGGACGATGCCCCGCCATGCCTGATCGTCCAGGGCGATATGTCGCTCGCCGCCGGCCGCTGCGTGGCCGCCGTGGGCGGGCGCAATGCCTCGGCCAACGGGCAGCGGATGGCGGAGACCCTGGCGGCCGACCTGGCGCGCACGTTACGTCGTGGTGTCCGGGCCTGGCGCGGGGCATCGACACCGCCGCGCATACCGGCGCGATGCGCACCGGCCGCACGGTCGCCGTCATCGCCGGCGGGATCGACGTCCCTACCCGCCGGAGAATACCGATCTGCAACGGCGGATCGCCGGAGCAACACCTGATCTACCGAAGCCCCCATCGGCACCGTGCCCCAGGCCCGCCATTTTCCGCGCCGCAACCGCATCATCGCCGGCCTTTCGCTGGGCGTCGTCGTGGTGGAGGCCGCGCCGCGATCCGGCAGCCTGATCACCGCCCGCATCGCGCAGGAAGTGGGGCGGGAAGTGTTCGCGGTGCCCGGCTCGCCGCTCGATCCGCGCGCGCGCGGCGGCAACGATCTGATCCGCCAGGGCGCCGATCCTGGTCGAGACCGCCGCCGACGTGCTGGACAATCTGCCGGTGGCAACCAGCGGCAATCGGCAGATCGCAGGCGGCCGTCTGGTCACGCCGAACAGCGTGCGGAGCCCGTGGCCGATGCCCCGGACATCGGAAGCATGACGCCGGTGCGACAGTGCTGTCGCTGCTGTCCGCCGGATCCGACAATGGTTGACGATCTGGTGCGGCGCTGCCAGCTTGTCGCCGTCCGTCACCATGGCGGTTCTTCTGGAACTGGAACTTGCGGGGCGTGTAGAGACCCTGCCAGGCAACCGGGTCGCACTCTTGCCGGACGCATTTGCGTAGGATACCGCACGGATCAATGTCTGACGTTGTCGTCGTAGAATCCCCCGCCAAAGCCAAGACCATCAACCGCTATCTGGGCGGCGGCTACACCGTCCTGGCGAGTTTCGGCCACGTGCGCGACCTGCCGCCGAAGGACGGCAGCGTCCGCCCGGACCAGGACTTCGCCATGGACTGGGAATCGGACGCCCGCGGCGACAAGCAGGTCGGCGCCATCGTCAAGGCGCTGAAGGGGGCGAAGAACCTCTATCTCGCCACCGACCCGGATCGCGAGGGCGAGGCGATCTCCTGGCACGTCCGCGCCATGCTGGAGGACAAGAAGGCGCTGAAGGGCGTCACCGTCCGCCGCATCAGCTTCAACGAGATCACCCGCGACGCCATCCGCGACGCGATCGCGCATCCGCGCGACCTCGATCTGCCGCTGATCGAGGCCTACATGGCCCGCCGCGCGCTGGACTATCTGGTGGGCTTCACGCTGTCGCCGGTGCTGTGGCGCAAGCTGCCCGGCAGCCGCAGCGCCGGCCGCGTGCAGTCGGTCGCGCTGCGCCTGATCTGCGAGCGCGAGGCCGAGATCGAGATCTTCCGGGCCCGCGAATACTGGACCATCGAGGCGGTGTTCATCACCCCCGGCGGCGCGCCCTTCACCGCCCGGCTGACCCATCTGAACGGCAAGCGGCTCGATCAGTTCGACCTGAACAACGAGGCGCTGGCCGAGGCGGCGAAGGCGGCGGTCGAAGGCGGCGCTTCACCGTCGGCTCGGTCGAGCGCAAGCGGGTCCAGCGCAATCCGCCGCCGCCGTTCACCACCTCGACCCTGCAGCAGGAAGCATCGCGCAAACTGGGCTTCGGCGCGCAGCAGACGATGCGGTGCGCGCAGCAGCTGTACGAGGGCGTCGACATCGACGGCGAGACGACCGGTCTGATCACCTACATGCGGACCGACGGCGTGCAGATGGCGCAGGAGGCGATCAGCGCGCATCCGCGACCACGTGCAAGGACAGTTTCGGCGCCGAACTACCTGCCGGGCGCGCCGCGCGAATACACCAGCCGCGCCAAGAACGCGCAGGAAGCGCATGAGGCGATCCGGCCGACCGATGTGTCCCGCACGCCGGACAGCGTCGCGCGCGGCCTGAACCACGACCAGCGGCGGCTGTATGAACTGATCTGGAAGCGCGCCGTCGCCTCGCAGATGCAGTCGGCCGAACTGGACCAGGTCGCGTCGACGTGACCGACGGCAAGGGCCTCAAGCTGCGCGCCAACGGCTCGATCGTGGCCTTCGACGGGTTCCTGAAGCTGTATCGGGAAGACACCGACGACAAGCCCGAAGGCGCGACCGGACGAGAGACAACCGGATGCTGCCGCCGATGGCGGCGAAGGACCCGCTGAAGCGCAGCAAGGTCGACGCCAACCAGCATTTCACCCAGCCGCCGCCGCGCTACTCCGAAGCCAGCCTGGTCAAGAAGATGGAGGAACTGGGCATCGGCCGGCCCTCCACCTACGCCTCGATCCTGTCGGTGCTGCAGGACCGCAAATACGTGCGGCTGGAGAAGCGGCGCTTCATTCCGGAGGACCGCGGCCGGCTGGTGACCGCGTTCCTGGTCAGCTTCTTCGAGCACTACGTCGATACCGGCTTCACCGCCGCGCTGGAGGAAAAGCTCGACGAGATCTCCGCCGGTCAGCTGGAACTGGCGCAGCGGTGATGCGGGCGTTCTGGGACGAGTTCTCCAAGGCGGTCGACCAGACCAAGGACCTGAAGATCAGCGACGTCATCAACGCGCTGGACCAGGATCTCGGGCCGCACTTCTTCCCGGCGCGGGAGGATGGCAGCGATCCGCGGGTCTGCGCCGCCTGCGGCAACGGGCGGCTGGGGCTGAAGCTGGGGCGCTATGGCAGCTTCATCGGCTGCTCGAACTATCCGGAGTGCCGGTACACCCGCAGCCTGGCGATCGATACCGGCGACGAGGGCGGCGACACGCTGAAGGACGGCCAGCGCGTCCTTGGGCGTCGATCCGGAAACGGGCGAGGAAATCACCGTCCGGCGCGGGCCGTACGGGCTGTATGTCCAGCAGGGCGAGCAGACCGAGGACAAGAAGGTCCGGCCGAAACGCACCACTTGCCGCGCGGCATGGATGGCGACAAGCTGACGCTGGAGCAGGCGATCGGGCTGCTGTCGCTGCCGCGCGACGGTCGGGCTGCATCCGGAGACGCAAGGAACCGATCGAGGTCGGGATCGGGCGGTTCGGGCCGTATGTGCGGATGGGCGCGGTGTTCGGCTCGCTCGACCGGGACGACGACGTGCTGGCGCTGGGCCTGAACCGCGCGGTCGATCTGATCGCGAAGAAGATGGCGAGCGTGCGGACGCTTGGGCACGCATCCGAAGGACGAGGAGTTCGTCACGGTGCGGAAGGGCCGGTTCGGGCCCTATGTGCAGCACGGCAAGACGGTGGCCAACCTGCCGCGCGGCACGACATGGACGACGTGACGCTGGATGAGGCGGTGGCGCTGCTGGCCGAGAAGGGCAAGACGCTGAAGCCGCGGGGCGCGGCCGGGCGGAAGGGCAAGGCGGGTGCGAAGGGGGATGCCGGCGCGAAACGGGCCGCCCCACGGATGGCCGCCGCAA
Organism: uncultured Alphaproteobacteria bacterium; assembly: GCA_963771475.1. Taxonomy (GTDB): domain Bacteria; phylum Pseudomonadota; class Alphaproteobacteria; order Acetobacterales; family Acetobacteraceae; genus Rhodopila. The sequence goes on along the minus strand of CAVYTN010000030.1, from coordinate 332,970 downwards.
ACAGCGAGGTGCCGAAGCCGGCCGCGAAGAAAGCGTCAGCCGGCAAGAAAAAGGCAGGCAGCAAGAAGGCCGCCGCCCACAAATCGGTCAATAGGGCACCGCGCCGCGCCGCTGAGTAATTGCCCGCGGCCTGAGCCTCCGTGAGGTTGGTGGAAAGCAGTTCCTCACCTGGTTCCGATCACTGCCATATTTCGGGCGCCTCATTGCTTGCGCTCCTCCCAGCGCTGGCAGGGATGGTTTTGGCGGATGGCTGCGCGAGCGAGCACGGGCCAGCACGTTCCGGCTCTGCTTCTTCCTGGGCCTCCTGGTTCTCGGAGGCGAACTCATAGCGCGAGGGAGAGCTGACCGGGCAGACGTCAGACCCGACTGTTTCGTGGCCAAAAGTTCGCCTGGATATCCGTCACCTGTGTGTCTTGGATCGGGGAGATTATGGCGAGCGCCGTCACGACACTGACGAACCGCCGAGATCGTCCGACAAGCGGTTGCAGGATCACGGCTCTCGCATCACGCCACATGATGAACTGGCACAGCGTGCTGTCCATCTTGGTGAACGCCAGGATTTCCTCGTACGCCTCCCCTTTGATATTGTGATCGAGGTGAACGCACATCCACAGCGACTGCGCCGTGGCCCAGTCTCGAAGCAGCAGCAGATCCTCGATGGCGAATGCTTGTCCGCGCCGGGACGAAGGGCGGGAATGAACTGCCGACATGGCGATGACCCCTTTTGTGTCACGGCTTTCTCATGCCATCGACCGTAAGGGTTCTCCGCGTCCAGGTCTGTGAACCATTTCACACCGGACCATTGGATGCAGAAAGACACAGAGGCCGTCGCGTAGACGCTGGGCGTTTGGCCTTTCGGTTCTGCTGGCGAGGTCCTTCACAAGGACCGCTGTAGATGGGGTTCGGCCCTGCAAGTCGTCTCGACCGCTCCTCGTCCTCGATACGACCTAGAGCGTGATGACCGGAGGCGGAATCGCCGGAGGTCTGAATCACGCGATCAAACAAACACCTGGAGCAGGATGGCTGAGCGAAAGCGATGTCATCCTGCTCCAGGAGCGTGATGACCGGAGGCGGAATCGCCGGAGGTCTGAATCACGCGATCAAACAAACACCTGGAGCAGGATGGCTGAGCGAAGGCGATGTCATCCTGCTCAGCCGCCATGATCGGCGTCTTAGGACTTCACCATCGGGCATCCACCCTGGTCCAGCGGTCGGAATGCGTCCTCGGCGGACAGTGTGCGGATCAGCTTGTAGTAGTCCCAGGGATACCTGCTTTCTTCCGGTGATTTCACCTGGAACAGATGCATCGGGTTCATCAGCCGGCCGTCCGCGCGGATCGAAACCTTGCCGAAGATATCGTCCTCGACCGGCATCGCCTTCATCTTGGCGATCATCGCCCGCCCGGACGCCTTCGCCTCCGCCACCCCCAGCGCGGCGTAGGCCTTCAGCGTGTGGTTGATCGCCGAGTAATCACCCGCCTGCAGCATGTTCGGCATCCGCCCGCTCATCCGCGCCCCGAACCGCTTCCCGAAGGCTCGGCTTGGCTCGTTCAGGTCCCAGTACCACGCCTCGGTCAGCAGCAGGTCCTTGGCCGTTGCCAGGCCAATCCCATGCACGTCCGGAATGGTCAGCAGCAGTGCCGCCAGTTTCTGGCCGTGCGTGGTGATGCCGAACTCCGCCGCCTGCTTGACGCAGTTGACGGTGTTTTCGCCGCTGTTGGCCAAACCGATCACCTTGGCACCGCTCGCCTGCGCCTGCACCAGGAAGGTCGAGAAATCCGTCGTATCGGGGAACGGGTGCGAAACCTGTCCGAGGATCTTCCCGCCCACCGAGGTCACCGCTCGCCCGGTGTCGGAGGCCAGCAGTTTCCCGAACGTGTAGTCGGCCGCGATGAAGAACCAGGTGTCGCCTCCTTCGGCCACCAGCGCCTTGCCGGTGCAGGAGCCCAGCGCATAGGTGTCGTAGGTCCAATGGACATGGTTCGGGCTGCACGCCTTGCCGGTCAGGTCGGAGCTGGCTGGCGTCGTGAACACCGCCGCCTTGTCCTTGTCGCGCACCAGCGTGGCGATCGCCAGCGCGGCGGAGGAGTTGTTGACGTTGGAGATGAAATCGACGCCCTGCCGGTCGAACCAGTCGCGCGCGATCGACTGGGCGATGTCGGGTTTGCTCTGGTAATCGGCATAGACCACCTCGACCGCAACGTCCGGGTGCGCCTGCATGAAGTCCTCGGCCGCCATATGCGTCGCGGTCACCGATCCCATGCCGGTGCCGTTGGAGTTCGGTCCGTTCAGGTCGGTCAGGACGCCGATTTCGGACGGTTTGCTTCGCGGCGCGGGCGGCGCGCACGGGCAATACGCCCACAGCGCCCAGCGCCAGCGCCGAGCGGCGCGAGATTGGAGCGGCCATGACATTTCCTCGTCGTTGTTGGGTGAATTCTGGGTTGGGTGAACTCTGGCCGCCCGCTAAGATCGGGTCAAACGCTGGATCGTGCGTTGGCAAGTGATCCACGGACACAGGTCGGGATGTCGGTTGGTGATCTCTCGCCCCATAAAGGGCGCTGCCGAAACCTCATACCAGCGGCCCGAAGTCTTCACTCGTGCTGAGATGAACGGGCCGCTGGTATGGTATTGATTTCGCGCGCAGCCGCCACACCAACCCTGCGCGCATACCGGTCAGCCCTAAGGGCTGCCGAAACCTCAGCCAACGTCCTTCATGTCGTCCTGGAGGGCTTCCGCCTCCCGGCGCAGGCGGCTGAAGCTGCGCACGCTGAACGGCAGCATGCGCGAGAGTAGATCAGCCCGGCCCCCGCCAGCGCCGCCCACGGATCGGCCACCAGCACCGCGGCATAGACGCCGGTGCCCAGCAGCAACGGCAGCACATACTCGGACGGGACCTTGAAGTTCTTGAAGCTCCAGATCGGCAGGGTGCGAGACCAGCAGCATCGCGGTCCCGATCAGCACGACGCGCACAGAACAGCGGATATCTGGCCGACGGCCAGCAGCCAGGCCCAGGCCCGAGCGATTTGGCCTCCAGCCCGAGGAACAGCGGAAACAGCGCCAGGCCGGCGCCGGCCGGGGCAGGCACGCCGGTGAAGAAATTGTAGGCGTAGGCCGGTTTCGGCGCCCCGTCCAGCGAGGCGTTGAAGCGCGCCAGCCGCAACGCCATGCAGACGGCGAACATCAGGCAGGGCGCGTAGCCGTATGCGCCGCCGCGCTGCAGCGACCAGAGATAAAGCAGGAAGGACGGTGCGACGCCGAAGCACAGGAAATCCGACAGGCTGTCGAACTCCGCGCCGAAGCGGGACGTCGCCTTCAGCAACCGCGCGAGCCGTCCGTCCAGCCCGTCGATCGCCGCGGCGACGGTGATGGCGACGGCGGCGGCGCCGAAACGACCCTCCAGCCCGAACCGCATCGATGTCAGGCCGGCGCACAGGCCCAGCATCGTCATCAGGTTCGGGATCGATCCGGTTGAACGACGGACCCTTGTAGCGCGGACGGATGCGCTTGCGCGGCCGATAGCGCCGCAGCCGGCGGATCGGCGAAAACGGGTGCCCGCTCGCTCATGCGGCCGGATCGGCCGGCGGACGACTGCGCCGGCTCCTCCGCGATCACGGTCTCGCCGCCGATCATCGTCTGGCCCTCGACGACCAGCGGTCGGACGCCCTGCGGCAGATAGAGGTCCGTCCGGCTGCCGAAGCGGATGATACCGAAGCGATCGCCGATGCGGCACCGGATCGCCCTCGCGTCACCGAGCAGAGGATGCGGCGGGCGATCAGGCCGGCGATCTGCACCACCGCGATCTCCTGCCCGTCGGCCAGGCGGATGGCCAGGGCATTGCGCTCATTCGCGCTGCTGGCCTTGTCCAGGCTGGCGCTGACGAAGGCGCCATGCCGGTAGGCGATGCGGGTGACGACACCGGTCGCCGGAACGCGGTTGACGTGCACGTTCAGCACCGACAGGAAGATCGATACGCGCCAGCGAAGGTCGCCGCCCGAGGCCAAGTTCGGGCGGCGGTGCGGCCTGGGTGACGGAGACGACGCGGCCGTCGGCGGGCGCGACGAAGACACCCGGCCGCGGCGGCGGCACCCGCTCCGGATCGCGGAAGAAATACAGGCAGAACAGGGTGAAGATCAGGCCGAGCCAGATCAGCCAGTGACCGATGCCGAAGCCCAGCAGAATGGCGATCAGGCCGCCCATGATGAACGGACGGCCCGCCGGGTGCGGCGGCGCAAGAACGGTCAGGATGTCGTCAGTCATGGCCATCAGGCGGCGGGTTATGAGCCTTCAGGTGGCCATCGGCAAGGATCGCCTCGCAAGCGGCCGGCGCCCGGCGGTCGCTTGCGTGGAATCAGGGAGCTGATCGCCAAAGGGACCGCTGGGGTCAGATCGCCGCCTCGCGGAAGATCCGACTGACGTCGCCGTCCCAGGCGTCGTCGTACCGGGCCAGCCAGTATTCCGCCTGGGTGGGCCCGCCGGCGGCGATCTCGCGCAGCGGGTCAAGGTAGATCGTCTCATCCTGACCGGCCGTGTTGCGGCGTCTGCGGGCACGCAGCCCGTCACGGGCGATGGCCAGCACATCCGGCAGGATGTCGCGCAGCGTGCCGCCACGCCACGGCGCCGCGAGCCCCTGCCGCGGCACGGCGGCGCGGGCGGTGATGGCGTCCTGCCAGCCGGCGCCACGCAGCAGCGCCTCGGCCGCCGTCAGCGCGGCATCGTCGTACAGCAGCCCGACCCAGAGCGCCGATTGCGCCACCATCATATCCAGACGGCCGGCGTCGGCGCCGCGCATTTCGAGGAAGCGCTTCAGCCGAACATCGGTGAACGCCGTGGTGACGTGATCGGCGAAGTCGCCCATCGGTCGCGGTGATGCCGGCCAGCTCCGGCACGCGTCCGGCCATGAAATCGGTGAACGACTTGCCCGCCACGTCGATGTATCGCCCGTCGCGATAGACGAAATACATCGGCACCTGCTCGATCAGCCATTGCGCGTAGCGCTCGAAGCCGAACCCGTCCTCCAGCATCACCGCCGGGAATGCCGGAGCGCTGATTGTCGGTGTCGGTCCAGATATGGGCCCGATAGGACAGGAAGCCGTTCGGCTTGCCCTCGGTGAAGGGCGAGTTGGCGAACAGCGCCGTCGCCAGCGACTGCAGCAGCAGCGACACGCGGACCTTGCGCCGCATATCGGCTTCGGACGCGAAGTCGAGGTTGACCTGCACCGTGCAGGTCCGCGTCATCATATCCAGGCCGAGGCTGCCGACCAGCGGCATATAGCGGCGCATGATGGCGTAGCGGCCTTTCGGCATCCACGGCATCTCCGCCCGGGTCTTCAGCGGATGGAAACCCAGCGGGGCGAAGCCCATGTCGAGCTCTCGACAGACGCTGCGGACCTCGTCGAAATGCGTCTCGATCTCCTGCCTGCGTGTCGTGCAGCGTATCGAACGGCGCGCCGGAGAGTTCCAACTGCCCCGCCGGTTCCAGCGAGATCGAAGCGGCGCCTCGCTTCAGGCCGATAGCGTTCTCACCGTCCAGGATGGGCTCGCCGCCGAACCGGGCGAGGCCGCCCAGCAGGTCGCGGATGCGAGCCCGGCTGACCGTCCGCCGGTAGATAGGGTGGGGGAGACAGATCGGTGTGGCGAAAGCCGAACTGCTCGTGTTCCGTGCCGATGCGGAACTGCTCACGGGGTTTGCAGCCAGCGGCGAAATACTCTGCCATCTGTCGAACCGACGAGAGCGGCGTGTCGTCGGCGTCTCCTGGATTGGACATTGAATTACTCAAAATTTCAATCGGTTGACCCTGATCCGACGCACTGCGCGCGGCGAACCGACGGTCGATCGCGACCCTGTCCGAGATCGGTCCAGGCGCACGCATCGCTGTTGGGTACAGGGTACTAGCGCCAAACCGGGGCTTGCAACAAGGCAAGTCCGACGATGGCTGCGGTCTCGGCCCGCAGGATACGTGGGCCCAGCGAAATCGGCCTGATGAACGGCAAACGATCGAGCAAGGCGCGGTCATGCGGGCCGAAGCCGCCTTCCGGGCCGATCAGCAGGCCTGCCGGGCCGTCAGCGGATCGGATGCGGTGGCGCGTCAGCGCGTTCAATGGCGCGCCCAGAGTGTCCGCCCATCGGGCCAGGATGCCAGCATGTCGGCGAGTTTTCGTGGGTCATGCAGCAGGGGGACGGTCAGGCGTTCGGACTGTTCGGCCGCCTCCACGGCAATGGAACGCAGCCGGTCCAGGTTGACCCGGACGGCATTGGTCCGTTCGGTGATGACCGGCAGCAGGGCGGCGACGCCGAGTTCCGTGGCTTTCTGCACCAGAAGATCGGTGGTGTCGCGTTTCAGCAAGGCGAACGCCAGCCACACATCCGTATCGTCGGCCTGCGCTCGGAGCAGTGCTTCCAGACGGAACGTCGCCTTGCCGCGGCTCAGCGTCTCGATGCGCGCGGCCCATTCGCCGTCCTGGCCGTTGAACAGCCGGACGGTCTCGCCCACGGCGCGGCGCATGACGGTGCCGAGGTAATGGGCCTGGCCGGCAGTGGCTTCCACCGCAATGCCGGCGGCCAGGGGCGGTTCGACGAACAGGCGCAGCATGCGTCCGGCGTATAGCGGCCGACGCGCCGACTTGACAGCGATGTCGTCAAACTCGGACAACAGGCATCACCGCCACGGCCTGCCGTGCGCCGGCCGCAGGTGGGTGGGCAAAGCACCGGTGATTGGACCGGCATCGCGGCGCAAGGGTCACCTGGCAGATCGACATGCACACCGACATCGTTGCCCATGGCTGGGTTGCCCGTTTCCCCGATCGCTGGCGCCCCTATCTGCTGCTGGCGCGACTGGACCGGCCGATCGGCACCTGGCTGCTGTTCCTGCCCGGACTATGGGGTATCCTCCTGGCGCGCGCCCCGGCGGCGGAGAGCATCCGGCTGATCGTGCTGTTCGGGATCGGCAGCGTGGTGATGCGATCCGCGGGCTGCGTCGTCAACGACCTCTGGGACCGCGACATCGATCGGAAGGTCGCTCGCACGGCAGGCCGCCCCCTGGCCTCGGGCGCGCTTCGGCCACGCCATGCGCTGGTGTTTCTTGCGTTGTTGCTGGCAGCGGGGTTGGCGATCCTGCTGCAACTCAACCGGCTGTCCCAGGCGCTGGGGGTCGCGTCGCTGATCCTGGTGGCGCTCTATCCGCTGGCCAAGCGGGTGACATGGTGGCCGCAACTGGTGATGGGCTTCACCTTCGGCTACGGCGCGCCGATGGGCTACGCCGCCGCCTCCGGCCGGATCGATGCCGCCTGGGTGGCGCTCTACGCCGCCGCGATCCTTTGGGACCTCGGCTTCGACACGATCTACGCGCATCAGGACCGCGAGGACGACGCCCTGGTCGGCGTCCGCTCCACCGCACGTCTGTTCGGCGAGCGGACGCGGCCCTTCCTGGCCGCCTGCTATGCCGCCGCCGTCGCCGCGCTGGCGCTGTCGGGATGGCTGGCCGGTCTGGGCGTGTGGTTCTATCCGGCGTTGCTGCTGCCGGCGGCCCTGCTGGCGCGACAGGTGATCGCGCTGGACATCGACGATCCGGCAGGCTGCCTGCGCCTGTTCCGCGCCAACCGGGAGGTGGGGCTGGCCGTCGGTCTCGCCGTGCTCGCCGGCTGGCTGTGAGCGGCGCCGAGGCCTTCATCCGCGCCCATACAATGCCGGGAACAGCGCCGCATGTGCCGGAGATCCGGCTCTGGCTGGCGAGCGAGATCACGCCGATCTGGCAGGCAACCGAAACCTGGCTGGCGGACAACAATCTCGACCCGCCCTTCTGGGCCTTCGCCTGGCCCGGCGGGCAGGCCCTCGCTCGGCATGTCCTCGACAATCCCGCCCTGGTTGCCGGCAAGCGCGTGCTGGATTTCGCCGCCGGCGGCGGGATCGCCGCCATTGCCTGCGCGCTGGCGGGCGCCGCAACGCGTCGAGGCCGCCGAGATCGACCCGATCGCCTGTGCCGCCATCGCCCTGAACGCCGCGGCCAACGGTGTCGCGGTCGAACCGCTTGGCGACGTGGTGGGCGCCGCCTGCCGCTGGGACGTCGTGATGTGCGGGGATGTCTGCTACGAGGCGGCGATGACCGGCCACATCATGCCCTGGCTGCGGGCAATGGCCGGTTCCGCCGAGGTATGGATCGCCGATCCGGGCCGCAACTACCTGCCGAAATCCGGCCTGATCGGCGTTCGCCCGCTACCGGATCGACACCTCGCTGGAGCTGGAGGACCGGACCAGCCGCGACGTCGTGCTCTACCGCTTGAGCGTGATGACCGGAGGCGGAATCGCCGGAGGTCTGAAAATCACGCGATCAAACAAACACTTAGAGCAGGATGGCTGAGCGAAAGCGATGTCATCTTGCTCTAGGCGGCGGATGACCGAACGGCGTGCCGTTGATCCGGACGCCGGCCTGATCCACATCGATATCCCAGACGACCGAGGCGCCGTCCGGCTTGCTCATGCCCTTCGCCAGATAGAGCATCGGCACGATGCGGCCGAAGGCGGGATTGCTCTGCACCTGCGCAATCAGCGCATCGACGCCTGTGGCGATGATGTGGATCCGGCCCGCGACCCCGCCATTGTCCGACGGCAGCAACCGAGCGGTGCCGGTGACGGCGAGCGGGCCTGCGTCGAAGCTGAACGGATCGATGCTGACCCTCGCGCCTGGCGTATTGAGCAGCCGGATCGCCTGAGCCTGCAGCGCTATGGGGTCGGCGTCCTCGGCGAGGGCGGCGCGCAGCAGGGCGACGACCTGATCCGTCGGCAGGCCCCGGACCCGGTTGCGCAGCGAGATGTGCTTCGGGACGTAGGCGATATAGGCCGCCGGCACTGTTGGTGGGTGCCGTCAGGTCATTGATCGCGAGGTCCATCCCGGCGTCGAGGGTCTGATCGCGCGGTGTCGCCATGCATCCCGATGATGACCGTTCCGGCCCCGGCTTCCATGCCCTGGCCCCTGATCGTCAGGCCTTCCACTGTCTCATCGACCTGAAAGCGGGTCAGCAGGCCGGTGACATCGTCCAGCATCGCGTTCAGCGTCGTGCGCGGAGCCATGGCCGAGGTGCCGGGCGGGGCGGCCCGGTTTCGGCAGGTCGGCCAACAAGCCGCGCAAGCGGCCGCGCAGGTGCTCTGTCTTGGCGCGGTCCAGGCCCTGGACCGCGACGTCAACAGTCAGGCGCTTGCTCAGGAAGTCCATGCCGGGTCCGTGTTCCGGCATCGTGGTCATGTCCCAGTCCGTCGCTTCGCCGGTGGACGTCATCGCCAGGCGGCCATCGCCGTCAGCCGACAGCGTCCCCTTGACCGAGTAGCTCGCGATGGTCTGTCGCGCCCGCTGCTTGCCGCCCTGGGACTCGAGGCGGATGTCGCCGAAATGCGCCGTGTAGGTGGTCGGCTGTTTCATATCCGGCACGATGTGCGCGGTGATGTCCTGTTTGCCCAGCGTATAGGTAATCGCGCCGCCCGCCGGTCCGTTGGCATTGATGGTGGCGGTCGAGGGGAAGTTCAGCGATCCGACATCCCACGCGCCGTTGTCGGCCGGCCTGGCGGTGGCGGTCACCACGGGAGCGCTGGGCGCGGTCAGGCCGGTGACAGGCAGGTGGATCCGGTAGGCGTCGCCGTCCTTCGTGATCTGTGCATCCGGCCCCAGGCCGGCGATCATGCCGAACGTGGCGAAGGACAGTGCGTCGCCGAGGCTATGCCGGATGCTCTCGATATCGGGGTCGATGGCTTGCGCCCGCGCCAACGGTGGCAGCAGCAGGCCCCCGAGCAGCAGGCCCAAGAGCGGCGGCCCAAAAATCAGTGGGCTGGATACGAGACGGCGCATGAGGGACCTTCTTATTTGGGTAGCGGTTTCAATCGGCGTCTCCGGCCTTTGTCGCGACGGTACATGGCCGGCAGCCACACACTGACCGTGGTGCCGACATTGTCCTCGCTTTCGATCAGCAACTGGCCACGATGACGGTTGACGATGTGCTTGACGATGGCAAGTCCCAGCCCCGTTCCACCCACTGCGCGGGAGCGTCCTTTGTCCACGCGATAGAAGCGCTCCGTCAGGCGAGGCAGATGTTCCCGGGGGATGCCCTGGCCCTGGTCGGCGACCGCAATCACGGCGCCGGGCCGGTTGGGCCATATCCGCGTCGCTGGTCTGGTCTTATCGGAGGGATCGCCCACGCTGCTGCTGAGTGGACTGCCGTTGGCCGGGCCGCTATTGACCGGGGGGGCATTGACCGGGGGGGCATTGACCGGGGGGGCGTTGACCGGTGTGCCGTCGACAGGGGCGGCGTAGATCGGGGTGCCGTCGAGCGGAACGGCCGGGCTGACGATCGCATCCTGCACTGTGCGGGAGGCGACGGGCACCTGCCCGCTCCCGGACCATGCCATCGCCGTCAGTGTCAGCACGCCGCCCTCGCGGCCGTATTTCAACCCGTTGTCCAGCAGGTTCTGGAGCACCTGGGCCAACTGGTCGGCATCGCCGGTCACCAGTGGCAGCGTGTCATCGAGGCGCAGGTCCAGCGTCACGCGGCGCTGCGCCAGGCGTGGCTCGAACCCCGCGACCATGCGGGCGATCAGTGCGGCGAGGTCGACGGCATCCGATGGCGGCTGATGTTCGGTCAGCTCGATCCGCGACAGGCTGAGCAGATCGTCGATCAGCCGGTTCATTCGCGCGCCCTGTTCCGCCATGATGCCGAGGAAGCGGTGTTGTGCCTCCTGGTCGTCGCGGGCGGGGCCCTGCAGCGTCTCGATGAAGCCGATCACCGAGGCGAGCGGCGTGCGCAGCTCGTGACTGACATTGGCGACGAAATCGGCCCGCATCCGCTCCACCACGCGTTCCCGCGTGCGATCGGACATGACCGCCAGAATCTGACCGCCATCCGCCAGCGGCGGGTCCATTGGCACGACGGTGGCATAGACGTCACGGGAGATCGGTGCGCGCAGCCCGACCTCGGCGATCTGCGGCTTGCCGCTCGCCATGGCCCGCTCGATCGCTGCGCGCAGTCCGGGATGGCGCAGCACGGCGGCGATGTCCTCGCCGAAGGCGGCGCGGGCGGCGGCGTTGGTGCGGCGCACCGAACGGTCCCCGGCAATGACGATCACCGGATCGGGCAGCCGTTCCAAAATCAGCGTATCCGCCCGGCGGTGCTGCGCCTGTTGCGCGGCGCGAACGGACAGCCGGCGTGACAGACGCTCGATTTCCCGAGCCGAGCGGCTCCATCAGGATGGCCTGTGTCGCGTCGAGTGTCGGACCGGGTTCCTCGGCGGCGACCTGGCGCACCGAATCGGTCAGCAGGTCGAGGTCGCGTAGCCAAAGAATGGTGAAGACGCTCGCCGACGCCGCGGTGACCAGGATTGCGAGCGCCGCCGGCCAGAGCCTCAGCCCAACCGATGGCGGTGATGAAAATCAGCACCAGGATCGGCGCGCCGGCGAGACAACTGGCGAGGCCGATCAGGCGCACGTTGGTTCAGCCCGCTTGTTCGATGCGCTGGTAGCGCGCACGAATGCCACGTTCGATCGCGCCGGCGATCAGCGAATCGAGCCTCAGTTCTTCGCGCACGAAGTCAAGCATATCGAGAGCCTGTCCGCGATTGGCGCGCTGGCCGGTTCCTTTTCCGATTCCCTGGGCGCCACCGGCTATGACTTCGCATGCCAGAGCGTATGCTGTCTCACGCAGTTTTGGTGACAAAGCATTGCGCATCAGACTCCCGGCATGGGCGAGGCCGTTTTCCTCGTTCAGCAGCCCGACCGCCGCTTCGGTGACATCGTTCAACTGCCCGGTGGTGAACTCGTAGAATGCCGGCAGGGTCTGCACCTGCCCCGCCATGATGCCGATTTCGCGGTCGGTGATGCCTTCATCCGCGACGGCGACGAGCACCATGGTCAGAACCAGGGCCTCGGGCGCGTTCAGGGTTTCCTTGGTTCGCATTGCTGTCTCCTGGTCGGTTCTTGGACCGGTTGCGTGGTCGCCTGAGGTTGACGCGCCGGGGTTGACGCGCGGGTGCGCGACAGCCTCAGGTATGAATCGCGCTCTCAGACAAAAAAGGCCAGAAAATGATCGAGTCAAACTGAGCCGATCATGCTCTGGTGACCGGTTCGTTGGGCGCTTGTGTGCGGGCAGCGGTTGAAACAGGGGATCGACGTCAAAGAAACACACGATCCCGTATATGGGGCAGGCCCAGAAACGCGGAGGTCTCGGCGATCGCCTGTGCAAGTCCGACGCGGCGCACGGTCACGCCCGGGGGGAACGCCGTCATGACACGCGTTGGCGCCTGGCGGTCCAGCAGGACGAAGACGCCCCGGTCCGATGTCGCGGCGGATCAGCCGGCCGAACGCCTGGCGCAGGCGCAGCCGGACGATGCGGTCATCATACGCTTTCGGATCGCCGTCGGACAGATGCACCCGCCGCTCCCGGTGCAGGATGTCGGGGCGCGGCCAGGGCGTGCGCTCGAACACCACCAGGCGCAGGGCGTTGCCGGGCACGTCGACGCCGTCGCGCATGGCGTCGGTGCCGAGCAGGCAGCATTCCTCCTCGGCGCGGAAGATGTCGACCAGCGTGGCATTGCCCATCGCGTCGACGTGCTGGGCATAGAGCGGGCAGTCCCGCCTGCCTCCAGATCGGGCGCGATGCGCGTGATGCACCGCGCGGAGCCGGGTGATCGCGGTGAACAGGCCCAGCGCCCCGCCGCCGGCGGCCAGGAACAGGGCCTGATAGGCGCCGGCCAGTTGATCGAGATTGCCGGTGGCCAGATCGGTGACGACGAAGGCCCGGGTCTGCGCCGCGTAATCGAACGGCGAGGCGACCGCGGCGCGGATCGCCGGTGACGGCAGATGCGGCGCGCCGACCCGTGCCTCGGCCGCCTCCCAGGCGCGTTCCGGGTCGTCCGTCGCCGCCATCGCGCAGGGTGGCGGAGGTGACCAGCAGACCCTGTGCGGGCGTCGCGAGCGTGGCGGCGAACGGGATGGTCGGATCGAGCCAGTGCCGGTGCAGCCCGACATCGATGTCGCGGTTCGCGTCGCGCCGGTCGAGGCGCAGGAACAGGACATGTGCCTGGCGTTCGCCCGGTTCTGGTCCTCGGCTCGGTCACGTCGCCCAGCATCGACTGCCATGCCTGCAGCGGCATCAGGGCGCGGCGGTTCAGGGAACGGCCGATCGCCTCGATCCGCAGGCGGGTGGCCTCGTCCAGGTCCTCCGGCTTCGTCGTCCAGCCGGGCGAGCAGGCGGGTCGCGGAACGGGTCCAGCGGTTCGGTGATGCGGCCCAGCGCACGGCGCAGCGATCCGCGGCGGGGATCAGGTCTCGGTGCGGCGGGAAACACGTCGCACTCCAGCGACATCGCCCGCACATCATCGGGCCCTCGTGCGGTCGGGCCAGGATCTGGTGGCGGACGAGGCGCAGGAACGCCTCGGTCGGATTGCGCTGGCCGGGCTCGACGCCGGCGAGTTCGGGTCCTTCCTCCTGCAGGCGGCTGGACCAGTCGGACGGCGGCAGCGCGCGGCAGCCTGCAGGGCGGCATCCAGCGGCGTCTGCAGGTCCGGCCGATCCGCGACCAGGTCCTCCACCCGCCGCGCAGACCCGCGGGCGCGCGATCGTGCCGCCCTCCGACCCGCGCAGCCAGCGGCGGAGTTCGCGCGCTCTCCGCGCCCGACAGGGCGGCCGAGAAGGCGCTGTCGGCGGCTTCGAACACGTGGTGGCCTTCGTCGAAGACGTAGCGTGTCGGGACCGCGTTATCGTCGAGCCCGCCCCAGGCGGCCTGCGTCATGACCAGCGCGTGATTGGCGACCACCAGTTCGGCGGTGCGGGAGCGGCGGATCGTGTGCTCCACGAAGCAGCGGCGATAATGCGGGCAGGCGGCGTGGATGCACTCCCCGCGGCGGTCGGCGAGGCGGTGATCAGCGCGCCGCCGTACAGTTCGGACAGCCAGCCCGGCAGGTCGCCGCCCTGGATATCGCCGTCGTCGGTGACCTTGGCCCATCGGGCGATCAGGCCGAGGGGGATCAGCGTCTGGTTCATGAAGCCGCCGGAGGCGGTGTTGACCGCATCCTCGAGGTTCAGCAGGCAGAGGTAGTTCTCCCGCCCCTTGCGCACGACGACACGGCGGTGCCGCGCGGTCGGGTCGGGAATGACGCGGGCCAGTTCGGTGTCGATCTGGCGCTGCAGGTGGCGGGTGAAGGTGCTGATCCAGACGGCGCCCTTGTTCTTTTCCGCCCAGAGCGCTGGCCGGGGCGAGATAGCCCAGGGTCTTGCCGGTCCCGGTGCCGGCCTCCGCCAGCACGAAATGGGGATCGCCCTTGGTCTGGCGCGGCGCGAAGGCAGCGGCGGCGGCGCTGGCATAGTCGGACTGGCCGGGGCGCTGTTCGGCGTGCGGGCCCAGCATCGTCGGCGAGCCGGGTGCGGGCCTCGGCTGGCCGAGACCGGATGCGCGGATGGCGGCGGGCGGCGGCGCGACCTCGTCCCACTCCGGCAGGATTTTCCAGACCTTCAGCGGTTCGTTCGATCCGGCGGCGCCGGGCCGGCCGAAGCGCGTGGGTCACGTAGCCGCCCCAGAGCCAGCCGGCCTGCTGCATGCGGGCCGCGAGGGCGGCGGCGTCGCGGTTCAGCAATGTGTCGCGCGCCTGGGCAAGCCGATTGAGCAGCGCGGCGGCGAGGTCGGGCAGCCGGGTCACCGCGTCCTCCGGGCCGCGCATCGGGCGAAGGTCGTCGAGCGCCAGGGCAAGGCCGCGCGGCGTCGGTGCGACGGTCTCGGCGGGACGGACGAAGGCGAACAGGTCCAGCAGATCGAACGCCTGGGACGGGCGCATGCCGAGGCGGCGGAACGTGGCCGGCGCATGGACCAGGATCGGCGGCGGCAGGTTGCGCAGCGCCGCGGCCGCGTCGGCGGCGGACAGCAGCAGAACCTCGCCGTCCGGGGTCAGGATGGCGGCCCTGCCATGGCCAGCGACCACACAGGGGGCGTCGGGCAGCGCGATCGAAGCGTTCACCGACGTTCTCTACCCCGGATTGGATCGGGGCGGGTAGGTCGTGGCTTACGCTTCCGGGTGGCAGGCCGGCGCCTGGTCATCCCCGAAAACCTCCTCCCACGCGCGCGAAGCGCGACGTCGGCGTCGTGCATCGTGGCGGGAATGCCGAGCGCGGCGAGGCTGGTGACGCCGTATTGCGGCAGGCCGCAGGGGACGATGCCGCCGAAATGCGCTGAGGTTCGGATCGACGTTGAGCGCGACGCCGTGCCAGGTGACCCAGCGGGTGACGCGCACGCCGATGGCGCCGATCTTGGCCTTCGCCGCCGGTGGCCGGGTCGGCGACCCAGATGCCGACCCGGCCCTCGCGCCGCTCGCCCTTGACGTTGAAGCGGTCGAGCGTGCGGATCAGCCATTCCTCCAGCCCGTTGACGTAGCAGCGGATGTCCTGCGGCGGGACGCGGCCGTGCGGGCGGGTCAGGTCGAGCATGACGTAGGCGGTGCGCTGGCCGGGGCCGTGATAGGTCCATTGGCCGCCGCGGCCGGCGTTGAAGGTGGGAAAGCGGGTCGGGTCGGTCAGTTCCTCCGGCTTGGCCGAGGTGCCGGCGGTGTAGAGCGGCGGGTGCTCGACCAGCCAGACCAGTTCGCCGGCGGTGCCGGCGCGGATCGCGGCGACGCGGGCCTGCATCATGGCCAGCGCGTCGGGTAGTCGGTGAGGCCGTCGTCGATCCGCCATTCGACGGCGTTGGGTCGATCTGATGGTCATTGAACCCATGTCGGTCATCCGCTATATCCCCGCCTTCCTGCCTAACCACGGTGCGGTCGTGGCGGAATGGTAGACGCGCAAGCTTGAGGTGCTTGTGGGGGAAACCTCGTGGAAGTTCGAGTCTTCTCGACCGCACCATCTTCAACATCCCGAGACTGCGCCGGGCCAGGGTGTCGTCGTGGCATCGTGCACGAAGCTGCATGGCAATGGTGTCTGGTCAGGCGATAGTGGTGACGCTGACGCACCGCGATTTGAACATGGTCTCGAATCGTCGCGGGTCCGCGCCGCACTGGGCCCCATACGCGTTGCAAATGAAGAGCCGGTCGGCGGTGTCGACCGTATCTCGCCTCGGTCGCGGGCGGCGAATGGCCGGACCATCCACGACATTCTCTCCATCAGCATGACGTGTCGCGTCGACCACGACGCAGATGGGCTGCTTTCGCTCATTATTGTAACGCGCTTGATGTCGCCATCGGCCCGCCATCTATTCCTCGACCGGCAGATCGAGGATCAGCCAGATCGCGGAGCTCTGCAACTTGACGCTTTCTGCGATCCGCCCGGGCGGAGCTACCGGCCCAGTGCCGCCACGCCCCAGACCGTCAGCGTCCACAGCGCAAGCAGCAATACCTGTGCGCGGTAGCCGCAGGGCGGGCACCTGATCCTCGGTCGTGATCGGCCGCCCGCCGTTCAGCGCCAGCGCGGTCAGCGGCAGGTAGACGACAAAGCTGGCCAAGGTCGCCAGCAGCAGGCCCGTCAAGCAGGCTTGCGCCCCGAACACGAACGCCGTCGCCAGGCCGCCACGGCATGTGGCAGGCCCGGCAGCCAGGGCTGATCGGGGGAGACGGAAACACCCGTCAGGGCTCGGACGGCTCGCATGGCTCAGGTCCTCAGATCTGCGGAAAGGTTCTCGTGGAAGTCGAGGCCGTTGATCGTCCGCTGCACGACGCCTGCTCGGATGACGAAATCGCCGAAGCGCTCGCCATCCAGGCGATCGGTGGCGTAGGCTTTGAACAGCGGCGACAGGGACGCAACGATACCGTCCTCATCGACATCGCGACGATGCAGTTTGTTCAGCCGAGTGCCCTCGAAGGCGCCGCCGAGATACAGGTTGTAGATACCGGGCGTGCGGCCGACCAAGCCGATCTCGGAAACATAGGGACGGGCGCAGCCGTTCGGGCAGCCGGTCATGCGGATGGTGATCTCGTCCTCGCGCAGCCCAGCCGATCGAGTTCATCCTCCAGCCGGGTAATCAGATCGGGCAAATAACGTTCGCTCTCCGCCAGCGCCAGGCCGCAGGTCGGCAGCGCCACGCATGCCATGGAATTGCGGCGCAGGCCGCCGACAGGGCGGTCGAGTCCGATACTCGCTCCAGGATCGCCGCCACAGGCTGGCGATGCGACGGCGGAATATCGGCCAGGATCAGGTTCTGGTTCGGCGTCATGACGAACCGGCCGACGTCCAACGTCGGCGATTGCATGCAGCGCCGTCAGCATGTCGCCCGTGATCCGGCCGTTCTCCACGAACAGGGTGAAGTGCGCGGTCCCGTCGCCATCTTCCGCCCAGCCGAGGCGATCGCCGGTGGCGGAGAAGGTGAAATCGCGGGCAGGCGCCAGCTGGACCGTCAGACGTTCGTTGACCAGTTCGACGAATCGGTCGCAGCCCCATCGTGTCGATGGTGTATTTGAGGCGGGCATGCTTGCGATTGGAACGATCGCCGTAGTCGCGCTGGACGGTGACGACCTTCTCCGCCACGTCGATCGCCTGATCCGCCGGGCAGAAGCCGATGACGTCCGCCGACGCGGGGATAGGTCTCGGGCTCGCCGTGCGTCATCCCCATGCCGCCGCCGACCATGACGTTGTAGCCGACGATATCGATCGTTCTCGACGATCGCAATGAAGCCGAGGTCCTGGGCGAAGACATCGACATCGTTGTTCGGCGGCAGGGCGATGCCGATCTTGAACTTGCGCGGCAGGTAGGTGCGGCCGAGGATCGGTTCGTCTTCCTCCTCGCCGCCGGCGACCTTTTCCTCGTCCAGCCAGATCTCATGCCAGGCGCGGGTGCGTGGCAGCAGATGGTGAGACATGTCGCGCGCCAGGGTACGCAGTTCCGCGCTGAAGCGCGGCGCCACGGATCGGTCGTGGCGATGACGTTGCGGTTGACGTCGCCGCAGGCGGCGATGGTGTCGAGCAACTGCGGCGTGCAGGCCCTGCATCAGCGGCTGCAGGTTGCCCTTCAGCACGCCGTGGAACTGGATCGTTTCGCGTGTGGTCAGGCGGATCGTGCCGTTGGCGCGCTCCAGCGCGATCTTTTCGACGCCCAGCCATTGCTTCGGCGTCAGGATGCCGGCGGGCACGCGCATGCGCACCATGAAGGATGAACGCCTTCTCCATGCGCTGCTTGCCGCGTTCGGCGCGCAGGTCGCGGTCGTCCTGCTGATAGAAGCCGTGGAACTTCGTCAGTTGCGTGTCGTCGTCGGCGAGCGCAGCCGGTTTCGCTGTGCGTCAGTCCGTCGGCGATCGTGCCGCGCAGCAGGTTGCTGTCGGCCTTGATGCGTTCGTTGGCGGAGAGCGGACGATCGGCGTCCATGATATGTCCTTGAGTGCTCGTCTTAGTAAACGTCGCGCAGATAGCGGCCGTCGCGGCGGATCGTGTCGAGTTCCGCCTTGGCCGCGGCTTCGTCCTGCCGCCCTGATCGGCGAGGATCGCGCAGCAGCGTCGCGTGCACGTCCTTCGCCATGGCGTTGGCGTCACCACAGACGTAAAGCGCGGCGCCATCCTTCAGCCAGGCGTAAAGATCGCGGCGGGCATCCCACAGCGCGTGCTGCACGTAGCGCTTCTCCGGCTGATCGCGGGAGAACGCGACATCCAGGCGGGTCAGCAGGCCGACTCTTGAACCAGTCCTGCCATTCCACCTGATACAGGAAGTCGTGGAGTATAGTTGCGATGCCCGAACACCAGCCAGTTGCGGCCGCTCGCGCCGATGGCCTCGCGTTCCTGCAGGAAGCCGCGGAACGGCGCCGACACCGGTGCCGGGGCCGATCATGATGATCGGCCGGTCGCGGATCGGCGGGCAGGCGGAAATGCGGATTGGGGCGCAGGAAGACGTTCAGGCGGTCGCCCGCCTTGTGGCGTTCGGTGATGTCCACCGACGCGACGCCGTTGCGCGCCCGTCCATGCGCCTGCGTAGCGCACGCGCGGCGACCAGCAGATGTGCCTCCTCGCCGACCGCCTTGCGGCTGGACGCGATCGAGTAATAGCGCGGCGGCAGCGGACGCAGCAGCGCGGTCAATTGTTCCGGCCGTCAGGGCCTTCGGCGCCAGTCTCCAGCAGATCGATGACCTGCCGGCCGGCGGCCCAGTCCGGCCGGGAGCGCGCTGATGCCGGTCTCGCGGGCGAAATCCTCGATCTGCTTCGCCGGTCAGCGTGGTGATGTCCAGCGTCTCGATCAGCGCGTCGCGCAGCGCCTGTCGTCGCCGGACAGGCCCGCCGCGCGCAGCACCGCATCCACCAGCGCCGGATCGTTGGACGGCACGACGCCGAGCGCATCGCCGGGCTCATAGACGATGCCCGATCCTTCCAGCGACAGCGGCGACATGGTGCGTGTCGGAGGTCGAGCGGCTGCCGGTCAGGCGGACATGTTCGGTGATTTCGGCCTCGAACGGGCGGGCGCGCGTGGGCGCTTCGCGTTCCGCCGGACGGGCGAAATCGACATGGATGACGGAGGTGTCGCTCTGACCGCCGACTTCGGCGTTCAGCCGGTCCAGCGTCGTCGTCGATCCAGCCGGTGGCCGGGGTTTCGAAGTCGAGGTCGCACTCGATCCGGTCGGCGATCCGGGCGCCACCGAGGGCGGCGAGGCGTTCGTCGATGCGGCGGCCGATTTCGCAGAACTGGGCATAGGCGTGATCGCCCAGGGCCAGCACGGCAAAGCGGGTCTTGTCGAAGCGCGGCGCAGTCGTCCGCCATCAGCGCCTCGTAGAAGTCCTGCGCGCGCTGCGGCGGGTCGCCCTCGCCCCAGGTGGTGGCAACGATCAGCAGGTTCTCGGTCTCGGCGGCCTGTGCGGGGGTGATGTCGGCCATATCGACGACCTTGGCGGCAAAGCCCAGGCGTGCCGCGGCCTTGCGCGCCTGGGCGGCCAGAGCCTCGGCATTGCCGGATTCCGTGCCGAACAGGATCGTCAGCGGTGCCGCTTGGCGGGCGGTGCGGACGGTGTCGCCGTTTGCGGATCGTTGGCTGCCTGCAGGCCGGCGAGGTAGCCGGACAGCCACGCACGCTGTTCGGCCGTCGTGCCGGCGATCACGCGGTTCAGCGCGTCGATCTGCTCCTGCGGGAACGGGGCGCTGCGTGGCAGGGTGAGCAGGCATGAGGTTTCCTTCAGGCGATGACGCGGGCGCTTTCGCCCGTCGTCGCGTGCGATAGGGTCATCGGGTCGGTCTGCTGCCAGTCCATCAGCAGCGAACGCAGGGCCAGGACGGGTCCCACCACGATCAGCGTGGCTGCGCCGCGGGGGAGTTCGGCGGTCAGCGATTCGGCTGTGGCAAGCGTGCCGATCCTCACCTGCTGGTCGGTGCGGGTGGCGTTGCTGATCAGCGCGATCCCGTCCGTCGCCGCGCGGCCGGCCGCGATCAGACGTTCGGCGATGCGGCCGATCTGACGCTGCGCCATATAGAGTACCAGCACGTCCGCGCCGCGTGACAGTGCCGTCCAGTCGATATCCGCCAGGTCGCCGGTCGAGTCATGGCCGGTGGCGAATGCGACACTGCGTGCCAGGCGCCGATGCGTCAGCGGGATCGAGGCGGCAGCGGTTCCGCCAATGCCGGCACTGACGCCAGGAACGATGCGGAACGGAACGCCGGCGGCCGCGAGCGCCAGCGCTTCCTCGCCGCCGCGGCCGAAGATCAGCGGATCGCCGCCCTTCAGGCGGACGACGCGCAGCCCCTGGCGAGCGAGGCGGATCAGGCGGTCGTTGATGCGGAGTTGCGGGGTGCGGTGTCCACCTGCGCGCTTGCCGGCCGGCTCCAGGATCGCCTGCGGCGCCAAGGCGAGGATGTCGTCGCCGACCAGTGCATCGTGCAGCACGACATCTGCCTGCTGCAGCGCATGCAAAGCGTGCAGCGTCAGCAGGCCGGGATCGCCGGGGCCGGCACCAACGAGCCAGACCGAACCGGGCTCGAAGGGTGGGGCGGTGAGGTGGGGAAACTGCGTCACGGTGTGCGAGGCCAAACCAAAAAGGCGGGGAATAGGTGCTGAAAGGAGGAGATTTTTTCATTAACTGCAAGATGACGCCCGGAAATAAGATTTATTTTCTTGAAAATGGGCATTCGGTGAGGGCTTGCTCTCCCTTTTCGACGTCAGTGGAAAACGTTTGTCCCCGTCGCCGGAGCACCGAGTGGCACGCTCACACCAATGTCTGCTGCGAGACGACGGCGCGCGAGGGCGTCGTCCTCGACGACATCGTCATCATGCTCCCCGACGCCAACGCCGCTCGGTCCGATGAGACGCACGCCGCGACGCTGAATAATCTATTTCGGCGAGGTCATGACGGTCGAGACCACGATCGGCCGCCTGGCCGGCCCCCTGCGAGGGGTGACGTGGAGCTTTTTTTGTTTGAGATGGCAATTCAGGTCTGAGGTTGCCGCACACCGGCGCGTCAACCTCACACGATCGCACTCTGGGCCGGAGCGACCAGCAGAATCTGCGCTTGCTCCGCCGCCGCGATTGCCATGGCCCTGAGGCCCGCGTCCGAGGCGCTGCTGACAGGATGGTCGATCACCGCGAACGCATAGCCGGGAAAGCCCAGGACTCGCGACATCAATTCTGCCGCGCTGACGAAGCGTGTCGTCATTACCCCCATGCCGGGAATGCCGAGCCGTTCCGCTGTGATGGAGTCATGCAGACTGCACGACGAGCAACTGCCTCAGTCGCCGATTCCGGTGACCACTGCCTGCCAGCGGCGCATTTCCTCGACGATCGGTGCATCCGCCGGCGCGCTGTAATTCGACTTGGTCCGCCGCACGACGTTGGCGACACGGTATTCCTCTCGCAGGACCTGCTCCAAATGGCGGAAGAAACCCTGCGTCCCTTCTTTTCCGTTGGAGATGAAACCGACCGTCGCGCCGGCCAGCGATGCCAGGCGTGGCGCCGGCGTGCCGACCAGCGGTACGGTTTCGTTGGTGGGATTGAGAACCCGCAGTGTCATGGACGCGATCTCACCCCCGGGGCGGCCCGCAGTCAACACAGGCGCCGACAGGTACAGTCACGGCCTGGCTTTTCAGGCCGAGCCAAGGGGGGATGATGGCACCGAAGCCGCCGGCGGGGCCGCCGGCGGCGACGACCAGCAGGTGTTCGGGTGAGGGCAGGGCGGCGTATTCCCGATCGCCATCGTCCCGCACGACGGCGGCCTTGCCGACTTCGGCCCATTCGCTGCGACGGATGCGCGCGCGCCTGAACATGAATTCGGCGATGGCGGTCTTGCTCCAGCCCGCCGTCTGCAGGTGATCGCGCAACTGTTTCGGCACGACCATGATGTAGTTGCCGCCCCAGATCGAATAATGGCGCATGTTGGCGCGGATTTCGGCGGCAAATGTCTCCAGGATTTCCTCGGGCTGTGTCGTCCATTCGTTCATGATCTGCCGTGGTGAGCCGGCGGCCATGACGGTGACGGCGGAAACCTCCGGCGGCAGGCCGCGCTGGACGTGCAGCGGCGCCCAGGTCGTATCCTCCTCGTCCTCGGCGATGCAGTAGCTGAACTTTCCGGGATGCCCGAGGGTCGAGCGGTCGATGCCGCCGGGCCGGACGTCGAGGATGTTGATCAGGCTGAGCCGGATGGCTCTGCCGATGACCGCCGTCGCTCGGTCGCTGTTGCCCAGCGCGTTGAAGCTGCCGCCGGCGCCGATCTCCTGCCGCATTGGACCGTTCAGGATGACGGCGACTGCGCATCCGCCGGTCGAGGAGGTCGCGCCGTGCAGCAGGAACTCCGGCTGCAGCATCGCGGAGAATGCGGTCAGCACGGCCGGGAAAGTGCATCGGCAGGCAGCCGGCCATGACCGCATTGACGGCAAGTTTCTCAGCGGTGATCGGCACGCCGCGCACCGGTTCGATGCCCAGAAGCTGGTCAGCCGGGGTCATGGCCCAGTCGAGGCAGGCTTCGACCGCTTCGGCGGTCGGCGGGACGATCGGCAGGCCGTCGGTCCAGCCGTTGCTGTGATAAAGTTCCTGCGCCGCCCAGGGATCGGCGACCTCATGGACACTGGATGAAAGCGGCATGATGGCTTTCCGGACGTTGCTGTCTTCAGGTTAGAGCAGTTTCCCGGCTGGGCGATTGGCGTCTCCACCGCCCCACCCGGTCCGCATCTTGTATGATTCGCTGTTTCGGACGGAACAGGGAACGTTATGGACGAGGACTTCCGCAAGGCCGCGCTTGACTACCATCGCCTGCCGCGGCCGGGGAAACTCACGATCGAGCCGACCAAGCGGATGGCGACGCAGCGCGATCTGGCGCTCGCCTACTCGCCCGGCGTCGCCGCGGCCTGCGAGGCGATCAAGGCCGACCCGGACTCCGCCTACGATTACACCGCGCGCGGCAACCTCGTCGCCGTCATCTCGAACGGCACCGCTGTCCTCGGCCTCGGCAATATCGGTCCCCTTGCCGGCAAGCCGGTGATGGAAGGCAAAGCCGTCCTGTTCAAGAAGTTCGCCGGCATCGACGTGTTCGACATCGAGGTCGATGCGGCGGATCCGACCCGCTTCTGCGACGTGGTCGCGGCGCTGGAGCCGACCTTCGGCGCGATCAACCTGGAGGACATCAAGGCCCCCGAGTGCTTCGCCATCGAGGCGGACCTGCGCGCTCGGATGAACATTCCGGTGTTCCACGACGACCAGCACGGCACCGCCATCACCGTCGCCGCCGCCGTTCGCAACGGGCTGCTGTTGCAGGGCAAGGACATTGCCGAGGTCAGGCTGGTCACCTCCGGCGCCGGTGCGGCGGCGCTGGCTTGCGTCGACCTGCTGGTGTCGATGGGCCTGAAGCCGGAGAATGTCACGCTGACCGACATCAACGGCGTGGTTCGCAAAGACCGGCCCGAACATGCTGCCCAACATGGCGCGGTATGCCCGTGATACGAATGCCACGACGTTGCAGGACGCGCTGCCGGGCTGCGACATCTTCATGGGCCTGTCCGCGCCCCGCGTGCTGAAGCCGGAATGGCTCGCCAGCCTTGGCCGAAGCCGATCATCCTGGCGCTTGCCAACCCCGATCCGGAGATCGATCCCGACCTCGTCGCAACGCACCGGCCGGACGCGATCGTCGCCACAGGCCGCAGCGACTATGCCAACCAGGTCAACAACGTCCTGTGTTTCCCCTTCATCTTCCGCGGTGCGCTGGATGTCGGGGCGACAACGATCAACGAGGCGATGAAGATCGCCGCCGTCGAAGCCATCGCCAAGCTGGCGCGGGTGGAGGCCAGCGAGGTCGTCGCCGCGGCCTATGGCGGTTCGGCACCGGTGTTCGGACCCGACTACATCATCCCCAAACCATTCGACCCTCGCCTGATCCTGGAGATCGCGCCCGCCGTCGCGCGCGCGGCGATGGAGACCGGTGTCGCGCGCCGGCCGATCGCCGACTTCCACGCCTATCAGCGCGACCTGGAGCGTTTCGTTTTCCGCAGCGGCTATCTGATGCGTCCGGTGTTCGAGGCGGCCAGCCGCGATCCCAAGCGCGTCGTCTTCGCGGAGGGCGAGGACGAACGGATCCTGCGTGCCGCGCAGACCCTGGTCGATGACGAGATCGCCCGTCCCATCCTGCTGGGCAATCGCGATGTCATTGCCGTCAAGATCCGGGAGATGGGGCTTGCGGATGAAGCTGGGCGATCAGGTTGCCGTGCTCGATCCGAACGCAGACCGGGCGGTGTATGATGCGCTGATCCCGGAGTATCAGCGCCTCGCCGGCCGCCGCGGCACCCCGCCGGAGCCTGCCGCGCGGCGTGTCACGACCCGAGCGTCGGTGGCGGCGGCGATGCTGCTGCATTCTGGTCAGGCGGATGCGGCGATCTGTGGCGGCACCGGCGGATGGTGGCGGCAGATCCAGTATATCCTGCCGATCATTCCGCGACGCCCGGACGTCAACCGTGTCTACGCGCTGTCCTGCCTGATCTTGCCCACGGGCGTCCTGTTCATCTGCGACACGTTCATGGTGACCGATCCGACAGCGGAGCAGATCACCGAAATGACCCTGCTGGCGGCGGAGGCGGTGCGCGGCTTCGGACTGACGCCAAAGGCCGCGCTGCTGTCGCATTCCAGTTTCGGTGCCAGCGAAACCGGCTCGGCGCGGAAGATGCGCCAGGCGCTGGGCATGATCCGCGCGCGTGCCCCAGGCCTGGAAATCGATGGCGAGATGCATGCCGACGCGGCCCTGGTGCAGGCCATCCGCGACCGGGCGGTGCCCGACAGCAAGCTGACCGGCACGGCCAACCTGCTGATCATGCCGACCTTGGATGCGGCCAATATCGCATTCAACCTGCTTAAGGCTGCGGCGGACGGGTTGCCCATCGGGCCGATCCTGCTGGGGATGTCCAAGCCAATCCACGTGGTCGTGCCGAGTGTAACGGCGCGGGGCATCGTGAATTTGAGTGCGCTGGCAGTGGTGGAGGCGCAGGGTCTGGATTGAGTATATGATGACCCGATGCTGGCCTTGATTCTCGGTGCGGTCGTGCTGTTCACGCTCGCGTTTAGTGCGAGGGCGTTTGAGCGCGCTTCTGTTACCTCGATCAAGGCGCTGGGTGCGTGGGTTGTCGCGCTGGGTGGCCTGGCTCTGGCTTTGATGCTGATCCTGACGGGCCGCGCATCGGTGGCCTTGGGGGCACTCGCCCTGTTCGGGCCCCTGATCTACCAGGAATGGCGGTCGATGCGGGGTGGCTCCAGGCCAAGAGGTCCGTCCGGTTCAGGGGGATCGGCGCGTGGCGGTCGTTCGGGGGGCAGCGCGGACCGACGCGGATCCATGACCCGGGCAGAAGCGTTGGAAATTCTCGGACTGCGACCTGGCGCAACTCAGGCCGAGATCAAGGAGGCTCATCACCGTCTGATGCGCGCCGCACATCCCGATGCGGGCGGTTCGGACTGGCTGGCGGCGCGGATCAATCAGGCACGCGACGTGCTGACCGGTTAGAGCGTGATGACTGGAGGCGGAATCGCCGCAGGTCTGAATCACGCGATTAAACAAAGAGCTAGCACGGGATGACTGAGCGAAAGCGATGTCATCCCATGCTAGCGGCAGGTTTGCCTTTTGTGTGGGCCTGCCGCCCGCTACGCGGCCCCGGTTCAGCGGATGATCGTTCAGTCCAGCAGCCAGGGCGCTGCTGCGGCCTGCGCGATCTGGCGCACCTGGTTGAGCAGACCCGGGCCGACGGGGATCCCCGTCTCCTTCCGCTTCGCCGCGTTCTTCCATTGCGGATCGCCCGCCACCATGACGGGCTGCGCCGGATCGACCGGCGTGGTGGCGCGCAGCGCGGTCATGAAGGTCTGCACATCGGTCTGGAAGTCGCCGCTCTCGCGGAAGATGTCCGGATCGATCGCCATGAAGAAGTGGCCGATATCCATGCCCACCGGCTTCTTCGTGTGCATCGGATCGGTGATCAGCGTGGACCCCGACAGGCAGGACGCGAGGATGTTCACCATCACCGCCAGGCCATAGCCCTTGTAGCTGGAGTTCTCGGGCGAGCCGCCGAGGGAGGTCAGGAACCCGCCCTTCTCCTTCGCCACCAGCGGATCGTTGGAGGGCCGGCCTTCGGCGTCGAGCACCCAGCCGTCCGGCGTCGGCAGGTTTTCGTTCGCCTTGTTGCGGATGCGCCCGGCGGCGACCGTCGTCGTTGCCATATCCAGCAGGAACGGCGTCCCGTCGGCGCTGGGAGCGGCGAAGGACCACGGATCGGTGCCCAGCCGAGCCTGCTTGCCGAAAGTCGGTGCGACCTGGATGCCGGAGGCGGAGGTGCAGGACATGCCGATCAGCCCCTCCTTCGCCGCCATCAGCGAATAATAGCCAGCGGCGCCGAAATGCGCGGAGTGCTTGACCACCGCCGCGGCCATGCCGACGGTCTTGGCCTTCTTGATCGCGACGTTCATGGCGAAATGCGCCGGCACGTGGCCCAGCCCGCCGCCGCCGTCGACCAGCGCCGAGACGGGCGTCTCGCGGATGATCTTCGGCACCGCATCCATCTTCGCACGCCCGGACCGGCGCAGCCCGTCATAGCCGGGGATCATCGAGATGCCGTGGCTGTCGACGCCGTGCAGGTCGGCCCAGGACAGGATCTCGGCGGTGGTCTCCGCGTTCGCCTCGGACATGCCCCAACCCGACAGGATGGCTTTCAACTGGGCGCGATGGTTCTCATAGGACGCGGGCATGGTGGTTTCCTCTGGTGTCGCGCGGAGGGCGCGCGGGTGTTGTTGCGCGGAGAGCGCGCGGGTGTTGTCCTGCGAATCTTGCGCGTCCCGCCGGTTCCGGCAAGTCTGACCCCGACGCGGGAGGAAGCGGATGGCGGATACTCAGGCCTTGTTGCGTGCGCGCTTCGGTATCGACCTGCCGGAGGCGGAGGTGCCGGATGCGGTGGTGCCGCTGCTCGATCGGCGGGTGACCCGGCGCTACACCGACCAGGATGTGCCGGACTCGCTGCTGGACGGCTTGCTGGCGGCGGCGCAATCGGCGCCGGCGAAGTCGGACCTGCAGCAGTTCAGCGTCGTGGTGATGCGCGACAGGCAGCGGATCAAGCAGATCGCCGACTGGATCGGCACGATGGACTGGATCGCCACCGCGCCGGTCTTCCTGGTGTGGTGCGGCGACATGCGGCGCGGCCAGCGCCTGTGCGAGATGCACGGGATGAAGCATGCCAACAACAACCTCGATACGCTGCTGAACACCGCGGTCGATTGCTCCCTGGCCATGGGGCAGTTCATTGCGGCGGCCGAGCTGATCGGTCTCGGCACCTGCCCGATCAGTTACGTGCGCAACCATATCGAGCGTGTGTCGCCGCTGCTGGGCTTGCCGGACGGGGTCTATCCGGTGGCGGGGCTGGCGGTCGGCTGGCCGGTGTTCCGCCGCCCGGTGTCGATGCGCCTGCCGCCCGCGGTGGTGGTGCATCGGGAGCGTTATGATGACAGCGCGCTGCCCGACGAAGTCGGCGCCTATGACGATCGCCGCCGCACCCGCGATCCGATCGCACCCGGCAGCCTGAAGAACAACGACGTCTATCCGCCGCGCGAGGGCGTGGGTTGGAGCGAGAACGTCGCGCGTCAGCTCTCGGTGCCGGAACGGTTCGGTTTCAAGGCGTACCTGCGCACCAAGGGTTTCGATCTTGCCTGACGACGCTCTGACCACACGGCCCCGCGCCGGGCCGTGCGCGCGAAGCATGCGGCCAGCCTGATTGTCGTGCGGATGGACAATGGCGAGCCTTCGATGCTGATGGGCATGCGCGGCGCGAAGCACCGGTTCATGCCCAACCGGCTGGTGTTTCCCGGTGGGCGCGTGGATGCGGCGGACCTGCGCGCGCCGTTCGCCTCGCCGCTGTCGGCGCACACCGAATGGGCACTTCGCAAGAAGACCAACCCCGCGCTGGCCCGAGCGCTGGGGCTCGCGGCGGCGCGGGAACTGGAGGAGGAGACGGGGCTGACGCTCGGTACGCCGCCGCATCTGGACGCGCTGGCCTATCTTGCCCGCGCCGTGACCCCGCCCGGGTTGCCGATCCGCTTCAATGCTCGCTTTTTAGTCGTAGATGCCGATCATGTTCGCGGCAGGTTGGGCGGCGATGGGGAGCTGGAGGCGCTCCGCTTCTACGGCATGGCTGAGGCGCTGGCGCTGGATCTGGCCCTGCCGACGCGGCGGGTGCTGGAGCAACTGAACGTGTTTCTGGCCCTCTCCCCGGCACAACGCGCGGCTCGTAAGCATACGCCGGTCCTGTTGCGGGACCGTGGGTGGGTGCAGGAGTAGGCAGTCTGGTATCGGATTTGCTTAAGCCCGAGTGAAGCCCGCCAGGGTGACGTCCGCAAAATCCAAAGGCCCGTGCATGTCCGATTTGTATTTCCTGACCATCGCGGAAGCATCCGCGCTGATTCGGGACAAGAAACTGTCGCCTGTCGAGTTGACCCGCGCGGTGCTGGAGCGGGTGCATTCGTCGGATGGGACGTTGAATGCCTATTTGCTCGTGCTGGCAGACCAGGCTCTGACTGACGCCGCGAAGGCGGAGCAGGAGATTGCGGCCGGTGGCTGGAAGGGCCCGCTGCACGGCATTCCGATCGGTTTGAAGGATATCTACAACACGGCGGGCATCCGCACGACCGGTCACTCGGCGCTGTTTGCCGATCATGTGCCCGCGGAGGATGCATTCACCGTTGCGCTGCTGCGTAAGGCGGGTGCCGTCATAACGGGCAAGCTGGCGACCTGGGAATTTGCGATCGGCGGCACGTCGTTCGATCTGCCCTGGCCGCCGGCGCGCAATCCGTGGGACGTGGCGCTGGATCCGTCCGGGTCGTCCTCCGGGTCGGGGGCCGCGGTGGCCGCGGGGTTGTGCCTCGGCGCGATGGGCAGCGATACCGGCGGATCGATCCGCGGGCCGGCGGCGTGGTGCGGCATTGCCGGGCACAAGCCGACCTATGGGCTGCTGAGCCGGCGAGGGATCCTGCCGCTGTCGTTCTCGCTGGACCATGCCGGTCCGATGTGCTGGACGGCGGAAGATTGCGCATTGATGCTGCAGGTCCTGGCAGCGCATGATCCGCTGGATGCGGCGAGCGCATCGGTGAAAGTGCCGGATTTTGCCGCAGGATTGGGCGGTGGCCTGAAAGGCGTGCGCGTCGGCGTGGTGCGGCATTTCTTCGAGAAGGATCTTCTGACCGATCCCGAAACGATCCTGGCGCTGGAGACCAGCCTGAAGGCCCTGTGTGAGCTGGGTGCAGTGGTTTCGAATGTAACCCTGGCGCCATACGGCGTTTACAGCGATGTCGGCAGCCTGATCTCCCGCAGCGAGGCCTTCGCCATCCACCAGCACTGGCTCCGCTCGGAACCGGAGAAATACGGCACATTCGGCCGGCATCGCCTGATGGCGGGCGCGTTCGTTGCGGCGGCGGATTACATCAACGCGTTGCGAAAGCGTACGGAACTGATCGCCGCGCTGGCCGAAACGATGAAAAGCGTCGACGTACTGGTGTTCCCGACGGCGCGTTGTCCCGCGAGGCCGATCGGTGAGGACTCGATGGCATCGGGGTTCCAGCCGTTCTTCAACCGCACCTTCAACGTGACGGGCAGTCCGGCGCTGTCGGTCTGCAACGGTTTCAGCGAGAAGGGGCTGCCGCTGGCGCTGCAGATCGGCGGGCGGCCGTTCGAGGACGGGCTGGTGCTGCGCGTCGGCGACGCGCTGGAGCGGGCGCTGGGGACCCGGTCGAGGCGGCCGGTGGTTTAGCCTAGAGCAGGATAACATCGCTTTCGCTCAGCCATCCTGCTCTAAGTATTTGTTTGATCGCGTCGATTCAGACCTCCGGCGATTCTCGCCTCCGGTCATCGTGCTCTAAGCGGGCAACTTAACCGTCCCGTCGGCGGCTCGCTCCAGCGGCCCGGCTGAGACCACAGCGTCGATTGTCAAGACTCCATAGATGTGTGGGAAAAGCTGTCCACCGCGCGAGGGCTCCCACCGCACAGCATCGCCGAGCCGCGAAAGGTCCACGGCCGCCAATGCAAGGCCGGTAACGCCGCTGAAGTGTTTGTCCAACGTCGCGGTAAGCTGAGAAGCACACGACAGATGAATGTAGCCGTCGACAATATCCGATTGTGTTCCCCGGAACAAACCGTCGCGCTGCATCTGCTCCAGCTCCGTAGCCGACATGACCTTGTAGGCGATCCGATCAGGCATGGCACCTCGCTCACGTCTTGGTCATAGGCGCTGACAAACGCCTGTACGCGGGCGCCCAGCGGGGTCTGGAGCCACGACTCCAGGCCAGCCCGCGCCGACCCTGGAAACCCTATCAGGAAGGCTCTGGCGCTGTAGATCGCGCTGACCGGCAACGCATCTACGGCCAGCACGGGGGCGATTTCAATATTCGTGCCTCGATCGTCTCCGAGTTTGAAGCGAACCTCGGGCGACAGGCTGCGGAGTTGGCCCGATCGGCACCAACATATATACCGTCATCCGGTCATCCCTGAGGAGCACGTCCATGGCCCACCAAAGCATGAAAACGCACATCGCGAAGGCGCGCAGGCTTCCTCGCCGCACTCGATCAGAGCGGCGGGTCGACGCCTGGGGCATTGCGCCTCTATGGCATTCCGGAGAGCGCCTATAGCGGAGAAGCCGAGATGTTCGCCCGCATGCACGAGATGCGGGTGCGGGTGATGACGGCGCCGGCCTTCACCGGCGACAAGGTGATCGGCGCGATCCTGTTCGAGCGCACGATGGACGGCGAGGTCCTGGGCAAGCCGACTCCCTCCTATCTGTGGGAGGACCGAGGATGCGTGCCCTTCCTCAAGGTCGACAAGGGACTGGAGGCGGAAGCCGATGGCGTCAGCGTGATGAAGCCGATCCCGGGCCTCGACACCCTGCTCGCCCGAGCCGTTAAGCTCGGTATCTTCGGCACCAAGATGCGCTCGACGATCAACCTGCCGTCCGAGAGCGGTATCGCGGCGATCGCCAAACAGCAGTTCGAGGTCGGCGCGCAGATCGCGAAGCACGGGCTGGTTCCCATTCTCGAGCCCGAGGTGCTCATCAAGAGCCCCGACAAGCCGAAGGCCGAGGCTCTGCTGAAGGATGCGCTGCCCCGGCAGCTCGATGCGGTGCCAGCCGACCAGCCGGTGATGCTGAAGCTGACGATCCCGGACGTTCCCGACCTCTACAAGGACCTGATCGCCCATGACCGGGTGGCTCGTGTCGTCGCCTTGTCGGGCGGCTATACGCGCGCGGATGCCTGCCAACGCCTGGCCCGGAACCACGGCATGATCGCCAGTTTCTCGCGCGCCCTGCTCGAGCAGCTGCGGGCCTCGATGAGCGACGCGGAATTCAACGCAGAATTGGCGCAAGCTATCGATGAGATCTACACGGCCTCGACCGTGAAGGTATGACCGGGCGGGCCCGCGCCGGCGTGTCGTGTAGCCGGCGCGGCGCCCGTTCGCTTTCCTGCGTTGCCTCAAGCTGCGAGATCGGACGCAACGCTTGATGACATGCGCTGCTTTCCGGAGCGTTTTCACGTCAACTGGAAAGAAAAGCATCGTCATGGCCCAGCGCCTACTCTCAAGCCGGACCGTGATCTGAGGGGAAGGGAGCTGCCTACCCCTTGTGTTCCAGTCGCACCCTCGGGTCCAGCACCGTGTAGAGGAGATCCACCACCAGGTTGATCGTCACGAACAGCAGCACGATCATCATCAGATACGCAACGATCACCGGTCGGTCCAGCACATTGATGCTGTCGATGATCAGCTTGCCCATGCCGGGCCAGGCGAAAACGCTCTCGGTCACGACGGCGAATGCGATTGTCGATCCCAGCTCCAGCCCGACCACGGTGACCACCGGGATCATGATGTTCTTCAGCACGTGCACCAGGAGAACCCGAGCGGGTGACAGTCCTTTGGCGCGGGCGAATTTGATGTAGTCCATGGGGAGCGTTTCGCGCACCCCGGCTCGGGTCAGGCGCAGGACCAGCGAGATATTGAACAGCGACAGGTTCAGCGCCGGCATCAGCATGTGCCGCAAGCCGTCCAGCGTCAGGAACGACCAGCGCACGCCGAACAACATTTGCGTGGCGCCGCGCCCCGTGCTGGGCAGCCAGCCAAGCTGCACGGCGAAGACCATGATCAGCATCAGGCCGACCCAGAAGGTGGGCAGCGAGAAGCCAAGGATGCTGCTTGCCATGATCGACCGGCCGATGAACCCGTTCGGCCGCATTCCGGCATAGAGCCCCAGCGGCACGCCGATCAGGATCGACAGCAGAACGGCGGTGACAGCCAGCTCCAGCGTCGCGGGCATCCGTTCGGCGATCAGTTTCAGGGCCGGTTCGTTGAAGACGAAACTACGACCCAGATCGCCATGCGCGGCGCCGGCGACGAAGGTCAGATATTGCCGCCACAGCGGCTGGTCCAGGCCGAGATCGGCGATGATCCGAGCGCGTTCGGCCTGGTCGGCCTCGGGCGAGATGAGGATGTCCACCGGGTTGCCGATCACGTGCACGCCGATGAAGACGATGACGGTCATCGCCAGCACAACGAATGCGGCCTGTATCAGGCGCCGGATCAGCCAAATCACCATGGGCGGACTATAGCGGCCCTCGGGGGTATCAGGCTAGGCTGCCCGGCATGACAATGATGCTCCGCCTGATGGCGCTTGTGCTGGCGTTGGGGTCGGCCTTAGCCCCCGCCTTTGCCGAAGATCTCCGCGTCGGCCTTGCAGCGCCGGCGACGTCGATGGATCCGCATTTCTACAATGCCTCGCCGAATATCAGCGTGGCGATGCATGTCTTCGACCGGCTGACGCATCGCTCGCCCGACGCGAAGGTGATCCCCTGGCTGGCGGAGCGGTGGGAGGCAGTGGGCGACAACGCCTGGGACTTCCATCTGCGGCCGGGCGTGACGTTCCACGACGGCACGAAGCTGACGCCGGACGATGTCGCCTTCACCATCGCCGGGTGCCGAACGTGCCGAACAGCCCGGGCAACTTCGCGGGCTATCTGCGCACGTCGTCGAGTGTCGAGACGATCGATGCGAACACCATCCGCATCCACACCAGGGCGCCCACACCGACGCTGCCGGGCGATATGGCGGCGATCGCCATCGTCTCGCGACATGCGGGCGAGGGGGCGACGACGGAAGACTACAACAGCGGCAAGGCGGCGATCGGGACCGGGCCGTACCGGCTGGTCCGCTACTTCAGCGGCGACCGGGTGGAACTGGTGCGCAACGACGTCCTGGTGGGGCCCGAAACCAGCCTGGGATCACGTAACGATCCGCTTCATCCCGGCACCCGCGACGCGGACGGCGGCGCTGCTGGCGGGCGATGTCGACCTGATCGATGTGCC
The DNA here is from genome assembly GCA_963771475.1 of uncultured Alphaproteobacteria bacterium. GTDB lineage: Bacteria > Pseudomonadota > Alphaproteobacteria > Acetobacterales > Acetobacteraceae > Rhodopila. The sequence continues at coordinate 299,216 of CAVYTN010000030.1, read as the reverse complement.
TCCGGCGGCCGATCTGCCGCGCCTGAAGGCGGACCCGAAGCTGTCGGTGTTCTCGATCCAGGGGCTGCGGGTGATCTTCCTCTACCCGGACATGTCGCGCCCGGGGGAGGAGCCGTTCATCACCGGCAATGACGGCAAGCCTCTGGCGGTGAATCCGCTGCACGATCTGCATGTGCGGCAGGCGCTTTCTCTGGCGATCAACCGGACGGGTCTGGCGGAGCGGGTGATGCAGGGCACGGCGGTCGCGACCGGACAGTGGCTGCCGCCCGGCGCCTTCGGTTACGCGCCGGATGTCGGCGTGCCGGCCTATGACCCGACGAAGGCCAAGAGCGCTGCTGGCCGAGGCGGGCTTTCCCGTCTGGGTTCAAGATGACGCTGCACACGCCGAATGACCGCTATCCGAACGATGCGGCGACGGCGCAGGCGGTGGCGCAGATGTGGAGCCGGATCGGCGTGCAGACCAGCGTCGAGGCGGTTCCCTGGGCGTCCTATTCGCGGCCGAGCGAACCACCAGGAGTTCTCGATGGGCCTGCTGGGCTGGGGCAGCAACACGGCCGAGGCGGGATATACGCTGATCAACGTGATCGGCACCTACGATCCCAAGGTCGGGCGCGGATCGGCGAACACCGGGCGCTATTCGAACCCGGCGCTGGACGCGATGACGGACAAGGCGATGGCGACGCTGGACGATCAATCGCGGGAGGAGCAACTGCGGCACGAGGTCGGCGTGGCGATGGGCGATCTGCCGTTCATTCCGATGTACCAGCTCATCAACTTCTGGGCCGCTCGGAAGGGGATCACGTATGACGCGCGGCAGGATGAGCGGACGCTGGCGATGAACGCGCATATGGCGCGGTGAGGCGAACTTCCGCAACCGGTGAAAGGCGTTGCGTCGCGTGCGGAACCTGGAACTGCAATGGGGCTTCTGCTTCCTCATACCGGGGAGGCAGATCGTTTGATTACAGTAGAGTCTCGAGCGCGGCGAAACCGGCCTGCGTGTGACCGACCGGCTTTTGCGCAGACTTCGAACCAGTCGGCTACATCGTGACACCCCTCTTGGCGGGCGGTGCGTGCCATCGCGGGATAGGCTTCGGCGCATGCATGAAGTTTGTCCATGATTGCCAGGCGGACATTGCAGGCCGTACTTGTCTTGTCGTTGCGCGGCTCCAGTCTATTCAGATGCGCTTCGGCCTGACTGGCCCTGGATTTGGCAATCGCTCAAAACACTGCGGCAGCACGATGATTTCCCTCGGCGTCGGCTTGTTCCGCGATCGCGATGTAACGCCGATCCGCGAGAGTGGCCGTGGCAAAAGCCTGTCGCAGATTCGCCTCCGTCCTGCTGCCAATGAATGCAGCCTTTGAAATCATCCCTTTTGTTTTTTGGTGGGATGACCCCGATACCAGCGGCTCTTCTGGCCTTCATACATTTAGCGCGAGTGTAGAGAGGCGCCTGACTTTTCTCCCTTGAACAGGCTGTCGCCGCGCCCCTAAGCGTAAGCAACCGGTCCGACTCAAGGCAGCGCGGCATTTCAAGTTTTGAAATGCCGCGCTGATGGCTGCTCGGTCGCGGTTGCGCTCTAGAAGGCTTTGAAAACCTTGCCGCTGCGATCAGGCGAGATCAAAGCGATCAAGATTCATCACCTTGGTCCATGCACGGACAAAGTCATGCACAAACGCCTGCCCGGAGTCGTCACATGCATAGACTTCCGACAGGGCTCGGAGTTGGGAGTTCGAACCGAAGACGAGATCGACGCGGGTGCCGGTCCACTTAAGTTCGCCTGTCGCACGACTGCGCCCCTCGAACGCCCCTTCGGACGTCTCGGACGGCTGCCACGTCACGTCCATGTCGAGCAGGTTGACAAAGAAATCGTTCGTCAACGTCCCGGGCCGGTTGGTGAAAACCCCGAGTTTGCTCTGCCCGAATGTTGCGTTGAGCGCGCGCAGGCCGCCGACAAGAACCGTCATCTCAGGAGCGGTCAGCGTCAGCAGGTTCGCCCGATCCAGCAGCAGCTTCTCTGGCGGTTGCCGGTGTTCGGCCCGAAGGTAGTTACGGAACCCGTCCGAAGTCGGTTCGAGTACGGCGAACGACTGCACGTCGGTCTGATCCTGCGAGGCGTCCGTGCGCCCCGGCGCGAAGGGAACCTTGACAGCGTGGCCGGCTTTCTTCGCAGCTTCCTCGACGGCGGCGCACCCACCCAGAACGATCAGGTCAGCGAGCGAAACCTTTTTCCCGCCGGACTGTGAACTGTTGAATGCCGTTTGGACCGACTCCAGCGTCTGCAGGGTCTTCGCCAATTCGGCCGGCTGGTTAACTTCCCAATACTTCTGCGGCGACAGGCGGATGCGCGCCCCGTTCGCCCCACCGCGTTTGTCGGTGCCGCGGAACGTTGACGCCGATGCCCAGGCGGTCGAGATCAGTTGGGAAATGGATAGGCCGGACGCGAGGATTTTGCCCTTGAGGGCGGCGATGTCCTGCTCCCCGATCAATTGATGGTCGACGGCGGGAACAGGGTCTTGCCACAGTTGCGGCTCCGCGGGAGCCAGTGCGCCGAGACAGCGCGTGTAAGGCCCCATGTCGCGGTGCGTCAGCTTGTACCAAGCCTTCGCGAAGGCGTCTGCGAATTCCGCCGGGTTCTCGTGGAACCGCTTCGAAATCTTCGCGTAGATCGGGTCCATCCGCAGTGAGAGGTCTGTCGTCAACATGATGGGGGCGTGCCGCTTGGACTTATCGTGGGCATCAGGCACGGTGCCCGCCGCCGCTGCATCCTTGGGGGCCCATTGTGACGCGCCGGCAGGGCTCTTCACCAACTCCCATTCGTAGCCGAACAAGTTGTCGAAGAAGTTATTGTCCCACTTCGCCGGGCTGGTGGTCCATGCGCCCTCCAACCCGCTGGTGATCGTTTGGTCGCCCTTGCCGCTGCCAAAGCTGTTCTTCCAGCCGAGGCCTTGCTCTTCAATGCTGGCACCCTCGGGTTCACGGCCGACATATTGCTTCGGATCGGCAGCGCCATGGGTTTTGCCGAACGTGTGTCCGCCGGCAATCAGGGCAACCGTCTCCTCGTCATTCATCGCCATCCGAGCGAACGTCTCTCGAATGTCTTTGGCCGCAGCGAGCGGATCCGGGTTACCGTTCGGACCCTCGGGATTCACGTAGATCAGGCCCATCTGAACGGCGCCGAATGGCTGGGCGAGCTGCCTGTCGCCGCTGTAGCGCTTTTCTCCAAGCCACGTGGTTTCAGATCCCCAGTTGATGTCCTCTTCCGGTTCCCAAACATCCGCGCGCCCGCCGCCGAAACCAAACGTCTTGAATCCCATCGACTCCAGGGCACAGTTACCGGCGAAAACCATCAGGTCGGCCCAGGAGATTTTCCGTCCATACTTCTGCTTGATCGGCCACAGCAACCGACGCGCCTTGTCGAGGTTCGCGTTGTCGGGCCAGCTATTGAGCGGCGCGAAGCGCTGCGTGCCGGAGGCTGCGCCACCGCGGCCGTCGCCGATGCGGTACGTGCCCGCGCTGTGCCACGCCATCCGGATGAAGAGCGGTCCATAGTGGCCATAGTCGGCCGGCCACCAATCCTGCGACGTCGTCATTAAGGCGAAGAGATCCTGCTTCAAAGCCTTCAGGTCGAGGCTTTTGAACTCCTCAGCGTAGTTGAATTCCGCACCCATGGGATCGCCCATAGGCGAGTTTTGGTGGAGAATCCTTCACGTTCAGTTCGATTCGGCCACCAGAGTTGGTTCGACATTTCCAAAACGGCAGCGTTTTGGCCGGTCCCGTGCATGACCGGGCACTTGCTTTCGTCGTCCATATTCAACTCCTGTCGCCATTTTATTTCTGTAGCTGGGCAAGGCATACCCCTTCGGCGTGGGTCGATCAAATTGATTTTATGAGATAGATTGATCGTATTATTCGATAAGGCGAAAGTTCGGCGGCCGGTGAAACCCCTATGTTTCAATGGTATCGCTTTGTCGAACCGCGGCCGCCGGCGCGTGTGGCGCAAGCCTGTTCCGGCCACGCCTTTCTATTTTGGACATGTCCTTTTCAGGTCGGAAGCGACGCTGCGTCCGCGCCACCAGGGCACCTAAGCACCTATTCGTGCGTCGGCGCCGAGCGTTCCGAGCCGTGCACAGCATTCCGTTACGGGGCCGGTCTGACCCCCGCCGCCCGCGTCTCCTCGTCCACCCGCGGTTCGTAAACCAGGCCCTTTTTCGTCGCCCAGATATTCTTCTGCAGATGCAGCATGATCACGGGCACGTCGTCCATCGCCTTTCGTGTCGCGTCCTGGATGATCGCCTCCCGCTCGCCGTCATCCATCGTCGTCAGCGCCTGATCGATGAGCGCATCGACGGCAGGATTGGAGTAGCGGCCGCGGTTCGCGGTGCCCATGCCGCGGGCGGGGTTCCAGGTGGCGATCTGCGCGCGCAGCGGGTTGGTGCCTTCGGCCGTTGCGGTGCCCCAACCGAGCAGGAACGCCGAGAACTCCTGCTTGCCGGCGCGGGAGACGAAGGTGTTCCACGGCATCGCATCGACCGTCGTCTGCACGCCGATCCGCTGCCACATCTGCCCGACGGCCTGGATGATCTTCGCATCGTTCACGTAACGGTCGTTCGGCCCGTGCAGCGTGATGCGCAGCCCTTTGGGATACCCCGCCTCGGCCAGCAAGGCCTTCGCCTTGGCCGGATCATAGGGCGGCGGCTTCAGGTCCGGCACGTAGCTGTAAGTGCCGGGCGAGAGATACTGCGCCGTCGGCATCGCGGCACCCTCCATGACCCGATCGACGATCGCCTGGCGGTTGATGGCGAGGCGACAGCGCCTCTCGCACCCGCAGGTCCTTCAGCGGATTGACGGTCAGCGCCTCTCCGTTCGGACCGGTCACGAACGGTGTCGGACCGGTGCGGGAATGATCCAGCCAGAGATAGATCGCGCGGTTGCCGACCACCTCGGCCAGCGTCACGCGCGGATCGCTGCGCAGCTTCGGCAGATCGTCGGGCGGCACGAACTCGATCATGTCGGTATCGCCGGCCAGCAGCGAGGCGGTGCGGGCGGCATCGTTGCTGATGATCCGGTAATTCACGTGCTGCCAGTGTGGCTTCGCACCCCAGTAGCCGTCGTAGCGCTCCATCTCGATCCGGTCGCCGGGGCGATAGGCGATGAAACGATACGGGCCGGTGCCGATCGCGTTCTTGCCGCTGTTGAAGTCCTCGGTCGCCGGGTCCTCGCCCAGCGTGTGCGGGATGATGAAGACCTGGCTGAGGTCGGAGCGGCAGCAGCGGATAGGGTGCGGCGGTGTGCAGCAGGATCGTGTGCGTCGTCGACGATCTCGGTTCCCGTCACGGCCTTGGTATAGACGGCGAACGAGGCCGGGCTGTTCTTCACCCGCGGCACGCGCGCCAGCGTATAGGCGACATCCTGCGCGGTGAACGGCGTGCCGTCATGGAACGTCGCCGTCCGCAGCTTGAACTCCCAGGTCTTGTCGTCGCGCAGTTTCCACGACAGCGCCAGGCCCGGGATCATGTGGCCGCCGGGGTCACGGTCGACCAGGCGTTCGTAGATGTGGCCGCCGAGCGATTCGTTCGGGCGACAGCGTGTGGTAATGCGGGTCGATGCTGGTCACCGGCGCCGAGGAGGCGATGTTCAGCGTCTGCGCCATCCCGGCGGACGCGGCCATGGCGCCCCACGCGATGATCCCGACCATCGAGACGCTTCATCTCAACCCTCCCCTGCGACGGCACAGCATAGCGAAACGGTGTCGCGGCGGGCTAGACTAGGAACGATGGTTTTCGATCCTTTCACCGCGTTCGGCATCGTCGGCGCGGGCTGTTTCATCTTCAGCTACTTCGCGACACTGCAGGGCTGGCTGGCGCCGGATGGGCTGGCGGTTCCCGGCCGTCAACCTGATGGGGGCGACGCTGGTGCTGATATCGCTGATCTACGCGTGGAATCTGCCGTCGGTGGTGCTGGAGTGTTTCTGGGGCGCGATCAGCCTGTATGGGCTGGTGCGGGCGATCCGGCGTGCGTCCTTGGGGCTGGGCGGTGACCTCGGGAATCGCCAACGGTAGTCGCGCCAAGCGGTAGCGCAACCGTCGGCTAACCGCCACTACCGCCCGTTGGCAGCCCGCCACGCCGCAAACGCCGTCAGGTTCGCCTCGTCGGTCGCCGGATACAGCCCCAGGATCGTATGACCGCCGCGGACCCGTTCGGTGACGAAGTCCTCATAGGCCGTCATCTCGGTCGCCTCGGCCGCGATTTCGTCGGCCAGATGCGCGGGGATGATGATCACGCCGTCATTGTCGCCGACCACGACGTCGCCGGGGAACACCGGGGCATCGCCGCAGCCGATCGGGACGTTGATGTCGATCGCCTGGTGCAGCGTCAGGTTGGTCGGCGCGGACGGCCGGTTGTGGAACGCGGGCATCTCCAGCGTCGCGATCTCGGCCGCATCGCGGAAGCCGCCGTCGGTCACCACGCCGGCGACGCCGCGCATCATCAGCCGCGTCACCAGGATCCCGCCGGCCGAGGCGGCGCGCGGGTCCTTGCGGCTGTCCATCACCAGCACGGCGCCGGGCGGGCAGTCCTCGACCGCCTTGCGCTGCGGGTGGCCGCGGTCGCGGAACACCACCAACTGGTTCAGGTCCTCGCGCGCCGGCATGTAGCGGAGCGTGAAGGCCTCGCCGACCATGCTTTCGGCCAGCGGACGCAGCGGCTTGACGTCCTGGATGAACTGCGTGCGGAAGCCGCGCTTATACAGGGCGGTGGCGAGCGTCGCGGTGCTGATGCGCTTCAGCTTGTCGCGCGTTTCGGGGCTCAGGGGCATAGCGGCTCTCCGGTTCAGTAGATGGCCGGTTCGCCGACCGGTGTGCCGAATTCGGTCTTGAGGAAGTCGAAGTCGCAGCCCTCATGCGCCTGGCGGATATGCTGGGTGAACATCCAGCCGTAGCCACGCTCGAAGCGGGCCGGAGGCGGGGTCCAGGCGGCCTTGCGGCGGGCGAGTTCGTCGTCGGACACGCGCATGTCGATGCGGCGGGCGGCGACGTCGATGGCGACGATGTCGCCGGTGCGCAGCAGCGAGAACGGGCCGCCGATATAGCTCTCGGGCGAGACATGCAGCACGCAGGCGCCGTAGCTGGTGCCGGACATGCGCGCATCCGACAGCCGCAGCATGTCGCGATGGCCCTGTTTCAGCAGCGCCTTCGGCATCGGCAGCATGCCCCATTCCGGCATCCCCGGCCCGCCCTGAGGCCCGGCATTGCGCAGCACCATCACATGGTCCGGCGTGACGTCCAGGGTTTCGTCGTCCACCGCTTTCTTCATGGACGGGTAGTCGTCGAACACCAGCGCCGGGCCGGCATGTTTCAGGAAGCGGGGGTCCATGGCGCAGGGCTTGATCACGCAGCCCTCAGGCGCGAGGTTGCCGAACAGCACCGCCAGTGCGCCTTCCTGATAGATCGGGTTGTCCAGCGGGCGGATGACGTCGTCGTTGACCACCTTGGCGCCGGCGATGTTGTCGCCGACCGTATGGCCGGTGCAGGTCAATGCCGCGGTGTCGAGGTGAGCGCGGATGCGCTCCATCAGCGCCTTGATGCCGCCGGCGTAGTAGAAATCCTCCATCAGATAGGTCGTGCCGCTGGGGCGGACATTGCCGATGACCGGAACCTCCTGGCTCAGCCGCTCGAAGTCCTGCAGGCCGAATTGGGTGTGCCCCGCTCGGCGGGCGAGCGCGATCAGGTGGATCAGCGCGTTGGTCGAGCAGCCCATGGCCATGGCGACGGCAACCGCGTTGCGGCAGGCGGATTCGGTGGCGATGCGGGCGGGGGTCAGGTCCTCCCACACCATCTCCACGATTCGCCGTCCGGTGGCGGCCGACAGGCGTGGGTGGTTGAAGTCAGGGGCGGGCACCGAGGAGAAGCCGGGCAGGGAGAAGCCCAGCGCCTCGATGATCGCGGTCATGGTGCTGGCGGTGCCCATGGTCATGCAGGTGCCGTGGCTGCGGGCGATGCCCTGCTCGACGCCGGTCCAATCAGCCTGGGTGATCTTTCCGGCGCGCAGCTCGTCCCAGTATTTCCAGGAATCCGAACCCGATCCGAGGGTCTTGCCGTTCCAGTTGCCGCGCAGCATCGGGCCGGCGGGCAGGAAGATCGCCGGAACGCCGGCACTGAGCGCGCCCAGCAGCAGGCCGGGGCCGGTCTTGTCGCAGCCGCCCATCAGCACGACGCCGTCCACTGGCAGGCTGCGGATCTGTTCCTCCGTCTCCATCGCCAGCAGGTTGCGGTAGAGCATCGTGGTCGGCTTCATGAAGTTTTCCGGCAGTGCCAGCGCGGGCAACTCGATCGGCAGGCCGCCGGCCTGCAGCACACCGCGCTTCACGTCCTCGACGCGTGACCGAAAGTGCTGGTGGCAGGGATTGATGTCCGACCAGGTGTTGAGGATGCCGATGACGGGCTTGCCGGCCCAGTCTTCCTCCGACCAGCCCATCTGCATGGCGCGCGAGCGATGGCCGAAGGAGCGGAGATCGGCCGGGCCGAACCAGCGCGTGCTGCGCAGGCTTTCAGGGGCGCGGACGCGCGGCAGGGGCGATGGCGGCATGCGGCTTGGTGCCTTTCCTCCGGTGGACGGGAGGCGTTTTGGAGCACGGTGACTGTTGTGTCGAGGGTGGGGGGACGTCGTTTTGGAGTTCCGCTCACGACCAGGAGTAGTCATTCACGGATCGCGTCCGAAGTATCGGAGCGGGCCGAAAACTGCCTGGGCGAGGGACACGGAAGGTACGCTGGAAAGCCGCTTCCGCAGTTTACCGCTGCAACTTATCCAGCGTGATCGGGAGGTCGCGCACGCGCTTTCCCGTCGCGTGATAGACCGCGTTGGCGATTGCTGCAGCGACGCCGACGATGCCGATTTCGCCGATCCCCTTGATGCCGAGTGGATTGCTGTCGTCCGGCTCGTCTACAAGAATGACTTTAATGTCGTGCACATCGGCATTCACGGGCACATGATATTCGGCGATGTTGGCATTCATGACGCGGCCGAATTCGTGATCGACCAGCGTCTCCTCATGCAGCGCCATGCCGATGCCCCAGACCACGCCGCCGAGGACCTGGCTGCTCGCGGTCTTCGTGTTCAGGATGCGCCCAGCCGCCACCGCACTGACGACGCGCGTGACGCGGATCACACCGAGCTGCTCGTCCACCTTCACCTCGGCAAAGATCGCCGCGTGGGTGTTGTTCGCACGTGTGACGTCGTGGTCGGGGTTGGTGGTTTTCTCCTGCTCGATGCGGTCCACACCGCCGTGCCGCATGGCATCGGTGATCGACACCGCGCGCGAACGGTCCCGCTTGCTCACCAGCTTGCCATCCGCAAGCTCGACTTCGTCGGGCGCGGCGTTCGCGAGCGGCGAATTCGGCATTTGCCTGGCCAATCGCAACAGCTCCTCGCGGATCGCACCAGCGGTCGTCGCGATGCCGTTCGACACCGAGGCCGCGATCCACGATCCGCCCTCGACCGGCGATTGCGGAAGGCTGGAGTCGCCAAGCTTGATGCTGATGTTATCGAGCGGCAGTCCCAGCATGTCGGCTGCAACCTGGGCCATGATCGTGTAGGTGCCGGTGCCGATATCGGAGGTTGCGCATGCAACTTCGGCGTGGCCGTTGGCGGTGACCGTAATGCGCACCGCGATCGGCACCTGCAACGCTTCCCAGACGCCCGTCGCCATGCCCCAGCCGACCAGGTCGCTGCCATCGCGCATCGAACGCGGCTCCGGAGACCGCTTGTCCCAGCCGAACGCCTCCGCGCCTTGGCGGTAGCATTCGCGTAGCGCCTTACTGCTGTACGGCCGATCGTCATGCTGGTCGCGATCCGAATAGCACCGCAGGCGGAGTTCGAGCGGATCGAGCTTCAGCGCGATCGCGAGTTCGTCCATTGCGGACTTCAAGCGCGTAGACGGCGCTCGCGGCGCTTGGTGCGCGCATATCGCACGGGGTCGCAAGATCAAGCCGTGCGAGCTTGTGCTCGTATTTCGCATTGGCGCATTTGTAGAGCAGACCGGACCATCCGGTCTCTTGCCGGTGGAAGTCCTCGTATTGCGACGTCACGGTGATCGCGTCGTGCGTGATCGCGTCAAGCGCTCCGCCGGCACTTGCGCCAATCGCGATATGCTGAATCATCGCGGGCCGGTGACCCAGCACGTACATCTGCTGCCGCGTCAGCACGACGCGCACCGAGCGCTGCCCCGCCTGCGCCGCGAGCACCGCGAGCACCACCTGAAACTGTGGGCGCAGCCCCGAACCGAACCCGCCCCCCATGAAGGGCGACATGACACGCACGTCCTCCGGCCTCATGCCGAATACGCTGCAGAGATACTTCTGCACGTTCTGCACGCCCTGGGTCTTGTCGTAGACCGTGAGCTTGCCGTTGCCTTCGAAGATCACCGTCGAGGCATAGAGCTCCATCGGGTTATGGTGCTCGACCGGCGTGTAATATTCGCCCTCGTGGCGCACGGCGGCCGCCGCGAACGCCTGCTCGGGCGCTCCGCGTCGCTTTGGCGGCGTGAACATGGCCTCCATCGGATTTGTCGGCGCGTGGGGCGGTACGGCTTTATCGCGCTGGTTATGCATAGCCGTGACGTGCACATCCTTATCGTATTCTACCCGGACCAGCGACGCGGCAAAGCGCGCGATCTCCGGCGTTTCTGCCACGACCAGCGCGATTGGCTGGCCGCTGAACATGACCTTGTTGTCGTAAAGCGGCCGGAAGGGCGCCCCCAATGGAGCCACGTCATCCTTGTAGGCTTGATCGTTGTCAGCCATGCGCGGGCGGGTTTCGTGCGTCAACACCGTGATCACGCCTTTGACGCGCATGGCCGTGCTAGCGTCGATATGCGTGATGCGGCCCTTGGCGATCGTCGAGCAGACGACACTCCCATGGGTAAGGCCGGGGACATTGAACTCGGCGGCGTATTTTGCGGCGCCAGTGACCTTCGCTACGCCGTCGACACGGGATGTGGCAGTACCGATGTAATGTGTCATGGCCTTGCTCATGCAATCTTCTTGTTGGACTGCGACTGCGGGATGCCGCGCGCCGCCTGCGAGAGCGCGCGAATGATGGCCCGATGCGCGAGATCGATCTTGAACGTATTGTGCCCGAAACCTTTGGCATCGCTCAGGACGACATCGGCCGCTTGAGCAAACGTCGTCTCGTTGACGGCGCGGCCGCGAAGCGTGGCTTCGGCCTGCGTGTTGCGCCAGGGCTTATGCGCGACGCCGCCGAGCGCGAAACGCGCTTCCTTGATGGTGCCACCATCGAGCTCAAGCCCGACTGCGACGGAAACCAGCGCGAACGCATAGGAAAGGCGGTCTCGGATTTTGAGGTAGGTGTAGTTCGTCGCAAATCCCTGCGGTGGCAGCTCGATCGAAGTCACAAGCTCATCCGCTTCGAGATTGGTGTCGCGCTGCGGCGTGTCGCCGGGCAGCCGATGGAAGTCCGCGAACGCGATGACCCGCTCGCCACGAGGGCCCATCACATGGACCTTCGCCTCAAGCGCAGCGAGCGCCACGCACATGTCCGACGGATGCACTGCGATGCAGGCGTCCGCTGGTGCCAAGGACCGCGTGCATGCGGTTAAGGCCGTCAATGGCAGAGCAGAAGCTGCCCGGTTCGCGTTTGTTGCAGGGGGTCGCGATATCGTAAAAATAGGGACAGCGCGTGCGTTGCAGCAGGTTGCCGCCCACCGACGCCATGTTACGCAACTGCTGCGATGCCCCGGCCAGAAGCGCGCTCGACAGCATCGGATAACGCCGCTCCACCTGCGGATGATAGGCAAGATCGGAATTGGGCACGAGCGCGCCGATGCGCAGCCCGCCGCCAGGGGCTTCCTCGACTTTGTCGAGGGGAAGCCTTGAGACGTCGATCAGCATCATGGGCCGCTCGACATCCATTTTCATCAGGTCGACCAGGTTGGTACCGCCAGCAATAAATTTCGCCGTCGGGTTCGCGGATATCTGGCGTACGGCATCGGCGACATTGCTTGCGCGCGAATACTGGAAGTTGATCATGACTGCCTCATTGCCTGCTGGATCGCGGCAACGATGTGCGGATAGGCGCCGCACCGGCAGATGTTGCCGCTCATGAGCTCACGAATCTCGTCGGCACTCTTCGCCTTCCCTTCCGCGATCAGGCCGGCAGCGGAACAGATCTGTCCCGGCGTACAGTAGCCGCACTGGAAGGCATCGTGATCGATGAAGGCTTGCTGCAGTGGGTGTAGCGTACCGTTTGTCGCCAGGCCCTCGATCGTGGTCACCTGAGCGCCATCCTTCATCACGGCGAGCGTGAGACAGGCGTTTATCCGTCGCCCGTCGACGAGAACCGTGCAGGCGCCGCATTGGCCGTGATCGCACCCCTTCTTGGTGCCAGTTAAATCGAGATGGTCGCGTAACACGTCGAGCAAAGTCGTCCACGGCGCGATCCTGAGCTCGGTCGCACGACCATTGACGACTAAGGTTATCGAAATCTGATCCGGCACAGAGATGGTTGGCTGAGCCGCTGTTTCTGTTCGCGCCATTTGCACCCCCGCATGAATGGGGAAAGGTGATTTGCCAGCTAGCGATATTCTATCAATCAACGATCCGTGTGATCGGCGGCACGTCTTGGAGACTGTCGTCAATTAGGGCGGTCAGAAGTCTGGGTGAGACTGGATTGCAACACCGGAGAGCCGCTGGCTGCCGCTGAAACACGGCGGCAGATAGTTGGGTTGCGGCAGGCGGTTATCATAACAGGGACTAGGCGCCCGCTTCGTCCGTCCCGAACGAAGAAAATCAACCGCGGATGAACCCGGATGAACGCGGATGGCTCTGGCATTGGCATCGCCACGTGAAGTCGCCATTCACCACGCGCGCCATCAGATGCGCGCTGGGCCGCCGCAAGTCGTGTAATCCGATCTGCGTTCATCCGCGTTCATCTGCGGTTTATTCCCTCTTGAACCGGCACGATCGACCCGTCCCAGAGAAGGAACAGGCGAGTCGCCAGACCCATCACCCCCCGACCGGTTCGATCCACCGCGAGGGCCGTGACGGGGAAGGCCGGACGCACCACCGCGCAGAGCGCATGCAAAGGCATACCCCGGTCCGGCCGATCGTGCTCGCTAGCCGAACGTCGCGCTGAAGAGGGACAGGGCCCCTTCTCGGCCTCGAACTCAAGGAGGTGTTCGCTGCCCGACGAGGGGCTCAATCATCCACCCGGTGGATATCGTGCGTAACAAGCCCGCCATTCCCGGTTGGCATCTTCAGCCAATCCCCGTGCCGCAACGTCCGTTGCATGTCCCGATAGCCGCTCTGCCAGTGGTCGCGCATCGACGTGCCGCTGAACTCGATAGTCCTTCGACTGCGTCTCATAGGCCGTCTGCTGATAGACCATCTGTACGATGCTGATCTGGGTCAGCCGGGCGAGACGCTCCTTGAGCTGCTTTTCTTCGGAATCGAGCTGATCGTCGGGGATCTTGTCCAAAAGTTTCTTCAGCACGGTGTCGCGGTGGTGCTTCTCGCGGAAATAGTCGGTCACCAGGCGGGTGCGGCTGGAGTACTGAATGTCCTTCTGCCGAGCCAGCACGTCGTGCATGTCGCGCGGCAGTGACCCTCGGGCGCTGAACAGGTCGACCTGGAACACCAGCGAGTTGTCGGAGCCGGCGGTGTCCAGGACATGCTGCAGCGGCGTGTTGGAGACGAGGCCGCCGTCCCAGTAATAATCGGTGCCGATGCGCACCATCGGGAAGGCGGGCGGCAGTGCGCCGCTGGCCATGACGTGTTCGGGCAGGATCTCGGTCTGGGTGCTGTCGAAGAACGCGAAGTTGCCGTTGATCACGTTCACCGCGCCGGCGGCGTAGCGGACCGTTCCGCTGTTCAGCAGGTCGAAGTCCACCAGGCGCAGCAGCGTCTCCCGCAGCGGCGTGGTGTCGTAGAATGACGTGGCGGTCCGGGCGCCGCGCGGGCTGAACCAGGGATTGATCATGATGCGGCTCGAAGAAGGTCGGGCTGGCCCAGCCAGGTCGTCAGCAGCGAGGACCAGGTGTTGCGCGCCTTGCGCGCGTCGTCGCCGTCGGGGGTGAATGGCCAGATTCGTGCGGGCGGTCACGCCCTCCCAGAACTCGCGCAGGCGCTCGACACGGCGTTCAGGCGGGTTGCCGGCGATGATGGCGCCGTTGATGCCGCCGATCGACACGCCGGCGACGCTGTCGGGCTCCAGCCCGGCTTCGTGCAGCGCCTGGTAGATGCCGGCCTGATAGGCGCCGAGCGCGCCGCCGCCTTGCAGCACCAGGGCGATCCTGTCGCAGCCTTCCGGACGCCAGCTTGGGGCGGCGGGGAGCGGATCCGGCAGGTCGGGCGCAACCCCGATGCCCGGGATGTTTCCAGCCGGCGTGAAGGCGTCCATGGCAAGTCCTTTTCAGCGTCACTCTTTTCAATGCCTGTGGGAAAAGCGCCTTCACGACGCTGAACCGGGCCGGCGAAATCGTCGCGACAGCAAGGTTCAGGGCGGGGGCGCCGGTCCCGTCAAGCTAACCGACCCTATTTAATCCGATTTCCTAAAGGAATCGTTATGCCGGCCTTGCACGTGGGCCATGAGGCGATGATTAGTGGCCTAAGCGTCCTGACGCCGGCAGACGCCGGCAAGCGCACGACCGCCGACGGCGTATTTGATTGCCGCCTTGATCTTCCTTATGCCGACGCGCCAGGTTGGGACGAAGGAATACGCCATGAGCTTGAAGGGTAAGGTCGCGCTGGTGACCGGATCGACCAGCGGCATCGGGCTGGGGATCGCGCAGGCGCTGGCCGCCGCGGGGGCGGACATCATGCTGAACGGGTTCGGCGCCGGCGGATGCGATCGAGAAGGTGCGCGCCGGGATTGAGGCGGCCTATCGGCGTCAAGGCCGGCTACAACGGCGCGGACATCAGCAAGCCCGAGCAGATCGCCGCGATGGTGGCGGAGACCGCGGCGAAGACTGGGATCGCTCGATATCCTGGTGAACAACGCCGGCATCCAGTTCACCGCCGCCGATCGAGGACTTCCCGAACGAGCGGTGGGACCAGATCATCGCCATCAACCTGTCGGGCGTGTTCCACGGCATGAAGGCGGCGATCCCGGGGATGAAGGCCAAGGGCTGGGGGCGGATCATCAACATCGCCTCGGCGCACGGTCTGGTCGCGAGCCCGTTCAAGGTCGCCTATGTCGCGGCCAAGCACGGGTGGTCGGGATGACCAAGGTCGCCGGCGATCGAGCTGGCGAACAGCGGCGTGACGGTCAACGCGATCTGCCCCGGCTGGGTGCTGACCCCGCTGGTGGAAAAGCAGTTGCGCGACCGGGCGGACAGCGACGGGGATCACGTAGAGCAGGAGACCCACGACCTGCTGACCGAAAAGCAGCCGATGGTCGAAGTTCTCGACACCGGAACAGATCGGCGGGCTGGCGGTGTTCCTGTGCTCCGACGCGGCGGCGACGATCACCGGGGCGCCGTTGTCGATCGATGGCGGCTGGGTGGCGCAGTAGACCCTGAAAGCTCGGGTCCCAGGGCGGCCGATGCGCGGCCGATTGCGTCTGGGACCCGTCGTCAGACTTTCCGCAACGGTGCGCGATTGTGTAGAAGCCTGCTCCACGACCTTGAATGGAGTGGTCATGCAAACCCCGGAAACCGTGCGCTTTGCCGCGATGATGACGAAGTCGGCGGAGCTGAAGCGGCGGATCGCGACGGAACTGGCCGAGGCGGTGATCAGGGTCGTCGACGCCTGCGAGACCAGCCTGCGCGGCGGCGGCAAACTGATGTTCTGCGGCAATGGCGGATCGGCGGCCGACAGCCAGCATCTGGCGACGGAGATGCTGATCCGGCTGCGCGGCAGCCATGAGCGGCCCGTCGATCGCGGCGCTGGCGCTGACGCTCGATCCGGCGATGCTGACGGCCTGCGGCAACGACTATGGCTATGACCAGGTGTTCGAGCGGCCGTTGCGCGGGCTTGGGCCGAGCGGGGCGACGTCCTGTTCGGGATCACGACGTCGGGCCGGTCGAGGAACGTGGTGAAGGCGCTGGAGGCGGCGCGGGAGATGGGGATCGTCACGGTCGGCATGCTGGGCGGCGCCGGGGAGCCGGCGTTGAGCCTGTGCGACCACGCCCTGCTGGTGCCCGACACCGAGACCGCGCGCATCCAGGAATGCCACATCGCCCTGGGCCACGCGGTGCTGGAGTTGCTGGAGGACCGCATCGTCGCGCGCCCGCTGTCGTGAGTATCCTGCGTGACGGGTTGCGCAGGGTTTATCGGCTACCACGTCGCCGAGGCGCTGCTGGCCGCGGCGACACGGTGATCGGGGTCGACAACCTGAACGACTATTACGATGTGCGGCTGAAAGAGGCGCGGCTGGCGCAGTTGACGGCGCGGCCGGGGTTTTCGTTCCACAAGCTGGATATCTCCGACCGCGAGGCGGTCGGTCGCACTGACGGATGCCTGCGCCGGGGTGACGGCGATCGTGCATCTGGCGGCGCAGGCCGGGGTGCGGCACTCGATGGTCGACCCGTATGCCTACATCCAGGCCAACGTCATGGGCCATCTCGTCATGCTCGAGGCCGCTCGGCGGCTGACGCGGCCTGCGGCATCTCGTGTATGCGAGTACGTCGTCGGTCTACGGCGCGAACCAGGTGCTGCCGTTTCGGGAGACGGATCGGGTGGACACGCCCGTGTCGCTGTATGCGGCGACGAAGCGGGCCGACGAACTGATGAGCCATGCCTACGCGCACCTGTTCGGCCTGCCGCAGACGGGGTTGCGGTTCTTCACGGTGTATGGGCCGTGGGGCCGGCCGGACATGGCCTATTTCAGCTTTGCCCGGGCGATCGTGGCCGGGCGAGCCGATCACGCTGTATGACGGGCGGCCGGCTGAAGCGCGATTTCACCTATGTCGACGACATCGTGGCTGGGGTGCTGGGCGTGCCTGGATCGGCCGCCGCCCGGATGCGGAGCCGCGGGTGCTGAACATCGGCAACCACCGCGGCGGAGGAGGTGCGCGACGCTGGTGCGCCTGCTGGAGGCAGGGCTGGGTCGGCGGCGATGATGCGGTCGATGCGCCGCGTCCGGCGGTGGATGTGGAGGAGACGTTTGCGTCGGTGGACGCGATCGGGGCGCTGACGGGATTTCGCCCGAGCGTGGGGCTGGCGGAAGGAATTCCGCGGTTTGTGGCCTGGTTCAGGACGTGGCACGGGCTGGCGTAGGGACGGCTGCGGTCGCGGGGCGGAAAAAAGTTTGAAAAACTCGCTTGACCGCTCCGCCGGGTTGGCCTACATCGCCGTCCACCGCGACGGACGATGTCTCTTGCATCTCGTTCGGTGGTTACGCTAGCTTCTTCGGTCTGCCCGGGATTGGTGGCACAGCAAGGCAACTGGAGCCTGTCGGCCTACAGGATAGTGGGCGAGGGGTTCTTTTTCGCCTTCGGTTCTTTGACAATTGCATAGGCTAGGAAGGGATACGTTGGCGGCGTCCTTGCTGTCTGCTGCGCGAAGCGGAGGTGAGGTTGGGTTTTGCTGTGGATGATTGGACTGGGCTTGGAGCTTTTGCTTCGATCGTCTGGGTTTGACTGCTGAATGGGCGTGTGCTGCGATGTAGTCTCTTTTATGCGTTACAGATACGCTTGTGAGGTATTTGCTTGCTGTATGGAAGCGAAGAAACCGAGATTGAGAGACGAGGATCTTGTTCGTTGACGCTGCTGGGCGTAGTGCCTGGTATCGGAGATGAACCTGAGAGTTTGATCCTGGCTCAGAGCGAACGCTGGCGGCATGCTTAACACATGCAAGTCGCACGGGCAGGGGCAACCTGTCAGTGGCGGACGGGTGAGTAACGCGTAGGTATCTATCCTTGGGTGGGGGACAACTGTGGGAAACTACAGCTAATACCGCATGATAACTGAGGTTCAAAGGCGCAAGTCGCCTGGGGAGGAGCCTGCGTACGATTAGCTAGTTGGTGGGGTAAAGGCCTACCAAGGCGACGATCGTTAGCTGGTCTGAGAGGATGATCAGCCACATTGGGACTGAGACACGGCCCAAACTCCTACGGGAGGCAGCAGTGGGGAATATTGGACAATGGGCGCAAGCCTGATCCAGCAATGCCGCGTGTGTGAAGAAGGTCTTCGGATTGTAAAGCACTTTCGACGGGGACGATGATGACGGTACCCGTAGAAGAAGCCCCGGCTAACTTCGTGCCAGCAGCCGCGGTAATACGAAGGGGGCTAGCGTTGCTCGGAATGACTGGGCGTAAAGGGCGCGTAGGCGGATGGCACAGTCAGATGTGAAATTCCCGGGCTTAACCTGGGGGCTGCATTTGATACGTGTTGTCTAGAGTGAGGAAGAGGGTCGTGGAATTCCCAGTGTAGAGGTGAAATTCGTAGATATTGGGAAGAACACCGGTGGCGAAGGCGGCGACCTGGTCCTTGACTGACGCTGAGGCGCGAAAGCGTGGGGAGCAAACAGGATTAGATACCCTGGTAGTCCACGCTGTAAACGATGTGTGCTGGATGTTGGGCGACCTAGTCGCTCAGTGTCGTAGCTAACGCGATAAGCACACCGCCTGGGGAGTACGGCCGCAAGGTTGAAACTCAAAGGAATTGACGGGGGCCCGCACAAGCGGTGGAGCATGTGGTTTAATTCGAAGCAACGCGCAGAACCTTACCAGGACTTGACATGGGAGGGCCGCGTCCAGAGATGGGCGTTTCCGCAAGGACCCTCTGCACAGGTGCTGCATGGCTGTCGTCAGCTCGTGTCGTGAGATGTTGGGTTAAGTCCCGCAACGAGCGCAACCCTCGCCTTTAGTTGCCAGCACGTTTGGGTGGGCACTCTAAAGGAACTGCCGGTGACAAGCCGGAGGAAGGTGGGGATGACGTCAAGTCCTCATGGCCCTTATGTCCTGGGCTACACACGTGCTACAATGGCGGTGACAGTGGGAAGCCAGTCAGCGATGCCGTGCTGATCTCCAAAAGCCGTCTCAGTTCAGATTGCACTCTGCAACTCGGGTGCATGAAGGTGGAATCGCTAGTAATCGCGGATCAGCATGCCGCGGTGAATACGTTCCCGGGCCTTGTACACACCGCCCGTCACACCATGGGAGTTGGTTCGACCTTAAGCCGGTGCGCCAACCCGCAAGGGGGCAGCCGACCACGGTCGGGTTAGCGACTGGGGTGAAGTCGTAACAAGGTAGCCGTAGGGGAACCTGCGGCTGGATCACCTCCTTTCAAGGATGTTTCCTGAGCCTCGATCTCGGAGCTTGTCTCTGAGGTCTGTTGGGATGCGCCTGAATAAAGTCCTTCGATGGATGTCGGAGGCGGCCTGCCGTTATCGGCGGATGTTCCGGGCCGATCTCTGGTCCGGCCCGATCTGGGCTGCGGCCTGATCGGCGCCGCCAACGTATCCCTTCCGCGATACTGGTCAGTTGAGCTGATCCTCTGCGGCGTCTGATCCCGACTGGGATCGGCTTGTTGCACCGAGGGCTAGTAGCTCAGCTGGTTAGAGCACACGCTTGATAAGCGTGGGGTCGGAGGTTCAAATCCTCCCTGGCCCACCATTGATGGGGGCCGGTGATCGGTCGGTCAGCGTCGGTCGAGGCCTTTGGCTGCCTGATGGCTGGGTCCTGACCGACTGTCCTGATGGGGGCGTAGCTCAGCTGGGAGAGCACCTGCTTTGCAAGCAGGGGGTCATCGGTTCGATCCCGGTCGTCTCCACCAGTGGTGGCGTCTCTCAGTGCCAGAGGGCGCGTCTGCTGAGAGACTGAGGCGACTGAGTGCTGACGATGCATCAACAGTATCGTGGAATGTCCCGAATTCGGTGTGATCTGGCTGATGGGACAAAGCGTTCCTGGCGGTTGGCTATGCCGTTTGCGTTCCTGCCTGGAATGCGGTCAGCCCGCTTGGCTGACGTTTGTTCTTTGGAAATGTGAATCAGGTTCTGGTGCGTCTCTGGGCGCGTGTGACTCAAGCCGGTCTTCGGATGCGGTGCGGGTCCCGTCGTTCGGCGAATGTCTGACCGGGAAGTTGTCTGTCTGTGAGGGAACAGCAAGCGCCCCAACGGTCGGACGGCGAGGGTTCAGAGGCGTGTGAACGATTTTGTCGAATACTTTCGTGCGGAGATGCGCAAGCAGTGACGGAGAGCATCCGTGACTGGATCCTGTTGTGTGCGGAATAGATATTTCCAGGACTGTCTCGGCGGTCGACGCGGTGTTTCTGACGATGCGCTGTCCGATACGTCTGAGGATGGTTTCTGTGCATGGTGGACGCGGCTCTGCGGAGCGACATCGCGGATATCGAGTATAAGAAGGGCATTCGGTGGATGCCTTGGCACCAGGAGGCGATGAAGGACGTGGCACGCTGCGAAAAGCCACGGGGAGCCGCGAGCAGGCGTTGATCCGTGGATATCCGAATGGGGCAACCCACCCGCAAGGGTATCGTACATGAATACATAGTGTGACGAGGCGAACCCGGGGAACTGAAACATCTCAGTACCTGGAGGAAAAGACATCAACAGAGATTCCGCTAGTAGTGGCGAGCGAACGCGGAACAGGCCAGTGGTCAGTCGGAAGATAAGCAGAACGGTCTGGAAAGTCCGGCCATAGCGGGTGATAGCCCCGTATGCGTAAATGTCGATAGATCCTTGAGTAAGGCGGGACACGTGAAATCCTGTCTGAACATGGGGGGACCACCCTCCAAGCCTAAATACTCCCTGGTGACCGATAGCGAACAAGTACCGTGAGGGAAAGGTGAAAAGCACCCCGAAAGGGGAGTGAAAGAGACCTGAAACCGGATGCCTACAAGCAGTCGGAGCGCCCTTCATGGGTGTGACGGCGTACCTTTTGTATAATGGGTCAGCGAGTTTCTGTTCGCGGCGAGCTTAAGCCGATAGGCGAAGGCGCAGCGAAAGCGAGTCTGAACAGGGCGTTCAGTCGCGGGCAGAAGACCCGAAACCGAGTGATCTAGCCATGGCCAGGCTGAAGGTGCGGTAACACCCACTGGAGGGCCGAACCCACGCCTGTTGAAAAAGTCGGGGATGAGCTGTGGCTAGGGGTGAAAGGCCAATCAAACTCGGAAATAGCTGGTTCTCCGCGAAATCTATTGAGGTAGATCGTCACGTGTTTACCCTCGGGGGTAGAGCACTGGATGGGCTAGGGGGTCCCAAAGTCTTACCAAACCTAACCAAACTCCGAATACCGAAGAGTATAGCGTGGCAGACAGACGGCGGGTGCTAAGGTCCGTCGTCGAGAGGGAAACAGCCCAGACCACCAGCTAAGGTCCCCAAATCGTGGCTAAGTGGGAAAGGATGTGGGAATTCCAAAACAACCAGGAGGTTGGCTTAGAAGCAGCCATCCTTTAAAGAAAGCGTAATAGCTCACTGGTCTAATTAAGAAATCCTGCGCCGAAGATGTAACGGGGCTCAAGCCACGTACCGAAGCTGTGGGTTCGTCGGTAGCAACTGATGCGCGGTAGCGGAGCGTTCCGTAAGCCTGCGAAGCCATACCCGTGAGGGGTGGTGGAGGTATCGGAAGTGCGAATGCTGACATGAGTAGCGACAAACAGAGTGAGAAACTCTGTCGCCGAAAGTCCAAGGGTTCCTGCGCAAGGTTAATCCGCGCAGGGTGAGCCGGCCCCTAAGGCGAGGGCGAAAGCCGTAGTCGATGGGAACGGGGTTAACATTCCCCGGCCTGCTGGAAGTGACGAATGACGGATGTTGTGTGGGCTTATCGGATTGCCCGTGCGGCGAAGTCGTTCCGGGAAATAGCTCCAGCGTATAGACCGTACCCGAAACCGACACAGGTGGACTGGTAGAGCATACCAAGGCGCTTGAGAGAACGATGCTGAAGGAACTAGGCAAATTGCTCGCGTAACTTCGGGATAAGCGAGACCCGTTGGTGGGCAACCAGTGGCGGGTGGCACAAAGCAGGGGGTAGCGACTGTTTAGTAAAAACACAGGGCTCTGCGAAGTCGAGAGACGACGTATAGGGTCTGACGCCTGCCCGGTGCCGGAAGGTTAAGAGGAGATGTGCAAGCACCGAATTGAAGCCCCGGTAAACGGCGGCCGTAACTATAACGGTCCTAAGGTAGCGAAATTCCTTGTCGGGTAAGTTCCGACCTGCACGAATGGCGTAACGACTTCCCCACTGTCTCCAGCATCGGCTCAGCGAAATTGAATTCCCCGTGAAGATGCGGGGTACCCGCGGTCAGACGGAAAGACCCTATGAACCTTTACTGCAGCTTTGCAGTGGCATTAGGAGAGGGCTGTGTAGGATAGGTGGGAGGCTTTGAAGCCTGGGCGCTAGCTTGGGTGGAGCCAACCTTGAAATACCACCCTGACCTCTTCTGATGTCTAACCGCGACCGGTCAGCCCGGTCCGGGACCCTGCATGGTGGGCAGTTTGACTGGGGCGGTCGCCTCCCAAATAGTAACGGAGGCGCGCGATGGTGGGCTCAGGCCGGTCGGACATCGGCTGCTGAGTGCAATGGCACAAGCCCGCCTG
Source organism: uncultured Alphaproteobacteria bacterium (assembly GCA_963771475.1). Taxonomy (GTDB): domain Bacteria; phylum Pseudomonadota; class Alphaproteobacteria; order Acetobacterales; family Acetobacteraceae; genus Rhodopila. The sequence goes on along the minus strand of CAVYTN010000030.1, from coordinate 276,710 downwards.
ACTGCGAGAGTGACAGCTCGAGCAGAGACGAAAGTCGGCCATAGTGATCCGGTGGTCCCGCGTGGAAGGGCCATCGCTCAACGGATAAAAGGTACTCTAGGGATAACAGGCTGATCTCCCCCAAGAGTCCACATCGACGGGGAGGTTTGGCACCTCGATGTCGGCTCATCACATCCTGGGGCTGGAGCAGGTCCCAAGGGTTCGGCTGTTCGCCGATTAAAGTGGTACGTGAGCTGGGTTTAGAACGTCGTGAGACAGTTCGGTCCCTATCTGCCGTGGGTGAAGGAGATTTGAGAGGATTTGTCCCTAGTACGAGAGGACCGGGATGAACATACCTCTGGTGCACCGGTTGTCACGCCAGTGGCACCGCCGGGTAGCTATGTATGGACGGGATAACCGCTGAAAGCATCTAAGCGGGAAACCCACCTCAAAACGAGATCTCCCTATCAGGGCCGTGAAAGACCATCACGTCGATAGGCCAGATGTATACGGACGGCAACGTCCTCAGCTAACTGGTCCTAATCGCCCGATCGGCTCGATACAACAACACCATGCATGGAAATCATCGCCAGAAACCTGGCGTGGAAATCATCGCCAGAAACCTGGCGTGGATCATCGCCAGCCAGCGCGAATGCCAGCACCAGACAGTCACCATCACACAACCAGAACCACATCCACCCTGACCACAATCCAGGATGGACTGGACGACCTGGTGGTCCTGGCGGGGAGCCCGCACCCGATCCCATCCCGAACTCGGCCGTGAAAATCCCCAGCGCCCATGGTACTGTGTCTTAAGGCACGGGAGAGTAGGTCGCCGCCAGGTCTTCCAATCCATCCTCACATGCGACACCCAATACCACCGCGGGGTGGAGCAGCCCGGTAGCTCGTCAGGCTCATAACCTGAAGGTCACAGGTTCAAATCCTCTCCCCGCAACCAAATTCCACCACAATATCAGATACATACATGCCGCCTCGGAGACAGACCCCGCAGGCGGCGTTTTCGTGCCCGAACGGCGTCCGGAAAAGCGCCGTCCGCGAATGACGCTCGCTCGCCGTCGGTGAACGCCACGGCGGATGGCGGCCTACGACGTGACCTGTGCATCGCGTGACTAGTCGAGCCTCCCAGCACTCGACCTGTTGCATCGCGCTCCTGAAACGCGCTCAAGATGCGGCCGGTTAGTTCGGCGGAGAATTGCTCACACTTGCAACTATCTCAATTGGGCGCTCTTGAGTTGAACAATTCGTGCCTTGCCAAGGTTGGGGTCGAGAGTTCGAATCCCGTCGCCCGCTCCAGAAACGTTCGGGCGATCAAGATGGTATTGCCGGCTCAGCTTCGAAGATCGGCTGAGTCGCGCCGGTCGCTCTCGATGTCATTTTGGGACGGGGGCCAGAATGATCCATCCGCCGCTTGGCACTCACCAGACAGGAATCCGGGGCACGTTCCAATGGGCGGACCAAAAGCGCTGGATAAAGGGCACAAGGGACTGAGGCGGCTCGAACCATCGCAGGATGCGTTCACCGGGACGGACATCCGATTTGAGGAGGCCTCGGACATGAGGTTCCACGCCGCACTCTATGGCCATCACTTTGACCTTTCATCCCACGCGTTGGCTGCGCGCTTTTTACAATACCACCCGGCAGCGGCGGAGCGAAGCACGTGATCTGATCGGCCCAGGCCGGCGCGGTCGCGAAGCCCATTCCCACCGCGCCCGTCCGCTCGTCGGCGCTGAGCTTGACGATGTATTTCTTTACGGCAGGTTGTTTCGCGGTCGCGACGCATCTCCGGGGCTACCGGAGATATCGATTCAGAAATCAGCCGCTGAATCAACGACGCAGGGCACTAGCACCTCACAGTCGCCGATCCGTCTCACCGGCACCCTATGGCCTAAAGTTGCACCAACGGCTTGAACACGATCACCCAGTGCACCAAGTGTTTAGCACTCCCAGGACCAGAGTGCCAGATGACCTGCACCTGAAGCGTGCAGGCAAGGCATGGGGCAAGTCGACCAGCCTTCATGGGCTGGCACCAGGTTAGTCAGAATCCAATGAAATTCCGTCCGTTGCACGATCGGGTGGTGATCCGTCGCCTCGATCCCGAAGAGAAAACTGTGGGCGGCATCATCATTCCTGACACTGCTCAGGAAAAGCCGATGGAGGGTGAGGTCATCGCTGCCGGTCCAGGAGCCCGCAACGAGCAAGGCCAGATCGTCGCCCTTGAGGTGAAGTCAGGCGATCGCATCCTGTTCGGTAAATGGTCGGGCACCGAGGTGAAACTCGACGGCGAGGAACTCCTCATTATGAAGGAGTCGGACATCATGGGCATCTTTGAGGGCAACGCAGCGGCCAAGAAGAAGGCCGCGTAAGCAGCCCGTAGCATCGATTTCAGGAAAGATCAGCAAATGGCAGCGAAAGACGTTCGGTTCGGCAACGATGCACGCCAGCACATGCTGCGTGGCGTAGACATTCTTGCCCAGGCGGTGAAGGTCACTCTCGGTCCGAAGGGTCGCAATGTGATCCTGGACAAAAGCTATGGTGCGCCGCGCATCACCAAGGATGGCGTGACCGTCGCCAGGGAGATCGAACTCTCCGATAAATTCGAGAACATGGGCGCGCAGATGGTGCGCGAGGTCGCCGCGAAGACCAACGATATCGCTGGTGACGGCACGACCACCGCGATCGTCCTGGCGCAGGCCATCGTGCGCGAGGGTGGCAAAGCGGTTTCCGCCGGGTTGAATCCGATGGATGTGAAGCGCGGCGTTGACAAGGCCGTTGTCGCGCTGGTCGACGAACTGAAGAAGCGCAGCAGGAAGATCACCACCGAGGCGGAGACGGCGCAGGTCGGCACGATCTCGGCCAATGGGGAGGCCGAGATCGGCCAGATGATCGCCGAAGCGATGCAGAAGGTTGGCAACGAGGGCGTCATCACCGTCGAAGAAGCCAAGGGCATGCTGACGGAACTCGACGTTGTCGAGGGCATGCAGTTCGACCGCGGCTATATGTCACCCTATTTCGTCACCAACGCCGAGAAAATGAATATTGAGTTGGATCAGGCCTACATCCTGATCCACGAGAAGAAGCTTGTCCGGATTGCAGACCTTGCTGCCGTTGCTGGAGGCGGTGGCGCAATCGGGCCGCCCGCTGCTCGTTATTGCCGAAGATGTCGAGGGTGAAGCCCTCGCAACCCTGGTGGTGAACAAGTTGCGCGGCGGGCTGAAAGTCGCCGCGGTCAAGGCGCCCGGCTTCGGCGATCGTCGCAAGGCAATGCTCGACGATATCGCAGTACTCACCAGCGGCCAGGTGATCAGCGAAGAGCTTGGCATCAAGCTGGAGAATGTGACGCTCGACATGCTGGGCCGGGCGAAGAAGGTGCTGATAGACAAGGACAACACCACCATCGTCGAAGGCGCCGGCAAGAAGGCCGACATCACCGGCCGCTGCACTCAGATCCGTGCGCAGATCGAGGAGACTACCTCGGACTACGACCGCGAGAAGCTGCAGGAGCGGCTGGCGAAACTGGCCGGCGGCGTTGCGATCATCCGTGTCGGCGGTTCCACCGAAGTTGAGGTGAAGGAGCGCAAGGATCGGGTTGACGACGGCCTGCACGCCACACGAGCGGCCGTGGAGGAAGGCATTGTGCCTGGCGGCGGAGTCGCCTTGGCGCGTGCGTCATTGATTTTGGCGAAACTGAATGCGGAAAATGACGATCAGCGCGTTGGCATCGAGATCGTGCGCAAGGCGGCGCTGATGCCACTACGGCAGATCGCCGAGAATGCCGGCGAGGACGGTGCCGTGATTTCCGGCAAGGTCCTCGACCGCGACGAGTACAACTGGGGCTTTGATGCGCAGACCGGCGAGTTTAAGGACATGGTCAAGGCCGGCATCATCGACCCCACCAAGGTCGTGCGATCCGCATTGCAGCACGCAGCTTCCGTCGGTTCGCTGATGATCACGACCGAAGCGATGGTGGCTGAGCGGCAGGAGAAGTCCTCGGCCGGCAACGGATCATCCCACGGTATGGGCGATGCGGGCTACTGATCGAAGCGAGCGGCTACACGAGCCTCTGGGAGGAACCCGATGGTCGATCAGGACGCGCCTGACCAACAGTTCGTCGCGATGACCTCTCGTCTGTTGCGTCGCGAGGCACTGCGCCGCGCAGCCGAAGAGTTGAACACGATGACGGGCCCAGGACTGGAGGCGGCCCTGGCACGGATCTCAACTGAGGTCACCGAAGAGGCTGCCTACCGGCATGCGACTGCCGCTGGGAAAGTTGACCACACCGGTGCGGCACTGGGCCGAAAGCCACCGGGAAAGGAATAATCTCGCATGGCGCGTGAGACCATCTATCTCGTCCAGGCATTCAAAACCGGCAAGGGTGCACGGCTCAGTGCCGACACGCCGATACGGTGCAAGTCATCGGACACGGCACGCAGGACAGCGGAAAACCTCGCCACAACCAAGGCAGGTGTCGTCGCATTTGCCACGTCAGGCGACGCTGAGCTGGGCGAGTACGACGAAGAACCCACGATCATCTTCAAGGCCGGCCGTCTACCGGCGCCGTTCGAGGAGGAATGAAGGCACCGCAAAGCCATCTGGCGGCGCTCGGCAGCGATCTGCGCCTCGCGCTCGCCCAATGGGCGCTCATCGTCACATTCCTGGGGCATCAGGCGTGGCTGATGGGCGACGCGATTGCGCGCACACTGACGCGGCTGTTCGTCACCCGCCGGCATCTCCTCGAATGGGTTCCGGCAGCACAGGCGACAATCGGCCACCGGCTCGATCTCCTCAGCTTCTACCGAGTGATGGCCGGCGGGGTCATCCTTGGCGTGCTGGCGTTGGCGGTCTCCCTGCTGGCCGGGCGCGGCACGTGGCCTTTGGCGCTGCCGCTCGCCGCCCTCTGGATTGCATCGCCGGCGATTGCCCGCTGGATCAGCCGGTCGCCCGAGATCGCCACGGGCTGCCGCTGATCGGCACCGGCGACTGGAACGACGGCATGAACCGCGTCGGCGAACTCGGCCGAGGCGAGAGCGTCTGGCTCGGTTGGCTGCTCTATGCGGCACTCGGAGCGCTTCGCCCCCCTCGCCGAGGCACGCGGTGACACCGCTGCACGCCGCAGCATGGCGAACCCACGCCGATGCGCTGCAAGCCGCGCTGGAACGCGAGGCCTGGGACGGCGAATGGTATCGGCGCGCCTGGTTCGACGACGGCACCCCGCTCGGTTCGGCGACCGACGAGGAATGCCGGATCGATTCGATTTCGCAGTCCTGGGCGGCGATCTCGGGCGCGGCTGACCCGGAGCGTGCGGCGCGCGCCATGGCGGCCGTCGAACGCGAGCTGATCCGGCCGCAGGATCGCGTGGCGCTGCTGTTCACGCCGCCATTCGACAAGACGCCGCTCGATCCGGGCTACATCAAGGGCTATCCGCCAGGCATTCGCGAGAACGGCGGCCAGTACACGCATGCCGCGCTGTGGTCGGTCATGGCATTCGCCGCACTCGGCGCAGGGCGACAAGGCAGCCGCGCTGTTCGCCCTGCTCAATCCCATCAACCACGCCCGCACGCGGTCCGATGTGCACCGTTACAAGGTGGAACCCTATGTCATCGCCGCCGACGTCTATGGCGCCGCGCCACATGTCGGACGCGGTGGCTGGACGTGGTACACCGGCTCGGCCGGATGGATGCAGCGGGCCGGCATCGAGAGCATCCTCGGGCTGCACATGGAGGGCGATGTGCTGCGTCTCGATCCGTGCATCCCGAAGACCTGGCCGCGCTTCGAGATGACGGTGCGGTTCCGCTCGGCACACTATGAAATCCTGGTCGAGAACCCTGACAGTGTCTGCCGCGGCGTTGTTGCCGCCACGGTCGATGGGGCAGCGGTCGGGGAGCAGGCCGTTCGCTCTGAAGATGCAGGACGACGGCGTCACTCACCATGTCCTGGTGCGGCTCGGCTGATGCCCTACCAGAAGGAGACGCGGCGATGATGCTCGAATTAGCGCGATGGTCCGTGTCGGAGCTTCCGCTGCTTGTTCTGACTGCCACAGGCACTCATCTGGTCGTGTCCGGCAGTCAGACCCTGTTCCATTACGGCCTTGGCCATCACCGCTTGGGTGGGGTCTTCTTCCGGAACCACATACGCTTCCATCATACCTACTATGCCAGAGGCCATCTCGTGTCCTCCGCCCATCGCGGCCTCGAGGGAAACAACACACCATACTTTCTTATCCCCATGGTCGCCGCTGCCACGGTGATGTTCTTTGTTCTCCCATTTGATTTTTTTCTTGTCATGGCCGCTGCGAGCGCAGGCTCATTTTACGCCCACGTCTATTTTGACCAAGCATACCACGCGCAAGACACAAAACTCGCGCGCTTCGCCTGGTTCAGACGCAAGCAGCAGCTTCATTTCGTCCATCACCTGCACGCGAACAGCAATTTCGCGGTCATCGACTTTTTCTGGGATCGACTGCTCGGCACCTATCGAAGGCCCGATGGCGACGCGAGGTGACACTACGACTATGACAAGGCCCGTGATGGACGCAGATGTGCCACCTCCGCGAAAGTCACCATGCGTTCGGCCGCCTCCTCCCACAGCACGTGGCGCGGCGTGCCCAAAGCGTTCCGCAGGGTGAGGACCCGTACAGTAGCGAAGGCCGGCAGAGCGTTGTGGCAGTCCTCCAGCCGATAGTTCGGGACGCGCGGCGCGAGATGGTGCACGTGGTGAAAGCCCAGCCGGCCAGTGAACCACCGGAGAACAGGCGTCAGCTGAAGGTAGGAGCTTCCTTCGAGTGACGCCGTGACCGGATCCCACGCTGCGTGCCGGGACCAGAGGGCCCCTTCGAAACGGTGTTGCACCGAGAACAGCCAAACGCCGGCGATGCCGGCCGGAACCATGACCGCGAGCAACACCAACATTACAGATCCGAATCCGAGCAGGACGCACAGGCCACCATAGCAGACGGTCAGCACGAGGTTCGTCAGGTGCACGCTATGGCGTTCCCGTCGCCAGGATCCAGGCGCGTCAAAGGAAATGCGGTAAAACAAGAGGAACACCAGCGGCGGCAACAGAAACTGTGCCAACATCGGGTGTTGCACGACGCGAAATCGCATACGCTCCCATAGGCTCATGGCGTGATATTCAGCAACGGTCGTGCAGGTCGAATAGATATCGGCGCCGCGGTCACGGCGGTCGAGATCATTCCACACCGCGTGGTGCCCAGCGTGTTGCCGCCGCCAATGATCATAGGGAGTCAGGGTGAAAAGCGAGCAGATCCGGCCTATCAAATCGTTAGCGCGCCGCGAGCGGAACAGCGAACCGTGCCCGCTGTCGTGCTGCAAAGCGAAGACTCGCACCACAAAGCCCGCCGCGAGGGGAGCCGCTATCAGGACAGGCCAATACCCGAGAAGAAGGCCGATATGCATCGCTGCGAGCAGGGCCAGCAGAGGTGGGAAGGTCGTGGCGACCTGGAACAATGCGGTGCTGGGCAGCGCTTCTTGAAAGCGGAGCGTAACCGTTTTGAGCTTCTGCCTATCGAACCCCGTGTATTCGTGCATGCCTCTCAGCTGCGTTAGCCTCCGTCAGGTTCCGCTTTGCGATTGTCCATGCAGCCTTAACTAGCCTGAGCTTGGATGACGCTTCGCTTCAGCGATCGCATCCTCCAGATTTGTGTAGCGAAAGCCTCCGTAAATGAAATGGTTGATCCGGGCTCGCGTAATTCCATACTTCGCCATCTCATCAACGGCCTCGGCACTCACATCAGTTCCGGTTTGGTCGATAATTTCTGGATCCATTCCACGTCCTCCATGTGAACTGCACCAAAACGCCACCACCGATCAGGCAAGCCATACCGGACAGCAGCAGCCAGTCGAACAGCCTTGGCAACTCGGTCTGAGGAGTCGCGCCGACCAAGGCACCAGACAACAAAGGCACGTAGCACATCAGCACCGCACCGAAGCCCGCGAGCATGATGCCTGCCCACTGCATCAGGCCTAGCGGATTCATCCGCTGTCCACCAAGCATCATTGTGCACCTCCAATCTGTCGCCACCGGATCTTTGTGGATGCCGCTGCCATCGATGATCGTGGTGTCGTCCTTTTCGATCATGAGCGGCTTGGTGGCTATTCCGAATTATAGCGGGCATCGGATGGCCGGAGCAGACTCGGAAAATACTCAGTCGCGGGACTGAGTATTTTCCAGAGTCTGGCGTTGCGACGACGAGGAGATACTGGTCGCTGTTTGATCTGAACAGGGGTTGCACCATGGCGGCCCCTTCGGGCGCTAGCACCGCCGGACTGGTCCGCGGCGCCAAGCCCGAACGTTCAGAGCAGAAGGCGATCCTGCGGATCGTGCTGAACCACCTGGCGATTTTCAACGGAGTCATCACCATCCTGCTCGCCAAGACGGTGCTGCTTGCCCTGGCGATGGATGCCATTCTGCCGCTCGTCCTCGCGGCCGTGCTGTCGGCTATTCTTGCGCGCTCGGCCGCGGCGAACTGGGCATTACCGCGGCCGCCGGCGCATTGTTCGGTGCAGATCAGTAATCGACGCGCCGGCCATCCCGAGTGGATCACCGTAAGTACTTTCCGACTCTCACGTTATTAACTGACAGTAACCATATCTTCTATCCGCGGCAGTTCCGTCCGAATTTGGACCAAGCGGAAGGCGCATGAAAATCCAACTAGAATTGGAGACACAAATGTCATTACATGCTTTCACGTGGCAGAAACTGGCAGTCATGGGAACGATTGTCCTTCTTGCCGGCTGTGCGCAAACGCCGGCTCCCTCCCTCGTCGCTTCAAACCCGCCGCCCGCAGCGCCTGGACCGAGTGCCGCATGGTATCACATAGCCTTCATGACAGGCAGCTACACCATTGGCAACCAGGGCGCACTCACGGTTGCAGACATTACCGACGTTATGCAGAAAAATCCTGGCACGATTGTGACGATCATTGGCAAGACAGATAACGTAGGCAGTCCAAACGACAACATGCACTTGTCGCATCAACGCGCGAACGCCGTGCGTGATGCACTGGTCTATCACGGCAATGTTGCGGCTGACCGGGTCGAGACCCGCTGGACCGGCGAGACACGGCAACGTGTCGTAACGGCCAACAATACAGCGGAACTGGCGAACCGGGTGGTCGATATCGCCGTCTACTGAACCTGGTTCATCGCCTTCCGCGGCGCGCCATCGACAAAGGGGAGACGATCATGAAGATCGGTAGGTTCCTTGCGCTCGTGCTCACACTGCTCGCTGTCTCTGCTTGCATTGTCGAGCCCGTCGGTGGCCGGGGCTATGGCGGCGGCGGTCATGAACACGACCGCGGCGCCTGGCGCGGCTAATGGCATCGGAGATGGAATGGCACGGTCCTGATCGGGTCGTATCGCGTATCGCCCTGAGGCGTCCCAAGCTGGCTTCTACCTTTCCGGAACAGGGCTTGTGGGGGCGACCAGCGGCGCTGCCGAGATATCCGCACTCGCAACGACATAATGGATCGCGCGCAGCAGATCTTTCGCAAGAAATGGCTTCTGCAGGACGCTCCTTCCAGGCCCAGCCAGATGGACGAGTGAGCCGCTGATGAGGACGCAGGGGACGGGTCCATTGCGCGTGATCCGTTGCACCGCCGAAGTCCCGCTGCCCTCACGCAATTCTTCATCCACGATCAGCAGGTTCGGGTTGAGACGGGCTGCCTGCGCGAGCGCGTCTTCCTCGGTGGCGGCGACGCCGCAGACTTCGTAACCCATGTCCACGAGCATTTCCGCGAGGAATGCGCCGATCAGCGCATCGTCGTCGACGACCAGGACCGTGACCGCTGGTATGACTGTTTTCTGCTCGTAGCCCCGTCTGTCATAGGATCACCCAAACGGTTCCGACGTCGGTCGCCCTCGGGCGGGTACCATGCCGTCCATTGGGTAATCTACCGGTCAGCGTCACCACTCCGGCCTTCGCCATCGCCACGATACGCGCGGCGCTAACGCTCGGCTCCCGGTGCAGCTCCGCCAGAACAGTCTCTTGCCGTTGGGTATCTGATGACACAGCAATCTCCTTACGCATGCCGATCGATAGTATGAGACGGCGGCGGCGGATGGGCAGATTCGGAAATTACTTAGTATTGCTGATCGCTATGTCAGGCGGATCATGCTATTGGTCTTTTACCCAATCTTTTACCCAAGCCGGACCGGCTATGTCGGATGAACTGCAAAAGGTTACGCACCCAAGTGGATCAGGACAAGTCCATGGCAGAAGGATCAGGTCGTCGCCATCCAGCGCGTGGGCCGCCGGCGGATAGCGACTTCCCTGTCGTCGCTATCGGCGCCTCGGCCGGCGGCCTGGAGGCGTGCCGCAAATTCCTGAGTGCGCTGCCCGTCGTTAACGGCATGGCATTCGTCCTGGTGCAGCATCTCGACCCAACGCACGAGAGCATGATGGTCGATCTGCTCACACGCCACACGTCCATGACCGTGCGGCAGGCGACGGATGGCATGCCGATCGAACGTGACCACCTTTACATCATTCCCCCCGGTGTCTACCTCGCGGTTTCGGATGGCGCGCTCCACCTTTCGCAGCCGCTGGCACGACATGGGGCACGACTCCCCTTCGACTTCCTGCTGAACTCACTGGCCGCCGACCGTGGAAAGCTGGGGGCCTGCGTCATCCTGTCGGGCACCGGCACGGATGGCAGCCATGGCCTGAGGGCGGTCAAGGATCACGGCGGCCTCGTGGTCGCCCAGGACCCCGACGAGGCCGGCTATGACGGCATGCCGCGAAGCGCCATCCAGACCGGCCTGGTCGATAGGGTGCTGCCCGTCGCGGATATCCCGGCGGCGCTGATGCGCATCAAACTGGATGAGCCCGGGGCGAAGAGCTGGCTGCCGGACATCATCAACTTTCTCCGCTCCCGCACGGCACATAACTTCACCCTGTACAAGCCCGGCACGCTGCAGCGGCGAATCGAACGACGCATGGGGATGGCCGGGATCGAACCCGACAACGGAGAGGGCTACATCCGCTTACTGCAGAGCGACCCCGATGAGTTGAATCTTCTTGCGAAGGACCTGCTGATCAACGTCACCCGTTTCTTTCGCGACCCATCCGTTTTCGAGTTTCTCGCGGAAAAGATCATCCCCGAACTGGTGCACGGCCATGCGCCAGACCGGCCGATCCGCATCTGGGTCCCGGGCTGCAGCACCGGCGAGGAAACCTACTCTCTGACGATGCTGTTTCGTGAGGCTATATCGGCCGCGAACCTCGGCATCAAGCTTCAGGTCTTCGCATCCGACATCGATCCTGATGCGGTCGCCGCGGCGCGCGAGGGCCTGTATCCTGAGACCATCGAGGCCGACGTCTCGGCTGAGAGGATCGCCCGCTTCTTCTCGAAGGAAGAACACAGCTACCGCGTATCCCCGGAGCTGCGTGCGTCGGTGGTTTTCACCGTGCAGGATGTGCTGGCCGACCCGCCATTCTCCCGTTTGGATTTCATCTCCTGCCGGAACCTGCTGATCTACCTGCGTCCCGAGGCACAGGCGAAGGTCGTCTCGCTGTTTCATTTCGCCCTCGAGCAAGGCGGCCTTCTTCTGCTCGGCACGGCGGAGTCGATCGGCGAAAGCAGCGGCCGATTCGAGACCGTTGCAAAAACCGAGCGGCTGTATCGCCATGTCGGGAGGAGCCGGCCGGGCGACCTCAGTCTGTCTCGTAACATGGGCGACGGCGCCCGTCTGCTGTCCAGAACCGCTCCCGCACCGTCGCGCCAGGCGGCGCTGGCGGAACTGTGCCAGCGGGCGGTGATGGAAACCTATGCGCCCGCGGCGGTCCTGATCAACCGCAGGCATGAATGCCTTTACTCGCTTGGTCCGACAGACCGCTATCTGCGCGTTCCGCCCGGACACCCGTCGCACGACCTGCTGGCGATGGCTCGGCAGGGCTTGCGCACCAAGCTGCGCTCGGCGATCCAGCAGGTCATTCAGGAAGGCGTTCGGATCGTCGTCGCCGGCGGACGGACCACCTTGGACGGCCAACCCGCTTCGTTCAGCATCGCGGTACAGCCGGTCCGTTATGAAAACGAGGATCTGCTGATCGTCTGCTTCGTCGACGATCCGAAACCTGAGCCGCGGCGGAACCGGCGCGGCGCCGACGATGAAGGTGCGCTTGTCGCCGCCCTGGAGCAGGAGCTAGAGGCAACACGAACCGAACTGCAGGGTGCGATCCATAACCTGGAGGTTTCCAGCGAAGAGCAGAAAGCGGTCAACGAAGAAGCCCTGTCGGTGCGGGAGGAATACCAGTCCACCAACGAGGAGCTGCTGACCTCCAAGGAAGAACTGCAATCGTTGAATGAGGAACTGACTGCGCTGAACAGCCAGTTGCAGGAAACGCTGGAACGCCAGCGAACCACGTCCGACGATCTTCAGAACGTCCTCTACAGCACCGATATCGCGACGCTGTTCCTCGACCGCGATCTCAACATCCGCTTCTTCACGCCGGCGACCAAGGCGCTGTTCGCCATCATTCCCACAGACATCGGGCGGCCACTCTCCGATCTGAACTCGTTGGCGGCGGACAGAGCAATCCTCGACGACGCAAAGGCCGTCATACGAACCCTCACGCCGGTCGAGCGAGAGATCGAAGCGCGGAACGGTGCGTTCTTCATCCGTCGGGTGCTGCCATATCGCACGCAGGACAACGGCGTGGCGGGAGTCGTCATCACGTTCGCCGATATCACCGACCGAAGGCAGGCGATGGACGAGCTCGCCGTGGCGAAGCGCCAGGCGGAACTCACGACCGCGGCGAAGTCACGCTTCCTGGCCGCGGCAAGCCACGACCTGCGTCAGCCATTGCAGACGCTCGCGCTGCTGCAGGGATTGCTGGCGAAGAACGTCGAAACCGAAAAGGCGCTGACGCTGATCGAACGGCTTGATGAGACGCTGGGCGCCATGTCGGGTATGCTGAACACGCTTTTGGACATCAATCGGATCGAAGCAGGGACGGTCCGTGCCGAGATTGTCAATTTTCCGGTCGCCGATCTGCTGAACCAGTTGCGGGACGAGTTCATCTATCACGCCCAGGCGAAGGGGCTGACGCTCCGGGTGGTGCCGTGCAGCCTGTCGATCACCAGCGACCCCCGCCTGCTGGAGCAGATGCTGCGCAACCTGGTTTCCAATGCACTGAAATACACCAAGCAGGGCAACGTGCTGCTGGGTTGCCGACGGCACGGCGGATGTCCTCGGCATCGAAGTCTGGGACACCGGCATAGGCATACCGGAAGACGCACTCGGCGCGATCTTCGAAGAGTACCATCAACTCGACAATGCCGCGCGGGAGCGGAGCCGCGGCCTCGGCCTGGGTCTTTCCATCGTGCACCGTCTCGGGGCCCTCCTGGGTCATCCGATCCACGTCAGGTCTCGGCTGGGCCGCGGCTCGGTTTTCTCGGTGGATGTCCCGCTGCGTCCGGGTGGGTCGATCCCGCGGGCGGAACCAGCCGCGCAACCGGCCGAAGGGGCAGGTTCGGTCCGCAACACGGGTGCCATCCTGGTGATAGAGGATGAGCCCGATCTACGTGAATTGCTGGAAGTCCTGCTCGCCGATGAAGGACATTCCGTGGCAACGGCGTCCGACGGTGTCATGGCGCTGGACCTGGTCAAGCGGGGCATGATCCGCCCCGACCTCATCCTCGCGGACTTCAACCTTCCCACCGGCATGGATGGGGTCCACGCCGCCCGGATGCTGCGCGAGGAACTGCACCAGGCGGTCCCGACGATCATCCTGACCGGCGACATATCGACCCGCACCCTGAGCAGCATTGCGGACGCCGGCTGCGATCGATTGAGCAAGCCGATCAAGCTGAAAGAGCTGATCGGAGCCGTCCAGCGCCTGCTGCCATTGTCGCAGCCCTTGAACCGGGCACCGCGGCGCACCGAACCGATGGGCGCTTCCGGACCGCCGATGATCTTCATAGTCGACGACGACGACAGCATCCGTGCGGCGATCCGCGAGGTACTGGAAGAGGATGGGCGGGAGGTGCGGGATTTCGCGACCTGCGAAGAATTCCTGGCGGCTTACCAGCCAGGGCGGGAGGCCTGCCTGATCATCGATGCCTACCTCCCCGGCATGAACGGCCTCGCGCTGCTCGGCCGGCTGCATGATGCGGGGAACAGCCTGCCGGCGATCATGATCACCGGCCACAGCGACGTTCCCATGGCCGTTCGCGCCATGAAAGCGGGCGCATCCGATTTCATCGAAAAGCCGATCAGCCGGAACGAGCTGCTGACTGGCGTCGACAGGGCGTTGGAGCTGTCGCGGGACTCCAGCAAGCTGTCGGCGTGGCATGCCGAGGCGGCGAACCATGTCGCCACCCTGACGCCACGCCAGCGGCAGATCATGGACATGGTCCTGGCCGGTCATCCCAGCAAGAACATCGCCGCCGACCTCGGCATCAGCCAGCGGACGGTCGAGAACCACCGCGCGTCGATCATGACGAAGACAGGGACAAAGTCGCTGCCGGCCTTGGCGCGTCTCGCGCTTGCGGCGGTTGACGACGCGGACTGACTGATCACGTTACTCGTCCCGCCGCAGGAACAGGCCAACAAGGGTCGCCTTCGGCACATCCGGCCATCGCGGATCGGCCTTCGATCTTGCGTTCAACGAGCCCCATATCCTGGCCATCACCCAGGCGATCTGCCTGCGCCGAATGGCGCTTGGGGTGACCGGACCGCCGTTCATCGGGATCGACACGTACGCGCTGTCCGTATCCGCATTGGCAATGCGCCCTGGACGTATTGGCCGCCAACGACGTCGAAACGGTAATCGACGAACACGGCAGATACACGCCGACGCCGGTCCTGCCCTCAGTATTCCATTGTCCTGGTAGGTGCCTCCATCGCCTGCTTCGTCGTTTTGTTATAATATCGATATAAGGCTGGCCGGCTTTCACGAATGAATCCGTCGTCTTTCAATCGGACGGCACGCTCGGAGATAACGGTTGGCTCAGCACGCCTGGAGCCACACCGGCGTCCTTCGCGCCTGACCCGATAAGCAGCGTCCCCCCGATGGAAAAAGCCAACATGACAACGATCAAGATCGCCGGCGCCCATCGTGGCAACGTCGGCAGAACGGCCTTAGCGCCCGCCGAGTGGTTCGACGTGCTCGCGGGCGTCGGCAACAACAGGATCAGCCGAGCAGCGGTCCCGCGGGCGTCGTCGAGGGCCTGCGGCGGCAACGGCATCTGCGCGATACAGTTGGCCAGGCGGTCAATGACGTCGGCCTTTGGTAACCTGCCCCATTGCGCGGCCTGCGCCCAAGGGTCCTGACCGAGACGAGCAAGGACAGAGAGAACAGTGAGCGTCGAGCCATTGGTCTCTGTGCCAACCTCGGCAAAGAGAAATACGCCCATGCCGCTGTTTTGCAGGGCGAATACATCCGTTTGGCTCATGCTGAAATCCTGTCATGGGTTGACGGTCACGGCGCTCCTGGATGTTGGCCATTTGGCCAGGCCAGCCTTTGCGCGCAGGCACTGAGAGCCAGCTTTTCGCATATGGGCCCGCAGGGTTCCCGGCACAGGCTCGGAAACTACGCAGGCCGGTTCGGTAGAAGGTGCTCTAAGTATTTCCGCCTCTGCCCGACTGCCGCGGCCGCACCGATATGGTGTTGCACCCGCGGTTAATTGCCGGGGCAAAAGGGTCACATGCAGAAAACGACGCCGTCAGCGCCGTTTTCGAACCATCAGTCAGCAGAGAGACGGCTGTCATGAAGCTCGCGTCGGCCGGATTTGACATGAGGAGCCTCAGTATTGTCGGCAAGGCCTATCATGTCGATGAGAAGGTCATAGGCTTCTACTTCGGGGGCTTATTTTTGACGATCCCGATCGTCGGGCACGTCGTGGTGCTTGGCTATCTCACTGCCGCCGTGATTTCCGGCCTCGAAGGAGCGGCGGTGAATGGGGCGCTAGAGCAGGATGACATCGCTTTCGCTCAGCCATCCTGCTCTAGGTGTTTGTTTGATCGCGTGATTTCAGACCTCCGGCGATTCCGCCTCCGGTCATCACGCTCTAGGTCAAGGTTTGTCTGAGTGGGACCCCTGAACGGGTAACGGATGCGCCGTCACTGCGGCGCCGACATGAGTATTTTCCGAAGCTGATATTGCTGACGACAGATGCCCATCTGATGACTTGTTCAGCCCCATGAAATCTGCATCCGCGGCGGCAAGAGACCGCCCCGACAACGACAATCCCGCATAGAAGGAGCAACACCATGAGCAAGAAATTTTCCATCGCCCTGACATTCCTTGTGCTCATTAGCACCGCACCTCTTCTCGGGGCGTGCCACACCACCGCGGGTGCCGGCCAGGATATCTCTGCCACCGGCCACGCGCTGACCAACAGCGCCGACAAGCACACGCCTTAGTCGCTACGGCAGAACCGAGTCTGCGGTTTTGGTATGCCGGCGGTCACTGCGGAAACTGTCCGGGCTGAGACCGCTGCCCTCATGCAGGCCTATACCGACGGCGATGCATCATTCGCGACAGGCGAAGTCTTTCTTGGAGTATAGACGAATATAGTGATATCCATGTTCCAAATGACCTATATAAACAGGCACAATGAATTCTACCGGTGTGCTTGATGGGCAATCTCATTTGCGACCGTAGCCAGATTTGTTTGCCCCTCGCGGCAACGCCGATTACCTGCCAGCGGTGCAAAGGGCAGGGGACCACCTATCGCGTCAAGGTGCCTGGCGCCGACGTGATCGGCGGGAAGCGCGTGACGTGCCCGGAATGCGGCGGCGAGGGACACGTCCAAACTGGCGTGCGCATTGGGGAGAAAAGCCAGTTTGCTATAGCAACGGTGACCAACCTAGCCGGGCGGCCCTGACATCCCGTCATGCGGGTCAGGGGAGACGCTCCGTTTACGGAGTGAAGGGAAGAGGCGCCCTGTTTGCGAACGCAGGCTTCCGCGGCTGCCTCGGTGGCCTCAAACGAGCCGGCGGCGCTTGTCTCGCTATGGCGCCCAGGGCCTTCGTCTGTCCTTCCCTGGGGGTGCTGCATCCGATCACACAGTCGGGATCAATCATCCCGAGATAAGGTAGATACTTCCGCGACCATGATCCGAATCGCACTTCGCAGGCGGATTGGCGTTGACGTCCGCCTTCCGTGGATCCTGCCTGTCTTGGGTGGATAATGCCTAATCGCGGAACCCGCCGCTCGCGATGGTTTGCAGGGATATCTTTCGAGAAAGGATCTATCCATGAGCATTGAGCCTGAAGGCGACGACACGGAAGCCGAGCGCAAATCTGAGGCGATGAAGGCACAGTTGCGCAAGGACGTCGACTCATGGACCAAAGCGCGCAGCGAGGCATCGCCGGAACGTATCGCTGGACCAAGTGCACCTGTGGATCGGCCAGCGTCGTCCCAGCCGGTGTCGTTCCGGCCCGTATTGTCCCGGCCAGTTCCCGCGGCAAAGAAATTCCGCGCAACGCCTCCTACCGCCGCGCCAGCGGACATACGACCCAAGCCGTTCGGCATGTCGTATGGCGGGGAGACGACGAAGGCCTACATCCGATACATGATCGACCGCGGTAGCCGATGACCTGGGTCACCTCCGATGTCGCGGGCGGTGGCCTGGTCGCGGTGCAGGTGCAGCATGTCGTGGCAATCTACGACGAGATCATTGGGGATCCAACACTCGGAGATGCGATCCTTGATCGCGCCGTTCACCGGTCCCATCGGATTGAGTTGACCGGCGAGAGCCTGCGGAAACGTCAGGCGCTTGCCCAACCCGAAGGCTTGACGAACGCCAAGCAAAGATGAGACCTGCTCAACCGTCAGTGGTCGCTGACTGGCACCCCGTCATGCTGTCCGCCGGGCCCTCCTCAGGCCGGGTGAACACCATGATCAGGATCACCGGAACCGGTGATCGCGATCGGTTGGAATGGCTGATCAGGATCAACGGAATGCGCACCGTCGGTTCGTCTATGTGAAAAGACGTCCTTAGGGCCGCTCCGGAGCCCGCGAGGTAAATGCGATGGGGCCGGCGCACACATCGGCGGCAATCGATCCATGTGATTTAGCGGTCGTGGCGTGGTCGCCAATCGTGTGGGGCTTGTCTGGCACTGCAGACGAGCTGTGTACCGCCCGCGGTTTCTGCGACACCGGATTGAACCCTACGCCGCCTTGTCGACGGGTTGAAGCTGTCTCTGTCTGAAGGCTGAGGGCGTCATGAAGCCGTGCCGTTCTATCAGCCACTTGGTGTTGTCGGTCTCTCGGAACGCCAGCAGTGCTTGGCGGAGTTGTTCGATCGTTTCGAAGGTCGTGACCCAGAGCAAGTTCTCCAGCGTGCGGATGAACCGCTCGGCGCAGCCGTTTCCTTCCGGAGCGTGCACGAAGGCGGGAGAACTCTCGATGCCTAGGAACGTGATTTCCTTCTGGAAGTGGTCCGACATGTATTGCGAGCCATGGTCGTGTCGCAGCCTTAGACCGCGCGCGACAGCGGCGGCGAACCCGCCGAAATAGCGCCGCACACCCGGACGGATCGGCTCCAACGCCTCGAAGCGGGTCGCGCGTGCATGGGCGAAGCCCGCATGGCCTACGTGCCGGCTTCGTGACGACAGCCTGCCGGAATGGCGTCACCGACGAAGAGATCATGGGACATACCCGCCATCGCAGCCTGACCACGATGCGCAGGTGCGTCCGACAGTCGAAGCTTAGCCGGAACAGTCCGGTCGGAAAGCCGGGGCTGTGATCAAATTACAGCAATGCTTTGAGGACTACACCTGCCCTAGCCGTCTCCTGTCAGCCTGCTAACTGACCGAATCGCGATCGGACTTTCGGAGGTCAGCTCCACCTCCTCCGTTTCATGGCGAATGGTCAGGGCTTCTCCGTAACGCAGCGTGTATTGCACCCTCTCCAGACTGAGTTCGACTTGCAGGCGCCGGCCATGGTATGTCACGCAAAAACGAAGTATAGCATTAACCTCCGGAGCCCGACGGGGCCGGAATGACAACTGGCCATCATTGTCCCGCATGCCGGCCAGCCCGTAAATCAGCATCATCCAAGTGCCGCCCATCGAGGCAATATGACACCCGTCTTTGACGTTTCCTCCGACGTCCGCGAGATCCATCAACAGCGCAGCCATCCCATATCGAACGGCTTTCTCCACGTCACCGACCTGTGCGGCAACGATTGCCTCAACGCAAGAAGACAGGGATAAATCACCCGTTGTCAGCGGGTCGTAGAACTCAAAGTTACGCTTTTTCGCTTCATCTGTGAAGGCATCCCCAAGCAGGAACATGGCAAGTACCACATCTGCCTGTTTGATGACCTGCTTTCGGTAGATGTTAAGTGGATGGTAAAATAACAGTAGCGGATAGTGTTCGGCAGGTGTGTTGCGAAAGTCCCATGGCTCCCTGTCAAGGAACTGGTCGTCTTGCGGAATGATTCCAAGCTCTTCGTGATACGGAATGAACATATTCTCGGCTGCATGCATCCAATTTCTCGGTTCATTTGGATCGAGCCCTGTTTTGCTTACAAGATTGCGAAACGACTCCTGATGTGTTGATCGCAGGGATTCGACTGATCTGGCTGCGTACTGCAGATTTTCTCTAGCCATGAGATTAGTATAGGCATTATTGTTGACAACCGTATTATATTCGTCTGGACCGGTGACAGCATTGATACAGAATTTTCCGCCTTTGGTGTCAGAGTAGAAACCTAAATCCAACCATAGTCTGGCGGTTTCCACCAGCATCTCCACTCCGTAGTCGCGTAAGAAAGCTTCGTCGCCCGTCGCTTGGACATATTTGCGTAATGCGTACATGATATCGGCGTTGATATGATATTGCGCGGTACCTGCGGCGTAGTATGCAGAGGCTTCACCCCCGTTAATTGTCCTCCACGGGAACATGGCTCCCCGGTGGCCCAACTCTCTGGCGCGGGATCGCGCCTGCGGCAGCATCCTGTGACGGAACAGCAGCAAGTTTTTGGCGATCCAAGGAGACGTGTAAATCAGAAAGGGCAAGAGATAGATCTCGGTGTCCCAGAAGTAATGCCCCTCGTAGGCTTGTCCGGTGAGGCCTTTTGCTGGCACACCCGCAATTTCCCCACGCGCGGCTGCCTGCAGAATGTGAAAAAGGTTGAACCGAATCGCTTGCTGAATTTCAACCGTGCTACGCTTTGTGCGATCTTCTCTGACATTGCGAACTTGTACATCACTACGGCGCCAGAAATCCTCCATGTACTGCTCTTGACCGGCTAGTATATTCTGAAACCCTCGCCTGACGACGCGATCCGTTGTCCACTCGGTCCGGCGGCAGAGCTCTTCCGCAGACGCTGTCTGGGATGTGTGATAAACCATGAACTTCGTAAGCTGGATCGTGTGGTTTGGCCGCGCCTCCATCGTGAAAGCAACCTGACCGAAGTCCTCCGTGTGGGCAGTCTTGCAGGCGTACGGGCATTCCGCCTCCAGCGCGGTTTCGGTGGCGCATGCAAGGATCAAGCGACTCTTTCCGGTACCGTGGCACAGTACTATTCGCCGATCTCGGCTGTAGCTGGCTCTATGATGCAGCACGCGCTCCCCCAGGCTCTGCGAAAGCCGCGGATCAATTTTGTCACTTTGCGATATCGGCTGGTTTGCCACCATCTCTGAGGAAATCACGATGGAAGCTTCTGCATTCAAAAGGGTCACACTGTAGGATATCGCAGCCACATGTCTGTCGACAAAGGAAACGAGTCGCCTTGACGCGATCAGTACCTGCTTGCCCGCGGGAGTCTCCCATAGAATTTCCCGGTCCAATGTGCCGGACTTCATGTTGAGCCGCCGATTGCAGCTCAGCAGGTTGGCATCGGGTAGCCAGAACGGCTCGTCGTCGACGTATAGCTTGATGACTTTGGCGTCGGTGACAGGAATTATGGTCTGCCCGGTTTTCGCGAACCCGTAGGCTTCTTCTCCGTAAACGATCGGTCGGGTTTCATAGAACCCATTTATCAAGGTGCTGTTCTCAGCGACAGGACCACCTTCCTCAGGGCATCCACGAATGCCAAGATAGCCGTTTCCCACTGCCAGCATAGTCTCGGATTGAGCAAGGAACTCCGGGTGAAAACCCGTTTCGATTATGTTCCACTCATCTGCCGGAAAGTCCTTGGACGGCGGTCGAAGACGTTCGTGGTGGAGCATAGCGTTGTTCCTCATCAGGCATTACTGAGCTCAGCTAAACGACCAGCAAATTCCAAGCTCTGATGGCCGGGCTTTCCCGGTAGTAGCCCAGTACACAACACGCGCCCGTTTCGAGAAGAAAATGTTGTCCACTATTCGGCGGCAACCTGATCCAGCGTGCTCCAAGCACGCGGAGGATATGGCCGTGTGCAAACAATGCGACGTTGCCGTCAGCTTGGCGCGCGCGCGCGATCACCCGGTCTGCGCGTGCACCAACTTGTTCCGGCGACTCTCCGCCTGGGCACCCGTCCCGGAAAAGCTGCCAGCCCGGTGCTTTCGTGTGTATCTCCTTGGACGTCAGCCCCTCATAATCACCGTAGTCCCACTCTGCCAGATCCGGCTCGATGATGGCACGAGGACCAAGCCCCGCTAACCGGCATGTCTCTTGTGCCCGTTGTCTTGGGCTGACGAGAACGAGGCCGAACTCCTCCTTCGCCAGTGCGGGCTGAAGCCGCTTCGCAAGCTCACGTCCATTGCCGGTTAATGGGATATCCGTTTTGCCTGTGTGTTGGCCGCTGAGGCTCCACGCGGTCTCTCCGTGCCTGATCGCAAAGACTTCCACCTCACGCCCTCCCTGAGAAAGTCGGCTTGGGTCAGTGGTCGTGCCATTCCCGACGGTGTTCGCCTGCGCCGTCGGACTTGCGCAGCCAATCGTCTGGCTGTTCGCGTTGCCATCCGTCCTCGATCATCTCATATTGCTCAAGTAATCCAGCACGATCCGGGGTCGTAGCCATCGTCCTCCTGCCGCCATTCATAAATTCATCCTCCCCAGGGGAGTGGCAACTCCTGTTGGGCGTTCAAGCATAAGACCGGGTGTCCATCACTGCCGCGGTCATACGCGCGGCCTCGCTCCCGTTTCAGACGTTATCTGCCTCTGTTGAGCGGGCCATTCGAGAGGATTGCGAGTGACCCCACGACCAGCCTGCAATCTCTGGCATGTCGTCGCCGTACCGCTCGATATACGTCTTGTGGTCAAGCAGCTTGTTGCGTATCGCCTGCATGGCATACGCTGCCCGCACGCCAAGCGCCGGCACGCGCTCAATGACGTCGTTCACCAGGTGGAAGCGGTCGAGTCCGTTCATGACGCACATGTCGAACGGGGTGCTGGTGGTGCCTTCCTCTCTGTATCCTCGGACGTGGAAATTGTTGTGTCCTTTTCGCCTGTAGACCAGCCGGTGAATGAGCCACGGGTAGCCGTGGAACGCGAAGATGACCGGCTTGTCCGTAGTAAAGAGAGCATCGAACTCGAGATCCGGCAGCCCGTGCGGATGATCACCGGGCGGCTGCAGTTTCATCAAATCCACAATGTTGATGACGCGGACTTTCAATTCCGGCGCGTGCTGGCGAAGCAGGTCGACGGCAGCCAAGGTCTCGAGGGTCGGCACGTCGCCACAACATGCCATCACCACATCGGGCTCGCCGCCACGGTCGCTGCTGGCCCAATCCCATATTCCCAGGCCGGCGGTGCAGTGTTTGATCGCCTCGCCCATCGTCAGCCATTGCGGCGCAACCTGTTTCCCAGCGACAACAACATTGACGTAATTCCGGCTACGTAAGCAGTGGTCGGTGACCGAAAGCAGGCAGTTGGCGTCGGGCGGCAGATAGACACGAATAACTTCGGCCTTCTTGTTTACGACGTGGTCGATGAAGCCGGGATCCTGATGGCTGAAGCCGTTGTGGTCCTGGCGCCAAACGTGACTGGACAGAAGATAGTTCAGCGACGCGATGGGACGCCGCCACCTAATGTGGTTGCACACCTTCAGCCACTTGGCATGCTGGTTGAACATCGAATCGACGATATGGATGAACGCCTCGTAGCACGAGAAGAAGCCGTGCCGACCTGTCAGCAGATATCCCTCAAGCCAGCCCTGACATTGGTGCTCGCTGAGCATCTCCATGACCCGTCCGTCGGGCGCGAGATGGTCGTCCCATGGATAGGTTTCCGCCATCCAGGCGCGATTGGTGACCTCCAGGACGTCCTGCCAACGGTTTGAATTGCTCTCGTCCGGGCTAAACAAACGGAAATTGCGAGTCTCCATATTCAGCTTCATCACGTCGCGCAGGAATGTCCCCATGACGCGCGTGGACTCCGCCGTGACGGCGCCTGGGTTTGATACCTCGACCGCATAATCGACGAAATCGGGAAGGCGCAGATCGCGGAGAAGCAGACCGCCATTGGTGTGCGGGTTGGCGCTCATCCGGCGACTACCCTCAGGGGCCAAGCCTGCCAGGTCGTTTCGGAGTCGGCCATTATCGTCGAAGAGCTCTCCTGGTCCATAGCTCTTCATCCACTCTTCGAGAATATGCACATGGTCCGGGTTTGCGTGCATTTCCCCCATGGGGACCTGATGGGCGCGCCAATAGTCCTCGGTACGCCTGCCGTCGATCTCCTTGGGGCATGTCCAGCCCTTGGGGGTGCGAAGCACGATCATAGGCCACCGAGGGCGTTCTGCCCCACTGTTCGTCTGTGCCTCGGCTTTGATACGGCGAATGTCGTCGAAGACGGTGTCCAATGTCGCGGCCATAAGCTCATGCATGGCCGCAGGCTCATGGCCCTCCACATAGTACGGGGTATAGCCGTAGCCGAGCAGGAGGTGGTCCAACTCGTCACGAGTGATACGGGCTAACACCGTTGGATTGGCGATTTTGTAACCGTTGAGGTGCAAGATCGGCAGCACAGCGCCGTCGGTTGCGGGATTCAGGAACTTGTTGGAATGCCAGCTCGTCGCGAGGGGCCCGGTCTCCGCCTCCCCATCGCCGACAACGCATGCGACGATCAGGTCAGGATTGTCGAAAGCAGCTCCGTAAGCATGGGAGAGAGCATAGCCAAGTTCGCCGCCCTCGTGCATCGAGCCTGGGGTCTCAGGCGCCACATGGCTGGGAATACCGCCCGGAAAAGAAAATTGCGTGAACAGCCGCTTCATTCCCTCTTCGTCAGCAGAGATGTTTGGATAGACCTCGCTGTATGTCCCTTCGAGATAGGCGTTTGCGACCAAGGCGGGACCCCCGTGTCCGGGCCCCGTGATGTAGATCATGTCGAGGTCGTGCTTTTTGATCAGCCGATTCAAATGAGCATAAATGAAGTTCAAACCGGGCGTCGTACCCCAATGTCCGAGAAGCCGCGGCTTGATGTGATCCTTGGTCAAGGGTTGTTTGAGCAGAGGATTGTCGTAGAGATAGATTTGGCCCACAGACAGGTAGTTGGCAGCCCGCCAATAGGCGTCGATCAATTCTCGTTCTTTGGCCGACAACGCATCTGCCATGATCTTACCCCTCTGGTTCTTATGTTGTCAGGCCGGACGTGACGATACCTAACAGTCGGTTCCCCAAACCGTCGTCCCGTAGGAGAACACCTGCCAAGACCCACTACACCTGAGCCCGCTGGTCTGGGTGCCCTAGGCCGTCCCCACGCTCGGATGCAGCCGGCCATCAATGCTCGGACCTACGAATTTCATGAGCGCACGACAGGCACTCCTTCACGCGTAAAGGTATGCCACGAGACCGACTATGCAAATCCGGCAGAATTCATGACCCGCAATGGGGGAGCTACGGCGCCAATGCTCTTCTCCCTCCAACACGGGCCGATGTCGGCGCTTCGGCTCCCGATTTTTTTACCCTTTCTGGGTTCAGACGGCCGCCATACCCAAGTGACGGCCCGTCCTCGCGCAGCTTTACCTTGTGCAGCGGTGGCGGGTAGCCAGAATAATCCGATCCCTAACCATGGGGCCTGTCACTCTGGTGACGCGAAGCCTCTCAGTGAAGTGCGGGAGGGTCTAATGCGCTGGATATTGCTACTGACGCTGCTCCTTCTGTCAGGATGCTATTACCCTTACGGCTACTATCCCTACGGCTACTATCCTTACGGCTACTATGGGTATGGAGTTTATCCGTATGCGGCTCAGCAGCCGTATTATGGCACACCCCCTTACTAAGGCAGTGGCGAGACCCATGCACCTGGCCAGCCAGCCGCGATTGATCCGGATAACTCCGGGACGCCTGACGAGCCTAAATCACGCTATAGTGCCTATCACTGAATGCCCGACGCAGAACCGAGCCGGTCAGGTATAATAGTGCGGTGACCGGGCACCAGGGAAGTGCGGCGTGAGAAGCCTCAATCCGTCGTCCGAGCGGCCAACCATACCCGTGCAGATTGGGACCGATCAGAGCAATAGGGGAGCCGATAGACCAGGGAGACAGCAATGATTGAATTCGAGCTCTTAAAGGACTCCGGTATACTGGTCGTAAAGCTGACAGGCACTCTGACAGGTGATGATTTTCGTGCAATCTCATCGACGGTCGACCCATATATCAGCGAAAATGGGAAGCTAGCCGGATTGTTGGTCGAGGCATCGTCTTTCCCCGGATGGAAAAGCTTTGATGCCCTCACGGAACACATAAGGTTCGTTCGCGATCACCAACGCAAGATCGACCGTGTGGCCGCAGTTACGGACAGCACAATTCTTGCGATCGCGCCCAAGATAGCCGAACTTATTGCCCACCCTGAATTCAAGGTGTTCAAGAGCGGCGAGAGAGCAAGCGCACTCGCCTGGCTGCATGGCGCCAGTGGTTCTTGATGCGTAGCACCAGGGGAAAGACGGGGACCTATAGTAACCTGAACTGGATGCGCAGCAGCCGTGCCCCTAGCTGGACTGGTACAATCTCCTGCACCATCCAGACAGACGATGTGACCACGCTGGCCGAAGGCCTCGGCGAAATCGTCGGCCGCTCGTTGGGACAAACAATGCCGAAGGTAGTGCTTTAGCTGGAAGGCACGTCATCCCTGAAACGGTGTCCCCGTTTTGGGTCTGATCCGCAGCACGCCGTCGGCAATGACAGCCGTATCGACCTGATCGAGGCTGGTCACCACAAGCTCGGCATCAGCGGCATGCAGCAGTGCCTCATCCCCGAGGCGAGCGATGCCGAGACCCGCCATACCGCCGGCACGAGCCGCCTGAATGCCGGCAGGCGCATCCTCGATCACCAGGCATTCGACCGGCGGCGTATCCAGCGCCTTCGCTGCAAGCAGGAAGAGAGTGGGATCGGGCTTGCCATGCGGCACGTCCGTGCCACTGAGATCGGCATCGAAGACCGACAGCAACGGTCGCCCGTCCGGTAGCGTCAGATGGCTCAGCATGGCGCGCGCGTTCTGGGACGAAGAAGCAAGGGCCAGTCGCAGCCCGGCCGCATGCAGGGCTGAGGCAAGGCGCTACAGCGTCTGGAAAGGCATTGAAGTTGCCTTCGGCTATCAAGCGGTCGATCAGCGCCTGCTTTGCCGCAGCGTATTCAGGGGCTCGCGCTGCAGCCTGCGCGACACTGAGCCGCTCCAGGGTTGACAGCGCGCCATCCTCTCGTGGCTTACCAGCTACGTTCGCCTGATAGAATGCGGTCGTGAAGCGGGCCGGGTCCGCGAAAGGGGCGAGAGCCTCTCGCCATGCACGCTCGTGCGGCGAGGCCACGAGCACACCGTCCACGTCAAAGATCGCTGCTGATAGTCTTATCCGGCAACCATCGGGTCTTGACCGAGGCGCCGTGTTGTTGCCCATGGTCTTCGCGCTCCCTTCAGCATGGTTCCGCAAGGCGATGCCGCCCGTCAGTCGTTCAGGACTTGGTCGGAATACCAAGAAGTCGTCAGCGGAGAGATCGTTCCTACTTGAACATGTGCGTGGCGCTTCACATGCCCGAGAGTTCCGCATCCCATAGACCGTCTAATCGACTACCCCCCGCCGTCCCCCCAAGGCGCGTGGTGATTGGCAAACGCGGAGACTATTCAATCCGGTCAGTCCGGTGGCAGTGGACGGAGAGCCGTGATCGCGCCGAGACCCACAACCGATCCACGCCGTGCAAGACTGATTTCGTCAGCTACGGCCAAGAATGAATTCCGGACAGACACTTAGCAAGCTATTGTGCCAGGTCACTCATTTAAGCTGATCCGCCACCTTGTCGAGACCAGCCTGAACGCACGGCTCATCGACGCCCGGAGACCCGGAGACGCCGATCCCGCCAATCACGTCGTCACCGGCCTTGATCGGCAGACCGCCGGGGATGGCGATAACGTTTGGCAGTGTCACCTGCTGGCGGACCACAGGGTTATCGCTCGCGAACCGTTTGGCGTATTCGGTCGTCGAGGTGCGGAAGCTGAGCGCGGTATAGGCCTTGCGTCGCGCATTTTCAGTCGTATGCGGACTGGCATTGTCTCCACGAAGAGCGACGACCGTTTCGCCGGCACGATCGACCACGACCGCGGACACGCGATAGCCGTGCGCCTCACAACTCGCGATCGCGGTCTCGGCGATGGTCTTGGCGACCGCAAGGGAAAGATCGCGATGTGTGAGTAGTTGGGCGTGCAGGGGCGAGGAAAGAACAGCCGTAAGGCCGGCCAGGATGAGACGGGTCGATAACGGGCGCATGTTCTTGTTCTCCAGTTAATCACTCGGCCGCAACTGGCCTCGTTATATTGACAGACCTCGACCGACCCCCTCCCCATCTCCGCCAGTCCGTTTCCGCCAATCACCGCCAAGTGGACGTCCTCTGAGGTGCTTCCACTGCGATCAGCATCCTGCAGGCCGCATAATCCCCTGCATCCTCCCGCTCAAGATGCCGATCATGCAAATGGCGCGAGCTCTAACAGAACCGATCTGGCTTACCCGAAGGAGATTTGCCGGCGCTTGATCTGGCCATCGAAAAGTGTCTGGACCTCGGTTGACGTCAGGCGTGTGTCCTCCTCACACGGCCGCCGGCCGTGACCGAATTGCCACATTCGCATTCCGGGGACGTTAGCCCGTTCCGGGACGGGACGGAAAGCCCAAAACCGGTCACTCAAGCGCCATGAGAAACAAAAGCGCAGCGACCGGTAACTCTAGGTAGTGGTGCCAGGCGCAGACCACACCGCAGGCTCCACTTCACCAGGCGACAGGCTGGGGGAACTACGCCGCACGGGGTTCCTGATCTGCATTCGCCGCCGCCCACGCGCATTTCTGATGCTGTCGTTTAAGATTTTCGGGCTGGTCTTGCAGGAGCCGGTCAAATCGCGCCGGGATAAAGATGCTTGCCATACGATTGACGTATATCGTGTAACAATTTGCCCGTCGGCGGCGAATACATCATTGTCTTACTGGTGAAGAACCCAGTGAGTTGTTTGATCTGCACTGCGAGTTCCGCGACCTTGAGCAAACCGATCACGCCATTGACGATCGGTGCCTTGTCGACCGCATGGACCCCCGAGTTCGCCAGGATCGACATGACGATGCCGCCGGCAGGGATGACGACTTCCGCGCCGTGCGCGATGCCGCGTCGGGCGGCTGCCGTGAACTGGTCAACGACCATCTGACGCACAGTGTCGTCTTCGAAGGCGTTGTCAAGAACGGCACCGCGCTCGACCTGCATATGCTCAATGGAAACCAGCCGTCCGGCAAGGCCGGCGTCGGTGATATTCTCTGTCACCTTGCGAACGAATTTCGGATTGACGTTCACGATCGAAAAGCCGGGGCCCATCATGCAGGCCAGATGGATTGAGGACTTCGCAAAGTCCCAGCACAGGAATATTGAGCAGCTCTCTCAATTCATGCAGGCCCGGATCGAAAATATTGCCGATCAAGAACGCATCGTATCCCTCCCGTTCGGCGCGCAGGCCGTTTGCCAGAATTTCCTGCGTGTCCACGTATTCGAGGTATCTATACTGATCTGCGATCGCCGCGCCCTCGCTCAACCCATAGACATCAATGGTGGTTCCCGGCGCCGCCGACCGGGTGAGTAACTGATTCAGGCTCTCCGCGTAGAGACCCGTCCTGGAGCGACGCGCCACACCCATGCTTTGATAGAAAAGTTTCATTGTATACCCCCTTATACGGAATTCATCCG
The DNA here is from genome assembly GCA_963771475.1 of uncultured Alphaproteobacteria bacterium. Taxonomy (GTDB): domain Bacteria; phylum Pseudomonadota; class Alphaproteobacteria; order Acetobacterales; family Acetobacteraceae; genus Rhodopila. Next base: position 247,672 of record CAVYTN010000030.1, on the reverse strand, counting down.
GCTATCCCACTGGCCGAGACATGGCTAAAGTGCACCAAGACGTCCGCGGCGACGAGCTCCGCCATACGCCGGTTCCACCCTCGATTGCGTGTCGCCGTAAGGAACCAGTCCGCGCATCTCCACGGCATCATTGTGAACGTCCGAAGATCATGTATCCTTTCGCCTGCGCTTTTCACTCGGGACTCACGACCCGTGGGACTTTGTTTTTTCGAGGCTGCGTGAGTGGTTCCTCGGCCGGTTGTCATCAGTTTTTCTGTCATGGAGTTGGCTTATGGGGAAGCTCGAGGGGAAAGTCGCCGTCGTAACCGGGTCGGGCCGTAATATCGGCCGGGCGACGGTGTTGAAACTGGCCGCGGAGGGCGCGCACGTCGTCGTCAATGCGCGCACGAACCAAGCCGAGGCCGAGGCCGTGGTGCGCGAAGCCCAGGGCCTCGGCGTCAAGGCGCTTGCGATCATTGCGGACATCGCCAAGGCGAAAGACGTCGAGATGTTGGCCGCGCGGACATTGTCGGAGTTTGGCCGCGTCGACATCCTGATCAACAATGCCGCCATCCGGCCTCACAAGCCCTTCACGGAGCTGACAACGCAGGACTGGGAAGCGGTCAGGGCGGTGGTCCTTGACGGGCCGTTGTACCTCACGCGCGCGCTCATCGAGCCAATGGTCGAGAACCGGTTTGGACGCATCCTGTTCTTTGCCGGTGAAGGGTCATTCATCGGCGGCAGCGGACGCGCCCATCTCTCAGCCGCCAAAATGGGTCTCATCGGGTTCGCGCGCGGGCTGGCCTCGGAATTCGCCCCGCACAATATCCGGGTCAACGTGGTCTCTCCAGGCATCATCGATACCATGCGGGCAAATCCCGAGTGGTACCAGGGCCGGACGCAGACCGCCGCCGGCATTCCTTTGGGACGTCAAGGGACGGTGGACGAGATCGCCGCCACATGTTTGTTCCTTGTCAGCGACGATAGTGGTTTCATCACCGGCCAGACGATTCACGTCAATGGTGGAAGTGCTTATTACTGATCCTTATTCGGCATGTCGTGTACCGAGGACCAGATGAGCCTCTTGGAGCAGACCAAATCGTCACGATCGCGATATGCTCACGCAGCGCCCTCGAGCGGAAGCACTCGGCACCGACCACTTTGCCTCTGAGGAGATAATCCCAGTATACAGGAGGTAACAGGCGAGACGGCAGCATCCCCTCGCCAAAAACGACTGGGAGGATTTGCTTAATGATAAGACGGCGAACGTTGACGTCAGCCGCGGTCGCTTCGCTTCTGGCACCCTCGATTTCACGAGGCGCCGCGGCGGCGCCGCTGAAATTCATTCCGCAGTCCGATCTGACGATCCTCGATCCGATCGTCACCACGGTCTACACCGCTCGCAACCATGGCATACATGGTGTTCGACACGCTGTTCGGCATGAACAGCCAGTACCACATGGAACCGCAGATGCTGGAGGGCTTCTCGGTCGAGGACGACGGCAAACGTCTGGAAGCTGACGCTGCGCGACGGCCTGCTGTGGCACGACGGCGAAAAGGTCCTGGCCCGCGACTGTGTCGCCTCGATCCGCCGCTGGGCGGTGCGCGACGGCATCGGCACGCTGCTGATGGCGCGCACCGACGAACTCTCGGCCATCGACGACCGCACGATCCGTTCCGCCTGAAAAAGCCGTTCCAGATGCTGCCCTACGCGCTGGGCAAGATCTCCACGCCGATGTGCGCGATGATGCCGGAACGGCTGGCGAAAACCGATCCGTTCAAGCCGGTTCCCGAAATGGTCGGCAGCGGACCGTTCCGCTTCAAGGCCGACGAATGGGTGTCCGGCGCGCGCGCGGTCTACACCAAGTTCGATCGCTATCACCCGAGGCCGGAGATCAGCACCGGCTGGACCGCCGGCGGAAAGGTCGTGCATTTCGAGCGGGTGGAGTGGATCACCAGCCCGGACGACGGCACCTCGGCCAGCGCCATGCAGGCCGGCGAAATGGACTGGTGGGAACTGCCGACTGCCGACCTGCTGCCGCTGCTGAAGCGCACCGGCAAAATCCAGGTGGAGATCAAGGACCGCAACGGCACGCTTGGGCTGTCTGAAGATGAACAACCTGCAGCCGCCGTTCGACAATCCCGCCGATCCGGCGGGCGCTTCTGGGCGCGGTGGTGCAGAAGGATTTCATGACCGCCATCGCCGGCGATGATCCGGCAATGTGGCGGACGGTGTCGGGATCTTCACCCCTGGCACCGACATGGCGAGCGACGCGGGCATGGAGGTGCTGAACAGTCCGCGCGACATGGCCGCGCGTTCGCGCGGCGATCAAGGAGGCCGGCTACAACGGCGAGAAGACCGTGCTGCTCGCGCCGAGCGATCCGCACTTATCGCAAGGCGATGGCCGATGTCGCCGGCCGCGATGCTGGTGTCCGCCGGCCTGAACGTCGAGGTGCAGTCGATGGACTGGGGCACCGCGATCGTGCGGCGCGAGAACAAGCAGCCGGTGGACAAGGGCGGCTGGAGCGCGTTGTGCACCACGGCCAACGGGCTGGACATGCAGACGCCGACTCTGCACTTCCTGCGTACCACCGGCGAAAGGCCTGGTTCGGCTGGACCAACAGCCCGCGGATCGAGGAACTGCGCGCCGCCTGGGTCGATGCGCCGGACCTCGCAACGCAAAAGCAGATCGCCGCTGACATTCAGCGTCAGTGCTGGATCGACGTTCCGCATCTGCCGCTTGGCATCTGGTATCAGCCGATGGCCTGGCAGAACACGATCGACGGAATTCCCGACGGGTTCCCGTTGTTCTGGGGCGCACAGCGCGTCTGACGCTCTCGCTGTGGCAACGGCCGGCCATCCGAGTGTTTCAGACCTGGACCGAGATTGCCGGCGTTGCCGCAATAGTACTGCCGTCAACATGTTCGGCTCCGTTCGCCTGCCTCATTGCGCTCGCGGTCGGTCAAGTTGACGATGGCCGCGCAAATCGCGCTTCATCAGCACGACCTCGATGTTCCTGTCGGTATCGCGCTCCAAACCGATGCGCTCCCAACCCAGCCGCGCATAGAGCGGCTCCGCCGTCCAGGTATAGAGCCACAAAACCGACGCCGACGCGGCAGCTATCGCCTCCACGTGTGTGACCAGGGGAGCACTATATCCGCGCCCGCGGAACTGCGGCCGCACGAGCACGCTGGCAAGCCAAGGCGTGAGATCTGGGCGTGACGGAAGATCGTTCGTGACCAGGCTGGCAGTCCCGACCGGCACATTGTCGTCGAACAGAACGAACGTCTCTTCCGGCGCCCTCTGGGCAAGGAGTTCTGCCACTTGTTCGTCATGCGATGGGCTGAGCGCGTGACGGAACTCATCAAGCAGCCATCCGGCAACGGCAGGGGTCAGCTCCGGCCGGCTGGTCAGCGCGACGATGTGAAACGTCACAGCCTATTGAGCGGCGGGAGCCTGTGCCACAGCCCGGCGGGCTGCCACATAGCGAACGCCATCGGCCTCGGTGTGTTCCTCGTGCGGGGTGTTCGCCGCCAGGCTGCATGAGTTGCCAGGGCCGAACGTTTCGCGCCCATTGCCGCGCACAAGCGTCAGCGATCCGTCCAGCACGAACAGCCGGGCATCCCAATCGTGGACATGCGGCTCGCGGTGCACGTTCGGCTCGATCTTTCCTTCGTGGATTTCGTAGCCCTCGCGGCGGGCATCGGCCTCGAATTCAGCTCTGTTCATGGCGCTACCTCCAACAATTATCAAAACAGTAGCCATCCCGGCCCGAAATCGTCAAACGATGGTCGATGAGCTGGCGGCCCATTGAACCTGCTGACATCCCCACAAGGGAGGATTTCGAACGCCTCACGTCGATCTGCAGCGACGCGAACTGGCGGGTATCTGGAGTGCAGGCGTCTATCTAAATGTATAGACGTCCAGCGCGTTGTCGCGCAGCAGCATGCGCTTCTCCTGTTCGGTCATCTGGAACCGGAACGCCAGATGCGGATCGTCGAAGTCCCAATGCGGATAGTCGCTCGAATAGACCATGCGATCCCAGCCGATCCACTCGAAGACCTGGCGCAGGTCGTCGGGGTGTTCGGGTTCCTCGACCGGCTGCGTGGCGAACCAGAGATTGGTCTTGCATGTATTCCGACGGTTTGCGCTTCAGGTGCGGAACCTCGTCGCGCATCTTCGCCCAATGCGCATCCAGCCGCCAGCCGAGCGACGGCGCCCAGGCGAAGCCACCCTCGATCAGGACGACCTTCAGGTTGGGGAAGGCATCGAACACACCCTCCAGGATCAGGCTGGCCGCCTGGTTCTGCATCGAGTGCACCAGGACATGATGGTCCTCGACATAGAACTGCGGCCAGCCGCCGGCGGAGGGCGCGCTGCTCTGCGTGCCGCCGATATGCAGGCCGATCGACATGTTGTTCGCCTGAGCAGCGGCGAAGATCGGCCAGTAGCGGCGGCGTCCAAGCGGTTCGGATGTCTTGGAGCCAAGCTGGATCTGGGCGAAGCGCCAGTCTCCGGCGCGCTTCTCGATTTCCTTGATCGACGCCTCGGCATCGTCCTGAGGAACCAGGATCGAAGCGCGCAGCCGCGGCTCCGGATCGACGAAGTCGTGCGCCTGCCAGTCGTTCATCGCGGAACACAGCGCCGCAGCCTCATCGAGGTTGCGCGACGTGTTGCCGCCAAGCAGCGGCTCCAGCACGCCGTAGGTGATGTTGTAGGCGTCGAGCAGTTGCGTTGCGGATGAAATCGACATCCGAACCCGGCAGGCCCGCCATTCGGCGGCCAGGAATCCCGGCGTGACGTGTTGGGAGAGAACCGCGGATAGGTGCCGCGATCGGCGTAGGGGCCGCAGTTGAACTTGCCGTATTCGGCGACATGCTTGCGCCAGCGCTCGGACAGATATTGGTTCAGCGCGCCGGCCTTCGGGTAGGGATGAATGTCGCAATCGATGATGCCCAGGCGGACGTCGGCTCCCGAGTCGCGGGTCAGGACATCGACGGGCGCGTTCATTGCACGGTCTCCTTCAGGCGAGGATAGGTGGCCAGCGGATTGTCGACACGCATCCGCTGCTGCAGGGCGTCGGACAGGCCGGCGGGCGTGATCGCGTCGCCCTCGAACTGCCAGTGCGGATAATCCGAGGCAAACAGCAGCATCTGGTCGCGTCGATCTGCTCGATGATGCGCTCGACGGCGCTCCGATCCGGGCGCGTCGAACGGCTGCATCGTCAGGCGAATGTTGTCGCGGATCGATCTCGGCGGGCGAGCGCGTTGACCCACGGCACCTCGGCTCGCACGCCGCGCCAGGTCTTGATCGCGCGCCAGATGAAGCCGGGCAGCCAGGTCACGCCTGAACTCGATCAGCACGAACTTCAGATCCGGGAATTTGTTGAACACGCCGTTGGAGATCAGGCTGAGCAAGCTGATCCTCGAACATCTGGCGAGTTGGCGACGTAGTCGTGCAGATAGTGCGACGGCCAGCCCGTCGGATGTCGGCGCGTAACGGTACATGCTGCCGGCGTGGATGCCGATCGGCAGGTCGTGCCGCGCGGCGGCCTCGTAGATCGGCCAGTAATAGCTGCGGCCGAGCATCATCTCGCAGGCGACGGGCAGCAGGACCTGCACGAAACGATGGTCCGGCGGCGCAGCGTTCGATTTCCTCGGCCGCCAGCAGCGGCGCCTGCGCCGGCACCACGATCGAGGCGCGCAGGCGGGGTTCCTGGTCCAGCCAGTGTTCGATGATCCAGTCGTTGACGGCGGAGCAGATCGCGGCGCCCATGCGTCTCGCTGACCGCGACCTGGCCGCCGGTCAGCGGATTGCAGATCGCCGGCGCCGATGCCGAACGCGTCCAGCGCCTGGCTGCGCATGCGCGTCCAGGCTGGAGCCGGGCCGTTCGCCTTTCACCCGCCAGTCCGGCCGGCAGGTGATCGGCGCGCTCAGCGGGTAGCTCATCATGTCGAAGCCGTCGATGCCGCGGTCGACGAAGGATTCCTGCCAGAACTCGCTCATGTAGGGCAGCAGCGCCTTGATGTCCGGCACGCCCGGATGGATGTCGCAGTCGATAGCGCCGGCGGTCATGCTGTTCTCCCTGCCTGGACTATGGGAGGTGGGCGTTGACGGTGTCAAACGCGTTACCTCATCGGCCGACACCGGCTCGTCGCAACGATGCGCTGCCAGTCGGCCGCGACCCCGTCCAGCGCCACCTTGGCGGTTTTCTGGCCCGAGCAGCACGGCGGAGATGCCGCTGCGCAGTTGCAGGTCCATGTCGGCCAGATCGGCTCGCGCGGTTCCAGCTTCGCGGTCTTCATCGTCTCGGCCAGCACCGGCGCCCAGCCAAACGCTGCTGCAGCACCGGGGTCGTTCAGCACCGACACCCGCGGCGGCGCGTTGCCGCGCTCCAGCGAGCGGTGCATCCATTCCTTGCTGCATGGCCATCTGGATGAACTCGAACGCCCATTCCTGTGTTCTTGCCGGCCTGCGGCACGCCGAAGGTCCAGCCGCCCATCGATGACCGGCTTTCCGCACGGCGAATGTGCGCCGGGCGCCACGGCCCAGGCCCAGTTGCCCGCCGGTCTGTCGACAGCTTCGGATCGTTGATCAGGGTGCCGTAGGGCGCCAGCGTGATCGTCATCGCGTAACGATCGTTCTGGCCGCCGGCGACGATCTCGTCGAACTCCCAGGTGATCGCGTCGGGCACGACGACCTTGTACTTCGTCATCAGGTCGCCGTAGTACTGCAGCGCCTCGACCGCCTTGTCGTTGTTGATCTGGATCTCCCACGTCTCCGGATCGAAATAATCGCCCGCCATTGCCGCGCAGGAACGGCGAGAAGCCGCCGACGATCGCCGGTCCCTGGCGGCCCCAGATGCCAGGCCGTAGCGGTTCGGCGCGCTTGGTGGTCGCGATGCAGCGCGCTCAGGAACTCGTCCCAGTTCTCCGGCGCCTTGGTGAAGCCGGCATCGGCCAGCAGCGGCTTCTGGTAGTTCAGGATGCTCGCCGTCACGCGGTACGGAATGCCGAGCAGCTTGCCCTGATAGCTCGCCATGTCGCGGACCGACGGCAGGAAGTCGTCCCAGTCGAAATCGGGATGCCTGGTCGGCGGTGCTGGCCAGCAGCTTCTCGTGGTCCTCCATGTGCGGCGCGAGCCAGCCGGCGATACGGCGCGGTCCACTGGATGATGTCGATGCCGACGGAGCCGGAATTCAGCTCGGCCTTCAGCCGCGCGCTCAGCGCGTCGATCGGCAGCAGCGTGAAGTCGACCTTGATGCCGGTCTGCTTTCTCGAACGCCGGTGCGACTTCCTCGACCAGGCACCAGTGCCACGGGCCGTTGTCGCCGACGAACACCAGCTTGTCGGGCTTGCTGGCTGCGCCAGCGCGAAGCTCGGCATCGCGAGCGGCGGCGGCCGCCGGCCAGCAGATGCGGCGCCGGATCATCGGCCGATCCCCGCGCGGCGCAGGCTGCGCTGCCAGTCGGCCGCGACATCATCCAGCGCCTGCTTCGCGGTCTTCTGGCCGAGCAGCGTCTGCGAAATGGCCGGAGCGCAACTGCAGCTCCAGCGTGTCCCAGACCGGATGGGCCGGGCGTCGGGACGCCGGTCTCGATCGCCTGCGCGGCGACCGGCGGCCAGCCGATCTTCTCGACCATCTCGGGATCGCGCAGCACCGAGCCGCGCGGCGGCGCGTTGCCGCGGATCATCGAGCGCTGCATGCCAATCGCTTGCTGCAGCCATCGCGATGAATTCCAGCGACCAGTCCTTGTTCTTGGTGTATTTCGGAACGCCGAGGAAGTGGCCGTCGACCCAGGTGCGGCCTTGCGATCTTGTCGGTGCTGGCCGGGCACCGTGTCCCAGACCCACTTGCCGCCGGTCTTCGACAGCTTCGGATCGTTGATCAGCGTGCCGTAGGGCGCGAACGTCTGCACCATGGCGTAGCGGTCGCGTCTGGCCGCCGGCGACGATTTCCTCGAAGTCCCAGGTCATCGCCTCGGGCGGCACGACCTTGTCCTTGGTGACGAGGTCGACCAGAACTCCAGCGCCTCGACCGCCTTGGCGTTGTTGATGAAGATCTCGCCGGTCTTGAAGTCGAGCATGCCGCCGCCGCTGGAATACAGCCACGGCGAGAAGCCGCTGATAGATCGCCGGCCCCTGGCGGCCCGGACATGCCGAAGCCGTAACGATCGGGCGGCTGTGTTCAGCGCGATGCGGCCTTCCGCAACTCGTCCAAGGTCTTCGGGCAGCTTGGTGATGCCGGCCTGCTCCAGCAGCGCTTTCTGGTAGTGCATGATGCCGGTGGTGATGCGGTACGGAATGCCGCACAGCTTGCCGTCATAGGTCGCCGCTTTCTTGCTGCCGGCCAGAAAGTCGTTCCAGTCCCAGGTCGGATCGCGCGCCATGATCTCTGCCAGCAGCGGCTCGTGGTCCTCGCATGTGCGGTGCTGATCCAGCCGGCCATGCCGACCGACCATTGCACGATGTCGATGCCGCTGGTGCCGGAGCCGAGTTCGGTCTTCAGCCGCGCGCGCCAGGGATCGACCGGCAGCAGGGTGAAATCGATCTTGATGCCGGTCTGCTTTCTCGAACGCCGGTCGCGACTTCCTCGACCATACGTAGTGCCAGGGGCCGTTGTCGCCGACATAGACCAGCTTGTCCGGCTTGCTCTGCGCCAGAGCGCGGCATCGGCAGAGCCGCGGCGGCGGATGCCGGCAAGCAGGTGGCGTCGTTTCAGTTCCGCATGTGTTTCCTCCCTTTTTATCCCTTGACCGCTCCCGACGACAGGCCGGCGACCAGATGGCGTTGGGCGAGCAAAGGAGAAAATGAGACCGGCAGGATCACCAGCACGCCGGATGCGGTCATGCCGCCCCAGTCGACGCCGGTGTCGCCGCCGGAGAACGCCGCCATCAGCACCGGCAACGTGCGCGTCGCGTTGTTGGTCAGCACGGCGGAGAACAGGAAATCGTTCCACGCCAGTTGCAGACACAGGATGCTCGCCGCCACCAGGCCGGGCCGGATCAGCGGCAGCACCACATAGAGGAATGCGCGGTAGCGGCTGGCGCCATCGACCCAGGCGCTTTCCTCCAGTTCGCGCGGCAGGTCCTCGAAGAAGCCGCGCATGATCCACACCACCAGCGGCAGGCTGAAGGTGGTGTAGGCCAGGATGACGCTGACTGCGCGTCGTGGTCAGGCCGAACTTGCTGAACAGCACGTACATCGGCACCAGCACCGCGATCGGCGGCAGCATGCGCATCGCCAGCAGTGCGAAGAACAGGAAAGTTGCGGCCGCAGAACGGAGAACCGCGCGAAGGCGTAGGCGGCCGGCACGCCGACCAGCAGCGACAGGGTGACCGCGCCGGCCGACACCAGCAGGCTGTTGACGAACGCCTGCAGGAAATCCGCCCGGCCGAACACGCCGACGTAGTTCTCCAGCGTCGGCCACCAGACGAACAGCGGCGGGGATGGCGAACACCTGCAGCCGCGTCTTCAGCGACAGGCCGATGATCCACAGCAGCGGAAACAGGAACGCCGACGGTCAGCGCGATCAGTGCGGCATAGACCGCCAGCGCGAACAGACAGCTTGCTCGAGCGGGAGCCGACGTGGCTGAGCGCGGCCATCAGTTGGCATCCCGCCGGCGGAATCAGCGGCGATGAACAGGCCGCACAGCAGCAGGACATCAGCAGCATCAGCCAGGACGCCGCCGCGCCGAGGCTCAGATCGAAGCGCACGAACGACGCCAGATAGGTGAACATCGACAGCGTCATCGTCGCGTTCGCCGGTCCGCCGCTGGTCATGACGTAGATGTTGTCGAAGGCGCGGAACTCGAAGATCGTCCGCAGCAGCAGCGCCACCAGGATGTACGGCCGCAGCAGCGGCAGCGTGATGTGCCAGAACATCTGCCAGCGGCTGGCGCCGTCGATGCGCGCAGCCTCGACCGGTTCGTGCGGCAGCGAGCGCAGGCCGGCGAGCAGCAGGATCGCGACATAGGGTGCGTTCTGCCAGACATTCACCATCGCGACCGAGAACAGCGCGGTGTCGGGTCGGCCGAGCCAGACGATGTGCTGGCCGATCCAGTAGTTGATGACGCCGTGATCGGGATCGAGCAGCAGCTTCCAGCAGAACGCGGCGACGACCGGCGTGATCATCATCGGCACGACCAGAAGCGTGCGGAATATACCGATCCACGGCAGATCGATGTTCAGCAGCAGCGCGATGCCAAGGCCGCAGGCGAGTTCGGCGGCGACGGTGGCGGCGGTGTAGATCAAGGGTGAGGGTCAGGCTGCCGAGGAACTCCGGATCGGTCAGCAGGTCCTCGTAATTTCCAGTGCCAGCGAATTTGCCGTCGAACAGGGTCTGGTCGGGCGACCAGGCTTCAGTCGAAAGCCAGGCGGAGAACAACAACGGCAAACCGAAGATCAGCAGCATCACCGCCGTGGTGGGCATCACCGCGAGCTGAGCAAAGTAGCGGTCGGTCCAGCTCGCACGGTGTCGGGCCGATCGTTGGCGAACTGCTACGCGGGTCGCGACGCCCTTTGAGACGGCGACTTGGTTGGTACCTCCCATGGCTGCTCCTTAAGGGCAGACGTTTGACGGAAGGTTAGACCGGGTTTTGCCGGTGTGCCAATCGAGGGGTAGCTGGATGAGTGGGACACCTCATTGGGTGCCGGTGCCGCGCGCGATTGCCATTCAGAGTTGATGGGCTCCATTTGCGGCCGCGGGCCCCCGGAATGCCTTCAGCATTTAACGAATGGGCGATGTGCGCTTCGGCCTGGGCCCGGGCGATACGGCGGTGAGCCGAGGGGGTATCAGTTCGGCCAGAGATTTCCGACTCGACTCGGGATATAAGTTCTTTATATGTTCCTCATCCTGCCAAAGAGGCTGGATCATATGGAGCATTCCCATCAACCTCACATCTACGCTCTCCGTGAACAGATCGCCCGCATGCAGGCGACGTCGGTGCAGCATGAGGTGCTGGCAGTGCAGCCCTTTGGTATCCCCGCCATCGACAGCCTGCTTCCCGGTCACGGCATCGCGCTCGGTGCGCTGCACGAAGCCGCCGGGGTTGGCCCCGAGACTGAACATGCGGCCGCAGCGGCGCTTTTCGTGGCCGGAATCCTTGTGCGATGCCGCGGCATCGTCCTTTGGGTCCTGGAACAGCCCGACCTGTTCGCTCCGGCTCTCGCCGGAGTCGGCCTGCCGTTATCACGTGTGATCTTCCTGGAGGCCGGGCGCAACGTCCTTGCCGGCATGGAGGATGGGCTGCGTCCAGGCTGGTCTCGCCGGCGTGGTGGGTGAGACCTCCGCCCGCGTCACGCTCACCGCTTCCCGCCGCCTGCAGTTGGCGGCCGAAACGTCAGGTGTGCCGGCCTTTCTGCTGAGGCGCAGCCGCACCTTCGACGATCCGCGACTGTCCGAACCCAATGCTGCCGTCGACGCGCTGGCGCCTGGCCGCGCTGCCCTCGGCGCCGCCGGTCCCCGAGGCGCCTGATGTACCGGGTCTCGCTGCGTCCCGTTGGCGTCTCGATCTCGTCCGCTGCCGAGGCGGCGAACCTGCAACCTGGACCGTGGAGGCATGCGATGCGCAGGGTCATCTCCGTCTGGTTTCCGACCTTCCAGACCGATCGGTTGTGCAGGATCGGCGCGGGCCGCCGGACGGCGGCACCGTTCGTCGATCGTCTCCGCGCATGATGGCCGCCGGCACGTCGTCGCCGGAACCAGCGCCGAGGCCCAGACACTGGGCATCCGCGTCGGCATGCCCCTGACGCAAGCGCAGGCTATAATCCCCGGGCTTTCCGTCCTGGCCGCCGAACCCGAGGCGGATGCCGCCGCGCTGGACCGGCTCGCGGTTTGGTGTCTGCGCTATGCACCTCTGGTCGCGGCCGACGCGCCCGATGGGGTCTGGATCGATGCCACCGGCTGCGCCCATCTCCTCGGCGGCGAGGAGGCGTTGCTGGCCGATCTCCAATCCCGCTCTGGCGCGAGCTGGTTTCAGCGCGCGGATCGGCGATGGCCGACACGCCCGGTTTCGCCCATGCCATCGCCCGCTATGGCGACCGCGAGACGGTCATCGTGCCGGCGGAGGAAAACGATGACGCGTTGCAGCCCTTGCCCGTGGAGGCGCTGCGGCTTCCCGTCGAGACCTGTGACGCGCTGACGTCGTGTCGGGATCGAGTGCATCGGCGATCTGACCGTCTGCTCCGCGGGCGCCTCTGGTCAGACGCTTCGGCGCGCAACTGGCCTTGCGCCTGGCACAGGCCAGCGGCGAGCAGTTCGAGACGATCCGCCCCATCTCGCCGCCCGACATCATTGAGCGCCGCCTTGCCTTCGTCGAACCCATCAGCACGGCAGAAGCCTTCATCGCCGTCCTGGACAAGCTGATGCGCTTCGTCTGCCGCCGGCTTGAACGCGCCTCGCTGGGGGCCAGGCGGCTGGACCTGCTGTTCGAGCGGGTCGACGGATCCGTGCAGACGATCCGCATCGGCACATCCGCGGCATCGCGTGATGCCGATGCATCTGACGAAGATGCTGCATGAGCGGCTGGAGCAGGTTGATCCGGGACCGGGCGTCGAGGCCATGCGTCTGATCGCCGACAGTGCCGAACCGCTGGAGTTCGCCCAGATCGACGGCCTGCCGCGCGATGAGAGTCGCAGACAAGCGGAGCTTGGCCGGATTGATAGACCGGCTCATCAACCGGTTCGGTGCGGATCACGTCTATCGCATCGCCCCCGTGGAATCCGACGTGCCCGAGCGGTCGGTGCAGCGCGTGCCGGCGCTGACGCCGATCAAAGGGATGTCCTGGCCGTCGCATCTGCCTCGGCCGGCAAGGCTTCTGACGCCGCCACAGCCGGTGATGGTGATCGCACCGCTGCCGGATCATCCGCCGGCGGCCTTCACCTGGCGCAAGCATCGGCATCGTGTTCGCCGAGCATCGACGGACCGGAACGAATTGTTGGGGAGTGGTGGAAGCGCGAAGGCGAGATGCTGGGCGTGCGCGACTACTTCGTCGTGGAGGACGATGACGGTCATCGCTTCTGGCTGTTCCGTCGCGGCGATGGGCAGGATGCGGCGACCGGCGATCTTCCTGGTTCCTGCACGGATTTTTCTGAAAGGCGCACATGGACGGAACAACCGCAACTACGTCCCGCCACGCCGCAGGAGATCGAGGAGACCCTGTCCTTCGCACTGCGCTTCAAGGGTCGGAAGCGAATCGATGTGGCCGGTCCGATGATTGCACAGATCGCCGCTGAACATCTGCGCCGAGCGCTCGAAGCCTCCGGTTTCGTCGTGATGAAGCGACCGATCGGCCAGGCGCCCAGCACGACACGACATCACCGACGCGAGGAGGATGAGACATGACCGGCTACGCCGAGCTTCAGGTCACGACCAACTATTCGTTCCTGCGCGGCGCCTCGCATCCGGAGGAGCTGTTCGCGCAGGCGAAATTGCTCGGTCTGCCGGCGCTCGGCATCACCGACCGCAACTCCCTGGCCGGCATCGTCGCGCTGCCATCAGCGCGCCGAGGAAGCCGGCGTGCGCATGCTGGTGGGCTGCCGCCTCGATCTGACCGACGGCACGTCGTTCTGGTCTATCCACCGAGCCGGCCGGTTATGCGCGGCTGTGCCGGCTCCTCAGCCTCGGCAAGAGCCGTGCCGGCAAGGGTGGCTGCGATCTGGCCTGGCAGGATGTGGCCGCGCATGCCGACGAGCTGCTGTGCCATGCTGCTGCCCGATCAGCCGGACGATGCGCTGCGATCCTCGCTGGCTGCGGATGCGGTCAGATTTCGGCGATCGTGCCTATCTGGCGCTGACCTTGCGCCGCCGGCCAGAGGATGCGGTGCGGCTGCATCGGCTGGCCGAACTGCCGCGCGCCGCGCGCGTTCCGACGGTCGCGACCGGCGATGTGCTCTATCACGCGCCGCGACGCCGCGATCCTGCAGGATGTGGTGACCTGCATCCGTGAGGGCTGCACCATCGATGATGTCGGCTTTCGCCGCGAACGCTTCGCCGATCGCCATCTGCGACCGCCCGAAGAAATGGCGCGGCTGTTCGCCCGACATCCCGACGCTGTCGCGCGGACGCTGGAGATCGTCGATCGCTGCCCGTTCGATCTGCGCGAACTGCGCTACCAGTATCCGGCCGAGTTCGAGGATCCTGCGCCTCACGCCGCAGCAAACTCTGGAGAAGCTGACCTGGGAGGGCGCCGTGCAACGCTTTCCAGAGGGCGTGCCGGATGATGTCGCCGCGCAACTCCGGCACGAACTCGCGTTGATCGCGCGAGCTCGCATACGCGCCGTATTTCCTGACGGTCAACAACATCGTTCGCTTCGCGCGATCGAAGAACATCCTCTGCCAGGGACGCGGATCCGCTGCCAACTCCGCCGTCTGCTACGTGCTCGGCATCACCAGCATCGATCCGGTGCGCAGCGGCCTGCTGTTCGAGACGGTTCGTCTCGGCAGAGCGGCGCGAACCGCCCGACATCGATGTCGATTTCGAGCATGAGCGGCGCGAGGAAGTCATCCAGTGGGTCTATGAACACCTACGGCCGCGACCGCGCGGCGCTCTGTGCGACCATCATCCGCTACCGCACGCGCGGCGCCGTACGCGAGGTCGGCAAGGCGATGGGACTGACCGAGGACGTCACCGTCGCCCTCGCCTCCCAGGTCTGGGGCTGGTCGGAAGACGGCGTGCGCCGAGGAGCAGGCGGCGGAACTCAACCTGAACCTCGCCGACCGGCGGCTGCGCCTGACACTGGAACTGTCGCGCGAGCTGATCGGCTTTCCCCGCCACCTCAGTCAGCATCCGGGCGGCTTCGTTCTGACGCATGACCGGCTCGACGAGCTGGTGCCGATCGAACCGGCGGCCATGGCCGACCGCCAGGTCATCGAATGGGACAAGGACGACATCGATGATCTCCGCTTCATGAAGGTCGATGTGCTCGGCCTCGGCATGCTTGGCTGCATGCGGCGTGCGTTCGACCTGCTGAACGCAGCATCGCGGCCTGCCCCTCGATCTCGCGAGCATCCCGGCCGAAGACCCGGCCACCTACGCCATGATCCAAAAGGCCGACACGCTCGGCACATTCCAGATCGAGAGCCGCGCGCAGATGTCGATGCTGCCGCGGCTGAAGCCGAAGACGTTCTATGATCTCGTCATCGAGGTGGCGATCGTGCGGCCCGGTCCGATCCAGGGCGACATGGTGCATCCCTATCTGCGCCGGCGCGAGGGCAAGGATCCCGTGGACTATCCCAAGCCGGAACTGAAACGCGTGCTGGGCAAGACGCTGGGCGTGCCGCTGTTTCAGGAGCAGGCGATGCAGGTGGCGATCGTCTGCGCCGGCTTCACCCGACCGAGGCCGATGCGCTGCGCCGGAGCATGGCGACCTTCAAGATGACCGGCGGCGTCTCGAAGTTTCAGGCAGAAGATGATCGATGGCATGATCGGCGAACGGCTACACGCGGGAGTTCGCCGAACGACCTTCAAGCAGATCGAAGGCTTCGGCAGTTACGGGTTTCCCGAAAGCCATGCCGCCAGTTTCGCGCTGATCGCCTATGCGTCGTGCTGGCTGAAATGCCACCATCCCGACGTGTTCTGCGCCGCTCTGCTGAACGCGCAGCCGATGGGCTTCTACGCGCCGGCGCAGATCGTGCGCGACGCCGAACTGCACGGCGTCGAGGTCCGGCCGGTCTGCATCAACGCTTCACAGTGGGACTGCACGCTGGAAGCGGCCGACAGGAAGTATCTCGCCGTACGGTTGGGACTGCGCATGGTGAAGGGGTTGGCCGAGGCATATGCCGCCACGATCTGATCGCGCGTCGCGGTGAGGTTCCCTATCGCAGCATCGAGGATGTGTGGCGCCGTGCCGGCCGTGCCGATCGCGGCGCTGGAGCAGTTGGCCGATGCCGACGCGTTTCTTGGTCTTGGCCTCACCCGCCGTCAGGCGCTTTGGGCAATCCGTGGCCTCGACGACACCGAACTGCCATTGATGATCGCCGCCGGACCGCCTGCCGCGCCGGCGCAGTCGCGCGAGCCGAAAGTGACGTTGCGGCGGATGCCAGCCGGTGGCGAGGTCGTCGCGGACTACCGCTCGGTCGGTCTCACGCTGCGGGAGCACCCGGTGTCGTTCATCCGCGACGAGATCGAGCGTCTCGGCGCCGTGCCGTGCGCGGCGTTGCCGGAATCTGACGACCGGGCAAGCGCATCACCGTCGCCGGCATCGTGCTGGTGCGGCAGCGGCCGGGCAGCGCGCAAGGCGTGATCTTCGCCACCATCGAGGACGAGACCGGGCACGCCAACATCATCGTCTGGCCCAAGGTGTTCGAGCGGCAGCGCCGCGTCGTTCTCGGCGCCCGCATGATCGCTTGCCGCGGCCTCCTGCAACGGGAGAGCGACGTGATCCACGTCGTGGCGGACGAGTTGACCGATCTCTCGGATCTGCTTGGCGAGCGTGGGACGGCGTGGTGCCCCCTTCCCGCTCCCTCGTGGCCGCGGTGATCAGGTGACGCATGGCGGCGGACCGGACTCCCGTGAACGCGGCCTGGGTCGCAGGCCTCGCGACATCTATATCCCCGATATCCATATCGACACCCTCAAGGTGAAGAGCACGGAACTTCCATTGATGAGCAAGCGACATCTCCAATCCGCGAGCAAAGCGACCTGTTCCTCGACGAGCCGGCCAGTTGCCCGAGGGCTTCGCCTACCGGGACGACGTGATTTCGGCCGGAGAGGAACAGGCGCTCCTCGAGCGATTCCAGGAGCTGCCGTTCAAGCCGTTCGAATTTCATGGCTTCCTCGGCAATCGGCGCGTGATATCCTTTGGATGGCGCTACGATTTTTCCGCGGCGACATCTGCGGGAGAGCGAGACATTCCGGACTTCCTGCTTCCGTTCCGCGAACGGGCCGCAGCGTTCGCGGGTCTGGCGGCGGACAGGCTTGCAACAGATCCTCATCAACGAGTACGCGCCGGGCGCCGGGATTGGCTGGCACCGCGACAAGTCCATGTTCGAGGACGTGATCGCCATATCGCTGGGCTCGACATGCACGTTGCGGCTGCGTCGCAGGCCGGTGCGGCATGGGAGCGCGCCGCGCAGGAGGTTCGGCCGCGCTCAGCCTATCTGCTGCGCGGTGCATCACGGCAGGTGTGGCAGCACAGTGTCCCGCCCGTCGCCGAACTCCGCTATTCCGTGACCTTCCGGAATTTCGTGGCAGCTATTCGTTGATCACCAACCAGCAAGCGATCCGCCCATCCGCGGCGAGCACCGGACGCAAGCCCGCGGGCTCAGGCGGCAAGTTTGGCCAAGGGCAAACGCGCACCGTCATCATGCAGGTGGCAGGCGGCCATATGGCCGGGAAGAACCTCTCGCAGAGTGGGCGGATCGGTGCGACACCGCGCCATCGCGTACGCACACCGTGTATGGAAGTGACAGCCGGATGGCGGGTTGACCGGACTGGGTACGTCGCCGGTCAGGATCATCCGCTTGCGCCGGCGCGAGCCGGCCTTGGGAAGCGGCACCGCTGACAGCAATGCTTCAGTGTACGGGTGCAGCGGTGCAGCGAACAGGCCATTCTTGTCTGCGATCTCAACGATCCGGCCAAGATACATGACCGCGACCCGGTGGCTGATATGTTCCACCACACTCAGGTCGTGCGCCACGAACAGATAGGACAGCCTGTACTCGTCTTGCAGGTCCATCATCAGGTTGATGATCTGGGCCTGGATCGAAACATCTAGCGCGGAGACCGGTTCGTCGCCGATGATCAGTTCCGGGTTCAATGCCAGCGCGCGGGCGATGCCGACGCGCTGGCGCTGGCCGCCGGAGAACTCGTGGGGATAGGACTGCATCAGATGAGGCCGTAGCCCAACGCGGGAAAACAGCGCGGCCACACGGTCCCTGCGTTCCCCCGGGGGCAGGCGCGATGGATCGTCAGCGGTTCGGCTACGATATCGCCCGCGGTCATGCGCGGATTAAGCGAGGCATAGGGATCCTGGTAGATCATTTGCATGCGTCTGCGGAACGGAAGCAGGGCTTTCGCATGCAGTTTGGTTATGTCCTCTCCATCGATCAGAATCTGGCCTGATGTCGGCTCCAGCAGTCGCAGCACGGTCCGGCCGGCGGTGGACTTGCCGCAGCCGGTTTCCCCCACCAGCCCGAGGGTTTCGCCCCGCCCGATATGAAACGAAATACCGTCGACCGCTCGGACCTCCCCGGCCGCGCGGGAGAACACTCCCTCATGGATTGGGAAGTATTTCTTGAGATCCCGGACCTCCAGAAGCGCCGGCATTGGTCAGGACACCGCGTGAGAGGGGACGCCGGCATGCCAGCAAGCCACAAGATGACCGTCCCGCAGGGGGCGAAGCTCTGGGGTCTCCTTCCTGCACAGGCTTGTGGCGAGGCCGCATCGTGGCGCGAACGCGCAGCCGGGCGGCAGTCTTGTCAGCACCGGGACCATGCCCTTGATCTCGTTCAGACGAGACCCTGCGTTCCCGCGCAGCGACTTGTCGGCCTGCGGGATCGAGGCGAGCAGTCCCCGTGTGTAAGGATGCGCCGGCCGGTCGAACAAATCGTCCACCGGCGCTTCCTCCACCTTGCGTCCAGCATACATGACTGCCACGCGATCGGCGTTCTCGGCGACAACACCCATGTCGTGCGTGATCAGGATCATCGCGGTGCGGAGCGTTTCGCGCAATTCCCGCATCAGGTCGAGGATCTGTGCCTGGATCGTCACGTCCAGCGCGGTTGTCGGCTCGTCAGCGATCAGCACCTTGGGGTTGCAGGACAGTGCCATCGCGATCATGACGCGTTGGCGCATGCCGCCGGAAAGCTGATGTGGATAGGCGTGGGCGCGGCGTTCCGGTGCGGGGATATGAACCCGCCCCAGCATCGCCACAGCCTTCTGCATCGCCGCGCGGTACGACAGACCCTGGTGCAGGGCGATCGCCTCGGCAATCTGATGTCCGGCGGTCTGCAGCGGGTTGAGCGACGTCATCGGCTCCTGGAAGATCATCGAAATCTCGTTGCCGCGAATGCGCTCCATCTCCGCTTCGGACAGATCCAGAAGGTTCACGCCCTGGAATCGGATGGCGCCGCCGACGATGCGGCCGGGCGGGCTGGACACCAGACGTAGGATCGACAGCGCGGTCACGCTTTTGCCGCAGCCGGATTCACCGACGATCGCCGAGGGTTTCTCCGGCCCGGACCTCGTAGGAGACGCCGTTCACCGCCGGAATGGTGCCGGCCGCGGTGAAGAAATGCGTCTTGAGATCGGCGACCTGCAGAATCGGCCCCGTTCCCACCGCGACGTGCGCGCCGGCTTCCGGAGGCCGCTAACATGTTATGATTCACAAAGTGACTCCCTGGACCCCGTCTGTTATCGTGGCTCAAAGACCCGACGAGTGAGCCATCAGAGCATGCCGCGGGTAATAAAGTAAAGACGAATAGGGAGGCTAATAATGCGCGCAAAAGATCCCGGTCACACGGGATGGAGTCGGCGTGATTTCTTTCAGGTAAGCGCCGCTGCCTTGGCGGCTGCCTATGGCCTGGCGCCGCGGTACGGCCTGGCGGCCGATGTTCCGTTGCAGTTCGACGGATCCAAGTTCCAGCTCGCGGCGCCGGAACCGAACCCGAAGCGCGGTGGTGTCCTGCGCTACGCAATTACCAGCCGTCCACCACATTTCGACGTGCATCAGTCGGGCACGATCAACAGTCTCGGCGCGCAAGGCTGCATGTTCGACAACCTGGTCAGGCGCGATCCTCGCGACAGCGGCAAGACCATCATTCCGGATCTGGCGCATAGCTGGGAGATTGCCGAGGACGGCAAGACCTACACATTCACGCTGCGCAAAGGCGTGCAGTTTCACGACGGTGCCGAGCTGACCTCGGACGACGTGAAGGCGACCTTCGATCGCATCCGGAAGCCGCCGCAGGGCATCCTGATCCCGCGCAGCATCCTGTTCACGACGGTTGAGGAGATCACGACACCCGACAAGTATACGGTACAGTTCAAGCTGTCCGAGCCGCGGCCTCCGAACTTCATCATGTCCGCGATCGCCAGCGGCTGGAACGTGATCGTCCGCAAGAAGACGCTGGAGGACAACAACTACAATTTGCGCAAAGTCGAAGTCTATCCTGGCACCGGGCCGTATAAGTCGAAACGGCGGGTCGAGAACGAAGTCTGGGCGATGGAGAAAAACACGGCCTACTGGAACCAGGGCCTGCCCTATCTGGACGGCATCGAGTTCTATCACGCGCTGCCGTTCTCGACCGAGCTTGGTTCGGCTGTGCTGTCCGGGCGCGTGGATTATGCGCGTATCGTCGATCCGGTCACGACTCGCAAGGCCAAGGCTACCCCGGGCATGTCAACGGCGACGTTCAATCAGAGTGTGATCCAGGGCACCTGGGTGAACCTGAAGCGCAAACCGCTGGACGATCCGCGGGTGCGCCGCGCGCTGCATCTGGCGTTTGACCGTCCCGTTCTGATCGACGTGGTCAAAGACGTCACACCGATGCGTGTCGGCGGGTTCATCTATCCGTTCTCCGACTTCGCGACCCCGCCCGTGGAATTGGCGAAGAGACCGGGCTATCAGGAGGATACGACGGCTGCGATCAAGGAAGCGCGCGCACTGATGGCGGCGGCCGGCCATGCCGATGGCATCAAGGGCCTGGACTTCCTCGTCCGCGACGTCGCCAGCTTCAAGATCTGGGCACAGGCCATTCAGGCGATGCTGAAGGAATTGATCAACGTCGAAACCAATCTCCGAACCGTGGTCGAATCGGTCTGGTTCGACGACGTCGCCAGCGGGCATTTCGACCTTGCCATCGGCGCGATCGTATCGACGCTCCTGGATCCATCGGACTATTTCAATGCCTGGTATAAGGGCGGCGGGCCGCAAAACTACTCCGGCTGGAACAATGCGGTGTTCAACGAACGGCAGCCGAAGATCGACCAGGAGGTCGATTCTTCGAAGCGCCTGGCGCTGGTACGGGAGGATGAGATGCTGATGGAGCAGGATCCTCCGGTGCTGCCCGTGGCTTGGGAAAATATCAACGACATCTACTACGATTACGTGAAGGGTCATAACCCGAGGGACTATTTCGGGATCTACGACGTGGTCCGCTTCGATACGTTTTGGCTGGACAAGTAATTCGGGCCGTCAGCGATGTTGAGCTATGTCGTCCGCCGTCTGATGTTCGGCGCGTTCACGATAGTGGGCGTGTCAATCATCGTATTCGTCGTCATGCGGATCCTGCCGGGCGATCCGCTTGTGGCGATCTTCGGGACCGAGGGCTTCACGAAGCTTACAGTGGAGCAGCGCGCCAATTACATGGCATCACTTGGCCTCAGCGATCCGCTTCCCCTGCAATACTGGCGCTGGGTCGTTGACATCGCTCGCGGCGAGTTCGGCCATTCGTTCTTCCGCGCCGAAAGCGTGGCCGACACCATCGGACGGCGCGGACCGCTGACCGCGGAAATCGCGCTGCTTTCGGTCGCGCTGTCGTGGCTTGTCGGCATACCGGTCGCCGTGGTCAGCGCGTTGCGGCCTAACAGCATCGTCGACAACATAGCCCGTCTGATTAGCATCCTGTTCCTGGCGATCCCAGGCTTCTGGTTCGGGATGCTGATCGTTTTGGCCTCGTTGTTTTGGTTCGGATACAAGGCGCCGATGGCCGGAGTCTCTCTGTTTGACGACCCTTGGGCCAATTTTCAGATCGTCATCGGTCCGGCGGTCGTCCTGGGGCTGGGCCAGGCCGCGTATATCGCCCGCATGGCGCGGTCGTCGTTGCTCGAGGTCATTCGCGAGGACTTCGTTCGCACCGCGCGTGCCAAAGGGCTGAACGGGCACCTGGTCATCATGCGGCACGCGCTGCCCAACGCGCTGCTGCCTGTCGTCACGCTGTCTGGCATCCTGTTGGGATTCGTGCTGGCCGGATCGATCCCGGTGGAACGGGCCTTTGGAACGCCGGGGCTCGGGTCCTCGATGTTTATCGCGGTGTATGAACGCGACATCTTCGTCATGCAGAATCTGGTGTTCCTATATGCCGTGGTGTTCGTGATGCTGAACATCGCGGTGGATGTGATCACAGCGTGGATTGATCCGAGGATTCATTATCAATGAGCGCGACCGCACCCGAACTGGACAAGGTGCCTCTGGCGGCCTCTGTCCGACTATCCTTGCTCGCGCGCATTTGGCAGGTGCTGTGGCGGTTTGCCCGCCATTCTCCGCTGTCCGCGTTCTGGGGCGTCGTCGCCCTGGCGATCATCGCCATTGCTGTTGCGGCACCGGAGATCACACCGTATCCGCCGCTGAAGTCGGATTTTCGGCACATGACCAAGCCGCCGGATGGGATGCATCTGTTTGGCACCGACCAGATCGGGCGTGATACGCTCAGTCGCGTGATCTACGGCAGCCGGGCTTCGCTGGCGGTAGCGTTCGGCGCGGTGCTGCTGGGGACGACGCTAGGCGCGATCTGGGGTTTGGTAAGCGGTTTCCTGGGCGGACGCTTCGATCTTGTCAGTCAAAGGATCATCGAGTTCCTGCAATCCTTCCCCGACCTGATCCTTGCCATGGCGATCGCCATGGCGCTGGGCGCAGGCACCGGAACCGTGATCATAGCCATCGCCATCACCCGTATCCCGTTTGGTGGTCGTGTCATACGCGCGGTGGTATTGTCATTGAAGGAAATGGCGTTCGTCGAGGCGGCGCGCAGCCTGGGTGCGTCGAAGACGCGGCTGATGGTCCGGCACATCCTGCCACAATGCATCGCTCCCTATCTGATCCTGGCAACCACGCATCTGGGAGTCGCGATCATCATCGAGGCATCGCTGGGGTTCCTGGGTGTGGGCATTCCGCCGCCAATGCCGACCTGGGGAAACATGCTGGCGGACGCACTGAATTCGGGGTTGGTGCCGCCATGGTGGCTGGTGCTGTTTCCGGGCGCAGCGATTACCCTGACAGTGTTGGCGTTCAATCTGCTCGGAGACGGCATCCGAGATGCCCTGGACCCGCGGCTGCGCGGCGCTCTATGACATCAGCGGCGCATCCGCTCAAACGTGGACATCACCATACGCAAGCTCCCCGGCCTCGACATAGGTGCTGAGAGTTGTGCGGATCAGCCAGCCATAGAACGCAAGCACCGTCAGCAGGACGATCCAGCCAGGTACCGCTCCCAATGCCAGGCTTCGAACCCACTCCAGAAGCGGTTGAGCTGTATCCGGCCGAGCACCCTCCTGATGCAGCGTTGCTGAGGAAATCTTGACGACCCAGGCTACCAGCAAGACCAGGAACATCCAGAAATAGTTACGGCGGAGCCTGCGCGACATTGCAGTCTTCATGGTCATCAGGAACCGTGGCTTACGCAGGTCCTGGCCGAGGATATGCATCCAGTCCGGATCGGCCGCGGGCTCTGGCGCGAAGACCTGGGCAAAGTAGTTGCGTTCGAGCTGACGTACCCGTGTGCGGTATACGTCAAAGAAGCGGTATCTGCGTGCTTCGATGGTCAGGAGAAGCAACACGAGCACCATGGCAAAGAGCAGGACACCGTGATGCGCCGCTGGCGTCGAGAGGGACAGGGACAGCATTCCCGCGACAACGGTGATGGCCCAGTTCGTTGTCCGGTCGATCCGGTCTCGCCACCCCGCCATTCGTCCGATCTCAGCCCGATGGAAATGGGCCACTGTGTTGACGAATTCGGCAGAGGTGGCCGGAAGGGGTGGAGACAGCCTCTTAGGTTCGTCGGCGTTCGGCTGCCACTGCGGGGAAGTGCTCATGGCGTATCTCCCTGTTGCAGACCTGCTGGCAACTGCGCAAAGAATGCTCCCGCTCAGGAGCCATGATGCCACGACCCGTGGCATTTCGGGACCGCCACCCGAAGCCGCCGGCTTCAATCAGGTCTTGCCCCTGAAGCGCGCCGCTTCTTCCGAGCCGCGCGTCGCATCGCCTGCGCTGTAGGAATGGGCGCCGGCGCCGGCGAGCTTGCCGCCGTCGACGATCAGATATTCGTCGCGGATCGGCCGGCCCTCGAACCAGCACTCCAGGATCTCGCGTGTGCCGGCGGCATAGCGTGCCTGCGCGGAGAGCGACGATCCCGAGATGTGCGGTGTCATGCCGTGATGCGGCATGGATCGCCAGGGATGATCCTTGGGCGGAGGCTGCGGGAACCAGACGTCACCGGCATAGCCGGCGAGCTGGCCGCTCTCGAGCGCACGGGCGATCGCATCGCGATTGCAAATCTTGCCGCGCGCCGTATTCACGAGATAGGCGCCCCGCTTCATCTTGGCGATCATCGTCTCGTTGAAGAGATCTTCCGTCTCCGGATGCAGCGGAGCGTTGATCGTCACCACGTCGCAGACCGAAACCATCGATGCTGTCGTCCGGTGGAAGGTGACATTCAGCTCCTTTTCGACCGCCTCCGGAAGGCGGTGGCGATCGGTGTAATGGAGTTTGACGTCGAACGGCTTGAGGCGGCGCAGCACCGCAAGGCCGATGCGCCCTGCCGCGACAGTGCCGACCTCCATGGCCTCGAGATCGTAAGAGCGCGCGACGCAATCCGCGATATTCCATCCGCCCTTGAGCACCCATTCATGGGACGGAAGATAATTGCGGACCAGCGAGAAGATCATCATGACCACGTGCTCGGACACGCTGATACTGTTGCAATAGGTCACTTCGGCGACCGTGATACCCCGGTTCATCGCCGCCTGAAGATCGACATGATCGGACCCGATCCCGGCCGTGATCGCAAGCTTCAGCTTTTCCGCTTTGGCGATCCGCTCCTCGGTCAGGTAGGCCGGCCAGAACGGCTGCGAAATCACGACGTCGGCGTCCACAAGTTCGCGTTCGAGGACGCTGTCGGGACCATCCTTGTCGGAGGTGACCACCAAGGTGTGGCCCTGAGTTTCGAGGAATTTCCTTAACCCGAGCTCGCCGGACACGCTGCCGAGCAGGGCGCCCGGGTGAAAGTCGATCGACTTCGGCGTGGGAAGCGTTTGACCGCCCGGATAGTGATCGATTTTCGGGAGGTCGTCCCGCGCATAGGTTGTCGGATATCCGTCGACCGGATCGTCATAGAGGACGCAAACGACCTTTGCCATTTTGTGCTCCTACACTTGAGGTCGAAGAGGCAGCACATTCGCACGCGCGCTATAAGTATGCGCCATATGAGTATAGCCAGATAGGTTTGCTACGTGGTGCCCGCAATTGTGTCAGCTTTTCGCGGATTGCCGGAAGATCACTTCTGGCGACGCTGGCGAGGGCACCATGTTCGCGCCGCGGCTCACGGTGCATTTGCCTGAGGAAAGCCGTGTTGCGACGCTGTCATGCGATTCCATTTCCGCCCCCGATAGGCTCGGCGCGATTGGGATGGAGGCTGCCTCTCACCCGTCGGCACGGCGTAACGTTGTTTCGTCCTGCAGCGCGGTGATCACGATTTCTTGAAATCGCAGTTGCTGCCGTATTAGACAGAGAGGCAAGGCAGCCGTCATCGGTCGCCGAGATCGAAACGGAGTTGTCGTTGATGATTCGCAGGATACGGTTCGCCTCCGCGGAGCTGCCGAGAAACATCGCTTGGACCTTGCCTCCCCGCGGCACGCAGGAGCGGCGACGCCTCGGGTGGGCGGTAATGTTGGCCGGTGTGGCAATGATGCTCGCCGGCGGGGTGGTCACGGGGCTTCTGGGCGGTTTGTGACCAACGAAACAAACGCATTCGTAAATACCGACTACCGTTTCGGCGCCCGACCGGCGCGGATTCACATGACATTCCGATGGAGTATCTTTCATGGTCAACAGTGCCGACCTTGTCGGGCTGAATGGCGAGCAAGCTCGCCGCTTCGAAGAACTCGATCGCGAGGTCTCGCAATCCCGTGAGGGCATTGCGGCCTGGCATCGGCTGCTCGACCGCCGACGGACGGACGTAAAGCTTGGGCTGCATGCGATCACCGGCTTCGCATTGGAGGGCAAGCCTTCCGGTTCCGAAGCGGGGCAACTGGTCAGGCAGGATCCAGAGTCTCGACAAGGCCCCGGTCGAACGGGAGCCTTTCTATGTCCGCTCGGAAGCCGAGGCGCGTGGTCTGCTGATGCGTTGCATCGATTATCTCGAAGGCCCGGACTGCGAGAAATTGGCGTACGACAAGGGCTACGGCGAACGAGACAAGATGGCGGAATGGATCATGACGGAGATCAAGGCGAATGGGGGCCTCGCCTATATCCGAAAGCACGCGCCCATGGTGTTCGGGATTCCGCTCGCCCTCCCGAACGCTTGAGAGGGCGAGGAGAACGAAGATGCCGCGATACCTGGCAGCGGCGCCGGCTCAGGCGGAAGGAATTCCGGTGACACTCGGCGCCGACGAGGCGCCCTTCCACATACCATCGGGACAACGGCTCGTCGCCGTCGTCAACAACGGTTCTTGGCAGGTGGCTCTCGACGTCACCTTCCCTGAAAACCTCAAGCGAATCATGCGCCGCCGCCGCGATGGAGTATGGCAGGAACTGGCACTGTACCTGCTGCCGGAGGAGCGTGCCGCGGAGATCAGCGACGGCCGACGTTCAACGATGGCCGGTGAACCCGTGCAGGAACCTGTGCGAAGGCCGCGCCGTTAAGATCAAACAGACGTTTACAACGGCCCGATAGTTACCTGTGGTACGCTGATCAGACGTGGTGGTCGAGCAAGCGGGCTCTCCACCGAGCCCCGTCAAATGTCTCGGAGAGCGTCGGTCATGTATACCGCTCGGGATATCCGCGACAAAGACAACCAAGAACGGTCTTTCCGGCAACCTTGCGCAGCTCTGGGCCAATTTGAGCGCGCCCCTCCGGGAATTGTTGCGATCAGATAATATTCTCATCGTTGAACACGACTTCGGATGTAATCGGGGCGACATCCCGTATTTCACGGGTATCGGCGAAGGCCTGCGCGACCGGTATCGGTCTGACCTGGCAGCGCAAAATGTATGGCTCCAGGCGCTTCGCTCACGTGGGCCTCAAGAGACGTATGTCGGCACCGAGCTGGTACCGAATTGGGAGCTTGTCGGGACCACCTTCTATCGTCACTGGTTGCGGCCCCAGAAAGTTCTTCACGCCCTCATTGGTGTGATTTCCCGCTCGCGTGAGGGTATGCGCTGTGTGTTCGCCTTGCGTGAAGCGAGCCAGGCGCCTTTCTCAAGCTCTGATAAGAAGCTGCTCAAATCTTTCCTGCCCGAGCTGCGCAGCGCGTCGGACGTGGTTGCCGAAATCGCGTCGCTGCAGCAATTAACCACGATTCTGCTCGATCTGTTCGACGAATTACCGAGCTTCGCCGTGATCGTCGACGAAGCGGCCCGTCCGATTCTGCAGAACGCCGCAGCGAAGGCTTTTCTCGAGCGGACTGACGGGCTCGCTTTGGTGAACGGGGTCCTGGTTTGCGGTTCACCGCGAGACACGCGTCGCCTTCATGAGGCGATTTCGGCCGTTCTGCAGCGCGAGGACCTGCGTCGGCCAGGCGAGAGCGTTGTCATAGGCCGAGAAGCCTGCGATGCGCCGATCGTCGTGCAGGTGGCGGCGTTGCAGCATCCTGTGGTCGACGCAGAGGGACGACCCACTGCGCTCGCTGCCGTGTTTGTTGCGTCGGCCGTCCATTCCAATACGCTCGAGGGATGCCTGCGCTTCTATGGCATGACGCAGGCGGAAACACGGTTGGCAGCGATGATTGTCGATGGCCGGCCGCTGATGGAGGTAGCGCGGGAACTCCATATTACCTTGAACACCGCGCGCACGCACATGAAGCGCATCTACGCCAAGACCGAGACGCACAGCCCAGCCGCCCTGGTCCGGCTATTGATGGTGGCCTCGAGCGAATGACGGTATGGATC
This sequence comes from uncultured Alphaproteobacteria bacterium, assembly GCA_963771475.1. Taxonomy (GTDB): domain Bacteria; phylum Pseudomonadota; class Alphaproteobacteria; order Acetobacterales; family Acetobacteraceae; genus Rhodopila. The sequence continues at coordinate 219,869 of CAVYTN010000030.1, read as the reverse complement.
GACCTTCGCCGCGGCGGGTCCGTCGCTCAGTGGGCGTGACCCAGTATCGATGGCCGGTACATGTTCCGCCCTTGCTGGGGTGCGTGGCGGTGCACGTGGCTGCCGTGAGATCCCAGTTCCGCACGTTGCACCACGCGAGGCGCCTCGGCACTGCGTTCGTTGCGCTCATGTGCGATCCGGTTGTGGGCGCTGACCGCGGAGAGGGAGGGCGCGGCCAGGAGACGCTGCGATTGCGCGTTGCATGATGGACAGGCCGCCGCCCGGTCGGATCGCGCCATTGATTGCCAGTCCGTAAACGGCCCGCACATTTCGCATTGATAACTATAAAGCGGCATGGGAATCCCCCTCGATCGTTGGATGGGAGCGCGATCGGTTGGCCTTGGTCATGTCAACGGCGGACCCCCCGGCATATGGCCACTCAGGAGCAGGTAGCCCGGTATCCAACCCGTATAGACGCCCTGTATTGCGCAGATGGCACCGGTCGCGCGCGTGAGCTCCGTCCTGCCGAGTGCAAGTATCAGGAAGAAGAGGAACCACAGTACACCCCACGACAGCCAGGCGACCCCGAACCAGACGTCCCATACCGTCTGCGCGCCGGCGAAGGTCTGGAGGAAGACGGGCACGGTCGTGATAGCGACGAAAAGACAGAACCAGCCAAGGCCACGCCCGTCGGCGCCGTTCCATCGGTTCCAGGCAACCCAAAAGTATGTGAAGGTGAACAGGAGAGTCAGTGCCGCCGCTCTGATGGAGGCACCAGTCGCCCCTGGGCCGAACGCCAAATACATAGACACGATAAGGGTCAGAAAGCCGACGAAAACGTCAATGACGGCGATCTCGCGATCTCCGATCCGGCCGAGGAGCCAAATGCCGTTGAGGCACAGCACGGCGCCAACCCAGAAGAGTGCCAGTCCGAGTAACATCGTTCACCCCTCCCACAAGATCACCCCGTAATCTCGTTCGGATCGCCGGCGCCGCGACCCTGGCCCGGCGCCGGCCGCTCCGGTCAGTTGGCGGATGCGAGGTCTATCCCGCTAGGAACCCCAGGCTTCGGGCCGCCGCTATTGGGCCGAATGTCGAAGTCGAAGATCTCAGTCGGGATCGCGACCGTGCAGCATGCGTTGGGAATGTCGACGATGCCGCTCACCCGCCCTTCGACTGGTGCGGTGCCGAGGATCACGTAGGCCTGTTCACCAGTGTAGCCGAATTTCTTGAGATACTCGATCGCGTTGAGGCATGCACGCCGGTACGCGACATGAGCATCGAGATAGTGTTGCTTGCCCGAGTGCTCGTCTACCGAGATGCCTTCGAAGACGAGATACTCGGAGAACCTGGGCTCGATGGGGCTGGGCTGGAACACCGGATTGGTGATGCCATACTTGGCGATCCCGCCTTTGATAAGACCGACACCGATATCGACATAGCCGGCCATTTCAATGGCGCCGCAGAAGGTGATCTCACCGTCGCCTTGCGACCAGTGGATATCGCCCATGGAGAGTCCGGCGCCCTTTACATAGACCGGGAAATAGACCCGAGAGCCGCGGGACAGGTTCTTGATATCGCAGTTGCCGCCGTGCTCACGCGGCGGCACGGTGCGCCACGCTTCTTTCGCTGCGTTCTGTGCTTTCGCGCCGGTCATCTGTCCCATCAGGGCGGTCTCGCCATACGGTGCCGTGGCGAGCGGCGGGACCCGGTTCGGGTTCGTCGCGATCAGTTCCGCCTCGCGCTTGTTGCAGCGTTCCAGCAGTTCTTGCGACGGCAGACAGCCGATCAGCCCCGGATGCACAATCCCTGCCCAGCGCACGCCAGGCACGTGCCGCGAGGTGCAGTAGATGCCATGGAAATCCCAGCAAGCCTTGCGGGCCTGAGGATAATGGTCAACGAGGAAGCCGCCGCCGTTCTCGCGGGCGAAGATGCCCGTGAAGCCCCAGGCGGAGCCAGGCAGATACCCAAGGTCGAGCAGGTCTACCACCAGCAGGTCGCCTGGCTCTGCGCCCTCGACGCCGAAGGGTCCGCTCAGGTAATGTACTTTGGTGAGATCGACGTCGCGTACGTCTTTGGCGCTGTCGTCGTTCTCGATCTGACCGCCGGTCCAGTCGAAGCACTCCACGCGAAATTCGGAGCCTGGCTTGAACATCTCGACCATGGGCAGGTCAGAATGCCATCTGTTGTGTGTCTTGATCTCGGCTGTTTCAGGCGGTCGAGACAAGTCGACTTTGAATGCTGTCCGTGACATGGGTTTTTCTCCGTCTCTAATATCCGCTCCTATTCCTTCCGTCAAAGGAATGACTACGCGTGGCGAAGTCAAGGACGCCTGACGAGCGCGGCTGTACGCTTCCGTTATCCGTCGCCGCCCTCACTGTCATTTTCCCCTGTCGGATCTGACTCCTGTTAAGGCCTCGTCATATTGATCTACGCGCATCACCAGGGTTCTGTCGTCACCCCTAGGGGTGAGAGCCAGCCGCCGATCAAAGGCTCTGCCGGAGATTCCGCGTCACTCAAGCTGCCCAACTTTGGAACCCTGAGCGTCAACGGCGGAGCGTCATGTGTCGATTTGTTCATCCATAGCGGGTTAGCCGATCGTGTCGCAGGCCGCCCTGTCGCGGACCGCCCCAACTAAAGAACCACCGATCCGGGCCGATAACCCGTCGGGTGTCAGCCGGGGCATTGCCCAGGCCGAACTTGATGGCGTAGCACTGGGTGAAATCAGGCCAGGCGCCGAGGCTCGCCTGGCGCTGGCGGACGACGGTAAGACGCAAAAGCTGCGGAGCGTCCTGGGCTGACATGCAGAAGGAGAGTTCGATGGGGGCGACAATCAGTACATGCGCTGGCATGCCGGTCGACGCGTCCAGGCTGGTGGATGTCCCACGTCTGATCACCGCCTATTTCACCGGCGTGCCGGACCCGGCGGCCCCGTCGCAAAAGATTGCCTTTGGCACATCCGGTCATCGCGGATCGGCCTTCGACCATGCCTTTAACGAAGACCATATCCTGGCGATCACCCAGGCAATCTGTCTGCACCGAACGGCGAATGGCGTGACCGGGCCGTTGTTTATCGGGATCGATACGCACGCTTTGTCCATGCCCGCACTGGCAAGCGCGTTGGAAGTCTTGGCCGCCAACGACGTCGAGACGATGATCGACGAACACGGCGGATACACGCCGACACCGGTCATCTCCCACGCGATCCTGTGCTACAACAAGGGCCGCACGACCGGGCTGGCGGATGGCATCGTGATCACGCCATCGCACAATCCGCCCGAGGATGGCGGCTTCAAGTATAACGGTCCGAACGGCGGGCCGGCGGATACCGACGTCACCGGCTGGATCGCGCGCACCGCAAACGAACTGCTGGAGCAGAAACTGGCCGGGGTGAGACGCATTCCCTACGGCCGCGCGATCCTGTCGCCGCATGTCCATCGCCACGACTTCATCACCCCCTATATCGCCGACCTTGCGAACGTGGTCGACATGGAGGCAATCCGCGCCTCCGGCGTGACGATTGGGATCGACCCGCTGGGCGGTGCCGCCGTGCGATACTGGCAGCCGCTGATCGAGCGCTATGGCATTGCCGCGACCGTCGTCAACGACGCTGTCGACCCGACCTTCCGGTTCATGACCGTCGACTGGGACGGCAAGATCCGGATGGACTGCTCATCGCCCTATGCCATGACCGGGCTGATCGGCATGCGCGAGCGGTTCGACGTGGCCTTCGCCAACGATACCGATGCCGACCGGCACGGGATCGTCACCCGGTCCGCCGGTCTGATGAATCCCAACCATTACCTGGCGGTGGCGATCGACTACCTCTGGCGCCACCGTCCGGACTGGAGCGCCGCCTGCGGCATCGGGAAGACGATCGTCAGCAGCAGCCTGATCGACCGGGTCGCCGGACGCCTCGGCCGCAAGCTGGTCGAGGTCCCTGTCGGCTTCAAATGGTTTGTCGCCGGCCTGACCGACGGCTCGCTGGGGTTCGGCGGGGAGGAAAGCGCCGGTGCATCATTCCTGCGCCGTGACGGTTCGGTCTGGACCACGGACAAGGACGGCATAATCCTGGGTCTGCTGGCGGCCGAGATCACCGCGCGCACGAAAAAGGACCCCGGCCAATACTACGCGGACATCACGAAAGACCTGGGCGAGCCGTCCTACGAACGGATCGATGCGCCGGCCACGCTGGAACAGCGGCGTCTGCTGGGGAAACTCTCGCCTGAACAGGCCGGCATCACGGAACTCGCCGGCGAACCCGTGCAGGCGACGTTCACCACGGCGCCTGGCAATGACGCCCCCATCGGCGGCCTGAAGGTCGCCGCCGCCAGCGGCTGGTTCGCCGCTCGGCCGTCCGGCACCGAGGACGTCTACAAGATCTACGCGGAAAGCTTCCGCGGAAAGGATCATCTGCGACAGATTCAACAGCAAGCGCAGAACGCGATCAGCCACGTCTTCGGATCAGTCGTGACGTGATGCGGGCGCCCCGACACCGTACAACCCAAACTGACGAGGGAAATGCGTCGAGAGAAGGGTGGTTGAACAGGAGCATAGCAATGGCTGAGCGAGATATCGTGGCACTGTGGGAGGCACATTGCCGCTGCGAATTTGAGACCAGAGACGCTGACGCCACCATGGAGACCATGGTCTCGGCGCCTTATGTCAATCACGTTCCCACGATGACCGGCGGCGTGGGGTACGATGAACTGAAGCGCTTTTATCGATACCACTTCATTGGCAACAATCCGCCGGATTTCCGGATGACGCCGGTGAGCCGCACGGTCGGCGAGAACTCGGTTGTCGACGAATTCGTCGCGCAGTTCACCCATACAACGGAGATCGACTGGATGCTGCCGGGCATTCCGCCAACCGGCCGGCCGGTGGAGATCGCCATGGTCGCCATCGTGCAGTTTGAAGGCGAGAAGCTGGTTCATGAGCATATCTACTGGGACCAGGCGTCCGTGCTTGTGCAAATCGGGCGGCTCGATCCGAAAACGCTGCCCATCGTGGGCGCTGCCGCGGCGCGTAAAGTGTTGGACAAGACCATGCCGAGCAACGAACTGATGGGCGAAACCTGGAAGAGAAGCGCATCGTGCGTATGATGGGCGCGCAAGGACGCTGACCCGATAAGCGTCCGGCCGGCCTGATTGCGGGTGACCGGAACGGTCGCCCAACTGGACATTTCGCATCTGGCGCCCCAAGCTGGAACCAACGAATGCCAGGGAGTGAGATGATGCGGTTCGGCCTCTTCGGCGCCGCTCAGGCGCAGCGCGGCGGCGCACCGGACGTGGACAGTGCGGCCGGCTTCAACGACTACATCGAATACCTGATCGAAGCGGAAGCGCTCGGATACCACAGCTCCTTCATCGTCGAACATCATTTCACGGGTTTTGGGCAGGTCTCTGCGACCTTGAACCTGCTGAGCTGGATCGGCGCCAAGACCAGCACGCTGCGGCTGGGCACAGCCGTCATCGTGCTGCCCTGGCACAACCCGGTGCTGCTCGCCGAACAGGCGGCGACGGTGGACCTGCTGTCGGGCGGCCGCCTGGATTTCGGCATCGGTAAAGGTTACCGGCACAACGAATTCGCCGGGTTCCGCATCCCGATGGAGGAAGGCGGCGCCCGCTTCGAGGAATCGATCGACATCATCACCAAGGCGTGGACATCGAACGAACGGTTTTCGTTTCGGGGCAAATACTGGTCGTTCGACGACATCGTGGTCGAGCCGCCGACAAAGCAGAAGCCGCACCCGCCCTTCTGGCAGGGCGCTGGCCATGCCGAGAGCATCCGCCGCGTCGCCGCCCGCGGACACAATCTGCTGCTGGACCAATTCGCCTCCATCGACGAGACGATCAACCGGTTCAACACCTACAAGGCCGCGATGCTCGGCAACGGACTTGCCTTTGATCCCGCCCAGGTGGGCGTCGCCCGAGCCTTCTTCGTGGCCGACACCGCGGAAGAGAAGGCGGCGGCGATCGAGCGGCGGATCACCGCTCAGCGGCGGCTGCATACGATCAGCCAGCGGCCCGACGGCAACAACACCGCCAGCATCATGGCCTTCTCCGACACCAAGGAGGCGAGCGAGGAAAGTGCGCTGTATGGCACGCCCGACGAAATCTGCCGCAAGATCGAACGGCTGCAGGCCCAGGGTGTCGAATATATCCTGCTGAACGGCGGAGGCACGTCGCGTCAGAACCTCCGCCGCTTCGCCAGGGAGATTATGCCGCATTTCAGGACCGAAACCTCCAGCCGCACCGCCGCGGCGGAGTGACCCTGAGCGACAACCCGCGGCGCGCCATCCTGCCGGGGGCGGGGGGGCAGGCCGGCAGATCGGCCTGGTCCTGTGTCATACCAGCGGCCCGACCTCTTCGAGGCTGGCGGGCCGCTGGTATCGTCTTGACTTCGTGTGCAGCCGCTCTGGCTGACGGTATCAGACTGGCTCCGCGTTCCGTTCCGCCATCATCGTGACGAAGGCGGGGCGCGACTGGCAGGCTGATATCCAGCTCTGCACGTTCGGTGCGTCTGCGAACAAGGTGGGCGCCGCCTGGGCATAGCGGATGATTTCGGCAACATTCAGATCGGCGACGGTGAACCGGCCGCCGACCAGAAACCCGCCCCCGGCCTTCAATGCCTTGTCGAGAACGGCGAATTTCGGCTTCAGAGCGGCAACGGCCGCGTCATAAAGGGCCGCATCCCGCGTCTTGACGGTCGGTGCATTCTGCAAGGCCCGCAGCGCCGCTGCCTCGCATTCCGTGGCCGCCCACAGCGTCCACATGATCGTCAGCCCTTCCTCATGCGCGTCGCTGGGCGCCAGCGTGCCGCCATGCTTGCGCACCAGGTAAAGCGTGATGGCAAGCGATTCATGCAGGATGAAGCCATCGTCATCGATGCTCGGTACCTGGCCGTTCGGATTGATTGCGCGAAACGCGGGCGAGTTCGTATTCAGCGGCGTATCGGCGGCATCGGGGTTCGGCAACCGATAGGATTGAATGACCGGCACATGCTCGAACGGGATGCCGAGTTCCTTGGCCATCCAGATTGGCCGGCTCGCGCGAGACCTCAGCACACCATAAATCTTCAGCGTCATGGTTTCCTCTACAGAGTGTCGGATAGAACGTTGTTAGGCATCGAGACATCACGGGTTGTGAACGTCCGCGATACGCATAGCACACCACCAGGGACGCTGCTGCGCGTTAGGCCAGCTCTCGCGGCAGGGCATCCTACTGGGCATGCCCGCGGCGCAGATCAGGGCAGGGCGCTACGCGTCGATAACTTCCCGCAACATGCGAGCGAGATCACCCTTTCGGCAGGGCTTGCTGATCAATCGCACGGCTTTCCCGCACAATCCCAGTTGGTCGCGCAGGTTCGTCCCCGGAAACCCGGACGTCAGCACGGGCACGACGCCGGCGTTCGGGACCGGCGCTGGCGGCGCGCCTCGACCTGAGGCCGCCGCCGGTTGGCTCGTTATAAGGCCTCCTTGTTGACGACGTTGTCGCGGTTGGGTTGCCCGTCCAGGACAGAGAGGATGTTCTCCGCGGTCATGACCGCCATCGCCTGCACAGCCTCCGCCGTGACGCCGGCCATGTGCGGCGAGGCGATAACGCTGTCCAGCTTCAGCAGGTCATGGCCGACCGGGGCCGGCTCCTCGGCAAACACATCGAGCCCGGCGCCCGCGATATGGCCCGAGGTCAGCGCCGCATACAGGGCCGGCTCGTCGACGATGCCGCCGCGCGCGGTGTTGACGACGAAGGCGCCCTTCTTCATGCGGGCGAGGCGGTCGGCATTGATCAAACCGACTGTCTCGGCGTTCTTCGGACAATGGACCGACAGGAAATCCGCGCGCGGCAGGGCGGCGTCCAGATCGGTGACCGCTCATATCCGGCTTTGGCGATCGTCTGTCCCGTCCACATACGGGTCGTAGATCAGCACGTTCATGTCGAAGGCGGCACAACGCCGAGCGGAACGGGTGCCGATGCGTCCGAAGCCGAGGATCAGGACGGTCTTGCCGGACAGTTCCATCGGCAGGTCGCCATGCCGGTCCGTCCACCGTCCGCCGCGGACCATGTTGTCCATGGACCGGTTCTTCTTCGCCAGGGCCATCATCAGATGGAACGCCTGCTCCGCCACCGAGGTGGAGTTGGCGGTCCCGGCGACCATCAACGGGACGCCGCGGGCCGTCAGGGCAGGGACCTCGACGGCGTCATAGCCGACGCCGATCCGCGCGACGACCTGCATGGCCGGGGATGCGTCCATTTCCGTCTGCCGGTACGGCGTGCCGGACAGGGCGATGCCGGCGCAGTCGGACAGTTGCGGCAGCAACTCCGCCTGGCTGATGCCGGCGGGATAGATGACGGTCTCGATGTCCTCGCGGGCCTTGATCAGATCGATCCCTTGCCGGCCCATGGTGTGCGGCAGCAGGACCTTGCGTTTGTTGGATGCCATTGGCGACGTTTCCCTTCAGCAAAGGCCCCACGATAGCGCCGGTCCCCGGCACTTGCACGACCGCCGGGGCGCGGGACCGTCAATCAGTGTCTGCATGGGTCTTGCGTTACCACTGACTGCATGGGCGTTGCGTCCCGTTGGTAGTCCCGCATTGCCGTCCCTGTGGCCTCTCCGCCGCCCGGTGCTATCGTCGGGACAAACGACGAGAGAACCGGGGAACTGCCATGCAGATTGTCGACGCACAGATCCACACCTGGGGCACTGGCCTGCCCAGCAACATGTCGCACCGGCAGGTGACCTCCTATACGCCCGCCGAAGCCATCGCGATGATGGACGAAGCCGGCGTCGATGCGGCCGTGATCCATCCGCCCGGCTGGGATCCGGGCTCGACCGACATGGCCTTCAAGGCGGTCCGCGACTATCCCAATCGCTTCGCGATCCTGGGCTCCGTGCCGCTGGAGGATCCGGCGTCCCGCGGCCTGATCGCCACATGGCGCGACCAGCCGGGCATGCTGGGCCTGCGCTACACCTGCCTGCACGAACCCATGCGGACCTGGCTTGCCGACGGCACGCTGGAATGGCTCTGGACGGCGGCCGAGAAGACGGGGATCCCGATCGCATTGCTGGCAACCGATTCGTTGGAAGACATCGGCCGCATTGCCGAACGCCACCCCGGCCTGCGGCTGACGATCGACCATCTGGGCGGACGCGGCGGCATGACGACCCTGAAGGATCATGCGGCGATGGTACACATGCCGCGGCTCCTGGCTCTGGCGAAGCATCCGAACATCGGGGTGAAGGTCACCGGTGCGCCGGGCTACTCGGCCGAGGCTTATCCGTTCCCGATCATGCAATCCTATGTGCGGCAAATCTTCGACGCGTTCGGGCCGCAGCGGACATTCTGGGGAACGGATATCACCAAGATGCCGTGCTCCTGGCGGCAATGCGTGACGATGTTCACCGAGGCGATGCCCTGGCTGAATGAGGCAGACAAGGAACTGGTGATGGGCAAGGCGCTTTGCGCCTGGTGGGGGTGGGCACGCTGACGTCGGACGGCGTGGGTTGTTGAGCAGCCCGACAGGCCTATGATCGTCTCGAACACGAAAAAATCCTGGGGGAAGACAATGTCCTCGACACCATCCGAATCACCAGGTCGCCGCCTGCGCGCGCTGCTCGCCGAACCCGGCATCCTGATCTGTCCCGGCATCTATGACGGCTTCAGCGCTCGGCTGGTCGAGCAGATGGGCTTCAAGACGGCGGCCATCTCGGGCGCCGGGCTGTCGGAGTCCCGCCTCGGCTGGGCCGATGTCGGCATCATGGGCTACGAGGAGAACGTCCACGCCGCCCGCTCCATCGTCGGCTGCACCACGATCCCGATCCAGGCCGACGGCGACACCGGCTACGGCAACGCCATGAACGTCTACTTCACCGTCCAGGGCTTCGAGCGCGCCGGCATCGGCTGCCTGATGATCGAAGACCAGGTCTGGCCCAAGCGCTGCGGTCACATGGCGGGCAAGCAGGTGATCTCGGCCGAGGAAGGCGTGGAGAAAATCCGCGCGGCGGTCGAGGCCAAGCGTGACCCGGACTTCATGATCAAGGCGCGCACGGACGCGACCGCCATCCACGGCCTGAGAGAGGCGATCCGCCGCCTGAACCTCTATGCCGAGGCCGGTGCCGACCTGCTGTTCGCCGATGCGCTGCTGTCCGCCGAAGACATCGCGACCGTTGCCCGCAACGTCTCCAAGCCGCTTTCGGTGAACATGGGCTTCGGCATTCGCCAGCGTCCGACCACGCCTCTGCTGTCGGCGAAACAGTTGGAGGACATGGGCGTGAAGGCGGTTTCCTACCCGCGCATGCTGACTTCGGCCGCTTTGCAAGGGATGAAGAACGCGATGGCGGTATTGATGCAGTCGATCCAGGAGGGCAAGGTGATCGACCGGCCCGATCTGCTCGTGTCGTTCGATGAACTCAACACGCTGATGGGCCTGCCGAAGATCAAGGAGATGGAAGAGTGTCTGACCGGCAGCAAAGCATGAGCCGCGACAGTTTCGGCACGCGCCGCACTCTGGCGGGGGGGCAGGTTTATTACAGCCTGCCGGTCCTGGCAGAGCGGCTAGGCACAACGATGGATCGGCTGCCGTTCTCGGTCCGTGTGCTGCTGGAAAACCTGTTGCGCAACGAGGACGGCGCCGCCGTCACCGAAGCCGACGTCGCCGCCCTGGCGCATTGGCCGGCGCCCGACGCGCTGGATCGGGAGGTCGCCTTTTATCCCGCTCGTGTGCTGATGCCCGATTCCAGCGGTCATCCCCCTGCTGATCGACCTGGCCTCGATGCGCGACGCGATCGCCGACCGCGGCCTGGACCCAAGGCGCGTCAACCCGCGGATTCAGACCGATCTGGTGATCGACCACTCGGTGCGCGTCGATTTCGCCGGCTCCCCCGAAGCGTTCAGCAAGAACCTGGCGCTGGAGATGGAGCGCAACCGCGAACGTTACAGCCTGGTGCGCTGGGCAACGGACCAATACGAGAACCTGCGTGTCATCCCGCCGGGCAACGGCATCCTGCATCAGCTCAACCTGGAATACCTGGCGAGCGTCGTCGCAACGAAGGATGGCATCGCGTTTCCGGACACACTGGTCGGCATGGACAGCCACACGCCGATGATCAACGGCATGGGCGTCTTCGGCTGGGGTGTCGGGGGCATCGAGGCGGCGACGGCGATGCTGGGCCAGCCCGTCAGCCTGCTGGTTCCGCGCATCGTCGGCTGTCGGTTGATCGGGCAGCGCCGGCCCGGCGTGGTCTGCACCGATATCGTCCTGACCTTGACCGCTCTGCTGCGCCGCCACGGCGTTCTGGCGGCGATCGTCGAGTTTTGCGGGCCGGGCCTGGATCGTCTCTCGCTGCCGGATCGGGCGACGATCGCCAACATGGCGGCGGAGTATGGCGCGACGATGGGATTCTTCCCCTGGGACGCCGAGACCGTTCGATATGCCGCTGCAACGGGGCGCGACGCAGGGCTGATCGAAGCCTATGCCAAGGCGCAGGGCCTGTGGCGCACCGAGCGGGAGCCGGGCTTTCAGGACGTGGTGGAGTTCGACCTCGGCTGTGTTGAGCCGTCCCTGGCAGGCCCGACACGGCCGGAGAGCCGCGTCTCGATGCCCGAGGTACCGGCAAGCTTCCGAACCCACTACGCGCCGATCGTGGGAGAGGCACCGGTGGCCGACGTGACGCAGGCGGATCGGACGCTGCGGCACGGCGATATCGCAATTGCCGCGATTTCCTCCTGCACCAACACGAGCAATCCGTTCCAGATCGTCGCGGCGGGTTTGCTGGCGCGCGCTGCGGTGGCGCGCGGACTTCGTGCGAAGCCCTGGGTCAAGACGTCGTTCTCGCCGGGCTCGCGCGTCGTGACCGCCATGCTGCAACGCGCAGGGCTGCAGGATGCGCTGGAGGCGATGGGGTTTCACACGGTCGGTTATGGCTGCATGACCTGCGGCGGCGGGGCGGGTCCGTTGCCCGCCGCCATCACCGACCAGATCGCCGCCAAAGGGCTGATCGCGCTCGGCGTGATCTCGACCAACCGCAACTTCGAGGGGCGGCTGCATCCCGCCGTGCGCGGCACCTACCTGGCCTCGCCGCCGCTGGTGATCGCCTATGCCATTGCCGGATCGGTCCTGCACGACATGTCCGGTGTGCTGGGGCGGGACGCGGACGGGGCCGAGGTGCGGCTGGCCGATCTCTGGCCGACGGACGCAGCGGTGCAGGCGGTCATGGACCAGGCACTGACGCCCGATCTGTTCAAGACGGTCTACGGCGATCTGGCCGACGGCGGCCCGGAATGGGCAGCACTTACGGCTGACGACCGGCCGACCTTCGCCTGGGATGCGCAAAGTCTTTACCTGAAACGACCGCCCTTCCTCGACGATGACGGCTGGGACGTCGCCGATATCCGCCACGCTCGGGCGCTGCTTATTCTTGGGGACGACGTGACCACCGATCACATCTCTCCCGGCGGTGCGATCCCGGCGGATGCGCCGGCCGGCCGCTATCTGATCGCGCATGGCGTCGAGCCCGAACGCTTCAGCACCTATATTGCCCGCCGCGCCAACCATGAGGTGATGGTGCGCGGCACCTTCGCCAATATCCGGCTGCGCAACCGCATGGTGTCCGGTATCGAAGGCGGTTTCACCCGGCTGATGCCGGAGGACGCGCAGACGACCGTTTTCGATGCGGCGCGAGACATATCGCGCGCGCGGCGTGCCCCTGATCGTCGTTGCAGGCAGCAACTATGGCTGCGGGTCGTCACGCGATTGGGCCGCCAAGGGCACGCGGCTGCTGGGCGTCCAAATGGTCGTGGCGGAAAGTTTCGAACGTATCCATCGCAGCAACCTGATCGGCATGGGCGTGCTGCCTCTGCAACTGCCCGACGGCCAGTCGCCCGAGGCACTTCGTCTCGACGGCAGCGAAACATTCGATATCACCGGCCTGGGCGGCGGGGTAACGCCGGGCATGACGCTGACGCTGCATATCCATCGGCGGTCGGGTGAGACGGTGACGCTGCCCTTGCTGTGCCGTGTCGATACGCGTGTAGAGGCGGCATGGCTTCGCGCCGGTGGCATCCTGCCGCACGCTCTGTTATCGTTGGAAAACGAAGCAGCAACAATTGCTGGAGGAAACGATTGATGCCGAACCTGACTCGCAGACGGGCGCTGGCTGCTGCAGGGCTCCTGGCTGCGCCGATCGTGTCAGCGCGGGCCGAGGTGAAGACGCTGCGGCTTTCGCATGGCTACAGCACCGGCTACCTGCCGATGATGGTCATGCGCGACCAGAAGCTGATCGAGAAACACGCGGAGAAGGCTGGTCTCGGCACGCTCGACGTATCCTGGCGGATCGAGGACGGCGGCAACATCATCAACGATGCCATGCTGGCCGGCGTGCTGGATATCGCCGGGATCGGCGTGCCGGGCTATCTGGTGCTGCGCGATCGGACGCTCGGCAAGCGACAGGAAGTCATCGGTATAACCGCCCTCGATCGCGGTTCGCTCTGGCTCAACTCGATCAATCCGCGCCTCAAGTCGCTGGCCGATTACGGTCCCGGCGACCGGATCGCGCTGCCGGGTATCAAGACGTCCTATGCGGCGGTCGTGCTGCAAATGTCGGTCGCCAGGCAGTTCGGCATCGATAACTACGCGAAGCTCGATGCGCTGACCGTCGGCATGCCGCATCCCGAGGCCTATGCGGCGATGATGTCGGGCAAGACGGAGATCACGTCGCATATGGCGTCGGCACCGTTCTCCTATCAGGAGCTGAAGAACCCGAATGTGCATCGGGTCCTGACGACGCGGGAGACGGTCGGCCCGATGAATATCCTGATGACGATGACCCAGAAGCAGTTCGCCGATGCCAACCCGGGGGTCATCAAAGCGTTCCTCGCGGCGCAGGAGGAGGCCGATGCTTTCATCAACGGCGATCACGCTGCCGCGGCCGACCTCTATGCACGGGTCACCAAGTTGAACCTGCCGAAAGAGCAGTTGTTGGAGACGCTGAACGATCCCGACAACACCTATAACGTGGCACCCGCCGGCACGCTGGCTTATGCGTCGTTTCTGGCGAAGATCGGTACGTTGAAGGCTGCGCCGACGTCGTGGAAAGAGGTGTTCCTGCCGTATATCCACGATCTTGCAGGTAGCTGACGCGGCGTAGAGCAGGATGACATCGCTTTCGCTCAGCCATCCTGCTCTAGGTGTTTGTTTGATCGCGTGACTCAGACCTCCGGCGATTCCGCCTCCGGTCATCACGCTCTAGGTCCTGACGCGCGGTCTAACCAGGGCCGCTGTCGATACTCATGGCGAGCACGCGGCTGATGGCCGTCAGATCGCGGCCCGAACTCCTTGGACCACTGATTGAAGGCGGCCTGTATCGCGGCAAGATCTCGCTTTCCGCTGGGCGCCCGCTCGATCACGCCTTCGCGGATCAAGGCTGCCGCCACGTCGGGCGTGGCGATGAAGGCCGGTTTACCGATCGCCCGCAGGAAGCGCCCTGCCGCGTCGCCGCCAAGATGGCTGGCCCGCTTCTTCAGGACATCGAGCAGTCCGACATAGTCGCTGTCGGGCCAGTCAGCGAAATAACGAGCGGCGCTGCCGCGTTCACCCGCGACATCGAGCAGGAATTGCGCATTGATCTGGACCGCTTTGATTTTGGCACCGTTGCGGATGATGGTTCGGTCCTGCGTCAGCGTATCGAACTGGGCCTCGGTCATGAACGCGCAGGCATTGAGATCGAAATCGTTGAAGGCTTTTTCGAACGCCGGCCATTTGCCGTCGACCATCTTCGCCGATAGTCCGGCATGGAAGATGCGGCGCGTCATCTCGGAGAGAATGCGATCGTCGGGGATGCCGGCGATCTCGGCCGGTGTCCGGGATGCCGTCTGGGCAAGCATCTGTTCCAATCCTGCCGCACCGCCCTTGCGCTCGGCCGCGAGGGCGAAGATGTCCGCGAAACGCCTCATTGGCCCATGTCCTTGTTGTCCGTGCGATCGAGTAGGTAGAGGGCCGTCGCAACGGCGCCTTCCAGCAAGGCAGGTTCAGGCCTGACACGGGCCAGGACTCGAACCCCCATCAGGACACCGAGCAGATGCTGGGCAAGCTGGTCCGCGGGCAAGGAGCGGGTGATCGAGCTGTCCGCCTGACCAGCCTCGATGCAATCCAGGAAGAAGGCCTCGATCCGGATGAGAACGCTGGCAACGATTTCCTGGAAGGCCGGATCATGCGGTGCGACGTCGAGCGCGGCGTTGACCAGCATGCAGCCCTTGTGGTCGCGATCGCCGAGTGAGCGGGTCAGGATCTCGGCGAAGAACGCGCCGATTGCTTCCCGGGGTGCCAGGCCCTCGCAGCGGCGAATACGTTCGGCGATGCTGCCTTCGACATAGTGGTCAAGCGCCTTCTGGTAGAGCGCGCGCTTGTCGCCGAAAGCGTTATAGAGGCTGGCAGCGGTGATTCCTGTCTTCTCGATCAGGTCACGCACCGAAGTTGCCTCGTAGCCCCGGCTCCAGAAGCACTGGACGGCGGCGTCGAGCACAGTTTCCTCATCGAACTCCCTTGGTCTTGCCATCGCATCGTCCGTTTGCGGTCAGCCCGTGGGCATCTTGCCATCTCCGCGGCCATGATGCATTCTAGAACGATCGTATTAAAACTCAAAAAGCGGTGGCCCGAGCGCTGTCGCTTCTGCGGCTACGCGTGGTGGTCGTAGAGGAGTCCCGAGTTCAACCCGCACCAAGGCCAACCCCGCTAAGGCCAACCCCACCCAGGAGAGAGACATGATCCGGTTCTATTTCCACCCGACTCCGAACCCCGCGAAAGTCGCCCTGTTCCTTGAGGAGGCCGGCCTCCCCTATGAAACGATCCCGGTGGACACCAGCAAGGGCGAGCAGCATCTGCCGGCCTTCCGTGCGATCAACCCGAACGGAAAGGTTCCGGCGATCGTCGATACCGACGGGCCAGGCGGCAAGGAAGCGCGGGTCTTCGATTCCACGGCGATCCTGATCTACCTCGCTGATAAGACAGGCAAGTTCCTCGGCACGCCGGCTGACCGGCCAGAGCTGCTGTCCTGGCTGCTGTTCATCGCATCCGGCCTTGGACCGTTCTCCGGTCAGGCGGTGCATTTCCAGTTCGCGGCCCCGAAGGCCTCGGCTACGCGGTCAACCGCTACCGGCGTGAGGCCGAGCGGCACTACCAGGTGCTGGACGATCATCTCGCCGGCCGCTCGTTCATTGTCGGCGACACCTACACCATCGCGGACATGTCGGCCTGGGGCTGGCTCGACCGGGCGGCGCGCGTGCTGAAGGGTGAGGCGGATCCGCTTGCGGCGTATCCCAATCTGAAGCGGCTGTTCCAGGCGGTCGAGGCGCGGCCGGCCGTCGCACGTGCGCGTGCCGTCGGCAAGGACCACGACTTCAAGAAGGTCAGCGACGAGGAGACGAAGCGGGCACTGTTCCCCTCCAACTATCCGCCGGCGGCCTGAGGCTGTATCCCTTGGGCATCCTACAACCCGCCTAATGCTTGGAGCTGCGATTATGTCTGAATCGTCCGAGTACGTGCCGCCGAAGGTCTGGGTCTGGAATAAGCCAAGCGGTGGCCGTTTTGCGAATATCAACCGCCCGATCGCGGGGCCGACGCAGGAGAAGGAACTACCGGTCGGTCGCCATCCGCTGCAGCTCTATTCCCTGGGGACGCCCAACGGCGTGAAGGTCACCGTGATGCTCGAGGAGCTTCTGGCGCTCGGCCATAGCGGTGCGGAATACGACGCATGGCTGATCCGGATCGGCGAGGGCGACCAGTTCGGCAGTGGCTTCGTGTCCGTCAACCCGAACTCCAAGATCCCTGCGCTGCTGGACCGCAGCGGGCCGAAGCCGATCCGGGTGTTCGAATCCGGTGCGATCCTGATGTATCTCGCCGAGAAGTTCGGGGCGTTCCTGCCGACCGACGCGGCCGCACGTGCTGAGTGTCTGTCATGGCTGTTCTGGCAGATGGGGAGCGCGCCATATCTCGGTGGCGGGTTCGGCCACTTCTATGCTTATGCGCCGGCGAAGATCGAATATGCGATCGATCGGTTCGCGATGGAGGTGAAGCGGCAACTCGACGTGCTCGATCGGCAGCTTGCCGAGAACGAGTATATCGCAGGCAACGCCTATACGATCGCAGATATGGCCATCTGGCCGTGGTACGGCGGTCTGGTGAAGGGCTGGCAATATGGTGCCGCCGAGTTCCTGTCGGTGCAGGACTACAAGCACATCCAGCGCTGGGCTGACCTGATCCTCTCCCGGCCGGCGGCGCAGCGGGGACGCATGGTCAATCGCGTGCAAGGCGAGCCTTCGAGCCAACTGCACGAGCGGCATGACGCCAGCGACTTCGACACGAAGACGCAGGATAAGGTGGCGGCTGCAGAGTAGGCGCAGTTGCGCAGCGGGCACCGGCGACGGTGCCCGCATGGCGCGCTTCGGGCTGCCTCAGGCTCGGCCGCCGGCTGCGTTTAGAGCGTGATGACCGGAGGTGGGATCACCGGAGGTCTGAATCACGCGATCAAACAAAGAGCTAGAGCGGGATGGCTGAGCGAAAGCGATGTCATCCTGCTCTAGTCTTTCAGCAGGCGCGAGACCCAATCGGACACCGCGTCCCCGCTGCTCATGTCTGACTGCACGAGCCCGTTGACCATGAACGTTGGCGACACGTGGATACCGTTCTGGCGGGCATATTTGCAGTGCCATTTGATCTCGCGGTCGAGATCGGGGATCGCGAATGCGTCGGTCACCTTTACGCCGCTGTAGTGTTCGATCCGCGCGATGATGTCATTGGGGGTGGCGCCAAGGTTCGGCCCTCTGCAATGGCGCTCGAACTCGAATTCCTCCCGGTGTGCAGCGACGGCCGCCATGACGGCCTTTGCGGCGTCCTTTCCGGCCTCAAGGGTTGAGGCGGCCAGGATGCAGCGCACGATGACCCCTGAGTACATATGCCAGGGCTGTGACTGAAGACGGATCTTGACCGTGATGCGGTCTTCGCCCGCCTGGGCGAGCAAGTCGTCGAGCTTGGCGAACGCCTTCACAGAGTAGGGGCAGGTCGGTTCGAGGAACATCTCGAACACGCGAGGCCCGTGGCCCCAGACGAGAGGATCGGTGTGCCATTTAGCTTGTTGCATACGATCTTTCCTTTTTTCCGGTTCGGCGGCGGGGCGAAGTTCCCGAAGGCGAAGGGTTTTGTCGTCCGCCGCGTGAGCAGCCCGTTACAGTCGCCATCGGTACATTATTCTCCCGGTTCCAGATCGGCGGGGCAACACCAACGGCCGCGCCACCTGAGGGCCGAGCAGGGGAGTGGTGTCCGCTCTTGCCTCGCTACTGGAATGCGATCCGGTCGTCTATACAAAGCGCGGCGTCGTCACCGCGCTACTTTCCGATCACGGTCGTCCGGCCTCTACGGGGCAGCGACCTTGGCGCGGCCCAAGGCTGAACCGGGTTTCAGGTTCCCGTCGCGGATTGTCCAAATCGCGCGCAATTCGTCCATGCCTGACGGCGCGGCGTCAGTGGCAAGTCACAGACGGGAGTAGCGCAATGTCTTGGTCGTATTCCGTTATCGTAACGACCGTGCCGTTGTCACGGGGTGGAGCGCCGCCGCGCTGAGGGCTATTGCAAATGTGCCGCCCGAAGGCGCAGACTACGAGTCTTGGTAGGTGTCAACGT
The DNA here is from genome assembly GCA_963771475.1 of uncultured Alphaproteobacteria bacterium. GTDB lineage: Bacteria > Pseudomonadota > Alphaproteobacteria > Acetobacterales > Acetobacteraceae > Rhodopila. The sequence goes on along the minus strand of CAVYTN010000030.1, from coordinate 201,217 downwards.
CTACGGTTCCGGTGCCCGATTGGTGCTCACGGTCGCGTGCTGGACAAGAGGAGCATGACGCCATGCGAGAAGCTGAAATTCACGACTATGCGCGGCAGCTATTGGAAGCACACGGTGGCCAGGCAGTTGTCGAGGCCGCGCAGAAAGCTCTTTACTTTGAACAGCGGGGTGAGAACGAACGGGCTCAGACGTGGCGACATATCGAAGCGGCTTTGAAGCTCATGCGCGGGGCGCACCAAAGCTGAAACTGCTGGCTCGCCCGTGACAAGACTAGCTTGCACGCGAGCGTCGATACCGGGTCGATGCCGCTGCGGCGAGAGTTGAACGTGGACCAAGATCCTTCCGAGCCGCTTGGCACTGGCCGGACGGGCAGCATGATCTTCCAAGGGACCGCTGTCAGCCGCAGGAGAGAATCCATGGTTCCGAATTGCGTCACAGCCGAAGATGTCCTCAAGGCGATCCAGGACCAGAAGGTCCAGATGCTCGATCTGCGGTTCACCGACTTGCCGGGTGTCTGGCAGCACTTTTCCGTCCCGCCCAGTGCGGTGAATGCCAACACTCTCGACGAAGGCATCGGATTCGACGGCTCATCGATCCGCGGCTTCCAGGAGATCCAGGAAAGCGACATGCTGGTCGTCCCGGACCCGACGACGGCCTTCCTCGACCCGTTCGCCGCGGTAGCGACGTTGGTCCTGATTTGCAGCATCAGGGACCCTGTTACTGGTCAATCCTATAGCCGCGACGCCCGCTACATTGCCCAGAAGGCCGAGACTTATCTGAGCGGCACCGGCCGCGCCGATACAAGCTATTTCGGCCCGGAGGCGGAGTTCTTCGTATTCAACGACGTGCGCTACGGACAGGGCATCAACTACGCCTTCCACGAAATCGATTCCAGAGAGGGCAGTTGGAACTCCGGCAAGGAGGAAGAGCCAAATTTGGGCCATAAGCCGCGCCCGAAAGAGGGATACTTTCCGGTTCCCCCGACCGATAGCATGCAGGATCTTCGCACCGAAATGGTGCTGACGATGGAGTCGTTGGGGATCCAGATCGAAGCCCATCATCATGAAGTCGCGACCGGCGGCCAAAACGAAATCGACATGCGTTTCACCACGCTCACCCGCATGGCCGACAACCTGATGATCTATAAATACGTGGTCAAGAATACTGCCCGGCAGCACGGCATGACCGCCACGTTCATGCCCAAACCGCTGTTCGAGGACAACGCCTCGGGAATGCACGTTCATCAAAGTTTGTGGAAGGGTGAGACCAACCTGTTCCACGGCCAGGCAGACTATGCCGAATTGAGTTCGAGCTTGGCCGCTACTACATCGGCGGGTTGCTGACCCACGCTTGGGCGCTATGTGGGCTTTGCGCTCCGACCACGAACTCCTATCGGCGTCTGGTACCGGGTTACGAAGCTCCGATCAACCTCGTCTATTCCCGGCGCAACCGCTCGGCATGCTGCCGTATTCCGATGTATTCGTCGGACCCGCGGACGAAGCGCATCGAGTTCCGTTCGCCGGATCCCTCGTGCAATCCTTACCTGGCCTTCGCCGCGATGCTGATGGCCGGCCTCGACGGCATCGAGAACCGCATCGACCCCGGCGAGCCAATTGATAAGAATCTCTATGACCTGCCGCCCGACGAGGCGAAGGACGTGAAATCGACGCCCGGATCGCTTGACCAGGCGCTGGACGCGCTCGAACGCGATCACGCGTTTCTGCTACGCGGCGATGTGTTCACCAGCGACGTGATCGAAACCTGGCTGGACTATAAGAGAAAGAAGGAGGTCGATGCCATCCGGCTGCGTCCCCATCCGCACGAGTTCCACCTCTATTACGACATCTAGCGTCGTGAGTCGTTCATGGGGGGGAGCCGCTTCAGCTTAACCCGGGCGTTGGCTGTGGTGGATTGCCGGTCCACTTTGCTGTGGCCCTTGTTACGGCTTTTCTCCCGGATGCCGAACCGGAGAACTGGCCGTCAATGACCGACCTGCATCAGTGACCGGTGCTCCCGCCGCTTGCAGCAAGGAGTGCCACACGATGACGGCTTTGCGGGATATCGTAGTCGTGCTCGATGACTCCGCGTCAAGCGAGATGCGGCTGACTGTCGCCGTTGATCTTGCCCAGCAGCACGGCGCCCACCTCACCGGCTTCTCGGCGATGGACCTATTGATGCCAGCGAGGCCTGCCGTACAGCGCCGCGACAATCCGCAGGTGGACACGCTGCCTGCATCCCAATTGATGAATTGGGGTGCCGTGCTTCCCCATCGACTATCCGGAAGCGGACACACAGGCGGCCGAAGCGGCCGAGCGGATCGAGACTGCGTTCCGGGAACGACTCCAATTCAGCGACCTGCAGGGCGACTGGCGGGTGGCAAGCGGCAAAGTGAGCGAGACGGTGGTGTGCCAGGCGCGGCACGCTGATCTAGTCATTCTCGGCCAGGTCGACCCGGCCCACCCGCCACCGCCGGCAGGCCGGCAACTCGTCGAAGACGTTTTGATGACCTCGGGTCGCCCGATCCTGGTTATCCCCTACATTGGCCGCTTTGAGAGCGTTCGGCACCAACATTCTCGTCGGCTGGAATAACAGCCGTGAGGCGGCGCGAGCGATAAACGACGCCATTCCTCTTCTCGCTAAGGCCGTATCAGTCACCATTTTGGAGGCGAACCCGATAGGACGAAAGCCAGCGATCGATGATGCCGCCAGCGCCGACATTACGCGCCACCTCGCCCGTCACGGGATTAGCGCCAAGACAGCGCGGACAGCGCTGGCCAGCATTTCGGCGTCCGACGCCCTGCTCAGTTACGCTGCGGACGTTAGCGCCGACTTGCTGGTCGTTGGCGGCTATGGTCATTCGCGCCTGCGGGAACGCATACTCGGCGGCGTGACCCGTGAGCTGTTGCAGCACATGACTCTGCCCGTGCTGATGTCGCATTAAATGTTGGGGAGCGCCTGCTCAGGGCGTCTCGGCAGGTGTCGCACCCATCTTTGTGCTCCAGGCCTGAAACAGGTCGATGGGAAACGGAAAGACGATGGTCGAGCTTCGCTCCCCTGCGATATCGAACAGCGTCGCGAGATAGCGGAGCTGCATCGCCTGTGGCACTGGTTGCAGGATCTGCGCCGCTTCGAGCAACGTCTGCGCCGCCTGCTTCTCGCCTGTAGCATTGATGACCTTGGCGCGTCGCGAGCGCTCCGCCTCGGCCTGGCGGGCAATCGCGCGCACCATGCGTTCGTCAAGGTCGATGCGCTTGATCTCGACATTGGAAACCTTGACGCCCCAGGCATCAGTCTGCTTGTCGAGTGCGTCCTGAATATCGGTGTTGAGCCTGTCGCGCTCGGCAAGCATCTCGTCCAACTCGTGCTTGCCTAGCACCGAGCGCAACATAGTTTGCGACAACTGGCTTGTGGCCTCCATGTAGTTGTTGACCTGGATGACCGCCCGCTCGGCGTCGATGACGCGGAAGTAGACGACAGCACTGACTTTGACCGAAACATTGTCCCTCGAGATCACGTCCTGCGGTGGCACCTCCGTCACCACGATGCGCAGGTCGACGCGCACCAATTGCTGCACGAGCGGCACCATCAGGACGAGGCCGGGTCCCTTGGTTCCGGTATAGCGGCCGAGCGTGAACATGACCCCGCGCTCGTATTCGCGGAAGATGCGGACCGCCGAGCTGAACAGCAGCAGAGCGATTATCGCAATGATGACGACGGTCGAGATAGCGGTAGTCATGCGGGTGCCTCCCTCTCTCGGTAACGGGGCCGTTTACTGGCGCGGCTCGACGGTAAGGACGAGGCCGTCGCGGTTGACGACCGTGATGGGCGCCCCGGGCTGTAACGGGTGCCGGGACCGCGCCTGCCAGACCTCGCCGTTGACACGCGCCGTGCCCGCCGTGCCTTCCCAGGCCACCGCTGCGCCTTCGGCGCCGATCAGCGCTTCGCTGCCTGTGATGACGGGGCGGCGCCGCGAACGTACCAGCATAGCGAGGACCAGGAGGAAGAAGCCGGCGCTGGTCACGGTGGCGGCGACCAGGACGGAGATCGAGAGCCCGAACCCAGATCCGTTGGCATGGAACATCATGACGGAGCCGAATATGAATGCCACGATCCCGCCGATGCCAAGTACGCCGAACGTGCCAATGAACGCTTCAGCGATCATGAGGGCGATGCCAAGCAGAACCAGGCCGGCACCGGCATAATCGACCGGCAGCAGATTGAGCGCGAACAGGGCGACGAGCAGGCTGATCGCCCCGATTATACCCGGCAGAACCATGCCGGGATTGGACAGCTCGAAGATCAACCCGTAGGCCCCGAGCAGCATGAGCAGGTAGGCTATATTCGGGTTGGTGATGACGGCGAGAAGCTGTGTTCGCCAGTCGGGCGCGACGGTCGCGACCGTGAGGCCGGCCGTCACGAGCTGTTCCGATTTGCCAGCCACCTTCACGGTCCGCCCGTCGATTTTGCGCAGCAGGTCAGGCACGTCGTCCGCGATCACATCGATGACGTGCAGCCTCAGCGCATCGGCGGCGGAAAGGCTCATCGCGCCGCGGACGGCATCTGTCGCCCAATCCGCGTTGCGGCCATTGAGCTCAGCAAGGCTGCGGATGTAGGCAACGGCATCATTGAGAATTTTGCGCGTTTCGGTGTCGTCCGGCTCAGTTTTGGAGGGAGCACCGGAGCTCCCCGCGCTGGCGGGCTCCTTGCCTTCGCTTCCCTTGGCTGGCGGTTGCGGCTCCCCACGCGGCTCCCCACGCGGCTCCCCACGCGGCTCCCCACGCGGCTCCCCACGCGGCTCCCCACGCGGTTCCCCACTGGGAAGCAGGGGCACCGCCGACAACCGCACAGGCGTGGCGGCTCCGAGATTGGTCCCTGGCGCCATGGCGGCGATGGCGCAGGCATACGCGATGTAGGTGCCTGCGCTTGCGGCTCGTGCGCCACTCGGGGCGACATAGGCGGCGACCGGCACCGGGGAGGCCAGGATGGCGCGAATAATCTCACGCATCGAGGTATCGAGCCCGCCCGGCGTATCCATCCGCAGGATGACGAGGCCGGTGTCGCTCGGGCGCACCGCCGCAAGTTCGCGCGTCACATAGTCGGTGATGGCTGGACCGATGGCGCCATCAACCTCGACCACAACCGCTCGTCGGGCCGTCGCGGAAGCCGGTATCGTCAATACTGCGACCAGGATGATCAGGAGCGCGGCAATGCTATGCCACCCCGTCAGTTTGCCGATCTGACGCAAGGCGGACCACATACGGTCAAGCGGTGTGGCGCGGCGCCCTCCGCCAAGATACTGCGAAACGCGACAGTGCCAAAACGCTGCACATTCCTCCCGTTCTGCGCGCAGATTGTGTTCCACGCGTCTCTCCATGGTCGCCTTGGCGCCGCTTCCGCATCTTGCGATCACCGTCAAACGCTCCGCGAGAGTATTCAAGAGGTCCACCAACAAAGGCAGAACAGGCAATCTAAGTGGTGACGCGTTGATTTCAGCTCAACGCAGGAACAGAAAACCATGTCACCGCAGGTGATGCAGGAGGTCCCAGCAAGTCGCCACTGGACACTCCGAGGTCACTGCGGCAGACGGCTTGCCCATAGTTGGTGCGCCACTCGCCGAAGCTGTCCATCACGCATCGTAGATTGCGCTCTTAACCCGTTTTGCGGATTCGGGGATTTGCTACAGGGACTTCGCGACCATTTCTTTTTAAGAACGGACATCTATAGCAATGGGAGGGGCAGGCATTGAAGTGGCCTGACCATCACTTCAGCCGACGATGACCGCAGCCGCTTCGACCTGTCATTTCGCACGGGCCATCTGTAAGATGGTGTCCCGCAGCTTCTGCGCAGTTATACCGAGTTCTTCAAACCCCACCGTACCTGTCCCCCGGATATTGTCGCCCCTGAGAAGATCCACTTGGGCGACGGTCAGTGGTGCACCAGGAACCAACTCAAGAACCCGCGCGAGCGGATTTGCGAGTGCAAACGGGATAGGGACAAAACGACGGGCGTGCCCCATGTGGACAAGAATCATGTCGAGGATTTCCCGGATCGTGTAGGTCTCTGGCCCTCCGAGCTCGTATGTCTTTCCGCGTGCATTATCATTTCGCAACGACTGGTATGCCGCCTCGGCGACATCGTTTACATGGACGGGCTGCAACCTCGTGCGGCCACCTCCAATCAACGGAATGATCGGGGTTGATCGAGCCATTTTTTCCAGGATGCTGAGGAATCCCCCATCGACGGCGAACATGACGCTTGGACGCAGGATCGTTGCACGTGGGAACGCTTTCTGGACGGCGAATTCGCCAAGGCCGCGTGCTCGGATATAAGGGGATTGGGACGCAGGATCGGCGCCCATGCCTGAAATATGGACCAGTCGGGCGCACATTCTGCTGTTGGCAGGCCGTGGCGATGTTGCCCGCGCCATGCACGTGAACGGCGGTGTAAGTCACGCCGCCCTTTTCCACATAGGCTGACACGGCATTGACGACGCTCTCCGCTCCCGCGATCGCCGCGGCGACCGTTGACAGGTCGCGGACGTCGGCCGCAATTGGGATCGTCCGGCCGATCCCGGCCGACTTGGCAAGCGTCTCAATCCGATCCGCGTGGCGTACCGCCACACGGATTGTCGCACCTTCCCGGGTGAGGCGCTCGACAATGCGACGGCCCAGGAAGCCCGTGCCGCCAAAGACGGTTATCAGCGTCATTTTGTAGGGCATCCTGCAAACTGCTGCGGGTCTGAGCGGGCGAAGCAGTCATGTGTAGGCTGTGCAAGGCGAGCATGGCGCCGCCGGCAGGAGCACCCGTTGAAAGGGATCAGTATAGACAAGGAGGTACGGTGCTTGATGCCTGTCTCCTGAGCAATGCGGAGTGGCCGGGCGGGCGTCTGCCGGCCCCGTTCCCATGTGGGAACGAGGCGGCGTGACCCCCTAATCTCCGCCAAATGACAGCACGGTCCGTGACCTGGAGACCTGCGTCAGCAAGCACCCGGTGCCTGAGAAGCAATCAGGCGTCCAGGATGAAGGTCACCTCCATCGTGACGCGATACTCGGCGATCTGTCCATCGCTCACACTTGCCTTTTGTTCAAGGATGTGGAGGCCGGTGATGTTACGCAGCGTGCTGCTCGCGCGTTGCAATCCTTCTCTGACGGCGGCATCGAAGCCCTCTTTTGAGGCTGCCGTGATTTTCGAAACACTTGCTACAGCCATCTGACCCTCCCTGGGATTTGGTGTTTCTATCTGATATGTTCGGCTAGATAGCGCCATTCGTCGGCCGCGACCGCCAGCAAGCGGCGGGCGGCTGGCTCAGGATAGCACCGATCGGGGCGGAATAGTGCCGCAGCCTCCGGCTGATCGAGAGAGACACCGGGCTGCGAGCAGGCCCCCAAAGGATAGTATTTGCCAGCGCGACGCTCCACCACGGTCCAAGCTCGATCATCCGTGACCAGGCAGTAATGCTCCTGCTCCTCAGTTACCGTGATCATTGGACAGCCCCTCCGGCACAGGATGACAGGCGCTCGTGGTCCGTAAGACCAATTGAAATGGGCACCCGATCCCGGCACGCTCCTGACGATACTCTGCGCCGGCGCAGAAGGAGATTAATCTTCATTGCTTGAGCGGTCCGGTCCGCCTACCCAGGCAAGACTGTCGGAACAGCGCGCATGTTTCGGACACGCGCTGCGTCCATGCCACAGCCTTCGCGAGCGTCTGTTTCCCGCCGATGCAGCCGTGAGGCGGCTGCAGGCTACCTATGCCAAGCTGTGCACGATCACGGGCCCGGCAACCGCTGTGGCCGATCCAATCAGAAGTGGCGCCAGGTTCTGTTCAATCCACACGAGCCCGCGCCTGTTGGACTCCTCGGCACCCGCGTAACTGTCGAATATGCTGATCGCCGTTACAGTATCGTCCGGTGCGTAGATCACATAGTAGGCCATGAACCCCGGGACATCGCTGATAATTGGAATTGCGCCCTCTTTGATTCTGGTCGCGAGTTCTTCCGCCGTACCCGCCTTTGCTTTGCCCTGACGAATGGCTGCGTACATCGCCCTCTCCCTATGACTGGCGCGTTCCGAGACAACTGCAACGGAGCAGAGGTCGTCGCAGCTAGCGCAAGCATGCGACTGGATTGCGATCGGAGATGCGTCACCGACCCACCAGGAACAGCTATCAGATGGTATTCGATCGCCGCTCCGGCAGGGGAGATCTGCCGGAGCAATGCCGACCTGCCCTCACCCCAAGGCACTTGTGGTTTTGCAGGATGAGTGAGGCTTCGGGCGCTGCAGGCAACTGCCAGCCCACGGCGGGTGGCCGATGGGTGCTCCTCACGGCCCAGTGAGGACAATGATTGGCTCACCGCCCCATGGCAGGAATTTACTTGTTATGATCCTTTACAGGGGTAGTCAGTTTCGGCTGTATGGCAGGGAGGGCCGTAGCCGGAGAAAAACCCTTTACCTTGTTCTGTTTGGGTTTCTTTGGCTCGCGGCCGCTTCGCTTCTGGCCCTTCGCCATTGTAATCCTCCCGTGTTGGCTGAAGGTCGCGTAGGTTAGTCCTATCTGGCTCTTTAGTCAGATGCCAACAGCGCGAGCATTTTTCTTAGTTGCCCGTGATACAACGGCACCAAGGCATCACCAGGCGCGCGCCGACCTGCTGGTAATGGACGCCTTCGAACGGAAATGTTGAACTTGTCTTCGTCCATTGTGCTCATCTCCTCGTCGTTTGAAGGCTGAACCCAGGAGCCGTAGTGCGTGATACGGCCTGGAATACCGCGAACGCTCGGCTAAATCTCGCAAGTTTGTCACATGGTTCCGTATGGGGGCGGCCCCTACTTTGGCGGCGAGGTAACCGATGCTGCTAATCCGGCTGCTACTCAAATTCCGGGGCTTCCTTGCTCGGTCGTGGTGGCTGTCCTGGTGCCTGTACCGGGTTCATCGGCTGCCACTCGTCGGGCCGCCCGGGGAGACGATCTGGTACTTCGCCTATGGCGCCAACATGCATGACAGCGTCTTTCGCGAATGGCGCGGCATGCGCCCGCTCGCCTGGCGGCCCGGCCGGGTGCGCGGCTTTCGCCTGCGCTTCAATCTTGATGGGCGACCGAAGGGCAAAGCGGCCCCCGCCAACCTTTTCCCTGACCCGCAGGCGGAGGTCTGGGGCGTTCTCTACCGGCTCACCCGCCGCGAGCTTCTCCGTTTGGATGCCATGGAGGGCATCCCATGGAGTTGGTATCGCCCGCTGTGGCTGGATGCTGAGGACATCAACGGCAGCCCGCTAAAGGCGACGACCTACATCGCCCACGGGAAGGAGATCGATGGCAAGCCGTCGTCCCGCTATATCAGTCTCTTGCGCGACGGCGCACGGGCCCATGGTCTCCCAGCACATTATATCCGCTTCTTGGATGACGTCGAAGACGCGCAGTAAGTGGTGTGGTGCGAGCGCGATCGAGATCACGGCCACCGAATCCCAGACGGCGGCGGAAAGCTGAGACCTACTCGACCGCGCGAGTTGTTCGATGTCGGAGTTCTGCTCGGAGCGTTCGACAGTTCACAAGCGTTTCTTCTCGTACAAACCGATCAGTTCGCTCCGCGCCAGTACATGCCCTGCAAATGCCGCCTCGAGCTGCGCCTTGCCCAGCCGAGGGGTGTCGGGGAGAACGACATCCAGAGCGTATAGCTTGAAGAAATAGCGGTGGCGGCCGATCGGCGGGCAAGGCCCGCCATAACCAGCTCGTCTCCAGTCGTTCATCCCCGGCCGAACGCCGGCTGGCAATGCGGAGTCAGTCACCGCCTCCGGCAACGAGCCGCCAGTCGGGGGAAGGTTGTAGAGCACCCAATGGACCCAGGTCATTTGGGGGCGCCGGGGGTCCGGCGCGTCGGGGTCGTCGACGATGAGCGCTAAGCTTTTTGTGGCGGGCGGAGGCGCCGACCAGACAAGTGGCGGCGAGATATCCTCGCCCTCGCACGTGTAGCGGGCGGGGATGCCGCCGTTCGGGCTGAAGGCTGGAGAAGTCAAGGTGAAAGCCATGGGCGGAGCTCCTTCCACTGGGCCTGTCGGTACGATTACCGACAAAATCAACAGCACGGCCAACAGGTACGGGCAGTCAGATGCGGCAATGTCGGTGAGATCATGAGCGCAAGGCCTTTGATGGCTTGGTTTGTCAGGCGCGTGGGCTTGACGGTTATGATACTGCACTTCGCAGAATCGGAGAACACGCTAGCCAGGGCAGGTGAATCCGCTGATGTACGACGGATTCAAATCAGTGCTGACCGGTCAGTGGAACGAACCGGACGGGCATCACCTGGCGCGTTCGAACCCGGCCTTCCGGATTGCGTTCCACGACCGTAAGGTGCTGCTGCCCCAGTGGTGGACCAATTGGAATGATCATTCGGCCGCCGGGCTTAAGCTGTTGGAGAAGTGGCGGAGGGATATGGCCTGCCGCCGCGGTCACGATGATGCTATCGAAGGGTGCCGCTTGCGGCAGGCCGTAATAGCCGTCGCCCTGTTGCACCGACACATTCGCATAACCGAGCCGGATGACCCGCTTGGCCGCGCTTTCAGCCAGCGCGGGGATGATCTCGATCGAGTGAACCTGACGGACCAACAGCGCGAGCACCGCGGCCTGGTAGCCGGAACCCGTACCGACTTCCAGCACGACGCTGCTCGGCTCAGGCTCAAGAAGGTGGGTCATCAATGCCACGATGAGCGGCTGCGAGATTGTCTGGCCGTAGCCGATCGGGAGCGGGCGATCGACGTAGCTATCCGCACGGAGCGGCTCCGGCACAAACTCGTGCCGAGGGACGAGGCGCAGGGCGTCAAGAACCTTCGGATTGATGTCCTTTCCCGCGAGCGCCAGACCGAACTCCTGGGCGCGGAGCACAATTGTGCGCACCATCCCGGAGCGTTCCACGTCGTAATCCTGAGCAACCGCCGCACTCAAAATCGCCCAGATCGCAACCCATCCGACGGTGAGCAGAACACCCCGGAGCCGTCGCGACAGTTCGTTGCTACTTCGCGTACTCTGCTGCCTTAGCGGCAATTCGGACTGGTTCATCTTTCAACGGTTGGGGACCACCGCCTTCAGAAACACAACAACCCTTCGCAAGACGGATGATAAGCCGGGGGTTGTCCATAATGAAGGGCACAGGGCATCAATGAGCGTTGGGTGGCGTTGCCAACCTGCTGGGGGAGAAGCGTCGGTGGCTCCAGGGCCGCTTTGCGGCCGGCTTGCGCCGCAAGACGTGACACGATCGCAAGGCTAAGTTGCGTTAGAAGCAAAGCTCCGACAAAGCAACCGGACGAAGTGGGCTTGAGGGAAGCCGCGGAACGCGCGGCGCCTCCGCCGATCATGCAAATCGCAAATGTTTCGCCGGCAGGAGTTCGACAGGGAGGACAGGTCGATGGATAGCGTCCACGCATCCGATCCTGGCTCGATCACGGTCTCACGCCGAGAGGTCGTGGCGTCGCTTGCCGCGCTCGGCCTCGCCGGTGCGCCTGCCGTCGCGGGCGCCGCGGCCGCAGGCCAGCTCACCTACGGCGTGCACATCTCGCTGGCGCCGACATGGTTCGATCCGGCCGAGACGCCGTCGCTGGTCACGCCGTACATGCTGCTACTACGCGCTGCACGACGCGATGCTGAAGGCGATGCCGGGCGAGCTGATGGCGCCCAGCCTGGCGGAGTCCTGGTCGGCGACCGAAGACGGCATGAGCTACAGCTTCGTGCTGCGCGATGGCGTGACGTTCCACAACGGCGAGCCGGTGACGGCGGAGGATGTGAAGTTCTCCTTCGAGCGCTACCGTGGCGCGGCCAAGGACGCGCTGCATGATCGGGTTGCCTCGGTCGAGATCGCCGATCCGCGGCACCTCACGTTCAAGCTGAAGAATCCCTGGCCGGACTTCCTGACCTTCTACGGCGGCGCCACCGGTGCGGGCTGGATCGTGCCGAAGAAGTATGTCGAGAAGGTCGGCGACGACGGCTTCAAGAAGGCGCCGATCGGCGCCGGGCCGTACAAGTTCGTCTCGTTCAAGCCTGGCGTGGAACTGGTGCTGGAGGCGTACGAAGGCTATTGGCGCAAGCCGCTCAGCGTGAAGCGGCTGGTGCTGAAGGTCGATCCCCGAGGAGGCGACACGGCTTGCCGCATTGAAGCGGGGCGAGATCGACATCGCCTACTCGATCCGCGGCGAACTGGCCGAGGAGCTGCAGCCGACGCCGGGGCTGACGCTGAAGCCGACGGTCATCCAGTCGCCGTTCTGGCTGTACTTCCCGGAACAGTGGGATCCGAAGTCGCCCTGGCACGACGAGCGCGTGCGGCAGGCCGCGCGTCTGGCGATCGACCTCAAGACGATCAATCAGGCGCTGACGCTGGGCTTTTCGCATGTCCACGGCAGCATGATTCCGGACAATTTCGAATTCTTCTGGAAGCCGCCGGAGCCGGTGTACGATCCGGAGAAGGCGAAGCAGCTGCTGGCCGAGGCCGGATATCCGAACGGCTTCGATGCCGGCTTCTACAATTGCGACAGCTCGTACGCGAACCTGGCCGAGGCGACGAACAATTACCTCGGCGCGGTCGGCATCACGGGCGAAGCTGCGGCCGCTGGAGCGCGTCTCGTTCAACCAGCAATATGGCGACAAGAAGCTGAAGAACATCATCCAGGCCGGCAGCGGTTCGTTCGGCAACGCCGCGACGCGGCTTCGAGACCTTCGTGGTGAAGGGTGGCGCCTACGCCTATGGCAGCTATCCGGATCTCGATGCGATGTTCGAGCAGCAGGCGGTCGAACTGGACCATGGCAAGCGCGCCGCGATCCTGACCAAGATGCAGCAGATCCTCTATGAGCGGGTGATCACGCACGCATCTCTGGCAGCTTGCCTTCATCAATGGCGTGGGGCCGCGCGTGCGGCGAGTCGAACTTCGGGCGGATTGCCGGCTTCCCCTACACCGCGCCGTACGAAGACCTCACGCTGAAGAGCACGCTGACGGAGCACGATGCAGATGACGACACGACGCGATGTGCTTGCACTCGCCGCACTCGGTATGGCGGCGAGCGCGGTGCGCCCGGCGAAGGCGGCCGCGCCGTCGGGTCAGCTGACCGTCGGCGTGCACATCACGCTGGCGCCGACCTGGCTCGATCCGGCGGAGACCGCAGGCATCATCACGCCGTTCATGGTGCTGTACGCGCTGCACGACGCGGTGGCGAAGCCGATGCCGCAGGGCAATCCGGCGCCGTCGCTGGCGGAGTCCTGGTCGGCCGGCGAGGACGGGCTGAGCTACGAGTTCGTCCTGCGCAAGGGTGCGAAGTTCCACAACGGCGATCCGGTCACCGCCGATGACGTGAAGTTCTCGTTCGAGCGCTATCGTGGCGCGGCGCACGCGCTGCTGAAGGAGCGCGTGGCGTCGGTGGAAACGCCCGATCCGCAGCGCGTCGTGTTCAAGCTGAAGAATCCCTGGCCGGACTTCATCACCTTCTATGCCGTCGCCTCCGGCGCCGGCTGGGTCGTGCCGCGCAAATACGTCGAGAAGGTCGGCGAGGACGGATTCAAGAAGGCGCCGATCGGCGCCGGGCCGTACAAGTTCGTCTCGTTCACGCCTGGCGTCGAACTGGTGCTGGAGGCGTTCGACCAGTACTGGCGCAAGACGCCGAGCGTGAAGCGCATCGTGCTGAGGGTGATCCCCGATGAGTCGACGCGACTCGCCGCACTGAAGAGTGGCGAGATCGACATCGCCTATTCGATCCGCGCCGAGCTGGCCGAGGAATTGCAGCGCACGCCGGGACTGACGCTGCGGCCGACCGTCGGTTCGGCGCCCTATTGGCTGTATTTCCCCGAGCAATGGGATCCGAAGTCGCCGTGGTACGACCAGCGGGTGCGGCTCGCCGCGAAATACGCGCTCGACTACAACACGATCAACAAGGCGCTGACGCTCGGCCATTCGCACATCACCGGCAGCGTCATTCCGGAGAACTTCGAGTTCTACGAGAAGCTGCCGCCGCCGGTGTACGATCCGGACAAGGCGAAGCAGCTGCTGGCCGAGGCCGGTCATCCCGGCGGCTTCGATGCCGGCTTCTACACCTGCGACGTGGCCTATGCGAACCTTGGCGAGGCCGCGCTCAACTATCTCGCGCGAGGTCGGCATCCGCGCCAAGCTGCGGCCGCTGGAGCGGGCGGCGTTCTTCAAGGGCTACGCCGACAAGAAGTTCAAGAACATCATCCAGGGCGCGTCGCGGTGCGTTCGGCAATGCCGCGACGCGGCTGGAGGAATTCGTCGTCAAGGGCGGCGCCTATGCCTATGGCAGCTATCCGGAGATCGATGAACTGTTCCCGCAGCAGGCGGTCGAACTGGACCGGACGAAGCGCGCGGCGATCCTGGCGAAGATGCAGCGACTGCTCGATGAGCGGACGATGTACGTGTCGATCTGGCAGCTCGCGTTCATCAGCGGCGTCGGGCCGCGCGTGGCGAATCCGGCTTCGGCCTGATCAAGGGCTTCGTCTACACCGCGCCCTACGAGGACATCACGCTGAAGAGCGCATAGAGGACGGTGACATGAGACAGTTCATCGCGCGGCGGCTCGGCTATTCGCTGCTCTCGCTGCTGGTGCTGTCGCTGACCATCTTCCTCTTCGTCCGCGTCACCGGCGATCCGGCGACGCTGCTGGTGGAACCCGGCGCCAGCGAGCGACGATATCGCCGCGATCCATCAGAAGTTCGGCCTCGATCAGCCGCTCTGGATGCAGTACGGGCTGTTCATGGTCGAGCCTGTTGCGCGGCGATTTCGGGCAGTCGTTCTACTATCAGACGCCGGTGCTCGAGCCTTATCTCGACCGGCTGCCGAACTCGCTGCTGCTGGCCGTGGTCGCCATGGCGTTCTCGCTGCTGGTCGGCATTCCGAGCGGCATCCTCGCCGCGGTGCGCGTCGGCCGCTTCTGGGACAGCGCCGGCAAGCTGTTCGCGCTGCTCGGCCTGTCGCTGCCGTCGTTCTTCGTCGGCCTGGTGATGATCCTGGTGTTCTCGGTCTATCTCGGCTGGCTGCCGTCATCCGGCTCCGGCGGCGTGCTGCATATCCTGATGCCGGCCTTCGCGCTCGGCTGGTATTTCGCCGCGGCGCACATGCGCCTGACGCGATCGTCGATGCTGGAGGTGCTGGGCTCGGAATACGTCAAGCTGGCGCGGCTGAAGGGCCTGCCGCAGTCGCTGGTGATCGGCAAGCACGCATTCAAGAACGCGCTGATCCCGGTGCTGACGCTGGCCGGCATCAACCTGGTGCTGATGATCAACGTCGCCGTCGTGGTGGAGACCGTGTTCGCCTGGCCCGGCGTCGGGCGCCTGCTCTACGAGGGCATCAGCTTCCGCGATTTCCCGGTGGTGCAGGGCGTCGTGATCATGGGCGGCACCATGATCGTGGCGGTGAACCTGCTGGTCGATGTCGTCTACGCCGTGATCGATCCCCGCATCCGACTGGAGAAGTGACGGACATGAGCATCTCGACAGAGACCATTGTCCTCGCGTCACCGCACCGCCGCCGCGCCTGCACGCGTGCCGGCTGGGCGATCTTCCGCTGATCCCGATCATCATCCTGGGAGTCATCGCGTTCATGGCGATCTTCGCCGACGTGCTGGCGCCGCATAATCCCGAGGTCGGTAGCCTGACCGCGCGCTTCCATCCGCCGTTCTGGCAGGCCGGCGGCAGCACCGAACCACCTGCTCGGCACCGACCAACTTGGGACGCGACGTGCTGTCGCGGCTGATCTTCGGTGCGCGCGTCTCGATGGTCGTCGGCTTCACCGCGGTGATCTTCGCCGGCGTCGTCGGCACCGTGCTCGGCATCCTCGCGGGCTATATCGGCGGCTGGGTGGACCAGGTCATCATGCGCATCACCGATGCCTGGCTCGCGCTGCCGGCGCTGACCTTCGCGATCTTCCTCGCCGCCATCGTCGGGCCCGAGCATGTGGAACATCGTCATCATCCTCGGCGCGGTCTACTGGACACGCTACGCACGCGTCGTGCGCGGCGAGGTGCTGTCGCTGAAGGAACGTGAATTCGTCCGCCTCGCCGATCGTCGCGGGCTGTTCGAAATGGACGATCATGCGGCGGCACATCCTGCCCAACGTGGTGAACTCGGCGATCGTGCTGGCGACGCTGATGCTCGGCGTGGTCATCGTCACCGAGGCATCGCTGTCGTTCCTCGGCGTCGGCGTGCCGCCGCCGCAGCCGGCCTGGGGACTGATGCTGTCCGACGGCAAGCAGGGGCTGATGGTGGGCTACTGGTGGCTCACCGTACTTCCCGGCGTCTGCATCATGCTGATGGTGCTGTCCGCAAACCTTCTCGGGGACTGGCTCCGTGTCAAACTCGACCCTCAGCTCCGTCAGCTCTGAGCCGCGCGCGCGCGTAGCGCCGCGGACCGGGCCGCCCGCTGCTGGAGATCGACAACCTCTCGACGCACTACGTCTCGGCGCAAGGGAACCCGCGTGGTGCGCGCGGTCGACGACGTGTCGCTGCGCGTCAACGCCGGCGAGACGCTCGGCATCGTGGGCGAATCCGGCTCCGGCAAGAGCACGCTGGCGCTGACCATCCTGCGCGTGCTGCCACCGCGGCGCAGATCGTCAGCGGGCAGATGATGGTTCGAGGGCGAGGACCTGGTGCGCAAGTCCGACGCCGAGATGCGGCACGTGCGCGGCAAGCGGATCGCCATGATCCTGCAGGACCCGATGGCGTCGCTGAACCCGCTGTTCACCATCGGCGATCAGGTGGCCGAGCCGATCCGCGTGCATGAGGGAAGCGGCCCGCGCCGCGGCCTGGCAGCGGGCGCGGGACCTGCTGAAGGCGGTGCGCATTCCCTCGCCGGAGACCCGCGTGACGCAGTATCCGCACGAGATGTCGGGCGGCATGCGCCAGCGCATCGTCGGCGCCATCGGCATCTCGTGCGAGCCGCGCCTGCTGATCGCCGACGAACCGACCACCAGCCTCGACCTGACGATCCAGGCGCAGTACCTGAACCTGCTGCGCGAACTGCAGCGCGAGCATGGGCTGGCGCTGATCTTCATCACCCACAACCTCGGCATCGTGGCCAAGATGTGCGACCAGCTCGCGGTGATGTACGCGGGACGCGTGGTGGAATCCGGCCCGGTCTCGCGCATCTTCAACGCGCCGGCGCATCCTTATACGCGGGCGCTGCTCGAACTCGATCCCGCGCATGAGCGACAACCGCCAGCGCCTGACCGCGATCGACGGTCAGCCGCCGGATCTGTCCGCGCTGCCGCGCGGCTGCGCCTTCGCCGCGCGCTGTCCGGCGGCGTTCGATCGCTGCCGCAAGGAGACGCCGCCCGAATTCAACCTCGATGGACGGCGAACGGCGCGCTGCTGGCTGGCCAGTGTCGGCGATGCAGAGCGGGAGCTGCCTGATGCGCGTGCTCGAGGCTGCGGTCTCACCAAGCACTTCCAGGCGCGGCGCGGCATGTTCGGCGGCAGCCGCGGCGTGGTGCGCGCGGTCGACGACATCTCGTTCGCGATCGAGAGCGGCCGCACGCTTGGCGTCGTCGGCGAGTCCGGCTGCGGCAAGACCACGACGGCCAAGCTGGTGCTGGGGCTGGAGGAGCCGACAGGCGGCAGCATCCGCTTCGAGGGCCGTGATCTGCAGGACGCTCGACACCGCCGGCCGCCGGCACTATCGCAAGTCGGTGCAGGCGGTGTTCCAGGATCCGTACGCGTCGCTCAGTCCGCGCATGCGGATCAGCGACATCATCGCCGAACCGTTGGTGACCAACGAGCGATCTCGGCGCAGCGGCGCAAGACGCGTGCTGAAGCTGCTCGATCTGGTCGGGCTGCCGGGCACTCGGCCGATCTGTTCCCGCACGAGTTCTCCGGCGGTCAGCGCCAGCGCATCGCGATCGCGCGCGCGCTTGCGCTGTCGCCGAAGCTGATCGTGCTGGACGAGCCGGTATCCGCGCTCGACGTGTCGATCCGCGCGCAGATCCTGAACCTGCTGCGCGACCTGCAGGACCAGATGGGGCTGTCGTATCTGTTCATCGCCCACGACCTCGCCGCGGTCGCGCACATGAGCCACACGATCGTGGTGATGTATCTCGGCAAGATCGTCGAGATGGGCGACGCACCGTCGCTCGCGAGGCACCGAAGCATCCCTACACGGAGGCGCTGTTCTCCGCGGCGCTGCCGAGCCATCCGGACGAGCGGCGCGAGGAGATCATCCTGCCCGGCGAGGTGCCCAGTCCGCTGAACCCGCCGTCCGGCTGCCGCTTCCATCCGCGCTGTCCGCACGTGATGCCGCAGTGCGGTCAGGACGAGCCACGATTGGCGTTCATTGAGGATCGCGAGGTGGCCTGCCACCTTTACCGCGGCGAGGTTGCCACGGAGCGCGCAGCCGTAGCGGTTTGAACGGGGGTTCCTGCTCCGCCTGCGGCCAGGGCCGCCTCATCCCGGGGTCAACCCGCCGACGGGTAACGCTTCGCCATCCCTGGGAGGGGCATCGGACGTGGTGAGCCTTGGCGACAGTATTTCGAAGTCCTGATCTGATGGGTCTTGACCATCGAATGGAGCGATGATTCTCGATTTCGGGTAATGCTGCCGACCGAACCTTTATGTTTGCGCATAACCGGCTGGCAACCATCTTCGGAGCGTCTCACGCGAAGCCATCCGTGAACTACAGCGTGTAGGTATTCTAGATGGCCGAATGCGTGTCCGCCATGGTGGGACTTTCAGGTATGCTTTGAAGCACCACTGGTCCCTTATGTTCGATAGTTTTCTGAATCGCAATGAGGCCGCACAAGTTCACTGAATGCCGTTTAATAGAAGGAAGATCGGTCTAGTAAACGAAGGCGTTGCCGCTGATCATACCGGAAAGTGTCAGAGCGCCTGATCCGGCTAACAGGACGCTGTTGAATGCGTGCGGACCGTTGATGGCCAGCGTGGTGTTGGACCCGCTGGCGGTGACCGTAACATAGTTGCTGATGGTGCTGGAGGTCACGCCCGTACCGGCCAGCATCTGGCTGAAGTCCAATTTGTCTCCCTTTTCCATGTTGAAGCCGTAGACGGTTTGCGAGCCAGCGCTTGCGTAGACTGTGTTCGAGTCAGAGGCCCCGGTGATGAATCCCATGCCATTCGTTGAACCCCACATCAGCTCACTGCTGGTGTAGAGACCGACGACGTCTGTTCCACTCCCCGAGGGACTGACTGTCATCGTAGTGCTGGCTCCGCCGTAGATGGTGATGCCTGAGCCGGTAACCGTCTCGCCAATACCGGCAATCCCGAGAACGCTGCCGGAGACGGCATTTACGGTGTTATTGTTGCCGTCGACGGAGACACTGGCGGACGCGGACGTTTCGTTGATGGTTGCTCCGGATGCGTTGACGTATTCGCGAGCCCCGCTGAAGGAAATTGTCGCGCCTGAGACCGCGCCCACCAGGTCGTTGGTCCCGACGACCGTTACGCTTGTCGTGCTGGAGGTTTCAAAGATGGTGATGCCTGAGGCGGTAACCGTCTCGCCAATACCGGCAATCCCGAGAACGCTGCCGGAGACGGCATTCACGATGTTATTGTTGCCGTTGACGGAGACACTGGCGGACGCGGACGTTTCGTTGATGGTTGCTCCGGATGCGTTGACGTATTCGCGGGCCCCGCTGAAGGAAATTGTCGCGCCTGAGACCGCGCCCACCAGGTCGTTGGTCCCGACGACCGTTACGCTTGTCGTGCTAGAGGTTTCAAAGATGGTGATGCCTGAGGCACGCACCGTCTCGCCAATACCGGCAATCCCGAGAACGCTGCCGGAGACGGCATTCACGATGTTATTGTTGCCGTTGACGGAGACACTGGCGGACGCGGACGTTGCGTTGATGGTTGCTCCGGATGCGTTGACGTATTCGCGAGCCCCGCTGAAGGAAATTGTCGCGCCTGAGACCGCGCCCACCAGGTCGTTGGTCCCGACGATCGTTACGCTTGTCGTGCTGGAGTTTTCAAAGACTGTGATGCCTGAGGCGGTAACCGTTTCGTTGGCGCCGTCAAAGCCAAGTATGGCGCCGGCGACCGCAGTGACCTGGTCGTTGTTGCCGTAGATGGAGGTGCTCGACTGAGTGGCGGCATTGATCGTCGCCATCGATCCGTTGACTGCATTGTTCAATCCAGTCACGCGGAGGTTACTGCCTGGGGTAGCGTTGATGGTATCCCCGGTACCATCAAATACGATTGTTCCGGCGACATACACATTGCCGGACGGTGTAAACTCGTATGTGCCGGAGGGGCCTGTTCCATAGCCTAACGTAACGATAATGTCATGGCCTCCATGGCCAAGGGCATTGGTGCCTGTACCTGTCACCGCCGACGTCGGGTCCAACAACACAGCGTTGTTCTCAGGCGAAGTCGCCCCGTCAGATTGCCATCGGAGGGTCGCAGTCAGTGCGACGGTCCCGGTTGAGCTGTACTCGTCATATTTCAGTGCGTTGGAGAAGTTGTTGCTATTCCCCAGGAATAGAAGATCGTAGCCTCCCGTTCCGGCAAGGTTGGTGTCGCTGCCGATGAACTGATTACTGAGGGAGAAGCCAAGCGCTTGCATCAGCAGGAAGTCGCTGCGGGAAAGAGTCAAGGTGGTATTTGCAGCCGCACCTCCGGCGAATGCGTCAGTCGTTAGAAATCCAGAATTTTTCCAATCTGCCAGATCGCCTGAGGTTTCAAAATCGCCTAGATCCGTAACCCCACCGTCGAGCGAGAAATAAGCATGTAATGACGTGGCAGTGGCGAGCGTTCGGGGCGCACTATATCGGAACATATCCAATAATGAATGATTTGATAGCGAAGTGCTCGGATTCCACGACAAACGGCCCAAAGCATGCGTCAACTCATGTTCGGCTATCCCAATGAAATCCGCCAGGCCGCCGCTCGCTGAATTGATATCACTATAATCGATGCCTGTAGTAGCAAATCCGATATAAGCGTCGGGGTTTGCGATAAATGTGTTGCCAGTGAGTACGTATTCGGCAAACGTTACTACTGTTCCGGACGTCAATACTCCGTCGGCGGAAGTGAGACCACCCTCGCCGCTTGCCAGGGCTTGGCCTCTACACGTCCCGTATCCAACGTTGACTGATACTGTTCCTGTGTTGGTGAACACTGACTCCAGGAAGTTAACGGCATAGTCAATTCCAATCTGAAGACCAGCCGGAACACCGCCCGCTTGGGCGCTTGGGTCCCAAACAATGTCGATTTTCATTTGAGTACCTTAGATGGACATGATTGCGAGCCTAGTCAAACCTCAAGATAAGGCGCTTAAATCTAAGAATGGATAACATATGGCGGATTAGTTCATTGGTCTGAGTAACATCCTCGATAGTGTCTTAATTAGAATTGCGTCACGGAACCGTGCGGGTCCGCCGTTGCTAGGGGTCAAAGAGTGCCGCAGACTGTGAAAGACGCATGCCTTATCGTCTGGAACGCCGATCGGAAGAATCGGCTCATAACCTTTTGCGCGGCGTTACTGTCCTCTGCCGATCCCGGAAGGTCTTGAAAATAAACAGCATGCCTCCGGCGGACTGCTTTTCTACCCAGGCTAGGAAGCCTAGGTCCACAAACACGGGATGCACTGGCACCACACGCGCGCTCTGTGCCGTTTTCACCGTTCGCTTGGCGTGGCTTTCCACCACGAAGCACCGCACCCCATCGCGTTGGCCCACGTCCATCGCGCGCATCTCTCCCAGGCGCATACCTTGGAACAGCCCAATCAACGGCACCCACCAATGCCAGTCACGCGGTGAGGCCGGATCGGCCTGCCAGCACGATCGAAATAGCCTGCCTAACTCCGCAACCGTCAGCGGTCGGCGGAGCGGTTCTTTGTGTCCGGGCACGGCAGCAGCACCGATGCCCATTGCGACGTTTTGTGTGATCTCGCCTTCGGCAGTAGCCCAGCGCAGCAAAAAAGAAACCAGTGACTCCGCGTATAGCTGCACAGATTTATGGCTCATGGGCGGAATAGCCTTCTGCTCCGCCATGTCGGCAATCTCGACCAGCGCCCGGCACAGTGAGTCCTTCTATGCCAATCGGCGGTTAGGGTAGGGGCGGCTGAGACGGTCAGACCTTGCAAGTGTCCATCATTTGCGGTCGGCCCCCTTGTCATAAGAACAAAAACAGAACATGCCTCTAGGGCATGACCGCTCCCTTCGAGGCCGTCGGTGCGTGTGGCGGAACTATTATCCGAAAATGGCCGCTCGGCTCCCCTGACCTCTGCGACCATTGTTCTGAGGATCGAGACCCGCCGCTTGTACCGCTTTCACTGCCGATGGATGCGCCACAGAGATCAGATGGGTTCGAAAGTTCAAGCGGCGATGGCTTCCTCTGCGACACAGACCGAATTTACAGTTGAGATTGCCTCCCTGCGACCGCCGCCCCTGAACCTTCGGGAACTGTCCGCACAGGGGTTCGGAGACCGTAAAGGGATCGGCCTGCCGCTGACCTGTCGGGCGACGATTTGAGACGCCGCCGGGGTGATAGTCGGCGGTCGCGCGTATCGAGAGTGATCGCTGGAGGTTGCGTTTGAGACCCGCAGCGGGGCGCAGTGGGCCGCCACGCTGTTTCCAATGATTGTCAGCCAAGGGGTGATGGCATCGTTCGCCACCACCCTAAAAATCAGCGCCCGGTGAATTGCTTATCTGGCGGGCTTATAGGAGACGGCGCTCGCCTTTTTCATCGCCGCCACAGCTTGATCCCCGCTCATCAAGACGGTCGTCTTGGCGGCCTTGCATGCGCCACCCGCAGCTACGGCCAAAGACAATGCCGTCATGCTTTCGTTGTCTGGCATATCAGCAACGAGCACGATATCGTATTCGCCGAAACAATACCACGCACCGACGAGTTTACCCCCGGCGGACTTGCACACCTGACGACCAACGGTTTCAACTCGGTTCTGGGGATTCTTGAGTTGCGCAGCCCAGGACTTCGGCGCATAGGCGGCTTGCCACATAAAGAGCGGCATATTTCAACTCCCTCGTTATGGTTTCTGGCATTGGCTCACTGCCACAGAGCCACAATTAGGCTATCCAATGTCTGCCGCCGACACATTGACCCTGATCAATCTCTGGGAACGCCAAGTTTTTCCCCTTCTATTTATTCTTCCCTGAATGCCATAGCGACCGTCCTCAGCCCCTTCCCGACTGGTCTCGGAACTCCGCCGCTCAGAGAAAAGCGATCCCAGACTCCCTTAATTTGGTTCTCCGGTAGTAGCGTGCAAATATTTGGGGTAGTTGATTGTCCGCTTGTCGGCGTTGTCCGGCTGGAAGTCTATCTCCGCAGGGATCAGCCCAATTGGTCGGCTTCCCAGGTCATCTACTCAATGTCGTGAAGCACTGGCAATGCCGCCCGTTTGCGGCTCTCAATAAGGTCGGAAGCCCACGTAGTTGCCCGGTGGATCGTAGTTGCAGACCCAGACCTCCCGATACTGATCGGCGGCGACGGCACAGCCCACAGCACGAGTTCTGGCCCAAACGACCTGGGTATAATGGCCGCACACACCTGCGCACGTGTTGGTGTGGATGTCGTATCCCTTGGCCTCGTCTGCCCAGAGAGCCACGACGTCGGACGGTGAGGCCGAACCGCCCCTGATCATGTAAAGATTTCTCGCCATACTGATTGTTGGGCCGATGGGTGAAGGTGTGTGTGGCCAGGAGATGGTTCGCCCACTCCTGAGCAACTGAAGCAAGCTGATCCGACCACACTAAGGGCGGCACACCGACCTGAGTGCGAACAGCATTGTGAGCCTGAACCATCGCCCCAGAAATCATCGGCGAACTGATTGGCGAATGAGATGCATATTCAGGTGACGGCGCATCCCCAAGTGCCGACGCATCCCAAGGTGATGGCGTATACCCAGATGGTGGCGCATCCCCAGGTGACGGCGCATCCCCAGGTGACGGCGCATACCCAGGTGGCGACACATACCCAGGTGGCGGCGCATAGCCAGGTGACGGCGCATCCCCAGGTGGCGGCACATACCCAGGTGGCGGCGCATAGCCAGGTGACGGCGCATACCCAGATGGCGGCGCATACCCAGGTGACGGCGCATCCCCAGGTGGCGACACATACCCAGGTGGCGGCGCATAGCCAGGTGACTGCGCATACCCAGATGGCGACGCATACCCAGGTGGCGACGCATACCCAGGTGAGGCGCATACCCAGGTGACGACGCATACCCAGGTGGGCGCATCCCGGCGACGCATACCCAGATGGCGACCCGCGCATACCCAGGTGACGGCGCATAAGGCCAAGCGCCAGGGTATTGGGTACACGCTGGAATGGCGAAGATCGGCAGGAAGAGCAAAAGGGTGGTGCGCATCGCCTACGCTTACGAAACCAATGTGGCGGACTTGGGGCTTATTCGTCCATCGCCGCCCGGATCATCGCTCGCACTGCTTTCTTGAAATCCGCCCGGCTGTTGATCGCCCAATAGGCATCGAACCAGACGGCCTCATGAGCGGCATCCACCATCGCCTCTGTGGGTCGAGCTATCGGCTTGACAGCCGCCAACGCCAGCCTCCGGTAACGAGCAGGGTCGCTGTCCAGGTCTGTGCCGTCTGCCTTGGCTATGGCCCTGGCGATCTGCTCGACCATGGTGGTGGTCGATGATGAGAATCGTGCCACGGTCGGTTCTCCTACCAATCATCCCCGAGGCTCGGCGGGATCACCCTTGGCTAGACCATCGACGCACGCTCCGACGACCGATCCGAGAATCGCCATGATGGACCGGGCCGAGGCACATGCGACCGCCACCATTCCCTAAAGCTCGTCGGACTGCCTGACTGAAGGCTTCTCACGGTTGCAGAGGAATGACCATCGTCGGTCAGCGTTGGTCGATAACACGGGGAATTACCGGTCTCGGAAGGGTATGGAGGACGGTATTGCAGTTGCTCGCCCCCGATAGGAATCCGTGAGATGATTGTGTAATAGCAACATCTCAACGGAATCCTTGGACAATTCCATGTGCGGGTTAGGACCAACGATAACGTGCCAAATTGGTAGCTTGCCGTTAGGGGATATCGCAAGCTAATGATAGGGTGTGATCATCGAATGCCCCGCACGAAATGCTATAGCGTCATCGCTGTTGTCTATTGGTTTGGAAATTAGACGCCATTCTTGTTCTTCTTTGAAACTTCCGTCTTTGAAAAATGCGCCGTATTTGAAGAGAATGCTCGCTAATGGACCATGGCGGCTCCAATCGAATTGGGATTGAGGATCAATCTGACCGTCAATAATCGCGTTAATGGCTTCTTTGAGAATTCGCTTCTGAAGCTTCTCATCGTATATGCACTTCCCCAACACATATCCACTAGATTTCGCAATCTCATCAAGCTGATCTGTCTTAAAGCCGATCGAGAAACCTCTGCCGCCTCCGGCGTAATCACGCCACTGACTCAGAAGGTCGCCGTTCTCACAAAAGCTGGTGGCAAACAGGTTAATGCCATCGAGTTCCTTCCAGCGTATGGCGAAGATTTCCCAACATATTCCGCCGACTTAAATTTCCATTAGGTAGCTCAGCTTGCATCTCATCCAAGACTTTGCGTGCAAGCCTGAGAGATAACCCAAACTCTGGACCATCGTTCAGGTATTGAATTTTGGTGCACCAAAGCTCTTTCGTTTGAAAAATGCCGAGCAGGCCCTGTTGGGCTGTGTAATGATACAATAATTCTGGCCTCGCCCGAGGGTTGTGGTCGGCAAACGCAGGGGGCCCCCAAATCTCATGCATCTATCAAACCGCACCATTCGAGGGACGAATTTGATTACTCTATCACACCATCGCTTCAGAGATCATCCCTGAGTTGGTTGGTTAGTCGGACGCATCTGTCGATGGCGGCGAATGGGCCGGAGACGCATATACCGTGGTCAAAACCGACAAGTGGGGGCATAAATCCATAGGAAAATCAGATAGTTAAGTCGTCTGGCGGAGAGGCAGGGATTCGAACCCTGGGTACCCATAAGGGCACAACGGTTTTCGAGACCGCCCCGATCGACCGCTCCGGCACCTCTCCGCGTCGGGAGGGCGTCAACTACCGGGAAGATTTCTCCGACGCAAGCGGCTTCCTCAGGGAAAATCCACGGATCAGCCCGCCGCCGCCACACGCCTCAGTTTACGCGGGGTCGGCACCGGCGGAACCGCCGAGGTATCGTCGCCATGCGTCAGGGCATGCAGCAGCGCCTCGCGCAGTTGGCGCAGCTTGCGCTCATTGTCGACCTTCAGGCCGAAGACGTCCTTCACATAGAACACGTCGACCGCGCGCACGCCATAGGTCGTGACATGGGCAGAGCGCGATCTGCAGCCCTTCGTCGCTGATCGCCGCCGTCACATCGTGCAGCAGGCCAGGCCGGTCGCGCCCGTTGACCTCGAGCACCGTGTGCGTGTTGGACGCGTGATTGTCGATCACCACCCGCGGCGGCGCATGGATCGCCTGCATGCGGCGGCCGACCACGATCTTCGACACGCGCTGGATCTCCCGGTCCAGCCGCAGCCGCCCCGACAGCGCCTGCTCGATCAGCACCGACAGTCGCGCCAGCCGGTGCGGTGCTTCGAACGTGCCGCCGGCGGCGTCCTGAATCCAGAACGTATCCAGCGCCATCCCGTTGGTCATGGTGTGGATGCGCGCATCGACGATCGACGCGCCCGCCACGGCCAGCGCGCCGGAGATCTTGCTGAACAGGCCGGAGAAGTCGGCGGAATAGACGGTCACCTCGGTGACCGCGCGCGCCGGCAGCGGCTGCGTATCGACCGTCAGCGGCGACTTTCGCTGTTCCGCGTCCAGGATCAGCCGAGCATGACGCGCATGGGTCTCGGGATCGAACGACAGCCAGTAACCGGCATAGCCAAGAGAGGTGAAGTATTCGACTTCCTCCTGCGTCCAATCCGACAGCAGTCGCCGCAGCAGCCTGTTTCGCTCGGGCAGCGCGGACGTCGCGTTCGGTGGTCGCCAGACCGCCGGCCAGCACCTCGGCGACACGGGCGTAGAGTTCGCGCAGCAGCGTCGCCTTCCAGCCGTTCCACACCTTGCTGGACACAGCGCGCATATCGGCGACCGTCAGGATCAGCAGCAGCCGCAACCGCTCCGGCGACTGGATCGTCTCCGCGAGGTCCAGGATCGTCTTCGGATCGTCGATATCGCGCTTGAACGCCGTCGCGCTCAGCAGCAGATGGTGCAGCACCAGCCAGGAAACCGTCTCGGTTTCCTCGTCCGTCAGGCCCAGTGCAGGACCGACCTCCAGCGCGACTTCGGCGCCGAGTCTCCGAATGATCGCCGCCGCGTCCCTTGGCAATGTCGTGCAGCAGCATCGCCATGTACAGCGAGCGCCGGGACTGGACGTGTTCGATCAGTTCCGAGGCGACCGGCGCGATCGGTTTCAAGTTCGCCGCGCTCCAGCGTGTTCAGCACGCGGACCGCCTCGATCGTATGCTCGTCGACGGTGAAGATGTGGTAGGTGTCGAACTGCATCTGGCCGACGATGCGCGCCCAGTCGGGCAGATAGCGGCCGAAGAACCCGGTTTCGTTCAGGATCGTCAGCCATTTGGCGCCGTCCGGGTTGCTGGCCTCCCGGGCGGCGCCGGTCCGGCTCCTTGCCGCACAGCAGGTCCATGAAGATGTCCGCCGCGTTCTTGTCGCCGCGCAACGAGACGACCCGGCGCTCGTTCTGGATGAACGATCGTAGCGCCAGCGGATGCAGTTCCAGGCCGCGGTCACGTGCGACCTGCAGGATGCGCAGCATCTGGATCGGTTCGGCATCGAAATCGCGGCCGCTGCGTCGGCAGCAGCTTGCCTTCCGCCAGCACGAACCCGGCGGCGAGCAGCGCGTCGTCGGTCTCCGCCTCGATCGCCGGCGGGCCGAGCGCGGAGCGCAGGATCGCCGGTTCCAGGATGCGCGTCAGCCGGGCGATTTCGCGCGCGGTGAGGAAGTAGTGGCGCATGAACCGCTCGACGCCGTCCTGCCGGCCATGCCGCGTGTAGCCCATGCGGGCGCCGACGACCGGCTGCAGGTCGAAGGTCAGCCGTTCCTCCGCGCGGCCGGCGACGTAATGCAGATGAAACCGGACGGTCCAAAGGAACTCCCACGCGCGGCGGCCATGGCGGGCCTCCTGCTGCGTCAGGATGCCGCCGAGGTCGGCCAGTTCGCCCATCGTCTGGGTGTCGAAGACGTAACGAGCGATCCAGTACAGCGTCTGAATATCGCGCAGCCCGCCGCGGCCTTCCTTGACGTTCGGCTCGACCACGAACGGGCTGTCGCCGTAGCGGCGATGGCGCACCGCGCGCTCGCGCCTGTTTCGCGGCGATGTACTCGGCGACCCCCGCTTCCTTGCAGGCGGCGCGGAAGCGGCGGTGGAAATCGGCGAACAGTGCCTTGTCGCCGGTCAGATAGCGCGCATCCAGCAAGCGCGGTGCGGATCGTCGTGTCCTTCGCGCCCTCGATCAGGCAGTCCTCGATCGATCGCGTGGCGTGGCCGACCTTCAGCCCGAGATCCCACAGGAAATACAGCATGTATTCGACGGCGCGCAGCGTCTCGGCGACGGGTCGTCACCGGTCAGGAACAACAGATCGATGTCGCTGAACGGCGCCAGCACGCCGCGGCCGTAGCCGCCGGTTGCCGCGACGCTCAGCGTTCTCGATGGGGCCGAGGTCGGCTGTTGGTCAGCGTGTGCTCGAACAAGGCCGCGACCACGCCATCGACCAGCGCGCCCAGCAGGCGCGCCGCCTGCAGCCCGGTCAGTTGCTCATGCTCGAAGGCGTGCTGCACATAGGTCTGGATGCGTGCGAGATGCCGCCGGAATGCGCCGACCGCCGCATCACGCGGGATCGGCGAGCTCTTCTTCGGCCAGGCCTGCCAGGGCGTCGGACAACTGGGTCGCCGCTGCTTCCGGCGCCCGCGGCAAGGGGATCGGGGTCAGCATGGCTGGGCGATCGGTACTATGCCGGATCGTCCGCGCAAGGCAGGCAGAGGGCCTTCAGGCGATAGAGTGCATTCAAGAGCCTGCTTGCGGTGTCATCGTATCCGGATTCGATATCGGCGTAGCGCGTCGGTCAGCGGTGCAGACGTCGGTTGCACTTCGATCCTCGTGCTTCGTCCGGTGGCGCCGACGCCGCGAACAACGGCAGCGCGCGCAGTGACGCCGACGCGGCCAGCGGTCCGCCTTGCTTTTCCATCGCGCCAACAGCGACGCCGCCCGGCGCACGACCGACGCCGGCACGCCGGCCAGTTCCGCGACATGCACGCCCCAGGACCGTCCGGCCGCGCCCTCGGCCACCTCGTGCAGGAACACCACGCTGCCTTTCCATTCCTTCACACGCATCGTATGCGGCCTGAGCCGCGGCAGCCGATCCGCCAGTTCGGCAAGTTCGTGGAAATGTGTGGCGAAAATGGTGCGGCAACGTATCGCGGAATGTAGCGCCTCCAGCACCGCCCAGGCGATCGCGAGCCCGTCGAGCGTGGAGGTGCCGCGGCCGATCTCGTCGACGACGACCAGCGACCGCGGGCCGGCCTGATGCAGGATCGCGGCGGTTTCGGTCATTTCCACCATGAACGTCGACCGGCCGCGCGCCAGATCGTCGGCCGCGCCGACCCGGCTGAACAGCCGATCGACGATGCCGAGTTCGGCGCTTTCCGCCGGCACCGGCAGGCCGGCCTGCGCGAGCACGACGAACAGCGCGTTCTGCCGCAGAAACGTCGATTTTCCGGCCATGTTCGGGCCGGTCAGCAGCATCACGCGCCGCTCGGGCGACAGATCGCAGTGGTTGGGCACGAACGCCGCCTGACCGGTCAGCGCGCTCTCCACCACCGGATGCCGTCCGGCTCGGATCAGGAACGCATCGGTGTCGGTCAGCGACCGGCCGAACCCAGGTGCCGCCGTCCGCGAGCCGCGCGGCCGATTGCGCGACATCCAGGAACGCGAGCGCGTCGGCGCAGGCGGCCAGAGCGTCGGCCTGCGCCAGCGACGCGTTCGCACCAGGTGGTCGAAAACAAGCTTCTCGCGTGCCGCCGCCTTCTCGGCGGCTTCGCGGATGCGCTGGTCGAGTTCGGACAGGGCCGGTTCGGTGAAGCGGGCGCCGTTCGCCATGCCCTGACGCAACGTCAGTTCGGGAAAGCCGCGCAGTTTCTCGACCGCAGCCGCGGGCGCTTCGATCACGTAGCCAAGTTGCGCATGGTGCTTGATCTTCAGGCTCGCGACCCCGTAGCGCTGCGCGAAGTCGAGTTGCATCGACGCCATGACCTGGCGGCTGTCGTCGCGCAGCGATGCGGTGCGCATCCAGTTCGCCGTCGTAACCGGCCGGATCACCGCCGCCGTCGTCCAGCCGAGCGGGGGCGGGATCGGTCAGGGCGTCGGAGAGCAGGGCCAGCAGATCGGCAGCCGCGGGCAGGGCGGTCCGCGCTGCGCAAGCGCTGGGGGCAGCGGGGACTGACAGCAGCGTCGGCGGCCCGTCGCGCCGCCACCAGCCCGTCGCGGATGGCGGCGAGATCCCGCGGTCTGCCACGGTTCAGCGACAGCCGGCCCAGCGCGCGGGCCAGATCCGGCGCCGTTCTCAGCTCGGCGCGCAGCCGTCGCGGTCGCATCGGGATTGGCCAGGCACCAGGACCAGGCGTCCTGGCGCGCCGTGATGGTCTCGAGATCCGTCAGCGGCGCCGACAGCCACGTCCCCAGCAGCCGCGC
Organism: uncultured Alphaproteobacteria bacterium; assembly: GCA_963771475.1. Taxonomy (GTDB): domain Bacteria; phylum Pseudomonadota; class Alphaproteobacteria; order Acetobacterales; family Acetobacteraceae; genus Rhodopila. The sequence goes on along the minus strand of CAVYTN010000030.1, from coordinate 170,561 downwards.
CCCGCCGGCCGTCACCGTGTGCTGCACCGCCGAGACAAGCGTATGCTGCGTGCCGCCGTCGCGGGAGCGGAGGATCTCCAGACTGGCGCGCGTCGCCGCATCCATCGCCAGCACGCCGGCCTGACCCTGCGGCTCCGGCCGGCCCAGCCGCGGCAGCGACCCCGACTGGGTGGAGCGGATGTAATCCACCGCCATCGCCGCCGCCACGGCCTCGCCGTCGGTGAAGCTGCCGAACGCATCGAGGCTGACGGTGCCGATAGGCCTCGGCCAACGCCGCCGCGCGCGATCAGCGGCGGTGAGGGCACCGGTTCGGGCGAGCGGCGGGCGGCTCCACTCGCCAGATCGAGCGTTTTCCGGCGCCAGGATCTCCGCCGGTTCGAGCCGGCCCAGCAGCGCGGGCAGGTCGGCTGGGGCAGGGCGGCGGTCTCGAACAGGCCGGTGGAGACGTCGACCCAGGCGGCACCCAGGTCGTCCTGGTCCCAGGCCAGCGCCAGCAGCAGATTGGGCCGGCCGGCTTCGAGCAGCGATTCCTCGGTGATCGTGCCGGGCGTGATGATCCGGACGACTTCCCGCTTGATCGGCGCCTTTCCGGCGCGGGTCTTCGGGTCCTCCATCTGCTCGACGATGGCGACGCGAAAGCCGCGGCGGATCAGCCGGGCGAGATAGATTTCCGCGGCATGGTGCGGCACGCCGCACATCGGGATCGGGACGCCGTTGTGCTCGCCGCGATGGGACAGCGCGATGTCGAGCGCGGCGGCCGCGGCTTCGGCATCGGCGAAGAACAACTCGTAGAAATCGCCCATGCGGAAGAACAGCAGCGCGTCCGGATGCTCTGCCTTGGCCGCGAACCATTGCGCCATGGCGGGGGTGGCGCCGGTCGCCGGGGGCGGGCGGAGGGTTGCGGTCGACAAGGCGTCAGCAGGGGATCAGCGTTAGGGTGAAGCCGTCGGCGCCGTTGTGGTTCCCGAACGGCACGTTCTGGCTGGGCTCAACCCGCGGCTGTCCGGTGCGACATATGCTGGTCTGGGGGCCTTTCCGCTCCGCGAAAGAAACCACGGAGACGGCCGCTGCGCGGCCTATGGGGAGGTTCCGGAGGGCACGAAGTTGTTGCGGTAGCGTCGCGGGGACAGGTCTTGGCCACAGGCTCGCGGCCGGACAACACTGATGTTTGCCAATCTCGGTAGGCTCAAATGTCCCGGTTGTTTGCCGTTCAGTTTCGCACCGCGCGAAGCGCCCTGACATCCTGGCCGTAAACCAAATCATAGAGCAGCCGATGTCCCAACGTCGCCGTGAAACAACGACTCCGTGCCCTCCGGAACCCTCCGTAAAGGCCGCGAAGCGGCCGCCTCCGTGTTTTCTTTCACAAACGCCGATCCCCGCACCGGCGCCAACGCAAGAGTCACGCCGGATAGGTATGGTCTTGCATCGGCCGTTCACGACGTCGCCTCCGGCGCTCTCCCACTCAGCCCCCGCATCACGCGGCCACCGCCACGGGCGTTTGCGCAGATGCGCGGCGATTGCCGCCAGCGCGGCCGGCGTGATGCCCTGGATCCGTGCGGCCGATCCCAACGTCTCCGGGCGCGCGCGATTCAGCTTCTCCCGCATCTCCGTCGACAGGCCGCCGATGTCATCGAACACGATGCCGTCCAGCGACACCCCATCCTCCCGCTGGCTGAGCCTGAGTTCGGCCTGCTGGCGGTGCAGGTAGCCGGCGTAGCGGGCATCCGTCCGCAGTTGTTCGATCACCCGCGGCGAAAGCGATGCCATCCAGGGAAACGCGGCGGCCAGGGACGACCAGGCGATCTGCTCGTTGCCGGCCAGTTCCAAAACCGAGCGCCTCCGTCCGTCCGCGGGCGACGGAACGCCGAGGGTGGCGATGGTGGCGGCTGTCGACTGTCTCCGCCGTGGCGCGTGCGGTCGCGGCATCGAGTTCCGCCTTGTAGGCCGCGAAGGCCTGTTGGCGGACCGAACCGACGCAGCCCCAGGCGATCCCCTTTCCGGTCAGCCGCAGATCGGCGTTGTCGGCCCGCAGCGTCAGGCGGAACTCGGCGCGCGAGGTGAACATCCGATACGGCTCGCTACCCCCTGCGTGGTCAGGTCGTCGACCATCACGCCGAAGATAGGCTTCGGTCCGGTCGAGCCAGACGATCGCCTGCCCGCCGGCGATGCGGGCGGCGTTGATGCCGGCGATCAGCCCCTGCGCGCCGGCTTCCTCATAACCGGTCGTGCCGTTGATCTGGCCCGCCAGGAACAGGCCCGGCAGCGCCCGCAACTCCAGCCCGCGACTGAGGGCGCGCGGATCGACGTAGTCATATTCCACCGCATAGCCGGGCCGGATCATCCGCGCGTGCTCCAGGCCCGGGATGGTGCGCAGGATCGCCTGCTGCACATCCTCCGGCAGGCTGGTGGAGATGCCGTTGGGGTAGACCGTGGGATCGTCCAGGCCCTCCGGCTCCAGGAAGATGTTGTGCCGCTCCTTGTCGGCGAAGCGGACGATCTTGTCCTCGATCGATGGGCAGTAACGCGGCCCGCGCCGGCGATCTGGCCGGAATAGACGGCCGAGCGGTGCATGTTCTCGCGGATCACCGCATGCGTCGCCTCGGTCGTGTGCGGTGACCCGGCAGTCGACCTGCGGGTTCACGCAGACGCGTGGTCAGGGTGCTGAACGGCTGCGGCGACGCATCGCCCGGATCGGCGCGCAAGCCCGTCCCAGTCGATGGTGCGCCGATCCAGCCGCGGCGGCGTGCCGGTCTTCAGGCGGCCCAGCGGCAGATCGAGCCGCGCGAGGGATGTGGGCGAGGCCGACCGAGGGCGCCTCACCCACCCGTCCGGCCGGGGTCTGGCGGTCGCCGATATGGATCACCCCGCGCAGGAACGTGCCGGTCGTCAGCACCACGGCGCGCGCAGGCGATCGTCTCGCCGCCCTGGCACAGTCACGCCGGCGATGCGGCCGTCGGGGCCGATTTCCAGATCCTCGACCGAGCGCGGCGCGCAGCGTCAGGTTCGGCGTCTCCTCGAGCAGCGCCCGCATCGCGCGCCGGTACAGCGTGCGGTCCGCCTGCGCGCGCGGACCGCGCACGGCCGGACCCTTGCTGCGGTTCAGCAGCTTGAAGTGAATCCCCGCCGCATCCGCCGCTCGGCCCATCAGCCCGTCCAGCGCGTCGATCTCCCGCACCAGGTGACCCTTGCCGATGCCGCCGATCGAGGGGTTGCACGACATCTCCCCGATCGTGGTCAGGCTGTGCGTCAGCAGCAGCGTGCGCGCGCCCATGCGGGCCGACGCAGCGGCCGCCTCACAGCCGGCGTGGCCGCCGCCGATCACGATCACATCGAAGGACTGGGTCATCCGCGTTTACTGCCATAACAGCCATGGTCCGCGCTACCGGCTCCCTGCATTGCTGCCGCCGAATTGCCGCTGTCCATCGTTGCGCATCGTTGCCGCCCATTGTCGCTGTCCATCTGGCGCGATCCGCGGCTGGAGGCCATGATCGGGCGTCCAAGCCGGAGAGGCAACCGATGACCTATCAGCCCGCCCCGCACGTCACCCAGAACTGGCTGCTTTCCAAGCCGGCCGCCACCGGGCGGCGTGGCATCGTGGTTTCCCAGGTGCATGCGGCAGCCGAGGCCGGCGTCGCGATCCTGAACGCCGGCGGCAACGCGATCGATGCGGCGGTGGCGACGGCGCTGGCGCTGGCGGCGGTCGAGCCGTGGAACTCGGGCCTGGGCGGCATCGGCTTCGCGCTGGTGCATCGCGCCGGACAGCCCACGGCCGACCTGGTCGATTTCGGCCCGGTTGCGCCGCGCGGCCTCGATCCGTCCGCGTTCAAGCTGACCGGGCGGGTGGTGCGCGACCTGTTCGCCTGGCCGGAAGTGGAGGGCGACGCGAACATCCACGGGCCACTGTCCTTCGCCATCCCGTCGTCCACCGCCGGCTACGCGCACATGCACTCCACCTGGGGCAAATTGCCGCTGCAGGAGGTGATTGCGCCTGCCATCGCCCTGGCGAAGCGGGGGCTGCCGCAGGACTGGTACACGACGCTGAAGGTCGCCTCCTCGGCCGCCGTGCTGCGGCGTTATGCGGAAAGCGCCCGCATCTACCTGCCGAACGGGCTGCCGCCGGTCGCACCCTATCAGGGGGTGCCGGGCTTCTTCCGCCTCGGCCGTCTCGCCGACACGCTGGAGCACCTGGGCAGGGCCGGGCTCCGCGATCAGTATGAGGGCGACATTGCCGCCTCCATCGTCGCCGACGTCCGTGAGATGGGTGGCGTGCTGTCGGCCGAGGATCTGCGCGAATGCCAGGCCCGCGTCAGGCCCGCGACGCAGGTCCCGTGGCGCGGCCACACGCTGCAGCTGGCCGGCGGCCTGACGGCGGCGCCCACGATGATGCGGGTGCTGGAGCAGATGAACGAAGTGCCGGTCGGCGCTGAACCCGACGCCGCCTGGTATGTCGCCTTCGCCCGCGCGATGAAGAACGCCTATGCCGAACGCCTGGCCGGACTGGGCGATGCCGATGTCGAACGCGGCCGAGACCTGCACGACGCATCTGACCGTCTGCGACCAGGAGGGGACGATGGTGGCGATGACCACGACCCTGCTGTCGTCGATGGGCAGCCGCGTCGTGCTGCCGGGGTCGGGCATCCTGCTGAACAATGGCGTCATGTGGTTCGATCCGAGCCCGGGGCAGCCGAATTCGATCGGCGGCGGGCAAGCGGCCGCTGACCAACATGTCCCCGGTGATCCTGCGCGACGGCAACCGCCCCTGGTTCGCCGCCGGTGCCTCGGGCGGGCGGCGCATCCTCGCCGCAGTGACGCAGGTGATGAACTTCGTCGCCGCGTTCGGCATGGACCTGCCGCGTGCCGCGCATTATCCGCGGATCGACGTCTCCGGTCCCGATGAGGTCTCGGCGGATCATCGTCTGCCAGCGGCGGTGATCGAGGCGCTGACGCGCCGATGGGCCGACGCAGGTCGTCGAGCATGGCGTGATGCCGATCAACTTCGCCTGCCCCAACGCGATCGTATCGAAGCAGGATGGAACTCGGATCGGAATGAGCGATGCGGCGTCCCCCTGGTCGGCGGCCGTCGCGCAGTCATAACGATACTGCGACAGCAATGAAAAATTCCGAGTCGGCACGATAGAAACTTCTTCACTTCGGCGTGTTGATCGGGTGTCATACACGCGTTCGTGAGGAGAGACTGCTGCATGCGCCGGGGCGTTCGTATCTGCCTGTCCGTCGGATTGGTTATCGCATCCGGATCTGCCCAGGCATCCTTGACTGACCCGCAGCGTCCGTCCCTGCCGGTATCGGCGCATCGTGCGGTGGCGAACGCCGAGTGGAGCAGCCTGCGACTGAAGGCGCTCGACGGAGACCGCGATGCTGCCGCCGAAGTCGGTGAAGCCTATACGCGTGGTTCCACGCGTAACATTCCGGAAGCCATGCGCTGGCTCAGTCAGGCCGTCGTCGCAGGGCTCCGTCGAGGCAAGCCGGGAACTGGGCCTGATTCTGCTGCGCGGCGATGGCGTCGCCAAGGATCCCGACCAGGCTGCCGTGCTGTTGCGAGAGGCGGCGGAAAACGGCGACGCGGAGGCCGAGGCCGCGCTGGGCGTGATGTATGCCTATGGCGACGGCGTGCAGCAGAACTGGCCCCTGGCGGTGGAATGGTCACGCCGGGCGGCGGAGCAGGATGACCCGTGGGGTGAGGCCAATCTGGGCCTTTATCTGCGAAGACGGGCGTGATGGGCCAGCTTCGCCCGGTCAGGCGGTGCTGTGGTATCGCAGAGCCGCCGCGCATGGCTTCGCGCTGGCTCAGACCCGGCTGGGCCTGCTTTACCAGAACGGCACTGGTGTCCCGGCCGACCCGGCTCAGGCTTTTTCGCTGTATCTGCAGCGCAGCAATGCAAGGGGATGCGATTTCCGAGCGGGTGCTTGCCGTGGCGTATCGCGATGGGATCGGGGTGCAGCCAGTGTCGGCCGATGCCGCCGAATGGATGGCGCGATCTGCCGATCATGGTGATGCCGATGCGATGTATCTGCTGTCTCAGATGTATCTTCGTTGGCCAGGGCGTGACGAAAAGCCGCGAAAAGGCCTGGGATTTTCTGTTACAGGCGGCCCAGGCCGGGCATGCGCTGGCGGCGGCGCAGGTGGCGGACGCATACGGTCAAGGCGGCTTCGGCGTCGGACGCGGACCCGGCATCCGCTCGGCATTGGCTGGAAGTCGCCGTGGACGCCGCGCACCGGGAAGCCCGGTTCGATCCGGAAACCCCTGGTTCGGAGCGGGCGCATGACGTTTGCTCAGGCGCGCTACCGCTTGGGGATGATACTGCTTGAAACCGATCCGGATCGCGCGGTTGAGTTGCTGACCAAGGCTGCGATCGGGACGGCTGCCATCGCATCGTGTCAATTGGCCTTATGCATCATCTCGGCGAGGCGGTGACCCAGGATGACGGCCTGGCGATCACGCTTCTGGAGACGGCGGCGAACCGTGGCATCGGCGCAGGCGGCCTTCACCCTGGGCGAGGGATACCGTGATGGATGGGCGGCCACGCGATCGATGGCGACCGCCCTCCGCTGGTTCCGGCGAGCAGCGGCCTTGGGTGATGCGCAGGGCTGGTTGGCTATCGGGCAGGCCTACGAACTCGCAGAAGGGGTGCCGCAGGATCAGGCCGAGGCAATGACCTGGTATCAGCTTGCCGGCAACAGCGGTGTCGCCGCGGCGCAGCTTCGGCTGGGCGATATCGCCCTGCATGGGGAGTTGGGTCAGCCGCATGACCAGACGGTTGCTCTCCGATGGTATCACCTCGCGGCGGAGCTGGGTGACAGCAATGCCGCCGCTCGGATCGCCGGCCTGGCCGCAGCCCCGACGCTGCACGCCAGCGCGACGGAGACGGCCGGGAAGTAATCAGCCCGGTTGGCTCGTCCGCCAGGCGGTCATGCCGCCGCGCAGGACCAGCGTCTGCTCCTTGCCGGCCTTGCGCAACGCCGCGGCGGCCATCGAGGAACGCCGGTCGGTGTGACAGACGAGCACGACGGGACCTTCGGCCTGCGCGAGTTCGGGCAGATGGTTTGCGAAGACGGGCAGGGGGATATTCCGTGCGCCATCGATATGACCGAGCGGGCCGGTGAATTCATCGGGGTTGCGCACGTCGATGATGGCGGGCGGTGGTATTTCGGCCAGGGCGGCCGACAGGTCCGCGACATCGATCCAGCCGTCCTGGTCGGTGTCTGTCTTGCCGAAGAATCTGCTGAGCAGCGACATGGGCCCGTTTTCCCTCGATCGTGGTTGGATTTCGCCTGTGGTGGCGTTGGCGCTATGGTGATGCCACCAAATGAACCAGGGTGGAAAGGGTCTTCCCATGGACTTCGCGCTCAGTGACGCGCAGCAGCAGATCCGCGACGAAGTCCTGCGTCTGTGCGCTCGGTTCGACGACTCCTACTGGCTGGAACGCGAGACGACCGCCACCTTCCCGCATGCCTTCTTCGACGCCATGGCCGGCGGCAACTGGCTCGGCATCGCCATGCCGGAGGCCTATGGCGGTGCGGGTCTCGGCATCACCGAGGCTGCGGTGATGGCACAGGCGATCGCTGAATCGGGTGCCGCCATGAGCGGGACGAGCGCGATCCACATGAACATCTTCGGCCTCAATCCGGTGGTGATTTATGGGACCGACGCGCAGAAGGCGCGCATGCTGCCGCCGGTGGTCGAAGGCAAGGACAAGACCTGCTTCGGCGTCACGGAACCCAACGCAGGCCTGAACACGACCGAGATCCAGACGCGCGCCGAGCTGCACGGCGATCATTACAAAATCAACGGAACGAAGATCTGGACGTCGACGGCGCAGGTGGCGAACAAGATCCTGCTGCTGGCGCGCACCACGCCGCTGGACAAGGTCAAGCGCAAGTCGCACGGCATGACCCTGTTCTATACCGACCTCGACAAGACGCACGCCGAGGTGCGGCTGATCCACAAGATGGGCCGTCACGCCGTCGATTCGAACATGGTCTTCTTCGAGGACATGATCGTTCCGGTCGAAGACCGGATCGGCGAAGAGGGCGAAGGCTTCAAGGCCCTGCTGCATGGCCTGAACCCCGAACGAATTCTGATCGCGGCGGAAGCGATCGGCATCGGGCGCGCGGCGCTGGCGAAGGCGACGCGTTACGCGCGGGAGCGTGTGGTGTTTGGCCGCCCGATCGGCCAGAACCAGGGCATACAGCATCCGCTGGCGCGGAACTGGGCGGAGCTGGAGGCTGCCAACCTGCTGACCTTCAAAGCGGCATGGCTCTACGACAGCGGCCAGGAGTGCGGCGCGGAGGCGAATGCCGCGAAGTATCTGGCGGCCGAGGCCGGCTACCGCGCCGCGGAACAGGCGGTGATGACGCATGGCGGCATGGGCTATGCGCAAGAGTATCATGTGGAACGACTGTTCCGCGAAAGCATGCTGCCGCGGATCGCGCCGGTCAGCCGGGAACTGATCCTGAGCTATCTGGCGGAGAGGGTGCTGGATCTGCCGAAGTCGTATTGACGGTCTCGCGCCGGGGCCATGGGCCCCGGCCGACGCTTCCAGGTCATGTCTTCCGGGGGCAGAAGCTTGATGCTTCGGTGGATCAGACTTCCTCGGTCTTGAAGTCCGCCGGAATAATGATCTCCAGCACCTCGCAGTCAGGCGAATAATCGAGCACCGTGTGCCTGATTCCAGTCGGCTGCAGCCAGCAGCTTCCCGCCGACATCATCTGCTCGCCATGACCCTCGAACTCATTCTTCATCCAGCCTTGCAGCACGTAGACAAGCTGGAGTTCCGTTTCGTGGAAGTGCCGCTTACGCACCTCATCGGTGCAGGGCGGCACGAAGCGAATGACATGCGCCTGGCACAGCCCCGATGTGGCGGCTGCGATGCCCAGGTCACGGTATTGGGCATAGGGACGCAACCCGTCGGCCTTGAAATCCGCGTCGTTCAGATGGCTGACGACGAAGGACTGCGGGGCCGGAGCGGCCGAGGTGACCTTTGGTGCTGCCGCGACCTTGCGCACCGCTTGGGTGCCCTGGTCGTGCGCCTCGGTGTCTTGGCAGCGCCTCGGGTCAGGGTTGCTCTGCGCGGGGCGGCCTTTTTGGCGGCGGCCGGTGGCGCGGCCTTCTGAACGGCGGCTTTCTTGCGTGCCGATACGGCGGCTTTTCTGGGCAGGCGTCTTCTGCGCGGCCGCGGCCCTGGTGGGAACTTTCGCCGCAGCTTTGCGCTTCGCTGTTGCCGCTTTCCGCGCTGGCGGTGCAGCCTTCCGAACCGGCTGCGGCCGTCTTCGGCGCTGCCCGCTTCTTTACCGGTGCCTTCTTGGCCGCCCCCTTTTGGGCCGACACATTCTTGGCCGACACCTTCCCGGCCGGCGCTTTCTTCGTTGGCGCCTTTCGTCTTCGCCGGTGCTGTCGCCGCCGTCTTCTTCATGGCCGGCGCCTTCGCCTTGCGCGCAACCCGCTTGCGTGCCGGCGGTTCGGCGGCAGCAACCATCGGCGTAGCAACATCCTCCGTCGCTGCCTTCCGCCTTGAACCCGACCTGGCCATTCCGCTGCTTCCCCCTTCTGCGATATTTGCATTGACGGTAGTATCAACGGGACGTGTGCCGCCTTTCAAGGGGCGGGAACGAAGCTGATTGCCGACGGACTGCCGATTGCGATTGTCACGCCCGTGGAGATCAGGCTGCCGGTCGGCTGGTCGATATGGAAGGCGGTGATCAGATCGCTGTCCTGGTTGCCGACGTAAAGATGCGTCGCCGTCGGATCCAACGTGAAGAACCGCGGCCGTTTGCCGCCGGTCGGAACACAGTTCGCATACGTCAGCAATCCGGTTGCCGGCTCGATGTCGAAGCGGACGATGCTGTCCTGGCCGCGATTGGAGACGTAAAGGTGCCGCCCGTCAGGCGAGGCGACGATTTCAGCCGTCGTGTTATGCCCCTTGTGGTCGCTGGGCACGGTCCGGATCACCTGACGTTCGGCCACGGTCCCATCGTCCCAGTCGAACACCGTCACCGTCGAATCCAGTTCGTTGTTGACGTAGAGCACCGGGAGCGTCGGGTGAAAGGTCGTGTGCCGTGGCGCGGCGCCGGGGGCTGACGCGACGCTTGCCTGCTCCGTCGGGGTGATCGTGCCGTCGGCAAACCGGAACAGGAACGTCCGGTCGAAGCCTTTGTCCGGAACGATCACGAAGCGGCCGGTCGGATCGAAAATGACCGCATGCGGATGCGAGGATGACTGTTCCTTCGGGTTCGGTCCGGGCGTGCCCTCCAGCGTGAAGACCTGGCTGACCGGTTCAAGCCGTCCCTCGGTATCCAGCGGCACCACGGCGACGGCGCCGGAGCCGTAATTGGCGACGACCAGGTAACGTTCCGTCGGGTCCAGGGCCGAATCGACCGGGTTGGCGCCCTGGCAATCGATCTGGTTCAGCAAGGTCAGCCGGCCAGTCGTGCGGTCGATGGCGAAGGCGCTCAGCAGGCGGCGGCCGCCATGGACGGTATAGAGGCGCGTCGCAGCGCGATTCAGCGTGAACAGCGTCGGATTTTCCAGGTCACCCAGATGCTGCAGATGGGACCAGGCACCGCTGACCGGATCGACCCGAAAGACGTTGATCCCATTGCCGCGCCCGTCGCGGTCCGGTGTCGTGTAGCCCCCTACATAGGCGAACATCTGGTTTTCTCCCCCTCATCCCGTTGCATTCCCGCCTGCATGCGGATGATCCGCCGCAGCGACGGATCGTCCGTCACCGACCCGTGAAACCGCACGGCCGGTCCACCCTCACCACGGCGCATGTGTTCTGCCGCGATGGCGGCCGGCACGTCGTCACGCACATGCATGCCCTCTCCGGCGAAAAAACCGATTACGACCACCGGCCGCCCCGCCAGCGTGCGCAGCGCGTCCGCCAGCAGAGGCGGTTCTTCCAGGCACGCCGTTGCAACCTGTCCGAAAATTCGCCGCTCTGCCAAGACCGCCGCATGCGCCTGCATCGCCAGGGCGCGGCCTGGCGCGGAGGCGGAGCCATGGCCGACCACCAGAACGGCAGCCTCGGTGGGTGAAACGCCAATAGCCGCGCATCCGGTGCACGCCTGGGCTTCGATAATGTCGACCATGTCCGGATGCAGCGCCGATGGGCGGGCAAAGGCGCACTCTCGGGTCCGCGCCGAGCGCTTTGGGGATTGCGACGTTGGTGAAATATCCGGCTTCCATGAAGAAGGGCACGACATGGACTGGGATCGCCGGCATGGCAGCAAGCGCGTCGGTGATCGACGGGACACCGTTCAGAAGGCCGACCTCTGTGCATGTGTCTGGCATGTCCTGCCGCAGGGCTTCGACATGGCGCCACAGCGGCCGCGCAGCGTCGGCATAGCGTGTCGATCCATGAGCGATCAGCAACAGAGCCTGTCTTGCCGTCACCGTGGGCACCTCCTGACGCGCGCCTGATACTGCTGCGTCGACCTAATGCTCTAACGGGGTTTCAGTTGCCGATCAGCATACCGAAGATGTTACCAACCGGTTTGCCCCTGGCGTCGTTCTGGCGCACATAGGCCGAATCAGGAAGTGACGGCAAGGAGCAGTCTATGTCTGACGCCCCCCAACGGGAAGCGATGGAATTCGACGTGGTGATCGTGGGCGGCGGTCCGGCGGGTCTGTCGGCGGCGATCCGGCTGAAGCAGCTTGCGCCCGGACATGGCGGTCTGCCTGGTCGAGAAAGGTGGCGAGATCGGCGCCCATATCCTGTCCGGTGCGGTGCTGGAGCCGCGGGCGCTGAACGAGCTGCATCCCGGACTGGAAAGAGCAGGGCGCGCCGCTGGACACGCCGGCGCGCGAAGACCGCTTCCTGTTCCTGACGGCGACCCGCTCCTTCAAGCTGCCGACGCCGCCGCAGATGCACAATCACGGCAACTACATCGTGTCCCTCGGCAACGTGGTGCGCTGGCTGGGCCAGCAGGCCGAAGCGCTGGGCGTCGAGATCTATCCCGGCTTCGCCGCCACCGAATTGCTGGAGGAAGATGGCCGCATCGTCGGCATCGCCACCGGCGACATGGGCATCGGCAAAGACGGCGCGGCGACCGGATACCTACCAGCGCGGCATGGAACTGCGGGCGAAATACACGCTGTTCGCCGAGGGCTGCCGCGGCTCGCTGTCCAAGCAACTGATGACGCGGTTCAACCTGCGCGAGGGCCAGGATCCGCAGACCTACGCGATCGGGATCAAGGAGCTGTGGGAAGTTCCCGCCGCCAATCACAAGCCGGGCCTGATCGAGCACAGCTTGGGCTGGCCGCTGGGCACCGACGTCTATGGCGGTTCGTTCCTTTATCATTTCGGCGAGAACCTGATCTCGTTCGGCTTCGTGATCGGCCTGGACTACAGCAACCCCTGGCTGTCGCCGTTCGATGAGATGCAGCGCTTCAAGACCCATCCGGACGTGCGCAAGCATTTCGAGGGTGGCCGCCGCATTTCCTATGGCGCGCGTGCGCTGAACGAGGGCGGTTTGCAGTCGATTCCCGAAGCTGACCTTCCCGGGCGGGCTGCTGATCGGCGACGCGGCCGGGTTCCTGAACGTGCCGAAGATCAAGGGCACGCACACCTCGATGAAGTCCGGCATGCTGGCCGCCGAGGCGGTCGCCGAGGCCCTGGCGGGCGATCAACCGGCCGAAGTGACCACCTATGCCGAGCGCCTGCAGCGCGAGTTGGGTGTGGGAGGAACTGTCGCTGGTCCGCAACATCCGCCCGGCCTTCGCCAAGTGGGGCATGTGGGGCGGCCTCGCCTATGCCGCGCTCGACACCTACCTGTTCCGCGGCAAGGCGCCCTGGACGTTCCACCATCCGCATGCGGACAACGAGACGCTGATGGACGCCGACAAGGCGCCGCGCATCGCCTATCCGAAGCCCGACGGGGTGCTGACGTTCGACCGGCTGTCGTCGGTGTTCATCAGCAACACCAACCATGAGGAAAACCAGCCGGCGCATCTGCAACTGCTCGATCCGGCGAAGGCGATCGCGCTCAACTGGAACCGCTATCGGCAGCCCGGAAGCGCGCTATTGTCCGGCCGGTGTCTATGAGATCGTCGGCGCGGACGAGGGCGCGCCGCAGCTTGCAGATCAACGCGCAGAACTGCGTGCATTGCAAAACCTGCGACATCAAGGACCCGTCGCAGAACATCAACTGGGTGCCGCCCGAGGGCGGCGGCGGTCCAAGCTATCCGGGCGGGATGTAGAAGCAGGCATCCGCCGCCTGAGCGCTTCACGCTGCGCGAGGATGCCAGGCGCCACCATGCGCTCTGCAAGCGCGCCGCCGTGCTCGCCAAAAAGAGAGCACGGCGGCCGATTCTATCATCCATCCTGATGTCAAGCCGCCTGTCGGTCGAACGGGTCCGGAAGGCCGCCGCGATGGGCGTATCCGTGCTGCCGGGTGTCTCTGCCCTCGCCGAGCTTATTGTCCGCGTGGCCGAGGCCGCCAGTGCCCCCCTGTGAAATATTATACATGGACCCGGGGTAAATTCGCCTGAGACTTGATTTACATGGCTAACCGAATCGATCGCGCCTTCGCCCACGAAAGCACGGCCGCCCGGTCACCGAGGCGCTCGAGAATCTGAGGAAGAATGCGTTCGAACTGGAAACAAACTAAACGACCGGAGACTGCGTCCATGAGCAATAGCGTCAATGCCCCCGGTCTGTTTGATCGCGAGCGCATCGTCGCCGGCCCAGGTTTCAGCCGCTGGCTGGTGCCACCGGCAGCACTCTGCGTGCATCTGTGCATAGGTCAGGCATACGCCTTCAGTGTCTTCAACCTGCCGATGACCAAACTGCTCGGCATCACCCAGTCCGCCCCCGACGACTGGAAGCTGACCCAGCTCGGCTGGATATTCAGCATTGCCATCGTCGTCCTCGGCCTGGCGTCGGCGTCGACCGGAAGCTGGCTCGATCGCGTGGGCCCGCGCAAGGCGATGTTCACTGCCGCATGCTGCTTCGGCGGTGGATTCCTCGTCGGCGCGCTTGGCGTGCATCTGCATAATCTTTGGCTGCTTTATTTCGGCTACGGCGTGCTGGGCGGATGCGGCCTTGGCATCGGCTATATCTCGCCGGTGAAGACGCTGATCACGTGGTTCCCGGACCGGCCGGGGATGGCGACGGGCATGGCGATCATGGGCTTCGGCGGCGGGGCCATGATCGCCGCGCCGCTCTCGGTCAGCCTGATGGCCGCCTTCTCCTCGCCCACCCATCTGGGCGTGGCCGAGACCTTCGTTATCCTCGGCATCGGATACTTCTGTTTCATGTGCATCGGCGCGTGGATCGTGCGGGTTCCCGCGGAGGGATGGAAGCCGGAGGGTTACGTCGCGCCGACCCGATCCTCGGGCCTGATCACCACCGACAATATCCATGTCGCCGTCGCCTGGCGGACGCCGCAGTTCTGGTTGGTGTGGTGGGTACTCTGCCTCAACGTCACCGCCGGCATCGGCGTGCTGGGCCAGGCATCGGCGATGGCGCAGGAGATGTTCCCTGGCCGGGTGACCGCGCTCTCTGCGGCGGGTTTCGTCGGCCTGCTCAGCCTGTTCAACATGGGCGGGCGGTTCTTCTGGGCGACGGCCTCGGACTACATGGGACGCAAGGCGACCTATTGCGTCTTCTTCGTCCTCGGGATGGCGCTCTACGCGCTGGTGCCGACCGCCGGCGGGATCGGTGACGGGGGTGGCCTCGGGCTGTTCTTGTTCTGCTTCGTCATCATCATCAGCATGTATGGCGGCGGTTTCGCGACGGTCCCGGCCTATCTGAAGGACGTGTTCGGCGTACGCTATGTCGGCGCCATCCACGGCGCCCTGCTGACCGCCTGGTCGGCGGCCGGCGTCTTCGGGCCGGTGCTGGTCAATTACATGCGCCAGTACCTGCTGGACAACGGTGTCGCCAAAGCCGCCGCCTATGACGAGACCATGTATATCATGGCCGGATTGCTGCTGATCGGGCTGATCTGCAACCTGCTGATGCGCCCCGTCCATGAACGTCACGTCACTGAGGACCACCTTGCTGATATGATCGGAGAGCGGACATGACCAACCCCGCACCGACGGAAAAGGCGATTGGCGTCAAGCTCGTGGTGTTCTGGCTCCTGGTGGCGGTGCCCTTGTTGTGGGGCATCGCAAATACAATCGGCGACGCGACCAAGCTGTTTCGCTGATGTTGCCGAAGACGACGGGCCGAAGACGACGGGCCGGATCTGCCACAGGGCAAGGAGGGGTGGCGTAAGATCAGCGCCTTGGGATTCCTAGCGTATTTTTCATACCGGAGCGGTTGCATGGCCAATGACTTGTGTCGTGGCCGCTGGTAGGGTGTGGCGATGCAACATATCCGTGCCGCCAAACGCTCTGTCCTGATCGCCCTGACACTTCTCTCGGCCTGCGGCGCGTCGGGTGTGACGTCGTCGCGATCGACGGACATTGGCGGTGCGCCGGGGGATTATCTCGCAGGCCGTTTCGCCATATCGGAAGGCGATTACGGGACGGCTGCCTCCGATCTGCTGCGCGCGGCCGATCAGGAGCCGACGAACCCCGAACTCACGTTGCAGGCCTTCATCGCCAGCATCAATGCCGGTCGGCCGGAAGCCGCCAAGCTGGCGCGCCGTTTGCCAGACAGCCAGGTGGCACAGCTTGTTCTGGCCGACGTCGACGCCAAGGCAGGGCGATGGCAGGCGGCCGAACAAACTTTTCATGCATTGCCGCGCCAGGGCATGACCCAACTGTTGCAGCCTCTGGTGGTGGCGTGGGCGCAGTTGGGGGAGGGCCATGTCGATTCGGCTCTTTCGACGCTGCGGCCCTATATCGACAATCCCCGGTTCAGGGGCCTGTTTGCCCTGCACGGCGCCATGATCGCCGATCTCGGCAATCGCTCGGACGAAGCCGGCCGCCTCTACCACACCGCCGAGGGCGACCTGACCGAACCCAACCTGCGCCTGGCGCAGATCCTGGCAAGCTGGCAGGCCCGTTCGGGTCAGGCAGCCGAGGCGCAGCACACTCTGGCCGCACTCCCGTCCGTTGCGCCGGACATGACGATTGCCATGCCCGGTCTGCTCGCGAGCGCGACCAAGCGCCCGGTTCCGCGTCCGATCGATGGGGTGGCCGAGGCGTATTTCACCTTCGCTGCCCTTCTGCGTGGCCAGGAAGCCAACGATTTCGCCTTGATCATGCTGCAACTGGCACTGGACCTGCGGCCGGATTTTGCGGCCGCCCGCGTCCTGACGGCGGATATCCTGGCTGGCCAAAATCACCTGCAGGTGGCGCTGCGTGCCCTGAATGAGATTGCGTCAACCGATCCAATCCTGCCCGTCGTGCAATTGCGGCGCGCCGGTCTGTTGGATCGCCTGGGCCGTTCCGACGAAGCGATGAAGGAACTCGACCGTATGTCGCGCGACTATCCGTCCAGCCCGCTGCCGGATGTACAGCGCGGCGACATTTTGCGCCAGAAGTCGCACTTCCCCGAGGCCGTGGCGGCCTATGACAAATCGATCGCACGGATCAGCAAGCCGGTCGCCAGCGATTGGCTGGTTTATTACAACCGCGGCGTTGCCGAGGAGCGGTCGCATCAGTGGGACAAGGCCGACGCCGACTTCCGCACCGCCTTGAAACTCTCGCCTGATCAGCCTTACGTGCTGAACTACCTCGGCTATAGCTATGCCGACAGGGGCTGGCATCTCTCCGAGGCTCGGCAGATGATCCAGCGCGCCGCTGAAAGCCGTCCGAATGACGGGGCCATCACCGACAGCCTGGGTTGGATAATGTTCCGCCAAGGGGATACGCAGCAGGCCGTCAAGACGCTGGAGCGGGCGGCAGAACTAGATCCGGAAGACGCAACGATCAATGAGCATCTTGGCGATGCCTATTTTGCGGTGGGGCGGAAACTCGAGGCGCGCTATCAGTGGCGCAGGGCCCTGACGCTGCATCCGGCTGCCGATGATGTGCCGAAGTTGGAAGCCAAGATTGCCAGCGGCCGTCCGGGCCCCGTCATTAGCGGGCAGTAAACGGCACCGGACATGACCACCCCGATTCGCGGAACGCTGATCGAGGCCGCACCAGCCAAGGTCAACCTGCATCTGCACGTCGTGGGAAAGCGCCCGGACGGTTACCACCTGTTGGACAGCCTCGTCATCTTCGCCGCTGTCGGTGACCGTCTCTCGGTCGAGCCCGCTGACACGCTCACATTGCGGGTCACTGGCCCGTTTGCAGCCGGGCTGGCCGAGGAACCGGACAATCTGGTGCTGCGCGCCGCTCGGTCGCTGGCAGAGCATTACGGGGTCATGCCGCGTGGGGCTTTGACGCTGGAAAAGAACCTGCCGGTGTCTTCGGGCATTGGCGGCGGATCGGCGGACGCCGCCGCGGCGCTGCGGCTGCTGTGCCGCTTCTGGTCCGTCGATTCCGATCCTGCTGACCTCGCTGCGCTGGGCAACCGTCTGGGAGCCGATATCCCCGTCTGCCTCTTGAGCTGCGCCGCGGCGATGTCTGGCACTGGCGATATTCTGGCACCTGTCGCGACCATGCCGTCGTTGGGAATTGTGTTGGTCAACCCGGGAGTCGCTGTCTCTACCGCGCTCGTGTTCAAGGCGCGCAGCGGTGCGTTTTCGCCGCCGCTCCCAATGCATCCGGCTGGATGGTCGTCAGCATATGACCTGATTGCCACGCTGCGGCAGGCGACCAATGACCTGGAGGCACCGGCGCTGGCACTGGCGCCGGAGATCGGCGCGGTGCTGGAACGGCTGCGCGCCGAACCGGACTGCCGGCTCGCGCGCATGAGCGGGTCCGGCGCGACCTGCTTCGGCTTGTTTGCCACCGAAGCAGAGGCCGCCGCCGCGGCAATTCGGCTAGCCCGTCCAGGCTGGTGGGTCTGGGGCGGTGGTTTGCATCAAGTGCAGCAGCGGTTCTGACTTTACGCGAACCGCCTGTGCCCCTATCACAGCGCCCGTTGGGGCGTAGCCAAGCGGTAAGGCAGCGGATTTTGATTCCGCCATTCGGAGGTTCGATCCCTCCCGCCCCAGCCAACCGGGACCGCGTCGCGCGACGCGCCGACCCCGGCCCGGTAGCAGCTCAGTTGGACGCCTGACGCGATCCGAAGCCCAGGAACCCGGCATTCGGCTGCGGTGCGCCGCCGTCATTTGACCCAAGCTTCGGCAGGGCCGCCGGCTTCTCGGCTGCGACTTTCCCAGGCGCGGGAACGGCTTTGGTAACGGCCGTGGTCTTATGGCCGGGCGCAGGCGCTTTGGCGACAACTCCGGGCTTGTCGAAAACCGACGGCTGTCCCCCGGCGCGCGCGCCCCTGTTGGGGGTGCGCGAATCCCGTCCCGAATCACCTTCCCGCAGGGACAACAGGAGGAATGAAATGTCGTTGTGGCCGAGGTCCACCGACAGCTCCATCGGCGTCATCCCGAGAACGTTCACACCTTTCAGGTCCGCGCCGCGGTTCAGCGCGTCACGTGCCGCGGCGATGTCGCCACGGTCGATCGCATCGAACAATGCCTCGGTCGGATTCAGGTCATTGGCAGATCGAGTCGCCGGCGCCGCCGGCTGGCGCGCCTTCGCACCGGGGATCGCATCGGGTGGGGCGGCGGGGCCTTTCGCAGCGCCTTGATCGGACGCACCATTGTTCCTTGGCTGGCCCGCGGCGCCTATCCCAGGTAACCCGTTGGACGAGAATTGCGCCGAGGCGCTGGTCACCCCGGCGGCAAGGGCGCAAGTCGCGACGGCGAAAATCAGGATGTGGCGACGATTCGATAGCTGCATGGTGCTGTCCCATACCGGTCGAGAGAGCCTAACTCAACCGTTCTCTATCATCCCTGATCGGTGGCTGATGCGTTCGTCTGATGTGGCTCGGTGTCGGCGGATCGGTCAGGGAAGCGGTCCGCCGACCGCCGGTCAGCGCAGGCGTGCGTTGAGCTTCGCGAGTTCCGCATTGCCGGGAACCAGACGCTCCTGCGGCAGCGCGTTCAGCGGTGTCTCCGACGTCTTCAGATGCTCGTGCAGATCGAGCGGATTGGGATCGACGTAGAGCAGCCCGGTCACGATCTCGCCGGCGGCGTGGCGCTGCTGCATGTAGGTCATCGCCGAGATCCGGTCGTGCATGTCGTAATCGGGATGCAGCTTGCGCAGCCGCAGCGTCGATCCGTCGTGCTGCGTCACCATCTCCACCGAGCCGGGCGCGTAATCGACGGTGATCTCTTCCCGGCCGGTGATGACGTCGAGGTAGTTCACCGCCGCATTGTGCTCGCGCACGTAGTCGAAGCTCTTGGTCGAGCCCTCGTGGTTGTTGAACGCCACGCAGGGCGAGATGCAGTCGATGAAGGCCGCGCCCTCGTGCTTCAGCGCGCCTTCGATCAGCGGCACCAGTTGCGCCTTGTCGCCGGAGAAGCTGCGCGCCGACGAACGTGGCGCCCAAGCTGCAGCGCCATGCCGACCAGGTCGATCGCCTCGTCGCTGTTCACCACGCCGCGCTTCGATTTCGCGCCCTTGTCCGAGGTGGCGGAGAACTGGCCCTTGGTCAGCCCGTACACGCCGTTGTTCTCGACGATATAGACCATGTTGACGCCGCGCCGCATCGCATGCGCGAACTGCCCGAGGCCGATCGAGGCGCTGTCGCCGTCGCCCGACACGCCCAGATAGATCAGGTCGCGGTTGGCCAGGTTGGCCCCGGTCAGCACCGACGGCATGCGCCCGTGCACCGAGTTGAACCCGTGCGACGCGCCCAGAAAATAGGTCGGTGTCTTCGACGAACAGCCGATGCCGGACAGCTTGGCGATGCGATGCGGCGGCAGTTCCAGTTCGAAGCAGGCGCGAACGATCGCGGCGCTGATCGAGTCGTGGCCGCAGCCGGCGCACAGGGTCGAGATCGCGCCCTCATAGTCGCGGCGCGTGTAGCCCAGACTGTTCTTGTGCAGTTCCGGATGATGCAGCTTCGGTTTCGCCAGAAAGGTCATGACGCGGCCTTTTGCTGGCGGGCGCTGGCGCGGCTAGTATCGGCGGCTGGCGATCGCGCCGGCGATGAAACGCGCGCTGATCGGCGTGCCGTCGTAGTGCACGACCTTGACCAGCTTCTTCGGGTCGATTTCCAGTTCGTTGATCAGCAGCGAGCGCAGCTGGCCGTCGCGGTTCTGCTCGACGACGAAGACATGGTCATGCGCGTCGATGAAGGCCGCGACCTCGTCGCCGAACGGGAAGCCGCGCACGCGCAGCAGGTCGAGATGGATGTCCTGTTCGGCCAGCAGCAGCTCCGCCTCGTCGATCGCCGGGCTGGTGGAGCCGAAATAGATCGCGCCGAGTCGGGTCGGTGCGGCGGCTTTCCGCTCGATCGCCGGCGGCACCAGGGTGCGGGCGGTGCGGTGCTTCTTCAGCAGCCGCTCCATGTTCTCCTGGTAGTCCGGCCCTTCCTCGGAATAGCGCGCCATGCGGTCCTTCGACGTGCCGCGGGTGAAGAACGCGCCCTTGGTCGGATGCGTGCCCGGGCAGGGTGCGATAGGTGATGCCGTCGTCATCGACATCCAGGTAGCGGCCGAACAGCTTGCCGGCTTCCAGATCCTCGGCCGTCATGACCTTGCCGCGGTCCATGCGGCGGCTGTCGTCCCAGGTGAACGGCTTGGTCAGCCGGTCGTTCATGCCGATCTCCAGATCGAGCATGACGAAGATCGGCGTCTGCAGCCGGTCCGCCAGATCGAACGCCAGCGCGCCGAACTCGAAGCACTCGTACGGGTCTTCCGGGATCAGCAGCACGTGCTTGGTGTCGCCGTGCGAGGCATAGGCGCAGACCGTGATGTCGGTCTGCTGCGTCCGGGTCGGCATGCCGGTGGACGGGCCGGCGCGCTGCACGTCGAAGATCACCGCGGGGATTTCGGCGAAATACGCCAGGCCGATGAACTCCTGCATCAGCGAGATGCCGGGGCCGGAGGTCGCGGTGAAGGCGCGCGCGCCGTTCCAGGCCGCGCCGATCACCATGCCGATCGAGGCGAGTTCGTCCTCGGCCTGCACGATGGCGAAGTTGTTCTTGCCGGTCGCCTTATCGACCCGCATCCGGCCGCAGTAGCGGGTGAACGCCTCGGCCAGCGAGGACGACGGCGTGATCGGATACCAGGCGCAGACCGTTGCGCCGCCATAGACCGCGCCCAGCGCCGCGGCGCTGTTGCCGTCGATGAAGATGCGATCGCCGACCGAGTTGGCGTGGCGCAGCGTCAGGCCGATCGGGCAGTCCATGTTCTTCTTCACCCAATCGCGGCCCATGTGCAGCGCCTGCACGTTGGCGGCGATCAGCTTGTCGCGGCCCTTGAACTGCTCGGCCAGCAATTGCTCGATGACGGCCGGGTCCATGTCCAGCAGCGCCGACAGCGCGCCGAGGCCGACGATGTTCTTGAACAACTGGCGCTGCCGAGAGTCGGTGTAGGCCTTGTTGGTCATCTCGGTCAGCGGCACGCCGAGAACCACGATGTCGATCGCGGAACTTCTCCGGCGGCATCGGCTTGGTGTTGTCGTAGAACAGATAGCCGCCGGGTTCGATCGACTTCACGTCCTGATCCCAGGTCTGCGGGTTCATCGCGACCATCAGGTCCGCCGCCGCCGCGCGCCGCCAGATGTCCGGCCTCCGAGATCCGCACCTCGTACCAGGTCGGCAGGCCCTGGATGTTGGACGGGAAGATGTTGCGCGGTGTCGCGGCGACGCCCATGCGCAGGACCGCCTTGGCGAACAGCGCGTTGGCGCTGGCTGAACCCGATCCGTTGACATTGGCGAATTTGACGACGAAATCGTTGACCCGCTGGAGGCCCCTTGGCCACGCGGTCTACTTGCTGCAGCATGCGTTCGCTCCGCTTGGGCCACATCGATCAGGAAACGTTGCATATCCCACGCGCCGGTCGGGCAGCGTTCGGCGCAAAGCCCGCAATGCAGGCAGACGTCCTCGTCCTTCGCCATGATGCGGCCGGTCTTCAGGTGCCCGGACACATACAGCGCCTGCTCCAGGTTGTGCGCCGGCGCCATCAGCCGCGTGCGCAGTTCGGCTTCCGTCACCGTTCGTCGGTGAAGCTGATGCAATCGACCGGACAGATATCGACGCAGGCGTCGCACTCGATGCACAGCTTGTCGGTGAACACCGTCTGCACGTCGCAGTTCAGGCAGCGCTGCGCTTCGGCGAAAGCCAGCTTCTCGTCGAAACCAAGTTCGACCTCGGCCTTGATGTCCTTCAGCGCGATGCATCTTGTCGCGATGCGGCACCTTGAAGCGCAGGTCGAGCGAGATGTCGTTGTCGTAGCTCCACTCGTGGATGCCCATCTTCTGGCTGGCGAGCGTGACCATCGGCGGCGGGCGGTCCTTCGACGTCCTCGCCCTGGCAGAACTGGTGGATCGAGATCGCCGCCTGATGGCCGTGCGCGACGGCCCAGATGATGTTCTTCGGGCCGAATGCCGAGTCGCCGCCGAAGAAGACCTTGGGGTTGGTCGACTGGAAGCGTGGTTTCGTCCACGACCGGCATGTCCCATTCGTTGAAGTCGAGGCCGATGTCGCGCTCGATCCAGGGGAAGGCGTTTTCCTGGCCGACCGCGACCAGCACGTCGTCGCATTCGAAGAACTGATCGGGCTCGCCGGTCGGCACCAGCCTGCGGCGGCCGCGGGCGTCGTACTCGGCCTTCACCTTCTCGAAGGTCATGCCGTACAGGCGGCCGTTGTCGTGCTTGAATTCCTTCGGCACGAGGTAGTTCAGGATCGGAATGTCCTCGTGGATCGCGTCCTCCTTTTCCCAAGGCGAGGCCTTCATCTCCTCGAACCCGGAGCGGACGATGACCTTGACGTCCTCGCCGCCCAGGCGGCGCGAGGAGCGGCAGCAATCCATCGCCGTGTTGCCGCCGCCCAGCACGATCACGCGCCGGCCGATCTTGCTTGATATGGCCGAACGAGACCGAGGACAGCCAGTCGATGCCGATATGGATATTGGCCGCGGCTTCCTGCCGGCCCGGGATCGGCAGGTCGCGGCCGCGCGGCGCGCCGGAGCCGACGAAGATCGCGTCGTAGTCCTCGTCCAGCAGCGCCTTCAGGCTGTCGACGTCGCTGGCCGAGCCGCATTTCCGGGCCGAGGTCGGTGATGTAGCCGACCTCCTCGTCGATCACCTCCTCCGGCAGGCGGAATTTCGGGATCTGGCTGCGGATCATCCCGCCGGCGCGCGTGTCGCCGATCGTAGATCACCAGCTGATAGCCCAGCGGCGCGAGGTCGCGCGCCACGGTCAACGAGGCCGGGACCGGCGCCGACCAGGGCGATTCTCTTGCCGTTGCGCGTCGTCGGGCGCCGGCGGCATCCGGTCGCGAGACGTCGCCCTTGTAGTCGGCGGCAACGCGTTTCAGGCGGCAAATGGCGACCGGCTCTTCCTCGACCCGGCCACGGCGGCAGGCGGGCTCGCAGGGGCGGTCGCAGGTGCGGCCGAGGATGCCGGGAAAGACGTTCGATTTCCAGTTGATCATGAACGCGTCGGCGTATCGGCCGGCGGCGATCAGCCGGATGTATTCCGGAACCGGCGTATGGGCGGGACAGGCCCACTGGCAATCGACGACCTTATGGAAGTAGTCGGGATCCTGGATGTCAGTCGGCTGCAACGCTTGCTCCTGTTTCCTCCGCCACACCGGCTGGGTCACTTTGTCGGGCCCTTGGTCTCGTTGGTCGCACCGTGGCCGGAATGGGGGCGTGACGCCTCGGACGACAGCGTAACACATCGCATGCCAATGGGTAACGATCAAGGAGGGATGCCGTTACCGGGCGTCATGGGTCATATTTGGCGGCGTGCGCCCAGTCGGGCCGCGGGTGAACCGCTCTTGTGCCACGAGCTTGTCGCGCGTCGCCTTCTCCACGCTGTTCGGGGGGCACATGGTACCCGTCGCATGGGCCCGGTCCTTGAGGTGGATCAAACCGGGTTCAGCATCAGGAAGCCGACATTCAGGTATGTCGCGAACAAGCCCCAGACGAAGTAGGGCACCAGGAGCCACGCGGCGACGCGACGAACAGGCAGGAACGCGCGGATCGTCATTCCCAGCAGGCCAAGCATCAGTATCAGGACGACGAGACCCAGAGGCGGGCTGTGCAGCCCAAAGAACATTGGCACCCACAGGGCGTTTGCCGCCAGTTGCCAGCCCCACAGACGTAGCGGCCGCGATGCCCCATTTCGCTGCCAGACCATCCATCCTGCGACGCCCATCATCACGTAAAGCACCGTCCAGACCGGGGCGAAAAGCCCAGTTCGGTGGCGTCAGCGGCGGCGCGATGCAGGTTCGGGTACCAGGAGTGCAGCGCACTGATCGTAATGGTCCCGCCGCTCAACCCAACCAGAAGACACAGCCCAATGAACCCTACCAGCGCCAGTACCGGTGACAGGGGCGCCGAGAAATTGGGGAACGATCCCCAATCATTGGGTCCGGGCTGCTGGAAGACACCTCTCCTTGCGACGGAAGACGGGGTCGGGGCCCGAGTGGGCTACCACCCATTCACCCTATACCAGATTGCACTGACCTCCTGCTCCCCATCCACCACGAAATAGCGGTCATGAGCCGCGGCAGTCATGCAGACGTGATTGGGGGCGATGCGCAGCTTGCCGCCGACCGGCAGGTCGATCGGGTGGGCCGGATCATACTCGATGACGCCATGCTCCTGATACGCCTTGCGCACGATCGAATATCCGAAGCTCGGCTGCGCCATTGATATCCAGCGCGAGGCCGAAGCCGTAATCCCGGGGTGCCGCTTCGGTGCTGCGGTCCTTCGACAGCGCCAGGCCGCCGGCATCGACCAGGATCCGGCCCGGACGGTGGCCGATCACGCTGGTCAGCACCGTGACCGCGATCGAATCCAGGCCGTGGGTCTCGATTTCCGCCTGGAACAGGTCGCCGAACATGTAGACGCCCGCGCGGATTTCCGTGACGCCGCTGAAATTCTCGGCGTGCCGCGCGGTGGGCGAACTGCCGGCGGACACGATCGAGATGGCATAGCCCGCGTCGCGCAGGCGGTTGGCGGCGCCGACGATGGCGTCACGCTCCGCCATCGGCGATCTGCTCCATCTCCCGCACGCTGCGCCCGGCATAGGAATGACCGGCATGGGTCATGACGCCGGCCAGACAGGCGCCGAGGCGGGCCGCAAGCTCCAGCAGCCTGTCGCTGGACGGGTGGACACCGCCGCGCTCCTCGCCGCTGTCCACCTCGATCAGCGTGCGGGGCGGCGTCGGCTGGGCGGCGATGATGTCGGCCATCATCGGGTCGTCGGTGATGACGATGATCCGCGCGCCGGCACGGTTCAGGGCGATGACCTTCTCCAGCTTCTGCGGGGTGATGCCGACGGCATAGAGCATGTCGACGATGCCATGGCCGAGGAAGTACTCGGCTTCCGCCAGGGTGGAGACGGTGATGCCGCCGGGCTGGCCTTGCAACGCCATGCGCGCGACCTCGATGGACTTGGCGGTCTTCATGTGCGGGCGCAGCGGCACGCCGAGGCGCGTCAGACGGCGGAGGCCATGACGCGCAGGTTGCGGTCCAGGATCGGGCGATCCAGCACGAGGCACGGGGTGGGTAGGTCGGCGAGCATCATGCGGGGGGATTCCATTCGGCGTGATCGTCGATCGGCAGGACCGGGCGCGGCATATGCCGCCAGGGGAAGCGGGACAGGATCGGGCTGGTCAGGCCGGGTGCATCCACCTCGATGACCTGCTCGTGGCGGAAGAACTCGTCGAAGCCGCCGCGGAAATGGCCGCGGGATTTGACCACGACGACGCGGGCGGCGCCGATGTCCAGACCGAAGGCCTCGAAGAACATCGGATCGGCGCACTGGTAGCGGTTGGACAGGACCACGACGGTGATGCCGTCCAGCGCGATCGCCGCCGATGGGCCGATATCCAGCGTGTTGTTGGCATAGATGCCGCGTCGGCCGCGGATCGGCTGGTCCCGGACGGAGAGGACCGTCGCCTGTGCCTCGAACGGGTGGGAGAATTCGTCCCCGCCGTCGCGGTTGAAGCGGGCCTGGAAGGACGCGCCTGCCCCAAGGTCGAATGCCTCCTGCGCCAGCAGGGGATCGTGAATGACCCCGACCAGCGCGCCTTTCACGCCGGCGGCATGGAAGGCCTGGAGGATCGCCATGGTGTTGCCGCGACCGCCGCCGCCCGGATTGTCCGCCACGTCGGCAAAGATCAGCGGCGACGGCCGTGGTCGTTGCCAGCCCGACGGCCTCGTCCAGGCTGGTCAACGAAGGGCGGAATCGCGCCCGCCGCGCCCAGCCGGCCTCGGCGATCTCCCGCGCCAGACCATCGGCTGCCTCCTGATCGGTGGCGGTCACCACGACCGTCAGACCGTTGAACGGGGTGTCGGCAAAGGCAAAGCCGCCCATAACCGAGACGTTCAGCACCCGTCCCGCATAAGGCGGCTGCTGCATGCGCGCCTGGCCGAGGTCGATCAGCTCGCCATAGGGCCGGTTTGGTGCGTCCTTGCCGGTCAACTGCGTCACCGTCGGCGGCACGATCGGCAGACGCAGATGCGCCAGGGCGGTCTTCTGTCCGCCCAGCAGACGGCGGACCATCGCAGCGGCCTCGGCGCCGCGCTCGCGCATGTCCAGATGCGGATTGGTCCGGTAGCCGATGAAGGCGTCCACCAGTCGCCACGTCGGCGTCGGAGACGTTGGCATGCAGGTCGAACGTGGCGACCACGGGCACCGAGGGGCCGACGATGCGCCGGATCATCTGCAGCATCGTGCCTTCGGGATCGTGATCGCCGGTGGTCAGGCCGGCGCCATGCAGAACGGCATACACGGCGTCGAGCTGGCCGGCGGCCGTCAGATCGGCCTCCCAGCGCTGCATGAGCCGATCGAAGAACGCCTGATCGACCGGTCCATTCGGCTCCGCCATCGCCAGCAGGCTCGGCACCGCTTCCCAATCGCCCGAGGCGTCCATCGCGGCGACGAAACCGGGCATCTCCCCCAGCATGCGCGGCGCGGCGGAGCGGGCCTCGCGCAGCATCTCGTCGCCGCCGATCAGGGTGCGCGTCCGAAAGTCAGCCTCCGTCGCGACCGGCGCAAAGCGGTTGCACTCGATCGAGAAGCCCAGCAGGGCAATGCGCGGGGCTCATAGGGCAACTCCTAGCAGCTCGGCGATTCGTGGCGTTGCCTTCAGCCCCGATCCCGTCAGCACCAGAACCGTGGTCTGTTCGGGCGTGATCGTGCCGGCCTCCAGCAGCTTGGCGAAGGCCGCCGCGGCCTGCGCCGATGTCGGCTCGACATAGATGCCCCCGCGCGCCAGATCGAGCGTTGCCCCGGCGATTTCCGCCTCGGTCAGTGTCACGGCACCGCCGCGGGATTCGCGCAGCGCGCCCAGGACTTCGCGCAGGCGGACCGGCTGGGCGATGGCGGTGCCCTCGGCGATCGTCGGGCTGATATCGGTCGGGACCAGGGTGTCCGACGCCGGCCTGGAAGGCGGCGGCGATCGGTGCGCAATTGGCCGGCTGCGCGGCGAAAATGCGCGGCATGGTGTCGATCTGCGCCGGCGCGCAGCAATTCGGAAAAGCCGATCTCGCACCCCAGCACGTTCGACCCGGCGCCGCATGGCGTGATGATGTTGTCGGGCGCGCGGAATCCCAGGTCTTCCCAAAGCTCATAGGCGAGCGTCTTGGTGCCGTGCAGGAAGAACGGGTGCCAGTTGTGACTGGCGTAGAACACGGACGACGACCGGGCGACGGCGGCGTCGGTGGTGGCCTGGCGGGAACCGGGGATCAGTTCCACCGTGGCGCCATGGGCGCGCATCTGCACCGTCTTGGCCGGGCTGGTGGACGCCGGCGCCATGATCGTCGCCTGCATCCCGCCGGCCGCGGCATAGCAGGAGATCGCGGCCCCGCCGTTGCCGGAACTGTCTTCCAGCACCGCCGTCGACGCCCTGGGCCCGCAGCAGCGACAGCATCACGCTGGCACCACGGTCCTTGAAGCTGCTGGTCGGGTTGAACCACTCGCATTTCAGCAGCACCCGCGTGCCGCGCGACCTGGTGGCGGATCAGCGGCGTCACGCCCTCCCCAAGCGTGATCGGGTCGTCGACCTGCAGCGGAAATGCCGCCCGGTAGCGCCACAGGCTGCGGGTCGTCGTGTCGATCTGGTCACGGGTGAGGCCGGGGAGGGCCGTGATCAGAAGGGGGGCTTGGCCGGGTCCGCACCAGCGCGGGTGCTCCAACGCGAAGGTCTCGCCGGTCCGGGGATCGATATATGCTGCTGACATGGCGCGATTGTGCGCTGGGCGGGGCTCGGGCTCAAGCCGGTGAGTTGCATCGTCACCGTCGGACGTCTATCGAAACCGGATGGATCGAACAGCCTCAATCATTGCCGAACTGACCCGCGACCTCGTGATGCTGGACAGCCGGAGTTCCGTTTCCAACATCCCGGTCGCCGACCGTATCGAGCCTGAACTGCGCGGCTTCGAGATCGAGCGGATCGACTACGCCGACGCCGCGGGCGTGCCGAAGCGCGTGCTGGTCGCGAACCGCGGCGGGCCGGGCGGGATTGCCTTCTCCGGTCACATGGACACGGTGCCGGAGACCGGCTGGCAGGTGGACCCGTGGTCGGGCCGCACCGACGACAAGGGCGTGCTGCACGGGCTTGGCAGCACCGACATGAAGGGACCGGTCGCCGCCGCGATCGTCGCCGCCCGTTCCTTGCCGGAGACCGTGCCGGTGACGTTGCTGATCACCACCGACGAGGAAACCACCAAGCGGGGCGCTCGCGCCATCGCCGAACGATCGGCATTGGTGCAAGACGATCAGGCCGAAGGGCATTCTGGTGGTCGAGCCCACCTCCCTGCGTCCGGTGCGCGGTCACCGCAGCCATATCCTGTTCACCTGCGTCGCCGAGGGCGTGCAGGCGCACAGCTCGACAGGCAAGGGCCGCAACGCCAACTGGGCGCTGGTTCCATTCCTGGCGGAAATGAAGACGGTCTATGACCGGCTGCTGACGGACCGGACATTGCAGGATGACGCCTACGATCCGCCCTTCAGCGATTTCAACGTCGTCATCGACAACCACGGAACGGCGGTCAACGTGACCGTCCCGTTGGCCACCGCGATGATCAAATTCCGCTACTCTGCCGGCATCGATCCCTCCGTCGTCCGAAGCGCCGTCCATGCAGCCGCCGCTCGGCACGGCGTGACGGTGCGGGAAGGGGAGGAGGGGTCGCCGCCCGAACTACCCGCCGATCACCCATGGGTCCAGGCGTGTGTCGATGTGGCGGGACAGGCGCCGACGACCGCGCCCTTCGGCACAGACGCGTCGATCCTGCAAAAGATTGCACCTTGCGTCATCATGGGACCGGGCGATATCGGTGTCGCGCATAAGCCGAATGAGGCAGTCAGCATCCCGGAACTCGCCGCCGCTGTCCCGATGTTCCAGGCTCTTGCCCAGCGGTTCGCCTGACGCGGAACAAGACGGTGTTGCGCTGACCGCGCGATTTCGGCACGCAGAGCGTCATGGACCTGATCGCCGGACTGCATGTCTTCATCCGTGTCGCTGAAACCAGCTCATTTTCCGCCGTCGCGCGGGAGACCGGGTCCAGCCAGTCTGCCGTGACCCGCCAGATCGCCCAGTTGGAGGGGCATTTCGGTGTCCGCCTGCTGCATCGGACCACGCGCAAACTCTCATTGACCGAGGATGGCCAGACCCTGCTGTCCCGCGCACGCCATCTGCTGGAGGAAGCGGACGACCTGGAGGATACGTTCGGACGCGATGCCAAGGCGCCGACCGGGCTCGTGCGTATCGGTGTACCGATCGGTGCCGCCATCCTGTTGACGACGGAGTTTGGCGAGTTGCTTCGTGATCACCCCGGACTGGCGATCGAACTGGTGGTCAGCGAGCATGTCGAGGACCTCGTCGCCGACCGGCTGGATGTCGCGGTCAGGATCGGTGCGCCGGCGGATACCTCGCTGATCTCGCGCGGCCTTGCCATGATCGGATCTGCCCCGGTGGCGGCGCCGGCTTATCTGGAAAAGTTCGGCGCGCCGCGTCACCCGGAGGATCTGGGGGCGCATGCCTGCGTCGTGGTCGATCAAGGCCCGGACAGTGCGCACTGGGTGTTCGACGGTCCCGACGGGAAGGCGGATGTCGCCGTCGCGGGCGCTTTCCGCTCCACGAACAGCCTGATCGTGCGCCAGGCGGTGCTGGCGGGTCACGGGATCGGCCTGCTGGGCGAAGCACTGATCATGAACGACATCCGCACGGGGCGGCTGTATCGGCTGCTGCCCGAGTATTCGGTGCGGCGGCGCCCGGCTTTTGTCGTCTATCCTTCCCGCCGCTTCCTGCCGCAACGGACGCGGGTGGTGATCGATTTCCTGGTCCAGCGGTTCAAGATCCTGGAGGACCGGCTGCGGGACGGGCGGCAATGGGGCGAGAACGAATCGATCTGGCTGGTCTGATCACTCGATCGGAACGAAGATCGAGTGCCGCATCTGGCCGCCGATCGATTGCGACAGATGGCCTTTGCCGCTTGTGTCCTCGACGAGGATCACCTCTCCGGCCCCGAGCACGCGTGCCTCGCCGTCGCTGGCGGTGATCTTCACGCCGGCATCGAGGTTGATGATGTATTGCCGCCGTGGCGCCGGATGCCAACTAAGGTCGTAGTCGCCCCGGGTTTCCCGGAAGATGATTCCGGTGGCGGGCAGGCGCGCGGACAGCTTGCTGGCGTTGCGCTCCTCGACCCACTGCACCTCGATATCGCGCCAATGGGTTTCGCCCGTGTCATCGACATAGAGGTTGTGGATACGCATCGGTAGCATCCTTTCGGTTCGGCTGTGGTCATTCTCTCGGGCGGGCGCGGGTCCGACATGTCGGGCGGACCTGGGCAGAGAGGGAGAACGTTTCCGGTTATGGTTGTTCCGTTCGTCCGACGGTGGACCGTTTTCCGCTGCCCGTCCAGCTTGGGTCGTTACACGGCTGGTGACACTCCGACGTGACTGGCATACGTTTTGAATGTTCCGCCCTCAGATGCCCGCCCCTCAGATGACCAACAGGAAGATTGCATGATCCCCGGTGAAATCCTGGCCGAACCCGGCGACATCGAATTGAATGCCGGGCTGGCACGCACGGTGCTGGCGGTCGCGAATACCGGAGATCGCCCGATCCAGGTCGGCAGCCATTACCACTTTGCCGAAACCAATCCGGCACTGTCCTTCGATCGCAAAGCCGCGCATGGCCAGCGGCTGGACATCGCCGCCGGCACCGCCGTGCGTTTCGAGCCGGGCCAGACGCGGGAGGTGACGCTGGTGCCCTATCGGGGTTCGCGCACCGTGTTCGGTTTCCGCGGCGATGTGATGGGAGCACTCTGATGGCTCGTATTACACGCGCCGCCTATGCGGACATGTTCGGTCCCACCACCGGTGACCGGGTCCGGCTTGCGGACACCGACCTGATCGTCGAGGTGGAGAAGGACTTCACCCTGTATGGTGAGGAGGTGAAGTTCGGCGGCGGCAAGGTGATCCGCGACGGCATGGGCCAGTCGCAGGCCTCGCAGGCGGAAGGCGCCGTCGATACCGTCATCACCAATGCGCTGATCATCGACCACTGGGGCATCGTCAAGGCAGACGTCGCGATCACCAATGGCCGCATCGCGAAGGTCGGCAAGGCCGGCAATCCCGATGTGCAGCCGGGCGTGGACATCATCATCGGCCCCGGCACCGAGGTGATCGCCGGCGAGGGCAAGATCCTGACGGCCGGCGGGATCGATTCGCATATTCATTTCATCTGTCCGCAACAGGTCGATGACGCCATCGCCGCAGGCGTCACGACGCTGGTCGGCGGCGGCACCGGCCCTGCGACGGGCACGGCGGCAACGACCTGCACCCCCGGCCCGTGGCATATGGCGCGGATGCTGCAAGCCGCCGAGGGCCTGCCGGTCAACATCGCCTTCGCCGGCAAGGGCAACGCATCCCGTCCCGCGGCCCTGGAGGAAATGGTGCGCGCGGGTGCATCCTGTCTGAAACTGCACGAAGACTGGGGCACAACGCCTGCGGCGATCGACAACTGCCTGTCGGTTGCCGATCGGTTCGACGTGCAGGTGATGATCCACACCGACACGCTGAACGAGTCCGGTTTCGTCGAAGACACGATCGCGGCCTTTCAAGGGACGCACCATCCACGCCTTCCATACCGAGGGCGCGGGCGGCGGCCATGCACCCGACATCATCAAGGTCGCAGGCCTGGCCAACGTCCTGCCAAGCTCCACCAATCCGACGCGCCCCTATACGGCGAATACGCTGGACGAGCATCTGGACATGCTGATGGTGTGCCATCACCTGGACAGCTCGATCCCGGAGGATGTTGCCTTCGCGGAAAGCCGTATTCGCAAAGAAACGATCGCGGCCGAGGACATCCTGCATGACCTGGGCGTGCTGTCGATGATGTCGTCCGACAGCCAGGCGATGGGACGCGTGGGTGAGGTCATCATCCGCACCTGGCAGACGGCGCATAAGATGAAGACGCAGCGCGGCTCTCTGGCGGGTGATAACGAGCGGAACGATAACGCCAGGGTCAAGCGCTATATATCGAAATACACGATCAACCCGGCAATCGCGCATGGTTTTGCCGCCGAGATCGGCTCGATCGCGGTCGGCAAGCTGGCCGATCTCGTGCTGTGGTCGCCGGCTTTCTTCGGGGTGAAGCCCGACCTGGTGATCAAGGGCGGGTCGATCGCGTGCGCGCCGATGGGCGATCCCAACGCCTCCATCCCGACGCCGCAGCCGGTCCACTACCGGCCGATGTTCGGCGTGTTCGGCAGGGCGCTGGCGGCGTCCTGCATCACGTTCGTTTCGGCCGCGGCGCTGGAGGCGGATATCGGCAAGGCACTGGGTCTGCAACGGACATTGGTCGCGGTGTCGAACACGCGTGGCGGCATCGGCAAGAAATCGATGATCCACAATGACGCGACACCGGTGATCGAGGTCGATGCCGAGACCTATGAGGTGCGGGCCGACGGTGTGTCTGCTGACCTGCGAACCGGCGACGGTGCTGCCGATGGCGCAGCGCTATTTCCTGTTCTGATGCGCGTTCTTCAGGTCCTGCCGGACGGCACATGGGACGCAGCCAGGGAAGTCGATCAGGTGCTGATCGACTACGACCGGCGCTTCCGCCGGCGCATCCTGTTGACCACCGTCTCGGGGCAGGAGGTGCTGATCGACCAGCCACAGGCGGTCCGTCTGCGCGATGGCGACGGGCTTGCCGTCGAAACGCGGCGTCATACGCGTCCGAGCCAAACCCGAACCCTGCATGGATATTCATGCGCATGAGGACGGCGAACTGATCCGCATCGCCTGGCACCTCGGCAACCGGCATCTGCCTGTGCAATTGCTGGGCGACATCATCCGAATCCGAGCGGATCATGTCATTGCGGATATGGTCGAGGGTCTGGGCGGCCATGTCGATGCGGTCGATGCACCGTTCGACCCGGAGGCGGGGGCCTATGCCGGCGGGCATCAGCATCATCACGGCGACGATGACGACGACACCACCACCATCATTGACCGCAGGCCGCTGCTCAATCTGCTGGCGTGGCTGTCGCCGGCGTTTCCTGTCGGCGGTTTCGCCTACTCGCACGGGCTGGAATGGGCGGTGGAGACCGGCGATGTGCGCGACGGTGCCAGCCTTGCGCGAATGGATCGCCGATATCCTTCGGTTCGGGTCCGCCCGCACAGACGCGATCCTGCTGCGTGCCGCGCATCGGGCGTGCGGCGATGCCGGCGCACCTTGCGGAGGTCGCCGAAATCGGGACGGCCGCCGTCGCCGCGCGCGAACGTCGGGACGAAACGCTTGAACCAGGGGCGTGCCTTCGTGCTGGGGATGACGGCCTGGGGCGGTTTGGACGCGCCGGAGGACATCCCCTATGCCGTTGCTGTCGGGGCTGCCTGCGGGCACCGTCGGGTGCCGGAAGACGATGCGGCCGCTGGCGTTTTTGCAGGCCTTTTCGGCCAACCTGATATCGGCCGCGGTGCGGTTGGTGCCGTTGGGACAATCGGTCGGATTGCGCGTGCTGGCCGATCTGGAGCCGACGATCCTTGCCGTCGCCGAGGAGACGCGGTCTGCTACGATGGACGATCTGGGGGGCTGCGCGTTCCGATCCGACCTGGCCGCGATGCGGCACGAAACTCAATATACAAGGTTGTTTCGCTCATGACGATATCGCCCCATGGCCCGCTGCGTGTCGGCGTCGGCGGACCCGTCGGCACCGGCAAGACGGCGCTGATGGACGCGCTGTGCAAGACGTTCCGGGAAAAATACGACATCGCCGCGATCACGAACGACATCTACACCAAGGAGGATGCCGAATTTCTGACGCGGGCCGGATCGTTGCCGGTGGAACGGATCATGGGCATCGAGACCGGCGGCTGCCCGCACACGGCAATCCGAGAGGACGCGTCGATCAACCTTGCCGGCGTGGCCGACCTGCGCAAGCGCTTCCCGAACCTCGATCTGATCCTGATCGAATCCGGCGGCGACAATCTTGCCGCAACGTTCAGCCCGGAACTGGCGGACCTGACGATCTATGTGATCGACGTCTCGGCCGGCGACAAGATTCCCCGCAAGGGCGGACCGGGCATCATGCGAAGCGATCTGCTGGTGATCAACAAGATCGACCTGGCGCCTTATGTGGGCGCAAGCCTGGAGGTCATGGACAGGGACGCAAAGAAGATGCGGGGCGAACGGCCGTTCGTCTTCGCGAATGTCCGAGCGGGCAAGGGGGTCGGGGAGATTGCGGCCTTCATCGAAAAACAGGGCGGGTTGCGGGCGGCCTGAACCAGCGCTGGCCGTTTTTACCGCCGGTGTTGCACTGCCGGCGTTGCGGCGTGTGCTGGCCGTCCGTGTCCAGTCCGGGCACGCCGTGCCTCGCGGCATACGTCCTGACGTCGTGCCCGTCGGATCGATGCGGTGCGGTCGGTCTGCCGCAAGTTCTTTGAGGTAGCCTGCGCCGTATCGGCGTGTTCGGAGCACCGCACAACGCGCTAGCCGGTGACGTCCAGCTGGCCGGAATGATCGTTGTGCAGCAGAGGCCGGCTCCGAATGTCATCGCTGCATCGTCCGTGTACTCAGTCGATCCGTGTTCATCGCGCGTTCAATCTGCGGCTGATCGTCATGTTACGGAAGCCGGCACAGCCGCGGCCCGCGTCCGTCACGAGAAGAAAGTCAACCGCAGGCTGAATCGCGCGATCGAACACAGATGGCCAGTCACGTGATGCTCGAGGCGCGTCCGACGTGGAGGTGTGCCGTCGACACGCGAGTGGCGCGTTAGTCTGCATCAGTCGCTGTTGCGCCCTAGCCAGACCGAGCGCCGATGTCGGACACTCGGGCGACCAACAAAAAGGGGGAAGGAAATGGCTGACGATCGACGCGCCCAGGGACGGGCGATGCGCCGCAAACTGATGGGCGATGCCTATGCGGACAAGCTCGACAACGGGCTCTATCAGCACCCGATCATGGAGAAATTCGCCGCCTACACGCAGGAAGCGGTGTTCGGCACGCTGTGGACGCGACCGGGCCTGGACCTGAAAACGCGAGCGTTGATCTGCGTGATTTCAGATGCAGCGCAAGGCCGGACGCCGGAGTTGAAACTGCACCTTCGCTTCGCCCGCAACCATGGCTGGTCGGAAGACGAATTGTCCGAGGCGCTGCTGCACCTCGCCGGCTATGTCGGCGCCCCGCTGGTGCGCGAAGCGTTGCTGACTGCGGTCGAAACCTTCAAGGAGATGGCCGCCGAATAGGCGGTCATCCGGATCATGCGTGACTTCAAGGGTAAGACGGCGATCGTTACGGGCGCCGCATCCGGTATCGGACTCGGCATCGCCAAGGCGCTGGCTTCGGCAGGCGTCAACATCATGCTCGCCGACCTGCGGGCCGAACCGTTGGAGGCGGCGCGCCAGGCGGTTGCCACGCTGGGCGTGCGAGCCGAGGCGGTGACCGTCGACGTCTCCGATCCTGCGTCGGTTGCCGCCGCGGGCAAGGTGGTGACGGCGGCATTCGGCGCGCTGCATATCGCGGTGAACAATGCCGGCGTGGCGATGCATGGCACGCCGGTCGAGAAAGTGACCGACCAGGAATGGTCCTGGGTGATGGGCGTCAACATCAACGGCGTCATCAACGGCATCCGCACCTTCGTGCCGATGATCCGCGCACACGGGCAGGGCGGTCACGTCGTCAACACCGGTTCCGTTTCCAGCCTGTTCGTGCGGGAGGGACGCAACCAGGGCGCCTACGCGATGACGAAATACGCAGTGTTGGCACTGTCGGAGGCCTTGGAACAGGAGGTGAGAGAGGCCGGCATCGGCGTGTCCGTGCTGTGTCCGGGCGGCGTGACGACGTCGATTTTCGATTCGGCGGCGACCCGGCCGGACCGTTTCGGCGGCGCCTATCGCCGGCCTGAGCAGGAGGCGATGAAATCTGCCTTCACCACCGGTGCGTTGCACCCTGATGTGGTGGGTCGCCGTGTCCTGCAGGCGATCCGGGATGAGGAGTTCTACGTCCTGACGCACACGCGGGAGCGGGAGGTTATCACCGCCCGACTCGATCGGATCCGCGCGGCATTCGACCGGGCGGACGAGGTCATGCCGACGATCGAGCGCTCATAGATCGAGCGTTGCCTGGGTTTCGCTCTGGTTTGCCGGTGTCTTCGCCGGGCGGCGGCTGACCGGGTGGCCCGAGCGATGACTGGATGGCTCTCCCTCGGCGTGGTCTGAGCCTTCCGGGTTCCCTGAGGGCCCGGACGCGTCGGGCCCTGACGGAGTGGGATCAATCGCTGTCGATGGCGCGGCGATGACGTCATGACCAGAGGAGGCGTAATTGTCCGGCTCCGATGGCGCCTCGGGCGTCGACTGTTCTGGGGCTGCCCTTGCGGCCGGTTCGGCGATCGCATCGACCTTTCCATCGCCGAAGTGCAGGCGCAGACGATCCTGAGGCTTCACCTGCCTGGCCGCGGTCACCGGCTGCCCCGCCGGCGTGGTGACCAGGACATAGCCCCGTTGCAGCAGCGCCAGCGGGGAGGCCGCCTCCAGGCGGGGGCCAAGGCCCGCCAGATGGGCCCGTGCCTCCCGCAATGACGCGCGGAGCGGAGCGTCCGACATGCGTCCCAGGATGCGGTCGGCCTTGCCGCGACACAGTGACATTGCCCGCTGGACGGCCCCGGCCAGGCGATGGGACAGGCTGTCGAGGCTGGACCGGCGTGCCGTCACCAGCCCCGGCGCGGCAAGGCGCAAGCGGATGGCGCGATCGCCGACGGCCTCCCGCGCGGCCAGTGTCAGGCGATGCGGGTCGGGCAGCCGGCGCTCGATGCCGATCAGCTCCGTCCGCCGGCGGCTGACCAGTGCCGGCAGCGCCAGCATCGCCCGCTCGGCCCGGTCGTCGAGCCGTTGGCGTGCCTGGCTGAGCAGGGACGGCAAATCCGGTATCCCGCGTTCGACCCGCGTGAGATGCAGCCGAGCGGTTTGCGCCATTCGGTTCAGGGCGCCGATCAGCCGGGCGTTTTTCTGCGCGAGGTCGGCCACCAGATCGGCTCGCGGTGGGATCGCCATCTCCGCCGCGGCTGTCGGGGTCGGTGCGCGTCTGTCCGACACGTAGTCGATCAGCGTGGTGTCCGTCTCGTGCCCGACAGCGGAAATCAGCGGGATCCGGCACGCGGCGGCGGCGCGGAGCACGATCTCCTCGTTGAACGGCATCAGGTCTTCCAGGCTGCCGCCGCCGCGGCCGACGATCAGCACATCCGGGCGAGGTGGGTCCTGGTCCGGGCGCATGGCGTCGAAGCCGGCGATCGCTTCGGCGATGGCCTGGGCTGCTCCCTCGCCCTGGACCGGCACGGGCCAGAGCAGGATGCGACGCGGAAAGCGCCGTTCGATGGTGGTGCGGATGTCCTGGATCACCGCGCCCTTTTCGCTGGTGACCACACCGATGACGGCAGGCAATTGCGGCAAATCCTGTTTGCGTTCGGCGTCGAACAGACCTTCGGCCGCCAGGCGCTGGCGGATCGCCTCGATCCGCGCCAGCAAGGCGCCGACGCCGGCATATTCCAGCCGCTCGATGATCAACTGGTAAGAGGAGCGCTCGCTATAGGCTGAGATACGGCCGGTCGCGATGACCTCGGTGCCGTTCTCCGGCGCCAGGCCCAGGCGTGGGACCGATGTCTTCCAAACCACGCCGGCGATCTTGGCATTCTCGTCCTTGAGGGACAGATAGATGTGTCCGGATGGATATCGCTTTACCTCGGTCAGTTCGCCGCGTACCCGGATGCGCCCGAACGTGGTCTCCAGGGTGCGCTTCACCGCGCCGGAGATTTCGGAAACTGTGTATTCAGGGGCGTTGGAAGCGGGTGCCGAGCGGGGATCGTCCATGGGGCGCAGATTATGCTAGTGCCCCATCGCGGAGAAGCGTTGGCGTGGAGAAGGGCTGGCGCATTGAGCACCGGTCGTCAGGGGATATCGACATGAGGGTTCTGGTCGTCGGATCGGGCGGGCGGGAGCACGCGTTGTGCTGGGCCATCGCCGGCAGCCCGCTGCTGACGAAACTGTATTGCGCACCGGGCAATCCCGGGATCGCCGCCCTGGCGGAATGCGTCGATATCGGTGCCCTGGAGATCGAACAACTGGTGGCCTTCGCCCAGGACAACGCGATCGATCTGGTGGTGCCGGGGCCTGAGGCGTCGCTCGTCGCCGGCCTTGCCGACGCGATGGAGGCAGCGGACATCGCCTGCTGCGGTCCCCGGAAGGCGGCCGCGCAGTTGGAGAGCAGCAAGACCTTTACCAAGGAGATCTGCGACGCCGCCAGCATTCCCACCGCGCTTTGGGAACGCTTCGAAGACGCCGACGCCGCTCGGGAATTCGTCCGCCGCCGCGGTGCGCCGATCGTGATCAAGGCCGACGGCCTGGCCGCCGGGAAGGGCGTGGTGGTCGCCGCCACCGAAGCCGAGGCGATCGAGGCCATCGACGCCATGATGGACCGGAAAATCTTCGGCGAATCCGGTGCGGCCGTGGTGATCGAGGAATGCCTGACCGGTCCCGAGGTGTCATTGTTCGCCCTATGCGACGGCGAGGACGCGGTCCTGCTTGGTTCGGCGCAGGATCATAAGCGCGTGGGCGACGGCGATACCGGCCCGAATACCGGTGGCATGGGCGCCTATTCCCCGGTGCCCGACTTCCCGCCGGCGCTGGAGGAGGCATGTCTGGAACAGATCATGCGTCCGGCTCTGCGGGAAATGGTGCGGCGGGGCACGCCGTTCCGCGGGGTGCTGTTCGCCGGCCTGATGCTGACGGCGGAGGGTCCGAAGCTGATCGAGTTCAATGTCCGCTTCGGCGATCCGGAATGTCAGGTGCTGATGCTGCGGCTGAAATCGGACCTTCTGGCGGCGCTGCAAGCGGCCTGCGACGGTGAATTGCGGAATTTCAACCTGCGCCTGCATGACACAGCGGCCGTGGGCGTGGTGATGGCGGCACGCGGCTATCCTGACAATCCGGAAAAGGGTTCCGTTATCGGAGGGCTGGACGCGGTCGCGGCGCAGCCGGACGTCATCATGTTCCACGCCGGCACCCAGGCCGCCCCGGATGGCAGCATCGTTTCCTCAGGCGGCCGGGTCCTGACCATCTGCGCCATCGGGCCTGACGTCCCCGCGGCCCGGAAGCGGGCTTATGCCGGAGTCGACGCATTGGCGTGGCCCGAGGGGTTCAGCCGGCGCGACATCGCCGCAGTAGCCGTATGAGCGAGACGGCGGAACCGCGCGGCGACAGGATCGCGAAATGGCTCGCACGCGCCGGCGTTGCCAGCCGGCGCGATGCCGAGGCGATGCTGGCGCAGGGCGTCGTCCGGCTGAACGGCAAGGTGGTCGATCACCCCGCGACGTTCGTGACGGCCGACGATGTCATCCAGGTGAACGGGCAAGGTCGTCGATCCGCCCGACCGCACGCGGGTCTGGCGCTATCACAAGCCGGAGGGGCTGGTGACGACGCACAAGGACCCCGAGGGCCGGCCGACGGTCTTCGACAAGCTGCGCACCCAGTTGCCGCGCGTCGTCAGTGTCGGGCGCCTCGACCTGACCAGCGAGGGGCTGTTGCTGCTGACCAATGACGGTGGCCTCGCGCGGCGGCTGGAACTGCCTTCGAACGGGTGGCTGCGGCGCTATCGCGTTCGGGTCTTCGGTTCAGCGGACGCGGCGGCGCTGAAAACCTTGGCGCGTGGCGTGACGGTCGACGGCGTCCGCTACGGCCCCATCGAGGCCGAGGTGGATGCGCGCAAGGGCGACAACACCTGGCTGACGGTCAGTCTGCGCGAAGGTCGCAATCGGGAAATCCGCCGGGTCATGACGCATCTTGGCCTGTCGGTGTCGCGTCTCATCCGGGTCGCCTACGGCCCGTTCCAGCTTGGCTCCCTGGAACGCGGCGGAATCGAGGAAATACCGGCGCGTGTGCTGCGCGAGCAATTGCCCGCCGACGCCGGCGCCTCCGTCACGGCGAAGCGGCCCCGTTAGGATGCGAATTGTCGCCGGGGCATGGCGCGGCCGACAGTTGGTTGCTCCGCCGGGCCACACCACGCGGCCGACGGCGGACAGGGTGCGGCAGGCGTTGTTCGACACTTTGCTGCATGCGGCCTGGGGTGGTCGAGGCGTGATCGAGGGCGCCAGCGTGCTGGATGTTTTTGCCGGCACCGGCGCCTTGGGGTTGGAGGCGCTGTCCCGTGGCGCAGGTTTCGCCCAATTCCTTGAGCAGGATGATGCCGCGCTCAAGGCGGTGCGAGCGAATATTGCGGCCTGTGGGGCAGGTCGGGTCTGCGAGATCGTTGCCGGGGATGTCCTGCGTCTGCCGCCAGCCAGGAAGACGTGGCCGCGTTCAGGGCCAGCCGATAGGCCGGCGTCGCTGGTGTTCCTCGATCCGCCTTACGGGTGTGATCTTGTGCCGGCAGC
Organism: uncultured Alphaproteobacteria bacterium; assembly: GCA_963771475.1. Taxonomy (GTDB): domain Bacteria; phylum Pseudomonadota; class Alphaproteobacteria; order Acetobacterales; family Acetobacteraceae; genus Rhodopila. Next base: position 129,641 of record CAVYTN010000030.1, on the reverse strand, counting down.
GCTCAAGAGCCTTGGCGAACGGGGCTTCATCGCCTCCGATGCGCTGGTGGTCGCCGAGCTTGGGCGTGATGAGGCGTGGAATCCGGATGTGCCGATTCTGGATCGGCGCCGGCATGGGGCGGCACAATGGATCGTGTTCCGGAACGGGCCGTTCTAGAGCAGGATGACATCGCTTTCGCTCAGCCGTCCTGCTCCAGATGTTTGTTTGATCGCGCGATTCAGACCTCCGGCGATTCCGCCTCCGGTCATCACGCTCTAGTAGCGAGGTCGCAGGCTGGCGAGGATTTCGAACCGGCGCGTCGCGTCCGGCTGGTCGAGTGTTACGCCGGGCGCCGACGCATCTACCATGTCGTGGAGCGGGACCAGAGCCAATGGGACGCTGGTCCGGCCGAGGAAACGGATCGCCGCGTCCACTACGCCTTCCGGGGCATCGGGCGCCGGCTGTGGTGGCTTGTCTGATCCGGATTCATCGATGAAGTCCCAAAACGTGGTGGCGTCACTCGGCGGTGCGGCCGCCCACCATTCGGAAACAGAGGCACCGTCGGGCGAGGATGTCAGGCCAATGTTGTCGGACGTCCAGGCATCGGGACTCCGCAACGGGGCTGTTGCATCGCGATCCGGCACCAGGACGCGGGTGGTAAGGATCGCCGATTGCTCCAACATCTCACTGAAGCCAACCGGTGCATCGACGCAGACGTCGGCCGTAACGATCGTCCGGTGGCGGACCGATTCCAGCGCGATCAGGCGCAGGAGGTCGGTCGCGGGATAGGTTAGGTAGGCACCTTCGGCAGGCGCGGCGCCTGCGGGAATAAGCCATTGGCGGGCCAAGCCAGTCGCGTGGGACAAGTGGACGCCACCGGTGTTGCGCATCACCGCTCGCAGCGCCGTGATGAACGCGGCATAGCCGCTGCTCACCAGAGCCAATGGTGAGAATCCTGACTGGGTCCAAGTGTCGCCCCCCGGACGGTTGGCGGTAGGCGGGGCGCCCATTGCGGCATTCAGGATCATGCTGCTTTGCTGGCTCCAGACCTCGCTGCCACCTTCGGGCACGCCGAGGGGCAGGTGGGTCATGAGGCCGATGCGCATCCCCGCTCGCTGCGCCGCCGCCTGGACCGCGGCTTTGGATCGGTCGGTCACCCACTGGACGAATTCGTGAAACAGGATCGTTTCCTGGTGGGCCGCGGCGAATGCCGCGACGGCAGGGCTGCGTGGGTCTCGCAGGTCCAGAGGCCACGATTGCCAGGATGATGGCGTGGCGGCGGCCGACGTTTCGGCTATCGTGATAAATCGCGCGTGATCCAACAGGGCCAAGCCGTTTTCGCATCGAAAGCGGCTGAAATCGGCGCCCAGGGAACCGTTCCAATCAGGTCCATCCACAAAAGCGTCAAAAAGGTCCCGCAAGGCATTGTCGCGGGCCTGAGGGTCCAACACCGGGATCGGGGATGTCGATCCATCGAACACCAATGCCGGTGCGGCGATTGCGGGGCCCGAAAACAAGCGGCTGCCACTGAAGCCCATTGGCGCCTCCACCGATGCTCCCGATTTGGACCCGTAACACAATGCCAAGGCATCCGCGCCAAATGGTGCGGAGGCTTGGATGATCGGGAGGGCTCCGCCAAGGTCGCCGATCCCGAGCGGTCCCGTGAAATTGGCGGCGAGACCCCACAAGCGGGCGTCGGGGACAGCGTCTTCGACGGTACGGCAGCGTGGCGGCGCGATGGCAATGACGATCTGACGATCTTGCACCGAGAGCCTGTGGTAGCCTGGTTCCTGGATGGGCGGAATTCGGAGGCGGCCGCGCGTCGGGCTTAGCGCCAGAGGGCGCGTTTCGCCGGTTTCCAGTAGAAGTTCCGCTGCTACCAGATTGGTTCCGCTGACCTCCAGGCGCGTCGGGCGACCAGCAACGCCGGTCAGCAATGGCGGTAGATCGACCACCCGGTTGCGCCGGTTGAACAGCTTTCGGCTGGCCGACAGATCGCGATTTGTACTCGCGGGCAGTCCTAGAGCTGCCAACAGACTTTTCAGTGTCGGAGGTTCAACAAACCGTACCCTTCCGGTATAATCTTGCCATTCGACAGAAATACCAGCCCGACGCGCCAGATCACGAAGGAGTTCGTCTGTCATATACTCGCTTCCAAATAGAAAGCGGTACGTAGGGGATTGCTGGACGAATTCATCCCCTGATCGTTTGCGTCGGCTTATCAAGGCGGTGGGAGTACGCCGCCCTCACCTAGCTTTGACGACACAACCAGAGTTTTAGCCCAACTTACGTTGGCTTTTGGGCGGGTTTGAGGGGCGGTCGGCGGGACCGCCGACCTTTGTCAGTAGCTCCGCGGCAGGCCCAGCACATGTTCCGCGATGTAGGACAGGATCAGGTTCGTGCTGATCGGCGCGACCTGGTACAGCCGGGTCTCGCGGAATTTGCGTTCGATGTCGTATTCTTCCGCGAATCCGAAGCCGCCGTGGGTCTGGATGCAGGCTTCGCCGGCGGCCCAGGAGGCCTCGGCGGCGAGCATTTTGGCCATGTTGGCTTCCTCGCCGGGCGTTTCGCCGGCCTCGAATTTCTCGCATCCGGCCTGCACCATCAGCTCCGCCGCCCGCATCTGCGCGTAAGCCCGGGCCAGCGGGAACTGGATCCCCTGGTTCTGGCCGATCGGCCGGCCGAACACGTCGCGGTCGCGGGCGTAGTCGGAGGCCTTCTTCAGGAACCATTTGGCATCGCCGATGCACTCGGCGGCGATCAGCAGTCGTTCGGCGTTCATGCCGTCCAGGATGTAGCGAAAGCCGCGGCCTTCGACCCCGACCAGGTTTTCCGCCGGCACTATCCATGTTGTCGAAGAAGATCTCGGTCGAATTGTGGTTCATCATCGTGCGGATCGGCCGGATCGTCAGGCCATGACCGAGCGCTTTCCGCATGTCGACGATGAAGGTGGACAGGCCCTCGGTGCGTTTGGCGGTCTGATCGCGCGGCGTTGTCCGCGCCAGCAGCAGCATCAGGTCGGAGTGTTCGGCTCGGCTGGTCCAGACCTTCTGGCCGTTGACGATGTAATGATCGCCCTCCTTGCGTCGCGAAGGTGCGCAGTGAGGTCGTGTCGGTGCCGCTGGTCGGTTCGGTCACGCCGAACGCCTGCAGCCGCAGTTCCCCGGTGGCGATCTTCGGCAGATAGGTCTTCTTCTGCTGGTCGGTGCCATGCCGCAGGATGGTGCCCATGATGTACATCTGCGCGTGGCAGGCGGCGCCGTTGCAGCCTTCGGCCTGGACGGTTTCCAGGATCGCCGCCGCGGCCGACAAAGGCAGGCCGGCGCCGCCATATTCCTCGGGGATCAGGGCGCCGAGATAGCCGGCCTCGGTCAGGGCGCGGACGAATTCGGTCGGATAGCCGCGCTCCTGGTCCAGCTTGCGCCAGTATTCGCCGGGAAAGCGCGCGCAAAGCTTGCGGACTTCCTCGCGGATTTCCGCGTGCGGGTCGGTGCGCAGCGTCTCTTTCATGGCGGGGCCTCCGGGGAGCGTGGTGGGGGTGGTTATGGCGATTGTCGCGCCGCTGGCAACTGCCTGGCTACGTAGAGTTTCGCGTGGCGCTTGCCGGGGAAGGCGATTATCCCGATATCCGACTGGAGTTCCGTGGGATTCGACTGATGCTTCACACCTATGCCGCGTCGCCATTCGATCAGTTCGAGGTCTGGATGAAAGAGGCCGAAAAGGCCGAACTGAGCGACCCGAATGCGATGATCGTTGCAACGTCGACGCTGGACGGTCGACCGTCTCTGCGCACCGTTCTGCTGAAGGGCGTCGATCCGCGCGGCTTCGTTTTCTACACCAACAAGGCCAGCCGCAAGGGTGACGAGCTGGCGGCAAATCCACAGACCTCCCTGTTGTTCTTTTGGAAGTCGCTGCATCGCCAGGTCCGGATCGAGGGTCGGGTCGAGGATGTGACTGACGCCGAGGCTGATGCCTATTACGCAACGCGCGCGCGTGTTTCCCGCCTCGGCGCCTGGGCGTCCAACCAATCGCGCGCCTTGTCGGATCGGTCGGTTCTTGAGGAACGGCTAGCAGAAATGGAGGCGAAATATCCGGACGAGAATATCCCCCGTCCGCCCTATTGGTCCGGCTATCGGGTGCTGCCCGGCGCGATTCGAATTCTGGCAGGATATGCCGTTCAGGCTGCACGATCGCACGATCTACACCCCGGGCCCAAACGGCGTCTGGGTCCAGAGCAAGCTGTTCCCATGAAGATTTTGTCAGGCGAAAGACACCGTCGCGCGATCGTGCTTGCACCTTCGACGCAAACCTGCATTGCTCATGATGCAAAACTCTCTGGTGGAGCTGTTCCTATGGCAATACGCAAGATTCTGCTGCCTCTGACGGGAACCGCGGCCGGCGAAGCCGCCCTGGCAACTGCATTGACGATCGCGCGCCGATGGAATGCGCATGTCCTCGCGCTGCATGTGCGGGTGGACAGCCGTGACGTCGCACCTCTCGCCGGTGAAGGCCTGTCGGGCGCGATGATCGAGGAAATGATGTCGGCGACCGAAAAGGAAAGCAGCGATCGCGCACAGGCGGTCCGCGCCATGTTCGATCGTTTCGTCGCCCGCCACGACGTCATGATCCAGGACGCGCACCCAAGCAGCCAGCATGCCTCTGCAAGCTTTGCCGCGGTGACCGGGCGTGAGGAAGACATCGTGGCACAGCAGGCGCGGCTCGCGGACCTGACCGTTGTGCCTCATCCCGGATGCGGGCGAGGATGTGTCGTCCTCCGACGCGCTTCATGCCGTGCTGTTCGACTCGGGCCGGCCGGTGCTGATTTCGCCGCAGAAGGCGCCGGCGCCGATTGGCACGCGCGTGTGCCTCGCCTGGAACGGGACGGCGGAGTCGGCTTCTTCGGTGGTGGCGGCGATGCCGTGGATGCAGCAGGCGGAAGCTGTGGCAATCCTGTCGGCTGATGGCTACCAGCGCCGCGGTCCGGGCGCGGCAGACCTGATGGCCTACCTCGCCCTGCACGGTGTTCATGCGGAGCCGATCACCTTCCGCTCTGTCAGTGGCTCTGTCGGGGCTGGTCTACTGGCGGCAGCGACCGCATTTGGCTGTGACCTGCTGTCGATGGGCGCCTATTCGCACTCCCGCCTGCGGCAGCTGATCCTGGGTGGCGTGACCCGCCACGTGCTGGAACATTCAACGCTGCCGGTGATGATGAACCGCTAAGGGCCACCACCACGCCCCTATGGCTACCCCCAGGCCACAGGTGGCCTAGGGCATCCGTGGCGGCGGTTAGAATAGTTTGTCCTGGCTGCCGTATTTCACGATCACTTCATCGGGCTGGGCGAGGTTCAGCATCGCACGTGCCCGCTCATCCAGCGTGTCCGGATCCAGATGCTCGGACCGCAAGCCTGAGACTCGCGTTTCCCATCCGTCCCGCTCCGCCTTGGCGGCGGATTGCTCATCCTCCACCTGCTGCAGCAGTTGCCGCCTTTGCGCGAACGCGACCAGTCCCCGGTCGCCCTGGGTGGCGTTCCAGGCGAAATAGGCGGTGATCGACAAAAAGAGGGCGGGGAAGAGGAGTGCCTTCGCACGCTGCTTCAGTTGACCGAGAAAGGACATCTTCACTCCTGATTCGCAACGCTATTTTAAGGCTTTCCTGAGGCAGGACGAAGCGAAAATCGCCTTTATCCTGCCGGAGATTCGCCATCGCCATATTCCATTCTGTGTCTCAGGCAGCAAAAGCGCTGCCGACGGGGAGGTTCAGATGCGTATGCGCAGGCTGATTATGGCGGGTCTGGTTGCTGCCGTGACTGCCGGCGTCGCGGTGCCGGCCTCTGCCGGCGATTGGGGACATCGCGGGTGGCGCGGGCATGAATGGCGTGGGCACGCCTGGCGGGAACGCGTTTGGCGTGAGCGGGCCTGGCGGGAGCATGATTGGCGGATGCGGATGTATGGGTGGCGCGGGCCTGGGTGGTACGGACATTATGGCTATCGGGCACCGCCGGTCGTTGTCACTCCGTGCTACGGATACTATACGGCGCCTGGATATTGTCGCTAAGCTCAGGCTGACCGCGCGTTGACAGCACCTAGGTGTCTGCGCATCGTCCGGCCGCCTGCAAGAGGGATCGGCCAGACGCATGTCTCAGGAAAGCCTGCAAACGGAAATCGAGGCGCTATGGGAACAGCGGGACACCCTGTCGTCCGCCACGCGAGGCGAGGCGCGCGACGCGGTCGAGGCCGCGCTCGATGCGCTGGACGACGGCACGGTCCGGGTGGCCGAGAAAACCGGCCGCCGGCTGGCAGGTCAACCAGTGGCTGAAGAAAGCGGTGCTGATGTCGTTCCGCCTGACCAATTCGACGCCGATGGAAGGGCCGGGCGGCGCGCCGGTCTGGGACAAGGTGCCGATGAAGTTCGCCGGCTGGGGCGAAAACCGCTTCAAGGAAGCCGGCTTTCGCGCGGTGCCGGGCGCCGTCGTCCGCCGCTCCGCCTTCATCGCGCCCGGCGCGGTGCTGATGCCGAGTTTCGTCAACGTCGGCGCCTGGGTCGGCCGCAACACGATGGTCGACACCTGGGCCACGGTCGGAAGTTGCGCGCAGATCGGCGCGAACTGCCATCTGTCCGGCGGCGTCGGCATCGGCGGCGTGCTGGAGCCGTTGCAGGCCAATCCGGTCATCATCGAGGATGATTGCTTCGTCGGCGCCCGCTCGGAAGTGGCCGAGGGCGTCGTCGTCGAACGAGGCGCCGTGCTGTCGATGGGCGTGTTCATCGGCGCCTCCACCAAGATCGTCGATCGCGCGACCGGAGAAATCCATCATCGGCCGGGTGCCGTCTTACTCGGTCGTCGTGCCGGGCTCGCTGCCGGGCAAGACCGCTGCCGGATGGCTCGCCTGGTCCGTCGCTGTACTGTGCGGTGATCGTCAAGATCGTCGACGCGCAGACCCGCGCGAAGACGTCCATCAACGAACTGTTGCGCGATTGAGCGGCCGTTGCTGGACTCGATCCGCTGCCGCTGGCGCAGTGGCTGATCCGCTGCGCCTCGGTGACGCCGGCGGACGGCGGCGCGCAGGAGGTGCTGGCGGAGGCGCTCGGCCGCCTCGGTTTCACCATTCACCGCCTGCGGTTTGGCGAGATCGAGAACATCTTCGCCCGCCTCGGCTCCGAAGGGCCGCATATCTGCTTCGCGGGTCATACCGACGTCGTGCCGGTCGGCGCGGCGAACTGGCGCGACAGATCCGTTCGGCGGTGAGGTGCGCGACGGCGTGCTGTACGGCCGCGGCGCCTGCGACATGAAGGGCGCGATCGCCGCCTTCGTCGCGGGCGTCGCGCAATATCTGCGAAGCCGGGCCGGCGCAAGGGGTCGATCAGCTTCCTGATCACCGGCGATGAGGAAGGCCCCGCCGTCGACGGCACCGTGAAGGTGCTGGAATGGATGCGGGCGCAACGATCAGATTCCCGATTTCTGCCTGGTGGGGGAGCCGACCTGTCCGGTCAAGCTGGGCGACATGGTGAAGATCGGCCGCCGCGGCAGCGTGAACATGAAGATCGAGGTGCATCGGCACGCAAGGTCACGTGGCCTATCCGCATCGCGCCGATAACCCGGTCCATCGGCTGCTCGCGCGCTCTCGATGCGCTGACCGCGGCGCCGGTCGATGCGGGAACGGACTGGTTCGAGCCATCGACGCTGCAGGTGACCAGTATCGATGTCGGCAACACGGCGACCAACGTGATTCCGGCCTCGGCACGGGCGGCGCTGAACATCCGGTTCAATGACAAGCACACTGGCGCCTCGCTGATCGCCTGGGTGCGGGCGACGCTGGCGCGCTACGCGGAACGAGTTCGACGTCGAAGCGTCGATCAGCGGCGAGTCGTTCGTGACGAAACCAGGTCCGCTGGTCGACATCCTGCGGCAGGCGATCGTCGGTGCCACCGGGATCGAGCCGAAACTCGACACCGGCGGCGGCACATCGGATGCCCGGTTCATCGCCAACTATTGTCCGGTCGCCGAATTCGGTCTGGTCGGCGCGACGATGCATCAAACCGACGAACGGGTGCCGGTTGCCGAACTGCGCGATCTGGCTCGCATCTATCACGACGTGATCGCAGCCTTCCTCGCATGAGTCCCGTCGCGTACGCAGCGGCAAAGCGTGATGCATCGGGATTTTCCGCGTCGCGCGCGGCTCGGCCGGATGGAATTGGCTGTTTCGGGGCGTCGTCCCAGGCGTTCCTCGCGAGCCTGGCGCCGCTGCTGGCGTTCCCGCTGGTCGGTACGGCGATCGGACTGTTCACCGATGGCGTGATGTCGTGCTCTGACTGAATTCGCGATGTATGTTTGTGCGCTGCTGACCCCGGCGGTTGTATCGTTTGAAATAGCCCGTTGGTGGGGCCGGGGCGATCGCTGGCTGCGCTTCGTAACAGCCTTCAACTGGTGTGAATGGATTCTTCCACTGATCGGCTGTCTGATCATGATCCCGATCAGCGTGGCAATCAGTGCCGGGTTGGATGCCCATGTGGCAAGTCTGATCCTTCTTGCCTGCCTCGGGCTCTACGGGCTTTGGCTGCACTGGTTCCTCGCGCGGCATGCCCTGTCGTTGTCGAAGGTTCGTGCCGCGGCCATGGTGATTCTGGTGAATGCAGCTACGGTGTTGATTGCTGCGGTACCTCGGCTGATCGCTGCGTTCGTATCGTGATGGTGTTGTCGACGGTCACGCTGGGACTTTCTGCCGCCTTGCGTCTGGCGCGAGGCCGAGCGGACGGTGTCGCTCTCGTTGGAGACGATACGGGAACGACGGCCAGTAGTTTTTGGGCGATCGCTTTCTGCATTCCGTCCGTCGTGTGCCGCGTGCTGATGAGTCTGGATCGGAACGGGCATACCAGCGAGCGCAGGTCATGAGATTGCGCGGGAACTGATCGTTTTCGTGCTGGGCTGGCTGATCTTTGTAGAGGCAACATATTGGCTGGCCCGGTCGCTTGGACTGTCGCAACGGTGGCGCCGTTTCATAGTTGTCTGGAACTGGTGCAATGTCATCGAAGGGGTTCTGGTCATTGTCGGCGGCATACCAGGGCTCCTCGGTGTCCCGGATACGATCGACGAGGCGTGTCAACTGATTACCCTCGGGTGGGCGTTGTGGCTGGAGTGGTATGCGACGCGGCTGTCGCTGGGCGTCGATGGTTTTGCGGCGCTCGGGCTTGTGGTGCTCGACCAGGCGATCGGCATCATCTCTGGGCTCCGTGGCGATTGGCCTCAGTCCGTAAACGGATCGTCCGGATAGCCGATTGCCGTTAACGTCAAGCCGTCCGGCGGGGCCGTTGGTCCGCCGGAACTGCGATCGCAGGCCTCCAATGCCGCCTTGATGCGATCAACCGGCCAGGTGCCTTCGCCGACGAGCTTCAGCGAGCCGACAAAATTGCGAACTTGATGATGAAGGAAGCTGCGGGCAGACGCGGTGATTTCGATCATTTCGCCCTGGCGGCTCACGTCGAGCCGGTCAAGCGTTCTGATAGGCGAGTTGGCCTGGCACGAGCTTGCGCGGAAGGACGTGAAGTCATGCCGTCCGAGCAAATGCTGTGCCGCCTCGTGCATTCGCTCGGCATCGAGCGGATGGGGGACATACCATACCCGGCCGGCGAGGATGGCAGGACGGCTGCGGCGATTCAGAATGCGATACCGATAGGACCGGCGATTGGCTGAAAACCGGGCATGCCATGTCGGGGGCACTGGCACCGCCTTCAATACAACGACCGGATAGGGCTTTGTATGGAAATTGAGGGCGTCCCGGACCGCTTTGGCGGAATGGCTGTCGGGCAGGTCGATATGGGCGACTTGACCCTCGGCATGGACGCCGGCGTCGGTGCGGCCGGCGACCATGCTGGCGACGGGATTGCCTCGGTTCAACTTGGCTGCAGCCACTTCGAGCACGTGTTGCACCGATATTCCGCTCGCTTGCCGCTGCCAGCCAACGAAGGGTGCGCCATCGTATTCCAGCAGAAGCGCCCAGCGCACCAATGCGCCGGCGTCCATCATGAGCCTAGAACGGTTCCGGGCGGCACGGGATGGCCGCGCAGAAAAGCATCGGCCGGCTGGGCCGAACGACCGGGCAATTGCAAGCGTGTCAATCGTATGGCGCCGTCGCCGCAGGCAACGGTGAAAGAGTTGTCGAGGACTGCGCCTGGGCTGCCGCTGCCCTCGGCCGGCACTGCGGCAAGCACCTTCAGCGTGTAGTCACCAAGTACCGTGAACGTACCAGGCCAGGGGTCGAAGGCGCGGATCTGACGGTCGATGTCGTTGGCGGGTTTGGTCCAGTCGATCCGGCCGTCGTTGCGCGTCAGTTTGGGGGCGTACGTTGCACCCTCCTCGGGTTGCGGCCGGGGAGTTGGCGGATCCGCAAGGACCCGGACGATCAGATCGGCGCCAATGTCGGCGAGTTGGTCATGAAGCATAGCAGACGTGGTCGTCGCGGTAATGGCGATGGTCTGGCTGATGAGGATGGCACCGGTATCGAGACCGGCATCCATCTGCATAATGGTCACTCCGGTCTGCGGGTCGCCAGCAAGGATTGCGGCCTGGATAGGACCGGCTCCGCGCCAGCGCGGCAGCAGGCTCGCATGGATGTTGAGACATCCGCGCTTTGGCGCGTCAAGCATGGATTGCGGCAGGATCAGACCGTATGCGGCGACGATGGCGGCATCGAGATCGAGGGCGGCAAAGTCTGCCTGCGCCTGTTGGTCAGTGCGCAGGCGAACAGGTGTGCGGACCGGAATTCCCATTCTGTCGGCCTCGGCGTGAACGGGGCAACGCTGGATAGCATGACCACGACCAGCCGGACGTGGCGGCTGGCAATAGACGGCGGCGATGAGATGGCCGGCTTCATGAAGCGCGCGGAGGGCGGGAACCGCGAAATCCGGACTTCCCATGAAGGCCACGCGCATGGCTCAGCGCTTCCGTTCGTCGGATTTCTGGCGCTGCTCCTTGGAGAGGCGGCGCATGATCATGTTGCGCCGCAGGGCGGAGAGGTGGTCCACGAACAGGATGCCGTCCAGATGGTCGATCTCATGCTGGACGCAGGCCGATAGAAGTCCGTCGGCTTCCATCTCCTGTCGAAGCCCCGCGTCATCCAGATAGCGGACCTTCACACGGGCAGGACGAGTGATGTCGGCGTACTGGCCGGGCAGGGACAGGCAGCCTTCCTCTCGCGTTGCCAGTTCTCCGCTTGCGGCAACGATTTCCGGGTTGATCAGGACGCGGGGCTGCACGCTTGTCGTCAGGGGCGATGTCGATGACGACAAGCCGTAAGACCTGCGCCGACCTGCGGGGCGGCAAGGCCGATGCCGGGTGCGGCGTACATGCTGGCAAACATTTGCGGGATCAACGCCCTGACGATATCGGAATCGCCAGGCCCAACGGGCCGCGCCCTGGCTTTCAAGGTTGGATGAGGCGCTATGAGGATGGGCAGCAGTGAATGCTGCTCAGGGTCGGACTCGTGTGTCATCGCGTTGCCAGATAGCGACCCGCGCCTTTGGCCGCAATGGTTGGGCGGCCCCAGTAGACCACAGCGATGTCCGTTTGGCGGCGATCGCTCTTCAGCGACGAGAAATTGCCTCACCTCGTCGTGAGGATAGGGCTTGCAACCGTCGATCCGACTGCCAAAATGAGTGTCACCGGAATGCCAGAACGGGTTCCGGGTGATGCTTCGCTCGTTGGAGGGGGCCCTTGACCACTCGCATGTTCACGTCGCCGCTGTTCCTGGGCTTCGACCATCTTGAGCAGATGATCGAGCGGGCGTCGAAGTCGTCCTCTGATGGGTATCCGCCGTACAACATTGAGCAGATTAGCCCGACCGGGCTGCGGATAACGCTGGCGGTGGCTGGTTTTACGATGGATGACCTTCAGATCACTCAGGAGGACAACCAACTGGTGATCCGTGGGCGGCAGGCTGATGACACGCAGGGCCGTATCTTTCTCCACCGTGGGATAGCGGCCCGGCAGTTCCAACGCTCGTTCGTCATGGCCGAAGGGATCGAGGTTCGCGGCGCATGGCTGGATAATGGCCTGCTTCACATCGACCTCGCGAAGCCACAGCCCGAAGTTCGTGTGAAGACCATTCCGATCACACGCAGCGCATCGGCCGTCAGCCGTAGTGCTGCAGATGTCGGGAAGGTCGTTGAAGGTACCAGGATACTAGGTCCCCGATAGGGGATAGCGAAAATTAGTTTGCGTGGCGGTGCCGGATCTTCGGGCCGCTATGGGAAGGAGTGGTAAGATGGAGATCAATTCAAACAATCAGCGGGACGAGACGAGTGGCATGGACGCTGTCTCGGTGGCCATCGATGTTCGTCACATGACGGAACAGCAACTCGCGGCGCTGGGCGTTTCCCATATTGCGTACATCAAGCCTGTCCTCGTGAACGGCACTCAGGGCTTTGCCATCCATGCCGCTGACGGGACGCCTATGGCGATAGCCGGGGACCGTGAGATCGCGGTAGCGGCGATTCTCCAACATGAGATGCACCCCCTATCGGTCCACTAGGAGTGCTCTGACCGCGTCTGACGCTAGCCGCCGGTTAAGAAGCTTTGAACGAGGCTTCCGGCGACCATGCGCCAGCCGTCGATTGTCACGAAGAAAATGAGTTTGAACGGCAGAGAGACCGCGCTTGGTGGCATCATTATCATGCCAAGACTCATCAGGACAGCGCCCACGACAATGTCGATGACAAGGAAGGGCAGAAAGATGAGGAATCCCATCTCAAAGGCGCGTCGGAGTTCGCTGATGAGAAATGCCGGAACGAGAGCCCGCCAAGGGGCAGTGTCACGATTTTCAACGGCAGCCATATGGCTGAGATCAACGAAGAAGTTCAGATCTTCCGCCCTGACGTTTTCAGCCATGAAATGATGAAATGGTGCGGCAGCCCGCTGGAATCCTTCGATTTCGGTGATGTCGCCCTGGGACATGGGTGCGATGCCGTTGTTCCAGGATTGCTCCAGGGTGGGTTGCATGACGAAGAACGTAAGAAAGAGCGCAAGGCCGATCAGGACCGTATTCGGCGGCGTGTTCTGAATGCTTAAGGCGTTGCGCAGCAACGACAATACAATGACGATGCGGGTGAATGCCGTCATCATGACAAGGATGGTGGGCGCCAGGGACAGCACCGTCATGAGCGCGGTGAGCTGGATGAGCTTCGATGTCGCGCCGGCTTGGCCGAGAGAGCCAAGATCAATGCTTACTGCTTGAGCCAGAGCGACGTTGGGGAGAAGGCAGGCAAGAACCGCCCCCGTAAGGATGATGTATTTCACTTCCCAGGCACCCAACCCAGAACCTGATCCTGGCTCCCGCCCGTCAGCAACAATATTCTACTGCCTTCGCATTCAAGGACATGAACGCGCCGCTTAGGGTCAATCGGCAGCGTTTCACAGAGCTTGAGTGTTCGATTGGGCTGTCCCGTTACCGTCATGAGGCGATGGCGCATGAGGCGTGTCATCAAGACAATGAACGCAATGATCGCCGCCAGCGAACTGACGCCCGTCAAGATTGATTGCACCGTCAGACCCACGCCATTGTAAGACATGAGGGGAAGGAAGCATGGAATAGTTAACGAATGATTAGCGATTGGCCTTAACGGTTCATTAATCAATCGCTGTCAGTCTCACCATATGGACCCTACCAAGACTGATCTGTTTGGCATTGCTGAAAAGCGCCTGGCCTGGCTCTCCGAGCGGCAGAGCGTTCTCGCGTCGAACATCGCGAACGCCAATACGCCTGGCTTTCGTGGTTCGGACGTTCAGCCTTTTTCAACCGTGCTGAGCGGGATGACGGCGGTTATACCGCTGCGGACACAGTCGGCGCATCTGGCCGGGACGGTTCCATCTTCGATCGTCGGCACCGTTCAGGACAGTATAACGTCTCGTTCCATAGACGGAAACTCAATAGAACTCGATCATCAGTTGACGAAAGTCTCTGATACGGAGGCATCTCAAAGTCTCGTTTCAACAATTTGGAAGAATTATGTGGGGATGTTTAACGCAGTCCTCGGCAAGGCAGGCTGAAGATGTCCACTGGACTTAGTGGAGCGATGACGATTTCAGCGGCAGGCATGGATGCGCAGGCAGAGCGTCTGCGGGTTGTGGCCCAGAATCTTGCCAACCAGGATACGACGGCCGCCATTCCAGGCGCCGATCCCTATCGCCGGAAAACGGTCACGTTCGAGGCCGTTATGGATGAAACCGCGGGAGGCGAGACGGTCAAGGTCAAGGACATTGAAACCGACCGCACCGACTTCCCTCAAAAATATGACCCTGTCAATCCAGCGGCTGATTCGCAGGGCTACGTCAAACTGCCAAACGTGAACAGCTTCGCGGAGATCATGGACATGCGAGAAGCGGAACGATCTTACAATGCCAACCTCTCTGTCATGCAAGCAAGCCGCACCATGGCCAAAAGCACAATCGACATACTGAAATGACCACTATCCCTACTCTGATCGTTACTCCCTCAAGTGTCTCCGAAGCGTATGGTCGCAATGCGCTTCCCTCTACGACCCAGGCACCGGAGAGCTTTTCAGCATCGATCGACCAGGCGGTGCGCAATGCTGTGGCCACTGGGTACAATGCCGAGGCGCAGGCAACAAAAGCGATCGAAGGTCAAGGTAATCTGACGGAAGTCGTTACCGCGCTATCGAAGGCTGAACTGGCACTGCAGACCGTTACAACCATCCGGGACAGGGTTGTTCAAGGCTACCAAGATATCATGAGAATGCCGATCTGAACCTATATGGACACGTTCATCGCATCTGCAATTCGTGACAGTATCATTGCAATCGCCAAAATTGGCGGGCCGGTGCTTTTAGCTGCATTGATAGTCGGCATAATCATATCGATGCTGCAGGCGGTGACGCAGATCAATGAACCAACGCTCGCATTTCTACCAAAAGCAATTATTGTCTTTCTGACTATGTTGATTCTCGGTCCTTATTTCGTCAAAGTTATATCTGGATTTTCTTACAGGATATTTGATCATATTGTCACCATCGGCGGATCATGAACTCAACAGTCAGTGAGCTTCTGACGTCGCTGATCGTCTATCTTCCGGCATTCGTCCGGATATCTGCCACGATGCTTCTTATGCCGGGTATCGGTGAGGTCGTTATACCAGCAACTGTTCGGATCGGGCTGTCAGCTTGCATTACGATTGCAGTATCGTCGGCAGTGCCATCGACGGATTTGCAAATGGATACGTCCGTGATCAAGATGGCGACCACGGTCATTAGCGAGCTTTTGACCGGCATCTGGTTCGGTTGGCTCACCAGGCTTGTCGCATCGGCTCTGCCTATTGTGGGTCAATACGCGGGCTACTTGATTGGTCTGTCCAATGTTCTTCAGAGGGATATAGGGCTGCAGGCCGAGTCCGGCGCCCTTGGCTCAATGTTTAGTATGGTCGTCCCGCTACTGCTTTTGACGTCGGGTTTGTACATGTTGCCACTGCGGGCTCTGGTTGGTCTTTTTGACTTGGTGCCTATCGGTCAGGTCGTCCCAAGGGCTGATGGCGCTGAAACATGCGTTGCTCAGGTCGAAACATTGTTTCGCCTGTCGTTTCAGCTTGCCTCGCCCTTTGTGGTCATTTCCATTCTTTGGCACCTCGTGATCGGCCAGATGGCTCGCCTGGGCGGTCGCATGCAGATATATTTCCTCTCGTTTTCCGGCCAGATTTTGTTAGGGCTTCTCGTTCTGATGCTCTCCGTCGAGCCTATGCTGCTTGCCTGGCAGCACTATGCGGCGTCAATGTTGCAACGTCTGCCTGGTAACGGATAGGTGGATGGCTGACGGTCAGAATCGCACTTATCCCGCAACGCCGAGAAGGCTCCAGAAAGCGAGGGATGAGGGTGACGTTCCGCTTTCCCGAGAGGCGGTTGGCCTACTAGCGTTTGGGTTGGCTTCCCTGACTGCTGAACTCATCGGTCCGAGACTGCTTAAGGGCGGATTAGCCGCTCTCCGTGTCCTGATCAGTGACAGTTATAACAAGCAGTTGACGGAAGGCGCAGGCCTAAAGGTTGCCATGCTTGCCGCGGGGGAGATGGGCTTGCCGATCGTCGTAGCATCGGCGTTTGGTGGCATGATTGGCGTCTTGATTCAGACGCGCTTTATGGTTCGATTTGCGTCATTGCGGTTCGACATTTCCAGGCTAAGTCCTTCCAAAGGCTTCAAGCGCTTATTCGGACTGGATGGGTTGATCGAACTGCTGAAAGCAACGGTAAAACTTATCCTAATGGGAGGCATGGCCTGGTTTCTGCTGGCGGGCAGGATGGGCGAATTCGCGCAGCTACCGTGGAGAGGTGATGCCGGATTCTCAAAATATGTGGCAACTCTTAGCTTGAGGGTCCTGGTGAGCGCCGGTATCGTTCAGGCTATGGTCGCGATCTTGGATATTGTGATTGTCCGCTTCCGGTTCCAAAGCCGGCATCGAATGAGCAGGGAAGACCTTAAAGAAGAGTTTAAAGAGACGGAGGGGAATCCGCATACAAAGTCACGGATCAGACGCCTGCAGAGAGCCAAAAGACGCAATACGACAAAGGCGGTTCAAGCTGCTACTGTCGTTGTGACGAACCCCACGCACTATGCCGTTGCGCTTGCCTACGACAAGACGATCAGTGCAGCGCCCCGCATAACGGCGAAAGGGGCTGATTTGGTCGCCTTGCGTATCAGGGAATTGGCGAAGGCCAGCAGCGTGCCGGTTGTTGAAAGTCCGGTGCTGGCCAGGGCATTGTTCCAGTTGGACCTGGATGTCGAGATCCCTCCCGAGCATTATAAAGCTGTTGCTGAGATCGTTGCGTTTGTATGGCGCCTCAAAGGCCGTTCTGCCCAGCGGCGATGATGCCGGCCGGTCGCCGCACGTAGGCGATCATCGCGCCGACACAGGCGACAATCTGCGTTATCCGGCGGTAGACTTCTGGTGGTTCAATGCATTCAGACCAGAGCTATACCCGCCTGGGTCCGTTCTTTGCGAGGCCCGTCTGAAAAGCTTGGCCGTATAAACGTTTCGTTAACCTCGCGGGCCCATGCTGCATTCGCATACGGCGAATCTCGCGCTTCAGCGGCAAAACGCTGCCTCACCCGTTCGGAGACGATGATATGAGCATCCGTAACTCCTCAGGGGGCAGGTCCCATTTGTCTACGGATATGCCGCCCTGCGTGTCAGCACGCCCCGTCTAACCATGTCCCAGGATGTGCCGCCGGCTGACCCGCTCGTGCTGACAGGCGCGCTAACGCTGCAGACCATGGAAGCGGTCCACGCGCAGTTGATGGGTCTGGCAGACCGGGACCACGTCGCGATCGATTGCAGTGAGGCGACCGAGGTGGATGTCAGCCTCGTGCAACTGATCCTGGCGGCGCGCAGCGCCGCGCGGCAATCGGACCGGACCCTCACGCTCATGCAGCCGGCGGCCGGCGCCTTGCTCGATACGCTCGAACGCGGCGGCTTCCTGCACCTCTGTACGGAAAAGCCGGATGCAGATCAGAAATTTTGGCTCGGGGCGGGGTCATAATGGCGAAAACGATACTATGTGTCGATGATTCACCCAGCATGCAGCAGATGGTCAAGCTGACGCTGGTGGGCGCGGGCTATCAGGTCGTCCAGGCGGGTGACGGGGTAGAAGGCCTGGCGAAGGCGCGTGCGGCCGGTGTCAATCTGGTCATCACCGATCTGAACATGCCGCGCATGAACGGCCTGGGCCTGATCCGGGAACTGCGGACGCTGCCGGCCTATAAGGGCGTTCCAATCATCTTCCTGACGACGGAATCCGACGCCGCACTGAAACAGGAAGCCAAGACGGCCGGCGCGACCGGCTGGATCACCAAGCCATTCCAGCAGGATCAGTTGATCGGCGTCGTGCGCAAGGTCATCGGCGCATGACCGGCCCCGATCCCAGCGAGACGTTTCGTCAGGAAGCGCAGGAACTGCTCGAAACGCTGGAACAGGCGCTGCTCGATCTGGAGCATACGCCAGGCGACATCGACCTGATCGACAGCGCTTTCCGAGCGCTGCACACGATCAAGGGGTCGGGGGCGATGTTCGGCTTCGATGCGCTGGCTGCCTTCACCCATCATGTCGAGACCGCCTTCGACCTGGTGCGAAAGGGCAAAGTCGAGGCAAGCCCCGGCCTGATCGCGGTGACGCTGTCCGCCAAGGACCGGATGCGCCTGCTGATCGAACATCCCGACGCAGCCGATCCCGCGGACGGGAACACGATCCTGGGTGCCCTGGAACGTGCTGTCGCGAATACGCCAACGCCCGCTTCGTCCGGCGAACCCGATCTCGGCACCTGGCGGATTCAGTTCCGCCTGGCCGAGAACGCGATGGTCCTGGGGACCAACCCGCTGCTGCTGCTCGATGAGTTGCGCGGCCTGGGTTCGGCGGCCGTCACGGCGCTGACGGATGCGATCCCACCTCTGGCGGCCCTGGTTCCGACCAACTGCCACCTCGGTTGGGAGGTGATCCTGACGACGAGCCGGCCACGCGCGGCGATTGACGACGTGTTCATGTTCGTCGTCGACGACATGGAGCTGAGCATCACGCCCATCGATAAAGCGCCTGGCGCTCCGGTCTGAACCAGTGGCAGAGGCGCCCGTACTTGAACCAGTGGCAGAGGCGCCCGGCGCTACACCGGCAAAACCCGAAGCAAGCCGCACCCAGCCGGTGAAGGTCAGCAAGACGACCGACAGCATCCGGGTCCCGGCGGAGCGGCTGGACGATTTGATGGATCGCGTCGGTGAGCTGATGATCGCGCAATCGCGGCTGTCTCAGGTCGCGGCGAACAGCAACGACGGCCAGGTCAAGTCCGTTGCGGAGGAAATCGAACGCCTGGCCATTGAGCTGCGTGACACGACCATGGGTGTCCGCACCATGCCCATCGGCTCGCTGTTCGGGCGCTTCCGCCGCCTGGTGCACGATCTTTCGCTGCAACTGTCTAAGAAGATCCAGCTCACCACCATCGGCGAGGAGACAGAGCTCGACAAGACGATGATCGAGCGTCTGAACGACCCGCTCATCCATCTGATTCGCAACGCCGTCGATCACGGACTGGAGGCGCCGGACGCCCGCATCGCCGCCGGCAAGCCGGAGCACGGCCAGATCACGCTGTCGGCGCGCCATGCCGGCGCCGAAGTCCTCGTCTCGATCCGTGACGACGGCCGCGGCCTCGATCGTGCTCGGATTCAGGCCCGCGGCGAGGAGCAGGGGCTCCTGACGCCGGGTGTGAAGCTGTCGGACAACGAGCTGTTCCAGGTCCTGTTCCAGCCCGGATTTTCCACTGCGCGGGAGGTGACGAGCCTGTCGGGCCGCGGCGTCGGCATGGACGTCGTCAAGCGCACGATCGAGGAACTGCGCGGCAAGATCGACATCGTCAGCACGCCGGGGAAGGGATCGGAGTTGACGCTGCGCCTGCCGCTGACCCTGGCGATCATCGACGGGCTGCTGGTGCGTGTGGGCAATGGCCGCTACGTGCTGCCGCTCTCGGCCGTGGAGGAATGTGTCGAGCTGTCCGCCGGCGACGATGCCAGGTCGCATGGCTGCAGCTTCCTGAATATCCGCGGCGATCTCGTGCCCTATCTGCGGCTGCGGGAGCTGTTCAGTTCCGTCACGGAGCCGGATCGTTACCAGAAGGTCGTCATCGTTTCCTCGGGTGAGCAGCTTGTGGGGCTGGTCGTCGATCAGGTCATCGGCAACCACCAGACGGTCATCAAGTCGCTGTCCAAGCTGCAGGCCGATGCCAGGACATTTTCAGGTGCAACGATCCTGGGGGATGGCACCGTCGCCCTGATCCTGGACATCGCCCACCTGGTCGGCCTGGGCCAGGCACACGAAGACCGCTTGAAAGCGGCAGGCTGAAGGAGGCGGCATGGCCACTTGGAACGGCGGACAACCGATGGAAATCCTCACGCTCGCCCTGCACGGGGAGGTCTTCGCCGTGGAGGTGAAGCATGTGCGGGAAATCCTCGATCTTGTGCCGGTAACGGAGGTGCCCAACAGCCAGGCCTTTCTGGACGGGCTGATCAACGTGCGCGGCCGGGTGATCCCGCTGGCCGATCTCCGCCTGAAATTCGGCATTGAACAGAACTCCGTCGACGATCGACAGCCGCATCGTCGTCTTGGATGTTGAACTCGACGGTGAGCCGACCATCGTCGGGATCCGCGCCGACAAGGTCTATGAGATCACCGAAGTCCCGGCCTCGGGCCTGGAGGAAACGCCGCGCATCGGCATGCGGTGGCGGTCCGAGTACATCCGCTGCATCGCCAAGCGCGGCAGCGAGTTCATAACCGTACTCAACGTCGAACGGATTTTCGCATCGTCCGAAACCAAAGATGCCGCGTTCGGCTGCGTGTCCGCAGCACCTCATCTCAGCGCCGCTTAGAGGACTGGTCCGATGCGATTCACCATAAAACTCAAGCTTGGATTTACGCTTGCCGCGATCATCGTCCTGTCTGTGGCGACGGCGCTGTATGGCCTCAACAGCCTGCACACGCTCGATAGCAGCGTGAAGGCTATGGTGAGCGGTCCGGTCGAGCGCGTGGAGATCGCCGATCGTATGTTCATCGATTTCCTCAAGGTCGTTCGGGCGGAAGAGAACCTGGTGATGTCGACAGATCAGCAGGAGCGGGACCGTAACGACGGCGTCATCCAGAAGGTTAGTCAGGATTTGCAGGCGGAACTTGACCGCGGGGAAAGCATCTCCTCCCTCGAAGGCAAGCCCAAATGGTCGGCTTTCCGGACGGAATGGCAGAAATTCGTCCTGGCTGGCGACAAGGTGCGGGATTTCATCAAGCGCGGCGATATTGCGAAGGCACAGGAGGTCTCGCTCACCGACATGCGCCAGTCAGTCAGCAGCGCCGAGGGTGAAGTCGTTTCGCTGGTGGCGCTGAACAAGCAGAAACTGGCGGAAACCGTCGCCGCCGCATCGGCACAGTATGAGAGCGTGCGGACGATGATGATCGCCGCGATCGCCGGATCGGTCATCTTCGCTCTCTGCGCCGGCGTGTGGATCAGCCTCACCATCAGCCGTGGCCTGCGCAAGACGGTCGCCCTGGCCGAGGCCGTGGCGATCGGCGACCTGGGCCAGGAGATCACGGTTTTCGCCAATGATGAGATCAAGGATGTGGTCACCGCGCTCAACCGGATGACGGCCAATCTGCGCGCGACGGCGGAGGTCGCGGATGCGATCGCCGGTGGCGACCTGACCGTCGCCGCCAAGCCGCTGTCGGAGAAGGACGCGCTGGGCATCGCGCTCGGCCGGATGATGACCAAGCTGCGGGAGGTCGTCGGGGACGCGCTGGCGGCGGCCGACAACGTGTCCTCGGGCAGCCAGGAACTGTCGGCGAGTGCGGAGCAGCTGTCGCAGGGTGCCACGGAACAGGCGGCGTCGGCCGAGGAAGCCTCGGCGTCGATGGAGGAGATGGCGGCCAACATCAAGCAGAATGCCGACAACGCCGCGCAGACCGAGAAGATCGCGCGCCAGTCAGCGACCGATGCGCAGATGAGCGGCGAGGCGGTGGTCCGCGCGGTGGCGGCGATGCAGACGATCGCCGAGAAGATCACCATCGTGCAGGAGATCGCCCGGCAGACCGACCTGCTGGCGCTGAACGCGGCGGTGGAAGCGGCGCGCGCCGGCGAACACGGCAAGGGCTTCGCGGTGGTCGCCTCGGAAGTGCGCAAGCTCGCCGAACGCAGCCAGACCGCGGCGGCGGAGATCAGCACGATGTCGTCGCAGACGGTGAAGGTTGCTCGGGAAGCCGGCGACATGCTCACGCGACTGGTGCCGGATATCAAGAAGACCGCCGAACTGGTGGCGGAGATCAGCGCGGCCTGCCGCGAGCAGGACATCGGCGGCGACCAGATCAACCAGTCGATCCAGCAGCTCGACAAGGTGACGCAGCAGAACGCCAGCGCGTCGGAGGAGATGTCGGCGACGTCCGAGGAACTGGCCGCTCAGTCCGAACAGCTCCAGGCCAGTATCGCGTATTTCCGTCTCGACTCCGATCCGGTGAAGCTGCGGGTTCCGCCGCGGCCGGTGGTGGTGGCGACGCCCGCCGAACCGACGCATCCGGCACGTCCGCCGCAACGGCCTGTGCTTCGCGTCGCCGGTGCAGCGGCCGCGCCGAAAAAGCCGACAGCCAGTGCCAGGCCCGCGCCGCAGCGCAATGGCCACGACAAGGATGGCGTCAACGGGTTCGCCCTCAATCTGAGCAGCAATGCCGGTGACCGCCATGACGCCGACTTCGTCCGTTACTGAGCCGGCCATGAACCAGGAAACAGGCACCGAGGGCGACGCGCAGTTCGTCACCCTGGGCATCGACCAGGAAGTCTTTGCCGTCCCGGTCGAGGCGGTGGTCGAGATCCTCGACATGCGGCCGATGTTCCGCCTGCCCGACGCGCCTGCGTTCCTGGCCGGGCTGATCGATGTCCGCGGACGCAGCGTGCCGGTGATCGATCTGCGAGCGAAACTCGGGCTGCCGTCCCAGGTTGCCACCGAAACGACGCGTATCCTGGTGCTGGAGATCGGCATGGCGGGCCAGTCCCTGGTTCTTGGCCTGATCGCCGACCGGGTCTTCGAAGTCCTGACGCTCGATCGCCGGCAGATCGGGGCGCCGCCGGATATCGGCGTGCGATGGCGCTCTGATTACATCAGCGGTGTCGGGCGCCGGCAGAGTGGCTTCGTTATCATCTTCAATCTGCCGCGCCTGTTTTCTTCGAACGAACTGATGCTGGTCAATGCCAGGGCAGCCAGTCCCGGCGCAACGGAACCGGTTCGGACGAGTGTTTCAGCCTAGCTGCCTCCATTTGGAAATTTTGTCATGCGATTCACCATCAAGCTGAAACTAGGCTTGGCTTTTGCCGTGATCATCCTGCTGTCGGCATTTTCGGCGGCACTGGGTATCCGCAATCTCGGAGCGCTCGACCAGACGCTGCAGGATACGATATCCGGCCCCGTCGAGCGGATGCACCTGGCAGAAACCATGTTTTCCGATTTCCTGCAGGTCGTCCGCGCCGAAAAGAACCTGCTGCTCGCTTCCAAGCCCGAGGAAGTCGCCACCTACGACGCCAGGGCGCAGCGGGCGCGGTCCGCGGTGCTGGCAAACCTGGACGCGGGGGAGGCTTCGGCGACGGCGGAGGCCAAGGAGAAATGGCAGGCGGTCCGCAAGGTCTGGGTCCAGTTCAGCGCCGGGGACGATAAGCTGCGTGACCTCATCAAACGGGGCGAGACGGCGAAGGCAAGCGACCTGTCGTTTGGCGAATTGTCCCAACTGGTGGCCAGTGCCGAAAAGGACGTTTCGATCCTGACGGACAACGCGCGGATGCGGCTGTCCGAGGCGACAGCTTCGGCGGCGGACCAGTATCAGACCGCGCGGTTCTGGTTGATCGCGACGATTGCCACCAGCCTCGCCATCGCCGTCGTCTCAGGCTTTTGGATTTCGCTCAGCATCGCCCGTGGGCTGAACCGAGCGAAAGAGCTCGCCATGGCGGTGGCGGAGGGCGACCTGACGCAGACGGCTATGATTGCGACGCGTGACGAGATCGGTGAGCTGATCGGGCACGTCAATACGATGGTCGTGCGTTTGCGGGAGGTCGTCGGTGACGCACTGAGCGCGGCGGACAACGTGTCCTCGGGCAGCCAGGAGCTGTCGGCGAGTGCGGAGCAGCTATCGCAGGGTGCCACGGAACAGGCGGCCTCGGCCGAGGAAGCCTCCGCGTCGATGGAGGAGATGGCGGCCAACATCAAGCAGAACGCCGACAACGCCGCGCAGACCGAGAAGATCGCGCGCCAGTCGGCCACCGATGCGCAAATGGGCGGCGAGGCGGTGGCGCGTGCGGTCGCCGCCATGCAGACGATCGCCGAGAAGATCACCATCGTGCAGGAGATCGCGCGGCAGACCGACCTGCTGGCGCTGAACGCGGCGGTGGAAGCGGCGCGCGCCGGCGAACACGGCAAGGGCTTCGCGGTGGTCGCCTCGGAAGTGCGCAAGCTCGCCGAACGTAGCCAGACCGCGGCGGCGGAGATCAGCACGATGTCCTCGCAGTCGGTGAAGGTTGCTCGGGAAGCCGGCGACATGCTCACGCGACTGGTGCCCGATATCAAGAAGACCGCCGAACTGGTGGCGGAGATCAGCGCGGCCTGCCGCGAGCAGGACATCGGCGGCGACCAGATCAACCAGTCGATCCAGCAGCTCGACAAGGTGACGCAGCAGAACGCCAGCGCGTCGGAGGAGATGTCGGCGACGTCCGAGGAACTGGCCGCTCAGTCCGAACAGCTCCAGGCCAGTATCGCGTATTTCCGTCTCGACACAGGCGTCACCAAGGCCGTCCGCTCCGCTCAGCCGGCCAAAGCGGAACCTGCCCCGGCCCTGCAGCCCGCGCGCCCAGCCCAACGCCGGCCGGCCACGCCGCCGTTTCAAACGCGGGCAGCGGCGAAGAAGCCGGCGGCCAGCGCCAAGCCTGTGCCGTTGCGCAACGGCCACGACAAGAATGGCGCCAACGGGTTCGCCCTCAACCTGAGCAGTAACGCCGGCGACGCGCATGATGCAGAGTTCGTGAAATACTGATCGCACGATGCCTCATACTGCCCCAGCCGAATCCCCGGATGGCCAGCGGGATGGCCAGCGGGATGGCCAGCGGGATGGATCATCTGTCCCGCCGCGACTTCGACCGGCTCGCTCAGTTCATCCACGGCTATAGCGGTATCAAGGTTCCCCCCGCCAAGAAGACAATGGTGGAGGGGCGCCTGCGCCGCCGTGTCGCGGCGAACCGCTTCGCCGGCCTGACCGCCTATTGCCATTATTTGTTCGAGGAAGACGGTCTCGCCGCCGAAATCGATCCACCTGATCGACGTCATCACTACGAACAAGACCGATTTCTTCCGAGAGCCCAATCACTTCCGGTTCCTGGCCGATGTGGCCGTGCCGGAGCTTCTGGCCGCCATACGCCACGGCGGCGAGAGCGTGATCAAGGTCTGGAGCACGGCCAGCTCGATCGGTGCCGAACCCTATACGCTGGCCATGGTCCTGCACGCGGTCAGCGACGAACTCCGCCGGTTCCGATTCAGTATCCTTGCCACCGATATCTCCACGCAGGTCCTGCAGACCGCGGTGCAGGCCATCTATCCGCAGGCCATGATCGCGCCGGTCCCGATGGACATGCGCAGACGCTATCTGCTGAGAAGCCGCAACGCCGCGCGCGATGTCGTGCGGATCGTCCCCGAGATCCGGCGTCTGGTCCACTTCGGACGACTGAACCTGATGGACGAGGACTACCCGGTCGAGCAGGGCCTGGACATCATCTTCTGCCGCAACATGCTGATCTATTTCGACAAGCCGACGCAGCAGACGGTGCTGTCGAAACTATGCGACCACCTGCGTCTGGGCGGGTTCCTGTTTCTCGGTCATTCCGAATCCCTGGCCGGGCTGACACTGCCGCTGACACCCGTCGGACCGACGGTGTTCCGTCGTGAGTAGCGCCTCTTCCCGCAGGGTCAGGGTGCTGATCGTCGACGATTCCGCCCTGGTTCGCCAGACACTGAGCAATATCCTGCAATCGGACCCCGAGATCGAGGTCATCGGCACGGCGACCGACCCGTTCGCGGCGGCCAGGCGCATCCAGCAGGAGGTGCCGGACGTCATCACGCTCGATATCGAGATGCCGCGGATGGACGGCCTGACCTTCCTGCGCAAGATCATGGCGCAGCGACCCGTCCCGGTGGTGATCTGCTCATCCCTGGCGGAAACCGGAACGGAGACCCTCGCCCAGGCCTGGGACGCCGGCGCGGTGGAGGTGATCGCCAAGCCGCGGGTCGATACCGCGCAGTTCCTGCAGGAATCGAAGATCCGCATCTGCGACGTCGTCAAGGCCGCTTCTCGTGTCCGGCTCAGCCGGGTCCCGGCGTCGGCTGCGCGCCCCAACCGGATGCAGGAGCCGCAGAAAAAGCTGACCGCCGACGTTGTGCTGCCGCCCCCTGCCGCCGGCCAGGCCATGGCGCGCACCACGGAGACCGTGATCTGCATCGGTGCTTCGACGGGCGGCACGGAATCGCTGCGTGTGGTCCTGGAAGCGCTGCCGGCCGCCAGCCCGGGGATCGTGATCGTCCAGCATATGCCGGAGAAGTTCACCGAGGCCTTTGCCCGACGCCTGAACACGCTGTGCGCGGTGGAGGTGAAAGAGGCCGCGGACGGCGATACGGTGCTGCGCGGGCGCGTGCTGATCGCGCCGGGTGACCGCCATACGCTGCTGCAGCGCAGCGGCGCTCGGTATGTCGTCTCGGTCAAGGAGGGCCCGCTGGTCTCGCGCCACCGCCCGTCCGTCGACGTACTGTTCCGGTCCGCCGCCCGCTATGCCGGCGCGAACGCCGTCGGCATCATCATGACTGGGATGGGCGACGATGGCGCCCGCGGCCTGCTGGAGATGCACCAGGCCGGCGCGGCCACGGTCGCGCAGGACGAAGCGACGTCGCTGGTGTTCGGCATGCCGAAGGAGGCGATTGCCCTCGGCGCGGCCGATCGGGTCCTGCCGTTGGACATGCTCGCGCGCGAAATCATCAGGACAGGCAACCGATGATGCCGCCGGTGACCGATATGCAGCCGGACGCCGGCGCTTTGAGGCAGGTGTTTCTCGACCAGGGACGGCTCTTTTACAGCCGCGATCCCAGCATAGTGCGCACCGTGCTTGGGTCCTGTGTCGCCGTGTGCCTGATAGATCGCCATGGCAGGGCAGGGGGGATGAACCATTACGTGCTGCCGGTCAGCAACGACGGGTCCGCCAGCCCGCGCTATGGGGATGCCGCGATCGCGCGGCTGATCCTGGCCATGAACCGTCTTGGTTGCGATTGCGACGACCTGCAGGCGAAGATCTTTGGCGGGGCCGCGGTGCTCCCGTACGGCTCCTCGGAAGATACCGTCGGCGACCGCAACGTGGCGATCGCGGAGGCGCTGCTGCACAGTTATGGGATCCCCATCACGGCGCGTTGCACCGGCGGCGATGCGGGCATGATCGTCCGGCTGCACACTACGACCGGTGACGTCATAGTTCGTTACCTGGCCAAAGCGACAGAGACAACGGAGTACGCGCTGACATGAGCCTGACCTGCCTTCCAGGTGACTGCCTGTCGCTGTCGCGGCGTGACATTGACGGGCTTGCGACGGCGCTAAGGTCCGTATCGGCCTCCATCGAGTCACGCTTCCTGGAGATCGGCAACCACCTGACGGAAGCCACGGGCACGATCGAGACGTTGACCGGGACCTTCGACCAACTCGCCGGTGAACTGCGGGGCGATGCCCTGCGCGAGGCGACGCAGCGGCTGACGCGGGTGATGGCGGATGTCGCGGACATGGCGCGGGCACAGGACGATACCGGCACATCGCTCAGCCGGCTGAAGGGGCTGGTCGCGACGGTGCAGCAGCATGTGGCCAACATCGGCAAGGCCGTACACGGCATCGGCATCCTGGCCATCAACGCTCGAATCGAAGCCGTTACAATCGGCGACATGGGTGTCGACTTCGTTGGTTTCACCACGGAGATTACCCGGACGCTGGGGCTGGCGAAGGACAAGCTGGACGAATTCACCCATGAGCTCAATCAAGTGGGCGCTCAGCTTCGTGCCGCCCATACCAGCCAGCAGGCTCTGGCGCAGCGCCAGGCCACAGCGGTCCGGTCCATCCCCGGCCGCCTGGCCGCCGGCATCGATGCCATCACCGACCGCGGCCGCTGTGCAACGGCGGCCGCATCATCCGTCGCACGCAAATATCGCGATGTGGCCCTGCGGATCAGCAACGCCGTCATGGCCCTGCAGATCGGCGATACCACGCGTCAGCGCCTGGAACATGTCGGGTATGCCCTGATCGTCCTGATCCATATCCGCTGGCCGAGCGGCACGGTGCAGGCCGCCGGGTGCGGCGACTGGACTGGTCTGACCGAGGCTCAGCGCTCCGCCCTGTGCGGCCTTGGCTGCCGGCTGCAGGTGGACCAACTGGAGGATACCGCGGCCCAGTTTGCGACCGACATGCGCACGCTCGTCTCGTCCCTCCAGGAGCTGGCGAATGACACGCAGGAGATCCGCCGTCTGGGCGATACGGCGGCGGGTGCTTCCGAGGATCACCGCGATACGTTCCTGGGCGAGGTGGAGGGCCAGATCGCCGAGGTGCGGACGCTGATCGGCGAACTGGAAACCGCCAACCGCATGGCCGACGGCGTGGCGGTGTCGGTGACCGGCGCGGCGCGGCGCCTGGCGGGCTACACCAGCACGCTGCGCCTGCTCGAAGAAGACATCCGTCTAATGGGCCTGAATATGACGCTGAAATGCGGGCGCATCGGGACGAGCGGCCGCCCGCTGATCGCGATCGCGCAGGAATTGCGGCTCTACGCGCGCCAGATCGCGACGGAATCGACCGCCGTCGCGACCTGCCTGGACACGGCCATCGCCATCGCCTCGGGCTTCCTGGGCGACGCCCGGACCGGGGAGCCCGCCCGGTTGGCGACGATCTCCGAGAGCATGACGCGCTCCGCCGCAGAGCTGCAAAGCACCGGCCGGAGCCTGGCCGATGCGCTTCAGGTGCTGGCGCGCGACAGCGACGGGGTTGCGGGGCTGCTGCGTGAGACGATCCGCTGCACCGATGCGCATGAGGTCTTGGGCCAGGTCCTGTCGCAGGCGGTCGCTACCCTGGCCGCCGCAGCATCGGATCAGGACGGCGCGGATAGCGAAGAAACGGGCCGCATGCTGGCGCTGTTCGCCAACAGCTACACGATGGACCGGGAGCGCGCAGTGCATAACCGGCATCGCGGCGGTCACAGGGAACTGGCCCTGTCGGCTGCCCTCCCGCACGGTGCGGATGTTGCACCCGTGGATATGTTCGAGGATTGTCTTTTCTAGAGTCGCCCTCTCAAGAAAAAAAAGCCAGAGCATGTTCGGGTCAACCTGACCGATCATGCTCAAGCGCCCGCTGCCCTGGCGCTTCCCGAGGTGCTGGACTATTCACGTCCCGCATTCATTCCGACACAGAAGGCGACGCCAGGATCATGCCCGCATATCGTTCCCGCACGACCACTCATGGCCGCAACATGGCCGGTGCTCGCAGCCTGTGGCGCGCGACCGGCATGGGGGATGGGGATTTCGGCAAGCCGATCATCGCCATCGCCAATTCCTTCACCCAGTTCGTGCCGGGCCATGTGCATCTGAAGGACCTCGGGCAACTCGTCGCGGCCGAGGTGCAGGCGGCGGGCGGTGTCGCCAAGGAATTCAATACGATCGCCGTCGATGACGGGATCGCCATGGGGCATGACGGCATGCTGTACAGCCTGCCGTCGCGCGAGCTGATCGCGGATGCCGTCGAATACATGGTCAACGCGCATTGCGCCGACGCGCTGGTCTGCATCAGCAACTGCGACAAGATCACGCCCGGCATGCTGATGGCGGCGATGCGGCTGAACATCCCGACCGTCTTCGTCTCCGGCGGCCCGATGGAGGCCGGCAAGGTCATCGCTCCCGGGCAGACGAAGGCGAAGTCGGTCGACCTGATCACGGCGATGGTCGTTGCCGCCGATCCGACCGCGAGCGATGAGGAAACCCTGGCGGTCGAGCGTTCGGCGTGCCCGACCTGCGGATCGTGCTCCGGCATGTTCACTGCCAATTCGATGAACTGCCTGACCGAGGCGCTGGGCCTCGCGCTGCCCGGCAACGGCACGCTGGTGGCGACCCATGCCGACCGCCGCAAGCTGTTCGTGGAGGCAGGCTGGCTGATCGTCGACCTCGCACGCCGTTGGTATGAGCAGGATGACGCAACCGCCTTGCCGCGCACCATCGCCGGCTTCAAATCGTTCGAGAACGCCATGTCGCTGGATATCGCCATGGGCGGCTCGACCAACACGGTGCTGCATCTGCTGGCCGCGGCGCAGGAGGGCGGGGTGCCCTTCACCATGGCCGATATCGACCGCCTGTCGCGGCGGGTGCCCAATCTGTGCAAGGTCGCGCCCTCCGTGCCGGACGTGCATGTCGAGGATGTGCACCGGGCGGGCGGCATCATGGGCATCCTGGGGGAGCTGGATCGGGCGGGGCTGATCCATCGGGATGTGCCGTCGGCACATGGCGTGACGCTGGGCGACGCGTTGGCGAAATGGGATGTGCTGGCCGAAGGGCGAACCGCCGACGACAGCGCGACGACGCTGTTCAAGGCGGCGCCGGGCGGGGTGCGGACGACACAGGCGTTCAGCCAGGACAAGCAGTGGGCCGAGCTTGACCTGGACCGGCAGAAGGGCGTGGTGCGCGATGTGGCGCATGCCTTCAGCAAGGACGGCGGGCTCGCTGTGCTGGCGGGCAACATCGCGGTGGATGGCGCCATCATCAAGACCGCCGGCGTCGATCCGTCGCTGATGGTGTTCGAGGGACCGGCGCGCATCTTCGAGAGCCAGGACGACGCGGTGACCGGTATCCTGGGCGACAAGATCAAGGCAGGCGATGTCGTCGTGATCCGCTACGAGGGTCCGAAAGGCGGCCCAGGCATGCAGGAGATGCTGTATCCGACCAGCTACCTGAAGTCGAAGAAGCTGGCGCATCTCTGCGCGCTGATCACCGATGGGCGGTTCTCGGGCGGGTCATCGGGCTTGTCGGTCGGTCATATCTCGCCGGAAGCCGCCGAGGGCGGCGCCATCGGGCTGATCGAGGAAGGCGACCGCATCCGCATCAACATCGCCGAACGCAGCCTGCATCTGGTGATCTCGGACGAGGAGCTTGCGGCACGGCGCGCGAAGATGGAGGCGAAGGGCGCCGAAGCGTGGACCCCGAAGCGCGAGCGGACGGTGTCGATGGCGTTGCAGGCCTATGCGGCACTGACCACTAGCGCCTCACGCGGAGCGGTGCGGGACGTGTCGCAACTGCGCCGGCGGTAGCCGCTCAGGCCGCTTCCGCGACGCTTGCTGGGACTGGCTCGATCACCAGTCTCAGCATGTCGACGAACGGCCCGGCCTGGAGCCGTTCGCGCAGCACGTCCCATTCTTCATCGAGATCGATTTCCTCGAGCAGGGCGCGGGGGACTTTGAACGTTTCGAAGACATGCTCATCTGCGCCTTGGAACAGGCCGAGGATCATGTTGTCCTGGGCATCGATGCCAATCAGACGCAGGGCGGTTTCGCCGACCGAGAATCCATCGCCCTGGCTGCGGATGACGGCGAGCTTTGCGAGTTCCAGCAGGACATCGTCGATCCCGGCATCGGCGGCGACGAGTTTCTCGTGCGCCGCTTCCCAGCCGAAGGTGACCCGGTGAACGAGCTCGCGGCCGATCTCCGCCGTGATCGGTTCGGAATTCGGACCCCAGAACCTGTCGAACATGGACTGGCTGTTCGTTTCCTTCTCCGCCCAGTGCAACAGGTCCGTTGACGGCCACACCGTCAGGAATTGCTTTCCGCCGATGTGCAGATAGGTGAACTGCGGCTCGATGCGGAACAACTTGTGGCAGCTTTGGCATTCCAACTGCTGGAACGTGCGATCGAGTATCCGCGCCCGCAGTTCCGGGCGGCGATCGGCGTTCACGCTGAACACCAGTTCGAATTCGGCGTCCACATCGCAGTGAGGGCACACCGTTTCGATGGTCGAGAAAAGCGACATTCTGTGGATCCGCCTAGAGTTGTAGCGAGCTTAGCCATTTGCGGGCCGGGTGGCCTGGCTTGAGTTTCTCATGGTGATAGGCCGAGAAGAGTTCCGCGAACCATTCGCCGGGCGCTCGGAACTGGTAGCCGGTGATGCCCTTCTTGCGTTCGGCGGCCGGATAGCTGACCCAGCTTCCCTCGTAAGCCTCCTGATAGATGCGGCCGTCGCTCATGGTGATCATGTCGCATTTTCCCTGGTTGTACCAGGGGGTGCCCTTGGTGTTCGCGCGGGGGTACCACTCGTTGGTGATCTTGCCGCAGGCTTCGGTGACGCCGGCCTGCTTCGCGGGATCGACCGCCGGCACCTCGGGCTTGTTGCCCACCATGGTATCTGACACGAATTGCTGCAGCACGCCGGCCTGGTCGGCGACCTTGCACAGCTTGGCGTAATGTTCGGCCACCGGCTTGGCGACGGCGTTGAAGTTGCCGCCATGCTCCAGCCAGTTGCCGAAGGCGGGATTGCCCAGGCGGGACGCCATGAAGTTCAGCCGATCGTCCGCGGCGTGCCCGGACTCATGGACGTTGGCGAACTCGAAGTAATCGACCTCCGCGTTACTCGCGGGCTCATAGACCTCCAGCTCCTTCTGTTCCTTAGCGGTCTTATCGTCCCAGGGCTTCGGCGGCGTGGGCGGAAGTCCTGGTCCACCCGCCAGGGACACGATGTCCTTGCCGAATTTCTGCTTGCTGCCCTTGCCGGGCCGGCCTTGCATCACGCCCCGGTTCTTCGACGGGGAGTAGAAGCCGCCTGACTCGTCATTGAGATCGAAGCTGCCATCGGTGTAGTTGACGATCTCGAACGCTTGGTCACGCTCCACGGATGCCAGGCTGGGATTGCGAGTGGTCTGCTCCGGCGTCATCGCGATCGTCTCATACAGCTTGCGAGCCGTCTTGGAGCGCTGCGATTCCACGGCCAGCTCCGGCGGTTCGACGAAATCGCCATCCTCCTCGGTTTCCTCGACGTCTCCCGACGTCGCGTTGTATCCGAGGGCCGATACCTTCAACTTGACCCCGAACCGCTTCTCCGCGATGGCGATGATGACCTTCACGGGGACCGTGTCGTCGAAGTTCTTGACGATCTCATCCAGTAGTTCGGGACCGTCCGGCGCCTTTTTGCCGCGCGCCGGGATTCGCTTGCCTGCCTGCTGCGGATTGCGCGGCTGCACCTTACTGTCGGTCGATTTGGCAAGCAGCTCCTCACCGCCGACCGCCGCCAGCATCTTGTCGATCGCCTTCCCGATCTCGTCCATGTCGAGCGGGTCAACCTTCGCGAGCCCTTTAAGGTCCTCGCCGGCCCCACGGGCTTCGGCATTGCCGAGAAAGCGCATCGCGTGGGCGAAGTTGAATTCGTCCGCCGCTTTCTCCGCCTTGGCGACCATGTCGGTGACCTGTCCCTTGACGGGATCGGTCAAGGTGTTCGCCTTGTCGCTGATCTCTTTGGCCTTGACGTCGTAGGCGAGGCGCAGGTCGGAGGCTTCCTTGGCCGCGTCGGCGGCGGTCTCGGCGGCACGCAACGCCTCGAACGCCTTGTCCCAGTTATGGGCTTTGTCCTGTTCGTCGGCGGTTTTCAGCGCGGCGACCAGCGGGTCGGTCTTGTCCTTGATCTTGGCCGCCAGCGGCGCGGTGGAGGTCGTCAGCGTCGTTTCCCGCAGCTTCAGCGGTGGGTAGACCGCAAGGAAACGCTTATGCTCCGCCTGCGCGATCCTGGCCTTGACCAGCGCATCGCCCACGATCTTGAGCTGCGCGTTCGCGTCGCCCAGCTTGTTTTCGTCGAACCGCTTCTGTGCCTCGGCGAGGCCGGTGTCCATCGCCTTGAACAATTCGGGGACGATGTCGGCGTGTTCGGTATGCTTGGCGATCTCGACTTCCTCACGGAGGTCTTTCAGCGCGATGGTCACCGCGGCCGGTACCATCGCCTCATCGCCCTTCTTCTTGGCGGAAGCGGCACCTTTCACGGAATCGGCCAGGTCCTTGGAGGCCTTGAGCTCCGCCGCCGCCTGACGCACGAGGACGATGGCGGCGTCCCAGTTCTGTCCCTGCGCGTTGATGTCTTCCATCCCCGCGCCGGCCTTCACCATCGCGCGGGCGTTGACGACGCCGGTGGCCTTGGTGGCCTGGTCGAGCAGCGACTTGGCGCGACCGATCTGCTGTTCAAGCATCTATGCCACCTTTTCCAGTTCTTCCAATGCCGTATCCGCCTCGGCCCGTTCCTTGAGATAGGTGTCCGCGGCCTTGCCGACCTTGTCGAGCATCTCACAGGTCTTACGGATGTCCGCCAGTTCCTTGAGGGCATCTTCGAACCGCATGTCCTTGCTGGTGGCAAGCTTGTCGGCGCGCACGACCAGGTTGTTCAGCGACATCATGTGTCCGAACAGGGATTTGTGGTTCTTCAGGCCCTGGATCGCCGTTAGCGTCTGCTCCCGTTTGGTGTTGTAGAGTTCCCGTCGGGTAACAAGCTTCTTGGCTGCCGTGATCATGGAGTCGAGCATGCTCTGATTGGCCTGCATCTCGTCGAAACGCCCGGCCTCGGCGTCGGCCTCGATTTTTGCTTTCAGGGCATTGATCTCTTCGAGGCTCTTGGCAACGACCGATCCCGGATCGGGATCGAGGTTGTCGAGCGCGGAGGCATCGGCCTCGGTCTTCGGCTTGCCCTTCTTGGCCGGGACGAGGCCGGCGGCCTTGGAGGTCAGTTCATTGATGTCGGCCGTATAATCCGATGTCGAATCCGTCTTGTATTGACCGGTCTGCTTGGCTGTGACCGGCAACATGGCGTTTTCCACGTCGGTTTTCGCCTCGTCATACTTGCGGTCAGTGTTGGCTTTGGTTTTTGCTTTTGTGAGTTTTTTGAGAGCATTCTTGGGCGTCACCGACTTCGGATAAGCGCGCGTCGCCCCGTTGCAGATGCGCGTCGCAGCGGCATAGGTCACCAGGAACGCTGCATATTTGGTCGCGCAATCCAGCGCTTTTGTGCAGGCCCCGTCCACCTCCTGATACAGGATCATGGCCAGATCGACTTCGCCGTCATCGGCCTTGGACCGGAGCTCGGCCAACTTGGCTGTCGCGGTGTCGATCTCGGTCTTGACGTGGAGCTTTTGCGGATGCGCGTTGAGCGCTTCCAGCCTTTTGTCCGCCGCCGTGGCGTCGTCGCGCACCTGCTTGAGATCGAGCACGACCTTGTCGCGGATGCCCTTGGCCGCCGTGATCCGGCGGACCGCCTCCTTCAGCGACGCATCCGCCTTGTCGATCTCGGCATCGACCTGGCCGCGCGCGGTCTGCAGGATGACGTCGATTTCCCCGACAGTGCGGGTCATGGCCTTGACCACGGCCGGATCATCATTGTTCCGGACGGTATCAAGGTCCAGGGCCGCAGCATCGATATCGGCAATGAACGCCGTATCGGCCTTCGCCTTTGCGTCCACATGCGCCTGTTCGGCCTCGCCGAGCAGACGATCGGCATCGGAGAATTTGCCGGCGATGGCTTCCTGGCGGGCGGAGTTCAGCTTGGTATTGGCCTCACCGATCTCGGCGCTGCCGGCATCTTTCTTGGGATGCTTGTCGAACCCGGTCAGCGTGTTGCCCGTCGCGTCGGCCTTGCGGTTGAACGCTGTCAGGTTGCGGCCATACTCGTCGACCGCGGCTTTCGCGTCGCGGCTGCCGTCCATGGCGGTTTCGTAGCCGAGCGTTAGCCGTGTTGAAGTCGCCGTCTTTCGCCGCATCGCGGGCCTGCTGCAGCAGGCCCTCCACCGTGCTGATCCGATCGGCGATGAAGTCGTGATGCTCGTGGTTTTCCAGCGCTTGCAGGTCGCGGTCGGCGCCTTCCAGCCGGCTATAGAACTCCTTGTTGGCGTTCGCGAGCTTGGCGGCGGCACGCGCCTCTTCCTTGATGGCTTCCAGGTCGTCGTAGGCTTGTTCGATCACCTTCGGCGCCACGTCGCGGCCGGTGTTCAGCACAGAGCGGCGGATCTGGGAGACGCGCTGCTCCAGATCGACGACGATCTGGCCGGTGGCGGGCACCGACTCCAGCTCCTTGACCGCCTCCAGCACCTTGCCCTCGCGCCGCTCATAGTCGTCCAGCGCGCTACCGATCTTCTTGTCCTGCTTTTCGTCGGAGGTAGCGAAGTGCAGACCCTTCTTGCGTGGTTTCACGCCAAGCAGGGTTTCCACGACATTGCGCTGGATGGGGTTAAGCGACATGGTAAACTCCCCGAATGAGACGGCGCGGCGCCGGTCAGAGCTGCGTGGCGAGAACGGAGAGGGTTTTCTCCACGATCGGCCTGATCGGCGTGGGCAGGAAGCCGCTCGAATCAACCATTGCCAGGTTGGTGTCGCCGGAGAGGATCATCTGGTATTCCTTGATGATCCCGGCAGCCTCTTGCTGCAGCGCCGGCCGCTGATCGGGTTCGGCGTTCAGGGCCTCGTCCAGCTTCTCGATCAGCCGCGAGTCGTACTTGTCGAGCAGCTTGTAGAGCTTCGGAATTCCGCCTTGGGTGAGTTCGCCTTCGTCATACTCGTCCTCGGCGGTCTCGTCCTCGTTATGTTTACGAACAGCGTCGACGACTGCCCGTTCAAGCGCCTTCAACTGGGCCTGGATGGCCTTGCGGGTGGTGTCCCAGGCGATTCGGCTTTTCTGCAGGGCGACGATACTGGTGCCCACGGCGGCGCCGTTCTTCGGTGCCTCGTGGTCGCCGATCGTGACGCCAAGCGTGCGGACGACCCATTGGATCTTGTTGAGCGCCGGTCCTCCGGACACGACATTAGCCGTTGAAGGTGCGTCTGGCATCTTCATTCCCCGAGTAACATAGCTGCGGGATCGTATCAGCGGTGTCGTAAAATCGTCAAGAACGCCTGCATATTGAAATGATTTGAAACCCGAGGCGCGCCTTGGTGGGCGGAGCGTCACCAGGCGCGGGCCAGGGCCTGTACCGGGTCGTATGCTGCTGAAATACCTGTATAGATGTCGAATCTCCGACCCATTTGTTGCTCGCCATCGTCAATGCCCGGCTGGAGCAGGTGCACGCGAGGAGCTTAACAAAAAAAGATTTGACGGATGTATCCATATTGAAGCAGCCTCATTCTGCGAGGCTACACATAAAAGCACGAGCGAAAACGCTCGGCCTGTCAGGGAGAATAACGGCTATGAAGCTCATCAGCCGGCGCAGGGCGATTAACATCTCGTTAGCTACGATGACGGGCACGCTGGCGATGCCATATATCGCCAACGCCCAGGCCAAGACGGCGGTCTGCTGGCTGAACCAGGGCTTCATCCCGCAGGAAGACGCGGCGATACGTCAGGTCTGCGAAGACTACATGAAGGAAAGCGGCAACAAACTCGATTACAGCATCATGCCGTTCATGGCGCAGAACCAGAAGACCATATCGGCGCTGACCAGCGGCGACGTGCCGGACCTGGTGTTCATGGATGCTCCATCGTCGATCCTGCCGCAGAATGCGTGGGACGATAAGCTGCTGGATGTCAGCGATGTCGTTTCGGTATACGAAAAGCAGTTGACCGAAACGGCCCGCATATGTTCGACCTTCTACAACAAGGCACAGAAAAAGCGCAGCTATTACCTGTGCCCGATCAAGCAGGGCGCGACGCCGTTCCATATCTGGGGCGACCTGATGGAAAAGGCGGAGCTCGAAGCTGTCCGACGCACCGAAGACGTGGGACGCGTACTGGGATTTCTTCAAGCCGACCCAGAAGATCCTTCGCGCCAAGGGCATGCGCAAGATCTACGCGCTGGGCCTGCAGGTCACCACGGTCGGGCCGAATGACGGCAACAACCTGTTCGCGCATTTCCTCATTGCCAATGGCGGCGCAGGGCATCGTCACCCCCGACGGCAAGCTGCACACCGACGACCCCCAGGTGAGGGAGGCCGCGATCAAGTCCTGCACCTGGATGACCAATGCCTACAAGGAGGGCGTAGTACCGCCCGAGGCTTTGAGCTGGAACGACGCCGACGACAATAACGGGATCCATGAGAAACTGTTCGTCATCGACTTCGACGGCACGCTGTCCACCGAACTGGCGATGTACAAGGACAAGAAAGCCTACGACGCCATGGTGACCATGGGCCTGCCGAACAAGAACGATGGCTCGCCGATGCCCTGCCAGGTCAATGCCGGCGGCGGCTTCATCCCGAAAGGCGCGAAAAACGTCGAAGTCGCCAAGGACTTCATGAAATACTTCATGCAGCCCAAGGTGATGAACGAGAACCTGAAAGCGGGTCTCGGCCGCTGGGTGCCGGCGATCGGCTCGATCACCAAGGACGATCCCTGGTGGCTCGATCCCGCCGATCCGCATCGCGAAGCCTATGTGCGGGAGGCCTCGATCGGTCCGACGATGCCGGTGTACGAGGGCTACTCGCCCGCGTGGGGTCAGGCAAATGCGGAACAATTGTGGGGCCAGGCACATGCCGACGTGATCAAGAACGGCATGACCCCCACCGCTGCAATCGACAAGGCCTTCAAGCGGGTGGAGGAGATCTTCGCCAAAGTCACCTACGGATAGGCGTGGAGGTCCCATGAGCCTGACACAACGCGTAATTCCGGCCGGCACGGTTCTGACGGTCCGGCGCATGCGACACAAGGCCTGGCATGCCGGGCTCCTGGGCACGGATTATGCCTGGGCGCTCGCGTTTGCACGTGCCTTACGCGGCGATCTTCCTCTTCTTCGTCGTCTACCCGATCGGCTACGGCCTCTGGCTCGGCAGCGACCCGGCGCTGTATTCCGAGCTGCTGGCCGATCCCGCGCTATGCCCAGACCGTCGTCAATACGCTGCTCTATGTCGGCATCGGCGTGAACGTGAAGATGTTCCTGGCCTTCATGCTGTCGGGCTTCTTCATGCGCAAGCGATGGTGGATCAAGGCGCTGCTGGTCGTGTTCATCCTGCCCTGGGCGACGCCGGCGCTGCCTGCCTATATGTCGATCCACTGGTTCTTCAACGGCCAGTGGGGGATGCTGAACAACGTCCTGTATATGCTGTTCGGCATCGACGGGCCCGTCTACCTGAACTCGCACTGGATGGGGCTGGCGTGCAATATCTCGGCCTATATCTGGAAGACCCTGCCGTTCTGGACGATCATCATGCTGGCCGGCCGCATGGCGGTGCCGCAGGAGCTGTATGAGGCCGCGGCGGTCGACGGCGCCTCCGGGCTCACCCGTTTCTGGAACGTGACGTTCCCGCTGATGGCGAACCTGTATTTCGTCTGCACGCTGCTCGATACGGTGTTCGCGCTGGGCGATTTCAACTGCGACCTATTTCGTCTCCGGCGGCGGGCCGGCCATGTCCACCGAGGTGCTGGCGACGCTGGGCATCCGCTATGCCTTCACGGTGGCGCTGCCGCGACTGGGCGTGGCCGCGGTGATGTCGGCGCTGCCGCTGCTGATCCCGCTGGTGATCCTGCTGATGCGCAAGCTGCGCATGTCGGAGGGACAGCTATGAGTGCGACAGTCGCGCGACGCAAGCATTCCCGCCTGCATTACCGGCTGAACGGCTGGGCGGTCGAGGCGGCCTCCGTGGTACTGGCCGCAGTGCTGGTGATCTGGTCGGTGACGCCGATCTACAACATGATCATCATTGCGCTGGATAGCCACGACGACATCTTCAGCGGCTCGCTCTGGCCGGAGAACCCGTCGCTCGAAAGCTTCCGCGTCGTGGTGACCCAGGATTTCTGGTACCTGGCGCGGTTCTGGCACCAGTTCGGCAACAGCTTCTTCGTCGGGCTGATGACGATGTTCATGACGCTGTTCATCGGTTCGCTGACCAGCTTCACGGTCGGGCGGCTGACGCATCCGCCACGGCTGGCTGCTGACCAACGCAGCGCTGATGACCTATGTCATTCCGGCCTCGTTCCTGGCGATCCCGTTCTACCGGATCATGCAGATCTATGGCCTGGGCAACAACCTGTGGTCGGTGATCGCGGCGCTGACGACATTTGCCACGCCCTATGCGATCTTCATCTTCTCCCAGTACGGCAAGTCGATCCCGATGGAGCTGGACGAGTCCGCGCGCATCGACGGCGCCTCGCCCTGGCAGATCTACTACCGGATCTATCTGCCGCTGATGGCGCCCGGCACTGGTCGCTGTCGGCACCTACGCGCTGTTGCTGGCGTGGAACGAGTATCTATACAACTTCCTGTTCCTGTCGACGCCGCAGAGCATGACGGTGGCGGTGGCGCTGGCGCAGTTCCTCAACAGCGATGAATCGCCGTGGAACTTCATGATGGCGACGGCGATCATCTACGCGCTGCCGCCGATGATCCTGTATTACGGGTTCCGGCGCTACATGGCGGCGGGCCTGACGATGGGCGGCGTCAAGGGGTAGGCGCGCCCGTGCGGGAGGCAATCGCCCTGCCGCAGCCTGTGCGAAGGGGCCTGCCTTTGGGCCTGCCCAGCGGGCCTGCCACGCTGGCCGGTCGGATGGGTGCGCCCCGACGCGGTCTATGCGACGGCGTTCCTGGCGCCCTATACGGCGGTGTTTGCGGCCTTCGTCGTCTATCCGGCGGTCTTCGGACTGTGGATGGGGAGCGATCCGTCGCTGTATCCGCTGCTGCTGTCCGACCCGCGCTATCTCAGGACGGCCATCAACACGCTGCTGTTCGTCGTCGTCGGCGTGAATGTGAAGATGGCGCTGGCCTTCCTGCTGTCCGGCTTCTTCTTCGACCGGCGCTGGTGGAAGCAGGCGCTGCTGGCGGTGTTCCTGCTGCCCTGGGCGCTGCCGGCGCTGACCGTGTTCCTGTCGATGCACTACATGCTGGTCACCGAATGGGGGCTGCTCGACAGTATTTGGCGCGCGGTGACGGGGGATGACGGGCCGCTGTTCCTGGTCTCGACCCCGCTCGCGATGGCCAGCAATATCCTGGCCTATATCTGGAAGTTCCTGCCGTTCTGGACGCTGGTGCTGCTGGGCGCGCGCATGGCGATCCCGCGTGAGATCTATGAGGCGGCATCGGTGGACGGGGCATCCGACTGGGAATGCCTGCGCTATGTCACCGCGCCGCTGCTGGGGAACGTCTATCTGATCTGCACGCTGCTCTCGGTGGTGTGGACGTTCGGCGATTTCCCGACGGTGTATTTTGTCTCCAGCGGCGCACCGGCGCGCCTGACGGATGTGCTGGCGACCTATGGGTTCCGCATGGCGTATGATTTCGGGCGTCCGCGGCTGGGCGTGGCCGCGGTGCTGACGGCCCTGCCATTGGTCGTGCCGCTGGTCTGGCTGCTGATGCGCCGCATCCGCCGCTTCGGGGTGCAGTTGTGAGCGCCGCTGCTCAACCCCGCCGCCACTCCCCAGCAAGTCATAGCCTGGCTCGTCCGAGCCACCTCCCGTCCCGCAGGAGCGGGGTGGCCTGGGCCATGACGAGATCCATCCTGGCGTGGATCCTCGGTATCGTCCTGGTGATCTGGACGCTGCTGCCGGTCTACAACATGGCGCTCATCGCGCTCAGTGAAGACGGGGACGAGTTTACCGGACAGATCTGGCCCAGCGACTGGAACTGGGACAGTTTCCTCGTCATCTGGACCGAGGGCCATTGGTATCTGCTGCATTTCTGGCACCAGTTCGGCAACAGCCTGATCCTGGGCTTCTCGACCATGGCCGCCACCGTCGCCGTCGGCTCCCTCGCCAGCTTCGCGCTCGGACGCATGCGGCGCGGGCTGCTGCTGGGTGACGTGGCCCTGCTGACCTATATCCTGCCCAGCGCCCTGCTGATGATCCCGCTGGTGCACCTGATGCGCGTCTATGGCCTGTCCGACAGCCTGGGCGGCGTCGCGGCGATCGAGGTCACCTTCGCCGCGCCCTATGCCATCCTGATCCTGCACCAGTACGGCAAGCTGATCCCGATGGAATTCGACGATGCGGCGAAGGTCGACGGGGCCACACCCTGGCAGATATACTGTCGTATCTACATGCCGCTGATGACGCCGGCGCTGGTCGCCGTCGGCCTCTATGCGTTCCTGCTGTCCTGGAATGAATATCTCTACCAGTTCATGCTGCTGACCTCGACCCGCAACATGACGGTGGCCGCCGCCATCGACCAGTTTTTCGACAGCGATGAGGCGCCATGGAACTACATGATGGCGGTCGCGCTGGTCTATTCGGTGCCGCCCGTGGCGATCTATTTCGGGCTGCGCCGTTTCCTGGTCGCAGGCCTGGGGCGGCTGCCGAAGCCACGCTGATTTGCCCGTTGGCACGGGCGGCGTAAACTCCCGAGCAAGCAAAGCGGGAGGACAAGACGTGGGCCGGCAGATCACCGTCTCGGGCGTCAACCTGGAGATCGTCGAGAAAGGGCAGGGCCGTCCGCTGCTGTTCCTGCATCCGGGCGAGGGGCTGCGGCCCGCCGATCCCTGGCTCGACCGGCTTGCCGAACGACCATCGGGTCATTGCGCCGCATCATCCGGGCTTTGGCGGCTCTGCGCTGCCGGACTGGATGGGCACGCGTCGATGACCTTGCCTACCTCTATCTCGATCTGGCGGCGGCAGCTGGATCTGCAGCACGCGCGTCCTGGTCGGCAGCAGCTTCGGCGGCTGGATCGCGGCCGAGATGGCGGTGCGCAACACCGCGCGCTTCGCCGGGCTGGTGCTGGCCGATCCGCTGGGGATCAAGGTCGGCGGCGTGCTGGACCGCGACATCGTCGATATGCATGCGATTGCCGCGCGCGGAATTCATGCGCCTCGCCTGGGCCGATCCGGCGAAGGGGGAGATCGACCACACGAAGCTGCCGGACACCGAACTCGCCGGCATCGCCCGGGGGCGGGAGGCGTTGGCGGTGTTCGGCTGGAAGCCCTACATGCACAATCCGCGGCTGAAACGCTGGCTGCACCGGATCGACATCCCGACGCATATCATCTGGGGCGAGCAGGACGGGATCATCGCGCAGTCCTATGCGGAGGCCTGGAAGGCCGAGATCCCTGGCGCCACGTTCGAAACCTTGCCGCGGGCCGGGCATTTCCCGCATCTGGAGCAACCGACGCTTTCGCTTCTCGGGTTGCGGCGTTCTCGGGGCGGTTGTGATGACGAATCGCGCTGTGTCGGAAAGAAACCACGGAGCGCCGCTTTGCGGCTTTCACGGAGACATGCACGGAGGGCCACGGACGATGTTTCGACGATGCTCCGTGGCCCTCCGTGCATTCTCCGTGAAGCCTGCGACAGCAGCGCTCCGTGTTTTCTTTCACAGCGACCAACCCCAGCAATTAACATAAAGACAAGGGAAGGAACCAATGCGCACCTGGTATTTCTCCGAAATGGCCTATCACCCCGCCTGGGAGAAGGGCCTCGAACGCGGCTCCCTGCGCGTCACCTTCCCGAATGAAAACGTCGATCCGGCCGAAGCCGGCAAGCTGCTGAACCGCTACCTCGACGAATTCGCGCTGTGCGACGAGGTCGGGCTGGACATCATGGTGAACGAGCACCACAGCACCGCCACCTGCATGACCGTGTCGGTGCCGATGGCGCTGGCGGTGATTGCGCGTGAAACCAAGAAGGCGCGCCTGCTGTCGCTGGGCAACCCGATCGCCAACCGCCCCGATCCGGTCCGTGTCGCCGAAGAAATGGCCTGGCTCGACTGCCTGTCGGGCGGGCGGATCGAGATGGGCCTGGTCAAGGGGGCGCCGTATGAGATCCATCCCGCCAACTCCAACCCCGGCCGGCTGATGCGCCGGTATTGGGAGGCGCATGACCTGATCATCAAGGCGCTGTCCACGCATGACGGGCCCGTTCTCCTGGGAGGGCGAGTTCTATCCAGTACCGCGCGGTGAATATCTGGCCGCGGCCGATCCAGCAGCCGACGCCGCCGATCTGGATGACGGGCATGAGCGTCGATACCGGCATCGCCGCGGCCGAACGCGGCCACGTGGTCGGCACGCTGCTGTCGGGCGGCCTCGCCAAGCCGATGTATGATGCCTATCGCAAGCGCGCCCGCGAACTGGGGTGGGAGGCCGGGCCCGACCGCATGGCCTATGCCGCCATCGTCGGCGTCGGGCACACGCGCGAGGAAGGGCTGCGGCGGGCGACACCAGATCGCCGATTACGTCCGCACCGCGCCGGTGGTGGCCGAGCCGTTCACCAATCCGCCCGGCTACAACTCGATCGGCGCCAATGTGGCGATGCTGAAGGCGGGGCCGCGCGCGCACCGGCTGGTGACCGACCGCAACGGCGTGCCGATCGACCACCGCACCGCGACGGTCGAGCAGTTCATGGACACCGACACCGTCTTCGCCGGCACGCCCGACGACGTGTTCAACCAGTTGAAGGCGTTCAACACCGCGCATGGGCGGCGTCGGCCATCTGCTGTTCTTCGGCCAGGGCGGTCACCTGTCGCATCAGGACGCCAAGGAGAACATCCGCCTGTTCGGTGCCGAAGTCGCGCCGCGCCTGCGCGAACTCGGCGCCCCCGAACAGGCCGCGGCGGCGGAGTAAGCGCATGGAGCACCATCACGCCGATCTCGGCGACGTGCGGTTGCACTACGTCACGGCCGGGCAGGGCTGTTCCCGGTCGTGCTGCTGCATGGCTGGCCGCAAAGCTGGTACGAGTGGCGGCACATCATGCCTCGGCTGGCCGCGGAATACCGGGTGATCGCGCCCGATCTGCGGGGCCTGGGCGATTCGTCGCGGCCGCTGGAGGGGTATGACAAAAAGACCGTTGGCAACGATATCTGGCGGCTGGTGCATGACGTGCTGGGGATCGAGCAATTCTTCCTCGTTGGCCATGACTGGGGCGGCCCGACTGCCTATGCCGTGGCGGCGGCGCATCCGGACGCCGTGCGCAAGCTGGCGATCCTGGACGTCACCATCCCTGGCGACGGCAGTCCGAATATCAGTCAGGGCGGCCGTCGCTGGCACCATGCCTTCCACCAGACGCCCGACCTGCCGGAAGCCCTGATCGCCGGCCGCGAGGACATCTATTTCGGTTGGTTCTACCGCAACTACGGCGCTCGGCCGCTGCCGGAGGCGGATATCGCGGAATACCTGCGAACC
This sequence comes from uncultured Alphaproteobacteria bacterium, assembly GCA_963771475.1. Classification (GTDB taxonomy): domain Bacteria; phylum Pseudomonadota; class Alphaproteobacteria; order Acetobacterales; family Acetobacteraceae; genus Rhodopila. The sequence continues at coordinate 85,030 of CAVYTN010000030.1, read as the reverse complement.
TATCGCCAGCCCGGCGCGCTGCGGGCGGGTTTCTCCTATTACCGGGCGATCCCGCAGGACATCGCCGACAATGCCGCGCTCGCAGCGCCGTTCGAAGCTGCCCATGCCGGTGCTGGCGCTGGGCGGCGACCGCGCCTGGGGCCGGCGGGAGGAGGTCGTCGAGTCGCTCCGCCGCATGGCGACAGACGTGCGCGGCGGCGTGATCGCCGATTGCGGCCACTGGATGCCGGAGGAGCAGCCCGAGGAACTTCTGCGGCAGTTGCTGGCGTTCTTTAGAGTGTGATCGTCTGAGGTTGACGCGCCGGTGCGCGGCGAAATCAGGCGTGAATCGCCCTCTCAAACAAAAGTGCGATCGTCTGAGGGTTGAGGCGCCGGTGCGCGGCGACGTCAGACGTGAATAGCCCTCTCAAACAAAAAAACCGGAGCATGATCGGCTCAACCTAAGCCGATCATGGTCTAAGGCCGCATGAAAACGCGGTTGCCCATATGCTGACATACTCCCGTCATTGCATCGTTACATTCGACGGCTAAATACACGCCTCGTTCGATTGCCGGAGGTCGGAGATGTCCGTTCTGAAGCGTCTTGGCACAGTCTTCGTCGTCGGCCGGTCTGGTCGTGATCGGGACCGCGGCGATGCCGCATCAGGCGCATGCCTGGTGGCGTGGTGGCGTGGGAATTGGCATCTGGGTGCCGCCTGTCGTGATCGCTCCGCCTGTCGTGGTGGCGCCGCCCGTCGTGGTCGTCCCGCCTGGTCTACGCGCCGCCGGTGGTCTATGCGGCACCGCCGGTCGCCTACTATGCGCCGCGCCGCGTGTGGGTCGGGCCGCACTGGGAAGGTGATCGCTGGAGGCGGGGTCACTGGTAACCCATTGAGTCGGCGTCGAGCGGCGGCCACGAGCCGCCTTCCCGGCGCTGGTTGATTTCTGATCCATTGCGGTGCCCATGCGTCATCTACGCCTTCTGCGGATATCAACACCGCAAGGCATGGATGGTGGTCCTGCGGCTGCCATGACGGAAGAGTTGCGATCACGGGCGCGCCGTAACGGGACGACCGTTGCCCCCCGCCAGCCCCCGGTAGCGCACGGTTACAACGCTGCGGTTGACGCGGCCTGTCCCGCGGTCCACCGCTAGGGGATGCTGCGCCGCTTCGAAGCCTTGCTCGATCCCACCGCCGGGATGCCGGAGCCACCGCCGAATGCCGGGCTTGTGCGCTTTTACTGGCAGTTCATCGACCAGGTCCGGGGCCTGACCGCCGCGCTGTTCCTGTTTGGCGGACTGTATGGCCGTGCTCGATACCCTGATCCCGGCCTTCATCGGGCGAGATCGTCGGCATCGCCTCCAGCCACCGGCCCGAGACGCTGTTCCCCGACGCGGGTCCCCGCGCTGCTGATGATGGCGGCCGTGCTGCTGCTGGCTCGGCCGGCGGCGATCGTCGTGCACAACGTCCTGGTCAACCAGATCGTCAATCCCGGCTTCTCCAACATGATCCGCTGGCAGAACCATTGGCATGTCGTCCGGCAGAGCTGGACCTTCTTTCAGAACGATTTCGCCGGCCGGATCGCCAACCGCGTGCTGCAGACCGGCCCGGCGCTGCGCGAGAGCCTGGTGATGGCCTTCGACGCCGCCTGGTACATCCTGGTCTACGGCACCAGCGCGCTGTTCATGCTCAGCCGTCTCGACTGGCGGCTGATGCTGCCGATGCTGGTCTGGTTCGCCGCCTATGCCGTCATGCTGCGCTATTTCGTCCCGCGCCTGCGCGACCGCTCTCGCCGCGTGTCGGAGCAGCGGTCGAACCTCACGGGCCGCGTGGTCGACAGCTACACCAACATCCTGACGGTCAAGCTGTTCGCGCGCGCGGCGGACGAGGACCAGTTCGTGCGGGAGGCGATCGACGATCACACCACGGCATTCCGCGACCAGACCCGCATGACCACCGCCTATACGACGACCTTGGTGCTGATGAATGCGCTCGCTGATCGTCGGCACGGCGAGCGCTCGCCATCTGGCAATGGCAGCTGACGGCATATCGCCATTGGCGCGGTCGCGACGGCCATTCCGCTGGCGTGGCAACTCAACAACATCGCCGGCTGGGTGGCGCGCAGCGTGACCTCGATCTTCGAGAATATCGGCACGGTGCAGGACGGCATGCGCAGTCATCGACGTGCCGCGGCAGATGCCCGATCCGCCGGACGCGCGTGGAGCTGGTCGTGACCGGCGGGCGCATTCGATGTCGAGGACCTGCATTTCGACTACGGCCGCGTGCGCGATATGCCCGCAACGCCGGACCCCGGGTGTGCTGCACGGCATCGACCTGGTCATCGCAGCCGGGCGAGCGCGTCGGGCTGGTCGGGCCGTCCGGCGCCGGCAAGTCGACCTTCGTCAACCTGCTGCTGCATTTCTACGACCCCGCGCGCGGCCGCATCCTGATCGACGGCCAGGATATCGCCGGCGTGACGCAGGAAAGCCTGCGCCGCGCACATCGCGATGGTGACGCAGGACACCTCGCTGCTGCACCGCTCGATCAAGGAGAACATCCGCTACGGCCGGCCGATCCGCGACGGATGCGGAGATCGTCGCAGCCGCCAAGCGTGCCGCCGCGCATGACTTCATCCTCGGGCTGGAGGACTGGCACGGCCGCCGCGGCTACGACGCGCATGTCGGCGAGCGCGGCGTGAAGCTGTCCGGCGGCCAGCGCCAGCGCGTCGCGCTGGCACGCGTGATCCTGAAGAATGCGCCGATCCTGGTGCTGGACGAGGCGACATCGGCGCTCGATTCCGAGGTCGAGGCGGCGATCCAGGAGCAGCTCGACACGCTGATGGAAGGCCGCACCGTCATTGCCATCGCGCACCGGCTGTCCACCATTGCGCGGATGGACCGGCTGATCGTGCTGGACCAGGGACGGATCGTCGAGACCGGGTCCCACGCCGACCTGCTGCGCCGGGGCGGGGTCTATGCTCGGCTGTGGGAGCGACAGTCGGGCGGGTTCAGCCAAGCGGCGCCGGATCGGGACATGTTCGCATCCGGGTGAAACCGGAGGGCGGCGCTTTCACGGCGATGTGTTAAGGACGCGTTAGTTTCCTCGGGTCATGCGAACCGGCACGGTCGCCACCCGCGGTGCATTTACGCTTTCCGCGGCACAGTTGCGACGTGTTACGCTGCAGCGGTGTCGGGCGACACACAGGCTGCGAAAGCTGCGATAAAGCCATAAGATAACGAACGGGGAGAAACCATGACAGGAATCCTGGAAGGCAAGGTCGCACTGATCACCGGTGGCGGCAACGGGATCGGCCAGGCTGCGGCACTCGCTTTCGCCAGGGAAGGCGCGCGGGTCGCGGTCGCCGACCTGGAGCCTGAAGCTGCCGCGGCGACCGTCGCGCAGGTCAACCAGGCAGGCGGGCAGGCGATCTCATTGTCCGGCGATGTCAGCGATGCGGCGCAGGTGAAAGCGATGCTGGACGCGACGCTGGCAGCTTATGGACGGCTGGACTGTGCGTTCAACAATGCCGGCATCGCCCCCTATCAGGTCAAGGCGATCGGCCATCTGACGCATGAATGGTCGGAAGAGGCCTTCGACCGGATGATCGCGGTCAACCTGAAAAGCGTCTGGCTCTGCATGAAGCATGAGTTGCCGGTGATGATGGCCTCGGGGGGCGGAGCGATCGTCAACACCGCCTCCATCGCGGGCCTGGTCGGCTTGAAGGGCTCGACCGCCTATGTCGCTGCCAAGCACGCGGTGATCGGCCTGACCAAGACGGCGGCGATGGAATATGCGCCGGAGTGTATCCGGGTGAACGCCGTCTGCCCGGGCTTCATCACCACCCGTATGACCGAACTCGCGCGCGAGCAGCGGGGCGAGGCGATCATCGCCGCACGCCGCTGGGCCGCTTCGGCGAGCCGAAAGAAATAGCAGAGACGGTGGTGTGGCTCTGCTCCGATCGCGCGAGCTATGTCACCGGCGCCGCTTATGAGGTGGATGGCGGCTACACCGCCGCCTGATGCGTGGCGGTTGGCCCCATCAGGGTTGAGCCGCGTCGCTGGTCCAGAACGGATCCGCCTCCCCCGACAGCGGCTTCGCCTCGCCCGAGAGGATAGCGGCGACTGTTTTCCGGACCCGATCGTAATCCGGCTCGTTCAGATAGAACTCATAGGGCACAGACCGAGCCTGACCGTTGGGGAGGAGGTGGACGGCGTCGAGGTGATAGACGACCGTTCCGTATGATACGGTTCCGGCTTCCCGCCACCGCTCGTTCGTATCGGGATCAGAACGGACGATCAGGTAATGCGCTGGATGGTCGAGCTGTTCGATCGGCGGGAAGATCCAGCGGACTATGTCATCGCCGCCGGGCTCCAGGGTCTGTTCCGCGATGACGGTGTGCTTGGGGCCAAAGACCCTGTCCCGCGTGAATGAGACGCGCTGCCGTGTGGCGGGGTCGAGTGCGCTGCGCCAAGCGGAGTAGATGCGGTCCATGGCGTCCTGCTGGTCAGTCTTGTCACCGTCCGCCTGATCGACCTGGACGAGCAGCTCCCAGGCCTGCATCGACCCTGGCCGCAGCCTGACCAGACGGCGGACATAGGGTTTGGCCTCCTGCCACTTGTTGAGGTTGAGGGCGATGGCCGATGCCTCGAACAACGGGACGGCGGGATCCAGGGGGTGCGAGGCGATGATCCTCTCGAAGGCCTGCAACGCGTCCTCGGGTTTGCCTGCGTGCAGCAGCGCCATGGCCGCGTCCTGCGTGGGGATGACGTCAGGCTGGCCCGCGGAACCCACTGCGCCCGAGTTGGCCGCGCCCGAGTTGGCCACGCTCGAGTTGGCCGGTGGAGCGTTTGAGGCCGCCACATTGGACCCTGTTGCCTGGGGTGCTGCCATTGCGGAGGCCACCCCGCCAGACGCTGCAAGGGCGGCCAGGAACAAGAGGCAACGTGCCGTCCTCACGAGCCTGACCCCGAAGCGACATTTTCTGCGCGGAGCGGTTGGCGCCGCGCGTGGCGCCAGGCGAAGACGATCCAGGTGCCCGCGAACAGCAGGACGATCCCGTAGCCCATGGCGTTCATCAACCAGTCGGACAGGCCGGGATCGAGGACCGGCAGCCGGTCGGCGATCAGGCTCAGCACCTCGAGGCCGCCGATGCCCAGAGCCACGACGATCGACAGGATCGTGACGGTGACGTTGTAGGTCCGCTTGCGCGCCGGATCGATGAATGCCCAGCCATAGGCGCCGACCATCAGGATGCTGTCGGCCGTGTCGATCAGCGCCATGCCGGCGGTGAACAGTGCCGGAAAGATCAGCACATCCGCGAAGGAGAGGCCTGCCGCTGCCTGCGTCGCGGCAAGCGCCAGCAGGCCGACCTCGGTTGCCGTGTCGAAGCCCAGGCCGAACAGGAACCCCAGCGGATACATCTGCGCCGGGCGCCGGATCAGGCGCATGGCCGGGGCGAGGATGCGCGCGAGCAGCCCGTTGGCCGCGTGGTGCGAGCGTCCGCGCAGCAGGTCGGCCAGTGTGTGCAGGTTGGTCAGTGCGATCAGCAGCAGGAACCCGGCCGAGACCAGCGTGCCGATGAGACTGCCGGTCGCCGCGAAGCCGGACAGCGACTTGGCTGAGGCGGTGATGGCGATCACCGCGGCTGCCAGGATCACCACCGTGGCATGGCCGAGGGAGAAATACAGGCCGACAAGCCGCGGGCGTTGTCCATCCTGCATCAGCTTGCGCACCACATTGTCGATGGCGGCCAGATGATCGGCGTCCGCTGCATGCCTCAGGCCGAACATCCAGGCCAGCAAGGCGCTGCCGAGAAGCTCCGGCCGGTGGGCGAAGGCGGCACCGGCCCATGCCCATAGCAGCAGGTTGACACCGGCAAGTGCCAGAAGCGGCAATCCTGCCGGTGAAACAAGCAATCTTTTCATGCAGGCCCGAGTTTAGCGTGATCGAAACGGCAAGGCCAGACAGTCAGGCCAACCGATCAAGGCGCCGTGATCGCCTCCAGGCCGCCCATATAAGGCCGCAGCACCTCGGGCACGGCGATCGACCCATCCGCCTGCTGGTAGTTCTCCATCACCGCGATCAGCGCGCGGCCCGACCGCGACGCCCGATCCGTTCAGCGTGTGCACATACGCCACCGTCTTGCCGTCCGCCCCGCCGCGGAAGCGCGCGTTCATCCGCCGCGCCTGGAAGTCCCGCAGTTGGAGCAGGAGGAGATCTCGCGCTACATGCCTCTGGCCGGGCAGCCAGACCTCCAGATCGTACGTGCGGCGTGGAGGCAAAGCCGGTATCGCCGCTGCACAGCAGCACGCGCCGATACGGCAGCCCGAGTAGCTCCAGCACCATCTCGGCGGAGCGCGTCATCCACTCATGCTCGTCCGCGCTGTCTGTCGGGATGGGCGATGCAGACCAGTTCGACCTTGCGGAACTGGTGCTGGCGCAGCATGCCGCGGGTGTCGCGGCCGGCGGACCCGGCCTCGCTGCGGAAACAGTCGGTCAGCGCGGTCAGCGCGGATCGGCAGCTGCTTTCTCCGCCACGATCTCGCCGGCGACCGTGTTGGTCAGCGGCACCTCGGCGGTCGGGATCAGGTAGCGGCCGTCGGTGGTCTTGAACAGGTCTTCCTCGAACTTCGGCAGCTTGCCGGTGCCGTAGGCGGTGGCGTCGTTGACCAGCGACGGGCACGATGGTCTCGATGTAGCCATGCTCCTGCGTGTGCAGGTCGAGCATGAACTGGCCCAGCGCCCGCTCCATGCGGGCCAGCGGGCCGCGCAGGACGGTGAACCGGGCGCCGGCCAGTTTGGCGGCGGTGGCGAAATCCATCATCCCCAGCGCCTCGCCCAGATCGAAGTGCTGCTTCGGCGCGAAGTCGAAGTCGCGTGGCTCGCCGACGCGCTTCAGCACGACGTTGGCGGTCTCGTCCGGGCCGTCGGGCACCGACGGCGTCCAGGACGTTCGGCAGCGCTCTCCAGGATGCGCCGGATCGCCGCGTCCAGTTCGCGGCGCGCGCTTCTCCAGCCCGTCCATCTCGGCGCGCAGCGCGGTCGCCTCGGCTTCCAGCGCGGCGGTATCGGCGCCGGTGCGCTTGCCCTGGCCGATCTCCTTCGCCAGCGCATTGCGCCGCGCCTGCTTTTCCTGCAGCGCGGTCTGCGCGGCGCGCCGGTCGGCGTCCAGCGCCAGCGATCTCCGACGACACCGGCGGCAGTCCGCGCCGCGCCATGCGCGGCGTCGAACGCGGCCGGATCGGCTCGGATGGCGCGGATGTCGTGCATCGGCTCAGACCTCGACTGGTTTCGGTTCGACCCAGCGGGCGCGAGATGATGGAGATTTCGTACAGCGCGATCAGCGGCAGCGCCAGCCCGGTCTGGGTGATGACGTCCGGCGGCGCCAGGATCGCGGCGATGACGAACATGCCGACATAGGCGTAGCGGCGGAACTTCTTGAGTTGCGCCGAACTGGTGATGCCGACCTTGGCCAGCAGCGTCAGCGCGACCGGCAGCTGGAAGGTGATGCCGAAGGCGAAGATCAGCTTCATCACCAGGTCGAGGTATTCGCTGACCCGCGGCAGCAGCTCGATCGGCACGCCGCCGCCGCCGGTCGGGTCCTGGAAGCTGGCGAAGAACCGCCAGGCGAACGGGAACACGAAGTAATACGCCAGCGCCGCGCCGAGCAGGAACAGGATCGGCGTGGCCGCGAGGAACGGCAGCAGCGCGCGCTTCTCGCTGCGATACAGGCCAGGTGCGACGAACAGCCAGATCTGCGCGGCGATGATCGGGAAGGCGACGAAGGCGCCGCCGAAGAACGCCACCTTGATCTTGGTGAAGAACGCCTCGTAGAGCTGGGTATAGATCAGATGCGGGTCGGGATTGCCCTGCTCGCGCAGCACGTCGGCCAGCGGTTCGGCCAGGAAGTAGTAGATCTCGCCGGAGAAGTAATAGGCGACGCGCGAAGCAGATCAGGAACGCGCCGGCGGACCAGATCAGCCGCCGGCGCAGCTCGATCAGATGATCGAGCAGCGGCATCGGCTTGTCGTTGATCGGATCGTCTTCTGTGTCTGCCACGTGCTGTCCGGTGATCTCTGTGGGGCGTTAGGCTCAGGGCTGACGTTGCGCAGGCGTTCGGATCTGGGGAATTGCAGCACGGCTTCGGAGGTGGAATGAAAGCGGGCGGTCGGCGGCGGCGACGCCTGGGCGGCGGTCGGCACGAGCTGCGGCGGGATGAAGGCGGGCGCGAGCGGGCTGTTCCGGTTCGGCGGCAGGCGCCTCGGGCGTCGGCCCGGCGACCGTCGCGCTCCGGCGTGACCGCGTCCTCCGCTGGCGCCGTCGACCGTGACCTGGTCGAGGGTCGAGACCTCGGTGGCGGCTCGGATGAGGTCGGACGTTGGTCGAACGGATTGTCCTCGAAGGTCTTGCGGATCGACCGGTCCGGATCGATCGTGCTTCTCCAGCGCCGCGGTAATGTCCATGTTGCGGATGTCGTTGAAGGCCTTCTTCACGTCGCCGAGGTCGGCCTCGCGCACCATCTCGTCGACATGGGTCTGGAACTCGGCGGCCATGCGGCGCGCCTTCTTGATCATGCCGGTCACGGTGCGGATGGCCGCGGGCATGTCCTTGGGGCCGATCGCGATCAGCGCGACGGCGCCAATCAAGACAATCTCCGACCAGGCAAAATCGAACATGGGTGTGCGTAGGCTCTCCGGGGGGCGCTTGCTAGCAGGAAGCCGGGGCGGGGGAAACAGGCTGATCGTGTCGAACGCGCGCGGTGTTGCTCGGGTCAGATCTAGCGATGGGCAATGGACACCGGTGGATCCACCGGGTCGGCGATCAGGAAGCCGAGCGTGTCTGCCTCCAGCACCGACGCAGGTCAGCTTGCCGCCGAACACGGCGCCGGTGTCGATGGCGATGCGGTTGTGCCGGACGACCGGCGCTTTGACCGGGGTGTGGCCGTGCACGATGACGGCGCCGAAATCGGCCTCCGAATACAGGAAGGGCTGGCGCGCCGCAGCAGGTCGTCGCGGGCCTGGTGCTCGAGGGGGATACCTGCGGCCGGACGCCGGCATGGACGAAGGCATAGCCGCCGTCTCGATGCATCAGGATCAGGCCGTGCAGGAAGTGCTGGTGGGTGGCGGGGATCAGCGTGCGCCCAGGCCTCCCGCGGGCCGTCCGGGTCGATGCCGTAGCTGTCGCAGCGTCGCCTTGCCGCCGGCGAACAGCCAGTCGGTGCCGGCGGCACGCTCGCCGGCGATGGCCTCCAGCATGGTGATTTCGTGGTTGCCCATCAGGTTGACCATGTCCATGCCGGGGATCGGGCAGCCGTCCACCAGGCGGGCGATCACGCCGGCGCTGTCGGCGCCGCGATCGACATAGTCGCCGATATGCAGCAGCATGGCGTGGCCGACCGGGCGGCTGGCCAGGTCGTCGGCGATCATCGCGTGCAGGCTGGCGAGCTGGCGGTCGCAGCCGTGGATGTCGCCAATGGCGTAGATACGCTGGTCCGGGCGGCAGGTTGGCCGGCGCGGGCAGGAATTCGATCATTGCCGTTCGGGACTACAGGCCAAACGCGGATCAAATCAATGTTCGCACGGCGGCCGCAGGCGTCTCGGACCCGGCAGGATCAGATGGCGGATCGTGAATCGGAGGCTGTGCATGCGGCGGATCGTTCTGACGTGCCTTCTGCTCCTCGGGTCCTGTGGCGTGCCGTCGCTGGCGGTGGCGGCAGGGTGTGCGCCGGTGGCGATGGACAGGCCCGGATCTGGCGCGCCGCCGCGGGCGATGGTGATGAGGATGGCCCCATCAGCATCACCTTCCTGGGCCATGCCAGCTTCGAGATCGTCTCGCCCACCGGGGTGCGGGCCGTCACCGACTACAACGGCGTCAACATTCCCGCCGCTCCGCCCGATATCGCGACGATGAACCATGCGCACTCGACGCACTACACGCTGAACCCCGATCCGCGCATTCAGCCACGTCCTGCACGGCTGGTCAGAGGACGGCAAGATGCCAGTCATCGACCTGACGGGTCGACGACATGCACGTCACCAACGTGCCGACCAATATCCGCGACCTGGGACGGCGGGACCGGAGCGTTACGGGAACTCGATCTTCGTCTTCGAGAGCGGCGGGCTGTGCATCGCGCACCTGTCGCATCTGCACCATCTGCTGGAGCCGCGCGACCTGGACGCGCTGGGCCATATCGACGTCGTGATGGTGGCGGTGGACGGCGATCTGGACCATGAGCCAGCAGGACGCGGCAGCGGTGGTCGAACAACTGCAGCCGCGGGTCGTGCTGCCGATGCATTACTTCACGCCGGATGTGCTCGGCGCGCTTCCTGGACCTGGAGCGGGGGAAATACGCGATCGATGTGCGCAAGGCGCCGGTGATGGAGATTTCGCGCGACGACGCTGCCGGCGGCGCCGACGGTGGTGGTGCTGCCCGGCGGGTATTGAGGGCGCAGCAGTGACCTTGATCTCGTCACACGAATTAGTATATACAATTCTGTAAGGCGGCTTTGTGCTGCTCGTCAACGTTGGATTAAGGGTTTCGTTCAAAAATCCGGGCTCCGAACGGCCTGGATGTCGCGAATGCTTTTGGAATGGGACGAGGCCAAGGAACGGCGGAACGTCCAAAAACATGGCCTGGACTTTTCACTCGCGCGGCTGCTGGTCAGGGATCCGCTCGGCATCGTGGTCTACGACAGGTTCGAGAACGGGGAACATCGTTATCACCTGCTGGCGACTGTCGGCGCGACCTGCCTGGTTCTGGTTCACACCTATCCGACCCGGACCACGAAGATCGGATGCGCGTCATCGGCCTGCGAAAGGCTACGGCACACGAAGAAGGCACTATGAAGCAGGTTCGTCGTTAGAGACGGCGAGAGCAGCCGACCTCATGAAGCGCAGCGTGCGCAACTGGCCGCGCTCGACGACGTCACGCCGGACACCAGCGACATTCCCGAAGCCCCAGCCAAAAACTGGGACTACTCCCGGCGGTTCTACAAACCGAGGAAAGAACCGATCAGCATCTCGCCTGGATGCCGACGTGCTGGATTGGCTGCGTCGGCGTGGCGACCGCTACCAGACGGAAATCAATCGCATCCTGCGACTGGCGATGGAGGCCGACGGGGGCGCTGACCGCGCCGGCCTGCGCGGCAACTCATGTAGGGCACGCGGCCCCCTGTTGCCGGTAGGCGTCAAATATTCGCCGGCAAGGGCTCCACACCCTGCGCGCGAGCCCGTTCCTGTATTCGCATCAGAAATTCGCGCTTTTCCTGCGTCCGCCGGCAGCCATTGTTGCGGGCCCGCTGCGATATCGTCGGCCGTGATGCCGAGTCCCCGTTTGCGGGCCTCTACCGTTTGCTTGAAGGTTTCGAGGTCCTCAATCCGGCGCATCGCCCTGCTTCTTCCATCAATCGCCCGATCTCGCCGCGCCGCCGCACGATGATCACTTCGGCTCCGGAGAAGCCCAGATACTTTCACCCTGGCCCTCGCCGATGAGGGCCAGCGCCGTCCCAGAACTCCTCCGGCAGACTTGATGGGTCGGAAATCAAGCCCCCTACGACGTATGCCAGCCGAACTTCTGCGGCTTCCGTCCAGCCTCCGGGTTCAGCAGCACGTTCACCAGCGCCGGCCCCGGGAACGCCATCGCCTCGTCCAGAGCGCCGCGCAGATGCGCCGGGTCCTCGACATACCAGCCGCGGCCGCCGAACGCCTCCATCATCTTGTCGTAGCGCGCGCCCCAGATCAGCGCCCGGGGCGGGATCGCACGCGTTGTCGTCCGGCAGGTGACCGATCCCGCCGCCGATGCCGCCGTTGTTCAGCACGACGATCTTGACCGGCAGGTTGTAGCGGCAGGCCGTCTCGATCTCCATGCCGGAGAAGCCGATGGCGGAATCGCCCGAGACAGAAACGATCGGCCGGTCCGGGTGCACCACCGCGGCGGCGATCGTGAAGCCCATGCCGATGCCCATCGTGCCGTAGCTGCCGGCGTCCAGACGGACGCGCGCCTCATGGTTCGGCATCTGGGTGCGGCCGATATCCATCGTGTTGGCGCCCTCGCCGATGATCACCGCGTTCTTCGGCAGCCAGGCGCTGATATCCTTGAATGCGCGATAGTAGTTCAGCGGCGACGAATTATCGTCGATCATCGGCTGGATCTGCTTGGCGTTGGCCGCCGATTTCTCGGCGATCGCGGCGTGCCAGGGCGTGTCCTTCGGATAGAACCACTGCCGCCCGGCCAGCGCCTTGTTCATCTGCCCGACGATCGCCTTGCCATCGCCGACCAGCCCGACCTCGGCCGGCACGTTCTGGCTGATCGCCTCCGGCGCGATATCCACCTGCACGATCCGCACATTCTTGTTGAACCGCGGCGGCAGGCCGAAATGCATGATCCAGTTCAGCCGCGCGCCGCAGCAGGACGATGACATCGGCTTCCTGCAGCGCGTGGGAGCGGGCGGCGCCGACCGAGAGGGGATGGGTGTCGTCCATGACGCCCTTGCCCATCGGTGAGGCGAGGAACGGCACCTGCGTGCGCTCGATGAAGGCGCGCACCTCGTCTTCCGCGCGCGACCAGGCCATGCCCTTGCCGACGATCACCAGCGGCCGTTCGGCGGATTTCCAGCACGTTCAGCGCCCGCTCGATATCCGTGTCCAGCGCCTGCATGCGCGGCGGTTCGGCGACGGTCGGCGGCCTGGTGGACCTTCTCCTCCTCGACCTCACCCAGGATGATGTCGTCGGGCATGTCCAGATAGGTCGCACCGGGCCGGCCGTAGATCGAGTAGCGCACGGCCATTTCGACATAGAACGGAATGCGGTGCACGTGCTCGACCGCATGGGCGAACTTGCAGAACGGGGAGGCGATCTGCACCTGCCGCTCCTCCTGGAACGAGCCCATGCCGTTCTGGTAGAGTGGCCGAGGCGCCGCCGATCAGGATCATCGGCCAGCAATTCTGCTGCGCGTTGGCGAGGCCCGAGAGACCATGCACCACGCCGGGGCCGGAGACCGACCAGCGCCGCGCCCGGCCGGCCGGTCAGGTAGCCGACGGCCTGTGCCGCATAGGAGGCCGACTGCTCGTTGCGCATGCCGATATAGCGGATGCCTTCCTCCTGCGCGGCGGCGGCGATCGGCTGCACCGGGAAGCCGACGATGCCGAACATGTACTCGACGCCCTGTTGTTTCAGGCTGCGCGCCATCAGGGTCGCGCCGTTGACCTTGGCCATTGTTTTATCCTCCCTTTTTGTCGGTTGGTGAAACCTCTGCCGTGCCAACGGCGGCAGCGGCAAGAGCCGAGCGGTCTGCCCAGCGGCCCGTGGGCGTGACTGGACCGGCAGCGCCGGGAGCGCTAAGGCGCAAGACAAAAGCGGGAGGAAGGTCATGCGCCGGCAACAGACGCGTCAGTGACGAGCACCGTATCGATCGTGACGATCGTCGACGAACCGCACCAAGGCCCGGTGCCGACCCTGGTGATGCTGCCGTCATCGTCGCGGGATTCGCTGGATTTCGACGACATCGCCGAACGCTTCGCTCACGAAGGGTTCCGGGTGCTGCGGCCGCAGCCGCGCGGCATGGCGGGCAGCACCGGACCGATGACGGGCCTGACGCTGCACGATCTTGCCCGCGACGTCGCACATGTGATCGAGCGGATGGCCGGCGGCTCGGCCTTCGTCTTCGGTCATGCGTTCGGCCAGTGGATCGGCCGCTGCGTGGCCTCGGACCATCCGAACCTGTGCGCGGCGTCATCCTGGCCGCGGCGGCGGCGAAAACCGCCGATCCCGCCCTGCGCGACGAACTGGCGAAATGCGTCGACACCTCGCTGCCTGACCAGTGCGGCTGGCAGCCTTGCGCGTCGCCTTCTTCGCCCCCGGCCACGATCCCTCATCCTGGCTGGATAACTGGCATCCCGAGGCATCGCCAAGGCCCAGCGCGCCGCCAGCGCCGCGACGCCGCAGGAAGACTGGTGGAACGCCGGGAACGCGCCCGTGCTGGATATCCAGGCGGAACACGATCCCTGGCGCCCGGCCTCGACGCGCAACGGCATCGCGCGACGACCTCGGCGCGGATCGTGTCACGGTCGTGATGATCCCGACGCGAGCCACGCCCTGATCCCCGAACAACCCGACGCCGTCGTGCAGGCCGTGCTGAACTGGACGCGCCACATCGCAGGAGAGCCGTCATGAAGAGCCCTCGCACCGTCCCGCCGTTTCGCGCCGATCACGTCGGCAGTCTGTTACGCCCGAAACCATTTCAGGAGGCTCGGGCCAAATGGAAAGCCGGCACCCTGTCGCATGAGGCGCTGCAACAGGTCGAAGACCGCTGCATCGCCGAGGCGATTGCCGGGCAGGAATCGATCGGCCTGCGTGCGGCCACCGATGGCGAATACCGCCGCGCCTATTGGCATTACGATTTCGTTGCGGGTCTGGAGGGGGTCGAAATCTACGAGCCGGAGCAGAAGATCCAGTTCCAGGGCGGCGTGCCGCTGGGGCACAAGCTGCGGGTGGACGGCCGCATCGCCTGGTCGAAGCCCGTCATGATCGACCACTTCCGCGTACCTGAAGTCGCACGTGAAGACCGCGGTGCCGAAGCAGACGATCCCATCGCCCTCGGTCGTGCATTTCCGCGGCGGCCGCGATGCCATCGACAAGGCGACCTATCCGACGCTGGAGCCGTTCTTCGCCGATCTCGGCGTCGCCTATCGCAAGGCGGTGGCGGCGTTCGGAGAGGCCGGATGCACCTATCTGCAACTGGATGAGGTCAACATCGCCTATCTGTGCGATCCCGATCAGATCGCCATGCTCAAGGCGCGCGGTGAGCACGTGGACAATCTGCTGGGCATCTATGCGCAGATGCTGAATGAGGCGATTGCCGGCAAGCCGGCGGGGATGACGATCTCGATGCATCTCTGCCGCGGCAATTTCCGCTCCACCTGGGTGGCGAAGGGCGGTTACGAGCCGGTGGCGGAGGTGCTGTTCAACCAGATCAATTCGGATGCGTATTTCATGGAATACGACACTGATCGGGCAGGGGGCTTCGAGCCGCTGCGCTTCGTGCCTCGGGGGCAGAAGATCGTCGTGCTGGGGATCATGACCAGCAAGACCGGTGAACTGGAGAGCGCCGACGCGCTGAAGCGGCGGATCGACGAGGCGGCGAAATACTTGCCATTGGAACAATTGGCGCTGTCGCCGCAATGCGGGTTCGCTTCGACCGAGGAGGGGAACACGCTGTCCGAGGACGAGCAATGGCGGAAGCTGGAGCGTTGCGTTGCGGTGGCGCGGGATGTCTGGGGTGGGGTGTAGGGTTCCGGCGGGCTGTTTTGAAAGAAACCACGGAGCGGTCGCTGCGCGACCTTCACCATCCACGATTTGCTCAACCGGGGACATCGCAAGGCGTGGGTGGTCGGCGGCCCTGGGCGGTGGAGAGTGTGATGGACAAGCGGGTCTGCTTCATTGCTGCCAGCCTGGAGGGCGAAGACCCCATGACGGTGTTGTGCGCGCGGTTCGGGATCAGCCGGAAGACGGGGTATAAATGGTTGGATCGTTACGAGGAGTTGGGCATTGCGGGGCTGCATGAGCGGAGTTCCGCGCGCCATGCAAAGACGCCGGGAATAGCGGCGGAGATTGCCGCGGCGTTGCTGGTGCTGCGCCGAGAGCGGCCGAGCTGGGGGCCGCGCAAGCTGCGCGCCTGGCTGAGCCAGGAGCGTCCTGGGACGGCCTGGCCGGCGGCCAGCACGATCGGCGATCTGCTGAAGCGTCACGGGCTGGCCAGGCCCCGCCAGCGCCGTGCGCGCGATCCGTCGCGCTTGCGTCCGTTGATCGAGCCGGCGGCGGCGAACGACAGTTGGGCGGCGGACTTCAAGGGGTGGTTCCGAACCGCCGATGGGGTTCGCTGCGAGCCGTTGACGGTGACCGATGGGTATAGCCGGTATGTCCTGGCCTGCCGGGCCATGCCGCGCATTACGGCGGCGGAGGTGCGGCCGGTGATGACGGACTTGTTCCGCACGCACGGATTGCCGCGCGCGCTGCGCACCGACAATGGCCCCCCCTTTGCCAGCCGCACCGGATTGGGTGGGCTGACGGGGTTCTCGGTCTGGCTGCTGACCTTGGATGTCTGGCCTGACCGGATCGCGCCTGGCCGGCCGGACCAGAACGGGCGGCACGAGCGGATGCATCGGACGCTGGGCGAGGAGACGGCGAACCCGGCGGCGGCGACGATTGCCGCTCAGCAAGCCAAGTTCGATGCCTGGCGGGTCGACTTCAACGCCAACCGCCCGCACGAGGCCTTGGCGCAGCGGCGTCCGGGGGCGGTTTACACAGCCTCGGTCCGGGCGTTTCCCGAGACCGTCGCGACCTGGGATTATCCCGCCGACCACCACACGCGCCGGGTCACCGGTGCGGGCGTGATCCATTGGCAGGACGACACGCTTTATCTGTCCGAGGCGCTGAAGGGCCAGACGGTTGGTTTGGCGCGGCGCGACGATGGGGACTGGGCGATCCGCTTTCGTAACTTCGATGTGGCGATCCTGGACCAGGAGACAAAAGCGGTGAAACGCTCCGGGCTGGCCCGATCGGGCCAGCCCGGAGCGTGAGAACAGACAAGGAAGACTGTTACCCAGGTGTCCGGTCTAAAGTGTTACCTACGTGCCCGGTTGCAGAATCAAACCCAACGTCACCCCAGTACAAACGGTTGGTTACGAAACAGGATGCATGACAGAAAAGCACAACCGTCTCCGTGGCCCTCCGTGCAATCTCCGTGAAGGTCGCGCAGCGACCGCTCCGTGTTTTCTTTCAAAACCGCACGAACCGAGCCTCGACTCTTAGCCGGCAGTGAAATCCCCGTCAGCGCCTCCCAAACCCGGATCACGAACGCATCGTCCTTATATCCCTGCCCATTGGCCGAAGCCGCAAGGAACAACTGATGCGCCGCCGCCGCCATCGGCAGCGGAAAGGTCAGCGCCCGAGCCTGGTCCAGCACGATGCCGAGGTCCTTGACGAAGATATTGACCGCCGAAAGCGGCGTGTCGTCACCGGCCAGGACGTGCGGCATGCGGTTCTGCCACATCCAGGAACTGCCCGCGGATTCCGAGATCACCTTGAACAGCGTCTCGGGATCGGCGCCGGCCCGGATGCCCAGCGCCATGGCCTCGGCGGCCGTGGCGATGTGAACGCCTGCCAGCAACTGGTTGACCATCTTCACCGTGCTGCCAACACCGACCTCGTTCCCCAGCTTCCACACCTTGGTGGAGATCGCCTGCAGCACCGGTTCGGCCTTGGCGAAGGCCGCCTCCGACCCCGATCCCATCACCGTCATCGTGCCCGCATGCGCGCCGACGGAACCGCCGGAGACAGGGCTGTCCAGCATGAGGAACCCAGCCTCCTCGATCCGCTTGCCAAGCGCTCGGGCGGCCTCGGGGGCGATGGTCGCGCAGCAGAGGATGACGCCGCCCTTTTGCAGCCGCGGAAGGCAGCCCTTGTCGCCGAACAGCACGGCTCGGTCTGTGCGGCGTTGACGACGAAGACGACCACGGCCTCCAGGTCCGCGGGCAGGGCGTCCGGCGACGCGACGACGGCGCCGCCGGCCTTCGCGAAGGCTGCGCGGGTTTCCTCGCGCAGTTCGCAGCCGGTGACGGCGTGGCCTTTCTTCAGCAGATTGAGCGCGGCGCCCATGCCCATGGTGCCGAGACCGATGACGCCGACTTTCATGCTGGTTCCTCCGTGTATCGCGATCGGGGCGAATGATCGCCCTTCAATGCAACATCACGAGCCCGTTGAACAGCCTGGCATCAACGCCGGTGCTCCCGCCATGGCCGGCACCAGTTACTGCTCCGGGAGATGGTCCGGTCAAGCCGACTGACGGGAGGCGGGGGGCAAGCCCATGACGGGGAAGCTGGCCGTCACAGATGGCGTGCGGTCGGGTTCAGTCCGAGGAAATACTGCCCGCATACCTCGATATGCCCTGTCCGTCCCTGCACCTGCTGCGCCGAGGCGTGGATGTCGCGCATTCGCCGCTCGAACGGGTTGGCGGCGAAGATCGCCGTGGCGCCGGCCTCGTGATAGGCGAACTCGGCGACTTCCTTGGCCTCGCTTGATCGCAGTCGTGGTCGCCAGCCGCATCAGCACCCGGTCGTCCGCGCGCAGGGCGCCGGTCTCGCGCGATGCCGGCCTCGGCATCGCGGATCGTCTCCAGCACGAAGGCGCGGGCTGACCGTAGCTTGGCCTCGTTCTCGGCGATCAGGTGGTGCATCACCGGGCTGTCGCGCAGCGTCCGGGAGGTGCTTCGACGGCTTCTTGGTCTGTGCCAGCGCCTTCAGTTCATCCAGCATGGCCCGGGCGATGCCCATCGAGACGGCGGCGAAGCCGGTGGAATAGGCGCTGGTGGTGGTGAAGCGGAAGAACGGCTCGTCGATCCGGCGTTCGGCGTCGAGGTCGCGCCGGACGGTGAAGGCCTCGGGGACGAAGACGCGGTCCAGCGTGTAGCTGTCGCTGCCGGTGCCGCGCAGGCCGACGACGTTCCAGTTGCTGGTCCAGTTCAGCTTCGACTGCTCCAGCAGCATGGTGCGTTCGATCAGGGTGCCGTTGGCATCCTTCAGCAGGGAGCCGTCGGGCAGCTCCACATGGCAATGCGCGCCCATCCAGGTCGCGTGGTGGCCGCCGCTGCCGAAACCCCATTTGCCGGTCACCTCATATCCGCCCGGCACCACCTTGGCACGGCCCTCCAGCTGGAAGCCCCAGGCCAGCACGCCGCGCGGGTCGTCGCCCCAGATGCGGCGCGCGACCGGCGCATCGACATAGGCCGCCGCCATCGAGCAGCCGCTGGCCTGGCCGATGCACCATGCCGTCGAGGCATCCGCGCCGGCCAGGACCTCCATCACCTTCACGAAGGTCTCCAGCCCGGCGCCGTAGCCGTTCAGCGATGGCGGCAGCAGCGTGCGGTACAGACCGTGTCTGTGCAGCGCCTCGACGACGGGCGGGGTGAGCTGCCCGAGTGTCTCGATCTTCGCAATGCCTTCCAGCAGCAGGGGGCGATGGCACGCGCCTGAGCGACCGGGTCGGGCGGTAGATCGAAAGCGACCGTGGCACCAGCTTGCGTTCATGACAGTCCTCCTGCGCCTTTCGAACCCGCTGCCTGTCAGCCAGGATGAGCAATTGCCTGGGCAACGTATGAGGCAATCGCCTGCAGGCCCGCTGCAACGCGCGACCATTCAAATGAGCAAGGGGTCGTGTCACGTGTCGGCTTCCACCGGCTCGCGACTGATAAACAGGTTCGCCAAGTGCGACCCGCCGCTAGGATTGGTCGCTTGCAGGAGGGCTGGAACGGTGACGATGAATGGGAGCCGCACCGTCTCCGCCAGTCAATCGACGATTCACGGTTGTCTCGACGGCCGATGTTCGGACTTGGATGAGGACAACTGATCCGCAGCGTCCGCTGAAATATTTCATCGTAGGATACTTCCCGCTCGGAAGTTGGCCTAGCCAAAGTACAGGATTAGCTGTCGATGACGGCGAAGGGTCGGAACGTCGAGTGCCGTCAGCAGCGCTCGATCGGTATCATATGCAACCTAGTCAACCGGAGCACGAGTCCGCCGACGATTGTGTCCAGCAAGATGACGGCACCCCAGATCCGCTCGGACCGCCGCTGGAGCGTTACAGCGTCACGGGCGCCACCGCCGAATGGGTGCTGGAACGCCCAGCCGTCATCGGAAAGCCTGAGCAGCTCGAGGGATTTTGCGATTACGGAGCGACGACATTCTCCTCCTGTCTTGCCGTCGAAACCGAGGTGGGTGGCTCCAGATCCACGACACGCTCTCTGCGTACCGCCCGCTTCGTCCGGATGTTCGAACGGCGGCATGACCCCGAGAGAACGGTCTATCTGTCGATGCCGGACCGGATTGGCGAAGATGGTTTCCGCCTGAGGTTCGGCGACGTCTGGTCCCGACACTGACGGTTCAGGCTGCACCGGGTTTCACGGAAGACGCTACCGCCCGACGCGAAACCGCTCGACGGCCGCCACGAGCGCCCGCCTGATGCCGGGCTCCAGCGCCGAGTGGCCGGCGTCGGGCACCACAGTCATCCGCGCGTTGCGCCACGCGCCCGCCAGTTCGAACGCGGTCGTGGCGGGACAGATCATATCGTAGCGGCCCTGCACGATCTCGGCCGGGATGTGGCTGATCCGGTCCATATGCGCCAGCAGCCCGCCTTGCGGCAGAAAGAGTTCGTGGGCGAAATAGAATGCCTCGATCCGCGCCAGTCCCAGCGCCGTCCGGTCCTGCGAAAACCCGCTCACCGTCTCCGGGCTCGGCAGCAATGTCGAGCAGGTGCCTTCGTAGACCGACCAGGCCCGAGCGGCGGGCAGGTGAATGGAGGGATCGGGATCGGTCAGGCGGCTCAGATAGGCGCCCAGGATGTCGCCGCGCTCAGCCTCCGGCAGGAATCCGGCGAAGGCGGCATGCGCCTCGGGGAAGACCGACTGTATGCCGTTCAGGAACCACGCGACCTCCTGCTTGCGGCCCAGGAAGACGCCGCGCAGCACGCAGCCGGCGACGCGCTGAGGGTGCGCCTGGGCATAGGCCAGCGCCAGGGTGGAGCCCCAGGAGCCGCCGAACAGCAGGAACCGTTCGATGGCAAGGTGCTGTCGCAACACCTCGATATCGGCGACCAGATGCGGGGTGGTGTTGTGATCCAGCCCGCCGAGCGGACGGGAGCGGCCGGCGCCGCGCTGGTCGAAGATCAGGATGCGCCAGTATTGCGGGTCGAAGAACCGGCGATGCACCGCGCCGGCGCCGGCGCCGGGGCCGCCATGCAGGAACAGCACCGGCCGGCCGTTGGGGTTGCCCGCCTGCTCCCAATACATCACATGGCCGCCGGACAGCGGCAGATAGCCGGTCTCGAAAGGTCCGATCTCGGGAAACAGGTCGCCTCGGGGCATGTTGATGTTATTACAACCATGAGACGCGAGGGGGAACAGGCTCAATGCAGCGGCTTTGGATGGCGCTGGGGTCGGTGGCCGGGTGCGGGGCGGTGGCGATGTCCGCCTACGCAGCGCACGGGGTTGACCCTGCGACCCGCCACGTCGTCGAGAGCGGCGTGCAGATGCAGGGTTGGCACGCGCTGGCCTTGCTTGGCACCGGTCTCTGGTCGCCGCGAGGCGGGTGGCTCGCTGATCTTGCCGGGGCGGCGTTCACCGTTGGCATGCTGCTGTTCTGCGGCGCACTCTATGTCCTGGGAGTCCAGGGCATGTCGCTGGGCGTTGTCGCGCCGACGGGCGGGATGTTGCTGATGCTGGGCTGGCTGCTGCTGGCCGTCTCCGCTGTGTTTCCTCGGCCGCGTGGCGTCCGCTGACGATGGCTGCGGCCGTCAGTGCGCTGCAGGAACCGGGCAGCTCAGGTCGCCCTCCTCGCATTCCAGATACGTCTGCAATCGCTTTCACCCGCGTCGCCTGTCAACTCCTCCTTGCAGGATGTCACGGCCATGCCATAGGCCGACCCGCCGGCGACCTTCGACGCGGCGAATGCGCACTCGGCGTCGCGGAACCCGATCCAGGCGCGCTGTGCCGCGGTCATCTGGCGTTTGGCATTCTCGTCGTTTTTGAGCCGGGACATGATCTGCCGATAGGTATTGTTCAGCGCCGCATCGGCCTTCCTGAATGAGGCCGCGGCGCATTCGTCCATTGCCGCCTGCGTCGATGCGTTCCCGCAGTCTTCGGCGTGCCCCGACGAAATCGTTGCAAACGATATGAGAAATACGGCAGGCAGGACCCGCATCGGTCTCATCTGGCCGGGCCGAACAGGTCCTCGACGTCCGCCTCGGTCATGCTCAGGGCGCCGCCGTGCTCCGCATCCATGACGCTGGCGACGATGGCGCGCTTCTTGTCCTTCAGCACCTCCATCTTTTCCTCGATGCTTCCGAGTGTGACCATCCGGTGGACGAACACCTTCTTGGTCTGCCCGATGCGGTACGCCCGGTCCGTCGCCTGGTCCTCGACCGCCGGGTTCCACCAGGGATCGTAATGAATCACCGTATCGGCCGCGGTCAGGTTCAGTCCGACGCCGCCGGCCTTCAGGCTGATCAGGAACAGCGGCACATCGCCGCCCTGGAACTTCCGCACCGGCGCTGCCCGGTCGCGCGTATCGCCGGTCAGCGTGACATAGCGCACGCCGTCTTCCTTCAGCCGCTCCTCGATCAGCGCCAGCATCTCGGTGAACTGGGAGAACAGCAGCACCCGCCGTCCTTCCGAGAACATGACCTCCAGCATCTCCATCAGCCGGTCGAGCTTCGCCGATCCCGCCTTGGCCTTCGCCACCGTCTTCAGCTTCAGCAGCCGCGGATCGCAGCAGGCCTGCCGCATCTTCAGCAGCGCGTCGAGGATGACGATGCCGGACCGCGCCAGGCCCTTCTGCGCGATCGCCGCCTGCACCTTGGCGTGCATGGACAGGCGGATCGCCTCATAGATCGCGTGCTGGTTCGTCTCCATCTCGACCGGCTCGACGATCTCGGTCTTCGGCGGCAGTTCGGTGACGACCTCCTCCTTCGTCCGGCGCAGCATGAAGGGGCGGATGCGGCGGGACAGCATGTCCTGGCGTTCGGCGTCGCCATGCTTCTCGATCGGGGTGCGGAAGCGCGTCTTGAAGGCTGCGGGCGCGCCCAGGAAGCCGGGCGCGAGGAAGTCGAACAGCGACCACAATTCCCCCAGATGGTTCTGCAAGCGGCGTGCCGGACAGGCACAGCCGCTGCCTCGCCTTCAGCCGCAGCGCCTGGCGGGTGGTTTCGGCCTTCGGGTTCTTGATGGACTGGGCCTCGTCCAGGATGACGATGTGCCATTCCTGCGCCACCAGGATGTCATGGTCGCGCGACAGCAGCGGATAGGTCGACAGCACGATGTCGTGGGTGGGGATCAGCGGCACGGCCGCTTTCCGCGTCGGGCCGTGCAGCGGCAGCACGGTCAGGCTGGGGGCGAAACGGTGCGCCTCGCTGGTCCAGTTCGGGATCAGGCTGGTCGGGCAGACGATCAGGCAGGGCGGTCCATCCGGCCGGCGGCTTTCTCGATCACCAGATGCGCCAGCGTCTGCACGGTCTTGCCCAGGCCCATGTCATCGGCCAGCACGCCGCCCAGCCCGGCCGATGGCGAGGAACTGCAGCCAGTTCACGCCCTGCGCCTGATACGGCCGCAGCGTCGCGTTGAACGTCGCGGGCAGCGCCGCCTTCGGGATCCCGCCCGCTTCCCGCAGCATCCGGCCAAGGTCGCGCAACGCCTCGCCGCCGCGCCAGATCAGGCCGGTGCGTTCCTCCAGCTCCGCCAGTTCCGCGGCATCGCAGGCGGGAGAAGCCGATCTTGCCGTTCTCGCTGTCGATGCCGCCGCCGGACCAGAGTTCCAGCAACGCCTGCAAGGTCGGACGGATGCGCGCCATCGGCAGCGACAGCAGGCGCCCGTCCGGCAGCGGCAGGATGAACGGCTTGTTGTCCGGCGCATCCGCCATCAGCGCCGCTTCCGGCTTGGCGATCAGCTTCAGCAGCGGCGGAACAAGGTCGACGCGCTGGCCGTCGATCGTCACGCCGAGATTCAGCTCCAGCCAATCGATGCCGGAGCCTTCGACGAGTTCGGCATCGATCTCGGCGTCGGCGGTGACGACCTGCAGCGGGAAATCGGTATCGATCTCCACCACCCAGCCGGCCTCGCGCAGCCGCGGCACCTCCTGCGTGACGAAATCGAGCCAGCTATAGCTGGCGCCGCCGCCCTCACGCAGCGCGAAATCGTCGGTGTGGGCGTGCTGGTAATAGACCTGGCACCAGATCGCTGACGGGCAGAAACCCCAGCTGTCGGAGCTGATCGAGGACGTCGCTTTCGGCGTGCAGGTCGCGGACGACGTCGTATATACGTCCGTCACGTACCGTCAGCTTCGGCAGCGGCCGGGCGCTGCGCGGCAGGGTGATGTCGCCGTAGCCGTAGGACAGGCGCGCGAGCGGCACGGCATAGAGCCCGGCGCGCGAGCGGTCTGGCGCTGCCGCGGCCGTAGTTGGGATCCATCGGCAGCGTGCCGCTGATCAGCCGCAGATGCGGCCGCATCGTTTCCTGCACCGTCTCGGCGGGCTGCAGCTCGCTGGGCACCGGCAGTTTCGCCGCCGGCATCCGGCTGGCCAGCTGCGCTCGGACTTCGCCGGCGGCCTCGGGCGGGATGGGCGGCGCGTCGAGCAGGCGCCGCACCACTTTCGCCGGCAGATCGAAGCCGATCGGTCCGATCGTTCCGGCTGTGGTATCGACATACCAGGGCTGCGGCAGGCGCACGGCTGTCAGGCCTTCGTCGACCGACAACGATGCCTGTTGCGACGCGTCTGGGCGGGTGATCCACGTGATCTGCCCCTGCCGTTCCGCGCCTTCGGTCACTGTCGGTCCTTCGGCATTGCCCCAGCGGGCGCGACCGGTGGCCAGGATGCGGCGCAGCGTATCCACCGGATCGTCATCCGCGCGCGCCAGCAGTCCGCTCGCTCGGCGGGCCAGGCGCGAGAGGATGACAAGGTCGGAAGGGCGGAGATATTTTGCCGGCGTCTGCACCTGATGCGGGGCGTAGCGGCGGATGCTGCCGGCCGAACCGTCCTTGCGCAGCGTCACGGTCATCGGATCGATGAGCAGCCGGGGCACGCCGGCGCCGTTCAGATGCGCTGGTTCCGAACCCAGCACGTAATAGACGCGGGTGCGGATCGAGGGTGGGTAGTCCTCGGTCAGTTCGTCATCCTCGCCGTCGAAGTCGGACAGCCAGTCGCGGATCTGCACGGGCAGGAGGGATTTCGCGGCCGGTTTCGGTGCCTGAGGCTCCGCGGCGGCGCGCAGCATCCGTTTGGGGGAGGAGAGGGCGGCGGCGGATTTGGCCAGCACGCTCTCGCGGCGCTGGGCGGCGATCGCGACGGCGGCGACATGCTTGCACTGGGCCCGCATCGGGCAGGAGCAGGCGCCGACGATCTTCACCCCGCCGCTGGGCAGGCGGACGACGCGCAGGTTCTGAACATAAGGGTCGGGCTGGGTTCCCTGGGTCAGCGCGCTGATGACGGCGCCTGCCGAGGAAATCTGCAGCTCCTGCACGCGGCCCCGCTGCTCATAGGAGCGTCCAGCCGACAGGGTCTGCGCGGTGAACGCCCGCTTGATATCGGCGTCGCGGATCGCAAGCGTCGGGTCGATGTCAGCAGAGAGAGGCACGATATGCATATACAGAACATGATGACCGCGCACGAGTCGGGACCAGAGGGGACGAAACCGGAGCCCGCTCTGCGCCAGGGGCAGTCGAAGGGGGACGATGGACCCGATGAAGCGAGGTCGGGACGACATTGGCAGATGCCGGGGCATGATGCCGGGGTACGTGCTGGGGTGACAAGACTTGGCCATCGGAACTGATACGGTTTCTTTTCCGGCTTGTGTCTCGCCGCGGAAACGACCGTTCAGCAGGGCTGCCGAACGGTCGGGGTTGATATCGGAAACCTCGGTGCACCCTGACACCCTCATTGGTCACATCTGGGTGATCGACCGATCGTTCGATGCATGCCTGCATGATCTGGGCTTGTCTCTGGGGCCAGCTGGTTATCGCGGCAGAAACGGCCAAAGTGGGCAAGAAAGGCGAAACGGCAATGAAGGCTGGGGCCGTCGTTGATCGAGCCAGCATGACGGTCATATTGTAGCGGTCGCTCTGCGTTCATCCGGATCCGAATGTCCCGACCCTGACCGATCTGATTGACGACGCGCCCTAGCCTGCGGCGAGGGTTTTCATGGCGGCGTGCCGCTCGAACAGCCGCAGCAGCACCCGGACCGCTTCGCCGCGCGGGGTGTTCAGCGTCGGGTCGCGCGACAGCAGCACGGCGGCGTCGCGGTTGGCCATGTGCAGCAGGCCGTCGTGTTCCTCGGCATTCGGCCAGCCGGTAGCCCGGCAGGCCGGCCTGGCGCGTGCCCAGCGCGTCGCCGCCGCCGCGCAGGCGAAAATCCTCGTCGGCGATCAGGAAGCCGTCCTCGGTGTCGCGCAGCAAGGTCAGCCGGCGGCGGGCGGTGTCGTTGACCCAGTCCTCGTGCAGCAGCAGGCAGAAGCTCTGCGTCGCGCCGCGGCCGACGCGGCCGCGCAACTGGTGCAACTGCGCCAGGCCGAAGCGTTCGGCGTGCTCGATCACCATGACGCTGGCCTGCGGCACGTCGACGCCGACCTCCACGACGGTGGTGGCGACCAGCAGGCGGATCGTGCCGGCGGCGAAGGCGGCGAGCGCGGCGTCGCGCACCTCCGGCGTCTGCTGGCCGTGCGCCAGCCCGACGCGGTCGCCGAAGCGCTGCTGCAGGTCGGCATAGCGGTCTGTGGCGGCGGCGACGTCGATCGCCTCGGATCTCGGCGACCAGCGGGCAGACCCAGTAGACCTGCGCGCCTTCGTCCAGCTTGCGGGCGATGCCCTCCAGCACCGTCGGCATCGTGCCCAGGGTGTGCAGCGTGGTGCGGATCGGCAGGCGGCCGGCGGGTTTTTCCGTCAGGCGGCTGACATCCATCTCGCCCCATTGCGTCAGCAGCAGCGTGCGGGGGATCGGGGTCGCGGTCATCACCAGCACGTCGGTCCGCTCGCCCTTGGCGCCGAGGGTCAGGCGCTGGGTGACGCCGAAACGGTGCTGCTCGTCGATCACCGCCAGCGCGAGGTCGCGGTAATCGACGGCGTCCTGGAACAGCGCGTGGGTGCCGACGACGATCTTGATGGTGCCGTCCTTGATGCCGCGCAGCAGCCGCGGCGCGTTCCTTGCCCTTGATCGATCCGGTCAGCAGCGCCACCGGCAAGGGACAAAGCCGGGTCAGCGTGCGGTGGTGCTGCTTGGCCAGCACCTCGGTCGGCGCCATCAGCGCGGCCTGTTTGCCGGCCTCCACCGCGCGCAGCATCGCCAGCAGCGCGACCAGCGTCTTGCCCGAGCCGACATCGCCCTGCAGCAGGCGCAGCATCCGGCGCGGGGAGGCGAGGTCGGCGTCGATCTCGGCCAGCGCCTTCACCTGGGACGGGGTCGGCGTGAAGCCGAAGCGGCGCAGCGCCTCGTCGCGCAGGTGCGAATCGCCCATCAGCGGCTGGCCCAGGCGGTTGCGCACGCGGCCGCGGATCAGCGCCAGCGCCACCTGGCCGGCGAACAATTCGTCATAGGCGAGCCTGGCGCGATGCCGCCGGTCGGGTTCGGCGGTCGCCGGCGTCTGGACGGCGCGCAGCGCGTCGATGAACGTCGGCCATTGTTCCCGCCGCAGCAGCGCCGTGTCGTGCCATTCCGGCAGGTCCGGCACGCGTGCCAGCGCCTGGGCCATGCCGTTGGCGACCTGGCGGGGCCACAGTCCGGCGGTCAGCGGCCAGACCGGCTCGATCGACCGGGATGCGGCCGGCCTGTTCGACCGGCACCAGGTGATCCGGATGCGGCATGGTCAGGCGGCCGTTGAATTCATCGAGCTTGCCGGAGACCACGATGCGCGCGCCGGGCGGCGTCTGGGCCTCTCGCGTAAACTTGAAGAACACCAGTTCCGCCGATCCCGGTGTCGTCGCGGACGATGATCCGCCACGGCTGGCGCGATGTCGCCGGACGTTCGTGGCGCACGACCTCGACCGTCAGCGTCGCGACGGTGCCGGGGCGGGCGGTCCGGATCGTTGGGCGCGCGGAGCGGTCCAGATAGGATTCGGGCATGTGAAACAGCAGGTCGATGACCCGTTCGCCGCCGGCCGCCTTCGCGATCAGGCGGGCGACGGCGGGTCCTATGCCGCTGAGACTGGTCAGGGGTGCGAAAAGCGGGTCGAGCGAAACGGGGTTCACGGGCTGACAGCTAGCAGAGCGAGGGTTATATGGCACTCAGCCAAAATGAACGAACCCGTCTCCGCCGAACCGCCCGATCATGTACCACCTGATCCTGGGGCCGTCCGGCGCCGCCGCCTGCTGTTCCGCGCCACGCATCGCGGCACGTATGAAAACGATCTGCTGATCGGCGGATTCGTGCGTGCGCATCTCGATGATCTGACCGAAGCGGACATCGTGGCGCTGGAGACGGTGATGGAGATCCCCGACACGATCCTCGCCGACTGGCTGACGGGGCGCGAGGCGATTCCGGAAGATGAACAGACGCCGATGCTGCTGCGGATGAAGGAATACCTGTTGCGATGAGCGACCCCATCAAGGTCTGGGGCGCACCGGAAGGCTGGGATGCGTTCCTGCTGGCGCGGCGCCGCCGCGAACACGCCGGCAGCATCCTGCATGTCTGCCGCGACGACACCCGCATGGCGCGGCTGGCCGAGGCGCTGGGCTTCGTCATGCCCGAGGCCGACATCCTGCGTTTCCACGCCTGGGACTGCTTGCCCTACGACCGCGTGTCGCCAAATCCCGCCCTGGTGTCGGAGCGCATCGCCACGTTGGCGAAACTGCTGGAGCCGCCGACCGGCCCGCGCATCGTGCTGACCACCGTCAACGCGCTGGTCCAGCATGTGCCGCCGCGCGCGGTGTTCGCCGGTGCCTCGATGACGCTGTCGGTCAACGGCACCGTGCAGCCGGAAGTCCTTGGCGCAGTTCCTGGAGTCCAACGGCTATGGCCGAGCGGGAACGGTCATGGAGCCGGGCGAATATGCGATGCGCGGGGGGATCATCGATATCTTCCCCGCGGGCGAGTCCGATCCGGTCCGGCTCGACCTGTTCGGCGACACCGATCGAATCGATCCGCGTCTTTGACACCGCCAGCCAGCGCAGCGGCAAGAAACGCGACGTCGTGTCGCTGCGCCCGGTGTCCGAAGTGCCGTTGGACAAGGACTCGATCGCGCGGTTCCGCACCGGATGGCGGGAGCTGTTCGGCCCGGATGCGGCGAAGGACCCGATCTATCTGTCGATCTCCGACGGGCGGCGCCATCCGGGCATGGAGCACTGGGTGCCGCTGTTCCACACGACGATGGAGAACCTGCTCGATTACCTGCCCGACGCCTCCGTCAGCCTCGACCACCAGGCCAACGAAGTCCTCGATGCTCGGCTGGAGATGATCGCCGACCACTATCAGGCGCGCAAAGTGCTGCCGCGCGATGGCGAGGTGCCGTATCGGCCGATGCCGCCCGACCGGCTGTATCTGGACCGCGACGGCTGGGACGAGATGCTGTCCTTCGGGCCGCTCATGGCCTTCACACCCTTCGCCAGGCCCGATGGTGCCGGCGGGGTGGATGGCGGCGGGCGTTCGGGCCCGGTTTTCGCCCAATCCGGAGCGCCGATTGCCGGGGGAACCGGTGGCGGTCCGGGGATCGTGACCGCGGCGGTCCGGGGATTACCGTGTTCGACCAGTTGCGCACCCAGGCCGAACGGTGGACCGCGGAAGGACGGCGCATCGTCGTTGCCGGCTGGACCCGCGGCTCCCGCGAGCGGCTGACCAACCTGCTGCGTGAGCACGCCTTCAAGGATGTCGCGCAGGAGGATGACTTCGCCGCGATCCGCCGCAAGCCGGCAGGATCGGTCTCGGTCGTCGTGCTGGGGATCGAGCGCGGCTTTGTCGCCGAACGCCTGGCCGTGGTCGGCGAGCAGGACCTGCTGGGCGAGCGCATCTCCCGCCCGCGCGCGCCGGCGCAAGCGAGCGGACCAGTTCATCGCCGAGGCGACCGAAATCGCCGAGGGCGACCTGGTCGTGCACCAGGAATACGGCATCGGCCGCTATGACGGGCTGACCACGCTGAAAGTCACCGGCGCGCCGCATGACTGCCTGCGGCTGATCTACGACGGCGGCGAGAAGCTGTTCCTGCCGGTGGAGAATATCGAGGTCCTGTCGCGCTTCGGCAGCGAGACGCAGGGCGTGGCGCTGGACAAGCTGGGCGGCACCGGCTGGCAGACCCGCAAGGCGAAGATGAAGCAGCGCATCCGCGACATGGCGGGCGAGCTGATCCGCATCGCCGCCGAACGCAAGGTGCGCGACGCCGACACGCTGGCGCCGCCGGAAGGCACCTGGGACGAATTCTGCGCCCGCTTCCCCTTCGCCGAAACCGAGGACCAGGCGCGCGCCATCGCCGACGTGATGGAAGACCTGGCCGGCGGCAAGCCGATGGACCGGCTGATCTGCGGCGATGTCGGCTTCGGCAAGACCGAGGTGGCCCTGCGTGCCGCGTTCATTGCGGCGATGTCGGGCGCTCAGGTCGCCGTCGTGGTGCCGACGACACTGCTGGCGCGGCAGCATTTCCGTACCTTCTCGGCCCGCTTCGCCGGCTTCCCCATCCGGGTCGCGCAGCTCTCGCGCATGGTCACGGCGAAGGAGGCCAACGACGTCCGCAAAGGCATGGCCAGCGGCGATATCAACATCGTCGTCGGCACGCATGCGCTGCTGGCGAAATCGGTGACGTTCAGCCATCTGGGCCTGCTGGTCGTCGATGAGGAGCAGCATTTCGGCGTCGCGCACAAGGAACGGCTGAAACAGATGAAGGCCGACGTGCACGTGCTGACGCTGACCGCGACACCGATCCCGCGCACGCTGCAGCTTGCGCTGACCGGCGTGCGGGAGATGTCGATCATCGCCACGCCGCCGGTCGATCGCCTCGCGGTGCGCACCTTCATCATGCCGTTCGATTCGGTGGTGATCCGCGAGGCGTTGCAGCGCGAACGCTTCCGCGGCGGGCAGGTGTTCTGCGTCGTGCCGCGGATCGAGGACCTCGGCCGCATGGCCGAACGGCTGCACGAGATCGTTCCCGATGCGCGTCTGGTGCAGGCGCATGGGCGGCTGTCGCCGACCGAACTGGAACGGGTGATGACCGAGTTCGGCGACGGCAAATACGACATCCTGCTGTCGACCAACATCGTCGAGAGCGGGCTCGACATGCCCGCGGTGAACACGCTGGTGATCCACCGCGCCGATATGTTCGGGCTGGGGCAGCTCTATCAGCTTCGCGGGCGGGTCGGGCGCGGCAAGCATCGCGGCTACGCCTATCTGACCTGGCCGCAGAACCATAAGCTGTCGGTCGCGGCCGAGAAGCGGCTGACGGTGATGCAGACGCTCGATGCGCTGGGCGCGGGCTTCACCTTGGCCTCCCACGATCTGGACATCCGCGGCGCCGGCAACCTGCTGGGCGACGAGCAGTCCGGCCATATCCGGGAGGTCGGGATCGAGCTGTACCAGCAGATGCTGGAGGACGCGGTCAGCGAAATCCGGGTCGGTGCCGGGGCGAAGGGCGACCAGGGACGCGACTGGACGCCGAACATCTCGCTGGGGCTGCCGGTGCTGATCCCCGATACCTATGTGCCGGACCTGCCGGTGCGCCTGGGGCTGTATCGGCGCATCGGCGCACTGGCCTCGGACGGCGAGACGGATGCGATGGCGGCCGAACTGGTCGACCGTTTCGGCAAGCTGCCGCCCGAGGTCGACAACCTGCTGGGCGTGGTCGCGCTGAAGCGGGCCTGCCGCGATGCCGGGGTCGAGAAGGTGGACGCCGGGCCGAAAGGGATGGTGGTCACGTTCCGCGGCAATGCGTTCTCCAATCCCTCAGGGCTGGTGCGCTGGCTGAACAGCAAGGGCGGGTTCGTGAAGCTGCGGCCGGACCACAAGCTGGCGATCACGCGGGATATGGACGTGCTGACGCGGCTGAAATTCGCGCGCGATACGATCGGGGCGCTGAACCAGATCCAGAAGCAGGCGAAGGCGGCTTAGAGCGTGATGACCGGAGGCGGAATTGCCGGAGGTCTGAATCACGCGATCAAACAAACACCTGGAGCAGGGTTGCTGAGCGAAAGCGATGTCATCCTGCTCTAAGGACTCCCGGCGGGTCCGCCAGGCGCATCGGCGGGTGCGTATCGCATTGCTGGTACTGATATAGGGTTTCTTTCTGTAGTGCCACGAAGTCCTGCCGGTGGCCCGTCGCCAAAGATGCTATGATGCACATGCAATTCTGACGGGTCCCGATGCCGATGTCCGATGAGCTCAAGATCACGCCTTTGCAGCGCGCGGTCTCACGGCTGGAAGAAGCGTTGACGGCGCACCACCACAGCCCCGCCGACACGTTGATCCGTGATGGCCTCGTGCAGCGCTTCGAATTCACCTACGAGATTTCGCAACGGCTCATCCGTCGCTACCTGGCGGAAAATATCGCGGCGCCGGAGGTGGTCGGTGAAATGACGTTCGCTGACATCATCCGGGTGGCGAATCAAAACCAGTTGTTGCTGGGTGATTGGCCGCGCTGGAAGGGCTGGCGCGACATGCGGGCCCGCACGAGCCACAGCTACGACGAGCAGGTCGCACTCGACGTCATTGCCGGCATCCCGAGCTTTTTGGATGAGGCACGCTTTCTTCGAGACCGGCTGCTGGAGCGGCTGAGTCGATGACTGATCCTGTGCTCGATCTTACGCCGGATGCGTTACGGCTCGTGCGGAGCATACTGCAAGAACACGTTCCTGAACTGGAAGTCTGGGCGTTCGGATCGCGGACACGCAACAAGGCGTGGCGCTATTCGGATCTCGATCTCGCGGTCATCACCGATAAGCCGCTCTCGTTCGAGAGACGTGGCGCACTTGTAGAGGCGTTGGCCGAATCCGACCTTCCGTTTCGCGTCGACGTTCTGGACTGGGCAAGCACAAGCGATGAATTTCGGCGGATCGTTTCCGCGAACAGGATCGTGATCCAGCCTGCCGTCACGCCATCCGGACAAAGCAGCCAAAGCCCCTTCGGTTCAGGTTGATCCGCTCATGCTCTGGCTTTCGGCGTCACGTCAGCAGGGGACGACCGATCCGTCCTTGGTGCAGGTCGCGCTGGACCCCGGCGGCACGACGACGGTCGTGTTGTGGGGCGGCGGGCTACTGGAGAAGCTCAGGCAGCCACCGAGCGAAAGGGGAATGAGCGCGGCTAAAAGGAGCTTTTTCATGCGATGATCCTCTCCAAACGTCACCCGGCGCAAATGGTCGCGGCCGTGCAAAGCTGGAATAAGTCAGCCGCTCAATTGGACGTGTCTGCGCGGTAATGTGTGGTCCTACCGGAACAGCGGCGCTTGCTTCGGCTGGTTGACCGACGCCAGCACGTCCGACGCCAGCACGTCCGACGCCAGCACGTCTGACGCCAGCACGTCCGACGACGGAAGCCCGCGCATGACATCATCCGTCTCGTTACCCAGGCTCGCCGGATTGCCGACCGGCGATAATCCGGTCTCGCAACCAGATGTCATTTCGCGCGGACGGATCGCCGCGTAGCCATATGTCGTCGGGCTCACGTCCGGCGATTACGGCTCCAGGGACGCGGCGGGCGCGGCGCCGGCCGTTCCCAGCGGACGCTGGGGGAGCGTCCGCAATCGGACGGTGCCGCCGCGGCGCCGAGGAAGATCAGCGGCAGGACGAACGGCCCCCTCAATTCCATCGCGTCGTCGTCTCCAGGTTGCGCTGACCGGTAGGCGTGAGGGTGGCGAGCAAGGCGGGGATGAACACAAGGCTCGCCAGCAGCGTGCAGCCGAGGCTGATCAGCAGCAGCGTGCCCATGCTGGCCGTGCCCGGATGGGCCGAGAGGGCCAGGGAGCCGAAGGCCGTGCCGGTGGTCAGGGCCGAGAACACGATGGCGCGCGCCGTGGCGCTGCCGAGCGGATGGCGCTGCCCGGCGCGCCAGTTCATCACGAAGTAGATGTTGAAGGACACCCCGACGCCCAGCAACAGCGGCAGCGCGATGATGTTGGCGAAGTTCAGCGGCAGCGGCAGCACCACGGCAACCAGCAGCGTCAGCAGCGCCGACAGCATCAGCGGCGCCATCACCAGCCCGACATCCAGCGCTCGGCGCAGCAGCACGGAGAGGATCACCGCGATCGCGATGATCGCGTAGATCGCGGCGGAGCGGAAAGCGCCGACGATCGTGTCGCTGGTTGCCACGATGGTGACGGCCGATCCGCCGGCATCGGGTGCGATTGCGGTCACCTGCTCGACGAAGCGGTGCAGGCCGGCGGGCGATTGTGCCTCCGGCTTCGGGTTCACCTGGATGCGTGCCCGTCCATCCGGCAACACCCAGTCGCGCGCGAAATCGGCTGGAATGCTGGCGGCGGTGACCGGTTGGGCGCCGAGGCCGCTGCGCAGTCGATCGAGCTCCGAGGGCAGGAAGCGGGTCAGCGCGTCGTTCAGCGCCATGACGGCCGCATCCGGCGCGGTTTCGATCCGCCGCAGATCGCCGGCGATGGCGTTCAGCGGGTGATCCGGCGGCAGTTTCCGGGTCGCCGGTTCGATCTGCGCCAGCGCGGTCTTCGCTGCCAGCCGGACCTGATCGGCGGTGACCGGAGCGGTGCTGGCCTGCGGCGCCAGGGTGGGTGCCAGGATACCGTCGGCGTCGGCGATGATGGCGAGTTTCTCTTTCTGATCCTCAGGGACGAAGCTGTTCAGGCTGATGATGCCGGAGACCAGCGGCAACTTCTCCAGCTTCGCCGACAGCGCGGCGGCGGCCTGCACGTTCGGGGAGAGGATATCGATCGTGTAGGGGTTGGTGACCGGATTGTTGATCAGGTCGCGCAGCGTGCGCATCGCCTCGGTATTCGGGTTCTTCGTATCCAGCGGATCGGAATCGAATTGCAGCATCGGCGAGACCGCAACGGCGGCGATCGCCAGGACGCCGGCACCGATCAGGATCGGCCTTGCGGTGGCGGATCACCAGCGGATCGAGGGGCGCGGCCCAGGCGAAGCCGACCTCGGCCAATCTCGCCGCGCGGGCGGAACACGGTGATCGCCGCGGGCAGGAAGGCCAGCGTGCAGAGGAACGCGATCAGCATGCCGGCGCCGGCGATCAGGCCAAGCTCGGCCACGCCGGAGAAGTCGGTGGGCACGAAGGCCAGGAAGCCGGCGGCGGTGGCGAGCGACGCGATCAGGATCTGCACGCCGACGCGGCGCGCGGTTTCGGTGATGGCGCGCGCCGGGTCACCGGTCTCGTAGCGATACTCCCGGTATCGGACCGAGAACTGGATGGCGAAATCGACGGCGATGCCGACGAACAGCACGCCGAAGCCGACCGACACCAGGTTCAGCGTGCCGACCGCGACCGCGGCGAACAGCACCGTCAGCATCAGGCCCAGGACGAGCGTCATCAGGATCGGCACGATCAGCCGCCAGGAATGGACGGCGAGGAACAGCCAGAGCGTGATCAGCACAAGGCTGCCGATCAGACCCTCGACCGCGCCCTGGGCGACGGAGGCGAATTCCTCGTCGGCCAGTGCCACCTGGCCGGTGATGCGGACATGCGCGTCGCCGGATTTCACGATACGGCAGGTCGGCGATGACGGCGCGCATCGCCTTCGGTCGCCGCGCCGCCGGGCTGCAGCGAGCCGAAATCCTGCTTCACCTGAGCCAGCACGAATTTGATAGGGGCCGGCGAGCTGGCTCAGGTCGCCGCCCAGCAGGGTCTCCCAGGACAGCGGCCGTGGATGCCCGTCCAGCGCATCGGCCATGGCCTGATGGAACCCCTTGATGGGCGTAAGATACGGCGTGAGGTCGGCATTCGTCTGGGTGACGCCCATGCCCAGCAGCGACAGCGCGGAAAACAGGCCGCGCGCCGACGGGTCGGCAACCAGCTGGCCCAGGAAAGGCTGCGCGTCGATCGTCTGGTCCATCAGGGCCGAGAGCTGCTTCTGCGGCAGGAACAGCAGGCCCTCCTTGTCCAGGAACGGCATTCGAGTCCGGGCGGCGTACGGCGGAGAAATGGGTCGGTATCGCCGGACAGACGCCGAGCGAGTTCGGCGGCGGTGGCGTCTGCTTCCTCGGGGATGCGGGCGTCGACGACGGCGACCAGCAGATCATGGAACTGCGGGAAGTCGCGGTTCATCTCCATGGCCTGCTGGCGCCAGGGCAGGTCGGCCGAGAACATCTTGTCCGTGTCGGTCGTCACGCCCAGGTGGTTCGCGGC
Source organism: uncultured Alphaproteobacteria bacterium (assembly GCA_963771475.1). Taxonomy (GTDB): domain Bacteria; phylum Pseudomonadota; class Alphaproteobacteria; order Acetobacterales; family Acetobacteraceae; genus Rhodopila. The sequence continues at coordinate 49,234 of CAVYTN010000030.1, read as the reverse complement.
GTACCAAGCCGGAGAAGACCGCCAGAAGGAGGCCGCCGAGCAGAAACAGCGTGGCGAAGCGGCGGCTGATATCGACCAGGCCGACGAGGCATCGGAGCAGCATTAAATGTGGAAGTCCGTGATCGGGATGGAATGGGTGGTAAGGGTGAACGGCCCTCGTCTAGTCTCTAGGCGGCCCATTGGTCCATGCTTTAGAGCAGGATGACATCGCTTTCGCTCAGCCATCCTGCTCTAAGTGTTTGTTTGATCGCGTGATTTAGACCTCCGGCGATTCCGTCTCCGGTCATCACGCTCTAAGCGCATCCTGGCAAACGGATCGGGCGATGTCGCGCGAAGGCGATGACGTTTGCGGCGGTTTCAGGCGCCTTGTGGCGGTCCGGCTGCCTTCGGGCTTGAGCGCGCCGGCGGCTGCGGCTATACGCGGCGCCTTGCGCGGCCGGTCGGGATCGGCGGCGCCAGACAAGGACAGCATATCATGAAGCCGGGCATCCACCCCGAATACCACGAGATCAACGTCATCATGACGGATGGCACACAGTTCAAGACGCGGTCCTGCATGGGCAAGGAAGGCGACACGCTGCGGCTCGACATCGATCCGAAGTCGCATCCCGCCTGGACGGGCGTGCAGCGGATCATGGATACCGGCGGTCAGGTGGCGAAGTTCAACAAGAAGTTCGCGGGCCTGGGAATCAAGAAGTAGCGGTTTTCGGCGCGGCACTGCCTTGCGGCGCCGCTACCGGAAGGCGTCGTCTATCCGTTGCGATGACGCACAAGCCGGCGGCCAGATCGCTATTTGGACGCCGCCTGGCATCAGACGCCTCGCCCCAATTCTGACAGTGGTTTCGACACCGTCCGTGCGCCTGCGCCAGAAGGCGGCGCAGCTTTGCGATCTCCGCGTTAGAGCGTGATGACCGTAGGCGGAATCGCCGGAGGTCTGAATCACGCGATCAAACAAACACCTGAAGCAGGATGGCTGAGCGAAAGCGATGTCATCCTGCTTCAGGCGCCAATTTCCCGGCGCCCGTTCAGTCCGTCCTCTTGAACGGCTCTCCCGCCAAACCCAACTCAGATCGTGTCGGAAACGCCCAGATGGGGTTTCCGGGGCTGACTATCAGGATCTGCCCATCCGGGAGGTCCAAACTCAAGACCTTGCTTTGCAGGAGGTTTACGCATGACAACCGTCGATTTTGCTCCTTTGTTCCGCACCGCGATCGGCTTCGACCGTCTCGCCCGGCTTGTGGACACCGCGTCGTCCGCTGGGGACGCGCAGAGCTACCCGCCCTACAACATCGAAAAGACCGGTGATGACACCTACCGCATCACCATGGCTGTCGCCGGCTTCCGCCCGGAAGACCTGGACCTGACCGTCAAGGACAACACGCTGGTCGTCTCCGGCCGCATCCCGGCCGAAGCCCAGAAGACCGAGATCCTCTATCGCGGCATCGCCGGGCGCGCGTTCGAGCGCCGCTTCGTGCTCGCCGACCACATCGTCGTCGAAGGCGCCGACGTGAACCTGGGTCTGCTGCATGTGAACCTGAAGCGGATCGTGCCGGAGTCGCTGAAGCCGCGCAAGATCGAGATCGGCTCCGTCGCGCCGGCGACTGCCAATGCGGTGACGCCGGCGATCGCCAACGACCCTGCGACGGCGCGCGCGGCGTAACGCCTGACCGCAGCCTGATACTCGGGCATACTCTGAAGACTGGCATCACGAACGCGGGGGCCGGCTGGCTCCCGCCTTTTTGCTGCGCGAATTCTCGGTTGGGCGCGCTTCTTGCCCTCAGCCGGCCGGCTTGCGGAAGAAAGCGTCGGCGGCGCTGCGGTGGCTCTGCTTGCGGTTGATGTCCGCCTCGACGCGGCCGATTTCGTCTTTCAGCGCCTCGATATAGGCGTGCAGTTCCTCGACGCCGAGGGAATCCAGCATCAGCGGTTCCAGCCAGCGGCGTTTGCGGATCGGTGTGTCCTCGTCTTCTGCCATGCGAACTCCTATATTCTGCTGCTGACCCTGGCGTCCCAACCATGCGCGCGCAGGTGATGATATCGCCTGCGAAGCCGCTTGACCCGCCTTGATTCGCTTGTCATATCGCGCGCGTGCCGTGGTTTGGATGCGTTCAGGGCGCAGGATAGCCAGGATGCAACCCCCACCATAGACCGCACCGCGGCCTCAGAGAGTGTAATGCCATGACCCTTCCGCTGATGCCCAAGGCCACCGCCGTGTGGCTGATCGAGAAAACCGCACTGACGTTCACGCAGATCGCGGATTTCTGCGGCATGCATCCGCTGGAGGTGCAGGCGATCGCGGACGGAGAGGTGGCGCAGGGCATCGTCGGATATGACCCGGTCGCCAACTCCCAGGTCACGCTGGAAGACATCCGGCGCTGCGAGGCAGACCCGAACGCGCGGCTGAAGCTGCTGGTCACATCGCATGCCGGCGCCAAAGCGCCATCGCGGCGCCCGCTATACGCCGGTGGCCAAGCGCAATGACCGGCCGGATGCGATCGCCTTCCTGCTGCGCAACTACCCGCAACTGTCGGAAGCGCAGGTCGGCAAGCTGCTGGGCACCACCAAGGACACCATCCAGAAGGTGCGTGACCGCACCCACTGGAACAGTGCCAACATCAAGCCGCGCGATCCGGTGATCCTGGGACTGTGCAGCCAGACCGACCTCAATCAGGCGGTGGCGCAGGCCAATGAGCGTCTGGAACGGGAAGGCCGGGCGGTCCCGGCGCCCCCGCCGCCGGAGGCGGATGAAGCCGCCTGACCGGTGCGACGGGGAGGGTTGGAGACGGTGTCTGGTCAGGTCGCGAGGGCTCGCAGCCGTTCCATCTCTTCCTTCAGGCGCAGTTTTTCCACCTTCAGTCGCGTAAGAGCGTCCGTGTCCGGTCGCGGCCGATGGTCCTCATCGGAAATCCGCATTTCGAGCGACGCGTGCCGTTCCTTTAGGGCGTCAAGACGCGTATTCAGGCTCATGGACTGGGTACCTCCGTATTTGACCGGTTCGCCAGCTTCCGCCGCAGCGGAGGCGGCGAAGCACTGTAACGCCGTTGCCATCGATCTGACCAGTCGCAACTTTTGCGTCAGTGTCGGATTAGGATGAATTCTACCCTCGGTAGTTGTCATGCTGAGCGATAAGGATTCCCTGCTGCGGAAACTGCACGGGTTGCGCAGCGAACACCGCGACCTCGATACGGTCATCGCGCGTCTGGCGGAGCAGGGAGCGTCCGATCAGTTGCATCTGCAGCGGCTGAAGAAGCGCAAGCTGATGTTGCGAGACGAGATCGCCTGGCTGGAAAGCCGCCTGATCCCGGACAACATTGCCTGAAATGGAGCGCGCTGGTCGGAATTATCATGGGCAGCCAGTCGGACTGGCCGACGCTGACCCACGCCGCCGAGACCCTGACGAAGCTGGCAGTGCCGCATGAGGTTCGCATCGTCTCCGCGCACCGCACGCCCGACCGGCTGCGCGACTATGCGATGACGGCGCGCGGATCGCGGCCTGAAGGTCATCATCGCCGGCGCCGGCGGCGCGGCGCATCTGCCGGGCATGTGCGCCGCCTGGACGTCGCTGCCGGTGCTGGGCGTGCCGGTGGAAAGCCAGGCGCTGAAGGGCATGGACAGCCTGCTGTCCATCGTCCAGATGCCCGCCGGCATTCCCGTCGGCACGCTGGCGATCGGCCGGTCGGGGGCGGTGAACGCGGCGCTGCTGGCGGCGTCGATCCTGGCGACCACGGACGCGGCGCTGGCGGTCCGGCTCGATGCCTATCGCGCCGCGCAGACCGCATCGGTGGCCGAGGCGCCGCGAGACTCCCATGCGTCCGCACGAGTCCGGAACATGAACCGCTTTCCGCTGCCGCCGAATGCCACGATCGGCATTGTCGGCGGCGGCCAGCTTGGCCGGATGTCGGCGATGGCTGCCGCGCGCCTGGGCTATCGCTGCCACATCCTGACGCCGCGAGGCCGACAGCCCGGCCGGCCAGGTCGCCGCCTCGGTCACGCTCGGCGACTATACGCGATGCCGCCACGCTGCGCCGCTTCGCCGAGGCGGTGGACGTGATCAGCTTCGAGTTCGAGAATGTCAGCGCCGAGGGGCTGGACCTGCTCGCCTCGATCCGTCCGGTGCGGCCGGCGCCGTCGGTGCTGCGCATCAGCCAGGACCGGATCGACGAGAAGACCTTCCTCAACAACGCCGGCGTCGCGACCGCGCCCTGGCGGCCGGTCGGTTCGCCTGGCGGAACTGCGAGGCGGCGGTCGCGGCGCTCGGCCTGCCGTCGGTGCTGAAGACCACGCGGCTGGGCTATGACGGCAAGGGCCAGGCGATGCTGCGCACGCCAGAGGACCTGGCGCCGGCGTTCGAGCGGCTGCAGCCGAAGCCGCTGATCCTGGAAGGCTTCATCGACTTCGCGCAGGAAATCAGCGTGGTGATCGCTCGCGGCGCCGACGGCGCGATGGCGGCGTTCGACACGGTGGAAAACCGGCACGCCAATCACATCCTGGACCTGACGCTGGCGCCGGCCCGGATTTCCGAGACGGCGGATCAGGCCGCGCAGGCGATGGCGCGGCGGGTGGCGGAGGCGTTGGACCTTGTCGGCCTGCTGGCGGTCGAGATGTTCCTCGATGCCGACGGGCGGGTGCTGGCGAACGAGATTGCGCCGCGGCCGCACAACTCCGGTCACTGGACGATCGATGCCTGCCCGGTCAGCCAGTTCGAGATGCATATCCGAGCGATTGCGGGCCTGCCGCTGCCGGCGGCGGACGCGGCATTCGGATGCGGTGATGAAGAACCTGATCGGGCCGGAGGGGATGGCGCTGTGGCCCGCTGCGGTGGCGGAGCCGGGGCTGATCCCGCATCTGTACGGCAAGACCGAGGCGCTGCCGGGGCGGAAGATGGGGCACGTGACCCGGCTGTTTCCGCGCGGGGCATTGCCGGGTGATTTCGGCGTCGAGGCCGCGCTGGGGCCGCTGGCGGCGCGGGCAGAGAGTTATGCCGACAGCCCGACGGGCTGACCCTTATGCGCACAGGGTTGGTGTGGCGGCTGCGCGCGGAAGAATACTTCGGTAGCTGCTGATCGGGTAGAATGGAGTTCTCCCTTGGGGAGCGGGGGGACGATCTCATCCCCGTCATGGCCGGGACAAGCCCAAGACTGTCCGGTACGCTTCTTGCCGATTGGCCGGTTACCAATAGGCCGGTGCGGTGATCGGCTTGGGTGAAAGAAAACACGGAGGCGGCCCGCCAGCGGGCCTTGGACGGAGGATACGAAGGGCACGGAGGCGTTTGCAGTAGCGCCGGGGGGGCAGGTCCGACCGGCTGGCTGCCGGAAGGGCTTATGGTTGCTGCCTTCGGCAGCCTGTACCTGTCCCGGCTGACGCAGTGCAGATGCGGCGCTGCCCTGTATCCTTCAACAAGCTGGCCAGCTAAAGCGATTTTCTTCGCGACCAGCAACCATGCTGCATACAGAATATGCTCTTTAGCGTATAAGCAAGTGCATCGGAAAATGGCGGCAGCATGGAAGATCGAGGTGCGAGACGCAGAAAAGGCGGCGCGAAACAGAGACAAGGCCCCATACCTTAATCAATTGTGGGGTATCGGAGCTGCTCAAGCGCGCTATAGGGAGGATGGCACTTGGTATGCCACACTTTCAAAGTTCCCCGCAGCTCTAATCGACGCTCACGGCTACATTCGGTTTGACACTGAACAAGATTATCTTACTTCACCATTCCTGAGCATAGGTAAGCAAATCACTGTTCGACAACCTGGTATTGCGGCGATTCCCGGCTATGAGCTAGTTGATAAGTCGGACGACACTCTCAACCTCGATATGAGGGATATGCAGGTCCGGTCATATATCGAGTCCACACCCGACCTGCTTTGAACGAGATCATTCGTATCCGCGACGGCCAGGCTCCTCCCTGGTATATATGATAATGTCCTTTATCATAGCTAAACTTGGCCAGGGTGCCGGTAATGTGGTGAGAACCAATGCGGTTTCGTATCGCGCGAAGCTCTCTGAAATGCTCGGGGCGAATCACCCCGCAAAGCGGCCACCGTTCCAAAGTCGCCGTGAGAAAACGCCTCCGTGACCTCCGGCCTCCTCCGTCCAAGGCCCGCTTGCGGGCCGGCTCCGTGTGAGGCTTTCGCGGAGTCGAAACAACTCCACACCGGCAAATGTCGTACCGGACAGCCGTGGCACAAGGCCGGGCTATGCCATGGTGAGGCGTCATCGCACGCTTGGCAGGCCGTCCCATAGGGACGACCTGGCTTTGAGGCGGACGTGTCAATCAGTCAGCCCGATCGCGGCACTATTCGAGCATAAAGCCAACCTTGAGGGTGACCTGATAGCGACGGACCTTCCCGTCCTTAATCTCGCCACGCGCCTGGACGACTTCGAACCAACCGAGATTTCTCAGGCTTCCGGCAGCCCTGTGGACCGCGTTATCGATCGCATTGGAGATACTTCCCTCTGAAGTCCCAACGATTTCGACGATCTTGAAGACAGGGTCAGTCATCGCGTTACCCTCCTCTTTTTCTTGGGTGCGGCCACTTGGGCGAGAGACAGGGCCGCTGTGACAGGCACATTCCGCACGTGGCGCGCTCGCCCTCCAAACTCAATATCGGACAAGTAACAATGTGGATATTTTGAGAAATCTGATAATACTATTCGGTAGTGCGAAATCATGCATCTGCCGTCGAACCAGTGCGGTTCGCGTCAATGTGCAGTATCGGACGTGCAGGAACGCAACGCGCCCCGCTCGGAACGCCAGTCGCTATTTCGCGGTCTGCGCCGTACCGCTGACCGGTGCGATCGCCGGAAGATCAAGTGTATCCCCGATCTCCTGGATTGAACGGCCCCTGGTCTCGATGCCGAGTAGCAGGAAGGCGAAGGCAGCCTGCACATACCAGAACGACAGGAACAGGAACGATGGAAATATCGCGTCCATCGTCACCTTTGGAGATACGTAGTTCGATGATCCGACGATAATCGCGAGTGCCAAGCGGGCCGATGATCTTGCCGAGATTTCCGACGCCGTAGCCAAAGCCCATGCCGCTTCCGCGCAGCCGGTTCGGCCACACCTCCGCCAGGTAGGGTCCGATCACGGCGTAGCTGCCGTCGCCGAAGAACCGCTGCGCCATGACCAGCAGAAAGAAGACGGACACGGTGCCGATATAGGCGTCGTGCAGGTATCCGGCGAGTGCCATGGTGACCGCGCCGCCGATGCCGATGATGAAACCCGACAGCCGGCGACCGATCGCATCCGACATCCAGGACGCACCAGGCGTCCGACGATGCCGAGAATGCCCACCCAGATCATCAGATACGAGGCCTCGGCCGGCGTGATCTGCAGCACCATGACGAACAACGCGGTGATCCACATCAGCAGGCCGACGCCGCCCGTCTGGCTCAGCGCAATCAGGCACACCGCGATCACGCTGCGTGGATAGCGAAACAATTCGAGCCAGGTGGTTTTTTCCGCCGTTGGCGTGTTCTGCCGGCAGCTCGATTTCGTCAGGATCGCATTTCAGCGCCCAGGCCAGGGATTTGCGCGCCTCGCGCGTATCGGCCCATGCGCATGAGCCAGTGCGGTGATTCCGGAATCCACAGTAGCGGATCATGACCACCGAGTAAGGCCGGGGCGAGACCGACGAGAAACAGACCGCGCCAGCCCATGACGGGCGCCAGATAGGCACCGGCCACCGCGCCGAGGATGTTGCCGGCGGGCAGCAGAACGGTGGTCAGACCGCTGACCCATCCACGCTTGCTGGCCGGGACGAACTCCTGCACCAGCGGGATGTCCACTGCGATCAATCCGGCGTTGCCGAAGCCGACAAAGAAGCGAAAGAACGTCAGGAATATCCAGCCCGGCAATCCAGCCATCCAGGTCCGGAGTGAAATACAAAATGCCGGTGGCGACGGCGACATTCAGCGCGGTCAGGATGAAGACTGTGCGGCGGCCGATGCGGTCGCCCATCCAGCCCCAGAACAGAGCGCCCGGTACCGCGCCGAGGCCTGCCGACACCAGGATCAGCGGCCGACTGCGCCATAGGTCAGTTGCCATTCCTTCAGGATGAAGGCCAGCACGTAGCCGATCAGGAAAAAGTCGAAGAAATCGAGCATATCGCCAACGTTTGCCGTGGCGATGATCTTCCATTGATTGGTCGTCAGCTTCTTCTGCTGCTCCAAATGCTCCAGCATGACTCTTCTCCGAAGGTCGGATGGGACGCTTTCGGTGACTTGAGGGTAAGCCGCGCGACTGTCAGTGCGCATTTATTTCTCGGACCTAATGGCCCGGCGCCCGTGCTACGCTGAAGTCAATTCTCTCCGGCCGGTAAATCCGGGGCCAACGAACTGGTCTGAACCTCCTGCTTTTCGAAGACGCGTTCAGGGGTTGCCGGTGTCGTCCGGCACATGACTGAGGGTCGCAGCACGCGTAAGTCTGCCATGCGATCTTGTCGAGTAAATTTCGGGCGTGCCGGTACGCGCGCCGGAAGGCACGCAAGTGCGGCCGTGAACGGCGTGATGCGGGGCGGCCAGTCCTCGGCCAGCCCGCATCATTGTCGTTACGCGAGCAGCTATGCCGCCATGGCCGGCCGCTTCGAGCGCCAGTCCGTCGCCTTCTCGTAGGCATGCCCGGCGCGGAACACCGTCGCGTCCTGGAATGGCTTGCCGATGATCTGCATCGAGACCGGCAGTCCGCCCTCGCCATATCCGGTGCAGACGCTCAGCGCCGGCAGGCCGGTGACGTTGAACGGCATGGTGAAGTTCGGCTTCTCCAGCATCGCCCATTTCGGCACTTCGTCGATCTTCGGTGCCTCGGCGGGGGCAGAGGCGGTGATCAGAACGTCCAGGTCGGCCATCGCCGTGGCGATCTCCTGGCACAGCACGCGCCGGCGACGCACCGCCTGCATGTAGTCCGAGGCGCTGATCAAGGCGGCCGAGGGCCAGGCGGTCGCGCAACAGTTCGCCGTAGTCGTTGAAGCGCGACTTCAGCCAGGGCTCGTGCACGGCATAGGCCTCGGTCGTCAGGATCACCCAGCCGACGGCGTTGTAGTCCATCATCGACGACAGCGTGACGTCGCGGATTTCGGCACCTTGCTTGCGGAAGATGTCCAGCGCGCCCTCGATCCCGGCCTTTGTCGTGGCGCTGACCGGGTTGTCGACCTCGTGGAAATGGCGGATCACGCCGATGCGCAGGCCTTTGGCGCCCTTGTTCAGGTCCGCCGTGAAGTTCGGCACCGGGCGGTTGGCGCTGGCCGGGTCGGTCGGGTCGTAGCCGGCCATGCCCTGCAGCAGCAGCGCGCAGTCCTGCACCGTCCAGGCCAGCGGGCCGGTGTGGTCCAGGCGTGAACGACAGCGGCAAGACGCCGACGCGGCTGGCAGTGCCATAGGTCGGCTTGATGCCGGCCAGGCCGCACAGGGCGGCTGGGCCGCGGATCGAGCCGCCGGTGTCCGATCCGGTGCCGCCCAGCGACGAGGCCGGCGGCCACCGCCGCGCCGGTGCCGGACGATGAGCCGGCGGTGAAATGCGCCGGGTTCCAGGGATTGCGGGCCGGCGGCCAGGGCAGGTCGAAGGACGGGCCGCCGAGCGCGAACTCATGCGTCGCGAGCTTGCCCAGCATGACCGTTCCGGCCTCGGCCCATTTCTTCACGACCATGGAATCCTCGGTCGGAACGAAATCCTCCAGCAGCTTCGAATGCGCCGTCGTGCGGATGCCGGCGGTGCAGTAGATGTCCTTGTGAGCCGATCGGGATGCCGTCCAGCGGACCTTTCAGCGATGCCGGCCATCATCCGAGCCTCGGCGGCCTTGGCATCGGCCATGGCGCGATCCTCGGTGACGAGCAGGAAACTGTGCAGCGTGCCGTCGAGTTTGCCTGATGCGATCGAGGCAGGTCTGCGTCAGCTCCACCGGCGAAAGTTTCTTTGCCGCAATCAGCTCGGCGGCCTCGCGCGATGGTGAGGAACGCGGCCATCACTTCACCTCCGGCTGGAACATCACCGACGGTTCCGCCTCGCGCGGCAAGGGCGCCGTCGCTTCGCCGAGCATCACCTCCAGCATAGGCCACGCCTTGAACAGTGTTTCCTTCTGTGCGGTGGACAAGGGCAGTCCGGCCTTGTCGAAGAATACCCCGAATTCCTGCAATGTCATGTTCCCGTCCCTCTATGCGTGCTCCAGGGAAGCGGCCCGCACGCAGCGCGCCATTGCCCCATCCTCGGTTATCACCACCGGAATCCCATCCGCCCGGCAGGCCGGCTCCGCGTAGCGGCAGCGCGGTGCGAAGGCGCAGCCCGGCGGCAACTGCGCCAGGCTGGGCGGCGTGCCGGGGATCGTCTCCAGCGGCTTGCCGCGCATGCCACCATGCACCGTCGAGGACAGCAAGCCCTGGGTGTAGGGATGGCGCGGATGTTTCATCACCTGCCGTGTCGTTCCGGTCTCGACGAAACGCCCGGCATACATCACCGCGATCCGGTCGGAGATCTCCGCCGCAGCGCCGACGTCGTGCGTGACGAAGACGATCGCCATGCCAAGTTCCTGCTGCAACTGTCTCAAGAGCAACAGGATCTGGATCTGGACCGTCACATCCAGCGCCGTCGTCGGTTCATCGGCCAGCAGCACGCTGGGTTTGCAGGCCAAAGCCAGGGCGATCATTGCGCGCTGGCGCATACCGCCGGACATCTCATGCGGGAAGTTCTTCAGCCGGCGTTCGGCGGAGGGGATCTTGACCATCTCCAGAAGGTCGAGCGCGCGCCGCATCGCCGTGCTCTTGTTGCAGCCTTCGTGCTGGACGATCGTTTCGGCAATCTGTTCGCCGATCGTATAGACCGGGTCGAGCGCGGCCATCGGCTCCTGGAAGATCATCGACACCGCGCCGCCGCGGATCTTCGCCAGCTCCGCCGGCGGCAGGGTCAGGATATCCTGCCCGTTCAGCGCAATCTTGCCGGAGATGTCGGGCATACTCAGGCAACAGTCCCATCATCGCCTTGAGGCTGACGGATTTGCCCGATCCGGACTCGCCCAGGATCGTCAGCGTCTCGCCGGCCTGCAGCGAGAATTCGACGCCGTTGACCGCCGCGACGTCGATGTTGCGGCGAACGAAGCGGACGGTCAGGTCCTCGACGCGCAGTATGGGGGCCATCGTCGATCCGTCAGGCATGTGCGGCTCCTGCGGCCTGCGCCTCGGGTAAATGGCAGGCGACGAGGTGGGACGGATCCTGCGAACCGGCCAAAGGCAGGGACAGCGTCGGCGGTGTCTCTGCGCAGATCGCCTGGGCGAAGGCGCAGCGGGTGCGGAAGCGGCAGCCCGAGGGTGGGTTGATCGGGTTCGGCGGATCGCCGGTCAGCGGCATCTCCTGCGTGCGGCGGTCGGGGTCGAGCGTGGGCTTGGAGGCGAACAGCGCGCGCGTATAGGGGTGGCGCGGATGGCGGTAGATGTCCTCGACGGGGCCGGTTTCGACGACGCGGCCGAGATACATGACCATCACGCGGTCGGACATATATTCGACGACGTTGAGGTCGTGGCTGATGAACAGATACGTCAGGTTCAGGCTGTGCTTGAGGTCCGTGAGCAGGTTCAGCACCTGGGCTTCGACGGATTTGTCGAGCGCTGCCACCGCCTCATCCAGGATCACCATCCGCGGTTCCAGTGCCAGCGCGCGGGCGATGTTCACCCGCTGGCGCTGCCCGCCGGAGAGTTCATGCGGATAGCGGCGCGCATACAGCGCGGGGTTCAGGCCGACGCGGCTGAGCAGGCTTTCGGCACGCTCGAAGGCCTGTTTGCGCGAGACACCGTGCATGCGCGGCGCATAGGCGATGCTCTCGGCCATCGTCATGCGCGGGTTCAGCGAGGAGTAGCTGTCCTGGAAGACCATCTGCATCTGCCGGCGCATCTCGGAGACGGAGATGCCGCGCCTATCCCCGACTGGGTCGCCGTCGAAGACGACGGAGCCGGAATCTGGCGCCATCAGCCGCATCAGCAGGCGCGCGGTGGTGGATTTGCCGCAACCGGACTCACCGACGATGCCCAGCGTCTCGCCCTTGCGCACGAGGAAGGAGACGTCGTCGACGGCCTGGACGGTGGCAACCTGGCGGTTCAGCAGGCCGCCACGGACGGGGAAGTATTTCTTCAGGTTCTCGACGATCAGCAGCGGCTGGGCGGGGCCGCCGCGGTCGCGGGGGTCATTGGCGGGGTCAAGCTTGAGGGCGGCGCTCATGCGGGGGCTCCGTTCGGGCGTCGGGACAGTGGAGGGGGTGTGGAGGGAAGAGTGAAAAGAAACCACGGAGCGCCCGCTGCGCGGCCTTCACTGAGGTCGCACGGAGGGCCACGGAGGAGGTGGTTTGGCGGCGGAGGAAGATGGTCAGGCGCGGGAGCGGTTCGCCGGTCGGCTTTCGCGCTTCGCGCCTGATGGAAGGCCGGTGGCGTGACGGGATGGCAACGAATATCTGCATCGGCTCCAGCGAACGGAGCTGGATCGTGTCCCCGTGCTGTATCCAAACCGCCTCCGTGGCACTCCGTGTATTCTCGGTGAAGGCCGCGCAGCGGCCGCTCCGTGGTTTCTTTCCCCAGCCACACCCAGTCACTTGTTCAGCCTAACATCCATGGCCGACCGGAAGCCATCGGACATGAGGTTGAAGCACATGGAGGTGGCGAAGATCATCACGCCGGGCAGGGCGGCCACGTAAGGCTGCACATAGATCGCCTGGCGTAGCGAATTCAGCATCAGTCCCCATTCCGGCTGGGGTGGTGTCACGCCCAGGCCCAGGAAGGACAGGCCGGCCGAGAGGATGATCGATACGCTGATCAGGCTGGTCGCGTAGACCAGGATCGGTCCCAACACATTGGCCAGCACATGATGTCGCACGATCTGCAGCGTCGTGCTCCCCGACGCTCGGGCTGCCTCCACGAAATCGAGGCCGCGTGCCTGGGCTGTCACCGTCTCGGCGACGCGCACCATCGGCGGAATGAATACCACTGCCAGCGCGACGATGGAGTTCGACAGGCCATTGCCCAGCAACCCACAGATGGCGATCGCCAGAAGGATGGAAGGGAAGGCGTAGAACACGTCCATCGTCCGCATCACCAGCGTGCCGACGATGCCGCCGGCATAACCCGCGAGAACGCCGAGGAACCCACCCACCACCAGCGAGATCGTCACCGGCATGATCGCCGCCAGCAGCGACAGCCGTCCGCCGTAGCAGAGGCGCGTCCACAGGTCGCGGCCGGTCTCGTCCGTGCCCAGCCAGTGGCCTTGCGTGCCGATCGGCTTCAGCCGCGTCAGCACGCTGCCCTGATAGGGATCGAGATGCGTTACCAACGGCGCGCCCAGGGTGATGAACAGGATGCCCAGCAGGATGACGGTGACCGTCATCGTCACCTTGTCGCGCAGCACGCGTCCGGCGACGGATTTCCAATAGCCGGGCGCGGGGGCGGCGGGGAGGTCGGCAGAAGCCGGCGTCACGGTCGCCGCATCGGCACGCTTCGGACCTGCCTCCAGCACGAGGTCTGACATAGGGGGGCCTCCGGTCAACGGCGGATGCGCGGATCGATCGCCGCCTGGGCGATGTCGACGAGCAGGTTGAGGATGACGAAGAAGGTCGCCAGGACGAGGATGGTCGCCTGCAGCACGGGAATGTCGCGGCGGAAAATGGCAAGGTTCAGCAGGTTGCCGGAACCGGGCCAGTTGAACACCGTCTCCACCAGGATCGACCCGCCCAGCAGATACCCGAATTGCAGGCCCATCAGCGCCAGCACCGGCGGGGCAGCGTTCTTGGCGATGTGGCGGATCACCGGCCAGCGGGTCAGGCCCTTGGCGGAGAGCGCACCGACGAAATCCTGGCCGATGATGTCGAGCACCGTGGCACGCACCAGCCGCCCGATCACACCCATCGGGATCAGCGACAGGGTGATGACCGGCAGGATGAGATATTGCACCCGGTCATAGAGCGGCAGGGCATCGTCCCCCATGCCCTGCGCCGGCAGCCAGTCGTGCAACACCGCGCAGGCCAGCACCAGGACGATCGCGCACCAGTAGTGCGGCAGCGACACGCCGATCGTGGCAATCGCCGAGAACAGCTTGTCCGCCCAGCGCCCGTGATACAGTGCCGATGCCATGCCAAGCACGACACCCAGGGCAAAACCCAGGATCGCGGCGAGGATGGCCAGGACGAAGGTGTTGGAAAGGGCGTCGATCAACTGGCCCCAGACCGGGGTCGCGTTGAACACCGACAGGCCGAAATCGCCCCGCAGCGCATGCAGCAGCCAGAGGATGTATTGCATGTAAAGCGGCTTGTCGAAGCCGAACGCCGCTTTCATCTGGGCGATGACCTCGGGCGAGGCTTCGGGCGGCATCAGCATGTCGATCGGATTTCCGGGCACGATGTGCACGAGGCCGAAGACGACGAGCGAGACACCGAAAAGGATCGGAATGGCCTGCAACAGGCGGCGGAGCGCGAACAAGAGCATCGGGTCGGAGTGTTCCTTTGGGTTCCTATGAGGGCCTTGGGATCGGTCTTCCGGTGGTGATTGATCCGCAAGTTCCGTGCCAGCGCCGGTTTCCGTCTCGCTCGGATGGGCAAAAGCGGGCGCCGCCGCCCGCGGGCGTGTTGCGGTGCAGCAAGACGTCTGAGAATGCCGCCGCGCAATTCGCCGCTCGGTCCGACGGCCATTCGGCCATCTCTCGCTCGGTGCACACGGTAACCTGGTCAAATTTTATGCTGTTGCATTTCGAAGTACGCAAAATTACCGTTGTTGCGGAACATACGCACAATCTTTAATCATTGTTGGAGCCGTGGTATGCATACACCCGCTATCCTGCCCGCCGTCGTCGACCGTGTGACACAGCGCCGCGGCAGATTGCGGGTGTTCGACAGCCTCGATCCAAGCCGTACCGCGCATGTCGTCGTCGACCTCCAGAACGGCTTCATGGCGCCGGGTGCGGTCGCCGAAATCCCCGCCGCGCGGGAGATCGTGCCCAGCGTCAACCGCATCAGCCAGGCCCTGCGGGAGGCCGGTGGGCTTGTCGTCTATGTCCAGAACACGTTCGATGAAGAGGCGGTGCGAACCTGGCCGGTTTTCTTCAACCATTTCTGCTCTCCGTCGCGGCGGGAGCGAATGATCGAAGCGTTCACTCCGGGCTCCGAAGGACATCGGATATGGGCCGGCCTTGATGTGCGTCCCGAGGACCTCAAGGTGCGGAAAAACCGTTTCGGCGCCTTCGCGCCCGGCGCCTCGGCGCTGGATGCCATCCTCAAGGCGCGTGGCATCGATACAATCATCGTGACAGGTACGGCCTCGCAGGTCTGCTGCGAGTTGACCGCGCGCGATGCGATGATGTTGAACTACAAAGTATTCTACGTTGCCGACGCGAACGCGACCTTTACGGATGAAGAACATAACGCCACGCTTTCGGCCATGGCGCATACGTTCTGCGATGTGCTGCCGACGGCCGAACTGCTGGGCATGATCGTTTCGACGGTGCCAGCGCAAGTGGCGATGGCATAGCGGTTGCAACGTCTCCCTCGATCGCTCAATCGAGGGGATATGCATGACGATTTCCAGACGTGGTCTCATCGCCACGGCCGCTGGGGCGGCTGTTGTTCCAGGCCTTCCAACCCATGCCGCTACGCCGCAAATATTGCGGATCGGCATGACGTCGGCCGATCTGCCGACAACGCATGGTATTCCGAATAACGGCGGTGAGGGGTTCCGCTTTCTGGGCTATCCGGCGTTCGATTCGGTGGTGAACTGGGATTTCACCCACACCGATAAGCTGGCGGATATCACGCCGGGCCTGTTCACCAGTTGGCGTATCGACGAAAGCAACCCGCTGCGCTGGATCTGCGGCGTGCGCGAAGGCGTCAAGTTCCACGACGGATCGGCCTGCGACGCGGATGCCATCCTGTTCAATTTCGGCCGCATCTTCGACGAAAAATCCCCGCAATACGATGCGCCCGCCGCGCCGATCGTACGCGCCACCGTCTCGATGATCGCGAGTTTCGAAAAGACCGATGACAAGACGATCGTCCTGACGACGAAATATCCGTTCAGCTTCCTGCCCTATCTGCTGACGCGGGTCCTGATCGTGAGCCCGGCGCGTTGGGCAGAGTCTGGAAAAAACTGGGCGAATTTCGCCAAGAACCCCTCCGGTACCGGTCCGTTCAAGATCACCAAGGTGGTGCTGGGCCAGTATGCCGAGATGTCGCGCAACGAGGATTACTGGGACAAGACGCGCATCCCGAAGCTCGACAAGATGATCGTCTATCCGATGCCGGAAGCCACGACCCGCGTCGCGGCGCTGCGCTCCGGGCAGGTGGACTGGATCGAGGTGCCGCCGCCCGATGGAATTCCGTCGCTGAAGGCGGCCGGTCTGCAGATCAGCCTTGGCCCTATCCGCACACCTATCCCTATGCGCTGAACTGCACGGACGGTTCGCCGTTCCAGCGACGTGCGCGTGCGCCAGGCGATCAACTACGCCGTCGACCGCGAGGGGCTTGTGCGCCATGCTGAACGGCACGGCGAAGCCGGCGATGGGGCTCTATCCGCCCGATGACCCGCTGTTCGGCAATCCGGTCAATCGTTACAAATACGATCCGGAGAAAGCCAAGGCGCTGCTGAAGGAAGCGGGCTACGGGCCGAACAAGCCGTGCAAGGCGAAGATCATGATCTCGACCTCGGGGTCGGGGCAGATGCTGCCGATCCCGATGAATGAGTTCATGCAGCAGAACTTCAACGCCGTCGGCATCGACATCGACTTCGACGTGGTCGAATGGGGCACGATGCTGGTCGCCGTGCGCAGTCCGACCCGAAAGCGCCGCAATCGCATGGCGACGACGGGGTCAATATCAGCCTGAGCTTCACCGATCCGTCGTCGATGTTCCGCTACTACGCCAAGGACAGTTTCTCGCCCATCAACTACAACTGGGGTCATTGGGACAATGAGCAGGCGAGCGAGCTGCTGCGCAAGGCGCAGGCGACGTTCGATGCGGCACGAGCAGACCGAAGCTGCTGGCCCAGGCGCATGCGATGGTCGTCGATGGGGCGCCGTGGCTGTTCATCGTGCACGACCTCAATCCGCGCGCGATGTCGAAGAAGGTGACCGGGCTTCAAGCCGGCCCAAAGCTGGTACCAGGACTTCACCCAGATCACGATGGCATAAGGGTCGCATACATGATCTCCAGACGTGATCTTCTGACCGGTATCGCGGCGCTCGCGGCGGCGTTGCCGGCCGTGCCTGCCGAGCGGCAGCCGGTGGCGGACGTTGCGGATCGCGATGACCGCGGCCGATATGCCGAGCGACGCACGGCATTCCGAACAATGGTTTCGAGGGATTCCGCTTCCTCGGCTACCCGCCCTATGACGCGCTGGTGAACTGGGACCTGCGCAACAATCCCGATCAAGCCGGCGAAGATCACGCCGGGCCTGTTCACCGCGTGGAAGCCCGATGAGGCGAACCCGCTGCGCTGGAGCTTCACCGTGCGCCAGGGCGTGAAGTTCCATGACGGCATCCGACTTCAACGCCGATGCGGTGATCTGGAACCTGCGGCGCGTCTATGACGACAAGTCGCCGCAATACGACGCGACCGCGGCGCCGATCGTCAAGGCCGCCGTCTCGATGGTCGACACGTATCGAGAAAGTCGACGACTCCACCATCGTGATCACCACGAAATTCCCGTTCAGCTTCCTGCCCTGGCTGCTGACCCGCGTGCTGATGGTCAGTCCCGCGCAGTATGACGCGGTCGGCAAAAACTGGGCCGAGTTCGGCAAGAAGCCGTCCGGCACCGGTCCGTTCAAGATCACCCGCGTCGTGCCGGGCCAGTATATCGAGATGGTCCGCAACGAGAACTACTGGGATAAGGACGCGCATCCCGAAACTGGAGAAGCTGGTCGTCTAGCCCGATGGCCGAAGCCACCACCCGCATCGCCGCGCTGCGCTCGGGCCAGGTGGACTGGATCGAGGTCCCGGCGCCCGATTCCATTCCGTCGCCTGAAACAGGCGGGTTACGACGTCACTGCTCTGGCCCTATCCGCACACCTGGCCGTACGTGCCTGAATATCGAGGAAGGTTCGCCGTTCCACGACGTCCGGGTCCGGCAGGCGATCGAATTACGCGATCGACCGCGAGGGGCTGTGCAACCTGCTGAACGGGATCGCGAAGCCGGCGGTCGGGCTCTATCCGCCCGAGCATCCGTTCTTCGGTGAACCGACGCAGAAATACACCTACGATCCCGCCAAGGCGAAAGCGCTGCTGGCGGAGGCGGGTTACGGGCCCGGACAAGCCGGTGCAAGGCGAAGATCATGATCTCGACCTCGGGGTCGGGGCAGATGCTGCCGATCCCGATGAACGAGTTCCTGCAGCAGAACTTCACCGCGGTCGGCATGCGAGATCGACTTCGACGTGGTCGAATGGGGCACGATGCTGGTGGCCATCCGCACCGACCCCAAGGCGGCGCCAGTCGCACGGCGTGCACGGCATCAATATCAGCCTGAGTTCGGTCGATCCCTCGACCATGTTCCGTTACTACGCCAAGGACAGTTTCTCGCCGACGAACTACAACTGGGGCCATTTCGACAATGCGGCGATCACCGACGATGCTGAAAAAGGCGCAGGCGAGCTTCGATCGAGCGGAGCAAACGAAGCTGCTGGCCGAGGCGCACGCCAAGATCGTGGACGAGGCGGCGTGGCTGTTCATCGTGCATGACCTCAATCCGCGGGCGATGACGAAGAAGGTGCAGGGCTTTGTCCCCGTGCAGTCCTGGTTCGTCGACTTCACGCAGATCTCCGTCGCCTGACCGGTCCCGACAGCTTCCCGACAGGCGTCATGACGAATGCCTGATGTAACGGCCGGTTCCCGTGATTGAAATGTCCGGGGCTTTGCGCAATAAAGCGCAAAGCCCCACGACAAAGTGGCAGGAGGGCCGGTTGACGAACGGAAACTTCGACGCGCGGATAAAGGCGGCCAGGCTGAAACCCCAGGCCGATGAGTTGCCGCAACTGGAAGCGCTCGTTCTGGATCTGGATCGTGCTGCGGCCGCATTGCGCGGTCCCATGCCGTATGCGCTGGAACCGCTCGCCGCACTGCATTTGACCCAGGCGCAGAACGACTAAATCGGAAGCTGCAAACGTTCACGCCAACAGGGTAACTATGGCTGCAATCGATACCGGCGCGTTTCTCAAGGACCTCTACGAATTGCGGGAGATCGGCCGGTTCAAGACCGGCGTTCATCGCCCGACCTTCTCGCCGCAGGACATGGAGTCCCGACGCTGGCTGATGGACCGGCTGACCGCCTGCGGGCTGGAGGCGTCGATCGACGGCATCGGCAACGTCTTCGGCCGCCATCCGGGGCCGGGACCGCATATCCTGTGCGGCAGCCATATCGAGACCCAGAACGAAGCCGGTTGGCTGGATGGCGCGCTGGGCGTCATGGCCGCCGTGGCCTTGGCGCGGGCCGGCCTGCCGGTCGATGTCTGCGCCTTCGCCGATGAGGAGGGGCATTTCGAGGGCGGCTTCCTCGGCAGCCGATCCATCATCGGCGACCTGACAGAGGTTGAGATCGACCGCAGCCGCAGCCGCAACGACGGCTCCTTGCTGCGTGACGCCCTGACATCCGTCGGACTGGCGGGCAAGCCGCGCATGCGCCTCGATCCGAGCCGCTACAAAGGCTTCTTCGAGATGCATATCGAGCAGGGAACCCAGCTCGAAAATGCTGGACTGCGCGTCGGCGTGGTGTCTGGGATCGTCGCGATCTGGCAGTTCCGCATCACCGTGACCGGCCAGCAGGACCATGCCGGCGGCACCACGATGGCAGAGCGCAAGGATGCCGGCCTGGCCGCGGTGCGTCTGCTGGCGGCGATCGACGCCGAGTTCCCGCGCGTTTGCGGGGAACGCAGCACCTGGACGACAGGCCGGATCGTGCTGGAGCCAGGGGCACCGAGCATCATCCCCGGCAAGGCGGATGTGCTGTTCCAGTTCCGCGATGTCAGTGTGCCGGTGCTGGAACGGATGGAGGAGACCCTCTATCGGCTGGTGCGGGAGGCGAACCGGCGGGAGCGCTGCTGCATCTCGGTCGAGCCCATCTCCAAGGCGATCCCGGCGCTGTGCGACAAGGCGATGATGGACGCACTCTCCGGTTCGGCTGAGACGCTCGCGCCTGGGGCGTGGCAGGTGATGCCCTCGGGGGCAGGGCATGATGCGCAGAACATCGCGCGGGTGATGCCGGCGGCCATGCTGTTCGTCCCGTCGATCGGCGGGATCAGCCATCACTGGGCCGAGGACACCAAGGACGAGGACCTGGCATTGGGCGTCCAGGTCCTGGCCGAAGGGGCCCGGCGCTTCCTGGCAGGGTAGGGCCCCCAGGGTATCTCCATTTGGGCATCCATTTGGGCACCTCCATTTGGGCGGCCGATCCTGACGGCTTGGCCTTGGCCGGGCTTTACTTCAGCCGTTTAGCGTGGAACCGATTGGATAGAGTCGGTGTGGCGGTCCGCGCGGACGCGGCGACTGTGCGCGTGTACGCGGCGCATATATGGAAATACTATTTCCCGGCCGCCCGACTCACATCGTCCCTATAGGCGCTCACAGCGCATCTTCCGCCCCATGGCGTCAAATGGGGCCCGCTTAAACATGATCGATATCATCTACCTGGTAACCGGCGCGGCATTCCTTGCTGTCTGCGTCCTCTACGTCTTCGCCTGCGATCGACTCTAGAGGGGCAAGCCATGTTGTTCGACTTCGTTCTCGGCGGCGGCGTGACAGTCTTCATACTGTTCTATCTGGTCGCCGCTCTCATCCGTCCCGAACGCTTTTAGGCGGGAACACAGACCATGACAGTGAATGGCTGGCTACAGATCGCAATCTATTGCGGTCTGCTGATCCTTTTGACCAAGCCGATCGGCGGCTACATGACCCGCGTCTTCGCGGGCGAACGCACGCTCCTCTCCCCGGTCCTGCGGCCGGTCGAGCGTGGGCTCTACCGGCTGTCCGGCGTCGATGAGGCGCGAAGAGCAGCATTGGGTCGCCTATGCGATCGCCATGCTGGCGTTCACCTTCGCCGGCTTCATCGTGCTGTACGCGCTGCAGCGGCTGCAGGCGGTGCTGCCGTTCAACCCGCAGCATCTCGACGCGGTGTCGCCGGACCTGGCGTTCAACACCTCGGTCAGTTTCGTAACCAACACGAACTGGCAGTCCTATGTGCCGGAAACCACCATGAGCTACCTGGTGCAGATGGCCGGGCTGACGGTGCACAACTTCCTGTCAGCGCGGCCACCGGCATTGCGCTGGCGCATCGCGCTGATCCGCGGCTTCTCCCGGCGGTCGGCGCAAATCGATCGGTAATTTCTGGGTCGATATGACCCGCTGCACGCTGTACATCCTGCTGCCGGTCTGCGATCGTCGTCGGCCTGGTGATGGTGTGGCAGGGCGTGCCGCAGAACCTGTCCGCCTATACGGATGTCACCACGCTGGAAGGTGCCAAGCAACTGATCGCGCAGGGGCCGGTCGCGTCCCAGGAAGTGATCAAGATGCTGGGCACCAACGGCGGCGGCTTCTTCAACGCCAACTCGGCGCATCCGTTCGAGAATCCGACGGCGCTGACCAACCTGATCCAGATGCTGCTGATCTTCTCGATCGGTGCCGGCGCTGACCAACGTGTTCGGCCGCATGGTCGGTGACCAGCGCCAGGGCTGGGCGATCTTCGCCGTGATGTTCGTGCTGTTCCTGATCGGAACGTCGTCGTCGCCTACAGTGCCGAGGCCGCCGGCAACCCGCTGTTCGCGCATCTGCCGTCGATCAGACCGCCAGCGCGCTGCAATCGGCGGCAACATGGAAGGCAAGGAGGTCCGCTTCGGCATCGCCAACTCGGCGCTGTTCGCGACGATCACCACCGATGCCTCCTGCGGCGCGGTCAACACGATGCATGACAGCCTGATGCCGCTGGGCGGCATGGTGCCGATGGTCAACATCATGCTGGGCGAGATCATCTATCGGCGGCGTCGGCTCCGGCCTCTATGGCATGCTGCTGTTCGTCATCGTGGCGATGTTCGTCGCCGGTCTGATGGTCGGTCGCACGCCCGAATACATCGGCAAGAAGCTGGAGGCGAAGGAGGTCAAGATGGCCATGCTCGGCATCCTGATGCCTGCCGCTGTCGATCCTGGGCTTCACCGCGCTCGCGGTGGTGATCCAGCCGGGGCTGGCTGCGTTGTCCAATGCCGGGCCGCACGGCTTCTCCGAGGCGCTGTATGCCTACACCTCGGCGACCGGCAACAACGGCAGCGCGTTCGCCGGGCTGTCCGCCAACGTGCCGTTCTGGAACACGACGCTGGGCCTGGCGATGTTCATCGGACGGTTCCTCGTCATCGTGCCGATGCTTGCCATCGCAGGCTCGCTGGCGGCGAAGAAGATCGTTCCGACCTCCGCCGGCACGTTCCCGACGCATGGCGGCTTGTTCGTGGGCCTTCTGGTCGGCGTCATCCTGATCACCGGCGCGCCTCACCTTCCTTCCGTCCCTCGCGCTCGGGCCCATCGTCGAGCACCTGGCCCGATGCAAGCCGGCACAACCTACTGAGGCCGTAAAAATGGCAACCAAAACCCGCACTGCGAATCCAGCGTTGCTGGACCCGGCGATCCTGCTGCCGGCCGTCGGTCGAGGCGTTCCGCAAGCTCGATCCGCGGCTGATGTATCCGCAACCCGGTCATGTTCGTGGTGGAAATCGTCGCGGCACTGACCACGGTCCTGTTCATCCGCGACATCGCTCACCGGCGGCGGACATCTGGGCTTCACCTTCCAGATCATCGCTCTGGCTCTGGATAACCGTCCTGTTCGCCAACTTCGCCGAAGCCGTCGCCGAAGGCCGCGGCAAGGCGCAGGCCGCCACGCTGCGCCGCGCACGGACCGAGACCATGGCGAAGCGCCTGCTGCCCGGTTCGGACGGCAAATATGACGCGAAGGGCCTGTGGGAGCAGGTCGCCGCACCGGACCTCAAGCCGGGCGATCTGGTGCTGGTCGAGGCCGGCGAGCTGATCCCGTCAGCGACGGTGAGGTCGTCGAGGGCATCGCCTCGATCGACGAATCCGCGATCACCGGTGAATCCGCACCGGTCATCCGCGAAAGCGGCGGCGACCGGTCGGCCGTGACCGGCGGCACGCGGGTGCTGTCCGACTGGATCAAGGTGCGCATCACCGCGGCTCAGGGTTCGACCTTCCTCGACCGCATGATCGCGCTGGTGGAAGGGGCGGAGCGGCAGAAGACGCCGAACGAAATCGCGCTGAACATCCTGCTGGCCGGCCTGACGATCATCTTCGTCTTCGCCGTCGCCACGATCCCCAGCTTCGTCAGCTACGCCGGAGGCGCGGTGTCGATCCTGGTGCTGGTGGCGCTGTTCGTCGCGCTGATCCCGACCACGATCGGCGCGCTGCTCTCGGCCATCGGTATCGCCGGCATGGATCGCCTGGTGCGCTTCAACGTGCTGGCAATGTCCGGGCGCGCCGTCGAAGCGGCCGGCGACGTCGATACGCTGCTGCTGGACAAGACCGGCACGATCACGCTGGGCAACCGCCAGGCGACCGAGTTCGGCCGCTGACCGGCGTCGATCCGCGCGATCTCGCGGATGCGGCGCAGTTGTCCTCGCTGGCGGACGAAACGCCGGAAGGCCGCTCCATCGTCGTGCTGGCGAAGGAACTCTATGGCCTGCGCGGCCGTGAGATGGCCGGCATGATGGCGCCGGATGGCGGGCATTTCGTGCCCTTCTCGGCACAGACCCGCCTGTCCGGCATCGACATGGAAGGCGTGTCGATCCGCAAGGGCGCCGTCGATGCGGTGCTCGATTGGGTGCGCCGAGGCAGGCCGGCGGCGAACGGCACGACGCTGCTGCGTTCGCAGGTGACGGATGGTGCGGTGGCGGAACTCAAGGCCCTGTCCGACGACATTGCCAAGGCCGGCGGCACGCCGCTCGCCGTCGCCAAGGACGGCCAGTTGCTGGGCGTGATCTACCTCAAGGACATCGTCAAAGGCGGCATCCGCGAGCGTTTCAACGCCCTGCGCCAGATGGGCATCCGCACGGTGATGATCACCGGCGATAACCCGCTGACCGCCGCGGCGATCGCGGCCGAGGCGGGGGTCGACGACTTCCTGGCCCAGGCGACACCCGAGGCGAAACTCAAGCTGATCCGCGACGAGCAGGCGCAGGGCAAGCTGGTGGCGATGTGCGGTGACGGCACCAACGACGCACCGGCCCTGGCTCAGGCCGATGTCGGCGTGGCGATGAACACCGGCACCATGGCAGCGCGCGAAGCCGGCAACATGGTCGACCTCGACAGCGACCCGACGAAGCTGATCGAGATCGTGGAGATCGGGAAGCAATTGCTGATGACGCGTGGTGCGCTGACGACGTTCAGCATCGCCAACGACGTGGCGAAGTACTTCGCGATGATCCCGGCGATGTTCATCGCATTCTACCCGCAACTGCAGGCGCTGAACGTCATGCACCTGGCAAGCCCGCAGAGCGCGATCCTGTCGGCGATCATCTTCAACGCGCTGATCATCGTCGCGCTGATCCCGCTGGCGCTGAAGGGCATCGCCTATCGCCCGATCGGCGCGTGCCGCCCTGCTGCGGCGGAACCTGCTGATCTACGGCGTGGGCGGGATCGTGGCGCCGTTCGTCGGGATCAAGCTGATCGACATGGCCTGGTCTCCAGCCTGGGGCTGGCGTGATGGCCGACCAGCAAGACAGCCAGGAGGGCGGCAACTCAACCGCCATGACGGATCGTTGGCCCCCACGCGGCGCCCTGCAGCATTGCTTTCCGGAGTAACTCAACTATGACCCAACACATCCGGCCGGCGATCATGATGATCGTCCTGATGACGATCCTGACCGGCCTTGCCTATCCGCTCGCCATGACCGGCATCGCGCAGGCGATCTTGCCCTGGCAGGCCAATGGCAGCCTGATCCAGAAGGACGGGAAGGTGATTGGCTCTGCCCTGATCGGCCAGAACTTCACCGGACCGACCTACTTCCACGGCCGCCCGTCGGCGACCACGGACACCGATCCGAATGACGCCAGCAAGACGATCCCGGCGCCCTATAATGCCGCCAACTCGTCCGGCTCCAACCTCGGCCCGACCTCGAAAGCGCTGATCGACCGGGTGACCGCCGATACCGAGGCGCTGGCGAAGGAGAACCCCGGCGTGCCGGTGCCGCTGGACCTGGTGACGACCTCGGCCAGCGGGCTTGATCCCGACATCTCACCCGCCGGCGCGCTGTTCCAGGTTCCCCGCGTCGCCAAGGCGCGGCACCTGTCGGAGGACGTTGTGCACCACCTGGTGGACGAACACACCACCGGCCGTCTGCTCGGGATCATCGGCGAACCCCATGTGAATGTGCTAGAGTTGAATCTGGCACTGGATGCGTTGGGACACGCCTAAGCCGACGCGACGGGATATGTGAACGAATGGGTGAAAGCGGCGGTTCGGACCGGCGGCCCTCGCCGGATGCCCTGCTGAAGGAAGCGCAGAAGGGCTCGCGCGGGCCGCTTGAAGATCTTCCTCGGCGCCGCGCCCGGCGTCGGGAAGACCTATGAGATGCTCTCCTCCGCCCAGGTCCGGCGGCGGGAGGGCATCGACGTCGTTATCGGCGTGGTCGAAACGCACGGCCGCGCCGAAACCGCAGGCGCTGATCGCTGGGCCTGGAAATGATGCCGCGCGTGTCCGATCGATTACCGCGGCGCCGCTGCTGACCGAGATGGACCTGGACGCGATCCTCGCCCGGCGTCCGGCGCTGGTGCTGGTCGACGAACTCGCCCACACCAACGCCCCCGGCAGCCGGCATCCGAAGCGCTATCTGGACGTCGAGGAACTGCTGGCGGCCGGCATCGACGTCTATTCGACGCTGAACATCCAGCACGTCGAAAGCCTGAATGATGTCGTCGCGCGGATCACCCGCATCCGCGTGCGGGAGACGGTGCCGGATTCGGTGATCGACCGCGCCGACGACATCGAACTGATCGACCTGACGCCGCAAGACCTGATCCAGCGCCTGCAGGAGGGCAAGGTCTACGTCCCGGCGCAGGCCGAGCGCGCGGTGCGGCACTATTTCGCAGCCCGGCAACCTGACCGCGCTGCGCGAACTGGCCCTGCGGCGCACCGCCCAGCGCGTGGACAACCAGATGGTCGACTACATGCGCAGCCACGCGATCGAAGGGCCCTGGCCGGCCGGCGAACGCGTGCTGGTCTGCGTCCAGGGCGGCCAAGCGCCCGTCGGCCACGGTGCGCCATGCCAAGCGGCTGGCCGATCAGCTCCGTGCGCCCTGGACCGCGATCGATCGTCGAAACCGCCGGAAGCCACCGGGCCAGCGACGAGATCAGGACAGCGTCGTGGAGGCGCTGCGGCTGGCCCAGTCAGCTGGGTGGCGAGCCGGTGCTGATCCCAGGTCAGGACGTGGCCGATGCGGTCATCGACTACGCCCGCGCCAACAACGTCACCCATGTCATCGTCGGCAAATCGGTGCGTCCGCGCGTGGCGGCAGGTCCTGTTCGGGTCGGTCACGCAACGGCTGATCAACCGAGCCGGCGGCATCAATATCCATGTGATCGAAGCGCCGGCCGAAGCGCGGCGGAGCGGTCGCTGCCGACGTCGCGTGCGCCGGCGAAACTGGCGCCGAAGCCGTACGCGATTTCCGTTGCCGCTCGTTCTGGTTGGCGATTCCGGTCGGCGCGCGTGCTGCACGACGTGCTGGGTGTCGCCAACGTCGCGCTGGTGTTCCTGACGGCGATCCTGGTCGGCGCGGTGCTGTACGGCCTCGGCCCGTCGCTGTTCGCCTGCCTGGTCGCCGTGCTGGCCTACAATTTCTTCTTCCTGCCGCCGCTCTACACCTTCACGATCGCCGATCCGGAAAACGTCGTCGCGCTGTTCTTCTTCGCCGTCGTCGCCGTGATCGCCAGCAACCTGGCGGCGCGCGTGCGCGGCCAGGCGGTCGCCGCGCGGCAGCGCGCGCGTCAGCCACCGACGATCTGTATCAGTTCAGCCGCAAGCTGGCGGTCGCGGTCACGCTGGACGACCTGCTCTGGGCGACCGCGCACCAGATCGCGCTGATGCTGAAGGTGCGCGTCGTCCTGCTGCTGCCCGAGGACGGACGAGGACATCGCTGACCCGTGCGTGCCGGCTTTCCGCCCGAGGACATGCTGGATGACGCCGACCTCGCTGCCGCGCAGTGGTGCTGGGAGAAGAACCACGTCGCCGGCCGCGGCTCCGACACGCTGCCCGGCGCCAAATGGCTGTTCCAGCCGATGCGCACCGGGCGCGGTCCCGCTCGGCGTCGTCGGCATCATCCGCGACGAGCCGGGTATCCTGCTGACGCCGGACCAGCAGCGGCTGCTGGACGCGCTGGCCGACCAGGCGGCGCTGGCGATCGAGCGGGTCAACCTCGCCCGCGACCTGCATCGCGCGCGGCTGGAGGCCGAGACCGACCGGCTGCGCTCCGCGCTGCTGACCTCGATCTCGCATGACCTGCGCACGCCGCTGGCGTCGATCCTGGGATCGGCGACCAGCCTGCGGTCGCAGCGGGACGTGCTCGACGAGCCGACGCAGGAGGCGCTGCTGGGCACGATCATCGATGAGGCGGACCGGTTGAACCGTTTCATCGGCAACCTGCTGGACATGACGCGGCTGGAATTGGGCGCGCTGAAGCCGAACACCACGCTGGCCGAATTGTCCGACGTGGTCGGTGCGGCGTTGCAGCGCGCCAGCAAGATCCTGGCGCATCACAAGGTGACGGTCGATGCTGCCGCCCGATCTGCCGATGCTGTCGCTGGACATGGTGCTGTTCGAGCAGGTGCTGTTCAACCTGCTGGACAACGCCGCCAAGCATGCGCCCTCTGGCAGCGAAATCCGCGTCTCGGCGGCCAGAACGCCGGCGAGCAGGTGATCGTGCGAATCAGCGACGAGGGACCGGGCATTCCAGCCGGCGAGGCAGAGCGGATCTTCGAGAAGTTCTATCGCGGCGGCGGTCCGGATCGCCGCCGGGCAGGCACGGGCCTGGGTCTGGCGATCTGTCGCG
Organism: uncultured Alphaproteobacteria bacterium; assembly: GCA_963771475.1. Taxonomy (GTDB): domain Bacteria; phylum Pseudomonadota; class Alphaproteobacteria; order Acetobacterales; family Acetobacteraceae; genus Rhodopila. Next base: position 21,199 of record CAVYTN010000030.1, on the reverse strand, counting down.
GCTTCGTCGAGGCGATGGGCGGCACGATCACCGCGGCAAACCGCTCCGACCGGTCGGGCGCGGTGTTCACGATCATCCTGCCGGTTCCTGTCCTGACCCCTCTGGCCGCGGAAGAGGCGGCGGAATGACGGCCTTGTCGGGTGCGTTACGGGTGCTGGTGATCGACGACGAACCGGCGATCCGCCGGTTCCTGCGCGCCGGCCTGACCAGCCAGGGCTATGTGGTCAGCGAGCTGGAGACCGGCCTGCCAGCGTTGGACGTCGTTCGGCGGCGGGGCGCCGACCTGATCGTTCTCGACCTCGGCCTGCCTGATATCGATGGAAATGAAGTCATCCAGCGTATTCGCGAGACCGGATCGCAGGTGCCGATCATTGTGCTGTCGAGCCGCGGCGATGAGGGGGCGAAGGTCAACGCGCTCGATCTCGGCGCCGACGATTACGTAACCAAGCCGTTCGGCATCGATGAACTGCTGGCGCGTATCAGGGCCGCCCAGCGCCATCAGTTGAAGCAGGCGGGGGAGACCCCGGTCTTTCGCAGCGGCGACCTGACCGTCGACCTGGTGCGGCGTATCGTCACCGTCCGCGGCCAGGAGGTGAAGCTTTCGCCGCGGGAGTATAGTGTGCTGCGGCTGCTGGTTCAGCATGCGGGCAAGGTGCTGACGCATGGGATGATCCTGCGGGAGGTCTGGGGGGCGAACACCGACGTGCAATACCTGCGTATCTACATTCGAGCGCTGCGGCAGAAGATCGAGGCCGATCCGGAGCGGCCGGTGCACATCCTGACGGAAACCGGCGTCGGCTACCGGCTGCGGATCAGCGACTGATGCAAATTGCCGATTTCCTGACACCGGATCGCGTCATTCTCGATCAGCGGCCGCGCACCAAACCCCAACTCCTTGCCGAGGTCGCCGCCCGAATTACCCGCTCCGGTCCAGCGCTTGATCCCGGTGCGATCGAAGCGGCGCTGACGGCGCGTGAGCGGCTGGGCTCGACCGGGCTTGGGCAGGGGTTTGCACTGCCGCATGCCAGGATCGACTCCCTGCGGGTCTATCGTGGTCTATTCATGCGGTTGGACAAGCCGGTCGAGTTCGAGGCGATCGACGGGGCGCCGGTGGCAATGGTGTTTGCGCTACTGATGCCGGGGGCGGAGACGTCGTCGCATGTCGGTGCCCTGGCGGCAGTGTCGCGGCTGTTTCGTGACGCGGCGGTGCGGGAGCGGCTGCGGCAGGCGAAGACGGCGGGGGATGCGTATCAGTTGCTGACAGAGGCGCCGTGATCGCTGTCGCGTGAGGGCTTGCTGCGTCCTCCGTGATGGCGCGGCTTAAGGCGCGGCCTTTTCCTCGGCGAAGGCCGACCATCCACACCTTTCTCTCCACAAGCACTGCACGTCGTAGATGGTCGGCCTTCGCCGACCATCTTCGAAACTGAGCACTTTTGGCGGCACCTGGATCAATGCCGCCTGACGCTATTTCCCAAGCCCGTCCGGTGGCGCCTGCAGCATCCGCAGGTAATCGTTGTCCGGCGTCACCACCAGCCGCGCATTGCCGCTGTCGAACACCGTCCGATAGCCCTGCAGCGTCCGCCAGTAGGAGAAGAACGCGGGGTCCTGGCCGAACGCCTTGGCATAGATCGCCGTCGCCTCCGCCTCGCCCTCGCCGCGCAACTCATCCGCCTTGGCGCGCGCATCCGCGACCAGCACCGTGCGTTCGCGTTCAGCGTCGGCACGGATGCGCTGTGACGCCTCGGCGCCCTCGGCGCGGGCCTGGGCGGCGACGCGCTGGCGTTCGGACTGCATGCGCGAGAGGATGGCCTGGGTGTTTTCCTGCGGCAGGTCGGCACGGCGGATGCGGACATCGTCGATTGTCACGCCGAAATTGCCCATCTCGCCGTTCACCTGCTGGCGGATCGTCGTCATGATCCGTTCCCGGTCGGCAGACAGCACGTCGAGCAGCTTGTTATTGCCCAGGACGCGCCGCAGGCTGCCGGTCACGATGGAGTTCAACCGGCCGCGGATCGCATCTGGCGCCGGTCCGACTGCCTGATAGAACCGAAGCGGATTGGTGATGCGGAAGACGGTCACCGTATCGACGATCAGCCGGCGCTGGTCGCCCAGGATGACCTCCTCCCCGGGCAGCTCGACGGCAAGCAGACGTTTGTCGAAGGTAATGACGTTCTGAATCAGCGGCATCTTGGCGTGTAGCCCGGCCTGCTCGACCGGACGGACAACCTCACCGAACTGCACGACCAGCACCTGCTGGGTCTGTCCGACGGTGAATAGTGCGGCATTCAGCACGATGGCGAAGATGCCGAACAGCAGGAGTCCGGCGATGGTACCGCGGCTCATCGGCTTGTCTCCCCGTTCGGTGCCGGCGGGAGGGATGGCTGGCCTGAGGAGGCCGCACCCGAAGGCGTGTTGTTCGCGGCGCGGGCATTGGGCGGCGTCAGCGACAGGAAGGGCACGATGCCCTTCAGCTTGTCGTCCACCACCACCGACTGCGACTTGCTGAGGATATCCTCCATGGTGTCGAGGTAGAGGCGGCGGATCGTCACGTCCTTGGCCAACTGATAGGCTTTCAGAACGCTATCGAAACGCTGGGCCTCACCGGTTGACCTGGCGACCGTCGCCGCTTTGAAGCCCTGGCCCTCGGCCAGGATGCGGGCCGCATCGCCGCGGGCGCGCGGCACGATGTCGTTGCGATAGGCCTCGGCCTCGTTGCGCAACCGCTCTGCGTCGGTGTTGGCACGCTGCACATCGCGGAAGCTTTCGACCACGGCTGCCGGCGGATCGACCTTCTGCAACTGCACCTGCGTGATCTCGACGCCGGCCCTGTAGCGGTCGAGGATTTCCTGCGTCTGCTTGTGCACGTCCATCTCGATCTGCGCGCGCAACTGGGTCAGGGCGGGCTGGATTGGGGTGCGGCCGATCACCTCGCGCAGAGAACTTTCGGCAACGACACGCACCAGGGTTTGCGGGCTGGCGGTATTGAACAGGTAGTCCGAAGCGTTGGAGATACGCCAGAACACCGCGACATCGATGTCGATGATGTTTTCATCGCCCGTCAGCATCAGGCTTTCCACCAGCACATCCCGGCCGGAGGCGTCCTGGCCGCTCTGCACCATCTCTGACCCGGCGGAGCGATAGCCGATTTCGGTGCGGTTGATGCGTGTGACGGAGGGCAGTTCCACCGCTTCGATCGGCCAGGGCACGTGCCAGTGCAGGCCCGGCGGGGTCCAATAGGCATAGGCGCCGAAGCGCAGCACGACGCCCTGTTCGTCGGGCTGCACGCGATAGAAGCCGCTGCCGATCCAGAGGATCAGGATGGCCAGGGCACCCAAGAACAGGCCGCGTCCGCCACCGAAGCGCCCCGGCGGGCCGCCGCGTCCGCCGCCACCGCCCAGAATGCCGCGGATGAAGGCCTGCGCCTGGGCGATCAGTCGGTCCAGTTCGCTGCTGCCGCCGCCGAACGGGTTCTGGCCGCCGAATGGGTTGTCGCCGAACGGGCCGCCGCCGAAGCTGCCGCGCTGACCGCCTTTGCCTGAGCCACGGCCGCGGTTCGCGGCGTCGTCGCCGTCACTGCCGCCGGCGCCCCAGGGACCCTGGATCGGTTCGCTTTCGGGCTTCTTCCGGCCGTTCTTGTCGGACGGGTTCGGTTCCTCGGGTCCTTTCGGCGGATCGCCCCATGGACCTGAACCGCCACTGTTCCAAGACATTCTGACCACGGCTCCTGTCTGCCATTGCCGTATCCATCCGGGATCCGGGCGTTGTTCTGATCTTGCATCACCGCCTGCGGCTGCGACGAATGGGACGCTTGCAGCGGGCCGGCAGTACGCAGGATACGATGCATTCCGGAATACCGGAGTCTTTAAGCCGTTGGCGGAACCCATGTGATGCGCCATATCGCGTACAACGGGCGCCGTCGGCAGCGTGCTTATCGGCCTGCCCGTCATGCTTTGCAAGATAAGGGCTTCTCACATCATGGCCGATGTTTCCGCCGACGCGCTGCGCGCCGCGCTGCGCACGATCAAGGACCCTGCCTCGGGCCAGGACATCGTCACTGCCGGCCTGATCGAAAACATCGAAGTCCGTGGCGGCCTGGTGCAGGTCACGCTGCTGACGGATCGCGCGCACGCGCAGGCGATGGAGCCGGTCTGCCGTGAAGCCGAGGCGTTGCTGAAACGCCATCCCGGCATCACCAACGCGACTGCGATCCTGACCGCGCATCGTGCGCCGGCTCCGCCGCCGCCGTCTCCGTCCCGTCAGCACGGCCATCATCACGCGTCCGGGCAGCAGAAGCCTGGTCTGTTGCTTCCGGAGGTGAAGTCCATCGTCGCCGTCGCCTCCGGCAAAGGCGGCGTCGGCAAGTCGACGGTGGCCGTCAATCTGGCAGTCTCTCTGGCCCGGCGCGGCCTGAAGGTCGGATTGCTGGATGCCGACATCTACGGCCCCAGCCTGCCGCGAATGGTCGGTTTGCGCCGCAAGCCCGAGGTGCGCGGCGACAAGATGATTCCGCTGCAGGCCTGGGGCCTCGCCTGCATGTCCATCGGCTTCCTGGTGGAGGAGGAGACGCCGATGATCTGGCGCGGGCCGATGGTGATGGGCGCGCTGGAGCAGATGATGGGGCAGGTGGAATGGGGCGCGCTGGATATCCTCGTGGTCGACATGCCGCCGGGCACCGGTGATGCACAATTGACCATGGCGCAACGCGTGGCGCTGACCGGGGCGGTGATCGTCTCGACACCGCAGGATATCGCGCTGATCGATGCCCGCCGTGGCGTGCGCATGTTCGAGAAGACCAAAGTCCCGGTTCTCGGCCTGGTCGAGAACATGTCCTTTTTCTGCTGTCCGAATTGTGGCCACCGCTCCAACATCTTCGGCCACGGCGGTGCTCGGGCCGAGGCGGAGCGGCTTGACACCGAGTTCCTGGGCGAGATCCCACTGCTGCTGGATATCCGCGAAGCGGCGGATGCCGGCACACCGATCGCCGCTCAGGCGCCGGACAGTGAGGCGGGCAAGGCCTATGCGGTGCTGGCCGAACGGGTCTGGGCCAAGGTCTCGGGTCACGCTGGCGTCGCTCGCAGCGGGCCGCGCATCGTCATCGAGTGACCGTCTCATACCAGCGCCCGATTTCTCGTTTCGAAACGGCCGGGCCGTTGGTATCTCATTGATTTCGCGCGCGGCCGCAAACCTGCCTCCTCACTTGCCCCCCACTGGCAACCCCGCGCCCATACCGGTCAGCCCATTGGGCTGCCCTTATCATAAGACACTGGATCATAAGACACTGGGCGCCCGAGCGCGTCGGCGTGTGCAGCAGTAACCTGGCGTTAAGACTCCGCGCGCTAGGGTGCTGGCTGGAGACCGGTCATGCTGTCGCTCAATCTTGGACGCATTCTGGGCCGAGCGGACGCATCGCCCGTTGTCGGCCCTTTACAGCCGACCGACACGCCGCACAGCGTACCGGCGGCCCCTGCCATGCCTTCCGGTCCCTGGCCGCCCGAACGGCAGGCGGTGACGGACCGTCTTTGGGGGCCAGGTTTCAACATTCCCGGCGGGGAGGCCGAGGTCCTGCGTCTCGCCAGGCCGACAGGCGCATCGGCCGACAATCGTCTGCTGATGATCGGCATAGGCGGTGGCGGCGCCGCCACGGCGATCGTCCGCAGCACGCATACCTGGGTCACCGGAATGGAGGCGGAGCCGGAACTGCTCGCGGCAGCCAGGGCGCGTGCCGAGGCGGACCATCTGGGCCGGCGCGTTGCGATGGAATCCTGGGACCCTCGCCGTCCGACCTTTCCCAAGGGCGTTCATAAGAATTGCCTGGCGCTGGAGCCGATGCGCCAGACCGTATGTTCCGTCGTGCTGCCGGCCCTGGCGGCGGCGATCGAGATCGGCGGCAACCTGGTGGTCACCGACCTGATCAGCACGGAGCCGATCAACGTGTCCGAACCGACGGTCGCGCGCTGGGTGCGGTTGGACCTGCGCGATCCGGCCATGATCCCGACGGCCGGTGCGGTTGCGGCGGTGATGGAAGCCTGCGGGATGGACCTGCGCATCGCCGAGGATATTTCTCAGCGCCACATGGACCAGACCCTGGGGGGCTGGCGCCATGTGGTCAGCGGGATGGTGGAGCACAAGCCTGCTGCGAGGGAGGCCGCCTATGTGGTGTCGGAAGCCGAACTCTGGCTGCTGCGGCATCGTCTGATCGCAACCGGACGCCTGCGCGTGATGCGCTGGCACGCGATCAAGAAGCGTTAGAGTGTTTTCACGACTGGAAAAATGCGTCATGGCCCGGCTTGACCATGGTCAAGTCGGGCCATGACGGGGAGGGGCGATTCCAGCGGGCGTTGCTACGCCGCAACCGGGTTCGCGTAGGGCTTCAGCACTTGGTACAACACCTCATGCACCGGCGTCGGAACCCCCAGTTCCTGCCCCAGGGCGACGACCTTGCCGCCGAGCCATGGCAGCTCGATGCGGTTGCCGCGGATCAGGTCATGCGCCATCGACGCCATCATCGTGGGCGGCGCATTGCGCGTGGTGCTGAGGGCTTTCTGCACGGCGTCCTCGGGGATCGCGATGCCCTTGGCGCGACCAACCGCTGCGACCTCGCTGAAGGCGCGCTCGAACAGCGGGGCGATCTCCGGGTCTTCGCGCAGCAGGCCCATCGGTTTGCGGGTCGCGGCGGTGATCGAGGCATTCGACGCCAGCAGGATGAACTTCATCCACAGATCGACCAGGATGTTCCCGCTGTGGGTCGCATCGAAGCCGGCTTTCTGGCACAGCGCCAGGAACGCCTCGCCACGGTTGCTCTTGCCGCCGTCGACCTCACCGAATACCAGCCGCATGAACGTGCCGACCTGGCTGATCACCCCCGGTTCGGCGATCGTGGCGCTGATCTGCGCCACGCCCGGCATCACCGCTCGGCTGCCTAGGATAGGGATCAGACGTTCATGCGAGTCGATGCCGTTCTGCAAGGTGATGACCGCCGTGTCGGCACCGACCAGCGGCTTGATCGCCGCGCCGGCGCTTTCGACGTCCCAGAGCTTGACGCAGAACACCACGAAATCCACCGGCCCGATCGTCGCCGGGTCGTCGGTGGCCTGGGTCGGCGACAGATGCGTGTTGCCGCGTGGGCTGTCGATACGCAGGCCCTGCTCGCGCATTGCCTTCAGATGGGCGCCGCGCGCGACGAATGTGACGTCGGCGCCGGCATGCGCCATTGCGGCACCGAACGCTCCGCCGACGCCGCCCGCGCCGATAACCGCTATACGCATGGGTCGAACTCCGTATCTTTCTTTGGGATCAGGTCATAGGGGAGGGCGAAGCCGGGCAGCGCGGCGAGGCGTTGTGACCAGGCGTAGATGTTCGGCCAGGTGGTGATGTCCATACCGCCCTCCGCCATGAACACCATGCGGCCCCAGCAGCCGATATCGGCGATTGTCGGTGTGTCGCCCACCAGCCAGTCGCGGCCTGCCAGGCTTTTGTCGACGAAGCCAAGGGCGGCCTCGGCAAGGGGGCGGAAATAGTCCATCACCGCCGGATCAACCTGGCGGAACCGGCTGTAGTGGCGGACTTTGGCGACGTTCGTGATGTTGTCCGCCTCCCACGACAGCCATTCCCGAGCGGTCCAGCGGTCCTGTTCCGTGGCGCCGGCGAAGTGGCCGGTGGTGCGGGCCAGGTAATCGAGGATGACGTTCGACTGCACGATCGTCAGCCCCTGATGGCGCAGGGCCGGCACTTGTCCATACCGGTTTACCGCGAGATAGTCCGGCTGCTTCTGCACACCGAATTTCAGGTTCACCGTCCGGAAGCTGAACGGCAGGCGGGCCAGCGCCAGATACAGCATTGGCTTGTATGAGGAGCTCGAAGTGAAGCTGCCATACAGGGTCAGGCGGGTCGGATCTTGTGTCATCGGCAGGCAGCATGCACGGGTTTTCGAGACTGGCAAAGATGGGATGAATTATCCCCGTAACCTGTGGATAATTTGGTGGGTACATGTCAGACAGCGTGTGCCGAAGCGCACCAATCCACGGTTTTCGCGGCCTTGCCGAAGATTTGGGCATCAAGCTAACCAATTGATTCTACAACACACCACCTCGCTATCAACAATATCTGTTAACCTATTGTTAAGGTTTGGGCCGTCTGTGGAGGAAAACCGGTCGCCATCGTTCAACCAGGGGCGGAGCCCGGGTTGTCTCATGCTATCACTGCGGCGCGGAAACATGATGGAGGAAGACGGATGCCCCAACGATCTGCCGTTCGTCCCTGGACCTTGGCTGATGCGCCCGCATTGACGGGCCGGACGGCGCTTGTGACCGGTGCCACCGGCGGGCTCGGCTTTGAAGTCGCCCTCGGCCTCGCGGCCCGTGGCACCACGACCATCCTTGCCGGCCGGGATAAGGGGAAGGGCGCCCGCGCTGTCGAGGCGATCCGGATGAGGCACCCGGACGCCCAGGTTCGGTTTGAGCCGCTCGATCTCGCCAGTCTCGCCTCGGTCGCCGCGTTTGCGGCGCGTTGGATGGGGCCGCTCGACATTCTGGTGAACAATGCTGCAGTCATGGGGTTGGAAGTCCGCCAGACGACGCCGGATGGGTTTGAACGCCAGATCGGCGTCAACTACCTGGCGCATTTCGCCCTGACGGGGCGGTTGCGTGACGCGTTGAATAAGGCGCCTGACGGCGGGCGGGTGGTCAATGTCGCCAGCCTGGCGCATCGCCGGGCGGTGCTGCGGCTGGATGACCTGCAAAGCCTCGGGGCATACCGGCCGATGGCCGCCTATGGGCAGAGCAAGCTGGCGATGCTGATGTTCTCGCTGGAATTGCAGCGGCGGGTTCGGGCCCATGGCTGGGCGATGCGTGCATTTGCCGCGCACCCGGGCTGGGCCCGGACCAACATCATCGCGAACGGGCCGGGCGGCGGGACTCCGGGAATGAAGGCGCGGGTGATGGAAATGCTGTTCGGGCTGGTCGCCCAATCCGCCGACGCCGGCGCCTTGCCGATCCTGTATGCCGCGACCGCCACCGAGGCTCAGCCGGGCGGCTATTACGGCCCCGACCGGTTGGGCGAAACGCGTGGGGACCCCGCACCTTCGGCGATCTACCCCCAGGCCACGGACACCGCCGCCGCCGCAAGGCTTTGGACGTTGTCCGAGAAACTGACCGGCGTGGCATTCGGGTAACCGGGCCCCGCGCGCCTGCTCCGGGTCAGGTCGCCACCATCCGGCCGGTGTAGACGGGACGTTCCTCGCCCAGGGTGTAGCGCGTCAGGGCGAACGAAACCCCCGCACCGACCAGTGACAGCAGACCCGCCAGGACGAAGGCGGAGGAGAAGCTGCCGGTGATTCGCACGATGTAGCCGGTGACGATCGGTGCCAGCAGCCCGAAGACGTTGCCGCCCAGGACCATGAAGGCGAAGGCCCGTCCGCTATCGGCCTGCGAGCGCAGCAGGTCGTTGGCAAGCGCGGCGTTGGTCGCACTCGCGGTGCCGCCGAAGCTGATAGGAAAGATCGTCAGCACAACCACCAAGGCCAGAGAGTCGACATACGGGATCGCCACGCCGACGGAACACAGCAGAAGGCACGCCACGACGACGTTGCGCCGAGCGCCGGATGCCATTGTCGTTGGGGTCAGGATTTTGTCGCCGATCCAGTTGGTCAGGATGATGATCACCCCACCGACGAGGAACGGCACCGAGGTGAACAGGCCGGAATTGACGATGGACAGGCCGCGCGCGGTCTGCAGGTAGTTCGGCAGCCAGCTCAGATAGAGGTACACGGAATAGACCGCGCAACCCTGGGAGATCGCGAGGCCCCACATCGAGGGTGAGCGCAGCAGGCCGCGATACCCGACCGCGCCAGCCTGCGAGACTGGTTCGAGGCCGTGGCGTTCCGCCAGGATGCGCTTGCGCTCCGGTTCGGGGATCCACTTGGTCTTTTCCGGTGTCGATACGACCGCCATCCAGATTGCCGACCCACACCAGGCCGACGGCACCGGTGATGTAGAAGGACCAGCGCCAGGACAACGCGGCGATCAGCCAGGCGACGATGGGGCGCTGAGCGCGGGGCCGAACAGAGTGCCGGCCTGGATAAGCCCGACCGCAAGACCGCGTTCGGAGAACGGCGCCCAGTCGCGCACGCCGCGATAGCTGACGGGGAAGGTCGGCGCCTCACCTGCGCCGAGGCCGAGGCGGGCGATCAGCATCGCGACGAAGCCGGTCGTGAGGCCGGTCAGCATCTGCGCGATGGACCAGAACGTGGCCCCGATCGCGGCGAGCCGATGGGCCCCCAGGCTGTCGACCATTCGGCCGCTGGGCAGCATCATCACGACATAAGCCCAGAGGAATGAGGAGAACAGGTAACCCAATTGGATCGGGGTCAGGCCGAATTCGACCGCGATCGGTTTGCCGGCGACCGACATATTGATGCGGTCGAGGTAGCAGATGACGTTGAACAGAAATAACAGGAAGTAAACCCAATACCGGCGGCGGGTCATGGTGTTTTGGCGCTCCCCTCGCAATTTTGTCGTTCTGCTGAAAGCGTAACAGGGCGGAGGGGAAAGTCCAGGCAGGCCGTTTCGAAGGCTGGCCGGTTGGCCGGGCCGGGTGCCGGGGTCTCCCCGCTTCTGTGGGGCCGGTTCCAGAGCGTGATCGGGTCAGGTTGATCCGATCATGCTCTGGCGTTTTTTGTTTGAGAGGGCGATGAAAGCGTGATGACCGGAGGTGGGATCACCGGAGGTCTGAAATCACGCGATCAAACAAAGAGCTAGAGCGGGATGGCTGAGCGAAAGCGATGTCATCCTGCTCTAGCGTCTGAGGTTGCCACGCACCGGCGCGTCAACCTCAGACGATCGCACTCTATGCGTCCGGCCCAAGACGGGCGGCGTCGGTTCGGCGTCTCAGCAAAGCCCCGAACGCATCGAAAATCTTGCGCATCTGCGGTTGCTTGTAGGCGAATATGTCGACCGGATCCATCATATGGACAATTGCGCCGGCGTCGGCCTCGAACACCAGCAGCTTGCCGTCCGGGGTTTCCGCACAGTCGATCGAGTAGAAATCGAAACCCAGCCGTTCATGCAGGGCGTCGAAGGCGGCACGATGGCGGCGGGCGAAACCTGTCTCGAAGCCGCTCATTGCCGCGGCCTCCTCGGCGCGCTTTTCGGCGGATGCGCTCATGCCCGCGTTCAGATAGTGCACCATCCAATGGCTGGAGACGGCCATGTGGCAGAGGAAGGGCTCGCGGTCGATGAAGGCCACGCGCGATTTGCAGTAGAGGCCCCGCGCGTCCGCGTAGTCGACGAAGACACTGATGTAGAAGCTCTCAGCCTCGGCGCTTTCCAGATACGCGCGCAAACCGTCCGGATCGCGGGTGAGCGCCAGGCCATGGCCGGCGTGTGTCCCCGCCGGGCGGATCAGGCAGGGAAACATCGCATGCGGCGCAAGGAAACCTCCGATCGGCGCCCCGGCCGTCAGATGCGCCAGCAACGCGCCGCGAGAGACGGCAGCCGTCTCCGGGCTGCGGATCGAAGGTATGCCGGCCAGCGAGCGGGAGAGCACATCGCGCGCGACACCGGGGAGGAGGCGCGGATCGTTCAGCGCCGGGCGCGGCCAGGTGCGATACAGCGCGGTGAGGCGCTCCAGCATCGCGTCGTCGGGATCGCTGTAGGCGAAGAAGGCGATATCGTGATCGGGTATCACTGCCGGCAGCTTCTCGCCGGGAAGCACGTGCAGCAGGTCAAGCCGCACATCCAGGTGGTTGGTCAGGAAGTCGATCGGCGTGTTGACCATCAGGTCGCCGGGTCCGGCCAATGCCAATAGCCGGATCGGCCTGGCCGGCTTCATCCCGCTGCAGGCGGAACAGCTTCGTACGGGAAAGCGCAGCCTCCTGCACATGCAGCCCCTCGGTTCGGCGGAAATCGAGCTGCAGAGCGATCCCGAGATCGTAAAGCGTTCCCGCCTCGGTCGGGTTCGGCCGGATCCGATCCATCAGCCGATCGAACCCGTTGCCGTGATAGGCGAAGGTGGTCAGGTCCGCGACGCCGCGGATGGCCGGGGGCGTGAGATCGTCGCTCAATGTCGGAATGGCCTCTTGCAGCAGCGACATCGAACCTCCGATCGGTGGGCGGCCAAAGTGGCACAGAATGGTTAACAAGACCTTTCTGCGCCGATTATTGGGGCCCGATTATTTGGACCCTCCCGGCGGCCGTGCCACAGTTGGAGGGGAAACGACGAGGGGTGCGGCAATGCCAATTGATTACGAAAAGCGCGATGGGGTGGCCTATATCACCCTGAATAATCCGGCGAAGGCCAATATCCTCGACAAGCCGACATCCAACGCGATCTCCGAGGCGTGGATCGACCTGTGGGAAGATCGCGACATCCGCTGTGCGATCGTCACCGGCAAGGGCGACCGCCATTTCTGCGGCGGCCATAACCTCGCGCCGCGGCCGGATTTGACCGCCGAGGACCGGGAGTTCCTGCGGACCCAGCGCATCTTCTGGCCGCTCGCGGGCACCGTGCACGGGCAGAAGACCGGTGTGGATGGCCGCATGGGCGATCACTATCCGCGGGTCTGGAAGCCGGTGATCGCCGCCATCAACGGCTGGGCCGCCGGCGCCGGGATGTACATGCTGCTGACATCGACCGATATAAGGCTGGCCTCGGCCGAGAACGCCCGCTTCAAGTTCTCGCTGCTCTCACAGGGCTGGCTGGGCCACGGGCCGGGCGCATCGATGCTGCTGAAGCAGCTTCGCTATATCGATGCGATGAAGATCCTGCTGACGGACGAGCCGTTCGATGCAGCCGAGGCGCTGCGTGTCGGCCTGATCAACGAGGTCGTGCCGCACGCCGACTTGCTGGCCCGAGCTGAGGCGATCGCGCGGCACATCGTTACGCTGCCGCCGGTCGCGGTGCGGATGATGAAGGAATTCGTCATCCGCTTCGGCAGCCTGCCGGATGACCAGGCCTGGCATGTGCAGAACCTGATCAATGCCCTGCTGATCCAGACGACGATGGACGGCGAGGAAGGGCGGCAGGCATTCAACGCCAAGCGCAAGCCCAATTTCACCGGAACGTTGCGCAAGCGCGGCGAACCCTGGCCCGAATGGTCGGAGGCCGATCAGCACCGGCTGGATGACGCCTATCGCAGCGGCGAATACTGACACCGGCCGTCGTTGCTGCTGTGACACTCCCGCGCGGCTCTCCCGGCCGCGCCAGTCGATCGCGCCAGTTCGGCGCGCGCCGTCAGCGCGCGTGTCCGCTCACGGCGCTGGCCCAGGCCGTATAGGTGATCTGACCGTCTGCCGCCTCGGTCAGCCGCGCGCGGACACCGGCCTTGATGCGGTCGATCGTAGCAGGCGGGAGCACCTCCAGCGTCGGCTTCAGGGCGCCGGTGCCGGTGCTGGCCGTCCAGTAATCGTCAAAATCGCGAAAGGTCCGCTGCACGGTGATCGTCCGTGTCATCACCGCATCGATACCGGCGTCAGTCCACAGCGCGTGCAAACCACCCTCCTGCGCGACGGCGGCGTTCGGGGGCAGCGGGGGCGTGATGCCGTTGGCGCGCATCGCGTCCTGGATCGTGCCATAGGGGAAACCACCCGTGGTAAAATTCCAGGCGTATGCGCAGACGATGCCGCCCGGACGCACGGTTCGCACCATCTCCCTCACGCCTTTCGCGGGATCGGGGACGAAGAAGATGACGAGCGCCATTGCCGCCGCGTCGAAGGCGGCATCGGGAAAGGGCAGCGCCATGGCATCGCCTTGCTGGAACGTCGCCCGGCTGGCACCGGGGCGGGTCCGGGCGTAGTCGAGCTGCGCCGGCGAGGGATCGATGCCGGATATCGTTGACGGCGCGTAACGCTCGATCAGCAACTCGGTGAACGCGCCATTGCCGCATCCGACGTCGATCCAGCGCAGCCCGGCAGGTGGCGCGATCCAGTCGAGAAATGCCTGCCCTGCCAGCCGGCTCCAAACCCCCATGCCATGTTCGTACGCGACGCCGTCGTTGAAACGAATGCCGTCTCCACTCATGTCCCGCTCCCTGTCTTATCGAGGCGACCATAGCAGATGCGCGGGTCCGCGATGATCGGCATCGTACACACTGCCGTATGCGATCTGCGTGGGGCGCAGGACATTACATGGACGGGATGAAACCGTCCCGACGGGCCCTGGAACCCTCAGCCAAACACGCCGTCCCTGCGAAGTCTGGCGATGTCCTCCCGGGTCATGCCGAGCGTTTCGTGGAGCACGGTATCGGTGTCGGCGCCGAGGGGGCGAGCGGGTCCTTTCGCCGAACCGAACGATGCCTGCCACGGCAGGCCCGGCAGCGTCCCGGCCTCGGTCGTCTCCCAGAAGCCACGTGCCTGCAGATGCGGATCGTTCAGCAGGTCGAGCGAGGAGGCCAAAGAAGCGGCGGGGATGCCGGCGCTAAGCGGCGCTTGGGCGGCCTCCGGGGCCGTTTGGCCCGGTGCTGGCGCGACACCACCGGGGCCGGTGGCGACCCATGCATCCTCACCGGTGCAGGGCCAGAGCGAACCGGTCTCGGTTTTGGGGACCGCCTGTTCCTGAGCAGCGAGCAGAGGCTCCGCCATCGTCCAGAGCATTGCCTCGATCATCGAGAAGTCGATCCGCGCCGCCGCGCCCCGGCGCCGCCGCCAGACGGCAGCGGCCACGGCAAATGCCAGCATCAAGCCGCACATCGGATCCAACCACGCCATCCCGACCCTCGGCGCTCGGCCAGGATGGCGGTTCAACCCGGCGAACCCGGCATAGCATTGCAACAGCGTCCCATAGGCGACAGCCCGCGCTTCCGGGCCGGTGCGGCCGAGGCCGGATGCCGAGACATAGATCAGGTGCGGCGCCACGCGACAAAGGGCCTCGGCACCGAGGCCGAGACGGTCCATCACGCCGGTCGCGAAATTCTCGATCAGCACATCCGACCGGGCCGCCAGGTCGCGGGCGATCGCCACCGCCTCGGGTTTCTTCAGGTCGAGGACGATGGCTTTCTTGCCCTGACCCAGCACCGTATGCAGCTCTGAGGCGCGTCCCGGATCACCGTTGGGCGCTTCGATCTTGATGACCTCGGCGCCCATGGCGGCAAGGATGCGGGTCGTGGTCGGACCGGCGATCACCCAACTGAAATCGAGCACGCGGATGCCGGACAAGGGCAGGGGACCAGCCTGCGCGGCCGGTGTCGCACAGGCGGATTCCGTTGTGCCGAACGGGGCGCGGGGCATCTGTACGCCGTTCCAGAGCCGGAAAAATCCACGATGGCGCAGTTGCGCACTATCGATATGCTCACCGACCTCCAGCAACGGAAAGCTTGGCACATGCGCTTCCTGGGCCAGTATCGCGATCCGGCGCTTGTCGTGCTGGCGGCTCCAATCCGACATCAGCGCGTGCAGCGCGCCCCAGTTGGCCACGCGGTCGGGCTTGCGGGTGAAGCGCGGATCGGCGGCCCAGGGTGGATTGCCCATTGCGGCGACCCAGGCGGTCCATTGCTTCTCCTCGCGTGGGGAGATCGCGGCATAGCCGTCGGAGGCCGGCAGGATACACACCGTCGCGCCGTTGCCGTCGCCCTCTCGCTTGCGGCGCCAGGAGACGCCACGCTGGCTGGCACGGGTCAGTTCGGCGATCGCCAGCGTTGCCAGGGCCTGCTGGATCGAAACGTCGACGACAGCGGCCCGACCGAGCAGGGCGGCATGCATACCCGCGCAAGCGGCGGCGAGGCCTCCGATGAAGACGGATTGCTGGCCGACGGGCGCCATCGGCGGCTCCGACAGGTCGTCCACCTGGCCGGTCAACAGGCGTGAAATGCCGCTGGCGAAGAACAGTGTCAGGTCGGTTGCCGGTTCCTCGGCACGCGGGCCGGTCTGGCCGAACGGGCTGATCAGGACGACTGCGGCCTTGGGGTTGCACTGGTGAAGCGTGGCTGCGTCCCAGCCGGCGGTGTGCAGTGTCGCGGGCGATCCCTCGGCAATGATCAGGTCGGCCGTTTCGACCGTTCCCTGATCGGCCCCGGCGTTCAGCCAGGCGGCAAACGGGGAGGACAGGTCCGCCCCGACGCGGGTGACGGATGCCCCGGCATCCGCGAGCAGCCGGCCACAGACGGCGGCGGCCAGCCCAGGGCCAAGTTGAGCGACTTTGAATCCATCCAGCAGCATCCGTCACGTTTCCTGTCAGCTTCGGCGGTCTTCAGTCTTGCGCCCGCGCGATCCCCAAGCCTTACGTACGCGCGACCCGCGAAGTTCTATGCCCGCGCGACCAGCGAACATTATGCCCGCGCGACCAGCGAACAATGCCCGCGCGACCAGCGAACATTATGCCCGCGCGACCAGCGAACATTATGCCCGCGCGACCAGCGAACATTATGCCCGCGCGACCAGCGAACATTATGCCCGCGCGACCAGCGAACATTATGCCCGCGCGACCAGCGAACATTATGCCCGCGCGACCAGCGAACATTACGCCCGCGCGACCACCAACATTCTACCCGCGCGACCAGTGCGACGACCCCGCCGCGCCCGTTCGCGGCTACCTGTCGTGCCACTGGCATTCGGCTGCAAACCACGCGATGCTCAGCCCTGCTGAGCAGGAGAGGGTCATGAGCCAGACAGTTGCGGCCCCGGGATTTTTTGGCAAGGTTCCGGCGCGTGGCGATTTCCTGGTGCGTCGGACGCCCGCCGGCTTTCAGAACGCGTGGGAAACGTGGCTCTCCACCCTGGTCGTTGCCGCCCGCTCGGGGCTTGGACCTGCCTGGCCACACGCATGGCTGACCGCGCCGCTCTGGCACTTCACGTTGGAACGGGACATCGTCGGCCCTTTCGGGTGCCGGGGCGTGCTGCTACGGCCACGTCGATCCGTCGGTCGACTCTTTCCGTTATCGATCGTCGGCGCCGCGGCGCCGCGGTCCGACCTGCGCGCGGATGATTGGGCGCGAACGGCCGAAGCGCTTGCGCTGGGTGCTCTAGAAGACGATTTCGATCCGGACCGGCTGGATGCGGTGCTGCGCGACCTGGGACCGCCGCCGACGATAACGGGGTTGCAACGGACCGGCGGTGTGTGGCGCCTGTCGATCGAGGATGACTGGCCGGCACGCCCGTTCGATGCGCTGTCGGAAATCAGCCTGGCTGCCGCCCGGACCTGGCGATCGGTGTGGTGGTGCCGCGGATCGGACCGGATGGTGCCGCTGCATGTCCGCGCTGCCGGTTTGCCGCATGAACGGCTGGCGGCGGCGATGGTGACCGGACGGTTCGATCCGGCCGAGGGCGGTGATGCGGCCAGCGACCCAGCCTGTCTTGCCGTTCGCAGCGAACTCCTGCCGGACCCGACCGTGGCAGTTGAGACCGGCGAAGGCGAAGCTGCCGGCAATGCGGCCGGGGAACCTGTTGCAGCAGCTGCTGATGCGGCTGTTCCGCCCATTGACGTGGGCAGGCTTGATCCTCGGCTTGATCCTCGGCTTGATCCTCTGGGAGATGATCCGCTTTGGGCCGAGCTTGTTGGAGCGGTTTCGCCACATGCGGAACGGGCGGATGGCGGTGCAGGGCCGGCGTCCGGGCCGGGAGGCATGGCGGGCCGGGCGGAGCCCGATCCGCTGGCGGACAGGTCTGGTTAGCGGCTGCGGCGAGGGCGATTCGGGCGGTGTCATTGTTTCGCGTCGCGCTATTTCGAAATATCACGAAATAAAACGATACGTCCGGTCTTGAATTGTCCAAAGTTTTACACCGTCTGCCATTTGCAACGACCTTGCTTGCAGTTTTTTTGTTGGGCCAATCAGGAATGCTGGACAAAAGGAGCGCTTCGTTGCATAGCTTCAACAGAGCGGGGCTTGGCGGCTGATCGTTGGTGACGACCAAGGCAGGGGGTTCTTTTGTTGCGCGGCGTTCATTGCACTATTGTGACAGGCGCCCGTACGGTGTCGTTGGCATCGCGGACGAAGCTTGACGTCCGCACGATGGCAGCGGTTGGTCGTTACTGACATGTCTGGTGCTGTGATGTCGCTGGCTGACCTGTCCGACGACGCGCCTGCTGGCGAGAACCTCGAATTCGATCCGGATTTCTCTGCGCTCGACCGCGCCTGCCAGGGCAAGCCGGAAGCGCAGTATGGCGACACGATCATTCCGGCAGTGCCGCCGGAGTGGAAAGAAGCGCAGCCGCTGGCGGAATCGTTGCTGGAGCGGACGCGGGATCTTCGGGTTCTGGCGCTCTATGCCATGACGCGGCTGAACCTTGCGGGTATCGCGGCCTTTGCCGAGGTGGTGGCGCAGATCCGTCACCAGGTTGAGGAGCGGTGGGAGAGTGTGCATCCGCAGCTCGACCCGGAGGATGACAACGACCCGACCTTGCGGGCCAATGCGCTGTTCCGGCTGCAGGATCCGTCCTGGGTCATGCGCGTGCTGCGTGACCTACCGTTGGCGACGACGCCGCAGACCGGTCCGGTCACCTGGCGCGATATCTCGATCCACGAAGGCTCGATCGAGGTCCAGGACGGCGCGGAGAAGATGTCGGAGGCGTTCATCCGCGGCGCCTTCGGCAAAACCAATCCGGAGCGTCTGGCGGCGCTGACCGGCGCAGTGGCGCAACTGATCGGGGACATGAACGCGATCCCCGCGGCGTTCGACCAGCATGCCGGCTATGGCACCGGTCCGGATCTCTCGGGGCTTTCGAAGCTGCTGACGGACATCCAGCAGAAGCTTCGCCGCTATGAGCCGACGCCGGATGCGCCGGACGTCGTCGAAGAGACGGTGGACGAGGGTGGTGACGGTGGCTTCGGCGCCGCCGAGGAAGCCGGTGGCGAAGTCCACGTGCGCACGGGACGCCGTGGCGGGATCGATATCCGCTCGATCACGGCCGTGTCCAAGCGGGACGATGCAGTCTATCTGCTGGAGCTGGCCTCCAACTATTTCCGCAACAACGAGCCGTCCAGCCCGCTGCCGATGCTGATCGACCGTGCGCGCCGGCTGGCGACGATGGAGTTCATGGACATCCTGCGAGACCTCGCGCCCGACGGATTGATGCAGGCGCAAACGATCGCGGGGCCGCAAGAGTAAACTGCGAAGGGTTGGGCCGCGCGCGTCCGGGGCGAGTTACGGCGTGTCGCATCATTTTTAAGACAGTTCACTTTATGTCGTACCTTGTTATAGTTGGTTAGGTGTAATCAGGAAGGAACCACGTCGTGGCGAGAGCAAGCAGCCAAAAGTTCATCGCTCGGAATCGGGCACCCGCGTTCAGATCGAATACGATGTCGAAACCTACGGCGCCGAGAAGAAGGTCCAGCTTCCGTTCGTCGTTGGAGTCATGGCCGACCTGTCCGGCAAGCCGGCGGAGCCGCTGCCGCCGGTCGCCGACCGCAAGTTTCTCGAGATCGACGTTGACAATTTCGATGACCGCCTGAAGTCGATGCAAGCCGCGCGTGGCGTTCATGGTGCCCAACACCCTGACCGGCGAAGGCAATCTGGCGGTCGAAATGACTTTCGAGACGCGGACGATTTCTCGCCCGCCGCCGTCGCCAAGAGTGGACGGGCTGGACAAGCTGCTCGAGGCGCGAACGCAACTGTCCAACCTGCTGACCTACATGGACGGCAAGGGCGGGGCCGAGGAGCTGATCAACAAGGTCCTGAACGATCCCGCTTTGCTGCAGACCCTCGCCGCACAGGCGGCGCCCACCGAAGAAGGCAGGGAGAATAAGCCATGTCCGAAACCCAGCTTAGCCCGGCCCATGCCGGCAGACCACCACCACCCTTGGCGACTTCCAGGCGCTGCTGACCAAGGAGTTCAAGCCCAAGACCGATGGCGCGCGCGATGCCGTGTCGGTGGCGGTGCAGACGCTGGCAGAGCAGGCGCTGTCGCAGACGACGCTGGTGTCCGACGACGCTCTGGCCTCCATCGGGCGATTGATCGCGGCGATCGACCGACAGCTGACCGAGCAGGTCAACCTGATCATGCACCACGAGGACTTCCAGCAACTGGAAGGCGCGTGGCGCGGGCTGCATTACCTGGTCAACAACACCGAGACCGATGAGACGCTGAAGATCAAGGTCTTCAACATCTCCAAGAAGGACCTCGGCCGTACGCTGAAGAAGTTCTCCGGGCACGGCCTGGGACCAGAGCCCGATCTTCAAGCGGATCTACGAAGAGGAATACGGCCAGTTCGGCGGCGAGCCGTTCGGCACGCTGGTGGGCGACTACGACTTCGACCACACCCCGCAGGACGTCCAGCTGCTGCAGGACATGGCGCAGATGGCGGCCGCGGCCCACGCGCCGTTCCTGGCCGCGCCGCGCCGACCGTCATGCAGATGGAGACCTGGAACGAGCTGTCCAACCCGCGCGACCTGACCAAGATCTTCCAGACGCCGGAATACGCCGCCTGGCGGTCGCTGCGCGAGATCGGAGGATTCTCCGCTACCTCGGCCTTTGCATGCCGCGCTTCCTCGCGCGGCTGCCCTATGGCGCCAAGACCGAACCGGTCGAGGAGTTCGCCTTCGAGGAAGAGACCGGCATGGGTGAAAGCGAAAACTACACCTGGTGCAACTCGGCCTATGCGATGGCGACCAACATCACCCGGGCATTCAAGATGTATGGCTGGACGTCGAGCATCCGCGGCGTCGAGAGCGGTGGCGCGGTCGAGGGCCTGCCGGCGCACACCTTCCCGGATGAAGATGGCGGCGTGGCGATGAAATGCCCGACCGAGATCGCCATCAGCGACCGGCGCGAGGCGGAACTCGCGAGGCAACGGCTTCATGCCGCTGATCTTCAAGAAGAACTCGGACTTCGCGGCGTTCATCGGGGCGCAGTCGCTGCAGAAGCCGCAGCAGTACGACGATCCGGCCGCGACGGCGAACGCCAACCTTGCGGCGCGTCTGCCATACCTGTTCGCGAGCTGCCGCTTCGCGCACTACCTGAAATGCATGGTGCGCGACAAGATCGGCTCGACGCGCACGAAGGCGCAGATTCAGGATTGGCTGCAGACCTGGCTGTACCCAGTACGTCGATGGCTCACCGAATAGCAGTTCGGAAGAGTACAAGGCCTCGCATCCGCTCGCAGAGGGCGTGTTGATTTGAGGAACGAGAAAATCCAGGATCTACAGCGCCAAATTCTACCTCAAGCCACACTACCAACTTGAGGGCCTGTCGGTATCCATGCGGTTCGTTTCGCGGATGCCGAAATAGTGGATCGGATCGAACGATAACTTTCTTCAACAGGATCTAACTATGGCAA
>CAVYTN010000029.1:0-88717 GCA_963771475.1 uncultured Alphaproteobacteria bacterium | reverse complement strand
TCGCCGCGGCGACCGCAAGGGCTTCAAGGCCGGCAATCTGGCCTTCGGCCTCCCATTCCGATGCGCCCTTTGTGGCGGTGCTGGATGCCGATTTCGTGCCGCCGCCCGATTTCCTGCGCCGCACCGTGCCGGCGCTGCTGGCCGACAGCGGCCTGGCCTTTGTGCAGGCGCGCTGGGGCCATGCCAATCGCAACGCCAACTGGCTGACGCGGGTGCAGGGCCTGTTGCTGGATTCCCATTTCGCGGTGGAGCAGGAAGCGCGCTTCCGCGCCGGCCTGCCGCTGTCCTTCAACGGCAGCGCCGGCGTGTGGAACCGCACCGCCATCGAGCAGGGCGGCGGCTGGACCGGCGACACCCTGACCGAAGACCTGGATCTTTCCATGCGCTGCATGATGCAGGGCTGGCGCGGCGCCATGGTGTCCGACCTGGTGGTGCCGGGCGAACTGCCGCAGACCGCCGCGGCGTGGCGGGCGCAGCAGGCGCGCTGGACCAAGGGCCATGCCCAGGTGCGCGCGCAAGCTGCTGCCGCTGATCTGGACCAGCGCCATGCCGCTGTGGAAGAAGGCGGCGATGACGCTGCAGATGTGCCAGTTCGCCTTCTACATGCTGGCTTTCGCCAGCGCCGCGATCTCGCTGACCCTGATGTATATGGGCGTCGTCTATTATCCCGGCGTCGCGCTGGCTGGGCCTGATGGTCACCGCGCTGGGGCTCGTTTCCTCCATCGGCTATCTCTATCTGGGCCAGCGCATGCTGGGCCGCCAGCATGAGCCCAAGCTGTATCGCGCGCTGCTGCTGGCGGTGGTGTTTCCCTCCGGCCTGATCCTGGCCAACACCCGCGCCACCTTCGAAGCCTTCTTCTCCACCCGCATGGATTTCAACCGCACCACCCGGGTGGGCGAGATCCAGGACGGCGGCTGGCGCGGCGTGCCCGAACTGGTGGTGGGCGTGGTGCTGCCGGTCTTCGCCTTCGCCGAATCCAACTGGAGCGCGCTGTTCTTCTTCTTCGCCGTCTCCGGCCTGGTCTCGATCGGCGCCATGGGCGCGATCGGCGCCGCGACCCGTGCGCCAGCAGATCACGCCGGGCGAGTAGCCTGCGACCTTGGTCGGCGCTGCGCTCAATCGCGCGCAGCAGCTGAACGGCATGCCGTAGCAGCTGTCGAGCGGCTTAAGTTGCAATTCGATCAAATTTGAGCTAACTGCCTAACGCCGCTTTGAAGCGCCATGCCTTAGCTTCGCATCCGGGTCGGGATCGGGCGGGCATGCATCGGGATCGGCAAAATTGGCGGCGGCTGGCGCTGCTGGCGCTGGGCCTGGCAGGCTGCGCCGGCACCGTGCATGGACTACGACGCCGACACCGCCATGCCGCGCGAGCCCGGCGCGCAAGCCGTCGTCGAAAATGACGGCCAGAAGCCGCTGCAATGCGTGCCCTATGCGCGCGAACATTCCGGCGTCAAGATTTATGGCGACGCCTATACCTGGTGGGACAAGGCGGCGGGCAAATATCCCGCGCGGCGCCGCGCCCGAAGCCGGCGCGGTGATGGTGCTGACACAATTATGCCGGGCCCGAGCGCGGCCATGTCGCGGTGGTGCGCGCAGCTGGTTTCCGCCGCGCGAAATCCGCGTCGATCACGCCAACTGGCTGGATGACGGCTCGATCTATGTCGAACGATCCGGTGGAGGATGTCAGCGCCGACAATGACTGGTCGCTGGTGCGGGTCTGCAACCTCAAGACCGGCGGCTGGGGCGGCACGCTCTATCCGGTCCAGGGCTTCATCGGCGGCCGGGCGGCGACGGCGTGCCCGACCTCGATGGCCCGGACGGCGGCCGAGTCCCGGCGCCGACCGCCCTGGTCGGCGAAATAGACATAATTCGCCAGAGACTTGACGGCTTATCCTGCGCTATTCTGCCTCGCCCCACTGGGAGCCGTGTCGCGGAAAAGCCTATTGTCCCGCGCCTCTTCGGCCGGGCAGCCGGTCCATCAGCAGGGTCAGATGCGTTTCATCGCCATGCAAAAGCCGCCGCTCCACACCGTGACATCCGTCGACCGATCCAGCCGACCCGAACCGCATGCCGGATGCCAGCGGCGATCCGCTTGCGCGGCGTGCCGCCCAAGCCGGCCGGCGACCGCCAGCGCCGCCGACGACCGCCGCAACTGTTCGGCCTGATGCTGGGCGCGCATGGGCGTGGTGTTCGGCGATATCGGCACCATCGCCGCTTTACGCCCTGCGCCAGACCGTGCTGGCCACCGAAGGCGGCTTGCCCAATCACGTCGCGGTGATGGGCTCGCTGTCGATGATCTTCTGGGCGCTGATCCTGGTGGTGACCGTCAAATATGTCCTGATCATCATGCGCGCCGACAATAACGGCGAAGGCGGCACCCTGGCGCTGGCGGCGCTGGCGCATCGCTCGCCCGGCATGACGCGCGCGGATCAAGGCCACCATCGGCATCGGCGCCATTGTCGGCCTGGCGCTGTTCTTCGGCGACGGCATGCTGACGCCGGCCATCACCGTGCTGTCGGCGGTGGAAGGCCTGAAGGTGGAAAGCAACGCTTTCGCGCCGCTGGTGGTGCCGCTGACGCTGGTCATCCTGATCGGCCTGTTCGCTGTTCCAGAGCCGCGGCACCCACAAGATCGGCCGGCTGTTCGGGCCGGTGATGCTGTTGTGGTTCGTGGCGCTGGCCGGCTTCGGCGCTGGCTTCGCTGGTCCAGACGCCCGGCATCCTGGCGGCGGTCAATCCCTGTATGCGCTGTTGATGTTCCTGCATGCGCCCTGGGTGGCCTTCGTCTCGCTGGGCGCGGTGGTGCTGGCGGTGACGGGCTGCGAGGCGCTGTATGCCGACATGGGCCATTTCGGCAAAAAGCCCATCCAATATGCCTGGCTGCTTCGTCGCGCTGCCCGCGCTGCTGCTGAATTATTTCGGCCAGGGCGCGGCGCTGCTGCGCGATCCCGAGCAGGCCGGCATCGCCTTCTTCTCCGTCATGCCGCACTGGGCGCATATGCCCATGGTGATGCTGGCGACCCTGGCCGCCATCATCGCCAGCCAGGCGGTGATCACCGGCGTCTTCTCCATGACCCAGCAGGCGGTGCAGCTGGGCCAGTTGCCGCGCATGGAAATCCGCCACACCTGCGCCACCGATTATGGCCAGATCTATGTGCCGCGCATGAATGCCTTGCTGGCGCGTCGGCGTGGTGCTGATCGTGCTGATCTTCAAGAGCTCCGGCGCGCTGACCGCGGCCTATGGCATCGCGGTGACCGGCGTCATGGTGATCGACACCTTCAACGCCGTCGCATCGTGGCGGGCAAGCAATGGCGCTGGCCGCCTGCTGCTGGTCATCTGCCTGTTCGGCGCCATGGGCATCAGCGATCTGCTGTTCTTCATCGCCAACTCGCCTGAAGATTCCCGAAGGCGGCTGGCTGCCGCTTGTTCATCGCCGCCGCGCGTCTTCGTCGGCATGGACACCTGGCGGCGCGGCCGCCGCGTGCATCTGGAAAAAGTGCGCTCCGAATCCCTGCCGCTGTCGCTGTTCCTGGAGCGCGCCGACAAGAGCACCCAGCGCGTGGCGGGGCTGGGCGTGTTCCTGTCGTCGCGCACCGATGTGGTGCCGGGCGCCCTGCTGCACAATCTCAAGCACAACAAGGTGCTGCATGAGCGGGTGGTGATCGCCAATGTGGTGGTCGAGGACACGCCCCTGGTGCCGCCGGAACAGCGCATCGAGGTCGAAAAGCTGGGCAAGGGCTTTTACACCGTGCGCATGCATCACGGCTTCTTCGAAACCCCGGACGTGCCGCAGGCGATGGAAGAGGCGCGCCGCTTCGGCCTGGCGCTGGACGTGGACACCGCGACCTTCTTCATCGGCCGCGAGACCCTGGTGCCGGCCGAACATTCCGAACTGGGCCGCTTGCGCAACTGGCTCTACCGCACCATGGCGGGCAATGCGCTGTCGCCCGCGCTGCTTCTATCACCTGCCGCCCAACCGGGTGGTCGAACTCGGCACCCAGATCGCGATCTGACGCTTGGACAGCCAATCTTGACAACCGACGCACAACGTCCCCTTCGCGCGCGCACCCTGGGCCTGACGCTGGGCGCGCTGGGCGTGGTGTTCGGCGATATCGGCACCAGCCCGCTTTACGCCATGCGCGAAACCGCGCTGGCGGCGGGCGGCCATGCCGCCAGCCAGGCCGCCGTCTATGGCGCGCTGTCGCTGATCTTCTGGGCGCTGGTGATCGTGGTGACGATCAAATATGTCGGCTTCATCATGCGCGCCGACAACAATGGCGAAGGCGGCGTGATGGCGCTGGCGGCGCTGGCGCATCGCGCGCCGGTGCCGCGCGCCGCCAAGACCGCCATCGGCATCGCCGCGCTGCTGGGCCTGGCGCTGTTCTATGGCGACGGCATGCTGACCCCGGCCATCTCGGTGCTGTCGGCGATGGAAGGCCTGGATGTCGGCAGCGGCACCTTCGCGCCCTGGATCGTGCCGCTGACCCTGGTCATCCTGGTCGGGCTGTTCCTGCTGCAGAGCCGCGGCACCGAAAAGATCGGCAAGGTGTTCGGGCCGGTGATGGTGCTGTGGTTCGTCGTGCTGGCGGTGCTGGGCGCGATCGCCATCGCCGAAGCGCCGCAGATTCTGTGCGCCGCCGATCCGCGCTATGCCTGGCGCTGTTCGCCAACGAGCCCTGGACCGCCTTTGTCGCGCTGGGCTCGGTGGTGCTGGCGGTGACGGGCTGCGAAGCGCTGTATGCCGATATGGGCCATTTCGGCGCCCGCGCCATCCGCTGGGCCTGGCTCTATTTCGCCTTCCCCGCCCTGGTGCTGAATTATTTCGGCCAGGGCGCGCTGCTGCTGTCCAATCCCGGCGCCGCGCCCTTCCTGTTCTATGCCCTGGTGCCGGGCTGGGCTGCATTATCCCATGGTGGCGCTGGCGACCATCGCCACCATCATCGCCTCGCAGGCGGTGATCTCCGGCGTCTTTTCCATCACCCGCCAGGCGGTGCAGCTGGGCCAGTTGCCGCGCATGGAAATCCGCCACACCGGCGACCGGGAGATGGGCCAGATCTATGTGCCCGCGCATCAACGCCATGCTGTGCGTGGGCGTGGTGCTGATCGTGCTGATCTTCAAATCCTCCGACGCGCTGGCCGCGGCCTATGGCATCGCGGTGACCGGCGTGATGGTGATCTCCACCGTGCTGGTGGCGCGTGGTGGCGAGCTATCGCTGGCACTGGAAGCGGCCCGCGGTGTATCGCCGTGTTCGGCGTGCTGGGCCTGATCGATCTCGCCTTCCTGGCCTCCAACGCGCTCAAGATCGTGCAGGGCGGCTGGCTGCCGCTGGCGGTGGCGGCGCGCGACCTTCGTGGTGATGGACACCTGGCGGGTGGGCCGCCGCGTGCATCTGGACGAGATGCGCGACAATGCGCTGGCGCTGGACCTGTTCCTGGACGCGCGCCGACAAGTTCAGCCAGCGCATCGCCGGCACCGCCGTGTTCCTGAGCGCCGCGCAGCGATGTGGTGCCCAATGCCGCTGCTGCACAGCCTGAAGCATTACAAGGTGCTGCATGAGCGGGTGGTGATCTGGCACCGTGACGGTGGCCGACACGCCCTTCGTGCCCAAGGCCAAGCGCGTCACGGTGGACAAGCTGGGCAAGGGCTTTTTCGCGGTGCGCATCTCCTATGGCTTTTTCGAAACGCCCGACATTCCCGAAGCCCTGGCGCTGGCGCGCGCCCAGGGCCTGGCGCTGGAGCTGGATGCCACCACCTTTTTCCTGGGGCGCGAGACCCTGGTGCCGGGCGAAAAGCCCAGCATGAAACGCTGGCGGGTGGCGCTCTATATGTGGCTGGCGTCGAACGCGCTGTCGCCGGCGCGCTTCTATCACCTGCCGCCGGGGCGCGTGGTGGAGCTGGGCACGCAGGTCACGATTTAACTCTCACCATGACCGGCCTTGAGCCGGTCATCCAGTTGGATGGTCGGGTCAAGCCCGGCCATGGTGAGGAGATTCAATCCAGCGCGTAAACCAGCGCCTTCAGATAGGCGATCTCCGGCAGCAGCGGATGCACCGGATGATCCGGCGCCGGCGCCCGCCTGGCGGATCAGCGCTGGCGCGGCGGCCGGCGCGCAGCAATGCCCTGCGGCGCATTCCGCGGCGAAGCGTTCCGGCGGAATATTGTGCGAGCAGGAGGCCAGCAGCAGCAAGCCGCCGGGCGCGGTGACGTCGGCCGCCAGCCGCGCCAGCTTGCGATAGGCCTTGGCGCCCGGCTCCAGATCCTTTTTCGATTTCACGAAAGGCGGCGGATCGGCCAGCACGATGTCGAAGCGTTTCGCTCGGCCGCCGTCAGCCGCTCCAGTTCCTCGAACACATCGGCCTTGACCGCCGGATGCGACACGCTGTTGGCGCGCGGCGCTTTCCTCCGCCAGCGCCAGCGCGGGCGCCGGAAATCCAGGCAGATCACTTCCTTGGCGCCCGCCTTGGCCGCCAGGATGCCGAAGCCGCCGGTATAGGAATAGGCGTCCAGCACGCTCTTGCCTTTGGCGAAGCCGGCGATGAAGGCGCGATTGTCGCGCTGGTCGTAATACCAGCCGGTCTTCTGGCCTTGGCCGAGATCGGCGAAATAGCGCGCGCCATTTTCCTCGACCGCGATGCGGCTGGCCGTCGCCTTTCGCCGTCCGCACATAAGACTCCAGCCCTTCCAGCGCGCGCGACGGCGTGTCGTTGCGCAGGATGATGGTCTGCGGGCGTCAGCAAGCTTGTCCAGCGCCGCCAGCAGCGGCTCGGCAGCTGCTCTTCCATGCCGGCGGTGGTGATCTGCACCATCAGCGTGTCGCCGAAACGGTCGATCACCAGGCCCGGCAGGCCATCGCCTTCGGCATGGACCAGGCGATAGAAAGGCTTGTCATAAAGCGCGCTCGCGCAGCGCCAGCGCGCGCGTCAGCCGTGCGGTGAAGAAATCCGCGTCGATCGCCGCGTCGCAGTCTCGCGCGCCAGCAGGCGCACCGCGATCAGGCTTTTGGGATTGAAATAGCCGGTGCCGAAATCCTGGCCGTCATCGCCGTGCACATTGACCACCGCGCCGGGCGGCAGCGCCTTGGCGGCCGCGTCCATGCGCGATCTCGTTGGAGAAAATCCAGGGCGAGCCGGCGCGGGCGCGGCGGCCTTCGCGCGGCTTGACGGTCACAATGAGGCGTTTGCTCATGGCGAGGCGTTAGCATGCCTGGCGCAAAAAGAACCGAGTCGGCACTAAGCCCTTGAATTGCGGCACGGCGTCCATGCGCGGCTTGGGCTTGCGCTGGCGGCGCCGCCTTATAGATGCCCCCGCATTCAGCGGAGACCGGCATGGCCGTCGACGGAAAGTGGGAAATCATCATCAATTCGCCGATGGGCGCGCAGAAGGCCACCCTGGACCTCGCCAGCCGATGGCGGCGCGCTGACCGGCACCCAGACCGCGCAGCAGGGCTCCGGCCCGCTGGACAATGGCAAGGTCGATGGCAACAATGTCAGCTGGTCGGCCAAGATCACCTCGCCCATGCCGCATGACCCTGGATTTCACCGGCACGGTCGACGGCGACAAGCTGTCCGGCAGCGTCAAGGCCGGCGCCTTCGGCTCCTTTCCCTTCACGCGGCAGCCGCGCCGCCTGATATAAGCGCGTGGTATTGAAGGGGCGGCCGCTCGACAGCCGCCCCTTTTCCTTTGGGAGCCGGATTTGCAGATTCACCGCGAAGGCTAGCCGTTCATCGCGCTCTTCGCGGCGGTGAATCTGCTGGCCTTTCTGCTCGTCGGCCTGGCTGGGCTGGCTGCTGCTGCCGCTCACCATCTGGTGCGTCGCCTTCTTCCGCGATCCCGAACGCAAGACGCCGGAGGAGCCCGGCCTGATCATCTGTCCCGCCGACGGCAAGCTGCTGCCGATCGTCGAAGCGGTGCCGCCGGCGGAACTGGGCCTGGGCGATGCGCCGCGGCCGCGGCTTTCCATCTTCATGAACGTGTTCAATGTGCATGTGAACCGCAATCCGGTGTCGGGCACGGTCGTCGCCATGTCCTATCGCGCCGGGCAAGTTCTTCAATGCCTCCTTCGACAAGGCCAGCATCCACAATGAGCGCATGTCGATCCGCCTGCGGCCGGAAGGGCGAAAGCGGCGACGCGCGCGACCTGGCGGTGGTGCAGATCGCCGGCCTGGTGGCGCGGCGCATCGTCTGCGACCTGGCCCAGGGCGAGGGGGTGCGCCGGGGCGCCAGATTTGGCATTATCCGCTTCGGCAGCCGGGTGGATGTCTATCTGCCGCCGGGCTGCAGAGATTCTGGTCCAGGCCGGGCATCATGACCCGGGCCGGCGAAACCGTCCTGGCCCGAGTTTCTGAAGACGAGCGTTTGCGAGAGCAGCCGACAGATCATTTCCGGCCGCGCGCACGCGCCGGCCAGGCGCGCCAGATCGTGGCGGCGCGGCTGGAACGGCTGGAAGATCTTTCGCATCGGCAAGCTGGTGCCCTCGACCCTCACCTTGCTGGCGCTTGTGCAGCGGCGTCACCGCCATCCGCTTCGCGCTGGCTGAGCGAATGGACCACCGCCGTCACCTTCGTGATCTTCGCCATGATCTTCGACATGCTGGACGGCCGCGCCGCGCGCATGCTGGGCGCCGACAGCCGCTTCGGCGCGCAGCTCGACAGCCTGGCCGATCTGGTCAGCTTCGGCGTCGCGCCCGGCATCATCATGTACATCTGGAGCCTGTCGCGCATGGGCAATGCCGGCTGGATCGCCGCCCTGATCTTCTGCGCCTGCGCGCCATCCGCCTGGCCCGCTTCAATGTCGCAGAGCGTGCGCGACGAAGGCGCCACCAAGGCCAATCCCTATTTCACCGGCCTGCCCACGCCGGCGGCGGCCTGCATGATGCTGCTGCCGCTGCTGATCTCGCTTCCAGTGGAACGATCCGATGGTGCGCGAGCCCTGGGTGTCGGGCGTGATGATCGCCATCACCTCGGTGCTGATGGTGAGCCGGCTGCCGACGCCGTCGATCAAATATATGAGGCTGCAGCGCGAGCATCGCTTTCTGGCGGGCGTTTGCGGCGGCATCCTGGCGACGCTGCTGATCGCCTGGCCCTGGGCGACCCTGACCGTCGGCCTGCTGATCTATGTCGCGACCATTCCCGTGGCGGCGGTGGTGCATCATCCCGCCGCCAAGCAGCAGCGCGCGGCCCTGCATCACTGAACGACAAATCAGAAGCCGCGATGAGAAGCCGCTGTCCGAAACGCGGTGCAGGCTGCGGGCCAAAGGGCCGTGCGGCGATGGGCGTCATCCGGCGGAAGCTGCCGACAAAGAAATGCGTCTGGCCATAGCCATCGACGAAACTTCGGCATCGCCATCCGTGCCATAGCCGACGCCGCCGGTGAAATCGCCGCGCAGATTTTCCACCACCAGGCCTTCGCGCCGTTCGCGATAGATCGTCGCGCGTCGAAATAGCCGTCGCGTGACCGCATCCAATGCCCGCGCGGCGCGTCGCTGAATTCTTCGCGCACCGAGCTCGCGGAGCGATAGTCGTAGAAGGACTGCGCGTAACGGACGATCGGCGCGAGGGTGGCGCGCGGTGTGGTGGGCGGTGATGCGCGGTCTTGGCCGATCGCCGGGCCAGCCAGCAGAACGCCAAGGCCGAGCGCAAGAACGGCATGAAAACGGATGTTCACGGGCATCCTCCACCGATGCTCGGCCAAGACGGGCCGATTTGCACTGTACCAATATGGTACAGGGAACAGGCGGCGGCTCGAAAGATGTCGGTTGATAGTTAATGCCGGCTCGCCAGCGGCGCGGAGCGAAAGATCAGTAGCCGCACTATCGGCTATTGAAATAACACGATAAAATAGAGCGCCCGATGACGCATCGGCCCGATCATGAGAGCGACGGCGCTCGCGGCTGGCCCGCCTAAGCTAGAAGCCCGAAGGAGGGACGGATTTCATGACGGCGTTTTTGGTGATGACGATCGCGGTGGGCGCATCCGCCGCGACCATGCTGGGCGGGCTTGGCGGCGCTGCGGCTTCGCGAACGCCTGCATCTGGTGCTGGGCTTCAGCGCCGGCGCCGTGATCGCGGTCGCCTTCTTCGATCTTCTGCCGGAAGCCTCGAGCCTGGGCACGCATCCGCCGCGCACCATCGTCACCGCAGCGGCTCTGGGATTTTTTCTCTATCTGCTGTTCGACCGGCTGGTCAGTCTGCGCGGCGCGCGGCAAGCGCGAGCGGCAGTCCCTGGCGCGGGCGCATCGGCGCCGGCAGTTTCTCGGCGCACAGCCTGCTGGATGGCTTCGCCATCGGCATCGCATTTCAGGCCGGACAGGCGGTGGGCTTCGTGGTCGCCGCGGCCGTGCTGGTGCATGATTTTTCCGACGGCCTGAACACCGTCAATGTCGTGGTCAAGAATGGCGGCCGGCGCGCCAGCGCGCTGACCTGGCTGGTGGTGGACGCAGCTGGCGCCGCTGGTGGGCGCGGCTTTAAGTCTTCTGGTCGCGCCGCCGCGCGACATACTGGGGCTGCTGCTGGCGGGTTTCTCCGGTTTCTTTCTTTATATCGGCGCCAGCGATCTTCTGCCGGAGAGTCAGCGCGCGTTCCCCCGTCTTTGGACAACAATTGCGACACTTCTGGGTGCGGGTCTGCTGTATCTGGCGACACAATTGGCGCTGTAGAAATTTTTAACCGAAATTTTTGGTTCAAGTTCCCGCGCGGCTGTGCCAACCTTTTTGCGGTGGGGGAGAAAGGTCTTTGGCGTATGCCGCCTCATTTCTCTCGCTGCGCCTTCTGCCCTGTCTGGCGGCGGGCCTCCTTCTCAGCGCCTGCACCACCGAGCGCTCCAGCGTTCCCTTGCGCACCGCCACCGAGCAGTTGCTGATCTCCGCCGCCGCCGATCGCGCCGCCGCCCAGCTGTCGCTGTCCATTCCCAAGGGCACCAGGGTCTTCGTCGATCGCCAGTATTTCCAGGGCTATGACGACGGCTATGCCCTCACCGCCATCCGCACCCAGTTGCTGAACCAGGGGCTTGATGCTGGTGGACGACCGCACCCAGGCCGAAGCCATCGTCAAGGTCGTCGTCCGGCGCGCTGTCCACCGACGAGAAATCGCTGCTGATCGGCATTCCGCCGCTGCAGGTGCCGTCTTTGCCGGTGGGCAATTCGGTGTCGGTGCCGGAGATCGCCTTGTTCAAGACCGGCCGAGGAGAAGGGCGTCGCCAAATTCGTCGCCACCGGCTACGACGCCAAGACCGGCAAGCTGCTCGCCACCACCGATCCGCGCTATGGCTTTGCGCACCAGACCAATCACACGATGCTGCTGTTCTTCTCCTGGGCGACGCGGCGATGTGGTTCCGCCGGGCGTGGATCAGAATTCGCTGTCGGTGAGCAACATCGCGCGCGGCATTCCCGGCGAGTTCGGCTTCACGGGAAATACTGATAAAGCCAAGTCTCGGTGAGCGTCTTGTCGCCCAGCTTGAGATAGCAGCGCAGGTCGATCGGGCGCCTTGCCGTCGACGGTGAGGTCGAACAGCGAGCGCCAGCGATCGGTGCCGACCACCTTGATGACATAGGCGCTTTCGATCTTGCCGCGCGAGACGTTGACCACCGGCGTCACGTCGTAGCGCTGCTGCATCTGCGTCCAGCGTGCCGCCGTGAAAGTCGATCACGAATTTGTGCTTGTTGGCGCGGCCAGGGATTTTGCCCGGGCATGCCGCCGCGGCCGATGCGGGTGGCGACCACGCGTGGCGATGCTTTTGGGATAAGTGGGCTCGCTGTCCTGCCAATAGAGGCGATAGTCGAAGCTGAGCCTGTCGCCGCTCTTGATGCGCGCGTCCGGCCGCCAATAGGCGACGATATTGTCGTGGATCTCGTCGTCGGTGGGAATTTCCACCAGCTGCACCGCGCCCTTGCCCCAATTGCCCTTGGGTTCGACCCAGATGCCGGGCCGCTTGTTGTAGAAGGCGCCGTCGTCCTGATAATTGGCGAAATCGCGGTCGCGCTGCATCAGGCCGAAGCCTTTGGGATTGTTGTCGACAAAGGAGTTGGTCTGCAGCGTGCGGCGGATTGATCAGCGGCCGCCAGATGCGCTCGCCCTTGCCGGTCCAGATCGCCAGCCCGTCATTGTCGTGAATTTCCGGACGCCAGTCGGCCGCCTTGGGCCGCTCATTCTCGCCATACCAGTACATGCTGGTCAGCGGCGCGACGCCCAGCCGCGAAATGTCGGCGCGGAAGAACAGATCGCAATGCACATTCATCACCACCGCGCCGCCCTGCGCGGCGCATTCTTCATGGCAGTCGAATTTGTAGGCGCCGGTGAGGCTGGGCCCTTCCAGCAGGGCATAGATGGTGACCACCGGCCCGTTCTCGGCCAGCCAGAATTGCGAGAAGCGGGGAAACTCCTCCGCCGTCTGCAGCGGCGGTGTTGACGGCGATGCCGCGCGCCGAGGCGCCATATTGGCCGTCCTGGCCGGTGGAGCGGAAATAGCTGGCGCCCTGGAAGGCCAGCCAGTCGATCGGCGAGGTCTGGCTTTCCATCACCCGGAAGCCGGAGAAGCCCAGCTTGGCCAGCGGCTTGGGATCCAGCCCGGAGGCGCCATAATCGAAATAATCCGGCCGGTAGAGAATCTCGCGCGCGACTGCTTGCCGGCTGCATCGTTCTGAAGCGCGAAAATCGTGACCGGATCGGCGGAATATTTGTTGAGATGGAAAAAGGCGATCGGGTCGGCGCCTGCGACGCCCCGCCACAGCGCATCGTCGGGGCGGAACCGGATCTTCTGGACCTTGTCGAAATCGATGCCCTGGATGATCGGCCTTGCGCGGGCGGCTCGGCGGCTTGATAGGGCTGGGCGGCCAGCTTTTTGGCCTGCGCGCCGCAGGCCGTCGAAGCTGAAGGCGTGCGGCTGGCCCAGGCGCAGCCCGCGGCGCGGCGGCCTTCGGCGCGCCCAGGCCCGGCAGTGCCGGCAAAGCAGGCCGGCGGCGGCAAAGCCTGCCAGCAGCAAGCGTCGGTCGATCATGGAAGGCTCCGGATGGAACGGGGCAATAAACGGGTCAAAGATGGAAAAGTTGGGGCGAAGCCGGCTTCGGCCGAACGCGCGCCCGGAATTCACCCCGCCCGATCCATGATTTCGCCGTAATGTTCGGCCATTTTGAAAGCCTGCCGATCTCTCGAACGAGCATGGTCTTCATGGACTCGCGACACTCGTTCTTTTCCAGGGCGAGTTCGTTCCCGCCAGCGTGCCGCCGCGTCGTCCCACCCCCATGCTCGCCCAGCCTATCGTGCCCTGGACGTTTGCGCGTCTTGCCGCCGCGAGTCTAGATTGGCTGATGGCCGAAACCGCTGCCGACCCTGCCCGCGCCGATAAGCACGACCACCAAGCGCCGTGTCTGACATCGCTGCCCGGCGATGGCTTTTTCTGTTCCTGGTTCTCGTTTCCACCGCCGCCGCGGTCGCTCAAATTTGGCAGGTGCTGCAGGTTGACGGCCTCACCTGCCGCGAATTCGCTGTTCCTCGGCCTGTTCGCGATTCTGTTCGGCTGGATCACCATCTCCTTCTGGATGGCGGTGTTCGGCGCCTTCGCGCGGCTGATCAGGCGCCGGCCTGCTGCCGCTGAGAAGCGCCGGCGCCATCGGCGGCGCGCACCGCCATCCTGATGCCGGTCTACAACGAAGACGTGGCGCGGGTCTTTTCCGGCGTGCAGGCGATCTTCGAATTCGGTCGCCGCCACCGGCGGCTTTGATTTCTTCATCCTCAGCGACTGCACCGATCCCGCCAACTGGATCGCCGAGGAAGTGGCGTGGCAGAAACTGCGCGCCAGCCTGGAGCCGGAAGCGCGCATCTTCTATCGCCACCGCCACCGCAATATCGGGCGCAAGAGCGGCAACATCCAGGACTTCTGCGAGAATTGGGGCTCGCTCTACGACTATATGGTGATGCTGGACGCCGACAGCCTGATGACCGGCGAGACCCTGGCGTCAGCTGGTCCGGCTGATGGACGCCAATCCCCGCGCCGCGCTGATCCAGGCGCCGCCACACTGGTGGGGCGCAGCACGCTGTTCGCCCGCATCCAGCAATTCGCCTCCAGCGTCTATGGTCCCATCTACAATGCCGGGCTGGCCTTGCTGCAGGCGGCCAGACGGCAATTATTGGGGCCACAACGCCATCATCCGGGTGCACGCCTTCATGCAGCATGGCGGACTGCCGCAAGCTTGCCCGGCAAGCCGCCCTTCGGCGGCGAGATCATGAGCCATGATTTCGTCGAGGCGGCGTTTCTGCGCGCGCCGGCTGGGAGGTCTGGATGGCGCCCGATCTCGGCGGCTCGTTCGAAGAACCGCCGCCCACCGTCTATGACCATCTGAAGCGCGACCGCCGCTGGTGCCAGGGCAATCTGCAGCATCTGCGCATCGATCCTGGCGCAGGGACTGACGCTGCCCAGTCGCGGCTGCATCTGGCGATGGGCATCATGTCCTATCTCTCTTCGCCGCTTTGGCTTTTGCTGCTGATGGTGTCGGCGCTGGAGATGTTCATGCCCGCAGGCATCGAACCCTTCACCTATGCCGGCCGTCATCCCGAGCTGGCGCTTTCGGTCTCCCAGGCGACGCCGCTGCTGCAGCTGGTGACCGCCACCCTGGTGCTGCTCTATGCCCCGAAATTGCTGGCGCTGATGGTGCTTCTGGCGCAGCCGGACGCGGTGAAGGCGCATGGCGGCGTGGCGAATATCCTGCGCTCCGTGGTGCTGGAAAGCGTCTTCGCCACTCTGTTCGCGCCGGTGGTGATGCTGGCGCATAGCTGGTTTCTGCTTCAACATCCTGACTGGGGCGCAGCACCGGCTGGGGCACGCAGACCCGCGACGACCGCGCGCTTGCCGTTCTGGCTGGTGTTCCGGGAATATTGGCCGCACACCCTGATCGGTGCGTTGTCGGCATTCGTCCTGTATCGCTTCGCGCCGCACAGCCTGGGATGGTTCGTGCCGTTGCTGCTGGGTCTGATCCTGACCATTCCGCTGGTCCAGATCAGCTCCAGCCTGAGCTTGGGCGCGGCCCTGGCGCGCGATCATCTGTTTCTGGTGCCGAGCGAAACCGGCGTCATTCCGGTCTTGAAGCGCGCCCATCAATTGCTGGCGCGGCGCGAAGCGGTCGCCCAGGAGACCGATTATCGCCAGCTCGTGCTGGACGATCCCGTGGTGATGGCGCTGCATCTGCGACTGCTGCAGGAAGTGCCGCCGCCGGCGGAAAGCCCGCGCGAGCAATTGTCGGTCCTGGCCGAGTCGGCGCGACGGCGCGACACGAATGCCTTCACCCGCCAGGACTGGGTGGCGCTGCTGTCGGATGCCGAAAGCCTGGAAGCCGCGCATGACACCGCGCCCTGTCACGCTGAACCACCTAACCAGGCCGTCGCTCTATCTTGCCGGCCTTCCTTGTCCAGCGCGGCGAACTCTTCGTCGCTGAGCACGATGTCCGCCGCCGCGACATTCTCTTCCAGATGCTGGACCTTGCCGGTGCCGGGAATGGGCAGCATCACCGGGCTGCGCTTCAAGACCCAGGCCAGCGCGATCTGCGCCGGCGTGCGCTTTGTGCTTCTTGGCGATGCCGTCCAGCAGCGAGCCCGGCTTGGCCAGATCGCCCGCCGCCAACGGATACCAGGGAATGAATCCGATGCCGTGCTTCTCGCAATAATCCAGCACATCCTCGCTGCCGCGCGTCACCAGATTGTACTGGTTCTGCACCGTGGCGACCGGAAACACTT
This sequence comes from uncultured Alphaproteobacteria bacterium, assembly GCA_963771475.1. GTDB lineage: Bacteria > Pseudomonadota > Alphaproteobacteria > Acetobacterales > Acetobacteraceae > Rhodopila. The sequence continues at coordinate 72,998 of CAVYTN010000029.1, read as the reverse complement.
TGCGGGCGGCTTCGATCTCCTTCGACCGAGACTTCGCTGAGGCCCGCCTGCGCGATCACGCCGTCATCGAGCAGGGACTTGATGGCGGCGAATTGCTCGTCCCGCGGCACCTTGGGATCGATGCGATGCAGTTGCCAGAGCGCGATGGTGTCGACCTTGAGCCGCTCGCGGCTCTTCTTCGCCGCACCGATCAGATAATCGGGATCGCCCTTGGGCGCCCAGCGGTTCGGGCCCGGAGCGGGTCAACCCGCCCTTGGTGGCGATCAGAAGCCCGTCATAGGGATGAAGCGCTTCGCGGATCAGGTCTTCCGAAATCTCCGGGCCATAGGCGTCGGCGGTGTCGATGAAATCGACGCCCAGTTCCGGCACGCGCCGCAAGGTCGCCAGTGCTTCCGCCTTGTCCTTGGGCGGCCCCCAGACCCCGTCGCCGACGATGCGCATGGCGCCGAAGCCCAGGCGATGGACATTGGTCTTGCCGCCGATGGAAAAGCTGCCGGATTTCGCTGCATTGGTCATGGGGATTTCCTGGAGGGAGTTGCGACCTCTGAAATAGGGCCGCCCGGGCGTTAGTTCCAGTGCGATGCACAAAAGAAAACGGCCCCGTTTTGCCGGGGCCGTTTCTCAGTCTTGCACTGTTCGCCGAGCGAGTCAGCCTGTTATCCGGAAGCGTGTAGCAAATATACTCGCCGGAATAATCGCCGCCCGAAACCGCGACGATGATGTACTGCTTGCCATTGACCATATAGGTCATCGGCGAGCCCGACTGCGGCGCCGGCAGCAGCACATTGCCGACTTCCTTGCCGGTCGCCTGATCATAGGCGCGCAGCGGTGCGCCGCGCGGATGATCCGGCGTGGTGGTGACCTGACCGTCGCCCGCGATCACCAGGTTCTTGGTCACCAGGGTGCCGATATTGAAGCCCGCCTGGCCGGTGCGGGGCACGTTGATGCCCTTGAGCGCCGGATTGTTGCGGATCGCATCGGGCGTGTCGCCATGCGCGACCTGCCAGACGATGTCACCCTTGTCCATGTTGATCGCGCTGATGGTCGCGTAAGGCGGCTTCAGCAACGGCAGGCCCTGGATGGTGAGGTTGCGGAAACCGCCACCACCACCGCCGGCCGGCGCGTGTCGGCCGCTTGGGCGCGGGGGCCGCGTCGGCACCCTGGTCGGCGCCGGCCGCATTGACCATCACGATCTTCTGGCCGGCGAGGCCTTCGACATACGGCAGATCGGTGAGGCCCGGAGGCGGCGGCACCAGGGCCGTCAAGCGACATGCAATTGTTGCAGCCATAGACATAGACCGTGTGGTTTTCCGGATTGAAGGAACCGCCCGGCCAGTTGGTGCCGCCATTGGCCGCGCCCACCATGATGGTGGCGATGGGGCCATTGGGATTGGACAGCGACAGGCGGGGTATAGATCGGACCCATCTTGTACTTCTTGACCGCTTCCACCGCTTCGGCGCGCAGCGCCGGCGTGAAGTCGATCAGCTCGTCCACCGACGTGCCCGTGCGGGTATAGGCCGTGGGCTTGGACGGGAATGGGCTGGGTCGGCGCATACCATTCGCCGGGCACATTGCCCTTCTCGACCTTCTTCTCCGGGATCGGCCAGACCGGCTTGCCGGTGATGCGGTCGAAGGCATAGAGCATGCCCATCTTGGTCGGCGTGGCCACCGCCTTGATCGGCTTGCCGTCGACATTGATGATCCATCAGCAGCGGCGCCGACGACATGTCGAAGTCCCAGATCTCGTGATGGATGAGCTGGAAATACCATTTCACCTTGCCGGTATCGAGATCGACCGCCACCAGGCTGTCGCCATAGAGGCCGGCGCCGGGACGCTTGCCGCCATAGAAGTCGGAGGTCGGCTGTTCGACCGGCAGATAGGCCAGATTGGCACCGGATCGGCCGTCATCTCGGTCCAGATGCCGGTGTTGCCGGTATATTCGTTGGAATTGTCCAGCCAGGTTTCCGCGCCGGGTTCGCCCTTTTGCGGAATGGTGCGGAACTGCCAGAGCCGCTTGCCGGTGCGCACGTCAAAGGCGCGCGCCGAGCCCTTGTTGTTCTTGAAGCTGGTGGGCGTGAAGCCTTCGCGGAAAGCCGAGCCGACCAGCACCTTGTCGCCGACCACGGTCGGCGCCGACTGCCAGCCGATTTCGCCGGTGGTCAGATCGGGTGAGATCTTCTGGTCGTCATCCGCCTTCAGATCGACGGCGCCATTGTTGCCGAAGGCTGGGAATGCGCTGACCGGTCTTGGCGTCCAGCGCGATCAGCTGATAGCCCGGCGTGGTGTAAAGGATGCGGGCTTCCTTGCCGTCGCGTCCAATAGACCGGGCCGCGGCCGGAAAGCTGGCGCGGCGCGGCAGCGCCGCGCGCGCCTTCCTTCTCGCCATGCACCCAGAGCAGTTCACCCGTCACCGCATCCAGCGCGACCACGGCGCGGCGCGAACCGGCGGTGGCATAGACCACGCCGCCCACTTCCAGGGGCGTGCCTTCCAGCTTGAATTCCGGGCGGTTGCCGAGATTGTCGGTCTTGAAGCGCCAGGCCACTTCCAGCTTGGAGAAGTTCGAGGCGTTGATCTGATCGAACGGCTTGTATTTGCTGCCGGTGATGTCGCCCAGATAGACCGGCCAATCCACATTCTGTCCGGTCTGCGCAAACACCGCCGACCCGCCAAGGAGCAGCGCCATCAGGCCGGCGCCCGCGATAAATTTCTTCTTCAACATTCGTCTCCGCCCTCACTGAATTGCTTGTTCTTATCCGTGCGTCCTGAAAACCGGCGACGCGATCGCGCGCACCCGCGATCCGCCCGCATCCGCCGTGCCCATCTCTTCCAGGGTCATGTGGCGCGCTCTCCGCAGGAGATCGCGCTGTTCCGACAGTGGCGGGCAATTTCATCTTGACCGGTGGCTGTAAAGACGATCAGGCCCGTTATTGCAGCGCACCATTTTTCCGGGCGGCACTGAGGTCTTCTCCATACCTCCATACGACGTATAAGATATTGATATTACACATATAATTTAAGAGGGCCTGTCCCAGACCTTGCATTGCGAGAAAGCGCCGCAGAGGGGCTCCCATGCGCGCCGGGTGCGGCCAGATGGTGCGGCGCTGCAACTTCCCGAAATTGCCGGTGCCAGCATAGTATCGCCGCGTCGCGAGGGAGAATGATCCGTGCAAAATCAACAATGAGAATCCCGTCAGCCGCCGCTCCTTCTGAAACTGATCGGCACCACGGCCGGCAGCGCCATGATGTACGAGACCATGGTGGCGATGGGCTATGCCGCCACATCGGACTTCAACAACCCGATCAAATTGTCCGGCGATGTGAAGGGCGCTTCCGTGCTGGTGCTGGGCGCGGGCCTGGCGGGCATGACCGCCGCCTATGAACTGCGCAAGGCCGGCTACAAGGTGCAGGTGCTGGAATATAACGACCGGCCCGGCGGACGGAACTGGTCGCTCTATGGCGGCGACACCTACACCGAACTGGGCGGCGTCACCCAGAAGATCAGTTTCGACAAGGGCCTTTATTTCAATCCCGGTCCCTGGCGCATTCCGTATCACCATCGCGGCCTCCTGCATTACTGCAAGGAATTCGGCGTGCAGCTGCGAATCCTTCATCATGGTCAACTACAACGCCTATGTGCATTCGACGCAAGGCGTTCGGCGGCAAGCCCAAGCGCCATCGCGAAGTGGCGGCGGATTTTGACGGCTATGTCGCCGAATTGCTGGCCAAGGCCACGGCGGCAGGACAAGCTGGACGGCGCCTCGACCAAGGACGAGAAGGACGGCCTGCTGCAGGTGCTGCGCTTCTGGGGCGCGCTGGACAAGAATTACGAATACAAAAAGAGCGAAATGGCCAGCAACATGCGCGGCTTCGCCACCGATCCGGGCGGCGGGCTGGCGCCGCTGCCGGTCAATTCCGATCCCATTCCGATGAAGGAATTGTTCAACGCCGGCATGTGGTTCTCGGTCATCGCCGGCAAGATCTATGAATTCCAGACGCCGCTGTTCCAGCCGGTCGGCGGCATGGGCATGATCGGCAAGGCCTTCGGCAAGCAGCTGGACGGCGCGATCAAATACAATTGCAAGGTCACCAACATCCAGCAGGACGACAAGGGCGTCACCGCCACCTATATCGATTCCAAGACGGGCGGCGCGCCGCAGACAGCGCACGCCGATTGGTGCGTCTGCACCATTCCCGCCACGGTGCTGAGCCAGATTCCCATGAATGTGGGGGCGCCGATGAAGAACGCGATCAACTCGCTGTCCTATGACGCGGCCTACAAGGTCGGCCTGGAATTCAAGCGCCGCTTCTGGGAAGAGGATGACGGCATCTATGGCGGCATCACCTATACCGACCAGCCGATCTCCAACATCAGCTATCCTTCGACGGATTATCATCGCAAGGGCGGCGGCGTGCTGCTGGGCGGCTATATCTTCTCCGACAGCCCGACCACCTATGAATTCGAAGCGCTGTCGGCGCCGGAGCAGATCAAGGCGGCGCTGGAACAGGGCGCCAAGATCCATCCGCAATATATGAAGGAATATAAGAGCGGCGTGGGCGTCTCCTGGCACCGCGTGCCCTGGACCCTGGGCTGCTCGGGCCGCTGGACGGACGAGAACCGCGCCAAGAATTACAACAATATCTGCGCCATCGACGGTCGCATCGTGCTGGCCGGCGAGCATGCCTCGCGCCTGCCCGCCTGGCAGGAAGGCGCGGTGCTGTCGGCGCTGGACGCCATCAGCCGCCTGCACAAGCGGGTGCTGTCGGCCTAGATAGATATCGACGAAGATTACGGCCCGAAGGCGCCGGCAGCCCCGGGGAATACCACGGGGCTGTCATAGCCATCGGGCGACACCGATGAGACGCCGAAGAAAGCGTCGTCGATGTTGATGTCCTTGAGGGTCAGCGCGTCGCTGTCGCCGGCGTCGCGGCTGAAACCCCAGAAAGGTGCGGTGGTGTCGCGCCACCACACCCGATAATTGCTGGCGCCCGCCACCTTCGACCATTTGAGCGTCGTGTTCCAGCTGACCGCGCCCGTGACAGTGACTTTGGTGGGCGGCGCCGGCGCCATCGCCAGCGCCGCCATGGTGACGGCGTTGAGCCGCGTCACCTGGGCGAGATAGGGAAAATTTACCGCCGCCAGCAGGTCGCCATACTGGACGCCGTTCTCGATCCGGATCCATTGATGCTCGCGGGTGTAATCCTCGGCCGCCTCGGTGAAGCGCACCGCCGGAAAGCCTTGCGCCAGCATCGGCACCTGGTCGCCGCCCCGGCCATAGCGGTCGGTGCGATAAACCATGCGCACTTTCAAGCCATCAACATAACGGTCCGCCATGCCGGCGATGAAGCGCGCGAGGTTGCGCGACGGACTGTCGACTTCGCCGCCCAAATAACGCCGGTCGTCCGCCTGTTCTTGCGTTTCCAGTGTGCGGGTGCCTTCGGAAAAGACCCGCACGTGATCGGCATCGACCGTGCCATTGTCGCCGCGGATGTTGCCGATGATGTCGTTGTTGAGCTCGGCTTCCACCTGCCAATGCTGGTCGCGGGCGTAATGGGCCAGCACGGTACCGCCATAGAGCCCCTGCTCCTCGCCCGACAGCACCGCATAGACCAGAGTGGCGGGGAATTTATGCCGCGACAGCACCCGCGCCGCTTCCAGCACGGCCGCCGTGCCCGAGGCATCATCGTCCGCCCCCGGCGCATCGCTGGTCGTGTCCAGCATGTCCTTGAGAATGAAGGAATCGACATGGCCCGAAATCACGATGACGCGATTCGGATCGCTGGTGCCGCGTTGGATCGCCAGCACATCCACCACCGCCGTGGGCTTGGGAATGCGCGGCCCGGTCACGGTCTCGGACGGCGTGACGATGGTAAGGCAACCGCCGCAAGCCTTGGCCATTTGGGTGAATTGCGCGGCCACAAAGGCGCGCGCCGCGCCGATGCCGCGGGTCTTGGCGTTGGGGTCGGACATGGTATGGCGGGTCCCGAATCCAACCAGCCGGGTCACGGTCGCCTGAAGCGCATCCGGCCGCACATCGCCGGCGATCGCATGCAGCAAGGGTTGATCGGTATTGGGCAACGCGTCCGCCGCCAGGACCGGCGCCGACAGCACGGCAAACAGCAACAAAAGACTTGCACGCCTCATCGTCACGCCTCTCGCGTCTATGGTTCGCAGCTTACTGCACGCAGCCGGCCGATGAGTCTTTGATCCAAGCCTCGCAATGCGTGAGACTGAGATAACCCTGCGGCGTGCCGGGCGCATTCGGATCGGCGGTTTCGGGCATCTGCAAATCCTTCAGGGGCAACTTGTTCACATCGTCGATGATCTTGGCATAGGCACGCGTCACCGCTTCGAGCGCGGCCCAGGAGACATTCTCCGGGGTGTCGGCTTCGTGTGCATGTTCACGAAGTCATTGGACTGCGCCACCACACCCGGCACGAACCAATAGAAGCGTCCCAGATCGCCACCCGGCGGCCTTTCGCTGGGCGCGGCCCACACCGGAACGCCGAATTGATGGAACGCATCGGACGGCGATTTTCGTCAGCTGCGGCCGCGACGAGCCGCCGGCATACCATTCCAGCGGAATGGCGCTGGTCGTCATGCCCGCCGTACCGCCATGGCTCAGCACTTCGGCGGGATGCTCGTCATTGATCATCAGCGCCGTCTTCGAGAAGAATTTGGCCCGGTTGGCGACCAGCCATTCGCGCCCGAAGCCGCCGGGCTTGATCTGGTGATGGCCATCCGTGCCGATGAAGATGATCGTACGGCGGCGCTGGCTCTTCGGCACTTTCGCGAAATATTCCGCCAGACCCAGCATCGAGGCGACACCGCTGGCATTGTCGCCAGAGGCATCAAAGAAGCCGTCGCGATGGGCGATCACATAGACCGTCTCGTCGGTCATGCCCGGCAGCGTGCCCCAGACCAGATAGGATTTCTGGTTGGGTAGCCAATTGGCATCCAGACGGATCTTGACGTGTGGCGCAGCACCCGCTGAAGCATGGCCGATCAGGTCACGGATCGCCTCGCCATCCTTGGTTCCCAGATTGAAGGTAGGGACTTTGGTGTAGGCCCGATAGGACTGCGCGCTGTATTTCCGCCGCGCAGATCGGTGGACAGGATCGCAGCGGCGCCATGATCTTCGGCGCGCTTGAGGATATCCGCCGGTCCGGCCTGATAGCTCGACGGCACCTTGACCAGCAGGACCGCCTTGCCGCGAAGATCGCGGCCCGCGAAATCCGCTTCGCTGCCAAGCCCGACATAGACCACTTCAAGATCGAATTCTTTCCCATCCGTTGCCGGGCTGCCATAGGCAGGCTGAGCGGAAGAAATCGGCATCGTCTTGTCTTCTGCCGTCGCCGTGACGCCCCAGGACTGGGCCGACCATTGCGGCGCGAAGAAACTGACCGTCTGGGCATGTGCGTCCGTCAGCCCGATCTGACGGTATTTGTCCAGCAGCCATTGCACATCTTCGTCGTCGCCAGATGTACCGGCAAAGCGGCCCCAGAATTGCGGATGGCCATTGTCGCGGTAGTGTCGCGCAATCGCCGACTGCTCCACCACATATTGCCAGAGATGCTTGCCGTCGATCGCGCCATATTTCGCGGTGCCTGCGGGCACCGGCCAGTGAAGACAATTGGGCTGTGCCGTGTCCGCGGCTGTGGCATGCCAGACAGAACCGCACAGAAGCACCGCCGCAGCCAAGACGGCGAAGTTGAATTTTCTCATGTCGTTCCCACCCTTTGCGCGACTGGGCGCTACTTCTTTACATATCGTATGACGGCCTTGGGCCCGACTTCCGCACCATAGATCACGCCATCGGTGTCGGCCCACACGCCTTCGCCGGCGCTGGTGTCGGGATTGCCATGCGGATAATCGGGATCGGGAATGAAGGCCGTCACTTCGCCGGTCTTGGCGCTGCCCACCCGCATGCCGCGCTGGAAAGCAGGATTGTAGCCATAGCCCTTTCTTGTCGATGGATTCGGAGTCGGTGACATAGAGCACGTCATTGGCGTCGATATAGACGCCGCTGGGCCGGCTGAACTGGCTCCAGGCGGCGATGAATTTGCCGTTCTGGTCGAAGATCTGGACGCGATTGTTGCCGCGGTCGCCGACGAACAGGCGGCCCTGGCTGTCCATCGCCAGCGAATGCGGCATCTCGAACTGGCCGGGACCCGTGCCGTGTGCTGCCCCATTGCATGATGAATTTGCCGTTGGGGTCGAGCTTGACCACGCGGGCATTGTGACCGGGCCCTGGTTCATGACCATCGGCGACGAAGATATTGCCATTGGGCGCGATCAACACCGCGTTGGGCTCGTGGAAGGTGTCGGGACCATTGCCCGATACGCCGGGCTTGCCCAAAATCTTCAGCACTTTGCCGTTCTGGTCGAATTCGATCACGTCATCGCCGATGCCCTTGCCGACATGGCCGTCGGCGATCCAGATGTGATCGTCCTTGTCGATGAAGATGCCGTGCGGAAACAGCATCTTGCCCGCGCCGAAGGATTTGACGAAATTCCCGTTCTTGTCGAACTCCATCACCGGATCGAGTTTGGAGCCGGCGCAATCATTGGCGCCGCAACGGTCCGCCACCCAGACATTGCCCTTGCTGTCCACCGCCACCGCGCTGGTCGAACCCATGGTGCGGCCCGGCCGGCAATTTGAAGAAATCGCGGATGGTGCGGTAGGGATTGGGCTGGGAATTGGGCGCGTTGCCGGCAAGCCATGCGGTGCCGGACAACAGAAAAATCGACACCAAAGCAGCGCCACAAAGCAAATTCTTCATGAGCTTTCCCCTTCTGATCCTTAGCCGTTGTCGGGCAATGCGAAGCATAGATATTCGCCGGAATAATTGCCGCCGCTGATGGCGACGATCAGATACTGCTTGCCATTGACCATATAGGTCATCGGCGTGCCCGATTGCGGCGCCGGCATCCAGACAGCGCCCACTTCCTTGCCGCTCGCCTGGTCATAAGCGCGCAGCATGGCGCCGCGCGGATGATCGGGGCCGTTGGTCACCTGCCCCTCGCCCGCGATCACCAGATTTTTGGTCACCAAGGTGCCGATATTATACGTGGTCTGGCCGGTGCGCGGGATCGTCATGCCCTTGAGCGCGGCACTGTTGCGCACGACATCCGGCGTTTCGCCATGCGGGATCTGCCATTTGAAATCGCCGGTATCCAGATCGATGGCGGTGATGGTGGCATAAGGCGGCTTGATGATGGGCATGCCGTCCACGGTCCAGCGATTGCCGCTGTTGCCGTCACCCGCCGGACGCGGCGGCTGCTTTGACCAGCGGCGTGTCGGCGCCCGGAGCCCGCGCCGCCTGTTCCCACCATCTCGACCTTGGTGTCCGCGAGCCTTCGATATAGCGCATGTCGGAAAGACCGGGCGGCGGCGGCACCATGCCGATGGGCTCGAAGCAGGAATTGCAGGCGAACAGAAACGCCGTGTGCGTCTCCGGATTGAAGGAGCCGCCTGGCCAGTTGGTGCCGCCATTGCCGCCGCCCAGCGTGAGCGTGCCCAGCGGCCCCGGCAGGGTGGAAAGAGCCGGCGGCGTGAACACCGGACCCATCTTGAAATTCTTCACCATTTCCAGCGCGCGGGCATGCAGCGCCGGCGTGAAGTCGATGAAATCGTCGGCGAGACGCCGTTGCGGGAATAGGCTTTCGGCTTGGTCGGGAAAGGCTGCGTCGGCGCATACCATTCGCCCGGCACATTGCCCTTTTCGAGGTGGCTTCGGAAAATTCCGCGAGGTAACGCGCAACGCTCGGCCGGTTGCTCATCCGCGATAACCATTTCGCTACATTGCCGAACTCCGGCGACGGTGCGCCTTCCATCAACGACGCGATGTTGATTGGCGAGAAGCACGATATATCGGCGACGCTGAATTCGCCGCATAGGTAGTCGTTCTTGCCTAGCTCGCGATCGAGTCGCTGATACTGGCGCGCGAGTTCGGCCTTCGTCTGCGCGACCGCGATCGCGATCTCGCGTCGATGCGTCCGGCTTCAGCAGGACCTCGCGCACCAGCACACCGAGATTGGGCGCGAGCAGCGTGTCGCCGAGATCCTCGAGCACCCTGCATCGCGCGCGCTCGGCTGCACTAGCGGGAAATAACGCGGGCTTCGGAAAGCGCTCATCGAGGTATTCGAGTATGATCGTCGAGTCGGGAATCACAGCGTCGCCGTCGACTAGCACCGGGATCTGCGCCTTCGGATTAAGCCGCGGCAATTCCTCGGGCTTGATCCATCCGGTGGCCGGCGTCCAGTTGACCAGCCGGGTTTCGTGCGCGATCGCCTTCTCGAACATCGCGATCCGCGGTTTCGCGCTGTAAACGCTAAGGGGAGAATAGTAGAGCTTCATCGTCGTCCTCCATTGCCCATGAAATGTTTGAGATCACTTTTGGGGTTCGCCAGGTAGCACCATCTGCGTTTGCGTGACCACCGCGAGCAACTTGCCGGTGTCCGACGTCACTCGCGTCTGCCAGACCATCGTGCGCCGCCCGCGATGTATCGCGACGCACTCCGCTCGCACGGTCGTGCCAACCATCGCCGGTCCGATGAAGTTGGTCTTCGATTCGATCGTCGTAGTCATCGCGCCGTCGCGCAGATTCAACGAGGTCGCACAGCCACCTAACGTATCGGCCAACGCCATCATCGCGCCGCCATGCAGGATCGCGGGTCGCGTGCACATATCCTCGCGAACCGTCATCTCCGCCGTCACGCATTCCGATGTCGCGCTGACCAATCTGATTCCAAGCAGCTTGGCGAAGGGCAGCATGTCGCGGTTGAGTTGTTCGATTGCGTCCATAACGGTCATCATGGGCTCGCGGGCCTGCGCGAGTGGACCATCAACAGTTCCACTTTAGGAAATAAAAAGGATCCACTTTCGCCGGCGATTCGAGCGTGAGTACGGTCGATTTCGAAGAGGTGCGCTGATGTTCCTGAAGCTCGACGCCGACGGCGCCCTGTACGATCAGATCTACCGGGCGCTCAGAGGCCAGATTCTCGGCGGACGATTGGCCGCGGCGGCTCGTGTGCCAGCGACGCGCGACCTCGCGCTCGAACTCGGCGTCTCGCGCAACGTCGCGATAATGGCGTACCGGCAATTGCTCGACGAAGGTTACCTGACGGCGCGCAAGGGAGCCGGGACTTTTGTCGCGCGCGAACTGCCGCGGCATCTGACGACCGTTCCCGCTCGACATCCGTCCTCGTGCCGCGCGGAATGTCGCGCCGGTCCATCTCTCAGCGTACGCACGCCGCGTGCGCGAGGCCTCGCATGGAGCGCAATTTACATGGGCGCCGCGCCGTGACGTGCTGCCGTACGATTTCCGCTACGGTCCGCCGTCGTTCACCGATTTTCCTCACGAGACCTGGTGCCGCATCGTGGCCCGTCGCGCGCGCCGCATCACGATTCGCGATCTCGACTACGGTACTCCCGAGGGACTGCCCGCGTTGCGCGAGGCGATTGCCGAATACGTTGGCCGTGCCCGAGCGATCGCGTGCACGCCGGATCAGATCCTCGTCGTCAACGGCTCGCAGCAGGCTCTCGATTTGGCCGCGCGCGTGCTCGTCGATCCCGGCGACGTCGTCTTGATGGAAGAGCCGCACTATCGGGGCGCACGCACCGTGATGAAAGCGGCTGGCGCGAGGATCGAAACCATCGAGGTGGACGAGCATGGCCTGCGCACCGCGGAACTCGCACAGCGCCGCACCCTCAGCCGTCTCGCAATCGTGACTCCGTCGCATCAGTTTCCCACCGGCGCGGTGATGCCGCTGGGGCGCCGGCTCGAGCTTCTTGCGTGGGCGCGACGTTCGGGCGCGTGCATTTTTGAGGACGACTACGACAGCGAGTATCGCTACTCTGGCCGGCCGATCGAGGCGCTCGCCGCGCTCGATGACAGCGCGTGCGTGCTGTACGCGGCGACGTTCTCGAAAGTGATGTTTCCATCGCTGCGCCTGGGGTACATGATTCTTCCCGAGCGGCTCGTCGAGCCAATTCGATCGGTCAAAGCGCTGATGGATACGGGAGGACCGCATCTCGCGCAGGCGGCGCTGGTCGATTTCATTCGCGAAGGCCATTTCGAACGGCATCTGCATCGCACGCGGACGCGCAATGCGAGTCGCCGTGCCGCGATGCTTGAAGCGATCGAGCGCCACCTTGGCAGCCGCGCGCAGGTGTCGGGCGATCAATGCCGGCCTTCATCTGATGCTGTGGCTGCCCGATATGCCTGCATCCAGATCGCGCGAGTTGCGGATGCGCGCAGCGCGGGCTGGTGTCGGCGTGTACTCAGTGGAGCCGTTCTATCTGAATCCGCCGAAGCAGGTAGGACTGCTGCTCGGTTACGCGTCGATGCCGGAAAAGCAAATCGCCGAAGGCATCCGCAGATTCGCCTCCGTCGTGAACTCCCTCTAGGGTCGTGGAGAGTCCTATCGATCATCTGTTGCCGACAACCGATAGGACTCTTTCGAGCATCGCTAGGTCAGTCTTAGGACGACCATCCTTGTCGATTGTAGTAGTTCACCATCTGTTGAACGATCTGATCGCTGGTCTTGTCCACGAGATATCCGGTGGAGGACGTAAAGTTCTTTACTCCTCCCGCAGCGATGTTCACGCCGAGCGATGCGGCCGCAGTGGCTCCGCCCGCCGCTGCGCCTGCCGGTCCGGTGATTCCTGCGCCCGGCATATACCCGCTGTCAGCGCTCGTGGCGAAGTCCAGCAACTCGCTAGAGCCCTGCGGGGTCTTCTGGACAACCTGGACTACCGTGTCCACTTTGGAAGCTCCCGCGCCGAGACCGATAACCATCCGGCGAAGCCGATTGCCTTCGCTTATATCGGTGAACTGACCTTCCAGCACAAGTACGTTGTTGCCCGCAGGAGGCACGCCACGCTGCAAGCATGTAGCAGTGATGCCCTTTTGCGTCAGGTTCGTAGCAACCTGGACGCAGATATTTTGTGCCGTCTGGTGGGCTAGCTGGAGTTGTTCAGCACCCTGGTTTTCATCAGACATGTTTCTGTAAGTCGCCTGAAAGATACCGGAGTTAAGCGAGACATCGGAGGTGTCTACGGCAAACGGATAGACGACGACCGCGGTTGGCTGTGTTGCAGTGATCGGCGCTGACGAAACTGACTGCGTAACCTGGGCTCCCGCGCATCCGAGCGCCGCCACGGCTAACAACCCGTACATTCCTCTAAAGAATATTGGATCTTCATAATCCTCCCTCTGCCTGCGTTGACGTTGATTCTTTCTAACTGTCTTCCAGCTCAATTCCAATCACAGTTGTACTTGCGGCAACAGTAGGTTCATTTGAAATCTCAACGCGAATTGCTCGGTCTGTGTGGAAAACTGTCGATAGACCATCCATTCGCCTGAGAAGGACGTGTCGACTGCGTAGCCCTCGCCGAATTTCCAGACTTTCCCGAATCCGGCGCTAAGCGGAATTTGAGTCGAAGTGTTATGACGCCAATTGATTGTCCAGGTCGAGTCGCTCGACTTCACATACCACCCGCGACCTAGCTGATAGGAGAGCATCGGTTGAATCTGGAGCGAACTTTGCGGAACCGAATGCGACGATGAGTATGCGAACGAAGTCGCCTGCTGAAACAGCCCCGCAATATTCAGTCCCGGAATTCCCTTGTACGAGAAAGCCCAGGCCGGTCCCATCTGCCATGCCCCTTTGCCGGTGAACTCACTCGTGGAGGTAGGAAACACGAAGTAAGCGCCGACTCCCCAGCGGAAGCGCGTCTCCTTTTCGTTCGGCCACGGCATGACGAACAAATCCAGCAGTTGGAAGTCGTCGAGCGCGGTAGTTGTTGTCGCGCCCTTGTTCCGAGGTACCGTGACGACTTGAATCGACGGCCGGATCAGCTGCTCCAGCGGCGTGAACAATTGTGGCCGAACCGCCAGCAGTGGCCGAATTTGCAGCGTGTTCGGCTGCGCATTCGTGCCGTACTCGGAGGGAGTATAGATATCCTGAATTTTGAACTGAGTCAGATCCGCGGTCGGATCGTATTCCTTCTCAGCCAGCGCCTTCTTCCGTGAGATTTGCCGATGCGGTCTGCTGGGCGAGACCTGAGGGAACAGCCCAACATGATCATGAATAGCGCCGTCCCGAAAGAAACGATGACGCGCATTAGATTGCTCACAGTCCTATTGCCCCGTTGGCCCTCACCGCTGCAGCTCTACTAGCCGCCGACCCTGCCAATCTGCGCTTCTTACACCTCCCCGTAAATTGATCTTTGGTACAATGTCGGCTCCGCACTGTTGAACATCCGGCTGCGACGCGGAGCCTAATGGTGTCAAGATGACTCGGCGATTCGTCTGATAGAGCAGGGCAGCGCCTTCGTAGATCGTCGCGCCATTTTCAGGGCTGCCGACGAACTCTGCGATCTGTTGCATCTCCGCGACCCAGCGGTACGCCTTCGGACGCATATCGGGAACTGGCGCGATCCATTCGCGCGAGAAAGTTCGGCTGAGTGCGCGCGAGTTCAGAACGCAGGGCATCAGTAAGTCCCTCGCGTTCCGCAGCGCCGAGCATCGTCGCGCAGAGCGCGGTGAAGCCCTTGGTCAGTCCGGCGTAAGAGAGTTTCAATCCTGATGCGGCGCCGACCGGACCGTCGACGATCGAGACATCGAGACCGAAACTCGGCAAGGCGCGTGAGTAGATGCGCGTCGGCACCGGAAGCGTAAAAGCGCGGACCCTTTTGCCGGATCTTGAGTGCCTGCGACGGGTGGGCCTCCGATAATGCCAGCGTCGATGAAGGTCGTGGCGTCGAGGATGTCGCGGATACGCCGGCAGGTCGCGGGTGAGATCGCGTTGCACTCGACGAACACGGTCTTGGTCCGCGCACGGCCGAGCGGCCCTCGAAACTGCTCGGCAACTTCCACCGCAACGCCCGGCGGAACGATCGACAGGACGAAGTCCGCGTCGCGCACCAGCGAATCGTCGTCATTGACCATCTCAAGGCCGGCGTCGCGAACGCGTGCGACGCTCTCCGCACTCCGACCCGCGACGGACGTCACCACGCGCGCGCCGGCTTCGCGAAGCCGGCGGCCTACCGCGGCGCCCATCTCGCCTGCGCCGATGATCGCAACTGTCACGGTGTCTCGATTGCTCATCGGAGCACCCCTTGCAGAATTTGTTTGCGGAATTTCAGTAGCGGTTGAGGCGGGCCAGCCGGTCGGCGTGGAAGTTCGAGTCGCCGAACAGTTCCTGGCATACGCGGACCCGCTTCATGAACAAGCCGATGTCGAACTCGTCGGTCATCCCGATGCCACCGTGCATCTGCACGGCTTCATTCACGGCGAGCGTGGCGCTCAGGCCAGCGCGGGCTTTTGCCACCGACACGATCGCACCAGCGCGATCGTAAGAATCGTCGAGCGTCTGCAGCGCCTTGAGCACGGCACGCGCGCGTGACCTCGAGTTCGCAATACAGATGAGCCGCGCGATGCTGCAGCGCCTGGAATTCGCCGATCGCCTTGCCGAATTGTTTGCGCTCTTTCAGGTAAACGACCGTCCATAGAGGCTGGTGATTTCCGTTTCGTTGGCGAACAGAATATCGACGTGGCCGGACACCAGATCGCGAAACGCCGCGCGATGCCGGTCGACGCAGAACGCGTCCGACAGCGACAGCGCCACCTGCCGTCCCGCCCGATGCGCCGCCGCCGCCGCCTCGCCGGAACGCCGCCTGCGCCGCCGGCGGATCGAACAGATAGCCTTCCAGATAGGTCACCGACGCGGCGGCGACGAGGTCTTCGTCGACATCGTCCTCGCCGAACGTCACGCAGGCGCCGAGATAGGTGTTCATCGTTCGTTGCCCATCCGGTGTGACCAGGATCAGGCAGCGCGCGGTCGGCGCCCCGCCGGTCAGCCGCGCCGAGGGAAAGTGCACGCCCAGCGTGCGCATGTCATGCGCGAACACATCGCCCAGTTGATCGTCGGCGACCTTGCCGAGATAGGCGACGCGGGCGCCGAGCACGGCGGCGACGGCGCAGGTATTGCCGGCCGAACCGCCGCTGCTTTCGATGCCCGGGCGGCATGGCGGCGTACAGCGCCTCGGCGGCGGCGGCGTCCACCAGGATCATCGCGCCCTTGTGCATGTCGTGCCGGGACAGGAACGTGTCCTCGACGCGCGTGGTCACGTCGACCATGGCGTTGCCGATGCCGAGGATATCGAAACGAATTTCCGTCACGCTGGTGGTTCCTTCATGTGTCGCGATAGTCGCACGCATGGCCGCCGCATTCACGGTTCCTGACAGGCGCTTAGGGTCAGTCCCTTCGGCGGATGCGCGCGCACCGCCGCCTCGTTCACCTCCACGCCCCAGCCGGGACCGGTGGGCAGGATCAGTTCGCCGTTCTCGATCTTCGGCGCGTTGATGAACAATTCGTCGCGCCACGACACGCTGTCGATATCGATCTCCATCACCCGGAAATTCGGCACCACCGCGCAGAAATGCGCGCTGACCGCCGAGCACAAATGTCCGTAATAATTATGCGGCGCGCAGTTGACCTCGTACGCCTCCGCCATCGCGGCGATCTTGATCGACTCCAGGAACCCGTTCCAGATCACGTCGATGATCGCGACATCCGCGGCGTAGGCGTCGAAGAACGGCCGGAACGCGCGCCGTCCGGTCACCGACTCCAGCGACGCGATCGGGCACGGCGCCTGCCGCCGGATCAGCGCCAGCGACTGAGGATCCCAGGTGTCGATCTCCAGCCACGTCATGTCGTACGGCGCGACCGCTTTCGCGACCTGCAGGAAGCCCTCGGTCTTGAAATGATAATTGACGTCCAGGTGCAGCCCCATGTCGGGTCCGGCACCGGAACGAAACGCCGCCAGAGTGTCGCGCACCGCCTGCAACGTCTTGCGATCCGCGTTCAGCTCGGGATGACCCGGCGTGCGGCCGAATCCCGGCCCGAAACTCACGAGTTTGCCGTTTTCATAAGGCAGGATATTGGTCTTCAGCGCCTTGAAGCCGCGCGCCTTCACCTCGGCGCCGAGTGCCGCGACATCGTCGTAATTCTTCAACGGCGGCACGCCGACCAGTTCATGATTGCGCACCCGGTACGTGCCGCAATGCGACCAATAAACCGGAATCCGCGTTCGCACCGGACCGCCGAACAACTCGTACACCGGCACGCCCAGAGCCTTGCCCTTGATGTCGAGCAACGCGTTCTCGATCGCCGCGATCGCGCGCTGATTGACGCCGTTCGGCGCCTGCACCTGCCGCACATAAAGCAGCGAGTTGATCGACTGCACCGGCCGCGGATCGAGCCCGATCAGGCCCTCGGCCATGCCCTGGATGACGGCGGACAGGCCGCGGCTGCCGTCGGCCTCGGTGTATTCCGACCAGCCGACCAGCCCGTCATCGGTGGTGACCTTCAGGAACGAAAACGTGCGCCAGCCGGCGTCGCAATGCAGGCTCTCGAAATTGGCGATCTTCATCGGACGTCTCCCTCGCTGTGCCCGCGCCGCCGGTTAGCACCATCCGGCTCTGGGCGACAGCCGCGGGCGTGTTACAGGATCGCGCATGACACCTCTTGCTGCTGCCCTTGATCCCGCGCGCTGTCGCAACTGACCGATCCGGCGTTCTTCGGCGTCGTCTGGCGCAGCGTGCTGTTCTCGGCGCTGTTCTTCGCCGTCATCCTCGCCGGCACGATCGGCGCCGTGCACCACTTCGTCGCCGCCGACGGCATTCTCGCCTGGGCTTTGGACGCGCTGGGCTCGATCGCCGCCGCGGTGCTGGCGATGTGGCTGTTCCTGCCGGTCGCCGCCGATCATCGGCACGCTGTATTTCGAGCGGATCGCGCGCGCGGTGGAGCGCCGGTTCTATCCCTCGCTGCCGCCGGCCCAACCGGCGCCGATGCTGGATCAGATCCGGGACAGCTGTCGCGATCGGGCTGCGCGTGCTCGGCCTGAACGTGCTGGCGCTGCTGCTGACGCTGTTCCTCCCCGGCATCGGCCTCCCGATCGGTTGGGCCATCGCCTCCTGGGCCATCGGGCGAGGCCTGTTCGTCGCGGTGGCGATGCGCCGCCTGAACCGCCCGGACGCCGAGGCGCTGTATCGCGCCGTCCGCCCGATCGTCCTGGCGCAAGGCGGCGCGATGGCCGCGGCGGCTTATTTTCCTCTGCTGAATTTGCTGATCCCGGTCGTCGGCACCGCGGCGATGGTGCATGTGCTGGATCTGGCGTTGACCCGCGATGGGACGGGGAACGTGTTGTCTCGGCAGGCGAGCAGCGGTCGATAGTCGGTGGGATCTCGTAATGATGAGACAGCCAAGATCGAAACGGTGAGTTGGCGAACTTTACAGGCATTGCCCTCCCATTCATGTTCCAACCATGCGGAAGAAACATGATCGCCTCGTGGCCACGACCGAACGTCATACACACAACGCATTGTCGCATCGGAGGTGGATGGGATTTGTCGCGCTGTGCCTGACGATCGCCGTTTCTCACGCGGCCATCGCGCAGGAGCGCGTCGATCTGCCATCGCGCCCCGGCGTGACCCAGTCAATTTATGTGACCACCGCGCGGTTGCCATGGGCGAGTGTCATCCTGTTTCCCGGCGGCTCGGGTGTCGTCGGCGCGGTCCGTAATAATTTCCTCATTCGCGTCGCACCGAAATTCGCCGCCGCGGGAATGACGGTGGCGATCTCCGACGCACCGTCGGACCATGCCAGCGGTATGGATCCAGGGTTCCGCGCCGGCGACGCCGCCGCCGTCGATCCGCGGCGATCGCATCATGGCGAGTCTCGCGCGGCTGTTCCGGTGTGGCTTGTCGGCACCAGCCGCGGCTCGATCTCCGCCCGAATGCCGCTTTCCGCCTCGGTTCACCGAAGATCGCCGGTGTCGTGCTGACCTCCTCGGTCTGGTCCGGCGGCATGGAGGCGGTCCCGCTCGACAAATTCCGTGTGCCCACGCTGATCGTTCACAACCGGGACGATACGGTGTGGCGCCAGCCCATTCGCCGGCGCGACGCAGGCCTGGACCACCCTGGGAAAGACACCAGGGAATGGATTCCTGCCTGTATCCGGTGGCTCGCTTCGCGGCAATCCGTGCGATGCGATGTCGCCGCACGGTTATCTCGGTATCGAGGACCAGGTGGTTACGCCGATCGTTGCCTGGATGAAATCACACTGAGGCGCGAGAGCATCTCTTCTCTCGTTTCGGAGACGCGGTCGCCCGGATCGGTTATTTCATAAGAGTCCCCTCCGGAAACAAATCATCCGCCGTCAAGGTATAATATCAAACCGGAACGTTTAAATCGTAAGACAATATCCGCGTGAATCTTCCTTCATCGCCTTCTGATCCGCGTTATGATTCTTATCGCGGTCCAATCTTCGGCAGTTGGATCGGCAAAGGAATTTTACGCGGATAAGAAGGCGATGATGCAAGATGCACGCCGATGCTTCCGGACCATGTTCCGATCCGGGGAAATGCCAATGAGTTCGGGATTGCCCTTGCTTTTAAACAGGACGATCCCACCACACAAGAACTCTAAAGGGAATTCAACACAAATTCGGCACGCTCGGACACGCTGACCTTCGGTAGGATCGTCACCTCGTATCCGAGGGATGGATACATGTTCAGCAGGCGCTGATACTCGGCGATGGCCGCGTCCAGATCATGGCGTCGCTCCGAGTTGGTCACGAAGATTTCAGGCCACGGCGGCACCAGAAATATTCTGTGGTGATAACGATGAACCTGCCCGAGGATTACAGGCGCCGGCTCACCCGTCAGGTGCTGAAGCGCGGCGGCGGCATCGAGCAAGCCCCTGTCGAAGAATACCCATCCCGCTGAACTGCTCGCAGCGGTGCGGTCCGCGAGCGCCATCTCGATGGCACGCTGGGCGAAGGCGAGTTCGTTCACCCACGGCAGCGCCAGGCCTTGACCGAGCAGCTCTTCCCTGACGATTCTCCGGCCGGGCTCTTCAACCGTGGCATGACCGCGCCGGCCGAGTTCGCCCAGGAGCGTTGATTTGCCGCCTCCTGAACACCCCGAGATCACGACAAAACGATCTGTTCTCATGTTGCCCCCTTGTCCCCGCGCGGGCGCCAAACCGCGGGAAACCGGAACGAATTCCCCTGAGCGGCGTCCGGACCGAACCTCCAGCAACGTTCCCGATTGCATGGCGGTGTCGCGCACCGGCGCGAGGATGTGACGCTTCGACCGAAATTCCTCTTGACTAATATCCTATAATAAGAATATATCATCCAAACCGCGCTCACCCTCACCCCAGGAGCCCCTCCAATGACCGTCCTCCCCTGGCCAACCGACCTCTTCTCCCGCCGCCCCAGACCCGCCCGCAAACTGATCGTCGACCCGTTGCCCCAGTCCGTCCTGCATCAGCTCGTCGCCGACCTCCCCGGCCCGAAGCACGAAACCGACGCCGAGCGCGCCGCCCGCTTCGACGCCCAACTGGCCGAGGTGCTCAGCTACAAACCGCGCAACGCCGCCGACGCGATGCTGGCCACGCACTGCGTCATGCTGCGCCTGCTGGCCGAGGACTGCCATCGCGACGCCAACGACGCCCGGGCCCCGACGCCGCCAATGCGAAAAAACTCCTGCGCACACGCGAAGCAATTCGACAAACTGCTGGTCGAAATGGAGCAGACTGCTGGCGCGCCGCCAGGCCCGAGCCGCCGCCGAAGCTGGATCCGGCGATGTTCGTCTCGCTCGGATCTGGAGCAGTTCCTGATCCCCGATCCCGACGATCCCGCCAACGCCGACGAAGCCTTCAGCGCCATCATCGTCCCGCTGCATCCGGCGCCGAAGATGCTGCAGTAGGCGCGGCCGGCCGATCAGCGGATCCGGCAGGTCCTTCCCCGCCAGCAACTGTCCGGCCATGAGCGCGGCGGCGTAATTGTCCCGCCCCTCATCGGCCAGCCGCGCATGCGCCTCCAGCCGCCACACCCCGCCGTCCATGTTCGCCAGCCGCGCATCGGCCAGCACGCGGGCAATGCCCGCCAGGAAGATTGTCCAGATCATGCTGATCGATCACCGGCGGCGTCGTCCACGACCTCGAACGTGCCTCGCACCGAGGCGCCCGCCGCGTCGGTCACACGCACCTCGTACAGACCCGGCGCGCGGCGCGATCGTGGACGACACGACCCGTTCCTCGCCGATCTGGAACACCCAGGGCGGCCAGCGCGGATCCTCCCCGGGACCCGTCACCGTCGACCGTGAACGGCGGCTTGCCGCCGATCCAGCCGAGGTTGAAACGCCGCGGCTCGGCCACCAGCCGTTGCCGCACCGGCCCGGCCAGCAACGGCATCGCCAGCGGCGGTGGCGGCAGGCCGGCTTCACCGCGACCGGTTGCACAGACCGCCACGCGAGCGTCTCGCCCTTCCTGACCCAGACCTTCTTGCGGCGGCGGAGGCAATGGCGGCTGCAGCGTCGTCATTCCATTTGTTCAGCGCGAGGCCGATCGGCTCCAGCTCCTTCGGCAGCAGGCCGAGCGCTGCGCCCGCGCGGTCATCGCGGTCGGCGAATTCGTCGCCATGACGGTCCAGCGCCGCGGCCCGTCGCGCGGCATGATCTCGATCCGGCAATCGCCTTTGGCGATGAGCGAGTCGCCGACCAGCAGATCTTCCCAGTACCGGGCCGGCGTCTGCTTTTTGCCGCGCGCGACGAGGCATTCCGCCGTCCGACCGTCGATCGCGCTGATATATCCGGCGACCGGCGCGGGCCGCGCGCGCGCCTCCGTCGCCGGCGGCGATCGCCGTGCCCAATGGTCCCTATCGCCAGGGTTGTCACGATTACGCGAATCACGGCGGTGCTCCCGCGCGGAGTTCGCTCCTTCCCGGCGGTCGCGGTCAAGCGTGTTCGCGTGGCATCGCGCGGCACGGAAGCTGGTTTGGTCTGGCGAGCCCGCATCTGGCGCCATGGACGTCCTGGCACTCCGTTGCAGTGGCGGGCCCGAGCCCGGGAAATCCGGCTCGGTTGGCGCGGCGGGCCAGCCCCAGCCCAGAGAGACCAAAGATGTCCAGTGCAATCGGCTCGGGGATGTCGGAGATCCGTCGCGATGCCGCGATCGGTCCGACGGGATCAATGACCGAGCCGGTCCGCCTTGGCATGGGACGTAAAGCCGCATGGGCCCGCTTGCCTCTCGCATCCCATGCTGCACCGCGGTAAACCCAGGGCCGTGGACATGGACATGGAACCAGACAGGACCGCACCGGTGATCGCCGTCCCGGCCACCGCGCCAACGATCCGGGTCGCGAGGGCGATTGGCCGCGCTGGCTGCCGCGGCTGCTCGGCTATTTCATCGCGGTCGGCCCGGCGGCGACGGACATGTATTTGCCGGCGTTTCCGGCGGTCGAGGCGACGTTCCACACCGCGCCCGGCACCGCGCAACTGACCCTGGCCGCGTGGTTCGCCGGCCTCGCGGTCGGGCAGATCATGCAGGGGACGCTGTCGGACCGGCTTGGGCCGGCGCCGCCCGCTGATGATCGGGTTCACCATCTTCGCGCTGGCCATGGTGGGCGGCGCGCTGGCGCCGAACCTGACCGTGCTCGCGGTGCTGCGGTTCGTGGGAGCGATCGGCGCCTCCGCCGGCATGGTGATCAGCCGCGCGGTGGTGCGCGACCTCGCCGAGGGCACGCGCGGCGCGATCCTGATGTCGCGGCTGGTGCTGGTGATGGGCGTGGCGCCGATCCTGGCGCCGAGCGTCGGCGCCGCGTTCCTGACGCTTCGCGAACTGGCGGTTCATCTTCTGGTTCCAGGCGCTGTATGGCGCGTCCTGCGCGGTGCTGGCGTGGCGGATCCTGCCGGAAACCCTGCCGGAAGCCCGCCGGATCAAGGTCGGCGTGGCGCAGATCGTCGATCCGCTACGGCTCGATCCTGCGGGAGCCGGTGTTCCGGGCGCACGCGATCATGGGCATGGCGACGACGTTCTGCATGTTCGCTTATCTCGGCGGCTCGTCGCCGGTGTTCATTCAGGGCTTCGGGCTGTCGCCGTCGCGGTTCGGGCTGATCTTCGGCCTGTGCTCCTGCGGGCTGATCGCCGGCTCGCAGATCAACGCGCGGCTGCTGCCGCGGTTCGGCCTGTCGTTCATGCTGCGGTTCATCTGCCGCGTGTCGCTGGCGGCGACGACCGTGCTGCTGGTGCTGAGTTGGAGCGGTGTGCACGTGCTGTGGATGATCGTCGCGCCGATATTCCTGGCGCTTGAGCTGCCAGGGGTTCACCAACGGCAACGTCACCGCGGGCGCGTTGGGCCGCCACGCCGCGCATGCCGGCTCGGCCGCCGCGCTCATGGGGGTCGGCCAGTTCGCCCTGGGCGCCACGAGCGGGCTGCTGGTCGGGCTGCTGACGGACGGCACGCCGCGCGGAATGGCGCTGCTGATGTTCGTCGGCTCGCGGGCGCGGTGATCGCCGATCTGTTCCGGCCGCGAGGCGAACGGCAAGGCGCGATCGTTTCTATTTCGTCGTAACCGGGCCATGGGGGTGGGCCAGTTCGCCCTCGGCGCCATGAGCGGGCTGCTGGTCGGCCTGCTGACCGACGGCACGCCGAGAGGGATGGTGCTGCTGATGTTCCTCCGCTCAGCGGGCGCTGCCATCGACGATCTGTTCCGCCCGCGAGGTGAACGCTCCAGCACGCTTGTTTCTATTTTGTCTTAACCGGGCCCGACCCGGTTATCTGTCGCCGCATATCCGTAACGTGATTGGAGCTCTGGGCCAGGCTCCAGAGCAATGCCATCGCGCCTCGTGGTGATCGCGATGAGGATGTGACCCGCGTGCGTCAGGGCTTTTCCGGTGCTGCCACGACCTCCGCACGCTTGAACTGGCTTGATCGAAGACGACGGCCTCGACAAACTCCCAACGCGATGTCACTCAACCGAAATGCACCTCGACATCGTATCGACATCAGATCGTCCAGATCTGGTCCCCGTGGTGGCCGAATGGCTGTGGAACGAGTTCTCGCGATCCCGGGGACGGACGCTCGACGTCGTGGTCGAGGCCGTCGGCGAATCCGTCACCGCCCACCCCATGCCGCGAACCTTCGTTTTGTTGGGCGATGGTGAGCCGTTGGGAACCGCCAGTCTGACGGCGCACGATCTGGATGAGCGCCCCGATCTCACGCCATGGCTCGCGGGCGTGTTCGTGCGGCCCGACGTGCGCGGCCGCGGCTACGCCGGCCTTCTGATCGCCGCGGTGGAACAGGAGGCCCGCGCCGCGTCGATTCCGATGTTGTGGCTTTACACGCGGGAGGCCGAGCGTGTGTATGCGCGCGCCGGATGGCGTACCGTTGACACCATTCAGCGCGATAACTCGGCGTATGCGCTGATGCGGCGTGATCTCGCCGCGCCCGTCTGACGGGATCAGGTCATCTCGCGATGACCCGCGGCCGCTGATCTGCTAAGCACGACCATGATCCGCGCCACCCGAATTCTCGCGCTCGCCGCGCTGCTTTTCGCCCCCCTGACCGGCTCCGTCCACGCGCAGGACGAGTCCGCCGCCCCCCCGCGGTCCCACGCGCCCGCCGAGCCGTCGAAGGAACCCGCGAAGCTGCCCGCCGACCAGACCACGCACCATGTGCTGGAACTGCCCGGCCGCACGCTGAAATTCGCCGCGACCGCGGGTGCCATCCGGCTCACCAACGACGACAACGCGGCGCAGGCCGATCGTGGCGTTCATCGCCTACCAGCTGGAGGGCGCCGATCGGCGCACCCGCCCGGTGACGTTCGTGTTCAACGGCGGGCCGGGCATGGCGTCGGGCTGGCTGCAGGTCGGAGCCGTCGGTCCGTGGCGCATTCCGTTCGGCGCGCGCTGACGGCGTTCCCTCCGCCTCGCCCGAGCCGATGCCGAACGCCGAGACCTGGCTCGATTTCACCGATCTGGTGTTCATCGATCCGCCCGGCACCGGCTATTCCCGCATCCTGGCCAAGGGCGACGACGCGCGCCGGCGGCTGTGGTCGGTGACCGGCGACATCGACGCGCTGGCCGAGGTGATCCGCCGCTGGCTCGACCAGGCCGATCGTATCGTTTCGCCCAAATACATTCTCGGCGAGAGCTATGGCGGCTTTCGCGGTCCGCGGCTGGCGCGCGCGTTGCAGTCCGATCAGGGCGTCGGCGTCAGCGGCATCGTGCTGGTGTCGCCGTTGCTCGATGCGCATGTCCAGAGCGGCTACAACGATCCGTTCGATTGGGTCGACCGCGCTGCCCTCGGAAGTCGCCGCCGCGCGGGCGCTGAAAGGCCCGGTCAGCCGCGCCGACCTCGCGGATGTCGAGCAATATGCCGCGACCGAGTATCTGACCGACATGATGCGCGGTGTGCGTGACACGGCGGCGGTGGCGCGCATGACCGAGCACGTCGCGGCGTTGACCGGCATCGACCGGGCGATCGTGGCTCGCGGCGGCGGACGGCTGGATGTCGACGTGTTCCGGCACGAACTGGAGCGTGCGCGAGGCCGCGTCAGCAGCATCTACGACGCGACGGTCAGCCGCGACGATCCGTTCCCGCGGCAGCCGCTGAGCCAGTTTCCCGATCCGGTGCTGGAGGGCCTGAAGGCGCCGGTGACCAGCGCGATGGTGGCGATTTACACGGACAAGCTGAACTGGCGGCCGGACGGCGGTCTATCAACTGGCGAACGACGATGCGTTCCGGCAATGGAACTGGGGCCGCGGCATGGGCCGGCCCGAGAGTTTGAGTTATTTGCAATCGGCACTGGCGCTCGATCCGCGGTTGCATGTGCTGATCGCGTGCGGGTTGTTCGATCTGGTCACGCCGTATTTCACCACGGTGCGGGAACTGAACCAGTTGCCGGACGCCGGCAGCGCGGACCGTGTACGACTGGTGGTGTATCCGGGCGGGCACATGTTTTATTCCGACGACGCCTCGCGCGCCGCGTTCCGCGATGCGGCGAGCGCTTTGTTCCAGGCTCCCCCGCCACGTCATCACCGGGCTCGATCCGATGATCTCCGCAACTCCGTTCACGTCATCACTGGGCTTGACCCGGTGATCTCCGCAACTCCGGTCACGTCATCACCGGGCTCGATCCGGTGATCTCCGCAACTCCATTCACGTCATCACCGGGCTTGACCCGGTGATCTCCCTCGGCACATCGGTAAATGAGTGATGACCCGGCACGCCCGTTCACGTCATCACCAAACTTTCCCCGTCATCACCAAACTCTCCACGTCATCACCGGGCCTCGACCCGGTGATCTCTCGCGGCACCGCGCGACGGCCAAACTTATCCCCGCGAGGCCCACTCACGCAGCACCGCTGCCAGTCTCCGGATCCATCGGGAAGAAGCTCTCGACCCGCAGCTCCTGCAGCGTGATGTCCTGCGGCGTGCCGAGCGTCGTGATGGTGGTGAAGAGCCGCAGCGAGATGTCGTCCTTGCGGAAATGCATCGGCAGCACCGGGCCGTCGGCGGCTCCGTCCGGCGCTGGCGTCAGAGCGCCGCGCACGCCCTTGTAAGCGAGCAGCCGGTCGAGCAGCGCGGCGGTCTGCGGCGTGCCGTCGGCGGCGGCATCCGCCTCGACGCTGCGGATGAAGTAGCGCACGACCTCCGCCCAGTTGGCGAGAAACGGCCGCAGCACGTCCGGCGCGACGAGCGCGTCGGCGAGATTGACCGCGCGCCGGGGGCCAGCGGGCCGACCAGGAACTCGACGAGCCGTACCGCGCCGCGATTGGCCCGGAGCAGGTTCCAGTGCCGATCGACCACGACGGCGGGAAACGGCTCCTGCTGCGCGAGGAGGCAGTCGAGCGCCCGCGTACCTCGGCGAGCTCCGGCGCGGCGAGGTTGGTCTCGCGCCAGACCGGCGCGAACCCCGCCGCCAGCAGCAGGGCGTTGTGCTGGCGCAGCGGCATGTCGAGCGCCGTCGCCAGCCGCAGCACCATCTCCCGGCTGGGCCGCGCCCGCTCGAGCTCGAGAAAGCTCAGATGGCGCTGCGAGATCTCGGCGCGGCCGGCGAGCTCGAGCTGCGACCAGCCGCGGCGCTGCCGCCACGAGCGCAGCATCGCCGCGAAGTCGGGGCTCGCGCGTCATGATTACCTCCGAGGTAGTTGCCGCGATGATGCCGATCGGGAAGATGGCACGAGAACCGGCGGCGCGGAACAGGAGGCAGCGATGAGCGAATGGTCTGGGCGTTCTGATCGCCATCGTCTCGAGCAGCCTCGGCGGCACGGCGGCGGCGGTCACGCGCTATCTCGTCGGCGGCGCCGATCCGCTGACGCTCGCCGTCCTGCGCTGGGGCATCGGCTTTCTCTGCGTGCTGCCGGTCGCGCTGGTCCTCGGCGCGCGCTGGCCGCGGCGCGCCGACTGGCCCGCCGTCGCGGCCTCGGGCTCTGCTTCTTCGGATTGTTCTTCATCCTCTACAACCTCGCGGTCGGCTACACGACGGCGGCGCGCGCCAGTCTCGCGCTGTCGACGCTGCCGTTGCAGACCATGCTGGTCGGCGCGCTGCTCGGCATCGAGCCGCTGACGCGCGCAAATCGATCGGCGTCGGTCGTCGCCATGCGCGGCGTGTTCGCGGCGCTCGCCTCGGGCCTTGTCCGCCGCGCCCGCGGGCGCCTGGCGCGGCGAGCTGATCATGACCGGCGCGGTGCTGTGCATGGCGTTCTACAACGTCTGGTCGCGCCCGTTCATCCAGCGATCGAGCGCGCTCGGCTTCCTCGCGGTCGGCATGGGCATCCGGCGCGGCGCGCTGGTCGTCGCCGGCTCGCTCACCGGCGGCTCGCGGTGCTGCGAGCGTTCGGCGCGCCGCAATGGATCGCCGGCATTTATCTCGGCGTTGCCGGCGGCGCGCTCGCCTTCATTCTCTGGGTGCTGGCGTTGCAGCGAGCGACCCCGACCCGGGTCGCCAGCACCATGACGGTCAATCCGATGGCGGCCGCGCTGCTCGCGACGCAGCTCGTCGGCGAGCCGATCACGCTCAACCTGGTCGTCGGCCTCGTCGCGGTCTTCGCCGGCATCTGGATCGCGACGACCGAGTCCGCCGAAATCCAGGCGAGGCGGGCGTGAACGGGCAGGTGGCCGTGGTGACCGGCTTCCTTGCCGCTCGCGCCGGCGTCAGGCAAGGCGGATGTATTCTCCGCGGCCGGATGACGACCTCGATCACGTCGTCGCGGCGGCGCGCGGGTCGTATCGGACAAACTTCAGTCGTTACAGGTGCGGAGACTCTGACATCAGGCGTCTTCCAGGATCATCGCGGCGGCCTTTTCGGCGATCATGATGGTCGGCGCGTTGGTGTTGCCCGCCGGCACGGTCGGCATGATCGCGGCATCGACCACGCGCAGCCGTCCGACGCCGTGCACGCGCAGCCGCGGATCGACGACCGAGTCGGTCGGCTCCGGTCCCATGCGGCAGGTGCCGACGGGATGCAGGTTGGACAACGCATTTTCCCGGATCGCCGCTTCGAACTCGGCGTCGGTATTGACGCTCGGACCGGGAACGATCTCCTCCGCGACGTAGGGGGCGAGCGACGGTTGTTTGGTGAAGCCGCGCGCCATGCGCATGCCGGTGGTCAGCGCCTGGAGATCGTATTGCGTTTGCAAGAAGTTGAACTGGATCGCCGGCGGCGCCAGCGGATCGGCGCTTTTCAACCGCACCGTGCCGCGCGCGTCGGGCCGCAGATGCACCGCGCTCAGGCTGAACCCGGGAAAATCGTGCGCGATCGCGCCATTGGGGCCGCGCGAGGCATAGCTGAACGGCGAAAAATTGAATTGCAGATCGGGCCGTTCCAGCCGCGGGTCGCTGCGGCCGAAGCCGCCCGCGGTGACGCCGTTGGCGGCGAGCGGACCGTCCTTGAAGAACACATAGCGCGCCATGGCGACGATCTTGCGCGGCAGGCTGTTGGCCAGCTCGTTCATGGTGATCGGTTTGGTGCAACGATACGCGAGCCGAACGTAGAAATGATCCTGCAAATGCGCGCCGACCGCCGGCGTGTCGCGGACGACCTCGATGCCGTGCTGGCGCAGCAGATCGCGCCGGACCGATGCCGGACAGTTGCAGCAACTGCGGCGAATTGAACACGCCGCCGCAGACGATGACCTCGCCGTTCGCCCGCGCGGTGCGCGTGACGCCGTTGCTGACATAGGTGACGCCGGTCGCCGTCGCCGTTCTCGATCAGGATTTTCGTCGCGTGGGCGTTCGGAGCGGACGATCAGATTGGCGCGGGCCCGCGCCGGTTTCAGATACGCGGTCGCGGTGCTCCAGCGTCTGCTTTTGCCGGTCGTGCTCTGGAAATATCCGGCGCCTTCCTGCCGCGCGCCGTTGAAGTCGTCGTTCGGCGGCAGACCGAACTCGATCGCTGCCGGCGACCACGGCGTCGGCCAGTTCATAGCGGCGCGGCTGGTCGGACACGGTGAGCGGGCCGCCGACGCCGTGGAATTCGTTCGGGCCGCGTTGCTGGTTCTCGGCTTTCTTGAAGAACGGCAGGACGCTGTCGTAATCCCAACCGGTGCAGCCGCGTTGCCGCCATTCGTCGTAGTCGGCGGCGTTGCCGCGCATGTAGACCATGCCGTTGATGGAACTGGTGCCGCCGAGCACCTTGCCGCGCGGCTGATACAGGGTGCGGTTGCCGAGTTGCGGCTCCGGTTCGGATTCATACATCCAGTTGACCGAGGGGTCGGCGAACAACCGGGAGAACCCCATCGGAATGTGGATCCAGGGATTGCGGTCCGGCGGCCCGGCTTCGAGCAGGAGAACGCGGTGGCGGCCGGACTCGCTGAGGCGCGCGGCGACGGCGCATCCGGCCGAGCCGGCGCCGGTGACGATGTAGTCGAATGCTTCCTCCGCGGCTGGCGGCATGGTGGTTTCCCCTCGATGCGGCGCGCGTTCTGGCCGCCGGCTTCGCGCCAGGATGGCGGGGTTTCGGGCATGAGGCCAGAGGCGGAACGGCAACGGCGGAACGGCAACGATCCGATCCGTCGTCGAACGCTCCGACTTCCTGGGCCGTGTGACGACCCTCATTCGCACCGCGCTCCGTTTTGACCGGTCTCGTGTGCCGGTGTACGAAAGGTGAGGGGCTCACCTTGACCTCCGGCGGCCGGCGCGACCCGCGCCGCGTGGACAGGTCCACCAAGGACGCAAGTGCCACCAATCCAGGTTAAATCACCGTCGCCAGGGAGCCGATTTCTTCGTCTCGGGACAGACCTGGTGAGGGAACGGCGGTGACCTTCAGGCCGGAACGGTCATTGGCACATTTCGCGAAATCATGGAGGTACCGATGAAGTATTCTGGTCTTATCCGACATATGATCATCGCGTTCGGCGGATTCACGATGTTCGCACTGACAGCGTCCGCCGCCATTGGCGCTGACGCCGCTGGTTGCGCCGACGTCGCTGGCCTGAAGCGCTTCAACGGTTCCTCGATCGTGATGTGCGTCAAACGCGATTTCACGGAGTATCTGCTGCCGACCGGCAAGAATACCGGCTACGATATCGATACGAAGAAAGGCGACCTTCGACGCATCGATGAAGCTCGAGGGCCGCCTGACGCAAAACGTCTATGCCGTTCCGGAGAACGTCTCCTCGGCGGATGTATTCCGCAACTACAAAGCGGACCTCGCGGCGAAAGGATTCACCGTGCTGTTCGAGGCCGCGCAGGCCGACACCGGACCCTGGCTCGGCGCGTTCTTCGAAGGCATGGGACCCGGGACGCAGATCTGGGGTTACAGTCCGGACGAGGCGCAGCTATGCCGCGGCGGTCAAGGACGAAGGTGGCGCGAAAACCTACATCGCGCTTTACGTCGTCGAATATCAGGACGGCTACGAACCGAAATTCAGTCCGAGCCAAGGGCCAGGCGATGGTTCGCCTGGACACGATTCAGGTCGGCCAGCTCGCGGACCGCATGGTGGTGGTATCGGCCGCCGAGATCAACAAAGGCCTCGCGACCGAGGGCAAGATCGCGCTGTACGGAATCCTGTTCGATTTCAACAAATCGACCATCAAACCGGAGTCGAGACCGACCCTCGACGAGATCGCCAAGTTTCTCAAAGCCAATCCGGCGCAGAATGTTTACGTCATCGGCCATACCGACAATGTCGGCGGCTTCGAATCCAACATGCAGCTTTCGAACAGCCGCGCGGCGGCGGTCGTCGCCGATCTGTCGCGCACCTACGGGATCGCGGCCGGCCGGATGATCGCGAGCGGCGTCGGTTTGCAGGCGCCCGTCGCCTCGAACGCGACGGAGGAAGGGCGGGCGAAAAATCGCCGAGTGGAATTGTTGCCGCGGTGAGGTGATGCGTTCCCGATGGCCAGACCTCGATGCGGTGGCGCCATATTCTGGTCGAGGCCGCATCACGGGGCAGGTCAGCCGATACGGTTTTGGCGCGACATTCGCCGCCCCTTCTCAGGTAAGCCTCCACCGCGCGATACTCCTGCCTTTCCGTCACCACCCGCGAGCTCCAATCCCCCCATGACCATCGTCGTCGGCATCCCCGCCTGCGCCACCGTCACCGACGAACGCCTCGTCCACGCCACCCCCGCCCGCTACGCCGAGGCCCTGATCGGCGGCTGCCGACGCCCTGCCGATCATGATCCCGCCGATGGGCGAGGTCCAACTGGCGTTACTCGACCGCATCGACGGATTGCTGATCCCCGGCAGCCCGAGCAACGTCCATCCCTCGCACTACGGCACCGACGAAAGCCTCACGCCGGACAAGCACGACCCGGCCCGGGACGCCACGACGCTGCCGCTGATCCGCGCCGCGATCGCCCGCGGCCTCCCGGTCCTCGCCATCTGCCGCGGCATCCAGGAACTCAACGTCGCACTGGGCGGCACCCTGCTGCAGAACATCCACGACCTCGCCGGGCCGGCACGACCATCGCGGCAACGGCGAGGGCTCGATCGAACGCGCCTACGGCCCGAAGCACATCGTCACCGTGACCGGCGCTCTGGCCCGCATCGTCGGCGCGTCCGACGATCATGGTGAACTCCCTGCACGGTCAGGCGATCGACCGGCCCGGCGAAGGCCTGGTCGTCGAAGCCCTCGCCGAGGACGGCACGATCGAGGCGGTCTCCGCCCCCAACGCGCCCGGCTTCGTACTGGGCCTGCAATGGCATCCCGAGTGGCGCTACGCGGAACACCCCGCCAGCGTCGCGATCTTCCGTGCGTTCGGCGACGCCTGCCGCGCGCATCAACAAGGTCTCAAAGATTTGGGAAAGGCGGCATAACGATGGATCTGCAACTCGCGGGCAAGACGGCCCTGATCACCGGCGGCTCGAAAGGCATCGGCCGCGCCACGGCCGAGGTCCTGGCGGGCGAGGGCTGCAACGTCATCCTCGTGGCGCGCGACCAGGGGACGCTGGATGAAGCCGCCGCCGCCATTCGCGCCAAGCGCCAGGTCAATGTCCGCACCATCGCCGCCGACCTGTCGAGCGACGCCGCCGTGCGCAAGGTCGCGGCCGAGGCGGGCGATCTCGACATCCTGGTCAACAACGCCGGCGCGATCCCGCCCGGCGACGTGCTGTCGATCGACGACGCGAAGTGGCGGCAGGCGTGGGACCTGAAAGTGTTCGGCTACATCTCGTTCTGCCGGGTGATCTACGGCGCAGATGAAGGCGCGCAAAGCCGGCGTCATCATCAACGTGATCGGCGCGGCGGGCGAGAGCTTCCCGACCAACTACATCGCCGGCGCCGCCGGCAACGCCTCGCTGATGGCGTTCACCCGCGCATTGGGCAAAGGCGCGCCGGCGGATGGGCTGCGCGTGGTGGCGATCAATCCCGGTCCGGTGGAGACCGACCGGCTGGTGATGCTGCGCCGCGCCGAGGCGCAGCAGAAGTTCGGCGATCCGGAACGGTGGCGGGAACTGACGGCGGGCATGCCGTTCGGCCGCGCCGCGAGTCCGGCGGAGATCGGCAACGCGGTGGCGTTCCTGGCGAGCCCGATGTCCGGCTACACGACCGGCACCGTGCTGACGATCAACGGCGGCGGCTGAGCCCAGGGCACGCGAGGGCGCTGCCCTCGAACCCGCCAGGGGCTTTGCCCCCTGGACCCCCAGCAAAGGGCGAGGCCCTTTGCAATCTGTCCATTGGTGGTGGAACAGGAGGGGCCAACCGGACCTTGCAAGGTCACGGTCGGCCCCTCCTGTTCCACCGCCAAAATGAATGGTTCCAAGGGCCACCGCCCTTGGCGGAGGTCCAAGGAGGCAGACGCCTCTTGGTGGGGTCCGGGGCAACGCCCCGGCGCTTCCTTGGTCACCGCGCCGGCGCCTCGATCCCTTCCAGCGCCGGCGCCAGCCGGCCCAGCCGCAGCCACGTCCGCGCCCACATCGCGAGACAAATCACCACGCCGATCAGCACCGGAATGCGCAATCCGAACACCTCGGCCGCCGCGCCATAAATCAGCGCGCCCATCGCCGGGGCGGCCCGCGTGATCATTCCCCACAGGCTCAGCACCCGCCCCACCATCGCCGGCGACGGCCGAGTTCTGCATCAGCGTCTGGCACGAAATCCCGTGCATCGTCGTCGCCGCGCCCATCGCCGCGATGCACGCGACGCCGACCGGAAACCACCGCGTCGCGACGAACCCGGCGGTCGCCAGAGCCAGCAGCATCCCGCACCCCACCGCGATGCGCGCCAGTCCACTGATGCGTCCGCGGATCGCCACCAGAAATCCGCCGGCCATCGCCGCGCAGCCCATGGTGCTCGCCAGAGTCGCCAGCCCCTCGGCGCCGCGGCCGAACAGCAGCGACACGTACGGCGGCAACATCTCCCCCACCGCGCGCAACGTCATGCCGACGGTGGCGGCGAACAGCAGCAGCGGGCCGATGCCGGGATGGCGGGTCACGTAGCGCAATCCCTCCAGCGCGTCGTGCAGCACCGAGCCGCCGCCGCGCGAGCCCATGCGCACCGCCGGATCCAGCCGCAGCATGCGTCATCGTCACGCTGGCGTAAAAGAACGCCACGGCGTTGACGGCGATCGACGGCACCACGCCCCAGGCGGCGATCATCGGCCCGGAGATCGCCGGTCCGACAAACCGCGCCACGTTGTAGGTCAGGCTGTTCAGCGCCACCGCGCCCGGGAAGATACTGTCGCGGAACGAGTCCCGGAAGCAGACACTGCCGCGCCGGCTGCGCGAACGTCTCGGCGGCACCGTTGCAGAACGACAACAACGCCATGAACTCGATGCGGATCGTTCCGGTCAGGATCAGCGCGACCAGGATCATCGACTGCGCCATCGCCACGTATTGCGAGACCATGGTCAGCTTCACCCGGTCCATGCGGTCCGCCACCGCCCCGGCGATGGGCGAGATCACGACCGACGGCACCAGATTGCAGAACGCGATGACGCCGACCCACAACGTCGAATGCGTCAGTTCCCACGCCATCCAGTCGGTGGCGATCCGTTGCACCCACGAACCGGTCCAGCACACCACGCTGCCGGAATAAAAGATCCGTGCATTGCGCTGTGCCAGAACGCCGCCAAGAGCCGAGAAACTCGCCACGCCGCTGTCGGCCGCGCCGCGATCAACGGCCCTTTGGCCGCGGGCGACGGGCGGTGACGGCGGTCGACCGGCGCGGCGCCGGTCCCGGCATTGCGCTCGCACTCGGCGATCGTCTGTTCGTAGGCGAACTGATTGGACAGCCCGCGGCTGGGCACGCCCGCCTGGTAATTGGCCGAGAACGGCGTGTTCACCGACGGGTTCGCGGCATAAATGTCGCCCCGGTTGCGCAGCTCGTACATCTCGTTCACCCGCTGCCGGCAGGCCTGCTGCGTCGCGAGATCGGCGGGACCCGCGGCTGCGTCGTTCCGCTCGGACCCACGGCGTCGCTGCTGCCGTGCCGTCCGAACATGCCGGCAGGAGCAAGCCGCCAGAGCCGAGCAACGGCCAGCGCCAGGCAACGCCAGTGCCGTGCCCCGGGATCGGCGGGCGGTGGAAAACGGCGCGGCTCATGCGGAAGCTCCTGTCAGGCGTTGGGACGTGTAACGGGCGAGGCGGGCGCGGAAGCCGGTCTGATCGAACCGCGCCTCAGGCGTCAGCGGCTCGGTCGCCGCGGCGTGCAGCAGTGCCGGGTCGGGCTCGGCGCCATCGCGCGCCAGCCGCACCAGCGGGACCGCCCATGGCGACTGGGCCAACAGATCGATCAGGGCGAGCAGGCGGAGGCAAAGCGACAGGCCCTGCCGCGTGCCGATGCCGTAAATCGCGTCCAGCGCGCCCGCCCAACAACTGGCGTCGCGATCGGCGAGCACGAGGTCGGAATGCCCGCCATCGGCGCGCAGAAAGCGAAACACCCGGACCGCGCCCCATTGCTCGGCCAGCGCGGCGCGGCGGGCGGCGTACCACGCGCGCTCCAGGTCGCGGCGGGTGACCGGAGGCAGCGCCTCGGGCGGCAGATCGACCAGATAGGTCAACGAACCGTCAGGCGCGGCGCCGACGCGGATCGGGTGTGTGTGATCCGGCGATTCCATCCCCCACAGGATGGACCGTCGCGCCCCGCCGCGCCAGTGCGATGCCGCCAGTGCGATGCCGACAGTGCGATGCCGACAGTGTGCTGCCCCCGGGGGACGACATTGCGAGGCCCAGGATACGCAGCCAAACCTCCCACGGCGCGATCTTTGACTCCCGCCACGATATCCTGTTGCATCGGACCAACCCAGCGCGCGCAGTGTCTCACCAGGACGTCGCGCTTCTCCGCGCGCGCGTGACGACGTAATTTCGATGCTATAAAGTAACAAACCGCCGATCGACCGAAACACAGGGAGAATGACATGCCGGAAACGTTCGATTTCGTCGTCGTGGGTGGCGGCTCCGCCGGCGCGGTGATCGCGGCGCGGCTTTCCGAAGACCCGACCTGCCGCGTGGCGCTGATCGAGGCCGGCGAACGGCCGCCCGAAGTGTCGTCGATGCCGGTCGCCTGTGCCGCCATGCAACTCAACCCCGACGTCGACTGGATGTACACCGCCGATCCCGGCGAAAAAGCCGGTCTGGGCCTCAATGGCCGCCGTGTGCCGGTGCCGCGCGGCAAAATGCTCGGCGGTTCCTCCAGCATCAACTACATGATGTATGTCCGCGGCCATCCCGGCGACTTCGACTCCTGGGCCGAAGGCGGCGCCACCGGCTGGAGCTACGCCGACGTGCTGCCCTACTTCCGCAAGAGCGAGGGCCTGGCGCCATCCGGCGACATCGTCGATCGACGCCGGCGCGCACAATACCACGGCCCACTGGGCGTCTCGGTCCGCTCCCCCGTGCTTCCGGTGGCCAGCGATTTCGTCGAGGCGGCGGTGGCGGCGGGCATTCCGCGCGGCGACTACAACGGACGCGACCGCGGCGGCGCGACGGGCCTTGTCTCGCTGACGCAACACTCCACCCGACGCGGCAAGCGGTCGAGCACATATCATGCGTTTCTGGAAGGCGAGACCGAACGCCGGCCCAACCTGACGATCATCACCGGTGCGCAGGCGACGCGCGTGGTATTCGCGACGGCGAGGCCGGACAACTGAGCGCCAAAGGCGTCGAATATCGCACCGCGTCGGGCGAGACCGAGACGGCGCAACGCCGGCAAGGAAGTGATCCTGAGCGCGGGCGCGATCGGCTCGCCGCATCTGTTGTTGCTGTCCGGCATCGGACCGCGGCGGGAACTGGAGGCCGCCGGCGTCGCCTGCCTGCTGGACCAGCCCCATGTCGGCAAGCACCTGAAGGATCACCTGATGGTGCCGCTGTATTTTCCGGCGCCCGGGGCTGGCGTGTCGATGAACGAAATCGGCCTCTCGATGGGGACCGCGGCGTTGCGCGGACCCGGCGGTCCGCTGCCGGCCGATCCCGCCGACGACGTCGAATCTGCCGGCCGAGCTTCAGGCGATGAAGCAGGAAGCCGAACGGCGCCTCGCCGAGTGGGAGACGACCGGGCAGCGGCGTCGCTCGCCTCATCGCTGGCCGATGGCGTGGTGTTTTTCTCGACCGGGCTTGGCGACACGCACAGTCACGATACGGAGATCATCTGCTTCGTCACCGGGGGTAACGACGACCTGGTGCGGTCATGCCTGAACATCGACACCGTCACGCTTTTTCGATGACGCCGGAGAAACGGCTGGCGCCGGATGCGGAAACCGTCTTCATGCTGGCCAATCCGGTGCTGCCGCACAGCGAGGGCGAGATCGTGCTGACCAGCGCCGATCCCATCGTTCATCCGGCCATCCGCATGAACTACTACGACGATCCGCACGACATGAAGGTCATGATCGCGGTGGTGCGGCGGGCGCTGGATATCGCCGCGCACTGGCCGGGCAATCGCAAGATCGGCCCGGTGCTGATCCCGCCGTTCCTGGCGGAAAAGCATGGCCATCGTGACGGGCGACCGAACCCAGTGACGCACTGCTGGAAGACCTCGCGCTGCATTTTTCGCTGACGGTCTATCACCACACCTGCACCTGCCGGATCGGCGACGTCGTCGATCCGCGGCTGCGGGTCCTGGGCGTCGGCAGGCTGCGCGTGGCGGACGCCAGCGTCATGCCCAACGTGACCAGCGGCAACACCAACGCGCCGTCGATCATGATCGGCGAAAAGGCGGCGGAAATGATCGCCGCCGACAACGGCGTGAAGCTCGCCGCGTTCGTGGGAGAAGAGGTCGCCTGAAACCTCCGGCGAACTCAGGTCTCGGTGGCGGGTTCCGGCGGATCGTATGCGAGAGCTTCCGTTACGGTCCACGGCATCACCACCGGGAACCGAGAGGCCGCCAGTGCGGTTTCACGCGCGGCCAGCCGAACCGTAGCGGGACGAAACGGCTCCTGGCCTGGAGGCCGACCAAGATGTCTCCGCCTCCATATCCGCCCGGCCTGGTCCGAGTTGCCGGCTTCATCCGAGTGCACGGAGCGATGTGCCCACGTTCGAATACGTTATCGAAATATGAGCTCCGGCCGTCGGAAAAGGGACTGACCGCCTCCGGCACTCTGACCGTGTGATCCCATCGCCCGGCCCGGCCGCCCAGAGCCGCCGCCCAGTGTGCGAATGGTCCGGCGCACATTGCCAGTGGACGCCGCTCATAGTCTGATCGCCGCTGCACCCCGCGAGCATGCGAAAGGGATACATGAGATGACCATCCCCAATGATCTGAGAACACTGGCGGCAAGGCAGGCAGTCCGCATGATCGCAGACGGCGTGCTTCGCTCCGAAGACCTCACGGAGGCGTACCTTGCCCGGATCAGTGAACGTGAACCGCTGATCCAGGCGTTTGCCCATTTCGACGCTGACTACGCACGCAAGTCAGCGGCCTCCGCCCGACCCGGCGCTCTCCACGGACTGCCCGTAGGCCTCAAGGACGTGCTGGACACAGCGGACATGCCGAGCCAATACGGCTCCCCGATCTGGACCGGCTGGCGGCCGCAGGCGGATTCAGCGCCGGTCGCATGGACGCGGGCGGCGGGCGGCGTGGTCATCGGCAAGACCGTCACGACCGAGTTCGCGACACGCAAGCCTGGCCCCACCGCCAATCCGGCCAATCCGGGGCATACGCCGGGCGGGTCGTCCTCGGGCTCGGCGGCGGGCGTGGCGGACGGCATGTTTCCGGTGGCGTTCGGCACCCAGACCGCGGGCAGCATCATCCGGCCGGCGGCGTACTGCGGCGTGGTCGGCTACAAACCCACCTACGGCATGATCAGCCGGATCGGCATGAAGATCATGTCCGACAGCCTGGACACCGTCGGCGTGCATGGCGCGCTCGGTCGCCGACTGCGCGTTCTTCGCCGGAGCCGTCGCCGGCCGCGATCTCGGCGATCCGGACGCGCATCCCGGACGCGCCCCGCGCATCGGCATTTGCCAGTCGCCATCATGGGATCTGGCCGCGCCGGAAACCGAGGCGTTGCTGGCGCGCGTCGAAGCCGCGTTGGCGCGCGCCGGCGCCGCCGTCGAAGCGCGCGAACTGCCCGCCGCCGTTCGCCGCGCTGAAAACCGCCCATCCCATCGTCATGAACGCCGAATCCGCGCGCGCTCTGGGGTGGGAACTGGCGACCCATCCCGACGGCCTCAGCGAGGGCCTGCGCGAACGCATGGCGTTCGGCCTGAGCCAGACCGAGGCCGCGCTGACCGAGGCCTACGACGTTTTCGCCAGCACCCAGCAGGCATTTCCCGAGTCGATGGCGGGACTGGACGTGCTGGTCACGCCCTCGGCGCCCGGGCGAGGCCCCGGCCGGACTGGAATGGACCGGCGATCCGGGATTCAATTTCATCTGGACATCGTTGCATGTGCCGTGCGTGACGGTGCCGGCGGGAACCGGCCCGAACGGGCTGCCGCTGGGCATCCAGATCGTCGGCCGCCGCGGCGAAGATCGCGCCGTTCTCGCCTGGGCTCGTGGGTGCGCGCCGCGCTGGTGTGAGGCCGGCGTTACTTCGCGGCGTGCACTTTAATCCACGCCGAGAACGCGGTGATGAAGTTCGCGAAGAACTTCCGCGTGCTCTCATTCGTCACGGCGCCGGCTGTCGTCGAACAAATTCGCCGCGCCACCGACGTACGCCTCCGGTTGCTGCATCATCGGCACGTTCAGGAACACCATCGACTGCCGCAGATGATGGTTGGCGCCGAAGCCGCCCAATGGCCCCCGGCGCCACTGACATCACCGCGCCCGGCTTGCCGCTCCAGACGCTCTGGCCGTACGGGCGGGAGCCGACGTCGATCGCGTTCTTCAACACGCCGGGAACCGAGCGATTATATTCCGGCGTCACGAACAGCACGGCGTCCGCGGCCTTCGACCTGTTCGCGGAACGCGACCCAGGCCGGCGGGCGGCGCATCATCGAGGTCCTGGTTGTAAAGCGGCAAGTTGCCCGATCTCGACGATCGTCAGTTCCATCCCCTCCGGCGCCAGCGCGGCGAGGGCCTGGGCGGCACGGCGATTGAGGCTGCCCGTGCGCAGACTGCCAACCAGGACGGCGACTTTCTGGTTCGTGCTCATGGGGAATTTCCTTCTCGGTGCACCGGCGGATGAGGACAAAGCGCTGTCGCGAACGATCATTCAGTTCGGACGGACGTGGCCCGAACAGGGTATCTGGTCAATGAGGCCAATGCCAGTCCCAGGGTACGCCCGGTGGTACGCGTGCCAGGGGTACGGGTACCAGGCTTACGCGGACCGCGCATGACCTGAATGCCGCGGCCTGGTCAATTTTTAAGTGCACGGATATTAAGCCTTTGTAATCCTCAAAACCGGAAGTGCCGCCAATCCGCCGGGAACAATGCATTGCCGGACGGCGTTCGCTCGTATTCCTGGTAGGCACTTTCCGAGGGCACGCGGGGTCCAGCCCATCTCCCGACCAGAAGCGACTTAAACCCCGGTCCACACGCCGGCGCGAACTCCGCCGCGACGGCGCGCGATCGGAATGACGGCCGGATGGCCGACGCAACGCGACAATAACGGTCGCGCCAATGGGAGGACACACCCAATGGGAGGACAACCAGTGTCCGCGATGGCCGCGAACGTCCCTCTTTCGGATACCGAACACAGCGCGCAACTGCGCAAGGCCGTCATCGCCGCCACGGTCGGCACCACGATCGAGTGGTACGACTTCTTCATCTACGGCACCGCCGCCGGCCTGATCTTTCCGCATCTGTTCTTTCCCAATCAGGATCCGCTGACCGGCACGCTCGCCGCGTTCAGCACCTATTTCATCGGCTTCGTCGGCCGGCCGATCGGCGCCGCGATCTTCGGCCACTACGGCGATCGCATCGGCCGCAAGGCGACCTTGATCTCCACCCTGCTGGTGATGGGCATCGCCACCTTCCTCATCGCCTTCGTGCCCGAGCTACGACTCGATCGGCATCTGGGGCGCGGTCATCCTGACCGTGTTGCGCACGCTGCAAGGCATCGGCGTCGGCGGCGAGTGGGGCGGCTCGGTGCTGATCGCGATGGAGTGGTCGCGCGGTCACGGCAGCCGCGGCCTGGTCGCGTCCTGGCCGCAATTCGGCGTGCCGTCCGGCCTGTTCCTGTCCAACCTCGCGATCCTCGGCTTCAGCGCCCTGACCGGACGCCGATTTCAGCGACCTGGGGCTGGCGCATGCCGTTCCTGCTCAGCATCGTCCTGGTCGGCATCGGCCTGTGGATCCGGCTCGGCATCCTGGAGACGCCGGTGTTCCAGGCAACTGCTGGACGACAAGAAGATCGAAGAAGCACCGATCCTCGAGGTGATCAAACGGCAACCGCGCGAGATCATCCTGTCCGCGTTGGTGCGCATGGCCGAGCAGGCGCCGTTCTACATCTTCACCGCGTTCGTGTTCGCATACGGCACCGGCACGTTGCATATGTCGCGCGATCTGATGCTGACCGCGGTGCTGGTGGCGTCCTGCGTGTCGTTCGTCACCATTCCGCTGTCCGGCCATATCTCCGACCAGATCGGCCGGCGGAAGATGTATCTGATCGGCGCCGCGGCGACCGGCGTGTTCGGCTTCCTCTATTTCGGCATGCTGGATACCGCGCTGCCGTCCGCGGTGTTCATCGCGATCGTGCTGTCGCTGATCCCGCACGACATGATGTACGGCCCGCAGGCCGCGCTGATCGCCGAGGCCTTCACGCCGCGGCTGCGCTACAGCGGCGCCTCGCTGGGCTATCAGCTCGCCTCGATCATCGCCGGAGGCCCGGCGCCGCTGATCGCGACCGCGTTGTTCGCCGCGTATCACACCGGCTATGCGATCTCGATCTACATCGCCGGCTGCGCGGTGGTCAGCCTGATCTCGACGGCGATGATGCCGGACTACACCGGGCAGGACATCTCGGCGGAATACGACGCGGCGGACTTGACGCCTACTCCATCGCCTGCGTCTTCGACCGGCACCGCCGCCTTGCGCGGCATGCGCATCAGCAACAGCAGCAGCAGCGCCGGCAGCGTGGTCATGATCAGCAGCACGTAATCGTCGACATAAGCGACGATCTGCGCCTGCTGATTGACCATCCGATCGAGCAGCGCCGCGCCGCCGCGCGTCGCCGGATCGAGCCATTGATGCACGCGGCCCGATCGTCTGCAACGCCCGATTGAACGGCGTGACCGAGGCGCCGATCATCTCGTGCAACGCCTGCGAATTATGCGCCAGCAACGACGACGTGACCGACACGCCGATCGCCGCGCCGATGTTGCGCAGCAGGCTGAACAGCGACGCGCCCTCGGTGCGCATCGCCGGCGGCAACGTGGCGAACGCCAGCACCTGCAGCGGCGTGAACACCAGCCCCATGCCGCCGCCCTGGATCACGATCGCGATGATGATCTCCCGCTCCGACACGTCGGGCGTCCAACCGGTCATCAGCCAGAACGAAAAGCAGATCATCAGCAACCCGGCGCCCACCAGCAGCCGCGCGTCGACCTTGTTCGTCAGCCGTCCGCTCAGCGTGATCGTCGCCAGATTGCCGAGTCCGCGCGGCGCCATGATGAGGCCGGCCGTCTCCACCGGGTAGTTGCTCAGCACCTGCAGCCACGGCGTCATCAGCGCGAGGCTGGACACCAGCAACGTGCCGACCGCGAACATCATCGCGAGGCCGGAGGAGAAGTTCACGTCCTTGAACACCTCGGGCCGGATCAGCGGCTGGCGCGCCCACACCATGTGCACCAGGAACAAATAAATGCCGAGGCCGGCGAGCACCGCCTCGGTCACGATCTCGCTGGAACTGAACCAGTCCTGATCCTGGCCGCGGTCGAGCATCAGTTGCAGCGCGCCGATCCCCATCGTCAGCACGGCGAAGCCGATCCAGTCGAAGCGCAACCGGCCGGCACCGCGGCCGCCCGGCAGGAAGATCATCAACCCGGTGGCGGCGGCCAGGCCGAACGGCAGATTGATGTAAAACACCCAGCGCCAGTTGTAGGTCTCGGTCAGATAGCCGCCGAGCGTCGGACCCATGATCGGGCCGAGCATGACGCCCATGCCCCAGATCGCCATGGCGAAGCCGCGCCGCTCGTGCGGGTAGATGTCGAGCAGCGTGGCCTGCGACAGCGGCACCAGGGCGGCGCTGAACATGCCTTGCAGCAGGCGGAACAGCACGATCTGGCCGAGCGATTGCGCCGCGCCGCACAGCATCGAACTGACGGTGAAGCCGACGATGGCGACCAGGAACAGCCGCTTGCGTCCGAAGCGCGCCGCCAGCCAGCCGACCGGCGCGGTCATGATCGCCGTCGCGGTGATGTAGGACGTCAGAACCCAGGTGATCTCGTCATAGCTGGCCGAGAAACTGCCCTGCATATACGGCAGCGCCACGTTGGCGATCGTCTGGTCGAGCGACTGCAACACCGTCGCGCCGATGGCGCACGCCGTGATCATGGCCCGATGATGGACAGTCTCCTCCGGCATTCTGGCGATTTGTATTGGCCGCTGTTTGTGGCCGGAGGATGCGGTCAGGCCGCGCGCGCGTCAAACGCATCACGCGCGCCCCGTTCACGTGCGACGACGGCCACATGCCGCCACTCGCGAAGCCCGCCATCGCCTGGGTTCCCAGATCGCGGAATTTGTCCGAGATCGTCGCCAGCCGCGCGTCCCATTCCTGGTTGATCGGCTGGTTCTCGATCAGCGCGTGGAACCGCACCATCATCATGATCAGGAACAGCGGCTTCAGGAACGCCGCGCGCAACGGACCGGCGAGGATGGCGGCCACCAGGATCGTAACGATCCCGGCCGACTCGCGCACCGCGCGCGGCAGCATCCAGGTGATCGCCGCCGCCGGCGTCAGCAGCAGCAGCCACAGCACGACGGTCAGCACGCGCTCCAGGATCACGATCCACACGGCGGTCTTCAGGATCGGCACGGCGTTCTGGGCGTAGTACACCATGCCCTCGCGCGCGCCTCGCCACGGTTCCACGTCGCCGCGCGCGAGGTTGTAGGACAGGATCACCTTGTCGAGGTAGCGCGTCGCCGCGCGCAGGATGATGTTCACGCAGGTTCGCGAGACCCTCGAGGCCGGGAATGGGCAGGACCTCACCGATCCAGTCGAGCGTGCGGTGGAAACGTGGCGAGAATGCCGCGCACCAGCAGGTTCAGGGCGAACAGCGCGTTGACCTGGCCGAACCGCTCGGTCACCACGCGCCTGCCGTAGGCGAGCATCGATTCGGAGCCGTTGCCGACCTGGCCGCGGGTGATCAGTTCGGTCAGCACGGCGACGTGGCCGCAGGACAGCAGATGCAGCACGTAGCGCAGGATCGTGCCCCAGACGAAGCCGGCGCCGCCGAGGCAGAGCAGCAGCCAGACGAAGCCGAACGCGCCGGCGATGTGGGTGCCGAGCCAGGCCGCGCCGCCGAACGCGACGACGATCCAGATGATGCAGGCGACCGCGCAGCCGAGCAGGATGCCGAAGCGCGCCAGCGCGTAGGGCAGGCTTTGCATCAGCAACGAAATCGCCGTGCCGAGCCCGTGGTCGCGCACCAGCAAGAGGATAGCCATGGCGGCGCGCGATCCGGCGGTGGCGCCTGGAGCGGACGGCGCCGCCACGCACTGGGCGCTGGCACCGGCACCGGGCTACGATTCCGGATGGTGTTGTCATCGGACATTGGCTTCTCCCGCTTTCCGCGCACGATCCGGCCGCTACCCCGGATGCCGTGCTGTACCGCGTTCGGATCCCGTCGCGGCAAACTGGCGGTATGTTGCGTCGAATGCGACTTGTCACCGCCGGACTGCGCGATCGGGTGCCT
The DNA here is from genome assembly GCA_963771475.1 of uncultured Alphaproteobacteria bacterium. GTDB lineage: Bacteria > Pseudomonadota > Alphaproteobacteria > Acetobacterales > Acetobacteraceae > Rhodopila. Next base: position 28,456 of record CAVYTN010000029.1, on the reverse strand, counting down.
TCGCGCTTGAGGCCGTCGGCGTCGCGCTCGCGCACACTCGCGCCCGCATGTCTTCCCAGCCCCGCCCGGACGGCACCGCCCGTCTGATGCTGTTCTTCGCCGTCGTCTACGCGGTCGAGGGCATCGGCCAGGCCAAATCCGGCGTCGTCTGGCAGCCGCTGACGCATTTCCTGAAAGAGGCGCGCGGCTGGAGCCCGGTGGAAATCAGCGCCTCGCTGGCGGTGCTGGACGTGCCGTGGGTGATCAAGCCGCTGTATGGCCTGGTCTCGGACTTTCTGCCGCTGGCGGGCTACCGGCGGCGGTCGTACCTGTTGCTCGCCGCCATCGCGGCGGTCGGCGGCGTTCGCCTGGGTTGGGATGCTGACGACGCCGGCCGGGATCGTTCCGGCTCTGGTGGTGACCGTCCGTCGCGATGGCGGTCGCCGAGCACGGTCTGCGGCGGCCTGCTGGTGGAGAACGGCCAGCGGCTCAACGCCAGCGATGCGTTCGTCAATCAGCAATGGCTGTGGTTCAACATCGCCACCGTCGTCGACCTCGCTTCTGGGCGGCTGGCTGATCGAGGTGCTGTCGGCCCAGAATGCGCTTGCGCGCGGCGGCCTGGGTCGCCGCGGCGGCGCCGCTGGCGGTGATCGCTGTCGTTGCGGCTGGTGCATGAGGACCGCGCCAGCGATCGACCGCGCCGGGTTCGTGCGGGCGTTGCGGCATTGCTGGCGGCGTTCCGCTCGCGCGATCTGTGGCTGATCGGAGCGTTTCTGTTTTGTTATTATTTCAGCCCGGGATTTGGGACGCCGCTGTATTTTGCAGCTGACGGATACGCTGAAGTTTTCGCAGGGCTTCATCGGCTTGCTGTCCGCCGTCACCGCTCTGGGCTGGATCGCCGGCGGGCTGCTGTATCGGTATCTGCTGTGGCGGCTGCCGCGGCGGAGTTTGCTGAACCTGTCGCTGGTGTTCGGCGTGGTCAGCACGCTGGCGTATCTCGGGCTGGTCGGATCCGGTCAGCGCGGTGGTGATTTATTTCTTCGGCGGCATGGCGGCGATGGTGGCGAATGTCGCGACATTGAGCCTCGCCGCCGCGGTCTGTCCGCCGCGCGCCGAGGGGTTCACGTTCGCCGCGCTGATGTCGGTGATCAACCTCGCGACGCCGTTGTCCGATACGATCGGCGCGGTGCTGTATGAGCACGTGTTCGCCAGCCGATCTCGCGCCGCTGATCGTGGTCTCGGCGGCGTTCACCGGCGTTCGTGCTGGTGCTGGTGCCGTTCGTGGACCGGCGAGCGCTGATCGCCGTAGTCGGCGCGGCCGAACGTCTTCGCCAGCCAGGCGGTGACGCGCTCGATCACCGCGCTGCTCCCGGCCGTTGTAGAAATGATCGCAATCCGGAATGATCTGCACCTCGCACGGCCCGCCGGCGCGTGCCTGGAACGCCTCCGCGGGATAGGTTTCCGCGCTTTCCTGGTCGCCGCGCAGATAAAGCACCGGACACCGCACTCGCGGCGCGAGTTCCAGAATGTCCGGCATCTCGGTCATTCGGTCGAGGAAACTTTCCGCCGAGATGACATACCACCAGCCCGGCATCAGCATCAGTTCCCTGCCGCGTCCCTCCGCCACCATCGCTCGCGCCTGGGCCGTGATCTCCGTCCAGCCGGTCGCCGGCCATCAGCCCGGCCCGGCTCGACGCGCAGCACGCCATCCTTGCCGCCGCCATGCGCCGACAGCAGGATCATCGCCGGTGTGTCCGGATGCGCGACGACATGCGGCACCGCCAGCATGCCGCCATTGCTGTGGCCAATGACCACCGGCGGCGGAAACCCGCGCTCGCGCCATCCAGCGCGCGGCGATGCGGTTGTCCTCGATGCCCTCGCGGGTGAGTTGGAACGCGGCGCCCTCGGCGGCGCGGCTGTTGCGGATGCTGAGAATATCGTGTCCGCGCCGATTGAACGCCAGACACGCGTAGCCCATCGCCGGTCAACGCCGGCGGCAGGAATCTGCGGCGCGCCGACATAGAAGTTCATCGTGTTGCCGTGGAACAGCAGCACCGCGCCCGTCGCCGCGCCGTCCGGCCGGTGCAGCGCGCCGTCGAGCGGAATGGTCTCGGTCGGGATCGAAATCAATTCGGTTCGCATTATGTCCTCCTGATGCCTGGGACGCGGGTTGACCAGTTGCGGTGCGTCGCCAGGCCGCGCCGGTATCCGCTTCCATCATCGCGAGCGAAGCAACCTGCCGGAGCGGTTCGCAATCGCGGCGACCAGCCCAGACAACTGTCATTTCCCAATGCAGAACTGACGGAAGATCGAATCCAGAATGTCCTCGACGCCGACCTGACCGGTGATCGTCCCAAGCGCCCGCAACGCCAGCCGCATCGCCTCGCCGCGCAATTCCGGTTCGATCGCGTCCTCGGCGTCCGCGAGCCACCGCGCGGCGGCGCGCAGCGCCGTCCGATGGCGCGCGCGGGTCAACGGCGGCGGTCCGCTCGACTGGGTCAACGCGATCGCCTCGGCCGCCAGGCGGGCGCGCAGTTCGGCCAGACCGGCACCCGGTCAAGGCGCTGACCGGCAGCACACCGGGTCGTTGTTCCGGATAAAGATCGGATTTGTTGGCGACGATCAGACCGCCGGCGTCGGCATCGAACGGCGAGCCCGCCTCGATCACCGTCATCACCAGATCCGCCGACGCCGCTCGCGACCGGGCGCGCCGCACGCCCTCGGCCTCGATCGGATCGGTGGTGTCGCGCAGGCCGGCGGTATCGACCAGCGTCACCGGAACGCCGCCCAGTACGACCCGCGTTTCGATCGCGTCACGGGTGGTGCCGGGCGTGGCGGACACGATCGCGACATCGCGTTCCGCCAGCGCATTGATCAACGACGATTTGCCGACATTGGGCGCGCCGGTGATGGCGAAGCACAGGCCCTCGCGCAGCTTCTCGCCGCGCTGGCGATCGTCCAGATGCGTCTCGATTTCGTCGCGCAATGAACGCACCGAGGCCAGCAGATCGGCTTCGACCTCCGGCGGCAGATCCTCGTCGGGAAAGTCGATCAGCGCTTCCTGCCGCGCCAGAGCGATCGCGCAACCGGTCCGACCAGTCGCGGTAAAGCTCGCCCAGACGCGCCTTCCAGTTGCCGCAGCGCCTGGCGCCGTTGCGCGTCCGTTTCGGCGGCGACCAGATCGTGCACCGCCTCGGCCGACACGAGATCCATCTTGCCGTTCAGGAACGCGCGGCGGGTGAATTCTCCCGGCTCGGCGGGCCGCAAGCCAAGCGCGGCCAGCGCGGTCGGCGACCGCGTCGATCACCGCGCGGCCGGCGTGCACGTGGAGTTCGGCGGAATCCTCGCCGGTGTAGGATCCGGGCCCAGGCAGCCACAGCACCATCGCGCGGTCGAGCAACTCGCCGTCCGCGTCGCGCAGCGCGCGCACCACCGCGCGCCGCGGCAACGGGAGACGTTCCGCACAACGCCGTCAGCGCCGCGGCGCTGTCCGGCCCGCTGATCCGCAGAACCGCGATGGCGGCACGGCCCGCGCCCGAGGCGAGCGCGAAGACCGTGTCGCCGTTCACCCCGCGCAGCCGCACCATCGGCAAGGATCGGCCACCGTCAGCTTCGCGCCGGTCGCCGCGCGGATCTCATCCACCGTCAGGCCCGGCGCGATCTCGCGCAGCAGGAACCCGTCGCCGGTCGGCTCGAACAACCCGTAGTTCGTGGCCACCAGCTTCACCACGCCGCGCGCCGTCACCGGCAGGTCGCATTGCGCCACCAGCCGCGGCGCGCCGTCGCGCGTCGTCTGCTCCAGGATGATGAACACGCGCTTGGCGCACGCCGCGAGGTCCATCGCGCCGCCGATGCCGCCGCCCTTCTGGCCCTTCGATCTTCCAGTTGGCGAAATCGCCGCGGCACGACACCTCGTAGGCGCCCATCACGGTCACGTCGATGTGCCCGCCGCGGATGATGGCGAAGACTATCCGCGTGATGCACCACCGCCGCGCCCGGCTTCAGCGTGACGTTCTGGCCGCCGGCGTTGACCAGGTTCAGGTCCTCCTCGCCCTGCCGGCGCGATCGGGCCATAGCCGATGACGCCATTCTCCGAGTGATAGATGATATCGCGATCGCCGATATCGGTGTTCGAGCACATCGTCGGAATGCCGACGCCGAGATTGACGATCCAGCCGTCCTGGAACTCGCAGCGCGATGCGGTCCGCCATCTGCTGGCGGTTGAGGCCCTTGGTGGTTCCGCTCATCGGCGTCGCTCCTGCCGGCGTTGTGGGCCATAGTCCTTCGGGCGGCGGCGGCACCTTCACCAGCCGATGCACGAAGATGCCCGGCGTGTGCACCTGGTCGGGATCGATCGCGCCGGCCGGCACGATCGTCCTCGTCCACCTCGACGATCGTGCAGCGCGCGGCGGTCGCCATCACCGGACAGAAATTGCGCTGCGAGCGGTGGAACTGCAGGTTGCCGAACGTATCGGCGCGCGTGCGCGCGGATGAACGCGTAGTCGAGCGGCAGCGCGTATTCCAGCAGGTACTCGCGGCCGTTGATCACGCGGGTCTCGCGGCCCTCGGCGAGTTCGGTGCCGACCGCGGTCGGCGTGTAGAACGCCGGGAATGCCGGCGCCGGCGGCGCGCAGGCGTTCGGCCAGCGTGCCCTGCGGCACCAGTTCGGCATCGACCTCGCCGGACTCGTAGTATTTGGTGAACGGGAGCACGTCGGTGGGGCGCGTCGCGGCGGTGAAGGCGCAGATCACCTTCTTCACCTGGCCGTTCTCCACCAGCATGCCGATGTCCGGCATGCGCGGCTGCTGCGCGCCGCCGGTGGTGTTGGCGACCAGGGTCAGGCGCTTCGCGCCGTGCTCCAGCAGCGCCTTGATCAGGTTGAACGGCACGCCCGGCATGGCGAAGCCGCCGAAGGCGATGGTGGCTGCCGTCGGGAATGTCCGCCACCGCCTCGCGGAAGCTGCCGACCACTTTGGATTTCGCGGCCATCGTCTCCTCGCTTCGTGTTCGCGGGCGATCAATGGGCACGAGGGACCGGAGGAGTCAAGCCGGGCTCAGGACGCCTCCCGCAGCGGCATCAGATGCGACAGGAACAACTCGGCGCAGGCGCGCCAGGAGTAGAGTTCGGCATGCGCGCGGCAGGCCTCGCGGTCGGCCTGCAGCGCGTCCAGCGCGGCCTGGCGCAGATCGGTGTTGACCGCGCCGACGCAGCCCAGAGCGCCCGTCAGCACGTCCTTGGGGCCGGTCACCGGAAACGCCGCGACCGGCGTGCCGCAGGCCAGCGACTTCCAGGATCACCAGGCCGAACGTATCGGTCAGGCTGGGGAACACGAACACGTCGGCGCCGGCGTAGGCGCGCGCCAGTGCCTCCCCGTACCGCGGGCCGGTGAAGGTGACCGCGGGATAGTCCCGGCGCAGCGACGCCAGTTGCGGCCCGCCGCCGACCACGACCTTCGAGCCCGGCAGATCGAGATCGAGGAAAGCGCCGATGTTCTTCTCGACCGCCACCCGTCCGACGTAAATGAAGATCGGCCGCGGCAGGTCCCAGTCCTCGCGCGGCTCCGGCTTGAACAGATCCAGATCGACACCGCGCGACCAGGGCCGGATCTGGCTGAAGCCGCGCGCGGTGAGTTCGTCGCGCAGCGACTGCGTGGCGACCATCGTGCCGGCGCCGGCGTCGTGAAACCGCCGCATCCAGGCATAGACCGGGCGCACCGGAATGCGGGTTCGCGCCTGCAGATATTCGGCGAACCTGGTATGGAACGCGGTGGTGAAACGAAATCCGGTGCGCAACGCCCAACGCCGCGCGGCGAGGCCGAGCGGTCCCTCGGTGGCGATATGCAGCGCGTCCGGCTGGAACGTCCTCGATCATGCGGACCAGCTTGCGCTTCGGAAAAATCGACAGCGCGATGTCCGGATAGGTCGGGCACGGGAACGGTGCGGAACCGATCCGGACCGATGACCTCCACGACGTGGCCCATCGCCTGAAGTTCGCCGACGACCGTGGTCATCGTGCGCACCACGCCGTTGACCTGCGGATGCCACGCGTCCGAGACGATCAGGATGCGGTGCGAAGGGGCATCGGGCAGCATCTCGATCAGATCCGGAAAGGGGATCAGGTCAGGCAGCTTGCGCGACCCGGGTCTGGCGCGGCTCGAAGAACGACAGCCGGTTCAGCGCGGCCCAATCGATCAGTTCCATGCGGCCGTCGTGATGTTCGACGAGGGCGGTGCAGCTTTCGACCCAGTCGCCGTCGTTCATGTACATGATGCCGTCGACCTCGCGCATTTCGGCGTGGTGGATGTGACCGCAGACAACGCCGTCGAAACCGCGGCGGCGCGCCTCGGCGGCCAACGCGGATTCGAAACGGTCGATCGCTTTCACCGCTTCCTTCACCTGGAGTTTCAACCACGCGGACAGCGACCAGTACGGCAGCCCCAGGCGGCGGCGCACGGCGTTGAACCAGCGATTGATCACCAGCGCGGTGGTGTAAGCCCAGTCGCCGAGGAGGGCGAGGAATTTGGCGTAGCGGACGACGTTGTCGAACTCGTCGCCGTGGATGATCAGCAAGCGCTTGCCGTCGGCGGTGACATGCTCCGCCTCCTGGCACAGCCGGATGCCGCTGATATCGACACCGGCCGGCAGCCAGGAGCGAAACATCTCGTCGTGGTTGCCGGGGATATAGGTCACCTTGGTGCCGCCGCGGGCGTGACGCAGAATCTGCCGCAGCACGTCGTCGTGGTGTTCGTCCCAGTACCACGATTTTCGCAATCGCCAGCCGTCGATGATGTCGCCGACCAGAAACAGATTCTGCGCGCTGGTGCGGCGGAGAAAATCGGCGAGAAAATCGCCGCGGCATCCCCTGGTCCCTAAATGGGTGTCGGAGATGAAGATGCTCCGATACTCGGTGCGGACACCGAATCCGGCAACGGAGAGAAGGGGTGCGTTCATTAACGCGCAGCACATAGCGCCCGGCCCGCGCCGCGTCAGTGAAGTTTCGATGACCAGGCGTAAAATCCACACGGACTGTGCAAAGTCATGGTTTTGTCATTAAAGCGTCACGAAAGCGTCGCGCGTTGCTGGCATCGACTGCAATCTTCCGTTGCGGCCGGCGATCGGATTCGCGCCGGCATCCCGAAAGGCCACGCTCGGATGGTCATTGTCTTCAATCCGGTCGCCGGGCGGCGGCGCGCGCATTTGCTCTGGCGTGTGCTGGACGTGCTGGTGGCGAACGGCGTGCGGCTGGAACTCGCCGAAACCTGCCGCGCCGGGCCATGCCGAAGTCGCTGACGCTGGAGGCGGTGAAGCGCGGCGAACCGATGGTCGTCGCGGCCGGCGGCGACGGCACGATCGCCGAGGTCGCCAACGGCCTGATGGGCACCGGCGCGCGCCTCGGCGTCATTCCGCTGGGCACCGCCAACGTGCTGGCGCACGAACTGGGATTGCCGTTCTCGCCGAAAGCGGTCGCCGCGGCACTGGCGTTCGGGCGCACCACGACGCTGTGGCCGGGCATCGCCTCGTCGGCCCAGGGCAACCGCTTGTTCGTGCAGATGCTGGGCGTTGGGTTCGATGCGCATGTCGTGCAGCGCGTGTCGTTTCCGATGAAGAAACTGCTCGGCAAGGGCGCTTACGTGCTGCGCTCGATGGCGGAGCTGACGCGGTATTCGTATCCGCCGATTCGGCTGCGGCTCGATGAGGTCGAGACGCAGGCGGCGAGCGTCATCGTTTCGAAAGGCCGGCTGTATGGCGGACGCTTCCGGCTGGCCGCCGACGCGGTGCCGGGAGAGCCTGGGTTTACGGTCGTGTTGTTCGATCGCGGCGGGCCCGGCGGCGGCGATGATGTATGGCGCGGCGTTGCCGTTGAACCTGCTGGGGCACGCGCCGGGCGTGCGGCGGATGCGGGCGAACCGGGTTGATTTCATCGGCAACGAACCAGTGCCGGCGCAGGCCGACGGCGATCCGGCGGGATGCGCGGTGACCTCGGTGACCAACGCGCGGGCGCCAATTCAGGTGGTCATCGCTTAGTAACCAGGATCGGTCAGGCACGGTAGGCATCGCGGCCACGCTTCGGCTACCGCTCCACTTCGAGCACGCGGTCGAGCCCCTCGAGCAGCAGCAGCCGCGCCGGCCCCTTGCGCGGCACGACGCCTTCGACCGTCCTCAGGATGCGGCCGTCGGCCAGGTGAACCTCGAGCATCGGCGATACGCCGCCCGCGGCTGGACTTCCGTTGGTACACCGCGGTCACCGTGACGTCGCGCCAGACCGGGCCGCGCACGACGTCGAGCGTGGCTGCCGATCGCGGTGAGCAGCGGGAACGCCGTGCCGACCAGCAGGATCAGCCCGGCGATCCGGGCGTAGCGCCCGCGCACGAAGCGCAACAGCGGCAGCACGCCGACGAGCGGCAGTACGACCGAGAGAAAGACCCGGATGCCGGCCAGCATCAGCCAGTTGTCGCGGTCGATCTGCTCGGTGGCGAGCCAGCCGAAAAACGGCCCGAACGGCACTGACAGCAGCCAGACCACTCCGAGCCAGTCGAAGCGGCTCTTGCGGTAGCTGATCGGCTGGGCGTCCGCCGGGGTCCGGTCGGACAGCCAGACGGCCATCATGAGCAGGTTCAGGAAGCCGCTGAAGCCCAGGCCGTAGCCGATCGCCGTGGGCCCTTTGAGGTACCACATCACCGCCGGGAACGCGACGGTGACCAGCGCCATGCCGCCGATCAGTTGTCGCGTGGTCACCGGCTTCGCCGCTTGCGCGTCGTCCGTGGGCGCTTTGCTCTCGGCTCGCGCCCGGCTGGAGTCGTCGCAGGGGACGCCGAGCGCTTCCGCCCACAATCGGCCTTCCTCGCCGCGCTCGCTGTCGGTCTTCAATGGCCGGCGACCACGCGGCCCGACCAGCTCGATCCAATAGTACCTGTGGTTCCGCATCGTGTGGCGTTCGTCGACCACCACTGACCTCGATCTCCTCGCGGGACCAGAGCACGCGATGCAAGGGCAGGCCGAACAGGCTGCGCGTCCAGGTGACGCTCGCGCGTGGCGGCGTCCATGGCGACGCGGTGCCGCGCGCCGGCGACGGCCCAGGCGCCGCCCCAGAACGCCACTGAGATGGCCAACTGGATCAGGGTCTCGCCCAGTTCGTCCTTGGGGCCGGGATCCAGCAGCCTGTCGACGAACACCCAGACCAGCGGCGTAAAGATGATGCCGAGCATCCCGCCGATCAGCGTCAGCGCGGTCCATCCTGTCACGAGGAGGGCTGGCGGCGCATCGGGCTGCAGCCGCGCCGCCTCGGCCGCGCGGTGCTCGCGACGCTTGCGCGCCGCGGGTCATGGCGATGCCAGCCGCACCACCACCGGCGACCACTTCACTGGCGACGAGCGGCAGCTCACGGCCGCCTGGCGCGGCGCGGCTGTGGGTGTGCGGCGCCCCCCGCATGTCGATCTCGGCGGCGCCGGCGATGGTTGGCTCGCCATCGAACCAGCCGGCCAGCGGCTCGCCGTCGATGGTCACCGCTCCGGCGAGGAGGACCTCGAACGCGATATCGCCCGGCGTCGCCGGCGGCTCGCGCCACCAGCCGATCTCCAGTTGCCGAAGCGTAACCCGCGCCCCCGGTGCCAGAAGCAGCGCGTAGACGCCAGCGCGGCCGAGCAGGCGGCCAACGGCGACCCGGCCACCGCCGGCGGTGGTGGTCCGCTGTTCCAGGTGATTGACGCCTCCAGCGCCGTTGGTTGGCGGCGGCAGGTTCGCCGGGATCAAAGCCCACAGCGGCGCGCCGCCGGTATTCGCGATCGACAGGTCGATCAGCAGCCGGGTGCAGCGGCGGCGGGCCTGGCCGCTCACCAACCAGGATTGCCCGCACCGGCGGGTCCGCGGTGTCGGCCGGCGCCCCGGCGCAAACGGACAGCGCGAGAAGCGCGAGCGGCACGGCGCGGCGCCACCATCGACGCCGGATACCCAGGCCGTGCGACATCGACCCCTCCAGCCGGTCTCACGCCCCGGCCAACGCCTGATCCAGATCGGCGATCAGGTCCGCCGCGGTCTCCAGTCCGATCGACAGCCGGATCACATCCGGTCCCGCGCCGGCGGCCAGCCGCTGCTCGTCGGTCAACTGCCGATGCGTGGTCGAGGCCGGATGCAGGATCAGGCTGCGCGTGTCGCCGATATTCGCGAGATGCGAGAACAGCCCGACACTTTCCACCAGCTTGACGCCGGCCTCGAAGCCGCCCTTGACGCCGAAGGTGAACACCGAGCCGGCGCCGTTCGGCATGTATTTGCGCGCCAGCGCCCGATACGGGCTCGATTTCGAGGCCGGCGTACGACACCCAGGCGACCTTGGCATGCCGCTCCAGAAACTCCGCCACCTTCTGCGCATTCTCGCAATGCCGTTCCATGCGGACATGCAACGTTTCGATGCCGGTGATGGTCAGGAACGCATTCATCGGCGCCATCGTCGGGCCGTAATCGCGCAACGCGACCGCGCGCGCCTTGGTGGTGAAGGCGAAATCGCCGAAATTCTCGTAGAAGCGCAGGCCGTGATAGGCCGGCTCCGGCTCGGTCAGCGACGGGAACTTGCCGCTCGCCGCCCAATCGAACTTGCCCGACTTCGACCACCATGCCGCCCATCGAATTGCCGTGGCCGTCGAGGAACTTCGTGGTCGAGTGCATGACCAGATCGGCGCCCCACTCGAACGGCCGGCACAGATACGGCGTCGCCAGCGTATTGTCCACGATCAGCGGAATGCCGACCGAATGCGCGATCTTCGGCGATCGCGGCGAGGTCGACGACGACGCCGCCGGGATTGGCCAGGCTCTCCACGAAGATCGCCTTGCACTTCGGCGTCAGCGCGCGGCGGAAATTCTCCGGATCGAGCGGATCGACGAAATGGCAGTTCCAGCCAAGCTTCTTGAAGGTCAACCCGAACTGCGTCAGCGAACCGCCGTACAGATTGCGCGAGGCGAGGAACTCGTCGCCCGGCTCCAGCATCGTCGCGAAGATCAGGAACTGCGCGGCGTGGCCCGAGGCGGCGGCGACGGCGGCGCGGCCGCCCTCCAGGCTGGCGACGCGTTCCTCCAGCACCGAGACGGTCGGATTGGTCAGGCGCGAGTAGATGTAGCCGAAATTGTGCAGGTTGAAGAGCGACGCGGCGTGATCGACGTCGTCGAAAACATAAGCCGTGGTCTGGTAAGATCGGCGTCGATCGCGCACCGGTGGTGGGATCGGGCGAGGCGCCCGCGTGAATCGCGCGCGTCTCGAAGCCGTAGCTGACATTGGCCGACGGCAACGGGCGCGGCTTCGCTTTGCGTTCGGTCGGCGGCTCGCGCGGCGCGGTTGCGGATGATGCCGGAGTTGACGCCGCTCCACGACAGCTCGCCGCCCAGACGGCCGAATTCGATCTTCGGGCAGCGGTTCATGATCGACTTCGATGCCGGCCGCCTCGGCGTTCGCCGCCGCTTCGTCGTTGCGGACGCCGAACTGCATCCACACCACCTTGGCGCCGATGGCGATCGCGTCGTCGACGATCGGGCCGACCTGATCGGAGGCGCGGAAGACGTCGACCATGTCGATCTTGTCGGGAATGTCGCGCAAGCGAGGCGTAGATCTTCTCGCCCAGTTGCTCCTTGCCGGCGGTGCCGGGGTTGACCGGGATGACGCGGTAGCCTTTGCCCTGCAGATACTTCATCACGAAGTAGCTCGGCCGGTTCCAGTTGGAGCTGGCGCCGACCATGGCGATGGTGCGCACCGTCGACAGAATGCGGCGGATCTTCGCGTCGGTGTAGGGAATCGGATCGAGCGCGGTCATCACTCGCTCCTTCAGGCGGAGGTATCAGCTATCGCCCACGGAGCCGACATGGCAACCGGAGCCCTCGGTGTCCTGCCGTGGCTGCCGTGCGTGAGCGCTCGAAGTCCGCTTACCGCGTCTGCTGGATCGCCGACAGGATCCACTGGCCGCCCGGCGCGCGGACGAAGGTCCACAGCTCGGTCGCCAGCACCTGCTCGGTCGGGCTGCCGTCGACGATCCGCCCGGATGCCGTCGCGCGTCACGTCGATCATCGAGAACCGCATCGCCACCGTCGCGTACTCGCGGTCCGCCTCCGCCCAGGCCTGCGCCAGATCGCCGGACTCGAGGCGAACGTCGGTGACCGTGTTGCGTCACGCCGCGGCTCGCCTGCTCGGACAGCTGCTCGGCGAAGTAGCTGACCATCTCCGGCGTCGCCATGCCGCGCAGCGCGTTCAGGTCGCTGCGCGCTCCAGGCTGCCTGGGTCGCCTTGCAGCAGTTGCTCGAACTCCTGGTAGTCCGCCGGGCGCGATCGTGATCGGCGGCGGACCGCCGGACGGGCGCGGCGCGCCGCCACCGCCTGCCCATCATGCCGCCCGGCTGCCGGGTGCGCCGCCGCGGGCGAACATGCCGGGGCCGCCGGCGAGCGCCGGCGACCGGCTGCGCATGAACATCCGCCACAGGAAGCGGCCGATCACCACGATCAGGAAGATCTGCAGCAGGAAGCCCGAGGAAGCCGCCAAAGCCCAGACCGTGGCCGAAGAAGCCGTGCGCCGAACAGCAGGCCGCCGATGCCGGCGCCGATCAGGCCGCCCATCAGGCCGGACATGAACGCCGACCGCGGCTGGCCGAAGCCGCCGGCGAGGCGTAGCCGCGGCGCGCCGAAGCCCGGCGATGGGCGCGTTCGGCGTCATGCTGCGCTGCATCGGCGCCGCCGATACCGGGCGCGGTGCGCGTGGAGGGCGGCGCGGAGAAGGTCATGCTGCCGCGGCTGCCCATCGAGCTGCCGCCGCCCAGACGCGCGTCGGCGATGGCGGGCGCCAGCACCAGGGCCAGCCACCGCGGCGGCGGCGAGAAGACGTGAACGCTCGACCAACCATTGGTTTTGTCGCTTTGTTGTTGAAACGATCATAATCTGGTGTAACGCACGGTAACACGCAAGGGGGCGTCGACTCAGCGCGCCCGGCCATCGTCATTCCCTCGACCCGCACCGTCGGCGAGTCGGTGCCGCGGCGGAACACGAGGTCGTTGGCCGGGGTCAGGTTGGCGAACATCTCCAGCGCATGGCCCGCGACGGTGATTTCCGCCACCGGTTCGGCCAGCTTGCCGTCGCGGATCAGGAAGCCGGCGGCGCCGCGGCTGTAGTCGCCGGTGACGCCGTTCACGCCGCTGCCCATCATCTCGGTGATGTAGAGCCCGAGTTTGATGTCGGCCATCAGTTCCGCCGGCGTCATGGTCCCGGCGGCGAGCCACAGATTGGAGGCGGACGGCGACGGCGGCCCGCTGGTGCCGCGCGACGCGTGGCCGGTCGAGACCATGCCCAACTGCCGCGCCGAGCGGCTGTCGAGCAGCCAGGTCGTCAGCACGCCGTCCTCGATCAGGGCGCGCGCCTTGGTCGGCGTGCCCTCGCCGTCGAACACGCGGGAGCGCGGGCCGCGCACCCGGCGCGGATCGTCATGGACGAAGATGCCGGAGGCGAAGATCTTCTGGCCCAGCTTCTCCTTCAGGAAGCTGGTGCCGCGGGCGACCGAGGCGCCGTTGATCGCGCCGATCAGGCTGCCCGAGCAGCGAGGTCGCGACCCGCGGGATCGTAAACCACCGGCAGTTTCGCGGTTTTCGGCCGTGTCGGGTTGAGCCGCGCCAGCGCCCGGTTCGCCGGCGCTGCGGCCGATCGCGGCCGGATCGTCCAGGTCGGCCAGATACACCTTGGAGTGGTAGTCGTAGTCGCGCTGCATGCCGGTGCCCTCGCCGACCAGCGCGGTCGCGCTGATCGAGTGGCTGGTGCCGACGCCGACGTGCCGGCGAACCCGGCCGAGGTGACCAGGAAGATCTCGCCGCGGCTGAACCCGGCATCGGCGCCCTCGGAGTTGGTGATGCCCGGCACCGCCAGGGCGGCGTCCTCGGCGGCGGCGGCGCGGGCGACCAGCTCCTCGGTGGAGGGCTCGGACGGGTCCTCCATGTCGAGGTACCTGAGTGTCCGGCGGCGCGGCGGTGTCGGCGAGGCCGGCGTAGGGGTCCTCCGGCACGACCTTGGCCATGGCGACGGCGCGCTCGGCCAGGTCGGCGAAGCCGGCGGGGTCGATGGAGGTGGCGGAGACGATGGCGGCCTGCTTGCCGAGGAACACGCGCAAGCCGAGGTCCTGGCCTTCCGAGCGCTCGACGTGCTCGGTCTTGCCGAGGCGGCGGGCGACCGACAGCGAGGTGCCGGCGACCAGCACGGCGTCGGCGGCGTCGGCTCCGGCGGCGCGGGCGCGGGCGATCAGGTCGGACAGGCGGTCCAGGTGGTTCATCGGTCGAGAGGTCTCCTGGCGTTGAGGCGCGGTCGGTCGGACCGAGTGCAGCGCGCGGGGTAGGTAAGGGCGCCGCGCGGGAAAGCAATACCATACCGGCGCCGCCGTGTGGGCCAGCGGTGGCACAGATGGTCACGCCGTTTGAACTCCGCCGCGCCGCGCCCGTAACCTGGACATCATGCCGCCGCCAATCCCGGTCGTCCTGGCCCCGTACGATCCCGACTGGCCTCGCCAGGCGGCGCGCCATGCCGAGCGTCTGCGTGTGCTCGGGTCCGGTCCTCGTGGCCGTCCATCACATTGGGTCCACCGTCGGTTCCGGGCCTCGCCGCGAAGCCGATCATCGACCTGATGCCTCTGGTGCGGATCTGGCCGCCCTGGACCGGGAGCGCGCCCGGATCGAGGCAATCGGCTACGCGTGGCACGGCGCCGTACGGCATTCCCGGGCGGCGCTATTGCACGCTCGCCGACGAGGCCGGGGTTCGCGTCGGTTCAACTGCATTTCTTCCGCGCGGACTCGCCGCATGCCGTGCGTCACCTCGCGTTCCGCGATTATCTGCGGGCGCATCCCGAATGTCGCCCGCGCCTACGAGGCGGAAAAGCGCCGCGCGCGAGCGCTCCATCCGGATAATTCCCACGTTTACACTGACGAAAAGTCCGCCTGGATTTGCATGACCGAGGCAACCGCGCTCGCATGGCATGCCGAACGAAATGTTGGAGCGCGCGATTCCAACTGACCAGATCGGCCGCGGCGCGAATTCGCGATCATCGTTGACATCCGCGACAAATTGCCCGCGACCGAGCGCCGCGGATGCCATCATCTCAACGGTTTGTTGACGATTCCTGGGCAAAAAAGAAAAGCCGGCGGGAATTCCCCCGCCGGCCAATCACCTGGAGGTAAGAGATGACGACCATCCTTATTCTCCTGCTGCTGATCGTGGTGATCCTTGGCGTGGAAGTCAAGATCTTCATCACGCGGCGGTAGGGGAGGGGCCGGTTCGTTCGCGAGCCAGCCTTCCCCTGGTGGTCACTCACATACCAGCGTATTTCTCAACCGGGACCATGCCGGAATATTCTGCTGAATAAACAAAATCGAGCGTCAACGGAAACGCGCGGAACAACGCGTAGGTGCAGCCGCCAATGACCAGCGAACCATCGGTCCGCGCGAGAGCCTGACGAGCATGCGAACCCTCAGGCGGCGGCCTGAAAGAAAGTCTCCGGGTTTGCCTGGTCCCATTGAAATGGGAAGTCCTCGGCCAGCAGTTCCGCCACGCCGACGTTGTCGCCGAACAAATTGCTCGGCCAGTTCAGGTCTGGCACGCGAACCAAAGCCTGGAGCCGCTTCCGCTCCTGCTTCACGGCTTTCCCGCCGGCCGGATTTATCTCGCGTCGCGTCGGACTGACCGTCGCATACGCCGCGTCGTGGTATGAAAGTGCCGCACTCATAGAACTGCTCCTGCGTGGACCGCCATCGCGAGCATGCGGCGGTCGGACATCTGGTTTTTCGCTTGCTCGAGCGAATTGAGTCATGTTGTCAGGCGTCGATGCGGTTTCGTTATCGGCACCAACCAACCCCTTGAATTCGGTAGATCGCTTCCGAAGACTTACGTACTTGCAACAGAGACGATGTGCCAAGAGGGGGTTGGCGAGAGTGCCAGGACCCTCGGACACGGCGACACATAGCCAGAATTTCTTTAACAAACTGTTAATACACAGGTTTTTCTGCCGCCGAGCAACGCCGCGTGCGATTGGGCGGCGGGTGCGCATCATGGCCTAGGCCATCTGGCCAGGCCCCAACACGACAAAACCGGCCGCGCGCACGCATGCCGGTTCGCCGTCCGTTAACCAAACGTAAATCTTCGCGCAATGCCGGGGTTCAGAGCCGGCCATTACCGCGCCCGGCGAGAGTGCGTTTCGCGCCTCCCGCCGGCCGCCGTGACCAATCTCGTTTCAGCACGTGTCCCGCGAAATGAGGTGTCAGCGAACGTCGCCCCTCACACCCCAGGTGCATGAAACACCGCAGGTGCATGAAACACCATCGTGCGAAGTTCGATACTTTCGCGCGGCGGGATATTCGCCGGCGCGGACGGATCCTCGAACGCCGTGTGCGGCATGAAGCGCGCGCGCCCGTCCGTCACGGAGTTGAAGCACTTCAGCAACAACGCTTCGTCCGGCTGCATCTCCGGCACGTAGAACCACCGGTGATCGGGGTTCCAGGTGACCGCGTAAGTCTCCCCCACCCGGTCGCGGTAGACCAGATCCGACGGCACCAGATCGCCAGGTGCCACCGACCGCGCATCGCACACCGCCAGCGGCGCATCGCGCAACGGTCCGCGGATCGGACGCCAGAGGTTGATGATCTGAACACGACCTTTCAACAGTTCCTCGGCCTCGTCGCCAAGGAAGTCGCGCACGCGTTGCGGCCCTGACCTCGCGGTATGATCGACATGCACGCGGGTTGCCGGCTGCCGCGGCACGCCCACCACGCGATCATGCGTGCCGGGAACCCGCCGGCGCACCGTGTGATCGAAGATGAACACGCGGCTTGCGCCGGTCACCTCGGCGATCAGCCGCTCGGCCTCGGGGTAGTAAACGCCGCGCACCTCGTCGTCATCGTAAAAATCCCGCACGGCGCTCACATGGCCCAGCAGTTCGAAGCCCTCGCGGTCGAGCGAGATATCCGCCTCGATCGCCACGCAGGTCGTAGATCGGCACGACGTGCGTTTCATGCACGATGTTGGACCGCGGCACGCCCGGCGGTGGATCGAACGTGTAGTTGCGCGGCCGCTCGGTCATTCGGCTCAGGTAATGCAGTTCCGCCTCCACGTACGGCAGATCGAGGGCGGGACGGTCACGCAGTTCGGCATAGGCACTCATGGTTGGATCCTCCTTGAGGTTTCGGTGATGCGGGTCAGCCGCGCCAGAACGGCTTCGCGAGCTCCCGCTCGACATCCCACCGCGACAACCGCAGGTCGCGCAGGTCGCGGTCGTCCAGGACCGGGAACGCCTGCCGCTCCCTGATCCGCGAGCGCCCAGAGCTCGCAGCGTGCGCGCGATCGAACTGGCGCAGGGCCGCGCCGGCGAGACATTCGGTCAGACTGACAATTTATCAGTGGATGATGGGCCGCGTAAGACATCGTGTATCTCCGAGAGAAGTGCTTGGCAGGCTGCGGCAACGTGATGGCCGCGCCACCGCCCGGCGCAAACGATGCTTTGTCAGGCTTTACATGACAAAATATCATGCTATGACGTTCGCGTCATGCTGCTTCCCTCCCTCAACGGCCTGCGCGCGTTCGAAGCCGCCGCCCGCCACATGAGCTTCACCCGCGCGGCCGCGGAACTGAACGTCACCCAGACCGCGATCAGCCATCAGATCCGCCGGCTGGAGGAGCAACTCGGCCTGACGTTGTTCATCCGCCGCAACCGCGACGCTGGAACTGACGCGAGAGGCGCTGGATTATCTGCCGTCCATCCGCTCGGCGTTCGCCGATCTGCATCGCGCCACGGCGAGGCTGCGCCGCACCGATCACGAGGGACGGCTGACCGTGAGCACCACCGCCTCCCTGGCGACCAAATGGCTGGTTTCGCGAGTGGCCGCGTTCCAGGACGCCAATCCGGGCATCGAGGTGCGCATCACGACCTCCACGCACCTGGTCGATTTCCAGCGCGAGGAAGTCGACATCGCCGTCCGCTACGGCCGCGGCGCCTGGCCTGGGCTGCGCGCCCACTGGCTGATGGCCGAGCAAATCTTCCCGGTGTGCAGCCCGGAGCTGCTGAACGACGCGAGAGCCGCTGCGCGCGCCGGAGGATCTCGCGCACCACACGCTGCTGCACACCACCGTTTCGCGCGAGGACTGGCAGCTTTGGCTGACCGCCGCCGGCCTGCCCGGCTTCGATCGCGACCCGGCGAGGCATGACATTCGATCAGGGATTCATGGCGATCCAGGCGGCGATGGAAGGGCTCGGCGTCGCCCTGGGCCGGTTCCATCTGGTGGAGGCGGACATCGCGGCCGGCCGGCTGGTCGCGCCGTTCGACATGGTGCTGCCGCAGGACGCCGGCTACTACGTCGTCAGTCCGGAGGCGACCGCCGATGCGCCGAAAATCGTCCGCTTTCGCGACTGGCTGATCGCCTCGGCGACGCCAGGCGCGCTCGCGGCGGGGGGCGCGTGAGGGGGCGGACAGTAACGATGGCTCCGCTTCACCCACCCGGGAGCTTCTGGAACTTCACCAGGTCGAGCGCCAGCCCGGCGCTTCCACCGGCACCCGAGTAAAGCCGTGATGAATGTAACAAGCCTCTGCCTCGGGTGAGATCGCGTGCACACTCATCAACCGCGCCGAAACATCGTGTGAAGCAGCCTCCGCCCGCCGCACAACGTCAGCGTGCAACGCGTGTCCCAACCCCTTGCCTTGCCAGCCACGATCAATTGCGCGCAGGTGGATATTGACCTCGGCGTTCATCGTCCGACGAAGCGTTCTTTGTGCTGTAATTTTCGACACGGTGGCCCGCGGTTACAGGACAATCGCCTGAACGGACATTACCGAGGCAGTCAGCAAGCAAAGCATTCTTTGCCGCGGATGGACGCGGATGTAAGAGGATATTCGCGGTATTCCCTCCTGACCATTGTTGCCGGCAGAGATGGGACGATCGCAATATTATCTGTTTCCATCGGCGTTCATCCGCGGTTGATCCTTTGTTTCGCCAGACTCCGGCCTGTCAAAGGAAACGCAACGCAATTTTACGCCTTAGGCGAA
Source organism: uncultured Alphaproteobacteria bacterium (assembly GCA_963771475.1). GTDB lineage: Bacteria > Pseudomonadota > Alphaproteobacteria > Acetobacterales > Acetobacteraceae > Rhodopila. The sequence goes on along the minus strand of CAVYTN010000029.1, from coordinate 9,445 downwards.
CGCCCTACCGGCGACTATCTCGGCCCAGGAAGTCGCGGGACGTCCGCGGCGATCACGCCGAACCGACCTGGCGGAGCAAAAACCTACGGCAGCATCACCGTCTTCGCGCGGCTGATCACGAACGCGTCGTCGCGTTCCAGGAAATCGCCGACGACCTCCACGAACGCCTCCGGCCGTTCCGCCGCGATCGCGTGGCCGGCGTCGTAGACGAACACCAGATGCGCATCCGGAATCAGATCCTTGTAGAGCCGCCCCATGCTCCGGCGGGATCACGCCATCCCGCGTGCCGAACACCGCCAGGACCGGAATCGTCAGGCCGCGCAGCCGCGCCTCCAGATCGGCATCGCGATCCGGTCCGCGCAGCCGCTGCGTCAGCGCCAGCATCCGCGCGGCGTGCTCGGGATCGACGGCCGGCAGCGGCGGCATACGCTCCGGATGCGCGTAGAGCCGCCGCGCGATCGCCTCGGGCGAGCCGGACGGCGGCTGCGATGCCGGCGGGACGGATCGCCGCCGGCGCCTCCAGCACCAGCGCGCGCACCAGCTCCGGACGACTGCAGCGCCAGAAACAGCGCGACCTTGCCGCCGAACGACGTGCCCATCAGGTTGAACCGCTCGAGGCCGAGCGCCTGAGCCGCTTTCGCCATCGTCGCCGCCAGCTCCGGCATGGTCCCGCGTGCGTTGGTTTTCCTCCGTGCCAAAGCCTGGCATTTCGAACGCGATCACGCGGAACTGGCGGGCCAGCAGATCATGCGCCGGCGTTCAGACGCAATCCGCCGGCGCCGTGCAGATGCACCAGAGGCGGTCCATCGCCGGCCTCCATGTAGCGGATGCGGAAGCCGTCCGCCTCGACCCAGCCTTCGCTGAAACGCCACGATCGTCGCCTCCCTTAAATGTCGCGAATGCGCGGCAGCACTTTTCGCCCGAACAGGTCCAGCGCCTCCATGTAGCCGCTTCGGATCGGCGGAGCCCGGCGTATTGAAGCCCAGATCGATGACGCCGGCGCCGGTCAGCTCGCGGCAGCGGCGGATTTGCTCGACGACCGTGTCCGGACCGCCGACGAAATTGATCGGCAACGCGCGGTTGACGCTGGCCGGCCGCGACTCGCCGGCGATGTTGCGGCTGTCCAGTTCCAGCAACGCGTTGGCGACCCCGTTGCCCAGAGCGAACGCCGCGCGCGCCGGATACGCCTCCATCGCCCGTTGCGCCGCCGCATCGGTCTCCGCCAGCACGATGTTGGCGCGGAAGATGATCTGATCCGCTGTCGGCTGCCAACCGTAGCTGCGCGCACTGCTCGCGATAATAGCCGGTCGCCTTGCCCATCACCTCGAACGGCCCGTACGACACGCCGAGGCCGATCCGGTTGCGCGCGGCGAACTCCCCGGCCTCCCGGCTGGTGCCGAGAGCGTAGGTCGGCGGATGCGGCTGCTGCAGCGGGCGCGGCCAGACCGATACGGTCCGGTACGGAAATGCCGGCCCTGCCAGCCGAACGGCTGCGGCTCGGTCCAGGCCTTGAGGATCAGTTCCATCCCCTCGTCGGTGCGTTCCCGCGACTCCTGGGGATTGAGGTCGTAGGTCAGCGCCTCATTCGTCGTGCCGCGCAGCAGGCCGACGACCAGCCGTCCGTCCGCCATGGTGTCGAGCATCGCCAGTTCCTCGGCGAGGCGCACCGGATTGCTGTGCGACACGATCGGGCCGAGCAGCGCGATCTTGATCTTGTGCACGCGCGACGCGAGGTAAGCGGCGGCCATCGGCGGCGACGGCGTCAGGATGCGCGGCGAATAGTGGTGCTCGGACAGGCTGACCCAATCGAAGCCGAGCTGTTCGACGAACGTGATCCGCTCGACCATGCCGCGATAAACGTCGGCGCCGGCCGCGGTGTCGTAGGCGCCGGACGGCATCGGCCACACGCCGGGCATCGCCTCCGGCGGCTGGTAGCGGCCGGTTTCGAAATACGAGACTTTCATGGCGCGTGCCTCGCCGGGTCAGCTGGTCCGGCTGTAGTGTGTAATCCTCGCGTGAGCCGCCCTCGGCCCGCAAGCCCGGCGGGCATCGGCGCGCGCGTGGTGTTGACCTTGGCGTGCACGTCGAGCGCGGCCTGGTCCGTCCACAGTTCCAGCAACGCCAGCTTGTCCGGGTTCAGCACGCTCTGGAACACTTCGAATTGCTCGCAGCCGGGTTCTTGCATGACCTCGGCGCAGCGGGTGCGGAATGCCGCCGCGAGTTCCGCGCCTTTGCCCGGTGCCGCGTTGATCGAGACCACCAATCGGACCGCCATGTCTTATCCTCCCAAACACGAATGAACCGCGTGACCAGTAGACCCGCGGCGGCGACTGCGTCAAGCGTCCGTTCAGGCGGCGGGCAGCAGGGCCTCGCCGTAGCCGCGGCGCTGCATCGTGTCGAGTTTTTGCCGCTGCAACCCTACGCTACGCCCTGCACCCCGACGAAGCAGGCGTCCAGGCGATTGAAGCGACGTTCGCGGCCTACGACCGGATGATGCAAATACTTGAGGACGTCGCGCCGGTGGGCGCGAATCTCGTCTCCCTGCACGCCCAGGCTTACGAGAAGATTCGCACCGAGACCGGTCTGCCGGCCCGCCTGGTGACGCTCGGCCTGCGCGACCGCGCCGGCTATGCCGCGGGCGCCGCGAACCGGCGCATTCCGCTCGACGACAAACTGTTCGCGATCAAGGGGCCGACTTCACTGACCATTAGCACTGTCAAAGGACGCGTCTTGGTGCCGTTCGAGGTCCCGGGCTATCTTGCCGGCTGGGAAAGTCCCTTCCCGGCTCACTTGGTCTCGGACGGCCTCGCTTACGAAATCCACATCGCCGTCAAATCGAAATCAACACAACCCGAGGAGAAGACCATGCTTCACGAAGGCATCCTTGCGCGTATGGGCCGGCTTCTTGCCGCCATCGCCAGCCAAACCGTCGACAACGCGGAAAGCAGCAACAAGGTCGCGCTGGTCAAACAGGCGATCCGTGAAATCGATGCCGGCGCCGACGAAGCGCGCTACGCGCTCGGCAAATCGCGCGCCGAGGAATTCCGTCTGAAACGGCGGCGCGAAGAACTGGACACTGAGACCGCCAGCCTGACTGAAAAGATCCGTCTCGCACTTGCGGAAAACCGCGAAGACCTGGCGCGCGCCGGCGTCGCACGGCAAATTGATCTGGAGTCCCAGGGCATCGCACTGGAACGCGCGATGGACTTCATCGATCTCGAAATCGATGAGCAAACCAAGGCCTTGCAGGCGATGCTTGGCGCGCGGCGCGAAGCAGAAAGCCGCCTCGCCGATCTCGAAGCGAGCCTTGCGCAGCATGCACCGCATGAACCCGGCAGGCGGGCGCCAGCGACCAATACAGGTAGTGCCGACCGTGCGATGGCAGCGATCGCAAGGGTCACCGGCGTACCCGCTTCCTTCGCGCTCGGCGACAGGGAGCTGGATGAACTCGACCGGTTGCACCGCGAGAAGGAAATCGCGGCGCGGCTTGAAAGGATCAAATCGCAGCAATGAGTGCCGTAAGCGACATCCTGCTGGCGCCCGACGTGCGGCCGTTCGCGGTTGCCGCCGCGATCATGGTCGTGCTCGGCGGCATCGAGTTGCTGACGACCCTGGTCGGCTTTTCAATCAGCGAGCTCCTCGGCAAGGACGTTGCTGTCGAAGCCGATAGCCACAACGGCCTCGGCGGCCTGCTGCTCTGGATCAATGCCGGGCGCCTGCCGCTGCTGATCCTGATCATTCTGGCGTTCGGCGTGTTCTCGATCGAAGGATTCCTGTTGCAAGGCATCGCGCATGCGGCAGGCTTTGCCATACCGGTCTCGATCGCCGCGCTTATAGCGATCGCCGGCAGCATTCCCGTCATTCGCACCACAAGCCGCGGCATCGCCCGCATCATCCCGCGCGACGAGACCTATGCCGTCAGCGACGCCGATTTCGTCGGCAAGGTCGCCATGGTTTCGGTCGGACCGCTCGATCAGGGACTGCCCGGCCGCGTTCGTCTCAAGGATGTCTTCGGCAACTGGCACACTGTCTCGGCACGTGCCAGCCGCGATTCGCCGGCGCTCGCGGTCGGCGCCAGCGTGTTGCTGGTCGACCGCGACGCCAAGAGCTTTATCGCCATTTCCGCTCCCGCCGACCTCATCGACCATCAACGATCATCAGACAGGACATAAAATGTGGGAACTCGCTGTACCCGTTAGCATTGGCGTTGTTGCCATTCTTGTCATCGGCCTCATCTTCGCGCAGACTCTACCGGCGTTCGACGCGCGACGAAGCCTATGTCCGCACCGGCCTCGGCGGCCAGAAGGTCGTGCTCGACGGCGGCTCGCTGGTGCTTCCGATTTTCCATTCCACCGCCGCGGTCAATCTCAAGACGTTGCGGCTGGAAGTCACCCGCGGCGGTCCGGATTCGCTGATCACCAAAGACCGCATGCGCGTCGATATCGGCGCCGAATTCTACGTTCGCGTCAAACCCGACATGTCCTCGATCGCGCTGGCCGCGCAGACGCTCGGCAACCGCACCAATGACGCCACCGAATTGCGCGAATTGATCGAGGCGAAATTCGTCGACGGGCTTCGTTCGGTCGCGGCCACCATGAATCTCGAGGAGCTGCAGGAGCAGCGCGCGACCTTCGTCAAGTCGGTGCAGGACGCGGTCGGCGCCGACATCCAGAACAACGGTCTCGAACTCGAATCGGTCTCGCTGACGCAGGCTCGACCAGAGCGACATCAAGCACTTCAATCCGACCAATTTCTTCGACGCCCACGGCCTCACGACCCTGACCAAGATCACCAAGGAGCGCGAGCAGGAGCGCAACCAGATCGTCCGCACCACCGAGGTGAACATCGCCCAGCAGGATCTTGTCGCCCGGCAGACCACGCTGACGATCGAAAGCACCAAGCGCGAGGCGGAACTGGCGCAGCAGCGCGACATCGCCAACAAGACCGCCGCGATGCGCGCGCAGCAGGCGCAGGTCGAACAGACCGCGCTGCAGAACGAGGCCGAATACCGCATCGGGCAGGAATTGGCGGTCGCCAACAAGCAGACCGAAGCCAACCAGGCCCGCGATACCCGCAAGATCGAAGCCGATCTCGCGGTCAAGCGCCGCACCACCGAAATGGAGCGCGATATCCAGATCGTCGCCCAGGAGGCCGCGATCATCGTCGCCGCCAAGAGCAAGGAGCAATCCGAAGCGCAGACCATCGCCGAGACCGCGCGCGCGCTTGCCATTGCGGCCGAGGAAAAAGTCACGACCGCGCGGGCCACCGAAATCGCCGATCGCGACAAGATCATCAACGTGATCGCGGCGCGAAAGGCCGCGGAAACCAACGCGATGCCGATCACCGTGATGGCGGAGGCCGAAAAGCAGGCCGCCGCCAACAAGGCGGAAGCCATCAACGTGCTGGCCAAGGCCGACGCCAATGCCGCAACCACGCGCGCCGCCGGCGTCAAGTCGCTCGGCCAGGCCGAGGCGGAGGTGGCGACGCTGAAGGCCGAAGCCCGCAACAAGCTCAGTTCGGCGATGGTCGATTACGATCTCAACCTCGCCCGCATCAACATCATTCCGGACGCGCTGGCGCAGGCCGTCAAGCCGATCGAGAAAATCTCCGACATCAGGATCTTCGATACCGGAAGCCTGCTCGGACGTGGCGGCGGCGCTGGAGGCGCCGGCGGCGGCCTTGGTCTCGGCGACGGCCTTGCCAGCCAGTTGCTGTCGGTCTCAGCCTTCAAACCGATCATCGACAGGATACTTGCCGAGGCCGGCTTCGCCGGCGGTCCTGACGCGCTGACCAACCTCACCAACGCCCTGGCCGCACAGCAACTCGCCAACCCCGTCGAACCGCCGCCGGCCCACGATGACACGGCGACACCGCCCGCAAAACCGCACGGCGCCCGCTAGGATCGTGCCGCGTGCTCCCGTTCATGTTCAGGCCATCGCGCCGGATCGATGAAAACGCTTCGCGGTCCGACCACGCGCCCTCTCGGATTGTCTTTGATCGCCGCATCCAGGCTGCAGTCCGGCTGTTCAGCTCGGTCGAAAACGTCGGACTTGCTGGTCGATGCCGATACCTCGACGTCTTGCGTCGCCTGCGAGATGCGGCCGGCTCGATAAGCGTGCATCTCGCCTTGGACGAACCGAGATTGGCGGCTGTCCGGGCGCGGGTGAGGCACGCAGTCCACTCCGACTAGTCGATTTTGTCGTCCCGTCTGCTAAACCGCCATCCCATCGCGATGCTGGAGAACAGCACGCGAATGGCAACAATTATCAGAGTGATTTGAAACCAGACAAAGCCGCCCAGCTCCCGCAAGATTACTTCTGCCCGATCGCCCCACGGCGAAGGAAGAAGTCTCCAATTGTTTCGATGCCGTGCGTTATCGTTCGAAGCGCCCATTTAAGCAGGTCGGGTCGATAGTAGAACGCGGCAACGATCAATGCCCAGGCCAGGATGGCGGTGCTGATGCGGAACGAATGCACCTTCGCATGATGCTTCAGTCCCGTGTAATCGCGGCGAGGTCGGGACGGCCTGCGCCAAACGGCGAAAATGGCAATGCCGACGACAATTGCTGCCAACACGCAAAACCATGCCCAGGTCATGAAAGTCTCTCCAGCGCCGCTTAGCCCGCGCTGAAGACCATATACCTTGGCCGGCGTATTGTGGGGATCGGATCGAATGTCCTCGAGACGGGAACCGCTGGTTACGATCCAACGCGGCCCGACAATTCCAGTATCGGCCTTCCCAGCGCGCGCGCCGCGTCGGCGACCGAGTTGGCGCGCGTTGACAAGGACGATGCCGCTTGCGTGCCGCCAGACCTTCAGGTCGGCCGCGCTGTCGCCGGCATAGATGAAGCCGGCCGGAAACAGCTGGCGCAGCATCGCCGCCTTCTCGGAACCCTTGAGATTGCGCTGGCCGTCCGACGCGAACACCTGGTCGATGAAGCCGAGACGCGACGCCAGTTGTCCGGCCAGAACCGCGTCGGCGGCGGTCGCAAGCACGATCTCCGGCCGGCGGTCTTTTCGCGGATCGCCAGCGCCAGCACGTCCTGATGCAGTTGCAGCCGGTCCCAGTCGATCCGGCTGCGCAATGCAAGCTGGCGCTTCAGCGCGGCGCGGCCGCGCAACAGCCATGCCGCGCATTGAAATACGACAAAAGGATTTCGCCGCAGGATCGAGACAAAACTCTTGTAGAGCAAATCTCCCGCGATCAGCGTGCCGTCGAGATCGAGCACCAGCGGCATCGACACCGGAAGACCGAACAGCGATTCCGCCTGAACGTCCCTTACGATCCTATTCATGCGCAATACTCAGCCGCGTCGGGACTTTGCAGACGGCAAGCTGCCGCGCGCCGTCGCTTGCCTTGCAATCGCCATATCCAAGCGTGCGCGCCAGCGCGGGGCCGGATTCATCGGAGGATGACACGATCAATACTTGCGGCGCCCCGCGATTGGATTTGCGGAACGCGGTCAGCGAAGCTGCGTCCGGTTCGGATTCCCAATCCGGCGTCGCGCGCATGAAATCGCGCGCTTCGACATATTGCAGCGGGAAATAGCCGAAATACCGGGTCGACGGCAGCGGCGCCGACAAACCGGCGCCGTGCGCGGCGAGCGCCGCGGTCTGGTCCGCGTGCAGCGTCGGCCGAACGCGCCAGGCGAACAGCGCGCTGCTCCGCTGCGCGATCAGGTCGGCATTGGCGAAGGTCGCTTTGGGATTGTCGCGGCCGGCGGCGAGTTCGCTTTCCAGCGTGGCCGACCAGCTCTTGTAGGCGATGGAGCGGATCGCGGTCTGTCCGATCAGGCCGGCAAGCGCCGCGAAGCAAAGCGTGCGCACCAGCGCCGGACCCGGTTGCCGGCTGGCGATCGCCATCACGACGGCAATCCAGGTGAACGGCGCGAGACGTTCCGAGAGCGAGGCCGTGCCGGTCTTGAGATTGAGCAGCGACAGCAGCACGACAAGCCCGAAGAAGATCGGCCACGTCAGATCGCCGGTCTTGATCCGACGCAACGCGGCGACGCCTGCGACCGCCAGCGCGGCCAGCAACGGCGCCAGTGCGACGACTTCCCACCAGGTAAAGCTGAACAGGTAGGTCGCCGCCATGATCCGGCGCAGGATCTGCGTCAGGCCGCCATCGGTGCCGGCCGCTTCACCGGGAATATTCTGATACGCCATCAAGAAGCTGGCGGTGATCAGCAGCACCGGCAGCGCAGCCGCAGCTGCCCAGGCGCCGTCGATGAACAACCGCCTGATGGCGGCGCGACTGCCGGAGCGGTCCAGCGTCTGGATGGCGCGGGCCAGGCCGTCAGCCGCGAGCAGCAGGCAGGCCGCGACGACGGCCGTGATATGGGTCAGGCAAAGCGCGCTCAGGAATAACGCGGTGGTTATGAAGGTGGCCGCGTTGCGGCGCTCTCTCGCCTTGTGCCAGAAGCTGGCGAACAGCAGAAACAGCGGCACGCCGAGCGCATAATTATAAAATCCCCAATGGATGAAGACGCCGAAAGCCAGCGGCAGCAACAGCAGGATCGGCAAGATCGGCCGCTCGGTTTCGCTGCGGCAAACCGCGAACGCGGCGGCGATCCAGATCAGTCCGTACAGGCTGAGAAACAGCGTGTTGGCCATCAGCGCGTCGCCGGTCAGCCGGATCAGGCCTGCGAGCAGCAGATAGATGGCGGAGTTCGGCTCGATGCGCGGATTCCATTGGTAGAACGACGCGGCCGGCTCCTGCAGCGCGCCGCCCCAGCCGAAGCGCGCGATCAGGTCGGCCTGCGCCAGATGCACCGGGCCGTCCTGGGTCGGCACCAGTTTTACCAGCCAGACCGGGCCGTCGAGCAGCACGACCAGCGCTGCGAACAGCAGCGTTGCCGCTGCGATCGCCGGCGAAGTTTCTCGGCGCTTCAACGGTGCGGCGATCGACATATCAGCGCGCCAAGGTGAGATGGATCAGGTCGGAACTGGTCAGGCCGTTCAGCCATGGCAGATCGACGAAGGTCAGCACGCCGAACAACGCCATCGTGACCGCGGCCCCGATCATCATCGCCGGCTGCCGCATCAGCTCTTCCGGCCGCGCGGCGGCCGAGTCGGGCGTCAAGCGCCAGCCGCATATAGGCCGCGAACAACGCGATCAAGCAGCGGAATGACGACCAGATATTCGATCCGGTATTTTAGCAGGAAGATCGCCATCATGAACGCAAACCCCTGCGCGTAGACGAGGCAGCTCGTCACCAGGCTCGACTGCGTGTAGACCGCGAAGGACGGGCGATACGCGGCGAGGCTTGCCGTGCCGCCGGCCTCGACGATGGCGCGATGTTCCGAGACGCGCTTGGCGGCCATCAGGAACGCGCCGCCGAACCAGTAGGCGAGCAGGATCGACGCCGGCGGCGCGACATTGGGCATGACCGCGAACCAGCCGAACAAAAAGCAAGACCAACCGGAACGAAGAGACGTACATAAAC